>CAWDNY010000011.1:0-304672 GCA_963803695.1 uncultured Actinomycetota bacterium
TGCTGGAGCAACTCGGCGAGCAGATCGCTCGAGAGCACCTCGCGGACTGAGACTCGTCGTTGGTTTCCGACGACATCGCCTATCCGTTTGATGGAAGTTTGTTTCCACTAAACGGAAGTATCGAGTATGCTGAGGGTTCGTTGTTTCACTGTTGAGCGCGGCGGATGTCACGCAGACTGGAGCAACCCGGCGAGCGGATGGTCACGCCGCTGCACTTTGTCCCTAGGAAAGCAGGACCGTGATTGTCATGGATGTCGCAGCCTTCAACGCACTCGCCGATGCGGATGCCCGCAGCAGGCTGCATACCTGCCTCAATGTGCCGCGGTGGGTGGACACGGTCATGCTCGGCCGTCCGTATGCCGACGCCACCGCGCTGACCGACACCGCCCGCTCAGCCGCCGAGCACCTGGACGACGACGAACTCGAGGGTGCGCTCGCGGGTCACCCGCGGATCGGGGAACAGGCCAGCAGCCCCGATCACGATGCCGAGTTGAGCCGCAAAGAGCAGGGCAACGTCGACCCCGCCGACACCGAAGTGATTGCCGAGATCCTGGAGGGCAATCGGGCCTATGAGGCCAAGTTCGACCGGGTGTTCCTGATCAGGGCCGCTGGACGGACTGCATCAGAGATCCGCGACGAGTTGCATCGCCGCATCGACAACGACGAAGCGAGCGAGCGCGCCGAGACGGTGGCCCAACTTCGCGACATCGCGCTGCTGCGCTTGGACACGGTCGTCTAGGACGCAGGTGGCCAGCACTCCGGTGTGCTCGCCCTACCGGCCGGTCAAGGTGTCGTGTCCAGCTGCCGATGAGCCGATCAGCCGAATGAGGACCAGGGTGATGCCGTTGGCCTAGGTCACTGTGGTGCGTCTGCGGCCATCGGCGCACGACACCAACTGGCCGGAGATGGGCACTCGACGCTCCGGGGACCCGCTGCCGTGGACCGTCATCCTGGAGTCGTTCACCTCTCGTTGTCCGGGCCGAGGATGGAGCAACTCACGTTTGGCCGGATCCAGAGTCGCGGGGTGCAGGAGGGCCAAAACTTCGACCCTGGTCGGCACCCGTCCCGCTAAGCCTGTGCGGAACATGTCGCTATAGCGACACGACTGCTCAGGCTAAGGCGACGCCGCTTGAAGGGCGGTCGGCTTGAGCGAGTCGGCTGGCCTAGCCTTCGCCGCCGGCGTTGCCCGTAGTGCCGGCGTTCACGTCGAGCAACTCGTAGCGGTCGGCGGCTTCGCGAGCCTTGGACGCGTCCACCGAGCCCTCCTCGGCCAGCAACTGCAGTGCCCGCACCACCATCGAGTGCACGTCGATGTGGAACCAGCGTCGAGCGGCCTGCCGGGTGTCGGAGAAGCCGTGACCGTCGGCACCCAAGGTGGCAAACCGGTTGGGCACGAACTGACGGATCTGGTCAGGCACCTCAGAGGCAAAGTCGGTCGAAGCAACGATCGGCCCCTGAGCATCCTGCAACTTCTGGGTGACGTATGCCGTCCGCGCTGGCTCGTCGGGGTGCAAGAAGGCGTGCTCCTCAGCGGCCAAACCGTCGCGGCGCAACTCCGTCCACGAGGTCACCGACCACACATCGGCCGCCACCCCCCAGTCGTCCTGCAGCAACCGAGCGGCCTCAAGGGCCCAGGGCACCGAGACTCCCGATCCCATCAGCTGGCAGCGCGGACCGGACCCATCGGCCACCGAAATCCGGTGCAAGCCGCGCACGATGCCATCGATGTCGACGTCCTCGGGCTGAGCGGGTTGAGTCATCGGCTCGTTGTAGACCGTCAGGTAGTACATGACGTTGGGGTCTTCGCTGTCCGGCCCGTACATCTGCGCCAGACCGGCCGAGACAATATGCGCGATCTCGTAGCCAAACGCCGGGTCGTAGGTCTTCACGCCTGGGTTCGTCGCCGCCAAGATCGGCGAATGGCCGTCGGCGTGCTGCAGCCCCTCCCCGGTCAGCGTCGTGCGACCGGCCGTGGCACCGATGATGAAGCCGCGGGTCATCTGGTCCATCGCGGCCCACATCGAGTCGCCGGTCCGCTGGAAGCCAAACATCGAATAGAAGACGTAGACCGGGATCATCGGCTCGCCGTGCGTCGCATAGGACGTGCCGACCGCGGTGAAGGCCGCAAAGGAGCCCGCCTCGTTGATCCCGGTATGCAGGATCTGACCTTGCGTGGACTCGCGGTAGGGCATGAACATGGCCCGGTCGACCGGCTCGTAGTTCTGCCCTTGGGGGTTGTAGATCTTGGCCGTCGGGAAGAACGAGTCCATCCCGAACGTCCGTGCCTCGTCGGGGATGATCGGCACGATGCGCTCGCCAAGTCCCTTGACGCGCATCAGGTCTCGCAAGATCCGGACGAACGCCATCGTGGTCGCGGCCTGCTGCTTGCCCGACCCCTTCAGCGTCGTTTTGTAGATGTCGGCCGTGGGCACGGGCAGAGCCGGAGCCGCACTTCGCCTCGACGGCACAAACCCGCCCAGCTCCCGACGACGGTCCATCAGATACTGAAGTTCGGCAGAATCGGCGGACGGCTTGTAGTACGGCACGTTGTAGAGGTCGTCGTCGATCTGCTTGTCGCTGACCGGGATGTGCAGCAGGTCGCGGAAACTCTTGAGGTCCGCCGCCGTGAGCTTCTTCATCTGGTGGGTGGCGTTGCGGGCCTCGAAGTTGGCACCGAGGCCGTAGCCCTTGACGGTCTTGGCCAGGATGACCGTCGGCTGACCAGTCGTGTTGCCCACGGTGGCAGCGTGATACGCCGCATACATCTTGTGGTAGTCGTGCCCGCCGCGCTTGAGGTTCCAGATCTGGTCGTCGGTCAGCGTCTCGACCAGCGCCTTGGTCTCCGGGGTGCGACCGAAGAAGTTGTCCCGGATGTATCCGCCGGACTCTCCCTTGTAGGTCTGATAGTCGCCGTCCAGCGTGGCGTTCATCACGCGCACGAGGTCGCGGCTGTGATCGGCTTCGAGCAGGGCGTCCCACTCGCGGCCCCACAGCACCTTGATGACGTTCCACCCGGCTCCACGGAAGAAGCCCTCGAGCTCCTGGACGATCTTGCCGTTGCCTCGCACCGGGCCGTCGAGTCGCTGTAGGTTGCAGTTGATGACGAAGTTGAGGTTGTCCAGCCCGTCGTTGGCCGCGAGCTGCAGCAACCCGCGCGACTCCGGCTCGTCCATTTCGCCATCGCCCAGGAAGGCCCATACACGCTGGTCGGAGGTGTCTTTGATGCCGCGGCCCTGCAGATAGCGGTTGAACTGCGCCTGGTAGATCGCGTTCATCGGCCCGATGCCCATCGACACCGTCGGGAACTGCCAGAAGTCGGGCATCATCCGCGGGTGCGGGTAGGACGGCAGCGCGTTGCCGGCCTTGGAGCGCTCCTGACGGAAACCGTTGAGGTCGGCCTCGCTCAGCCGTCCCTCGAGGTAGCCGCGCGCGTACATTCCCGGCGAGGCGTGCCCCTGGAAGAAGACCTGGTCGCCGCCACCCGCGTGATCGGGGCCCCGGAAGAAGTGGTTCAGGCCGACCTCATAGAGCGTGGCCGCGCCGGCATACGTCGAGATGTGTCCGCCGACGCCGATGTCGGGGTGCTGGGCGCGGTGCACCATCACGGCGGCGTTCCAGCGCAAGAGCCGCCGATAGCTGCGCTCGATGTCCTCGTCCCCGGGGAACGGCGCTTCCTCGTTGACCGGGATGGTGTTGACGTAGTCGGTGGTGACCGGCTCGGCCCCGTTGATACCCGCCAGGTGTGCCCGCTCACCGAGCATCCGGAGCACGCTGGAGGCCCCGGCTGTGCCGCGCTCGCGAACCAACTGATCGAAGGAGTCGGCCCATTCGCCCAACTCCTCGCGATCAATGTGAGCCTCGGGAAGTGGATTGTCTTTGCCTAGGGTCATCTGTGCTCCGAACTCGGGACGAACTGCGAGGGCTGGACCGGGTGAGTATGCCGAAAACGTGGGTGTTGCGCTGAATGTGCGCCCTCGGCGAAGCTACGTTTTAGACGAACTGGCGACTCAGGGTGGCGTGCCGGTTGACATCTTTATAGAGCAGGTAGCGGAAGCGGCCGGGGCCGCCCGCATAACAAGCCTGGGGGCAGAAGGCGCGCAGCCACATGAAGTCGCCCTCTTGCACCTCGACCCAATCCGCGTTCAGCAGATACATCGCCTTGCCTTCGAGCACGTAGATGCCGTGCTCCATGACGTGCGTCTCCGGGAACGGGATCGTCGCGCCGGGCTCGAAAGACACGATGTTGACGTGCATGTCGTGGCGCATGTCGGACTGCTCGGTGAAGCGCTGCGTGATCCAGCGACCTTCGGTGCCGGGCATCGCGCCGCCCTCGACGTCGTTCTCGTTGGTAACAAAGGCGTTCGGGACGTCGACGCCTTCGACCTTCTGGTACTTCTTGCGCACCCAGTGGAAGGTCGCGGTCTCTTCGCTCTCGTTGTGCAGCGCCCAGTCCGAGCTCGGCGGCAGGAAGGCGTAGCCGCCGGGGGTCATCTCGTGGCGTTCGCCGTCGAGGGTGAGCACGAGCGTGCCCTCGGCCAGGAACAGCACGTGCTCCGCGCCGGGGTCGACCTCGGGAGTGTCACTGCCGCCCTCGGGGGACACCTCGACGATGTAGTGCGAGAACGTCTCGGCGAATCCGGACAGCGGCCGGGCGATGACCCACAGGCGGGTGTTGACCCAGGTGGGGAGGTAGCTGATGACGATGTCGCGCATCGTTCCCCGCGGCAGGACGGCATACGACTCGGTGAAGACGGCGCGGTTGGTCGTCAATTCGGTTTGCGCAGGATGCCCCCCGTGCGGTGCGTAGTACCACGGTGCCGACGAGTCGGGGGATTGCGATGCCATGACAGCTCCTGTGCTGGGCGTGACGGGCGAGTAGATTATCCGCTGAGCGGAAACTTGTTTCCACATAAAGGAAACCACTACCATGGCCGGGAGTCAACCGCAGTATGACACTGGACCCCAGCGAGGAGAAGGCCATGACCGATAGCAGCTCACCTGGGCACGAGGTCGTCTTCAAGGCCCAGCGCGTCCTGACCAGTGACGGCGAGGCAGCGATGTCCATCGCCGTGCGCGACGGCAAGATCAGCGCGATCGAGCCGTATGACGCAGCGCTCGTGGGTGAGAGCGTCGTCGAGTTGGCTGCCGATGTGGTGCTCATGCCGGGAGTCGTCGACACCCACGTGCACGTCAACGACCCTGGACGCACCGACTGGGAAGGCTTCACCAGCGCCACCCGGGCGGCTGCCGCGGGCGGCGTCACCACGCTGATCGACATGCCGCTGAACAGCATCCCGCCGACCGTCACGACCGACGCGCTCGCGGTCAAGCGCGAGACTGCCGCCCCTCAGGCTTGGGTCGACGTCGGCTTCTGGGGCGGAGCGATCCCCGGCAACGTGGCCGACCTGGCCCCACTGCACAAGGCCGGCGTCTTCGGCTTCAAGTGCTTCACGTTGCCCTCCGGCGTCGATGAGTTTCCCCACGTCAACGCCGAGCAGTTGCTCGAAGCGATGCGCGAGATCGCTTCGTTCGGGGGTTTGCTCATCGTGCACGCAGAGGATCCCGAGGCCATCGAGTCCGCTCCGCAGTCGCAGTTCCCCAGTGCCCACTACACCGACTTCTTGGCTTCGCGTCCACGTGAGGCCGAGAACGAGGCCATCAACCAGGTCATCGACGGGGCTCGGGAGACCGGTTGCCGAGTGCACGTCTTGCACGTTTCCAGCGGCGAAGCAATCCCGCAGATCCGCGCGGCCAAGGACGCGGGTGTGGCCATCACCGCCGAGACCACGCCGCACTATCTGACTCTGCGCGCCGAGGACGTCCCCGACGGCGCGACCCAGTTCAAGTGCTGCCCGCCGATCCGCGAGGGGTCGAATCAGGATGAGCTCTGGGCGGGGCTGGCCGACGGCACCATCGACATGATCGTCTCCGATCACTCACCGTCCACGCTCGACCTCAAGCACCTGGACACCGGCGACTTCGGCGTGGCCTGGGGTGGTGTCTCATCCGTCCAACTCAGCCTGGCGGCCATCTGGACCAGTGCCCGCGAGCGCGGATTCAGCCTCGCGCAGGTCTCGCAGTGGATGTCGCAGGCCACGGCGGCCCAAGTCGGGTTGAGCGCGAAGGGCAGCCTCACGCTCGGCTCCGATGCCGACCTCATCGCCTTCGCTCCGGAGGAGACCTTCGTTGTCGATGCGCAGAGCCTGCTGCACAAAAACAGGATCACGGCATACGAAGGCAAGGAGTTGCACGGTGTTGTGCACGGCACGTGGGTGCGCGGCCAGCGGGTCGACGTCAGCGGCGATCCGCACGGGCAGCTGCTCACCCGGACGACCGGCTCGGCCTAGCCCCTCGTAGCGCCGACTAAGACGTGAGCCCGCGACCGCGCACGCAGGACACCCGGCGAACTCTTCAGGGGTGGCTGTGGGTGTGATCGTCGGTGAGGTCGCGCTGGTGCACGTGCTCGTGGCTGTGCTCTTCGGCTCCATGCTGGTGCTCGTGTTCATGCTCGGCGTGCTCATGCTCGTGCTCAAGGTGGGCGTGCTCGTGCTCGGTCTGCCCGTGCGTGTGGGGATGAGCATGGGGCTCACTGGGTGACTGCTGCTGATCGGTCATGACGCATTGCTCCTCGTGGGATCGGTGGCGGACGGATCAAACCCGAGTGTATCGACCGACCAACACGACGACCGAGATTCGGGCCCCAGGTGAGTCAGCCCAAGCCTGACCGACGACCCGTATGAAGGGTGCGTTTGTTGCGCAATCAGGATCCTTATTGCAAACTATTCGCAATAAGGATCCTGGCCATGATGGGAGTCGGCGGTGCAGACGATTTCTCTCGCGTCCTCTTCTTCGCACCTGCACCTCTGGTTGTTGCCGGATGGCACGGGTCTGCATGCACCGCTCGGCGAACTCGCCATCGAGGACGGCACCCTGCGTGTGTGCTGCCACCTGTGCGGCCGCTGGTACGTGTCATTGGGTGCCCACGTCAGGGTGCACGGCCACACTGCCGAGACCTACCGGCAGGCGATGGGGCTGTGTGCGACCCAGCCTTTGACGTCCTCCCCGCTCTCGGCCGTCATTTCCCGGCGCCAAACCGATGGCTACCGCCGCGACCCGGAACTGCGAGCACGGCTGGACGCAGGTCGTCAGTCCTTATTGAGGGCACCAAGGCCCGCGAAGCCGCCGGACAGTCGGGAGCCGATGCAGCGCCAGCGTCGCCGGGCCGCTGCCCTCGCCGCTGGCCGCCGCACCGTGGCGGTCCACCGCGAGCAGGAACTCAGTCGACGGCTGGAGCAATGGGGTCACGGCACCCTGCATGACTTCTTGCGATGCGCCTACTCCGACGGCGCAAGTTTGGATGAGCTTGCGCGCCAGACCGGACTGGGTCGGGCGCGGCTGCGTCAGGAGTTGCGGGCCGCTGGCATCGACGTGAGGGCGACGGGCAGCAACACTGCTGCTGGGAAGCGATCTCGCGCGACGATGCACAACGCCGCCGCGGCACAACGGGTAGGTGCCGACGACATCACCAGCTGGCTGGCCGAACGCACCCTGGAGGGCTGGTCGCTCAGCCGATTGGCCGTTGCCGTTGGTCACAGCTCGCCGTGGGTTCGGGCGCGATTGTCCGCTGTTCCGGCTACACCGTCGCGGGCGAATACCCACTCGGGCATCGCCCGCTGACCCGGGGACACCGGCGACCCGGAGAGAATTTCGGTCCTCACCTGCTCGACCCCGTCGAAGGAGTTCCACGTGGACCCCGCGTGGCTTGTCCTCCTGACACGTGGCGTGTCGGGGCCTAGGCTGAGACGTCTACACCGCTGATCCGCGACAACCCGGGCACCTCCATATCGGTGTCGGCCAGAAACATGAGTGCACACACGGCGACATCTGATGACGGAGGGTACGGCTCGTGAGTCAGGACGACGCAGCCGAAGCCTCTATGAGAGTCGCCGTCGTCACGGGAGCCGGAAGTGGCATCGGCCGCGCCGTCGCTTACGCATTGGCCAGCCGGGGGTATGCCGTCGCCCTCCTGGGGCGAACGGCCGCCAGTCTCGAGGCGACGAGCGCCGGGGTCGACGGCGTTGCTGTGGTCTTGCCGACCGACATTAGCGACGAACAGCACGTGCAGCGGGCGTTCGAGGCCGTTGTTGAGCGGTGGGGACGGGTGGATCTGCTCTTCAACAACGCTGGCACGTTTGGCCCGACTGGCGAGCCCGATGCGATCGGCGTCGAGGCCTGGCGCGCAACCGTCGAAGTCAACCTCACCGGAGCCTTCCTGTGTGCCCAAAAGGCCTTCGCGATCATGCGTGACCAAAACCCCCAGGGCGGCCGGATCATCAACAACGGCTCGATCTCGGCACACACGCCACGGCCAGGTGCCGCGGCATACACCGCCACCAAGCACGCCATCACGGGGCTGACGAAATCGCTGGCCCTTGACGGTCGGGCACATCGCATCGCGGTCGGTCAGATCGACATCGGCAACACCGCCACCGAGCTGACCTCGATGATGAGCGAGGCGTTGCAGCCCGATGGCACGCGGCGACCCGAGCCGACCTTCGACGTCGCCCACGTCGGCGAGATGGTGGCCTCGATTGCGGCGCTGCCGTTGGACGTGTCGGTGCCTTCGCTGACGATGATCGCCACGGGTATGCCGTATCACGGCCGCGGCTGACTGAACCGGCTCCGTAGTCGCATATCGACGAATCTACGTAATAACCAATACGTATAGATATATTTCTCGACACTGCGTAGTGCTGCCACACTGAGCATCGCCCGACCGATCAGGCGCGCGCTCCCAGTGAGGCAGGTGACTTCGCGTGGCCCTCCTGATGCTTTTCGCCGCCACGTGGTCGGTCCTGCAATTGGCGGCCCTGGGCTCATGGTCCCGATCCGTGCGCCTCTCGACGCTGCTCATCGTGCTCGCGACCGGGGTCTACGGCTGCGGCGTCTTAGCCGTGGTCCTGCAACTGATCTGGACCAGGCTCTTGGCGGCGCTGACCCCGCTGGCACTGGCGGACATCGTGAGCGTCGCCTCATACACGCTCGATCCCATCATTGAAGAAGTCGTGAAGGTCGCGCCCTTTATCGCGCTGGCCCTTCTGCTGCCGCGGGTCGCTCGCCAGCTCGGCTTCATCGACTACCTCGTCCTCGGCGCGGCCACCGGCGCAGGGTTTGCGCTGTTCGAGGCCGTGCTGCGATACGGCACCCTGGGCAGCCTCACCACGCGGATCGAGGATGGATACCTGGTCCAGGCAGGTCTGTTCGGCGGTGTCGTCGTGCCTGGCATCACCGACTCGATGACGAGTTGGCTGCCTCCCTCGGTGGGCGTCTTGACCATCGGCGCGACGAGCCACCAACATCGGCCACCTCGAATGGTCTGCGCTGGCGGCCTTGGGCATCGGCTGGTTCGTCCACCGCCAGGATCGCCTCCGGTGGTTGGGGGTCGCCCCGCTCGCCTATGCCTGCCTCGACCACATGCACTACAACTTCGTCATCACGCATACGCCGATCCCGTTGCTCAGCGGGTTGATCTCGTGGTCGCACACTGCTCTGCCGGTCGTGGTCTTCCTCGTGCTCATCGCCGCTGTCGCTCGGGATCGAATCACGCTGGGGCGCGCACGTGCCCAACACACCGGCGTCCTGCTCGCCGGCGAAAACGCGATGGGTTTGGCTCTGGGTCCGTTGCTGTCCTTCGCGGCGGTGCGTCCACCCTGGACGTCCGCCATCGCCGCTAGGTTCGTGCTCGCCCGCCGCTCCAGCCTGTATGCCGTGGCGCGAGACCCGCAGGCCCTCGATCAGATCGGCCTCGTCGTTGACACGCGGGAGCAGATGATGGGCTCGCAGACGCCAAGCCAATGGGACTTTGCCCAGCCGAGTCTGGTCGGCGCGCGGACTCTGGTGCAAAGCATGCTGACCCGGCCGAGGTTCATCATCTGGCTGCTGCTCGTCCTGCCCGCAGTGCTCTACTACGTCGTCGGCGGATTCCCGTGGACCCGCGGGGTGCAAGAGGTCCTCGCAGGCACTGCGGGCACGGTGTTGCTGGCCGCGATCTCACTCGCCGGGTTGGGTTTCGTCGCCTGGCAGGTGTGGGAGCTGGCACGAGGATGGCGACGAGGACTCAGCGAGATCGTGGGCGAGACCGTCATCCGGTATGCCGTCCGCCTCTTTGCCGGGGCAGGTGCACTGATCGCCGGGCTTGGATTGATGGGCACGGTGTTGCTTGCTGGCCCCGATACCTCGCGGGTCATCACCAACTATCACGCCCTCGACGCGCTGGGGTCCTTGCTGTTGGCGGCCGGATTCGCGCTCTTCCTCTGGGGCCTGTTCATGTTTCCGCCGCTGGGCGTCGCTGCGCTGGCTGGAGGCGGGTCGATCTTCGTGGTGACCGTGACGGGCCAGCTGGTGCTGACCACCGCCGCGGCCACTCTGCTGGGGTCTCTCGGCATACTGCTCAATCAGGCCGCTGACGGCTCCCGCGGCAACTCCAGCGGTTCAGGGAGTTCCGGAGGCACCGGAGGCACCGGGGGCGCGCCGAAGCCAGCCGCGCAGGCGCCGAGGGTTCAGAACGGCAAACTGTCGAACTACGTCAGGGATATCTTCAAGGGCACCAAGAACCCGAATCGCACTGGCGACGGCACCACGATGGACGCCATCCGCTACGAGTTGAGGAACCCGGGCGGCACCGTGGGTGGCAGACAGCACGTCATCAAGGGCAGAGACCTGGTTCGTGGCCTGCGCCGTTGGCTGCGTGGCAACCGGGACGCTAGCTCATCCGACCGAGAGGTCGCGCAAAGGCTCCTCGACGAACTGATCAAAGCCCTAGGAGGCGGATGATGACACCGACAGAGTTCGTCACGACATTGGTGCGTGAGGTGCCGGCACTCCAGCCGATTCTCGATCAGCACATCGAGAGCGACGGGCAACTTCTCCCCGCGGTCTTCTTCTATGACCTCGCGACCTGGGCAGAGCAACAGCCGATCGACAGCGATGATCTGCGGGCACTGTTGGGTCGGTGCGAAGAGGCTTATTCAGGTGACGAAGATGGGGTGCGCAATCTCCTCTACCTGGGCTTCCTGGGAGGCATGGCCTACAACTCCCCGGTCTACGAAATCCTCGGACCGAGCCTGTCGAAAGACGCGCAGGACTTCATCCTCCCGGGGCGAGGAATCGCCACCTCGCGCACTACGCCGGAGGAATTCGTAAGAGGGGTTGTAGCCCACATCCCCGCCCTTCAAGCGCTCCTCGATGAGCACCTAGCGGACAACGACGGGGAGCTGCTCTCGTTTGCATTTTTCCCTGACGTCGCCGCCTGGGCCGAGCAGCAGCCGCCCGAGAGTGCCGATCTGCGCTGGCTCCTACAGCGGTGCGAGACGGCATACACCGGCTTGGACGGGCGGGTGCGAAACCTGCTCTACGTGTCGTTCCTGGAGAGTCTGGAGCTGAATTCGCCTGTCTTGGACTTGCTGGGACCGGCGCTGGCGGCCGACGCAGACGACCTTCGGCTCTGATCGGGCTGCGCTGACACAATGCGCAGGTGGAGAGCGGCGTGATCCTGGCGATCGGCATGATCGTCGTCGTCATCGCGTATGCCGTGCTGTCCGTCGTGTGGACCTCGCGCGATCCAGGGTGGTACGCCTCGCTCCCGCGCCCACGATGGCAGCCTCCGGACATCGTGTTCGGCATCATCTGGCCGCTTAATTTCCTGGCGCTGGGCATCGCGAGTTGGGTCATGGGCTTCACTCAACAGGCAACAACGGGCCGGACTTTCGGGGCGTTGTTGTGCGTCTCGGTGGCGTTCTCGCTGGGATGGGCCTACCTTTTCTACGTCCCACACCGCCTTGCTGCCGCCGCGCTGTCCCTGACCGTCGCTAGTGTGCTGACCTGGGGTTTGGTCGCGGTCGGTGCGAGCGCCGTGTGGTGGATCGGAGTACTCCTCCTGCCGTATGCCGTGTGGCTGAGCATCGCCACAACACTCGCCTACGGCTACGCCCACCTCGTGAGCATCCAGAGTGCCCAACGGAATCCATGACGCATCCGGGGCGTTGAGGGGTGAGATCGCACAAGCAACTGCACGACCCCTGCACCAACCCCTCGTGGAAGGTTCGTCCCTGTGTCACGCGCTTTTGAATCCGTCCGAATCGGCTCCTGGGACCTGCCCCAGCGCTTCGTGATGGCACCCCTGACTCGCAACCGGGCCGGCGATGGTCACGCCCCCACCGAGCTCAACGCCACCTACTACGCGCAACGCGCCAGTGCTGGCCTCATCATCACCGAAGGCACCGCTCCCAGCGCGGTCGGCCAGGGCTACCTGAACGTGCCCGGCCTCTATACCGATCAGCAGGTCGCGGGCTGGAAGCTTGTTGCGGACGCCGTCCACGCCCAGCGCGGGTATGTCGTCGCGCAGCTCATGCACGCCGGCCGGATCGCTCACCCCGACAACAAGGATGGATTGGAGACGGTCGCGCCCAGCGCCATCGTCGCCCCGGGTGACATGGTCACCGCCGAAGGCCCCAAGCCCCACGTCACCCCCCGCGCCCTGCAGACCGAAGAGCTCGCTGGCGTCGTCGATGAATACGTCCAGGCGGCCCGCAACGCCATCGTGGCCGGACTGGATGGCGTCGAGATCCACGCGGCCAACGGGTACCTGCTGCACCAGTTCCTCGACCCGGCGGCCAACCATCGGGAGGACAGCTACGGAGGGTCGCCGCAGAACCGTGCGCGGCTGACCGTTGAGGTGGTCACCGCGGTGGCTGAGGCCATCGGCGCAGACCGTGTTGGCGTCCGCATCTCACCCGGGCACCAGTTCAACGGCATCATCGAGGATGACGCCGAGGACATCGCTGCAACCTACGCCGCACTCGTGAACGGCATTGCTCCGCTGACGTTGGCCTACCTGAGCATCTTGGCCGCCAACGGCACGGACATCGCCGCCGACCTGGGCAACCGCTTCGGCGGCCCGGTGCTGCTCAACGACGGCTTCGGTGACGTCACGTCGTTGGAGTCCGTCGAGCGGGTGCTCGACGCCGGTCTGGCCGACGCCGTCGTCGTTGGTCGCCCCTTCCTAGCCACCCCCGACCTGCCCGCCCGCTGGCAATCCGGTCGAGAGCTCAACGAGCCAAACCCTGACACGTTCTACGGCGGCGGTGCGCAGGGTTACACCGACTACCCGACGATCTCCGACCTGGAGAAGGCATCCTGATGGCTGCACAGAGCTGGAGCACATCCGACATCGGTGACCTGGACGGCAAGGTCGCGGTCGTCACTGGCGGCAATGCTGGCCTTGGGCTGAGCACGGTGCACCAATTGATCAAGCACGGCGCGCACGTGGTCGTGGCCAGCCGCAACGTCGAGCGCGGCCAAGGGGCCGTCGACAGTCTTAGCGCTCAGCCGGGCACCGCAGAGGTGCTGCGACTCGACCTGGCCGACCTGTCCTCGGTGGAGGAGTTCGCGGGCAACGTGATCGCTCGGCATACGAGGCTGGATCTGTTGATCAACAACGCGGGGATCATGATGGTCCCGCCCGGCGAGACGATCGACGGTTTCGAGCAGCAGATCGGCATCAACCACTTCGGTCACTTCGCACTGACCGGCCGATTGATCGACCTGATCCGCTCGACCGACGGTGCGCGGGTCGTCAGCGTCAGCAGCCTGGCCCACACGTCGGGTCGGATTGACGTCGACAACGTGGATTCGATTCACGAGGTGGCCGCGAACTATTCGAAGACCAAGGCTTACGGCAACTCAAAACTGGCGAATCTGCTGTTTGCCTACGAGTTGCAGCGCCGGCTCGCCGCGCACAACGTCGAGGCCATCTCGGTGGCTGCCCACCCCGGTGTCTCCTCCACGGGCCTGGGTGACCACCTGATCCCTGACCGGTTCAAGCCCCTTGCGCGGCCGGTCTTCGAGTTGATCACCCAGCCGCCGGACGCGGGGGCGCTGCCCACGCTGCGTGCCGCGACCGACCCCAACGCCTGGGGTGGTCAATTCTTCGGCCCCGCCAGCCTCGGCCAGTCCCGCGGGGCACCCGTGGTGGTGGCCTCCAGCGATGCGTCGTATGACGCGGCAACCGCTGCGAAGCTGTGGGAATCCTCGCAGCGGCTGACGGGTGTGAACTACCTCTAGATGATGGTGTGCGCCATCACGGGGAGTGGCCAGCAGGCGTCGCCTAGTTGCTCGCCAACTCCCGCCCGCTCTCCGCGGGCTGAAGTTGAGGCACATGATCGACTGCTCCTCGCGTGGCCACACCCGCCACGGCCACGGACACCGCACCGATCATCAGTCCGGCGACGTCGTCGATGATGTAGTGCCAGCCGAAGTAGATCGTGGAGATCAACGTCAACGCCAAGAAGACCCACATAGTGATGCGCACGACACGCGGGAACCCGGCCAGATGCACGATCAGCGCTGCGGTGAAGACGATCGAGGTATGCAGTGACGCAAAGGCCGCGATGCTCTGCACCGAGTTGGTCCCGAAGGGATCCATGATCACGTTTGCACGCGCCCGGAGCATGCCCTCCTGGAGAGAACTGACGCCGGTGGCCGGCAGGTCGGCATAGTTCCAACTGCGCACCGCGAACGGCCCCAGAGCGGGAAAGAGGTAGTAACTGGCAGTGCCCAGAGCCCAGTTGAGGCAGAGCGCAGTGGTGTACCACAGGCCCAGACTGACGTTGCGGGACCAGACGAGCGCGGCGGCCAACGAGATGGGCACGAAGAACAAGAACGAGATGTACACCCAGGACAGAACGTGCGCCGCGACTCCGGTGCCCAGCACGGTGTGGAGCACCTCGGCCGGATTCATCCCAAAGGAAAGAATCCGGTCGGTCGTGGACAGGGCAGCGTCATCAGATTGTCGCGTGGCGACCGGCAGGAAGCTCTTGAGGTTTCGGTAGCCCACGTAGGTCACGTAGAAACTGGCCAGAGCGACGAGGACAACGACAAGACGTTGCAGCGGCCAACGCTCAGCGACGACTTCCTTCAACGCGTGACGGGCCCCGCTCCAGCCCTTGGACCGCGAGATGACACGGGGGATGAGGTCAGCGGCGATGAAGAGAAACAAAATGAGGGGCAGGCGGGTCCAACTCGGGCCGAGAAAGCCGTCGGGGTCGCGCAACGGAAGATTAAGCGTGAGCGCTCCGAGGACCGCCAGTCCACCCGTGATCAAGGCGGTCGTGACTGCTAAACCGAGCCCACGCCCCCTGCGCACGATCGACTGAAGGCGTGAGGTCATCGGACCATTGTGCCTTGCACGGCGTCCCAGCGACATTCGGGACCCCATTTAATCGGACGATGTGACGTAATCGTCTCGACGCGTCGCTCTCGTGACCCCCAGATGGCGCGAAGATGAACTCGCGTTGACACCTTGGACACGACAACCCCCACGAGGTTCTGGGGGCCTCGCAGCGGTTGACTGGGTCGTGTGTGCTCCGGCCGCGATGGACCGGAGGCTCAGGTCACGGCCAGACGCGGACCTTCAGCGCCAACTGCACGTTGGCGATCGGGTTGAGGATCGTCGCCGTGGACGATCCGGCGAAGAGCAGACCGACGGGGTTGTTGTCCAGGTCCAGCACCAGTGAGCCGGAGTCGCCGCCGGCAGACATGTCCGTGGTGACGATCTGGTTGCAGAACTTGGCGACGTTACCGCCGCCGTAGTTCACGTTGATCGTGGCGTTCACCGCGGTGACCTGGCCGGTGGTGAAATGCGTCGTGCGGCCGGTCTTCTTCAACAACTGTCCGACCTCGGCCGCTTTGACCGCGGAGGCTGGGTAGCCGGTCCAGTAGATGTCTCGGTCGAGGTTGTCGAACGAGACTTCTGCGATCGCCGCATCCACGGCATTGCACGAGCCGTCGAACTTGATCGGCACGAATCGGGCCAACCGGCCGACCGCGTCAGCGGCAGTTCCGCCATCGATCGGTCCGGGCTGATAGATCGGGTCGCCGATGTTGGCCTGGTTGGAGTTGGCCAACACGTGGTTGTTGCTGAGGATGTAGTAGCGCGGCGGTTTGCCCGGCACCGGTGAAAGGTCGTAGCACCCCGCCCCGATCGTGCCCGCGGTGATCTTGTAGTGGCCGACGCTGTAGCCGGGACGCACGGGCCGGACCCGCTTGGCCAAGCTCTGCGCGTCGAGGGTTTCCAGCGCAGTCGCTCCACCGGCGAAGACGTGCCCGACGTCGACCACATCGGTCGGCACCTTGCTTACGGTCTTGGGCAGAGCCTGGCTCGTGCCGAGCATGGAGGCCGGCAACTTTTCGGTCACCAAGACCATCACGCTCTTGGTGTCGCTCTGGACGCCGTTGCTGATCTTGTAGCCGAGGCCGACACCAACCACGTTGTCGGTGCCCATCAGCTTTTCTTGCGCTGCGTCGCGGGCTTGAGCTACGTCTTCGAACCCGACGGGTACGGCTTCGGTCCCATCGGTGAGGTCGTCGTGGTGCATGGGTTGTCCCTTCACTGCAGTCGTATGACGTCAGCCGACGGGCCTTTCCCGTCGCACATCGTCTGACACCAGCCAAGAGGGGCACCCTGCCTGGGGAATACCCCGAAAGTTGCGACAGGCCGTGACACCACGGGCAGAATCTCGAGTTGTCGCACTCTGGGGCGTCGCGAGGCTGACCCGGGGCTCGGCGGACTGTTACGTTGCAGCGATGGGCATGGACGATCTGAATCTAGGAATGGACGAGGCCTCCGCGAAGGATGCGGAGCTGGGTCAGGAACCCACGCTGAGTGAGGCCAACGCCTTCATGGACGAGCGCGAAGAGGTCCACGGAGTCGGGATCGGTGCGACCGAAGACGGCGAGAAGTGTGTCGTGTTGTTTGCTGATCGCATCTCCGCGGATGCCGTTCCAGCCTCACTCGACGGTATGCCGGTTCGCGTCCATGAGAGCGACTCCTTCCTCGCCGAGGCGCAAGATACTCAAGCCGACGCGGACTAGTCCGCGTCAAGCCGCTGCCTATCTGACGTCGAAATGTTCCCTCGTTGACGTCTAAATGGCGTCTAGTTGGCGTCGCGCGCCACTCCTTCGGCGGCACGTAGTACCCGCAAAAGGTTGGTGCCGGCGATCTTGCGCAAGTCCTCGTCGCTGAAGCCGCGCTCGGCCAAGGCGGCAAACAACTGCGGATAGCAGGACACGTCTTCTAGACCGAGCGGCAAGTGTGGCACGCCGTCGTAGTCTCCGCCGATGCCGACGTGGTCGATCCCGGCGACGTCACGCAGATGCTCGATGTGGGTCACCACGTGGGCCAGGGTGGCTGTCGGCTCCGGATGAGCCTGCTTGTAGCGCTTGACCCAGGGCCTGAACGTCTCCAGGTCGGTAGCGCTGACTCCCTCGGCGCTCGCGACCTCGGCGGCCTGCATCCGCCAGTCCCAGCACTCTTGAGAGACGAAGTCGGGGGCAAAGACCGCCATACAGACTCCACCCGCAGAGGCCATCGTCGTCAAGACGTCGTCGGGCACGTTGCGCGGCGAGTTGCAGATGGCTCGGGCGCTGGAGTGGCTGAAGACCACTGGCGCGGAGGAGACGTCCAGCGCGTCCCGCATCGTGTCGGCCGAGACGTGCGACAGATCGACCAACATGCCCAAGCGATTCATCTCGCGGACGACGTCGCGGCCGAAGTCGGTCAGGCCGCCGTGCACCGGCTCGTCGGTGGCCGAGTCAGCCCAGTCCGTGTTGTCGTTGTGGGTCAGCGTCATGTAGCGCACGCCCAGTCGATACAGCGCGCGCAGTGTCCCCAGCGAGTCACCGATGGAGTGCCCGCCCTCGGCCCCGATCAGGGAGGCCACCCGACCGGTCACGAAGACGCGCTCCACATCGTCGGCGGTCAGCGCCAGACCGAAATCGTCGGCATACCGATCGATCATCGCGTGCACGGCGTCGATCTGCTCCAGCGTCTGGATGACCGCCTGGTCACGCGGCAATGTCGATGGCACCCAGACCGACCAGAACTGCGCGCCGACACGCCCTGCGCGCAGTCGGGGAATGTCGGTGTGGGTCGTCGCTGACGGCTTGGAGATGTCCAGCACGTCCCAGTCGTATGCCGCCTGCTCACGGGCCTCCCACGCCAGATCGTTGTGTCCATCGATCAGCGGAGTGCTGGCCAGCAGGGCGGTCACGTGGTCGAGATAGGTCGTCGAAGTCACCGGATCACTGTGGCATAGGGCGCTCGTCCATTGGTCGAAGTCGGCGATCGTCGACGGCTCGATAGCCGAAGGTAGGTGTCAACAATTGGTAAGGCTCCGGCGCGCTGTTCACGATTAGGCTCAACCAGTGGTCACCGTCCTAGTCGCCGATGACGACGACACTGTGCGTGAGGTCGTCGCGGCATACCTCCATCGCGCCGGATTCCCGACCATCGAGGCCAGTGACGGGCTCGACGCCGTCGCGGTCGTCCGTGATCAGCGCCCACAACTCGTCGTGCTCGACGTCATGCTGCCGGGCATCGACGGGTTCGAGGCGCTGAAGCGGATGCGCGAGATCGACCCCCGGCTTCCCGTGCTGCTGCTCACCGCGCGGACTACCGAGGCGGATCGGGTCACCGGGTTGGAGATCGGTGCGGATGACTATGTGGTCAAACCTTTCAGCGCCCGAGAGCTGGTGCTACGCGTGCAGGCGCTGATCCGCCGCGCGAGCGAAAGCGCCACTGAAGCCTCAACCGCGGGAATGTCGTCGGGTCTTGAAATGGGCACGTCGATGGGCACGATCCGTGACGGCGACCTCGTGGTGGATCCGGCCGCTCGGTCGGTATGCCGAGGCACCCAGAGCCTGTCCTTGACCGGTCGCGAGTTTGACCTGCTGATTTTCCTGATGTCCCACCCTGGTGTCGTCGTGAGTCGCGAAGCGCTGATGAAACAGGTGTGGGGCTGGGACTTCGGCGACGACTCGACCGTGACGGTGCACATCCGCCGCTTACGCAACAAAGTCGAGATCGATCCGGCCGATCCGCAGCGGGTGATCACTGTGTGGGGTTCGGGATACCGCTGGGACCGGCATACCGAAGCGCGCATCGGGTGAGGCCCGAAGTGGAGGCCGTGGCCTTGGCAGCGGGCACCGCCGCCGTCGTAGGCGTGGTGGGCGCGATCGCCACCATTGCGCTGGCCCGTCGGTCGGTCGCCTTCGCCACCGCCATGGGGCCGGTCGTCGTGGTGGCCAGCATGGCGGCGGGGATCTACGTCACTGCCCAGCAGATGTTCTTGTCTTCGAGCGATTTCACGCTGATCTCACTGGTCCTGGCGGTCTGCGTGCCGATTGCCTTCGTATGCGGAGCCTTCCTCTATCGAGCCGTTCGCCGGATCGACACGTCAGCGACTCAGGCGGTGGCCGATCGAGAGCGTGACCGATCGTTGGCGGCGAGTCGGCGGGAGATGATCTCGTGGGCCAGTCACGACCTGAAGTCCCCCCTGGCGGGGATCAGGATCATGGCGGAGGCGTTGGAAGACGGCATCGCGACCGACCCGGCGGACTATCACCGTCGGATTCGGCACGAGAGCGACCGGATGAATCGGATGGTTGATGACCTGCTCGAGATGTCGCGCCTCAATCAGGGCGACAACCAGAGCGACATCGACTCCGTGCGGACACTGTTGGACCTCACGGAGGTGACTCAAGACGTGATCCGGAGCCAACAGGTGGTAGCAGAGCAGCAAAACGTCACGGTGGAGATGGTTCAGAGCGGCCCGATGTGTGTGACTGTCGACCCGGCCCGGATTGAACGGGCCGTGGCCAACGTGGTGCGGAACGCCATCCTCTACACCCCCAGTGGTGGTGCGGTGCGGGTGAGCCTGGAGCGCAGCGGAGCCACGCGCGCGGCGGCTAGCGGGACGCAGGGATCGCGCGGGGTCGCGGGTGCTGAAGGATCGCGCGGGGCGGGCGGGGCGGCGGGCACCGTTCGTTTGCACGTCAGCGACACCTGCGGCGGACTATCAGCCGAGGACCTAGAGCGCATGTTTGATCCCGGATGGCGGGGCAGCGCTTCACGGACCCCACAGGCTGGGGCCGGGATCGGGGTTGGTTTGACGATTACCCAAGCCATCGTGAGCGAGGCCGGCGGCAGCGTCGAGATCGACAACTTCCGCGAGGGCTGTCGAGTCAGTGTGGCTCTGCCCGCCAGCTGATCGGCGCAAACTGATCTCCGCAAGCCCCGTCGTGGAGCGCATAAGGCCCATCGTCGGCGAGGCTAAGCCATCGACTGGCAGCAAATTCACCGCGCGTGGGTAATCCGCGTGACTTTCCTGCGAGTCGACGAGCGGCCGTCGTCCGCGGCTTCCAACTCGAGCTGGGTTTGAACGTGAGCCGTGGCGTCGAGGGCTCAGGCGTGGCCAGCGGCGGTGATGGCCTCAGCGATCGGAGTCTGGCCATCGTTGAAGGTGATCGTTCGTCCCGCAGTGCTCGGGTCCCTCAGCACAGCAGCAATAACCGCCGCAACATTGGCGCGTGAGACCTTGGCCGCTTCATCGGTCTCAGCGTCAATGAGGCCGGTGCCCTCATCGTCGGTGAGGCCGCTAGGCCCGAGCACGGTCCAATCCAGGTCTGGAGCGCCTCGCAGGTATGCATCGGCAGCAGCCTTCGCCTCGGCGTAAGCGAAGAAGGCGTTGTCACTCGGCACGCCGTGATCAGGTCCAGCACCAAAGTAGGAGATCATGATGAAGCGGCTGGCGCCCGCTCTCCGCGCCGCGTCGACAGTGGCGATGGCGGCATCCCGGTCGACGGCATACGTGCGCTCGGGGCTGCCACCACCTGCACCAGCCGACCAGACGACGGCCTGTTGACCGGCTAGGGCGTCGGAGATTTCCGCAGGAGTGAGCTTTTCGACGTCGGCCACCTTCGCCGCACCACCAGCCGCTTCGACCTCGGCTGTGTGGTCAGGGTTGCGGATGATCGAGGTAACGTCGTCGCCACGGTCAGCGAGGATCCGGGTGAGCAGCAGACCAATCTTGCCGTGGCCGCCGACGATGGCGATGCGCATGGGGGAGGGAGACATCCTTCAACTCTATGTGCGGCCCCTTCGGAGAGTGATTGGGGTGGGGCCAAAGGGTCAGCCACTGAGTTGAGGCCACGGGGTCGGCATCACAGGTCAGCCATTGGGTAAGGCCCAATGCGTTGGCGGCTGCGGGCCGTTCGGCGACCTAGCGGCCCGCCGACCTGGCGGCCCGCCGACCTGGCGATCTGGCCGCGCGGCACCCTGAGAGCATGCCGGTGGCCCGGCCGTCGATGGCCGGGTGTGGGGCGGGGGCGTTAGGGGTGCCAGGTGACGCTGGTGGGGTGGATGGTGGCGGTGAGGTCTTGTTCGTGGACGATGGTGTGGTGTCGCCCGCATAACAACGCGTAGTTGGATAGGTCTGATGGGCCGCCGCGTGACCAGTGTTGGACGTGGTGGGCGTCGCACCAGGGCGCTGGGGTGGTGCAGCCGTGGAAGGTGCAGTGTTGGTCTCGGTGGTGCAGTGCTCGTCGTTGTCCGGGGGTGATGAGGCGTTTGGCTCGGCCTTGGTTCAGGATTTCGTTCTCGGTGCCCGAGGATGGTGGGGATGATGTCGGCGTCACAGGCCATCCGCCGCACCGTTTCGGGGCAGAGGGTTTCTCCGGTGTCGGTGGTCCCGGTCCCGGTGAAGCTGTGACGGAGCAGGTCCCACCGGATGGTGACGTTCACTGTGGCTTTGGGGGTGGTGGGGGCACTGTCGCTGCCGGCGATGCCGCGTTTCATCACGGTGATCAGCGCGTCGTACCGGCGTTGCGAGGCGGTCCGCTCGTCGGGGCCGGTCTCATCAGGGCTGGGCGCGGCCAGGGGTGAGTGGAAGATGGACCGGAACAGTGCTGCACCTTCAGGGTTGGCGGTCACGATGAACCGGACCAGCGACCCGTCAGCCAGCGAGGACTCGTTGACCCCGCGCAGTTCGTTGATCGCGCGTTCTTTACGGTCGTGGTCTTTGTCCGGCAGTTTCAGGGAGGTCAGCCGGTCGGTGGCCCGGCGCAAGTCTTTATCGGTGAGGTCCGTGTTTCCGGCGATGCTCATTAACCGGGTGACGGCGGCTTGGTATTCACTGACCCGTTCCCCGTTTTCATCCACGTCAGCACCATCATCGGCGGGGGCCGCGTCAGGGTCGGGGATGGTGTCCATGAACGGTTTCACCCGCGCCAACGCCCGCAGGATCGACGCGGCCCGCCGCACCGGCATACCCGTAGTAACGACCTGCTCGCGGAGGCGGGCGTGCAGCGGGTCGCCCACACCCCGGGCGACGGTGAGTAGGTCGCTGGCGGCCATGGGGGCCAGCCAGGGGCAGTGCAGCGTGAGCCAGTCCTGTGCGGTTAACCCGGCACCGGAGGGCACCCGTTGTTCGAGGGCTTCGGTCACCACGTGCAGGGTCAGGGTTTCGGTGCACGCCCGCAGACGGTCGATGCCCTGAAGCCCGGCAGTGACTTCTTTCCCACTGAGCCGGGGCAGCACCGGCACCACGCCGGAGGTGGTTTGTTCGACCTCGCCCGTGGCTCGCGCGAGGGCCGCGCCGAGCACCTCACCTGGGCTCTGCCACCCCGCGGTGACATCACCCACATCACTCACATCACCCACATAGGGCGCGGAGTCATCACCGGGCTGGTCTGCACCAGGATCGAGATCGAACATGTGTCCAGTATGGCAGGCACCACTGACACGGGTCAGCCCCCTTGTGGAAAAGCAGTACTTGCCACGATCCGACCCCGCGAATGACGATGTCCGCACGGACCAACCGAGCCCACGTCCCCTGACGATGTACAAGCGATGGTCGCTGCGCGAAGGTGTCACCGTCGAGGCGCAGCGGTTGTCAGAGAGCACATCAGGCCGGCATACCAACGTCTTTCACCCGACGTGATGCTCGGGCTCGAGAAGGACACGGACGGATCGTCGATCGTCGCCATTCAACGGGGATGAGTGCCGAGGTGCGGGATGCAGCGACGCAGGGTGAAGGTACGAGAGTTGGTGGGCTGACTACGAGCCCTGCCTCGAGCGCTGGGACCAACTCGTGATTTTTGCCGCTGAGTGGAATTCCTTCGAGGTGGACCTCGGATCCCGCTAGAAACCCCCGACGCCAGGAAAGCGCCGCCATCGCCTCACAAGCCGAAGGTGGCCGCGATTTCCTTGATCGAATCCGCGCTGTTGCGCAGCCGGATCAACTCGTCGTCGGTCATCGAGGCCGGCAGACGCCAATGCGCCCCGTGCTTGTCCACCACCGTCGGCACCGACAGGCAGACGTTGCTGATCCCGTAGTACTCATCGAGCCACGTCGAGACCGGCATCACCCGACCCTCGTCCCGCATGACCGAGTCGATGATCGAGCAGCACGCCATCGCCACTGCATAGTTTGTCGCCCCCTTGCCGGCGATGATCCGACCCGCCGACCCCATCACCGCCTGCGCGATATCGGCGCGTTCGAACTCATCCAAGCGCCCCGTGCTCTCGTGCCAGTCCAGCAACGGGACCCCGCCGATCGTGGCCGAGCTCCACAACGGGAACTCGGTGTCGCCGTGCTCACCCACGACATACGCGTGCACGCTCTGAACCGCCACCCCGACCCGCTCGGACAGCTCCTGACGCAATCGCGAGGAGTCCAGCACGGTGCCGGAGCCGAAGAGCTGCTGCGGATTCAGGCCGGTGACCCGCAGGGCGGCGGTGGTCACCACATCGACCGGGTTCGTCACCATCATGTATGTCGCGTCCGGAGCCACCGCCAACAACTGGGGAAGCAGCGTCCGAGTCAACTCGATCGTCGTCCCCGCCAGATCCATCCGGCTCTGCCCAGGCTTTTGCTTGGCGCCCGCAGTCACCACGACCATTCGAGCGCCGCGGACGATCTCGATGTCGTCGCTGGCCACGATCTCACCGCGCCGCATGAAGGACAGGCCCTGGGAGATGTCCAGTTCCTCGGCCTCGAGCTTGGTGGTGTTGATGTCGTAGAGCACGACGCGGCGGGCCACCCCTTGCGCCAACGCCGTGTAGGCCATGGTCGCCCCGACTGAGCCAGCACCGATAATCGCGAGCGTGGGTGGTGTTCCGTGAGTGTGTGCCACTGTCACAGTCTGACAAAGACCGCGGACGACCGTGAGTGGCCGGCCCCAGTTCACCTTCCGGACAGTCACTATCCATAGGCAGGGTGCCCAGTGCAGGCTAGGTTGGCCGAAGCAGAAACGCCCTTTGATCGCGCCTGCGCACTGCCTGGCAGCCGATCGTGCCCGACTCACGAGGAGTTGTATCGGTGAAACTTCGAATCCCCCACGGTGGCAAGCGTGCTCTCGCGCTGGCCTCCGGACTCACGATGGTGGTGGCCTCGAGCGCCGCCGCGCAGGACACTACCCAAGCCGCCTCTTCGGCTGCCATCCCCATGGCTGGAGCACCTGTGGCGGGTGCGGCGCCGGCCTTGCCGCAAGGCATCACCGAGCGCATCGGCGGGGCGGACCGCTACGAGACAGCAGCGCTGGTCGCGGCCGAATACCCCGACCCTGTGGACGTGGTCTACGTCGCATCTGGCCAGGTCTTCCCGGACGCTTTGACCGCACGGGCCGTCGGTGCCACCACCGCGAACACTGCTGAGGTGCCATCCCCTCGAGCCGACGGCGCAGGTGCTGCCGCCCCCGTGTTGTTGACCAGGGTGAACGAATTGCCGACCGCGACCATCGCCGCGTTGAGCGACCTGGCCCCGACCGAGATCAGGATTGTCGGGGGTGAGGCGCGGATCAGTCCCGCCGTCGAGGCCGAGCTCAAGAATTTCGCGCCCGTGACCCGGTATGCCGGCGATGACCGATACGGGACGTCGGCAGAGTTGGCCGGTCTCTTCCCGACGGGTCTGCCGGTCGTCTATGTCGCCACTGGTGAGAGCTTCCCCGACGCACTCGTCGGTGGTGCCGTCGCCGGTCGCGAAGGCGCTCCGATCCTGCTGACCGCCGGTGGCGAACTGAGCGGTCCGACCGCCCAGGCGCTCAACGACCTGGACCCCCAGACCGTCGTGGTGTTCGGCGGGCCGAACGCTGTCAGCGACGACACGCTCTCGGCGATCACCGACATCGTGCCGGCCACCACACGCGTCTTCGGCACCGACCGTTACGACACTGCGGCCGTGATCAGCGCCGCATACGAGAAGGACCTCGACACGGCATACGTCGCGACCGGGCTGACGTATCCCGACGCACTTACTGGGTCCGCGCTGGCGGCATACGAAGGCGCGCCGTTGCTGTTGACCAAGGACGCGACACCGCCGAGCACGCTGGCTGCCCTGGATCGACTCTCACCGCAGGGCGCGACGCTCCTTGGCGGGCCAGCATCGGTCAGCGATGCCAACGCGGTCCTGCTTGACGCCGCGCTGCCGGAGTGGATCGACCAGATCCACCTGCAGTTGCTGTCGTTCAACGATTACCACGGCCACCTCGAGGCCGAGGACGCGACGCTGACCGAGGCCCAGGACCCGGAACAGAACCCGGTCGGCGGTGCGACCTATCTGTCGACGACGTTATCGGCTCTGCGCACGAAGTCACTGCCGGAGCAGAGCATGACTGTGGCGGCCGGAGACCTCATCGGCGGATCGCCGTTCCTGTCCGGCATCTTCCATGACGAGCCGTCGGTGGAGAGCCTGAACCTGATGGGCCTCGACGTCAGCAGCGTGGGCAACCACGAGTTCGACGAAGGCACCGAAGAACTGCTGCGTATGCAGGCCGGCGGC
Source organism: uncultured Actinomycetota bacterium (assembly GCA_963803695.1). Taxonomy (GTDB): domain Bacteria; phylum Actinomycetota; class Actinomycetes; order Actinomycetales; family Dermatophilaceae; genus Ornithinicoccus. The sequence continues at coordinate 25,674 of CAWDNY010000011.1, forward strand.
TGCCACCCGGTCGACGGGTGCTACTTCCCGAACGAGCCGTATGCCGGCGCGGACTTCCCATGGTTGGCGGCGAACGTGGTCAAAAAGGACGGCGGTGACACTGTCCTGCCCGGCACCTACACCCGGGAAATCGGTGGGGTGGAGGTCGGTTTCATCGGGATGACCTTGGATGAGACGCCGACGCTGGTCAGCCCCGGTGGGGTCGCTGGTGTGGAGTTCCTCGACGAGGTCGATACGGCCAACGCCGCGGCTGAGCAGTTGCAGGCTGATGGCGTGCAGTCGATCGTGGTGCTGCTGCACGAAGGCGGCAACCAAGAGGGTGGTTACAGCGAGTGCGAAGGCATCTCGGGACCGATCGTCGAGATCGCCGAGGGTCTCGACCCGGCGATCGACATGGTCGTCACGGGGCACACCCACCAGCCCTACATCTGCGATATCCCCGACCCCGATGGCGATTCGCGACTGGTCACCAGCGCCAATCAGTATGGCCGTGTGGTCACCGAGTCCGATGTGGTGCTCAGCCAGGCCAGCACCGACGTGGTGCGGGAAGACACGGCCGCGGTGAACAACCTGGTCCTGCAGAACGTTGCCGATCCGGAGATGGATGCGCTCGTTGCCAAGTGGAAGGAGCTGGGTGATGTCTTCGGTGCCGAAGTCGTCGGCACGCTGGCGGAGGACATCACCGGCAGCGCCGGTGGTGATCGCGGCATCGAGACGCCGTTGGCCGACTTGATCGCCGATTCGATCCTCTACGGCACGGCTGGGCCGGACCAAGGCGACGCGGTGATCTCGTTTACCAACGTCGGTGGCGTCCGGGCGGACCTGTTGGTGGATCAGATCACCAACGGCGAGCAGCCAGGCGAGGTCACGTATGCCGAGGCCTTCACGGTCTTGCCGTTCGGCAACATCTTGGTGTCCATCGACATGACCGGGGCTGACATCAAGGACGTGTTGGAGCAGCAGTTCGATCCCAACCGCGGACGTCAGCAACTGGCGCTCGGTGTCTCCGAAGGATTCAGCTACACCTGGGACGACACCCAGCCCCAGGGCTCCAAGGTCAGCGAGATGGCACTGAACGGAGTGCCGTTGGAGGAGGACTCGACATACCGGGTGTCCACGCTGAACTTCCTGGCTGAGGGTGGCGACTCGTTCACCGCCTTCACCAAGGGCACCAACCTGCTTGGTGGCCCCGGAGACTTCCAGAACCTGGTCGACTTCATGGGCGACAACCCGCAGTTGGAGGCTCCGGAAGATCGGGTCACCGGTTTGTAGGCAATGACTGACAACCGATAGATCGACTCACGCAAAAGTCGCCGAGTCCCACGAAATATCGTGGGACTCGGCGACTTTCGTGTGAGTGGCAGCCGACGACCCGCCCGTCCTGATCGGCCTGATCGGCCTGAGCGTGCATGTGCACCCGTGAGCCGTTTTGGCTCAGCGTGTCGCCGGGCTGACGCGGACCTAGGTGCCCTCGGCGTGGGGGTTCTTCGGAGTGAAAGTTTCCGCGGCGCTGGATTCAGTCGCGGCGGAATAAGAGGTCAAGGCAGCGAGCAACTCGGGCCCGGCCTCGATGGTCTGGATCTCGTCTGCCAGTCTCACGTCGGCAGCAATGAACGCGGCCAACACCGAGGAGATGACCGCATGCTGGGCCTCCCGGGTCTCCAGCTGGCGAGCGCCGGACCAGAAGCGCAACTCCAGCGTCAGCGCTCCCTTGTCCAAAGTGGTGAGTAGGGCCTGCGGCTCTGGCTCGTCGAACACGGCTGGAACTGCCGCCATAGCATCGATGGCGATGCGTTGGGCGCGAGCGGGGTCGGCAGCGGCATCGATCTGGACCTCGACGCTGGTGCGCACGTGCTCGTAGCCGGTCTGCACGGTGACCAGGTCCGAGTGCATGATCTGATTCGGGATCAACACCTGGCGACCATCGAAGGTCGCCACCGTGGTGCTGTTGAGGGTGATGTCGGTGACGGTGCCCCGGACGTCCTGCACGCCGATCTGATCGCCCACCCTGAATCGGCCGCGCGAGAGGATCATGATGCCGGCGAACATGTTGCCGAGGACCGTTTGGAAGGCAATACCTGCGGCGATGGAGATCACACCGAGACCGCCGAGGATGTCGACCGGTCGCACGGAGGGGAACACGATCGTCAGCGCGACCCCGATGCCGAGCAGCACCACGAGCCACTGCGCGAGCAGGCTGAAGACCGAGATCGCACTTGGCCCGCGGTCGCGCCAGGTGAGATAGCGAGCCACGATCCACCGGATCATCCAGCTGATCAGGAAGGAGGCCAGCAACGTTGCGAGGCCCACCCCGAGCATCGCCCACGTCACATCGGGCAGATCGAGTTGCTGGACCTTCGGGTCAAACCCACGCGCTAGCACCTGGCCGATGCTAGGTCACTGCGGCATTCTGGGTCGGGTGGACCTGACCGCGCCGGCTGTCGACCAATACCGAGAGTTCGCCCGGTATGCCGACAGCTCGCCCACGTACCAACGCTGGGCCGAGCAGGTGGCCACCGATCGCGACGTCCTCGCGTGGCTCGACGCCTTACCCAGGGCCAAGCGCCAGCCGAACCTGGTTTTCGCCGCAGCCCGCTGGCACGGAGTGTCGGCACCAGGGACCGTACGCAGGCCTACGTGAAGCACTGCTGGGCGATGACGGCCCGATCACCTCGACCGTCCTCGCTCGTCGCACCCAGACCAACGAGGTGGGCCGTCGTGGCCACCCTGATGCCGGTGCTGGATCGGATCTCCCGGGAGTGCGACAGGCCCCTCGCGCTCGTCGAAGCCGGGACGAGTGCGGGGCTATGCTGTATCCCGCTCGTTTCGACTACGCCTGGACCGGCGACGCCGGATCGGTCCGAGCCGCATCGACTGAGGGGCTCGGCCGGACCCGAGTTGTCGTGTGTCGTGCGCGGCGCACCGAGGCTACCCACGGCATACCCGGTCATCAGGCATCGATCAGGCATCGACCTCAACCCACTCGACGTCACGGACGAGGACGCGATGGCCTGGTTGGCCAATCTCGTATGGCCCGGAGAGTCGAAGCGTGCGGCCCGACTGCGCCAAGCGATTGCGGTTGCTCGGGCCGATCCGCCCCAGATCGTGGCCGGTGACCTCATCGACCTGTTGCCAGCCCAGATCGAGTGGGCGTCGGCGTACGGTCAGGTGGTTGTTTTTCACAGTGCGGTCATCGCCTACCTCGATCCTGGTCGGCAGGCGGAGTTCCACGCTCTCATGACGGCGCTCGTGGCAGCCGGGAAGTGCCGCTGGATCAGCAACGAGGACAAACACGTGCTGCCCCGGGTTGTAGCCACGGGTCCAGACATTCCGCGGGACCACCCGACGTTCGTACTCGGCCTCGACGGAGTGGCGCTCGCGTGGACTCACGGCCACGGCTCATCGATGACGTCGCTAGGATGACCGGACTGGACTGACAAGGGAGTGGTCCGATGGACTGGTTGCTGACGTTTTGGATGGTGTGTCTGTCGTCCCCGGTGATCGCCTGGATTTATCGGCGCGTGGGGCTGGCCAGGGCGAAGAAGCGCCCGGCTGCGACGCGGAGGTCTGGCTTCGTGCCGCCGATGCCACGACGGGGGCAATCGGTGGAGAAGCTGCTGGCTGACCTGACCCGGCTGGAGCGCGAGTTCGCTCGGTTGGACGCCTCCGATGCTCCCAACACGATGATGCGTATGCAGGCCGTCAGCTTGGCCTACGACGACGTCTTGTGTGAATGCTGTGCGGCGGTGGGGCTTCCTGCACCACAAAGCCGTCCGCTGGATTCGGTGGACCGGATGCAGACACAATGCGACCTCGTCCGGCACGGCCTAACCTGGTGAGATGACGACACCGACGCATCCCACGCACGACGATTTCGACGACGAGGGCCTGACTAAGGTCCGGTCGCTGATTAAAGACGTGCGGACCTGCATGTTGACCTCGATCGACCGCGACGGTGGATTAATCAGTCGGCCAATGGCGGTGCAAGAGGTGGAGTTCGACGGGGATCTGTGGTTTTTCAGTGAGGCTGCTTCACCCAAGGTCGCCAACGTCTCGGCCGATCCACAGGTGAACGTCGCCTTCGTCAACGACTCGATGTGGGTGTCCCTCAAAGGTCAGGCGGAGGTTGTCGATGACCCGGGCAAAAAGGAAGAGTTGTGGAATCCTTTCGTGGCGGCCTGGTTTACACACGAACCAGCCGATCCCGCGATCGTGCTGATCCGGGTCCACGCCGACTCGGCCGAGTATTGGGACTCGCCGGGTGCAGTGGCAACGGCCATCTCGATGTTGAAGACCAGGATCTCCGGAGGAACCCCTAGCGTCGGGGACAATGAGGTCGTCGATTTGTAAATGCCTTCGCCGAAGTGAACTGGTCATGGTGATTCGTCGACTCGAAGCCGACGACCGCGCTCGGGCAACAGGCCATGCTCAACGCCCCACACGACGGCCTGGCTGCGGCTGCTGACGCCCATCCTTCGATATGCCGAGCGAATGTAGGTCTTGACCGAGTTGATGCTCAGAAAAGTGCGGTCGGCGATCTCTTGATTGCTCAGCCCCTGGGTGATGAGCGAGATGACCTCGGATTCACGGGCAGTCAATCCTGCCGATTTGGCGGGCCAATCCACCTGCCCCGGCCAGGTCGATTCCGGTGGGAGTTCTTCGGTATTCACCACGACCTCGCCGGCATGCACCTTCTCGAGAGCCTCGACAAGTTCTTCCCCATTCAAGGCTTTGGAAAGGTATCCACGAAGACCTTTGGTGCGAGCGACTGCGGCCAGCGAGCGGTCGAGATTCCAGGTAAAGACGACGATGGCCCCGCTGGGCTTGTGATTCAACAAAGCGTCAATAGTCGCGTCCGTGACCTGCGGTTGGGCAAAGGTGTCGTACAGCGTGATGTCGACCGGTTGGTGCGGGAGATGGTTGGTGTCGAGTTCAACGACTCGCACGCGGTCGGCATACGGCAGGAGCATCCCCTCCAGGCCGCGCAACACCACTTCGTAGTCATCAGCCAGGGCTACGCGGATACGCCGGTCGGGGTCAGAGGGCACAGGCACACCGTACGCGCCGCACCAAGACGGCGTGGTGGCCTAACCTCGACCCATGACGAAGGCGGTGGATGCGATTGTCCTGGTCGGGGGACGGGGCACCCGACTCGGTGGGGTCGAAAAGGCGATGCTGGTGGTGCAAGGGCAGACCCTGTTGGTGCGGGTGCTGGAGGCACTAGGTGGAGAGGAAGCCGAAGCCGGTGTCGATCAGGTTGCAGTCGTGGGTCGAGCCGAGGTGCCGGGCTGGGTCCGCAGCACGGTGGAGGATCCGCCGGGGTCAGGTCCCGTTGCCGGAATCGCCGCCGGGCTGGCCGCGCTGAGGCAGGGCCGTCCAGCCGGGCCATGGACGCTCGTGATCGCGGTGGATCAGCCGCATGCTCCTGAGGTGGTGCCGCTGTTGTGCCAGGCCATCCACGCCGCAGAACTCACGAGGAGCGACGTCGCAGCCCTCGTGCCGGTGGATCAGGATAAGCGCTGGCAATGGTTGCTGGGGGCATTCCGCACTGGCGACCTGGCACGGGCCATCGACGGGCTCGACGAGGTTGTCGGAGCACCGATGCACCGAGTCTTTAGTCAGCTCACCGCGCAGGTCGCTGACGTGCCCCAGGACTTGCTGGGGGACATCGACACCCCCGCTGACCTGGCGCGTTGGCAGGGCAGCATCAGCCCTGGCGGCGACGCCTAGTGGTCGTAGCCCCGGAGCTGTGAAAGCACGTGGGGCAGCAACGGCACCAGCACGTCCATCCCCTCCTGCACGCCAGCCGGGCGACCCGGGAGGTTGACCAGAAGGGTCCCGCCGGGGCGATGAGAGTGGTCGATGACGCCGATCATTCCCCGCGAGACAGCGGCATACGGGGTCTTCTTGCATCCCTCACGTCGCAACAACTCTGCCAGTCCGGGCATGTCGCGAGTGATCAGCGTCTTGCTGGCCTCGGGGGTGAGGTCGCGAGGCCCGATCCCGGTGCCCCCCGTCGTCACCACGAGCAACACGCCGTCGGCCACCGCCGTGGACACGGCCCCGGCGACCGTCTCGACCCCGTCGGGCACGATGACCGGCCCGGTGACTTCGAAGCCAGCCTCCTGCAGCAACTGGACGAGCAGTCGCCCGGAGGTGTCTTCCCGCCGCCCGTCCGAGCTGCGATCGGACACGGTGATCGCGAAGGCCCGACCCATCGATGGCGCGGCACGGTCGGCCTCGGATTGGTGATGATGCGCGTGCGGTTGATCCTCGTGTCCCATCTCGCCAGTATGCCGACCTGTTGGCGGAACCGGTCACATCCAGGACCCGCGATCCGTCGAAAGGGCATGAGCAATAGATGCAAGGGTGATCGTCATGGTGCAGACCGAGGCATTCGTCGCTGAGCGGCCACGGCTGCTGGGCATCGCCACCCAGGTGTTGGCTGATCGAGCCGAAGCCGAGGATGTCGTGCAAGAAGCGTGGATCCGCCTGGCTCGCCACGAGGTGACACGTGCTGGGGCGAATGCCATCGTCAACGTGCCTGGGTGGTTAACCACTGTGACCGTGCGGTTGTGTCTGGACCGGCTGCGACGACGGACCCCGGAACCGCGCGCCGATGTCGAGCCGAGCGTCGGTATGGGAGCAGTCGGCACGGCGTGCGACCCGGTTGAAGAGATTGAGTTGGCCGACACGGTCGCGGTAGCCCTGCACGTGGTCCTGGAACGCCTGACCCCGCGGGAGAGAGTGGCGTTCGTGCTGCACGACACATTCGGCTTCGAGTTCGGCGTCATCGCTGAGTTGCTCGACAGCACGCCAGCCGCCTCCCGCAAACTCGCTTCCCGCGCTCGCAGCAAGGTCACCCCGCCGCCGTCACGTGACGCGCTGGCCGACTGGGAGGTGGTCGACGCGTTTCTCGATGCGGCTCGCAATGCTGACTTCACCCGACTGCTGGAGCTGCTCGCGCCGGATGTGGTGGTGACCGGTGACGAAGCAGCGATCTTGGTGGGAACCCCCGAGCGCATCGAGGGCCGCACTGAGGTTGCCACCTTCTTCAACGGTGCTGCCGCCGCGGCGCTGCCCGTGTTCGTGGGCGTCCGAGCCGGTGCCGCCTGGTTCAACCGGGGCAAAGCGCAGGTCGTCTTCGACTTCACAGTCGAGGCCGGGGCGATCCGGCGATTGCAGTTCCGCGCCGACCCGGCGCTGCTCGAAGCCTTAGTGGCGAGGGATGGCGCGTATTCGCGCGACTCGCGCTGACGATATGGCCCGGGACTGGCCGGTGTCTCAGATCCGTCGGTACACGTCACTGCGATGGGTGATCCGCAGCGCAAGAACGATCAACTCGGCGTCTCGGACCGTGTAGATGACTCGGTAGTCGCCAACGCGAATCCGCCAGAGATCGTATTGGCCTCGTTTCCGACGCTGTACTGAGCGTGGTCACTCACAAACCGAGATCCTGGGCGACCTCGTCGGCCGGATTCACCCGGCTACGCCTGGCGTCGATGTCGGCCAGCCTCCCGGCGGCGATAGTGCCGTCTGCCTGATCTATCAGCGCTTCGTAGGCTTCGACCAGATCGGTGGGAACGATGGCGGCCGCCCGTGAAGGTCCACGGACACGAGTCACGAAGGTGATCTCCCCGCCGAAGGCAGCACGGTTCACTCCATTGGAGAACTGATCACGCGCCTGACTGACCGATAGCTCGATGGGTTCGACTGACCCGCTGATGCCAAATACGCCACCTAGGCCAACTAGGCGTATCCGTTGGACCGAAACGGCTCTACAGTGACCGGGTATGGCAGAGATGCACACGGATTGGCGTGAAATCGATGGTGTTGCGACGGCCTGGTTCGATGCCGCTTCGCTGGTCGAGGGGGCGATGCTCGCAGGACGTCTTGTCGAGCTCGCACCTGGGATTCTGGTCGACCTACGTCCGACCGGTATGCAGGTGCGCCTGTCCCAGGAGGAGCATGCCGAGGCAGTGTCGGAGGCTGCGCGGGACCTGGGGTTCGCCGCCAATCCAGCTGCCCTCCAGCGTTTGAGCGTCGTGGTCGAATCCGCCAACCCGTCTTCGGTGGTGCCGTTCTGGCAAGATGTGCTCGACTACGCGCCTGGGCAGGACGGCGACTTGAGCGATCGGTTGCGCCGCGACCCAGCGATACGGATCCGGGGCTCGAGCGACCCACGGCCCTTGCGCAACCGCATACACCTTGACGTTTCGCGGCCGGCCGCAGAGGTCGAGCAGGCGAATCTCGGTGAGGGATCGGGACCGTATGGGGTCCGCCACGCCGACCTTGAAGGCAACGAGGTCGATGTCGTGCCCGGCTCGCCGCTCGGCGAGGGGATGGGGGTAGCCGACTGGCAGGCGGTGTTCAGCGCCATGGCGTGCTATCGCACCACCTCGCCCACGCAGCAGCGTGACCTGGTTGCCGCAGTGGCCGCGCTCGCTGACGACGCGGGCTTCCCGCTGCTCATCGACCGGCGTCCCGGTCTCCTGGTCATCGACAGCGGTAAAGACCAGTGGGAGAACGAGGCCCACGGCCTCGAGCTCGATTTTACCGATCTCGCTGCGAACATCCAGAGCACCGCTCGCGACCTTGGGGCCGCGGCCGATCTGGGGCTGCCGCGCTTCGTTCAGCTTTTCTTCGCGACGCCGCCGACGTCGCCTCGGTCCGCGCGTTCTGGGTCGCCGCCTTCGGCTACGAACCCGACCCGCGAGCGGGAGTCAGCGACATTTGCGATCCGCGCCGGCTCAACCCAGTGCTGGTCTTCCAAGAGCTCGACCCTTCGGAGACGGAGCGGCGCCGGCAGCGCAACCGCGTCGACGTCGAGCTCGCCGTGCCATCGGACCTCGCGCGGACCCGCCTGGCCACAGCTCTCGCTGCCGGTGGTCGACTCCTTGAGGAGTCCCCGGATCGCTGGCGGGTGGCCGACCCAGAAGGCAACGAACTGGTCATCGTCGGCAGGGCTTGACGCCCCGATGATGTCGACGTGCCGCTGGCTCGTGACGAAGACGACCTCGCCGCTTTGATCAACGTGCGAGCCCACGTGCCTCATGATTGTGGTCGCGGCGCAACTACTCGTTTCCGCGGGTCACATCCGGGCCGCGCCGGTCGTCATACACACAGCCCGTCGCAACGGCGGAGCTCTCCGAGCAGAGGATGAGTGAGATGAAGACCATGAAGTGCCGTGATCTGGGTGGACCGTGTGAATTGGAGTTGCAGGGGGAGACGGCCGATGACGTCATCCAGGCTCAGGACCAGCACCTGAAGGACGCGGTGAAGGCCGGTGACGCCACGCACGAGCGGGCCCGTGCGGACATGAAAGGCCGTTGGCGTCACCCGAAGAAGTCGCTCGGGTGGTATTTCGATACCAAGAAGGCCTTCGCCGATCTCCCTGACAACTGACCGGGCGATGATGCTGAGTGAAGCCCTAGCCGTGGTCGGACCGGGTGGTCTCATCGAGGATCCGCAGGACCGTTTGCGCTGACGTATCCGGGTTGACGATCGCCACGCGAAGCACGGCTCGGCCCTTCCACCGAGTCGGCACGCACAACATGATGCCCTCGTGGGCGAGACGATCGCACCAGCGGTCGTAGTCGCCTTCATCCCAACCTGGGCGGTCGAACATGACCACGGACAATTCTGGGGCGACCAAGAGGTGGAGTTGGGTGATCGTCTCGATGCCAGCAGCTATCTCGCGCGCGGTGACGAGGGTCTGCTCGATCGCCTCGCGATAGCGGTCGGTGCCATGCGTGGCGAGACCGAACCACAGCGGCAGTCCCCGGACGCGACGCGAGAGGTGTAGCGCCAGGTCTGAAGGGTTGGGCTCCTCGCGATCGACGTGATCGAGATAGCTGGCGTGCTGGGCGTGCGCCTGGCGAGCGTCCGCCGCGTCCCGATACATCAACGCGCAACAGTCGTAGGGCGCGAAGAGCCACTTGTGTGGATCCACGATGAAGCTGTCAGCGCGCTCGATGCCCCGGAACTGCTCGCGCACCGACGGGGCCAACAGTCCCGCCCCACCGTAGGCACCATCGACGTGCATCCAGACGTCGTGCTCGGCACAGGCGTCGGCGACGTCCGCCAGGTCGTCGATGACCCCGGTGTTGGTCGTCCCGGCCGAGGTGACGACCGCAAAGGCCGATGGCGTGCGTTCCAGCACCTCCCGCAGGGCCGCCCCGGTCATATGGCCGCGTTCATCGACCGGAACTTCGGCGGTCGCGGCATCGAGCACGTCCGCGGCGGTAGCGATCGACGAGTGCGCCCCGCTCGTGTACACCAGGGTCCATCCCCCGTCTGGCTTGGCACCGCGGCGCCGCAACGCGCGTTTGCGGGCGGCGAACAACGCCGAGAGGTTGCCGATGGTCCCGCCGGAGACGAAGCACCCGGCTGCTGTGTCAGGCCACTGGAGCAGACCCGCAAGCCAGGCCAGCACCTCGTTCTCCGCATGGATTCCGCCCGCGCCGGCCTCCCAGAGGCCCCCGAAGATGTTGGAGCTGCCGGTGACCGCGTCGAAGGCGACAGCCGACCGGTTGGGTGCGGCCGGGATGTAGGCCAGGTTGAGCTCGTGGCCCTGGGCGCGGGTGGCCGGTTCGAGCACTTCGGTGAAGATGCGCATCGCTTCCGCCGAACCGATGCCGCCCCTGGTCACCGTCGTTCCCGCGGCAGCGGCGAGCTCGGACTCCGGTCGTGCGGTGGAGCGCGGATCGGATGACCCCGCCATCCGCGCGACGGCCCAGGTCAGGGCGTCGCGTACGGCCGAGGATTCATCCCCCCAGAATTCGTTTGCTCCCGCCAGGTTCGTGCCGTGGACGTGTGCGTCGGTGTCCTGCCCGTATGACGAGTCGCCGCCCTGCCCACTCATCGTGCGTCTCCCTTGTCTTCAGGTGGCGCCGTGGCCTCGCCGCAGCGCGAATCCCTCACATCGTAAGGCCCCGAACCACTTGACCCCGGGGCAACCAGACCACGCTCGGGTCGGTGTCAGGTGACGAGATCCGACACGGCGTCCTCATTTTCGGAGCCGCGACGCATCACGCCGATGACCGCACCGATCGCGAACGCCAAGAACGGGGAGAACACCAGGAAGTACCCCAGGGCCGACAAGCCCCAGGCCTGCTGGGTCGGGTCTACCCCAGCAGCAGTGGTCCCAGCCAACAGCCCGAAGCGTGACATCACCAGGTAGGCCCCGACGGCCAGACCCACGATGGCCAGTGCGGGAGCAGCGAGGGTGTTCCAGATGCGCTGGTCACCGCCCTCGGGCTTGCGGAAGTAGACGATCACCGAGACGGACACCAGGATCTCGACCAGCACGATGGCAAGCACCGCGACGGCGCTGAACCAGAAGAACATGTTGAGCACGGGATCTTTGTCGGTCAGCACGAACAGGATGATGACAATGGCGGTCGAGGCAGATGTCGCGATGGTCCCTGCCGCCGGGGCACCGCGACCGTTGACACGGTCGAGCATGCGCGGCAGGACTCCGGCGCGTCCCAGGGAGAAGAAATAGCGTGCGGCGCTGTTCTGGAAGGCGAGGAGGCCGGCGAAAAGGCTGCTGATCACCAACCAACTCATCAGCGTGGAAAGCCAGCCCCCGACATACTCCTGCGCCACGAAAAACAACACCGCAGCCGGGTCGGCCAACGGCTCACCGTCCACGCTGGAGATCTCGACGACTCGGTCGACGACAGCATCCGTCCCCAACCCGCTGACCAAGGCCCATGACGTGAGCGCAAAGAGCACCGAAATCAGGATCACCGCGGTGTATGTCGCGATGGGCACAGCCCGCTTCGGGTCTCTGGTTTCCTCCGCATAGATCGCCGTGGCCTCGAAGCCGATGTATGAGGCGAAGGCGAAGGCAAACGCGATGCCGGCCGAGCCGGTGATGCCGCCGACGAAGATATTGGAGGGCGAGAAGGACGCTCCGAGACTCAATCCGTCAGGCCCACCACCCTGCAAGAGCACGACCGCTGCGACCAAGAACAGCGACAAGACCTCGGCCAACATGAGCACGCCGAGGAACTTGGCGCCGATGTCGACCCGCAGCACGGACAGGCCGAGGACCAGTGCCCAGGCAATGAGGACCCAGACCCACCAGGCCAGGTCGAGGCCGAACTCGGCCTGCATTTGACCGGCCACGAGCCCTCCGAAGAAGCCGAAGATGGCCAGTTGGATGGCGAGGTAGGCCAGCAACGAGACGAACGCGGACCCCACGCCGGGGATCTTGCCGAGGCCTCGCCCGATGTAGGCGAAGAAGGCACCTGCGTTGGTGACGCGGTGGCTCATCGCCGAATATCCGACGCTGAAGAGGAGCAGGACCAGCCCGGCGGCCAGGTATGCCCCCGGTGCCGCGGCACCGTTGCCGAGCACGATGGCCACCGGAACGGCCCCCGTCATGCCGACTAACGGAGCAGCCGCAGCGACGACGAAGAACACCACTCCGGCGATGCTGAGTTTGTTGGGGGCGAGACGTTCCTCCGCCGGGCGGTGCTCCCGCGACGAAGGTGTCGGGGTGCGCGGTGCGTCAGTCATAAGAACTCCTCGGGGGTGGCTGCGAGAAAGATATTAGGAACCGAACGATTTGTCGACCCCCAATTTTCCTCGCTCCTCAGGCCATCCGTTCGAGGAAGGCACGCACCAGCTCGTCGGCGCGCTCACGGGCGGCTGGTTCCTCCAGGATGGTGGCCGCAACCATCGCTTCCGGGTCGCCTCCGGCCGCGAGGGCCTGATCGGCTCCTCCATTGAGATACCAACCCTTGAGTGAATCCAACGTCAGCTCGGGGTGAAATTGCACGGCCAGGTTTCGGCGGATCACGAAGGCCTGCGACGCGTTGGCGTTGCGCGCGATCTCGGCCGAATCAGGTGGTGTTTCCCAACGGTCCAGGTGCCATTGAAACCACGGCCCGGGCGCGACCAGCTCGGGTATGTCGGTCTCGATGGTCGTCCACCCGATCTCTGGCACTGGTGCCCGAGAGACCGACCCTCCGTGGGCCAACGCGAGCAACTGGCCCCCGAAACAAATCCCGAGCACCGGTATGCCGCGCCGATCCGCCTCGCGGAGCAGGTCGAGCTCGGCCGGCACCCAGGTGCCGATGGTGTCCTCGTCGTAAGCCGACCAGGGCGCTCCCATCGGGACGACGAGATCGAAGCCGTCGAGTGACGGGAAGGGTGCGTGCTGAGTCGGTGCCTGAAAGTCGCGTTCGTGCACGACTTGGTGCAGGTGCAACCGGTATCCCCGAGCCTCGAGTGTCTCGCCCACCGGGCCAGGTGGGGACACATGATCGTGCTGGATCACGAGCGCCTTCATGGTTTCTCCTCAGCGTCAATCAGTCGAGCTCACCACCCCAGGCGGTGCGCAGTGGGCGCTCTTGCCACCCACCTTCGGACACGCTACCGTTTGGAGCCTAACGAATCTATACCCACGTGCGAGAGGCCCGTATGCCGTCTTCACCGACCGCCACAGTGGTCAGCGAACTGGAGTCCGAGGCTGTCGTCTCGGCTGTAGCAGCGCCCGCCGATGGCATCGTCGAACTCACGCTCAGCGCCAACGACGGCGGAGCGCTACCCGGGTGGACCCCTGGGGCTCATATCGATGTGTTGCTCGGGCCCGACCTCATCCGTCAGTACTCCCTGTGCGGGCCACGAGGCGACACGTCATACCGGATCGCGGTGCTGCTCGCACCAGAGAGCCGCGGCGGATCACGAGGCGTGCACCATCTCACCGAGGGCGACGCGGTCCGAATCCGAGGGCCGCGGAACAATTTCCCGATGTTGGGCTCGAAGTCCTACATCTTCATCGCCGGCGGGATCGGTGTCACGCCGCTGCTGCCGATGATCGAGGCTGCCGAGACCGCCGGCGCGGACTGGCACCTGTTCTACGGAGGCCGCAGCGAGACGACGATGGCCTACCTGGATCACCTCCGCCAATACGGCGATCGGGTCACTGCCGTGGCCCGGGATGAGAAGGGCAGGCTCGACATCCCGGAGATCCTCGCTGAGCCCCGCCCCAACACCTTGATCTATTGCTGCGGCCCAGAGCCTTTGCTGGCTGCCGTCGAAGAGCACGCCAGCTCCTGGCCCGCCGGGACGCTCCACCTCGAGCGGTTCTCCGCCAAGAGCGTGGAACGCGAAGGTGTCGACACCGACTTCGAGGTTGTCCTGCAGCGGTCGGGCAAGACCATCGAGGTCAGGCCCGACCAAACGGTCTTCGAGGCCATGCGGGCAGCCGATGTCTCGGTGTTGGGCTCGTGCTTGGAGGGCGTCTGCGGCACCTGCGAGGTCGGCGTGCTGGAGGGCGAGGTCGACCACCGCGACTCGGTGCTCGATGAGGAGGAGCAGGAGGAGATGGACTGCATGATGGTCTGTGTCTCCCGATGCAAGGGCACCCGACTGGTCTTGGACGCGTGAGGGAAGAAGTCATGAGAAATCGTCAACAGTCGGCACAGACCGCGCCCGATCGGCGCTGCTCCGGGATCCCGCACAACACCTGGTATGCCGTGGCCACCACCGAAGAGGTCGGCCGCAGTCCGCTGGCTCGCACGGTGCTCGGGCAGCGAGTCGTGCTCTACCGAGCCACCGACGGCCGCGCTGTTGCGCTCGCCGACCGGTGCGCGCACCGCCCGGTCCCGCTCAGCAACGGCGAGGTCGCCGGTGATGACATCGTGGCTGCATACACCGGGTTTCGCTACGACCCCGACGGGCAATGTGTCGCGGTGCCCACCCAAACTCAGGTGCCGTTTGGTGCCTCCGTCCACGCCTACCCGGTGCACGACGACGGAACCTTCGTCTGGATCTGGCCAGGGGATCTACGGCTGGCGTCGCGCCGCTCCGTGCCTCATACGTCGTGGCTGCGCGATGACGCGTGGGGGAGCTTTGGTCAGGCATGGGAGACGAGGTCATCGCTGCGGCTGATGCACGACAACTTCGCCGACATCACACACGTCGCGTTGGTTGACCCCGACATCGCTCCGCCAGCCCTGCTCGACACTCCTCCGCCGCTGGAAGTCCAGGTCACCGAGACCACGGTGTCCTTCTTCAGAGACTTCCCGCCGGCGGCCGTGAGCACGTGGCACGCCGAACTCCTCGGCCTTTCGCCGGACTCTGAGATGCCGCAGCGCGAGGAGGGGAGCTTCGTCACGCCGGGCCTGTGGGTGGACCGCTGGAGTGTTGAGCTGCCGGGCGGGGGCCAAGCGCGGTTCGTGTTCACCCACGCCCTCACGCCGGTTTCGGAGACCGTCACCCGTCACGTATGGCGGGTCAGCCGCGACTTTGCGACCTCGGCGGCGGCCAACGGCACGCTGGTACCGATCTTCGAGCGGTACTACGCCCGGGTGCGGGCAGCCCTCGAGACGATGCAGACCATGCTCGATGAGGACGGGCAGCGACCCGAAGTACGCCTCGCCGCCGATGTCGCCGGGTCCCACGTGCACCGGATCATGGCCAGGATGGTGGCCGAGGAAACCGGCGCTCGCTAACTGCCAGGATGTCTGCATGAGTGAGATGCAGGCGGCTGTGCTTGTTGCCCACGGCGGGCCGGATGTACTACACGTGCGTAACGATTGGCCCAAGCCCCAGCCAGGTGCGGGTGAGGTCCTGGTCCAGGTGCACGCGGCTTCGGTGAACAACACCGATATCTGGACCCGTGAGGGCACCTACGGTGTGCCAGGAGACCCGATGGCCAAGGCAGGCTGGCGTGGACCTTTCTCTTTTCCACGGGTGCAGGGTGGAGACGTCGCCGGGCTGATCGCCACGGTTGGGCCCGGGGTTGACGCCGCCCGGGTGGGTCAGCGCGTGCTGGTCGATCCGGCGTTGTATCGCGACGAGACACCCGATGCGCCACCGGTTGGACTGCTCGGTAGTGAGGCTGATGGCGGCTTTGCCCAGTGCGTGGTGGTTAGCGCCGCTGGTCCAACTCGCGGCAGCTCGCGGTGCTCGGGTCCTGGCGGTGACTAGTGGTGACAAAGCTGGAGCCGTGCTCGCCGCTGGCGCATCACACACCGTTGATCGCAACGCCACAGGCCTTGCCGCACACATCGAGCAGTACAGCCAGGGAAGTCTTGACGCCGTCGCCGATCTAGCCGGCGGACCACTGATCGGCCAACTGCTGCCCCTGATCCGCGATGACGGCCGATGGGTCATCGCTGGTGCTGTCGCAGGCCCCGTCGTCGAACTCGATCTGCGCCGCCTGTACCTGCACAACATTCGTCTCATCGGCTCCTCAATGCATACCCGAAATCATTTCGCCGCATTGGCGCAGGCAGCACGCAGCGCCACCGTTGACCCCGTGGTTGCCAACCACTACGCACTAGAGGACATCGCCGAGGCCCAAGAAGAGTTCCGGCGGGGCCACCACATCGGAAAGATCGTGCTCACGGTCAACTAGCAACAGGCGGTCGCCGATCCCCTGCCAGGGATGCGTAGGGCTCCTCGAACCCCCTTCGAAAAGTCCTGAACAACCTAGGGAATCGGACTTTCGAGCACGTTGTGCAACATCGACACGCCGACATGCGAGGAGTCATCCCAAGACGTGCGCGAACGATCGTCACCGAGAACCGTCTGACGACGGACTTCCGCTCCTCAGATCGGCTTCACTAAGGGATCGGCAATCGGTGACCGTAGGGGCCCGCTCATCACGGCTGAGCACGTTGAGTTCGCAATCCGGGCTGGGTGGTCTCATCGCCTTGAATGCCCGGCCGTTCATAGACCTATGTCGGGTCTGGCGGCAGCGGAAGGCCGTGACATGTAACCCGATCAGGTGCTTACTCGGTGCGTAACGCGTGCTCGATCACGATGGCCTGACGTTGCAGTTCTTGAGCGAATCGCTCGACCGATGGCGGGTCGGTTTCGTTTGCGTGCAACAGGGTCAGGGTTCGCGAGCCGGGGTCGGGCGGTCCGGTATGCAGGCGGATAGACCCGCGGGGCTGGTAGTTGAGTGTCAGCGCCGGGATGATCGCGGCGCCGAGGCCTGCGGAGACGAGCGCGAGCATAGTCGAGCTGTCTTGGCCGACATGGCGGACATCGAGGGTGAGGCCATGCGTGGTGGCGACCCGTTCAAGTTCGCGTCGGGCTGCATGGGTCGCGGGAAGAACCCACGGTCTGGCGAGAAGCGCTGCGGGGTCATCGACTGGCCAGGTGTGAGGCACGACAATCCGAAACGGGTCGCGCATCAGATCCGTCTCTCGGATACCAGCTGGTCGCGCAATATTGCTGGTGACGGGTTGTTCGCTGAGGAGGAGGTCCAACTCACCTGCGGCGAGTTTTTCCAGGCCCGCAGCCTCGTCGATCTCGAAGATCCGCGGGTCGATACCGGGGTCAGCGAGGGAGAGCGCGAGGACCGCCGGTGCGGCGAGGCGGTTGATCACGGCCGCAAAGCCGCCAACACGGACGACTCGGCTGCGGTGCTCCTTGAAACGATCGACCTCCCGCTCAGCGCTGGCCAGTGCGACTGCTAGCTGTTCGGCCTGATCGGCCAGGGCCTGGCCAACGGTAGTCAGGGTCAACGTCCGCCCACCTCCGCGGCGACTGCGGTCGACCAACGGGATGCCTGCCTCGGCTTCCAGTTTGCTCAGGTGCTGTGAGATTCCGGACGGTGTCAGGTGCAGCGCGCGGGCCGCTGGTAGCACGCCCCCCGCTCTGCGTACTGCTCGTAGGACGAGGAGGCGGTGGGGATCCAAAGACATTCGCTCACACTAATTCACAAGTGTAGAAGAAGTGGCTTTCACTTACTCATCATTTCCGTCAGGCTGTGGGTATGCACTTTCGAACCGGCCGCACCACCACGACTCACGCGACCTTCTCAGGCGAGATGGAAGGGGCTGATCTGGGTCGGTCCATCTCGCAGGTCCGCGAAGAAGTGGAATCGCTGGCCGAGCGCATCGATACGTTGGCCCGCCTGTGCGCGACGCCCGCTCTGGGTGAGCGACTCAGCGTTGAGGAAGGGCCCTTCTGCGGAGATGCACCGGCGGCGCTCGAAACGAGCCGCCTCTGGCTGGAGCGTTCCCGCGAGATGCTCGCTTCTCCCGCACACTCACTAGCACAAGCCCACATCGCCGCAGGCGGGCTTGCCAACAAGTAGTGGCCCTAACTCACGTGAGCAGCCCTGCAACGATCCAACGTCCCGATCGTTCTCTGGGGCAGCCGTCGGGTCATAGATCGAGGACAAAACGCAGCGCCTGGTCGATACCACGCATCTGGTCGGGAGTGACCATCCCGCGGTGGGACGACAGCCTTGCAGTCGAGACCACGCGCAGTTGATCGCAGCGCGCGTAGGAGGTGTGGCCCAGCCCGCTGCTTCCCTCCTCGACCTCGACGTGGCTGCGCAACCCGTAGGCGGCCGACGTGATCGGCACGACCATGACCAGCTGACCGGGGCTGTTGTTCAAGATGTCAACCGAAACCACCACCGCAGGCCGTCGGAAGGTCGGCTCGTGGCCGACCGGCTGGCCCAGATCGACGTCATAGACCTCCCCTCGCCAGATCACGCGAGGGCGTCCCACTCCTGTCGCTCGGCGAGGTATTGCTGCCAGCGCTCGGGGTCGTCGCGCAGCCGCTGGTAGTCCTGACCCAGCCCGCGAAGGAACTCCTGCCGCTCCAAGGCATCGATGGCCGCGTGCAGCACATCAATGACTGCGGTCTGCCGGGCCTTGGCAAGGGACTGAAGGCGGTCGGAGTCGGGTCGGCGAACACGAACGGTGGTGGTGTCTACGGAGGCCATCCCCTCATTGTAGACGAAATGTAGACGGCCCGTCCCGCAAGCGGATCGCTGAATGGTGACGAGTCCCTCAGCGGGCACCGCCTATGAGGATCTGAGTGGATTTGAGCCCTGGACTCCGAGGTAGTGGGCCAGCGCGAGTTCGACCTCTGCAAGGTCATCTCGGATGAGGTAGTCGACGGGGTCACCGACGACGTAGTCCACGTCGATCGAGCGGATCTGGTCAACCAGCATTCGCGTCAGTCGACCAGCGATTTCGAGCTCGGGACGATGGATGGATGGGCGAGCCGAGGTGGAGGTAGGAACAACGGTGATGACGGACAACGGCGAGTTCGAGGGGGATAGGACCAGGCCCAGTCGCCTACCGCCTTGCTCGTGGCTACGTGGGCGACCCAAGTCGACCCGATAGACCGCCCCTCGGATCACCAGGCCTCTGGGTCGGTGTTGACGTCCTCGCCCTTCAGCGTCTCAGCATCTGCGCGGAACTGTGCTAGCCAGCGTTCATGGTCCAGCAGCCGGAGCGCACGGCGTAGCGTCTCCGAAGTGCTTTCCCCGGGTCGGCCGGCTTCGCGCAGGATGCGCTCGTCGTCCGGCGTCGGACGGAAACCGATCGATGTAGGCATGGCACCCATCTTACCGTGCGTTCGACAAATGTTAAACACCCTCAACGCGCACAGGGCCCGCCCGGGAATCTGCCTACGACGACACCAGGAGGATCAGTTACGGCATCGCTGATGACCCATGCAGTGTGCCAGCGAGTACGTATGGTGAAGGACCTCGCAGCGTGATGTCCCGCTTTGTTTCAGTTCTCTCCGGAGGATTGTGGTGTGGATATGTCGTAGTCCACCGAGATCGAATCTGTCATTTCTCCTTGGTCGTCGCGCGAGATCAGGTCCCAACCGCTGACGGGCATCGGGAGGTCGTGAGTCACAGCGATTCGAAGGTCGAGCGCTGACACTTCGTAAACGGGCGCGTCCAGTGTTGGGCTGGTGTCTGATTCCAACTCGGCAGTATCGGTGGTGTTGCGAATGATCCACACGTAGACCGGGGCCGATGGGTCGTCGCCCGCGAAACCAAGGTTTGAGTCACCGCTGAACCGAGGACCGGCGATGCAGCTGGCGCCGCTTTGCGGGTCGGCTCCTGGGGCCGGTTCAAGGCAGAGCAGCGTCTCTTCCACGGCATCGTCGTTGTCCTTGATTGACATCTGTTGTCCGTTACCAATGTCGAACATTGACTCGTTGGCGGGGATCACGGTGACATTCCCCGCGGCAATTAGGTGGTCCTCGTTCGCTTGCTGGGGGCCTGTGATGACGTTAGCGATCCAGAAACCTGCGGCTGCGATCGTCACGGCACCAGTCGAGGCGGCCACACCGGTCAGGACGCGGCGGCGTTGTTGGGCGCGGTGTCCCCGGCGCAGTATTTCGGTGGTGTCTGGTTCCAATCCGGGCGGTAGTGGCGCTGAGTGCAGGGCGTGCCGTAACTCGGTGGTGTCTGAGGTGTTCATGTTGACCACTCCTTGATCGCTTCGGTGTGTTGGCGCAGCCCGGCCAGGCCTCGCGCGGCAGCGTTGTTGACTGCCCCCGCGCTCATCCCAAGCTCGCGTGCGACATTCTTTTCGGATAGGTCGCAGTAGTAACGCAGCACCACCACGCGGCGCGTGTAGGCAACCACTTCACCGTCGCGCACCCGAGACCACGCCATGTAGGTCTTGACCAGCGACGCCTGCACCAGTTCCTTGGCGTGTTCGGCGTCGCCAGTCAGGTACCAGGCGATACGCGTCAGTTCCGGGATCGCACTGACAACGAACGCAGTGAAATCGGCGTCTTTCGCCGACTTTTCAGCACCCATGACCTACCGCCTCTCTCTTGCCTCACACCATCTACGGTCGGGCAAGCAAAAAGGTCACGTTGCGGTCAGAGACTCTTTTCTGGTGCTCTCGACTTGTGTCTCTGGTCGCGGAACCACATGACTGAGCGAACTCTCGCGAGGACCGCGACTGAGCTCAGCGATCCTCATACGTGGTTTGGGTTGCTGAAGTTGACCGCAGAGGGATCGCTTACCGGTCTGTGGCGATGGTTGGGCCATGGCGGTTCATCCAAGCGATCAGGCCCTCGAAGACCTCCAGGGGGCCGGTCCGCCCCGCGTCTGCGTGGTTCCTCCGCGCTCGCTGAAACTGGGCCCTGAGTTCTGCCACGACGGTGGCGGGCGTCATCCCGGGATAGACGCCACACATCACCTCCACCCGTCGCGCCTGCTCAGCCACCGGCACCGAGTCGCTGGTGACATCGGCGAAACCCCAAACAGCATCAGCGAAATCGACGGCCCTCGAGCCCGGCCCCACGTCGTCATCCCAGTCGATGATCGCGACCGGCAAGCCGTTCCGGAAGACCGTGTTGTGCGGACCCAGATCGCCGTGACAGAGGGTCACCGCCCCCTGGCACGGCGGCGTCCCGGCGACAGCATCGTGAAAGCGGCGCACCAACCTGCCGGCCGCGGCCAACTGCTCATCATCGAGGTTGTACGGCGGCTGATCAGGCACTGTCCCCTCGACATAACTCAGCAACTCGTCGCCGTCGTCCGTGCGGCCCAGCCAGCGCGGAGCACTATCGAAACCAACCCGCTCAAGGTGGCTGAGCAGCTCCGCGATGTACGCCGACCGCGGGTGCACAGGAATCCGCACAGCACTGCCGACGCGGACGACCCGCCGCTGTGCGCCGCCACCAAGCAACTCCCCTTCTTCAGACCGCACCACAAGCCCCATCCTCGCGCACAAGGATGCGACTGGGCATCGAAAGCGGCACGTCCCAGTCGAGGATACTCTCGTGGCGGCGTTGATGATGGTGGTCGATACTCGCGTCGTGGGCACTTTGGATCACATCCGTTGGATCGGCGGTGGCACCGGTGCCGGGAAGTCGGCAGCGGCCAGTCGCCTTTCCGAACGGTTCGGACTTTCCGTCTACGCCAGCGACGCGACAATCCAAGTCCACAGCGCCCGACTGTCCGAGTCCACGGCCCCTTTACTCCAGCGCTTTCGGCACATGAGTATGAACGAGCGATGGGTGCTGCGGAGCCCCGACTCGATGTACCGGACCTTTCCCTGGTTCCACGGTGAAGGGTTCAACCTGGAGCAATAGTCAAGACCTGTGGATCGGCGTGTCACGCGACGTGCTGATCACCTCCTGATTCGTGGTCGGTTCGTTCGATCAGGACACCTTTCTCGAATGTGGCACCGGCGCGGACGAGGGCCACGAGGTGGGGTGCGTTCACGGCTCGCCACCGGCGTTGAGCGGACTCGATCAGTTTGAACGCCATGGCCACTCCGGCGGCCCTTGACCCGGGTCCCTTGGTCACCCGTTGGCGCAACCGTACGGTCGCGAAGGTCGACTCAATTGGGTTCGTGGTGCGAAGGTGAACCCAGTGTTCGGCTGGGTAGTCATAGAACTCCAGCAGCACGTCCAGGTCGTCGGTGATCTTCGCGACGGCTTTGGGCCACTTGACCCCGTACGCCCCCGCGAACGCCTTCACCGCGCTCTGCGCGTGGTCCTTGTCCTCGGCGTTCCAGATCTGGGTCAGCGCAGCCTTCGCGTCGGGCTGTGCCGACTTGGGTAGGGCGTTGAGCACGTTGGCGATTTTGTGGAACCAGCAACGCTGCTCCCGGGTGTCGGGGAACACCTCGCGCAACGCGGCCCAGAACCCCAACGCTCCGTCGCCGACCGCCAGGACCGGGGACCTCATCCCGCGGCGCTTACAGGAGCGCAGCAGGTCGGCCCAGGACTCGCTGGACTCTCGGTGCCCGTCGTCCAGCGCGATCAGTTCTTTGGTGCCATCGGCACGGACGCCGACCATGACCAGCAGGCACACCTTGTCCTGGGTCAGGCGGACCTTGAGGTGGATCCCGTCGACCCACACGTACACATAGTCCGTGCCGGCCAGGGACCGCTGGTTGAACGCGGCGGCTTCGTCCTGCCAGTCCTTGGTCAACCGGGTGATCGTGGCCGGTGACAAGCCCGCGGCCGAACCCAGGAACTGCTCCAACGCCGGCGCGAAGTCACCACTGGACAGCCCGTGCAAATACAGCAACGGCAACACCTGGGCCACCTGCGGCGACTTCCGCGCCCACGCCGGCAGGATGGCCGAAGCGAACCGCTTGCGCTCACCCGTGGCCACATCGACCCGGCGGTCATTGACCCGCGGCGCCTTGACCGGCACCGCACCCGCCGCGGTGGTCACCTCCCGCACGGCGTGCGAGCCGTTACGGACCACCAACCGATGACCCCGGTCATCGACCTCGCCAGCGAACGCCTCCACGTACGCGGCGACCTCAGCCTGCAAAGCTGCTGCCAGCATTGACCGGGCACCGGTGCGGACGATCTCATCCAACACCGACCCCCCGGACGTGTTCTCGTTGGACTCAGACTCCTCGTGGACTACCTTGAGCATGGGCGTACCTTCCCGAACCAGCGCACCAACGCCGGCTCTTGATCAGACATGCATGGGCTTCAGATCATCCTCGGGAAGTACGCACCTTCACGTCACCTCGCCGAGGACCATCCACAGGTTCTGATCATTGCTCTTCAACCTGCTGATCGAGGATCTACGTCGGCTCCCTGTCACCCAGGTCGCTCTCGTTGAAGGGTTCCGTCTCCTGCCGCACCTCGTGCGCCCGTACCTAGCGGATAAGAGACACGCGGTGTGGCTGATGCCGACACCAGAGTTTCAGCGAAATGTCTTTGCTCTTCGGACCGGAGCCGAGGCGTTCTGGATGGACACGAGTGACCCGAGGCGTGCCCTGGCGAACGTGCTGGAACGCGATCAGATGTTCGCGAAGACTATGGCAACAGAAGCTGCTGATCATGGGCTCAGCACGCTGCGCGTCGATGGGGGCGATTCCCTTGACAGGACCGTCAATGAACTGGCGACCTGCTTTGGGTTGCTCCGGTAGCCGATCGCTGACTGGTGACGGTTCCGCTATCGAGGTGATTCCAAAGATGATGGTCGGTGCGGGAGCGCTCGACGTGGGGACCCTCGGTCTGGAGGCCGCCGCACCCGTGACCACCACTCGGGTGCCGGCCAGTCCGGATAAACACGCTGGGGTTCCTGGCTGAACCTGCTTCGGCCAGGATGCCAGGACGCCCTGCCGCTGATCAACCAACCCCGGCTCTCGCTCTTGACGTCTTCTTGGGCGCACCTATGGGTTCAGTGGTGAGTGATCTTGGGCGAGAAGGCGTGTGAGGGTCTCGGTCCGTGGGGTCATTCCGAGGTCTTGGGTGGTTGGCCATTCATCGATTTCTGCTCGCGCGAACTCAATCCACCGTTCGATGGTCTTGAACATGTCGATTTGGAAGGTGGCGAAGAGTACGGAGAGGTGTGTCCGTTGGGGGAATGGGTGGCCGCCGTCGAGGTAGGAGCCCATGAGTTCAACGATGGCCTGGTGGTGAGCGCCAATGTCGTCTTCGAACTCGTCGAGGGCTCTGAGCACGTCTTCGCGTGAGCCGTGGTCGGCGAAGAGGAGCCTCAACAAGGCCTCCACCTCGAAACGGGGCGGCTCGGTCCGGGTGCTCGTCCACTCGTTAAGGGCTTGGCGGCCTTCTCCGGTGATCGTGTACACGTTGCGGGTTCGGTGGCCGTTGTCCTCTTGGTGGACCGTGGCGTATCCCAGTTCGACGAGTTTCTTGGGTTCGGAGTAGAGGAGGCGCTCCGATTTGGGCCAGGCGTAGCGAAGGCTTCGTTGGGCTTGGCGGGTGAGTTCGTAGCCAGTCCAGGGTTTGAGGTTCAGGAGGGCAAGGACTGCATATGAGGACGTGGTCACTGTCATTGGCATACCCTTGACTTTACTGCAACATGCAGTATATCTTGCTGCATGTTGCAGCATTAGTCGTTGCACCCAAACGATCCTGGACGCCTACTAAGCCGTAGGGATGGAGGACATCGTGGACATCGCCCGACACGTCGCCGTCATCGAGCGGGAAGCTCGGCTCTTCGCTGACGCCGCTCGGCGCAGTGATCTCGATGCGCCCATTCCCGCCTGTTCCGGGTGGGACATGCGTGACCTCGTCCGTCACCTCGCCGAGATCCACCTCTGGGCTGCTGCGCAGGTTTCCAACCGTGCCGCCAAGATGTTTGTCGATGACCTCTCCGAGTTGTCGGCCTACTGGCCTGACCTCGCTGCCTTCTGGCCCAGCGACGAGGAGTTGATCGACTGGTACCTCGAGACGAACGCCAATTTGGTTCGTGAGCTCAAGTCAGCACCACCCAACCTCGAGTGCCGGACTTTCCTGCCCGCACCTTCCCCACTCGCAATGTGGGCTCGACGCCAAGCCCACGAGACCGCGGTCCACCGCTTCGACGCCGAACACGCCGGCCATACCCAGACGAGCTTCGATCCCGCGTTCGCCGCCGACGGAATTGACGAGATCCTCGTCGCCTTCGCTCCCCGAGGTAGCAGGTTTGCCATTGACAGTCCCAGAACGATGGCGGTCCACGCGAACGACACAGACGATAGGTGGCTTGTCACGATGACCCCGAATGGAATCACCACCATCCGAGGAGAGCGCTGGGCCGATGTGACCCTCACCGGCCCGGCGTCTGACCTTTACCTGGCCCTGTGGAACCGCGGCGACGATTCCCCAATCGAGGCCATAGGCAACCGAGACCTCCTCGATACCTGGCACAACGGCCACCGCATCCGCTGGTCCAGGTCACTACCTCAGAAAGGAAGGGACTGATCAACAGACCAAATCCGACACGACCACCAACCTGCCCCTTCCTAGTGAGAGGCAAAGACACCATGACGGCTGCAGAAGCCACGAGGAGACGGAAAAATGAAGAGCAAAATCGAAGACCCCGCTCGCCCACGAGGCCATTGGAAACATGATCCGAGGCACGGACTGGGGTGGGATGACCAGCGCATACATGCAGTACCCGACCGGCCCGGACTTCTGCCCTCTGCTCGAGGGTCTCAAGCATGACCATTGCCAATGCCCGCACTGGGGTTTCGTGATCGAGGGCAGTATCCGCGTGAACTATGCGGACGGCACTCAAGAGGTCGTGGGCCCAGGAGAGATCTACTACTGGTCTTCAGGTCACACCATCGTTGTCGAGGACGCGGTCAGGATGGTCGAGTTCAGCCCCCACGACCAGATGTCGCAAGTGCTCGCCCACGTCGTTGACAAACTGTAGTAGGCCACCTGTGGAGACCCCGACCCACGGCCATCGCACACGAGGGGTGCTCGCTCCACGGTCCCAGTCGGGTCAAGAGGCACCGACATGCCTCTGCTCCGACAACTGAGCGTGTGTCAGACGGGATACTGACGCGAAGATTCACCAGGGGTGGGCTGGGTGGCGAGTTCTACGAGGCATGCGTGGTTTGGTCGAGAGTGACGTGATAGCCCATCGCTTCGAGTTGTTGAATTGCCCGTTGTCTGGCTCGGTCTGGCCGTAGACGGGTGTAGTAGTCGGCCCCTGGGTCGTCGTACAAGGTGCCGGTGACTCCCATGTGCCAAATTGCCACGAGGAGGGTGTGCTGGATGGCGACGTTGGCCTTTTGCGGCCCGCGGCGCGTCGCGATCCGTCTGTATCTGGCGTTGAGGAAAGTCCCAGGCGTGCGGGCGATCGACATTGCTGAGGCTCCGAGTGCGCCCTGAAGGTAGGGGTTGCCCGGACGGGTTCGGCTGGATTTCACCTTCCCGGCCGATTCGTTGTTCCCCGGTGTCGTGCCGGCCCAGGACGCGAGGTGTTTTGCGGTCGGGAACCGGCTCATGTCGCCGCCGGTCTCGGCGACGACGACATCCGCGGTCCGGGTGCTGATCCCTGGGATCGTGCAGATCAGGTCGTGAAAGCCGCGAAAGGGCTCCATCATCACCTCGACCCGTGCGGTGATCTGGTCGATCACCGCTGTGTGCTGATCGATGAGGTCGAGATGGACGCGGGCCAAGAACGCGTGGTGCTCGTTGAACCGACCGACAAGTGCTTCGGTGAGTTGCGGGATCTTGACCCTCATGCGGCGCTGGGCCAGGTCAGCCATCCGGACGGTGTCGCGGTCACCGGCGATCAGGGCCTCGATCATCGCCCGCCCGGAGACGCCCACGATGTCAGTGGCGACCGAGGACAACTTGATCCCTGCGTCTTCCAAGAGCTTCTCCAGCCGCTGGATCTCCCGGGAGCGTTCCCGCGTGATCGACGTGCGGGTCCGGGTCAGATCGCGCAACTGCCGGATCGGCTCGGGCGGCACAAAGGAGCCCCGGACCAGACCGTGCGCACCGAGCTGGGCCAACCACGTGGCGTCGGCAACATCGGTTTTGCGGCCAGGCAGGTTTTTCACATGCCGGGCATTGACCAGGACCACCTCGACCCCGGGCAGATCCTCAAGCAAGTAGTAGAACGGCTTCCAGTAGTCACTCGTCGCTTCCATCACCACACAAGTGACCTGCTCGGTGGCCAAATGGTCGCGCAGAGCCAAGACCCGCGAGGTCATCGATGACCACGTCGTGACTGTCTCCGCGGTCTTGCGTCGCCCCACACCAGCGACCCGAACGCAGACCTTGGCGTCCTTTTTCGAGATATCCAGCCCGGCGCACCGGGCGTGCATGACTTCCATTCTCACGGCTCCCTTCCCAACGGTTGGACCTTCCAGGCGACGCCCGCCGTGGGGAGGACAGGAGAAAGAGGGAAGTCTGACGCTCGGGCTCAAGGCACCAATCCACGGTTCCCGTGGAGTCCTCCACCACCATGCTCAACTACAGGCTCGCAGGCACCAGAGGGTGACCGGGGTCAACCACGGCGGACAGACTCACTATCCAACCGACGGCCCGACTCGGCAACTGCCGCACACCGGAATCTTCGCGCACCACGGTGCGCCCCGAAGGCGGCGCCGATCTGCTCTACTGAAACGCGACTTGTACGAGAAGCTTGACGAGTTGTACAATCTGGATATGGCCACCATGAGTATCAGCGAGGCTCGAGACCACCTTCCCGACGCGATGGAGACCGCGCGCACGGAAGCCGTGTTCGTGCAGCGTCGTGGTCGCCTTGCTGGAGTTTTGGTGAGCCCCGACCGTTATGAGCAGTTGATGACAGCGCTGGAAGATGCCGAAGACGTCGCAGCCTTCGATGCGGCGATGGCTGAGGAAGGTCCGAACATCCCGTGGGAGCAGGTCAAGGCCGACCTCGGCTGGGAGTGAGTAAGTACCGCATCGAGCTTCGTCCGGCGGCGGCACGTTCCCTGCGCAAACTTGATCCTCAGGCTCGTCGTCGCATCCAGGGCGCAATCGCTCTGCTCGCTTACGATCCGCGACCGCCGGGTGCACGTGCTCTTCAGGGCCGAACGGGGCTTCGTGTCCGGGTCGGGGATTACCGCATCATCTACACCGTGGAGAACGACGTGCTTTTGGTGGTAGTGGTGAGACTCGGACATCGGCGCGACATCTACGATCGATAACGTCTGCGACCACCCCGCTGTCCCGACTGAGCTCAACAAGGCTCTACGGGAACGGTGCATGCCAGGTGGGCGCGCGCGATCGCCTGTCCCGTAAGCCCCGCGCGAAAAAGCCCGGTGAAAGGGACGCTAACTGGGACAGCCTCACGCAGGGATAGCGACGTCTACCGGTGATCGCGTTAGTGGGGACTTCTTGCCAACACACCGGGCCAAGTGCAGTCACTTTCAACGCAAATTCCACACCGCTTGGGCTCGAGGTGCTGTCATGTCCGGCGCAAAAAGCTGTCAACTGCAACGCTCAAAGCCGCGCAGCGCTTCCGTCTGGTCTAATATTTCGATCGCGATATGGGGCCTCGGGAAAGGTTAGGGGCCTTCAACGCCGCCATGGTCGACTTCGAGTCGCACGGCCATGGCACGGAGTCGTTTGTCACGCGTCCACAATTGGGCACCAGCTGACAATCTGGTCGAGGCCAGCAAGTGCGCGTCGACATATCCGATGCCGAAGCCGAATAGCCGATGGTGATCGATGAGGGTCATCACCTCGGCGTCTGCGGCAATCGTGGCCTGCGGAAGGTTGTGGAGAAGTCCCAGGATCGCGTTCCGGCGCGCGAAGTTGCCTAAAGCAAGTTCCCCCGTCACCCACGGGTGGCCCAGCACTTTGCCATTGTGGAGGAGGGTGACGAGTTGCGCATCGCCGCTGCGGAGGTGGTCAATCCATATCGAAGTGTCAACGAGGATCACGCGGGAGTTGACCGCCGTCGCGGGATTGGTTTCGCGTCGGGCTCACTACCCCCGAGTTGCGCGAGCCGTCGAGCACTCTCTCGCTCAATCAGGGCCTGTAGAGCCTGACGAACCAGAGCGGTCTTCTCAGTCGTCCCGGTCAGGCGTTGTGCCTCCTCAACGAGCTCGTTGTCCAAGGCGAGGGTCGTTCGCATGGCCACCTCCAGGCATGGATAGAGACATCAGATGATGCCATCGTACGTGCTACAGGGACCGGCTGGCGATGTGCTGCGCCAGTCGACTCTGACTCGTTCGGTTAACCAGGAGCAGACTGAACGCATGGCCGAAACCACCGTCACCGTGCCATCGCAGCGGCCAAGGCCGGTGAGATCATGCACGACCCCGAGGATCGCGCCGAGATCGGAGCGATTCAGGAGGACCTGGCCGCGCTACAAGGGTCGTCATGAGGGGAGAGGTCTACAGGCTGCCCGCCCGCGGGTGCTTGACCTCTGACGCAGCAATCGACTGACGGACACTAGCCTCAGGTGCCTTTGATGCTGACGGGCAACTTCTTGACTCCGTTGACGAAGTTGGATCGGACCCGGGTGATGTCGCCCGCGAGCTCGATGCTCGCAATGCGAGGCAACAACTCCTCGAACATCAAGCGGATCTCCATACGAGCCAGGCTGTTGCCCAAACACAGGTGTGGGCCGCCCTTGCCGAAGGTCATGTGGTCCACGTTCGTCCGCGTGACGTCGAGTGAGTAGGGCTCTTCAAACGTCTCATCATCCCGGTTGCCGGAGGCGAACCACATGACGACTTTGTCGCCTTCGGCGATCCGCTTGCCACCCAGTTCAGTGTCTCGTGTTGCCGTCCGGCGGAAGTGATAGACCGGTGAGGCAATGCGGAGCATTTCTTCGACTGCGGGAGTGATCAGCGCCGGGTCATCACGCAGCTTCTGCATTTGGTCGGGCTGTTCGAGCATGGCGATCATCGAGTTGCTGATGGCGTGCCTGGTGGTTTCGTTGCCCGCGATGACCAGCAGGGAGAAGTAGTTGTTGAAGTCCTGTTGGCTCAGCGGCACTCCATCGGCGGGCAGCCGGTTTGCCAGCATCGACACCAGGTCCGTTCCCTCGCCTCCTTCGCGCCGGGTCTTCAGGTCGTTGCCGTAGTCCCAGACCTCTTGGACCGTCGGAGACCGGAACGGCAGGTGGCGATATTCATCCGACTCATCCAGGTCGGCCCGCACCTTCGCGTAGTCCGGGTCGGTGTTGGCGACCATCTCGTTGCCCCAGGCAATCAACTGGCCGGTGTCCTCCCGGGGGACATCCAGCAGCCGGGCCAAGACATTGATCGGGAAGTCAGAACTGATCTCTGTGACGAAGTCGATGCCGTCTGAGGAATCCGCCGCTTTGGCCAAGGCGGAGTCGACCGTGTCCTTGGTCAATTCGCGCAAGAAGGATTCGTAGTTCTTCATCAGGTTTCGGGGTGTGAATTCGCGCTGGATCAGCTTGCGCAACGCCTCGTGCCGGGTCCCGTCGGTCTCCAGCATCGAGCGCCGGAAGTCCATCAGGTCATCGTCGACCTCCTCGATGTTGACGAACTGCTCCGAGGTGAAGGTCTCGGCGTCGCGGTCGACCGCCCAGATGTCGGCATACTTCGTGATCGCCCAGAACCCGGTGTTCGAGCCAGCCTCGGCGTTCCAGTGCACCGGGTCCTGCTCGCGCAAGGTGTCGAGTTGGGCGAACCCTCGCAGGTCGGCGAATCCATCGATGTCGGAGAGGTCGACGTCTTCGAGGTCGACCGGTTCGTGGCGGGGCATGCCTGGCTCCTTAGAGGTGGTAGGTGTATTCGGCGAACTCCCAGTCCGTGATCCAGGAGTTGAACCTCTCGACTTCGTCACGCTTGTAAGCCAAGAATGCCTTGACGAACGGTGCGCCCAGGACGTCAGTGACGTCGGTGTCCGCCTCCAGCGCTGCGAGGGCCTCAGGCAGGCTGGACGGCAACTTGGCCGCCTTGGATGCGTCATAGCCGTAGCCCACCAGCGCCTCGGGTGGCTCGAGTTTGTTCTCGATGCCGATCAGGGCACCGGCCAAGAGCGCGGCCACGGCCAGGTAGGAGTTGGCTGAGGCATCGCCAAGGCGCAGCTCCAGTCGCGAAGCCTTGCCGCGTTCTGGTGGGATGCGGACCATAGCTGACCGGTTGTCCAGTCCCCAGTCGATGAGCCACGGGGCCAAGGTGTCGGGCCCGAATCGTTTGTAGGAGTTGATCGTGGGGTTGGAGATCGCGGCCAGGGCAGGGGCATGCGCCAAGATTCCGGCGATGGCATGGCGCGCGATGTCCGAGAGTCCGTCCTTGCCGTCCGGGTCATCGAAAAGCGCAACGCCGTCATCGGACCAGGTGGAGAAGTGCAGGTGGTAGCCGGAGCCGCCCTCGTCGTTGAACGGCTTGGGCATAAACGTGGCCAACTTGCCTCGACGCCTAGCCAGCTCCTGAATGGCTCCCTTGAACCGGTGCGCCCGATCAGCTGCGTTCAACGCCTCGCTGTGCCACATATTGATCTCGAACTGGCCGGCGCAGAACTCATGGTTGGCGGCGACCACCTCCAGGCCGTAGCCGCCCAGGTCGCGCAGCGTGGCGAGCAGCACGTTTTCCGGGTCACCCTTGAGACCAGAGGTGTAGACGTTGCCGGTGCCTTCGCCATACCTCTGCCACCCCGAGGCCGCAGTGGTGGACTCCTCCAGCACGTAGAACTCGAGCTCAGGGCCGATGATCGGGGTCATCCCGAGGCGGCTGAACTGCTCGACCACAGACTTCAACACCATCCGCGGACTCTCCTGGCTCGGAGTACCGTCCGGGTTGAACACGTCGGCGATGCAGTGGGCGACGCCTGGCTCCCACGGAACGTCCTGCAGCGTGGAGAGGTCGGGAAAGGCCACGATGTCGGGCAGGCCATCAGACAGGCCGCCGTCCATGTCCACCACGCCACCGCGTGGGGTCGTGCCGTAGACCGAGCGGCAGAAGGCGACACCGCCACCGACCGTCGTGGGGAAGCGGCTGACCAGCAGGTCCCGGCCTCGGTCGGTGCCGATGATGTCGGCATACCCCAGCCGAACGACGTCGATATCTCGAGCGGTCAGCTCATCCGCGGCACCTTGCAGTCCGGACGTATCGAAATGTCCCACGAATTTTCCTCCTCGGTGAGGACGACACCGGTATGTCGTTCGGCTCCAAACGTTATCTCCTCGGCAGCGGGCGCACAACCCTTCCCAAGGGAGAAGTTTCCCGCTATCGTACGGAACCTAACGATTAATTCCAGCGGAGGGACACATATGACCGACCACGCTCCCAGTGGATCCCAGGGGTTCTTCTTTCCCCGGACGGCTACCGGCCAGTCCTCGATCCTGCCCAACCCGCCCTGGTACTACTCCGGTGATCTGTTAACCGTTGAATACCGCACCGACCCGGCGCGCGTCGCTGAACTGTTGCCTGATCCATTGGAATTGGCGACCGAAGACCCCGGTGCCGTCGCGCTGATATGGGCCGACTGGCAGAGTTGCTCCGCGAGCCGACAAGAGCTGCTCGACCCGGTGCGATCGCAATACAAAGAAGCCTTCGTTGTCGTGCGCTGCTCCTACCAGGGCGAGATCTTTTCGCGCTGTGTCTACATCTGGGTCGACAAAGACTTCGCGATCGCTCGCGGGCTTCACCAGGGGTACCCCAAGAAGTTGGGCCAGATGTGGCAGACCCGCCCGATGGCCTTCCTCCAAGCCTCACCTGTGCTTGGCCCAGGCGGTCAGTTCGGTGCCACGCTGGCGGCGGGCGACCGGCGTCTGGCCGATGCCGTGTTGACCATCACCGGCGAGTCCGAGGATGCTGGTTTCGTCAACGGTCACCGGATGGCGCACAACCGCGTGTATCCGAACATCGCCGGCCCGGGAGATGCGTTCAACGAATTGATTGCCTCCGGTGGCGCCGAGTTCGCCGGTGGCCAGGCCTGGACCGGCGACGTGGACCTTCACCTCTACGAATCGCCCACCGAGGAGTTGGCTCGACTTGAGGTCAACGAAATCATCGGCGGCTACTACCGCCAGGTCGGCGTCGTCTGGAATGGCGGAACGTCGCTAGAACGCTTGGCTTAGCGCTACGCCTGCGGCCCTTGTGAAAGAGGGCCGCAGGAAGGCCGCGCAGGGACCGATTGGGTCTGCAGGGACCGACTATCGTGACGACATGCCCAATCGACGTTCTCTCATCGAAACCGAGCGATTGACGGCCGATCGGTTGGCAAGCCTCAACCTCGATTTTGCCTCCGCGCACGCGGTCGTGAGCCTGCACCGTGCGGCGAGCGTGGCGCGCACACACCTCACGAACAGCGTGCTGCGCCCCCGGGAACTGACCTGGACCGGCTTTCAGGTGCTCTGGGTGTGCTGGATCTGGGACCGTATGCAGACCCGCGACGTGGCCGAGTCAGTCGGGGTCAGCAAAGCCACCCTCACGGGGGTCACCGACACCTTGGTCGCGCGCGGCCTCGTGGTGAGGCTGCGCGACCAAGCGGATCGACGCATGGTCGCGCTGCAACTGACCCCCGAGGGCACAGCGCTGATGGAGGACCTTTTCCCAGAGTTCAATCGCGCCGAATCACAACTGGTGCGCGACTTCGACCCATCTCAACTCGAGCAGATGACGCTGATCCTGCGGCACTTCATCGAGTCCAACGAGACGATCGACGACGCCTGATATCAGCGCGCTGCGTCGACCAACGCGGTGAAGAGTCCTTGCTGAGCCGGGTTACTGTCGAACGTGTCCTCCGGGTGCCACTGCACCCCGAGATACCACCCCGGTGCATCCCGGATCTCCACTGACTCGATGACGCCCTCCGCCGAGCGGCCGGTCACGAACAGGCCGGCCCCGAGGGTGTCCAGGCACTGATGGTGATAGCAGGAGACCTCAACACGCTCGCCGAGCACATCGGCCGTGAGACTGCCCTGATCCACGGTGACGGCGTGCACCCGGTGTCGGTGATGCGCTCCGGATCCGGCGGCCTCGTCCATGTCCTGCACGAGCGTGCCGCCCCTGGCCACCGTGACGATCTGGGTGCCGCGGCATACCGACAGCAGCGGGATGCCGTGGGCCAGGGCCACCCGAGCGACGGCCAAGTCGAAGGCGTCCTGCTCGTCGTCCACGTCATACAACGTGAGGTGTGCAGACTGGCCGGACCAGTGCCCGTTCACGTCGCCGCCACCCGGCAGCAAGACCCCGTCGGCGCGAGCCAACCGGTGAGCGACGTCGGCATCGGCAACGACACCCCCAGGTGCGTCCGGATGCATCATCCACGGCTCGCCGCCCCCCTCGTACAGTGCTGCGATCAGTCGCCGGGAGCTCACTTCGGCCTCGTATCGCAAAGCCGAGGTGCTCGCGGCGAAGCGTGTCGGCACAGCAATCAGCGGGCGATCACCCATGCACGATCCAGGTCGTCTTGAGGTCGGAGTATTGCGCCAATGCGTGGCGCGATTTGTCACGAGCCGAGCCCGACAGCTTGACGCCACCGAAGGGAACGCTGAGGTCGCCTTCCTCATAACAGTTGACCCAGACGGTGCCAGCCTTCAGACGTTTGGCGACCCGGTGGGCCCGGCCCAGATCGTTGGTCCAGACCCCAGCCGCCAGCCCGTATGGGGTATCGCCCGCGACGCGGAGCGCCTCTTCCTCATCGTCGACGACCAGGACGGACAACACCGGGGCGAAGAGTTCGTCCCGCACCAGCACGTTGTCGTGCGCGAGGTCGGTGACCACGGTGGGTGCGAGGTAGGGCCCGTCGGCTTCGGGGCGCAGTCGTGCTCCACCCGCGCGAATGGTCGCTCCAGCGGCAGCGCCCTCTTCAAGCTGGGCCAAGACCCGCTTCATCGAGCGCTCGTTGACCAGCGGCCCCATCTGCGTGGCTGGGTCCAACGGGTCGCCGACGACCCACGTCGACGCGGCCGCCGCGACACGATCGACAACCTCGTCGGCGACCTGGCGCTGCACCACCAGCCGAGACCCGGCCGTGCACATTTCCCCGGAGTTGAAGAAGATCGCCCACGCCGCCATGTCAGCGGCCTGCGCTAGGTCGGGCGCATCACTGAAGATGATGTTCGGCGACTTGCCGCCCAGCTCGAGGTAGACCCGCTTGAGGTTCGAGTCCGCGGAGTAGCGCAGGAAGTGACGCCCCACCGCCGTCGAGCCGGTGAAGGTCAGGATGTCGACGTCGTCGTGTTCACCGAGGTGGCGCCCCACCGTGATGCCGTCACCGGTCAGGACGTTGAACACCCCAGGCGGGAGGCCAGCCTCGACACCCAGCGCGGCCACTCGCAGCATCGACAGGGGCGATTGCTCTGCCGTTTTAAGCACGACGGTGCAGCCTGCGGCCAGGGCCGGGGCAAGTTTCCACCCGCCGATCGTAAGCGGGAAGTTCCACGGCACGACCGCCGCAACGACCCCAGCCGGCTCACGAGTCACCAACGCCAAAGCGTCGGCATCGGTCGGCGGGATTTCGCCGAAGTCCTTGTCAGCCAGCTCGCCGTAGTAGCGCAAGGTCGTGATCAACGCACGTAACTCGATCTCGTAGGACACCCGGATGGGTTTACCCATCTCCAGGCTGACCAGGAGTGCGAGCTCGTCACGATGTTCCTGCACCAACGCCGCGAACGCCTGCAAGATGCGGCCGCGCTCGCGAGGATGCATGCGCGGCCACGGGCCATCGTCGAACGCCCTGCGTGCTGCAGTCACAGCAGCATCGGCTTCCTTGACCCCGGCCCAAGAAACGTCGCCCAGGACTGAGCCGTCGCGGGGGGTGACAAAGGCTCGCGAGGCCTCACCGGGCTCGAAGGTGCCGCCGATGAACTGACCGGGGGGTAGCGCGAGGGCGGCGGCTCGTGCAGTCCAGTCGATCGTGCCGACGTCGTCGTTCATACCTACTCCTGGTGGTTGGCTAGTGAACGGCGGGAGCGGGCTTGCGGATCCCGCGGAACTCCCAGTCGCCGCCCTGGGCAGTGGACAGCACCTCCTCGGAGACGGTGGGCTGGGCGCCGACATCCGAGCGGATCGCAGTCGGGCCGGTCACGATGTGGTTGCGCAACGTGCCGAGCCCCTCGACCTCGACCTCGACGACATCGCCCGGGTAGACCGTCCGCGAGATCGCTGGGGTCCCGGAGAGCAGGATGTCCCCGGGCTGCAGCGTGATGGTGCGTGCGATGTCAGCGACGAGGTAGTGCATGTCCCACTCCATCTCCTCGGTGTTGCCGTCCTGCTTGACCTCGCCGTTGACCAGGGTCCGGATTCCCTTGCCTCGGAAGTCCCAACCCTCGACGATTCCTGGGCCGACGGGGCAGAGTGTGTCCGCGCCCTTGACCCGCAGCATCGAGCCGGAGTCGGTGTCGCGGAAGTCGTGCAGGCCGTAATCGTTGCCCACGGTGAAACCGCGGATGTAGTCGCCTGCTTCTTGCGGAGCGATGTTGCGGGCAGTGCGGCCAATGACGATGGCGATCTCACCCTCGTAGTTCAACCACTCACATCCTTGCGGGCGGATGACGGCCGCGTCGTGAGAGTTCAACGCCGACACTGGTTTGTGGAAGTACGTCGGGGCCGGCGGCAACGTCGTCTGCATCTCGTTGACCCGCGAGATGTAGTTGAGGTGGACGCAGATGATCTTGGACGGCGTCACCGGCGGCAGGTGGGTGGCGTCGGCGATCGCGACCTCTCGACCATCCCCGGCGACCAACGATTCGCCGTGTCGGGTGACGTCGACGGGGTTGCCATCGAGCAGGATGCGGCGGGTTTCTCGGGTCATGTCTGGTCTCCTTGGGCTAACCGGCGGCGGGCACGTCGGGCAGGTTCATCTGGCGCGCGTAGTCGGGGTCGGTGGGCGTGGCTTTGGATGCGGGGAAGCCCTGCTCGGGGCGGTCGAACCACAAGTGCACCTGCCCGGTGCCGATGGAGTTCTCGTACTCCCCATACTGGCGGGAGGTCGCCGTGCAGTCACCCTCGCCGATCGCGCCCATCATCATCAGGTAATGCATGAACTTGGCCTCGGGACGGAAGCGCATGAACTCGCCCATGGTGTCCAGCACCTGAGCGTGGTCGCCTTCGGCAAACCACCCCAAGCGCTGCATGTCGGCCTGGTAGGCCTCTTGGGTGAAGATGTGCTCGGTCGGGGCCGCCTCGTGGTCTCGCAGTTGGCGCAACGGCCAGAAGGTATGCGACATGGCGCCGGAGGCGATCAGCAGCACTCTGCGGTCGGACTCGGCGATCGCTTGACCGAGTGCTCGGCCTAGACGCAGCGCGTCTTCGCTGTCCGCGGTCTGACAGACACCGATGGAGATCCACTTCTTGTCCGGCAGCCCGTCGCCGAGGAACTCCCACATGTTGGTGGTGGCGTAGAAGATCGGCAGTTCGTGATCATCGATCGCGGAGATCCACGTCGAGTGCTCGGGCGCTTTGCTCGCGATCAGGTGGGC
The DNA here is from genome assembly GCA_963803695.1 of uncultured Actinomycetota bacterium. Classification (GTDB taxonomy): domain Bacteria; phylum Actinomycetota; class Actinomycetes; order Actinomycetales; family Dermatophilaceae; genus Ornithinicoccus. The sequence goes on from CAWDNY010000011.1 coordinate 63,022, forward strand.
GAGCTCGGAATCACCGGCGAAGTCGTAGGGGCGGCGACACATCCCGCGCGGCAGCTCTTCAGAGGTGAACAAGCCGCTGCGCCGATCTTGCGCGGTCACCACGAACTCGACGGTTGTGGCCCAGTGTGAATCGAGCACGACCACCGTGTCGTAGTCGAGCTGGTCGAACACCTCGGTCCGCAATTGCTTCAGGCCGGAGACCAACGTCGTTTCGTTGCCGTTGTTGATCTCACGACGGATCGTCTCGGGGAGCACGATCGTCGGGACGTGCGCCAGAAGTCCAGCGCCCACTACTTCACCCATGGTTATTCCTTCCAGCCGTCTGGACTGAAGACGGCATTCTTGATGTTGGTGTAGAAATCGAAGCTCCAGATGCCGCCCTCGCGGCCGATCCCCGACTGCCCGTTGCCGCCGAAGGGGGCACCGAGGTCGCGCACGAAGAAGCAGTTGGTCCACACGGTGCCCGCGTTCAGAGCGTGCGTGACGCGCTCGGCGCGCTCGGGGTCGCCGGTCATCAGGGTCGCGGCGAGGCCGAACCGCGTGTCATTGGCCAACGCGATCGCTTCTTCTTCGGTCTCAAAGGTCTCGATGGTCAACACCGGTCCGAAGACTTCTTCGGTGAGGATCTCGCTGCCCGGCTTTGCGTCGAGCAGCAAGGTCGGCGCGTAGTACAAGCCGCCGAGGTCAGGGTTGACGCTGCCGCCGAGGGCGGGGTGAGCACCGGCGGCAATCGCACGATCCACGAAGCCGGCCACCTGGTCGAAGTGCTGTCGCGTGATGAGCGCCGACACGTCGACACCGTCTTCGCGCGGGTCACCTTGGGTCAGTGCGCCAGCCTGCTCGGCCACCCGCCGGGTGAACTCCTGCGCGATGGAGGACTCGACGAGGATGCGAGCGGCTTTGAGACATACCTGACCGGCGTTATCGAATTGACCCACGGCCGTGTTGACCGCCAGGTCGAGGTCGGCATCGGCGAATACCACCATCGGAGACTTGCCGCCCAGCTCGAACGACAGCGGCACGATGTTCGGTGCCGCCGCGGCCGCGATGACCCCAGCGGTCGGAACCGAGCCGGTGAAGGCGAGCCGGTTGATGTCGGGGTGGGCGGTCAGCGGAGCACCTGCGTCGCGGCCCAGGCCTTGCACCACGTTGAAGACACCGTCGGGCACTCCGGCCTCGGCCAAAATGTCGGCCAAGAGGCTCGCGGTCAGCGGTGCCCACTCCGGTGGTTTGAGGATCACGGTGTTGCCTGCGGCCAGCGCCGGGCCGATGCGCCAGGTGGCGAGCATGAGCGGTGCGTTCCACGGAGTGATGATGGCCACAACACCGGCCGGGTCATAGCTGACGCGCTCGCGGTGGTCGCGGACCTGCAGGTCGGGGTGGCTCAGCTGTTCCTCGGCGAAATCAGCGAAGAAGCGGAAGTTCATGGCGACGCGGGGCATGACCCCCAGTCGGTGGCTGCGCAGCAGTGAGCCGTTGTCGCGGGTCTCGACGAGCGAGAGATCTTCGATGCGCGCTTCAATGCCCTCGGCGACCCTGCGCAAGATGCCGGAGCGTTGTGCCACCGGCATCGCTGCCCAGGGTGGAAACGCTGCCCGCGCAGCGGTCACGGCGGCATCCACCTCCGCGGCACCGGCGGCGTGCACCTGGGCGATTTCGCTCTCGTCGATGGGGGAGATGTCGGCGAAGGTGCGGGTCGAAGCGAGACGCTGACCGCCGATCCAGTGTCGAAGGTCGACGGCAACGCCCTCGACCTCGGCCATCACCTCGACTTGTGGTGCGGTCGTATTCACATTCATCTGGTCGCTCCCCGTCTCGGTACGAGATACAGATCGTTAGGGGGCTAACGTATATCCGGAGCGGTGTGCCGGTCAACCACTTTGGGCAAGTCCACCTGGGGTGCGCGACCAGAATCGGCACACGACTCGTGCAAGGGCACCGGGTCTGCGTCTGGAGACCTCGACCGACGGCGAGTGAGCGAGCCGGCGTTACGCTACGTGGTGCCACCCGCAGCTGGGCTAGACGGAATGGCGCACGCGGGGGAGCCACCGGGCAGTTGGCCGCGATGGTCAGCCACCCATTGGTATGCCGCAGCCGCGACCGTGTCGAGCGCGGGTAGGAGCAGGGCCGCTCCGATTGGCCGCCAGAGCGGCAGCGAGTGCAACAGCGCCTGCCCGATGGCGAGATGCCCAGCGTGCACCGTGTCGTCGGCGGCGACGAACTGAGCCGCCTTGTCGCAATCGGACTCGCTCAGCCCGTATGCCGACAATTTCAGCCGCTGGTAGGGAGCGATCGCGTAGTTCACGCCTGGGTCGAACCACCGACGCAGCACCCCGGCGCTCGTGGTGCAGAAGCCGCAGTCTCCGTCGAAGATGAACACCGGTCGAGGGGTGCTGGCGTGGTCATCGTCCATGGTGGCCAAAAGGGTCCTGCCTTCTCGGGGTTCGGGAAATGGCGGGTGGGTGCCGTGGTCGGATCTTTAGAATGCCACGGTGCGCTCGGTGCTGATCAGTTGCGTGCTCGCGGCGTTCGCCATCGGGCTGGCGCTGGCCACGCCGCTGGTCGCCGCCCCGATCTGGGCCCTGCTGCTCGGAGTCGGGCTCCGGCAGTGGTGGACCCCAGGGGAGCACGCCACCATTGGGTTGAAATGGTGCTCGACCCACGTGCTCCAAGCCTCGGTCGTGCTCTTCGGAGCCAGGCTCACGTTCGGTGAAATAGCCGACGTCGGAGTCGACACTCTGCCCGTGTTGGCCGGGACGCTGATCATCGCGCTCGCGCTCGGCCCGTTCCTCGGACGCCTGCTCGGCGTCCAGGACCAGGTCGCGACCCTGGTCACCGTCGGGACCACCATCTGTGGGGCCTCCGCGATTGCCACGATCGGTGCCGTGATCGGTGCCGGGACCTCGGCGATGGCCGTGTCGATGGCGGTGATCTTCGCTTACAACGCAGCCGCGGCGGTGCTTTTCCCGTTGCTCGGTCACGCGATGGGCTTGTCCGAGCAGACCTTCGCGATCTGGGCCGGCACCGCGATCAACGACACCTCCTCGGTGGTCGCGGCGGGGACGGCATACGGCGCGGTGGCCGCCAGTGGGGCGGTGGTGGTCAAGCTGACCCGGACCCTGGCGATCATCCCGTTGGCGATGTGGCATGGATACTCCGCTCAGCGGTCGACCCGGGATGTCGACGGGACAGGTGACGTCGGCGATGAGGGGTCGGGCAGGCTGTCGATCACCAAACTCGTCCCGCCGTTCCTGGTGCTCTTCTTGCTGGCCGCGGGGTTGCGCTCAGCCGGCGGCATACCGGACGAGGCCCTGGAGCCCCTGCGGATGGCTGCATTGGCGGGCACCTGCGTGGCAATGGCCGCGATCGGTGCTCAAACTCCGCTCTCGGCGATCCGCGAGGCCGGGTGGGGACCGATGATCCTGGGCGGCCTGCTGTGGGTCGCGGTGGCGAGCAGCGCCCTGGCCTTGATCGCGCTGACCTGAGCGACGTGCTCTGGTCGGCCGGACGTGGTCAGCGCGGGCGACGCAGCCGGTGCCGCAGCATCACGTATGCAGCGCGAACCCCGGTGGACAGGGTCGGCTCCAGCACCGGGGCAAAGAACGGCGAGTGGTTGAACGGCACCGGCTCCCCACTGTCGAGCAGCTCCTGCGGATGCCCACCGAAGAACCAGTAGACCCCGGGCACGCCGATGGCCTGCGGCAGATGACCGAAGTCCTCACTGCCCATCGAGGGCGGAACGGTCCCGACGTTGGCTTCCCCGATGTCGGCGGCGATGATGTCCATGGCCTCGGCGGTGAGCTCTTCGTCGTTGACCAGCAGCGGAAAGGTGTAGAGCTCCTCGATCGTCGGCTCAGGTGCCCCCGAAGCCTGTGCCTCGGCCACGATCACCCGGCGCAGGGCAGCCAACACCGAGTCGCGCACGCCATCGTCGAGGTTGCGGACGTTGATGGTGAACTCTGCGGTGGCCGGGATGATGTTTTCTTTTAGCCCCGCCTGGAGCGTCGCCACGGTGATGACGGCGGCACTGTGCGCCGAGATCTCGCGGGCCACGATGCTCTGAATCCGCACGATCATGTATGCCGTGAGCACCACCGGGTCAATCGTGCCCTCCGGCCGGGAGCCGTGGCCGCCGCGGCCGTGCACCGTGACCTTCCACGAATCGGCCATCGCCATCGCCGGGCCCGGCGTGATCTCGACGGTCCCCGCGCGACCGGGCCAGACGTGCTGGCTATAGACGACCTCCGGCAGTCGGCCCTCCGGAAGGGCCTTGGCCCACAACCCGTCGTCGAGCATCGCCTGGGCACCGACGGCCGTCTCCTCGGCGGGCTGGAAAATAAAGATCACCGTGCCGGCCCAGTCGCTGCGGTCGCTGGCCAGCAACGTTGCGGCTCCGATGGCGCAGGTGATGTGGGTGTCGTGACCGCAGGCGTGCATCACGGGCACGTCGCTGCCGTCGGGCAGGGTGCCGCGAGCCGTGCTGGCGTAGTCCAACCCGGTGTCCTCCGGCAACGGCAGCCCGTCAATGTCGGCACGAAACGCCACGATGGGGCCTTCGCCGTTGCTCAACGCGGCGATCAGGCCGGTTTCACCGCAGGGGGTGCATGCATACCCCAAGGCAGTCATTCGTTCGGCGATCAGGGCCTGAGTCTCATGCTCGACCGACGACAACTCGGGGTGAGCGTGCAGGTGCCGATACACGTCGTGCAAGTCGGCGCTCAGCGCCTCGGGGATCTGAACGGGCTCGCTCACTTCTTCTCCTTGCCTCGGCTTTGGCGGGAGTTCCGCTTGAATTGCGAGTAGGCCAAACTCAGCGGCACCGAGATTGCGATCGCAACGACCAGGATGAACAGGTTGCCGGTGATCCACCACATCACCATGCCGATGAGGATCCCGTTCGGATAGATCCAGAACTCGCCCTGCTTGTACCACCCAGGTTCCAGTCCGTATGCCGATCGGTCTGCCGCTGCCATGGCCGCCTCGCCTGTCGTAGGTCGTGCTCCGGGGGACGTGTCGCTCGGGACGCCCGGAGACCATCTTGCCTGTTGGAGGCCCTGGCCCGGCGACTTTGGGGCTAGCGCGCCACGAGGTGGCGGAGGAAGATGAGCCGCCAACGGAAAGAGGCGACCATGACCAAGCCCCCGAGGGACTCTGAGGATGAGCCCAGGGATGAGCCCAGGGATGAGTCAAGGGACGAGTCGGAGTGTGACGAGTCGCCATGGGACGCATCGCACTTCAGCGACGAGTATGTGGACGACACCGACGCGGACGAGGCAGGATCGGGCCGGCCAAGAACGGGTGGGCCAGGGTTGGATGAGGACGAGTCCGAGACCGGCGACAAGGAAGGCGTGCGCATCGTGCGGGGCACCTACGACCTGCCGTTCACCGTGACGGTAGCGATCGTCGCGTTCCTCGCGTTGCTGATCGTGGTCGTCGCCAGTTCTCGCTACATCCTCGGCGTCGACGTCAGCGGCCAAGGGGAGATGCCGGCCGACTCATGGGTCGACGGCTCCTTTGCCCAACGAGCACGATTCGCCGGAGCGCTGACGACGTTGGCCTTGGCTGCGGTGCTCTTCGTGATCGGGTCGGCGCTCGCGGCCATCGAGGTTCGTGCTGGTCTGCGAGCCGAGAAGCCAATCCGCTTGGCGTTGCTCCACAATCACTTTTTGGGCAAAGTATATATCCCGCCGCCCAACCGACTATAGAGTTGTTACTTAAGGTACCCTTGCGATCATGGACACCATAAAGCGCTTAATTGCCGGTCTACGCTACGCACGCCGCAGCGACACAGATTCCTACCCGCAAATAATCCCCGCTTGGGATCCGACTATACCCAAAGGGTCCACTACGCAATCAGGAACTCACGAACCGGATCCTCGCCGTCCTATACGTAGGCGCTGGGGCGCACCTCGCGACTAACTACACTTAAACCGTACGTAGTCCGCCGACTGAGCCGATTTCTTTTGACGCCCGTAAGTCACGTAGGCATCAACAACAATTCGGTAGGTTTGAACACCCAAACTCTTGCAGTTTTTCGAGACTGTCTTACTAGCAAATTTTATATTCACCCAGCCAGTAGTATCACTGGCAATGTTGTTCCAGATCCCGAGAGTCTTGTATTTCTGTATAGTCACTTTAACGTTTTGTGGCTGCCAGCCGCTTCCTGCGCAACTTTGGAGTCCGGACCCTCTAACGTAGAAGGTGCGGTATTGTTGAGGGTTTGAGGCACTTATGCTGCAAATGAATGCGGGCGATTTTAACCCAGTTGTATTGCGAGAATCGGGTGTAACTGAATATTTCAGTTGACCGACTGGAAGGTCAGTATCGAATGCTGGAATGACTTCGACATCCTGCGTGAAATCGACGGAATCATCTGCCGCATCGTCTGCCGCATCGGCAGGACCAACTAGTGTCGCGGCTAGGACAAAAGCACTGAAAGCGCCACTAATTTTGGTTCTATTCATGGCCAACTTCTCCAACTCTGTTAGTGCGTCGTGACCGTAGTTTGGAGCGAATGACGTTCGTCCGCGGCAATGCAAGACCTTAATAACGGTAAGGGGGGGGTGTTGGGGTTTGTCAAGTGTTTCCGCACTGAATCATCTAATCTGCGTTTGCGAGCCGAGAAGTCCGCTGACCTGCAGATCCACGGTCACAACATGAACGCAGTGGAGTCGATCCTGGACAAGTTCCCGGAGATCCTCAAGGCGGCCTCCTTTACCCGCAGCACCGCCCTCCTGATCGTGGGGGCCACGTTCATTGCACTGGGGGCCGTGTTCTTAATGTCGACGATCGAGGACGGGCCCGGCGGTGGGGGCACCTCTGACGACGCGGAGTCGACATCGATTCCCACAACCGACTCGGCGCCAAGCGAGCCCTGAGCTCACGCCGAGAGGGCCTCGGCAGCACGGCATACCCAAGGGATCTCGCAACGATGACCCTTGCCCGTAAGGCCGGTGCGTGACCGAGATCACATGCCAGGCAAGATATCCGGTATGAAGTTGAGTCGGGTGATCGAAACGTCGGCCTCAGTGGCTGGCACTTCGTCGCGCTCAGCGAAGGTGTCGACCCTGGCCCACATGCTGCAAGAGACGGTCGCCACGCACGGTCGCGGGCACCACTGCATCGAGGTCGTTGCCGACTATGTGGCCGGCACCTTGCCGCAACGGCGGGTGGGGGTCAGTTGGCGCGGATTGCGTGACCTCCCACAGCCAGCAACGCAGGCCACGCTGACCATCGAGCAGACTGACACCGCACTCACGGTGATGGCGGAACTCTCCGGTGGGGGGTCGGCGAGCAAGAGGCGCAAGGCCATCAAAGGCCTGTTTGGCCGGGCGACCGTGGCCGAGCAGCGGTGGTTGGCTGCCTTGATCACCGGTGATTTGCGGCAAGGAGCCAGCGACGGCGTGCTCTTGCAGGCCATCGCCCAGGCGGCGGGGATCGATGATCACATCGTGCGGGCGGCGGTGATGCGGGCGGGATATCCCGGTCCGGTCGCGAGGGTGGCATTGTCTGCGCCCAACGAAGAAGCGGCCATGGCGGCACTGACGGCGATGACCCTGCGCGTGGGCCGCCCACTGCGGCCGATGCTGTCGGGCTCGGCACCGACCGTTGAGGACGCGCTGCACGATGAGCGTCCGGTGGCCCTGGAGTGCAAGGTCGACGGCATCCGCATCCAAGCCCACCTATGGGATTCCCCGAGTGGTCGGGAGGTGCACATCTTCACGCGGACCCTGGATGAGATCACCGATCGAGTGCCCGAAGTAGTTGAGGCGCTCAAACTGCTGCCGACGCGTGCGGCCGTGCTCGACGGCGAAATCATCGCCCTGCGGCCCGATGGCCGCCCCGAGCCTTTTCAGGTCACCGGCGCTCGGACGGCGAGCAGCGCCAACCCGGAGGAGTTGCGCGAGCAGGTGCCGCTGACGACGTACCTCTTCGACGCCATGCATCGCGGCGGCACGGACCTGATCGATATGTCGAATGCCGGCCGATGGCAGGTGCTGAACGAGCTGGCCCCCCATCTGCTTGTGCCACGGATCGTCACGGCCGACCCCAGCGCAGCCCGACTGTTCTTTGAGGAGCAGGTCGCCGCTGGCCACGAGGGCGTGATCGTCAAGGCGCTCGACGCGCCGTACATGGCGGGTCGGCGTGGTGAGGGATGGGTCAAGGTGAAGCCTCGGCATACCCTCGATTTAGTGGTCACCGCAGTCGAGTGGGGGAGCGGGCGACGTCAAGGCATGCTGTCCAACATCCACCTCGCCGCGCGCAACGAGCACACGGACGACCTGGTCATGTTAGGCAAGACGTTCAAGGGCATGACAGATGAGATGTTGCGGTGGCAGACCGAGCGCTTCTTGGGTTTGGAGACCCGTCGCAGCGGCCACGTCGTCTTCGTCCGGCCCGAGCAGGTCGTCGAGATCGCGGTCGATGGCGTGCAGCGATCCCGTCGTTATCCCGGTGGAGTCGCCCTGCGCTTTGCTCGAGTGTTGCGATATCGCGACGACAAGGCAGTGCACGACATCGACAGCCTGCAGACCGTGATCGCCACCCTGGGCGGTGGGTTGGCGCCGAGCGGGGTTGAGCCGGCCGGGGGCTGAGAAGCGCGCTGTCGGGTCGAGATGAGAAGGTCTATCTCAGACCGTAACCGCGGTCCCTGCACAAGGAGTCAACGATGACCAACCTGGCGAAGCATCTCAGCAACACCGCTGAGCACCACCCTGACCAAGCCGCGATCATCCTCGATGATCATCGCGTGAGCTATCGAGAGGTGGACGGTGCCGCTCAGCGCCTGGCCGCCTGGCTCTTGGCGCAGGGGGTGGAGGCAGGCGATCGGATTGCGGTGATGCTGCCCAATCTGCCGTCTTTCCCGGTGATCTACTACGGCGCGCTGCGCGTGGGTGCCGTCGTGGTCCCGATGAATCCGCTGTTCAAACGGCGCGAGATCGAGCACTACCTGAACGACTCTGGGGTCAAACTCATCTTCGCGATGCCGGGCGACGAGGTGCAGGTGGCGGCCGACGTTGCCGGTGCGCAACTCGTGCCCGTGGGGCCTGAGGGTCTGGGCGATCTGCTGGCTGATGTCGAGCCGCATACAGCGATTGCCGAGCGTGAGGACTCCGACACGGCCGTGATCCTCTACACCTCGGGCACCACGGGCCACCCCAAGGGTGCCGAGCTGACCCACCACAACTTGGACACCAACCAGCGCAGCACCGCCGAGACGCTGATTCACCTGGACACCAACGATGTTGTGATGGGCTGCTTGCCGCTCTTTCACGTCTTCGGGATGACCTGCGGGATGAACGCCGCCTTTGCCAACGGCTCGACGTTGACACTGATCCCCCGGTTCGACCCGGCCAAGGCGCTCGAGGTCATCGAGCGCGACAAGGTCACCGTCTTCGAGGGCGTGCCGACGATGTATGGAGCGATGTTGGCTGCGGCGGGACGCGCGGAGTCTCAGCCGGACCTGTCGAGCCTGCGGACCGCGATCAGCGGCGGCTCCTCGATGCCTGTCGAGGTGCTGCGCAAGTTCGAAGAAGCCTTTAGTTGCGTGATCCTGGAGGGCTACGGCCTGTCGGAGACCAGCCCGGTGGCTTCGTTCAACCATCCGGATGCCGAGCGAAAGGCCGGGTCCATCGGCACCCCGATCCGTGGCGTGGAGATGAAGCTGCTCGACCCCAGCGGCGAGGATGCGGCGGAGGGTGAGATCGGTGAGATAGCCATCCGCGGTGAAAACATCATGGCGGGCTACTGGGGCAACGAGGAGGCGACGGCTGCGGCCATCGTCGACGGCTGGTTCCACTCTGGCGACTTGGCCCGCAAGGACGAGGACGGCTACTACGTGATCGTTGATCGCAAGAAGGACATGATCATCCGTGGCGGGCTGAACATCTATCCCCGCGAGATCGAGGAAGTTCTCTACGAGCACGAAGCGGTGGCCGAAGCGGCGGTGGTCGGGGTGCCGCACGAGGAGTTGGGCGAAGAGGTCGCGGCCTACGTCGTCTTGGCCGACGGTGCCGAGGCCACCGAAGACGAAATCCGCGAGCACGTGCGCTCCCAGGTCGCGGCATACAAGTATCCGCGGCATATCCACTTCATCGATGCCCTGCCCAAGGGGGCGACCGGCAAGATCCTCAAGCGCGAGCTCACCTCGGACTAGCCGAGAAACGTCTCCACGAAGTGTCCGACTGGCGGCACTAGAATCCGCCCGGTGACCTCACTTGTAGTGCGCCCGTGGCGCCTCGACGACGCCATCTCGCTGCTGACCGCCTTCGCTTCCGAGGACCTCAACAACCAGGGTGGGCCGCTGACCAGCGAGCTCGAAGCGCGTGAGTGGATCGAGCGCTGGCATTCCGGGCGCGGAGCCGGAGACGCTGCCGCGTTTGCGATCACGGTCGACGACGTGCCGGTCGGTGGAGTGGCGCTGAGTGAGATCGAGCACCGACACGACACAGCCTGGATGTCGTATTGGCTGTCCGAGTTTACCCGCGGGCTGGGGTTGGCATCTCGGGCGACCACGGCCGTGGCGGCATACGGCTTCGAGGAATTGGGGCTGTTCCGCCTGGAGCTCGGGCATCGGGTGAACCACCCCAAGTCGTGCAAGGTCGCCACCCGCGCAGGTTTCATCGCCGAGGGCATAGAGCGCTCGAAGTTGCGCTACGACGACGAACGCTTTGACGTCGAGACCCACGCCCGGTTGGCGACTGACTCCGTGCCCGATGTCGAGGCGCTTCCCCTCACCAGCTAGCACCCACTTCCCCCTTCGGCCACCCCCAGCCAGTTGTTGCCACCTCTAGCGCTGAATAAAGCGCTGGAGGTCCTCTTGGTGGCTGGGGGTGGCTAGAGCCAGCCGCGGCGCTGGGCGACTTGGGCTGCCTCTCCGCGGGTGGCGGTGTGCGTTTTGCCGATGGCGCTGGAGAGGTAGTTACGCACCGTGCCGGGTGAGAGGTGAATCTGCCGGGCAATATCGGTGACCGGCACCCCGGTCAGCGCCACCCGCAGCACGTCCTGCTCCCGCTCGGTGAGCGGATTCATCCCGTCCAGCAGCGACTCGGTGGCCAGTGTGGGGTCGATGACGCGTATGCCGTCGTGCACCGATCGGACGGCGGCGGCGAGTTCGCTGGCGGGTGTGTCTTTGACGACGAAGCCACCAGCTCCCGCGTCCACCGCTCGGCGCAGGAAACCTGGCCGGCCAAACGTGGTCACGATCAACGAGCGGACATGTGGCAACTGCTCAGTGAGCTGACGGCATACCTCAATGCCGTCCATCCCCGGCATTTCGACATCCAGCAACGCCACGTCGATCGCGTGCTCCCGAGCCGCTGCGAGCACCTCATCGCCGCGAGCGACTTGGGCCACTACCTCCAGGTCGGGCTCCAGACCGAGCAGGGCCGCAAGGGCCCCTCGGACCAAACCTTGGTCGTCGGCCAACAGCAGCCGGATCACAAGCTGACCTTCAGCGCGGTGCCCTGACCCGGTGCGCCTGCGACCACGTCGAGCGTGCCGCCCACGGCCTCAACGCGCTCGGTCAATCCCCGTATGCCGTTGCCGGCGCGGTGACCATTGCCGGGTTGGCCGTTCAGCGGCGAGCGGGTCAGCCCACGACCGTTGTCAGTCACGATGACGCCAGAGGAGCTCAACTCCACGGTGCATTCGGTGGCCCGACTATGACGGACCACATTGGTCACCGCCTCGCGCAGGACCCAGGCGCACACGGTGCGGTGGCGCGGGTCGACCGTGGTGCTGTCCCCGGTGATGGTGCACCCGATTCCCGCATCGGTCAGCACCGTTTGGGCGGTCAGCAGCTCGTCTTCTAGCCGGGCCGAGCGCAGTCCACCGACCGTAGTGCGGACCTCGGCCAGCGCTTGGCGACTCAGCGTCTGGATCTGCGTCAACTCATCCTTGGCTCGCTCCGGGTCCAGATCCATCAGCCGCTGCGCCAGCTCGGCCTTCACCGCAATGACCGTCAGCGAGTGACCCAACACGTCGTGCACGTCGCGCGCCACCCGGTCGCGCTCGGTGGCCAGCGTGACTTGAGTGCTGAGTTCTTGCGCTTCTCCTTGGTGTCGATCCAGCGTGTTGACCAACTGTGTGCTGACGCCCACCAGCAGCACGATCGCGGGCAGGATCGACAACTCCGGTCCACCGAACACAATCGCCAGACCGGTCAGCACCAGGGCAGCGACGATGACGCCGAGCGCCACGCGGCGGGTGAAGAAGAACGACGAGAAGGCAACCATGAACGGGGTAACTCCGACGGCTTGCCAACCGATGACGGGGGCCATGGCCAGGCCCAACGCTCCGAGGACTAGGAATCGTGAGACCCCCAGACTGCGGTGTTGCTTGGCCGTCAGGGTGTGCCCCAAAGCGATGAACGCTCGCACGTAGACCGCGCCGAAGACGATCACTAGCGCGATGGCGACGAGGCGCCATACCCAGGCGGTCGGTGCGTTCAATGCCGCCACGAGCGGGAAGATCAAGAAGACCAGCCAGATGGAGCTCATCACCCAGCCGTACTTTTCCCACGGGTTGCGCAGGTCGGTCTTGCGTTTCACTGTCGTCCTCGCCCTCGGCGCACGAGCATCGTCGCCAGCACCGCGAAGATCAGCGTCCATATGACCACGTTAGTCACTGGCACCCAACCGGCCTCCTCGATCATCGCGCCCGTGGTCGTGTCGAGGTTGAACCCTTCGGTCAGCGGATAGCGCGCCAGTTGCACGTAGCCGTAGAGCGGGGTGAACTTCGCGACGGTCAGCAGCCAACCGGAGAGTGGGAAGAAGATGTTGCCCATAAAGCCGAGGATGACCAAGGTGCCACTCGCCGCGCTGACGGCCGCCTCGGAGCGGAAGGCCAAGCCGAAGCACAGACCGTAGAGCGAAAAGGTTGTCGCCCCCGCAAGCAGGATCAGGGCGCTGAACACCCACACCCGTGCGTCGCCCTCGGCCCCGGTGAACGCGCCCAGCACGAACACCAGCCCGATCGGGATGGCGGCGATCATCAGAGCGATGGCGGCCTTGATCGCGACGTACGCGCCGTCAGTCATCGGAGTGAGCGCGAGTTGGCGGCCCCAACCCTGCATGCGCTCGACTGCGGCCATCCCGCCGATCCCCACGGTCGCGACCACGGCGCCATAGGCCGCCATCGAGATCATGATGTACATCGCGACGTTGCCGTTGCCGGCCTGCTGGCTTGAGTAGTCCTGGCTCGCGCCGAAGATGAGATAGAAGAAAGCCGGCAGGACGGCGGTGAAGAACATGGTCACGTAGTCCCGGGTGATCCGCTTGGTCTCCAGCGCGAGATATGTGGTGTTCATGCGCGTGCCCCTTCTGTGTTCGAGTCTTGGGTGATGGTCATGAATGCGGTCTCCAGGGAGCCGGTAGTGATCTCGAGGTTGCGCCCGCCGAGCTCGGTCAAGAGCACCCGTGCGATCGAGTCGGAGTCGCCGGAGAGCACGGTGATTCGGTGGCCTTCGAGGTCGACCCGCCCCACTCCGGGTATGCCGCGAAGTTGCTCGGCGACCGCACTCACATTGGCCTCTGGCGGGAGATCGGCCCCGACCTGTCGGCCGGTGGCGCGCGATCGGATGTCCTGGGTGGTGCCGTCGGCCACGATGACCCCACGCGCGATCAGCACGATGCGGTCAGCGAAGGCATCGGCTTCCTCGAGGTAATGGGTGGCGAAAACCACCGTGCGCCCCTGGTCCGCCTCCGCGTGCATCGCGGCCCAGAAGTCGCGTCGTGCTGAGACGTCCATCCCGGCGGTGGGCTCATCCAGGATCAGTACGTCGGGATCGGGCAGCAGCGCGAGCGCAAAACGCAGTCGCTGCTGCTCGCCGCCGGAGCACTTGGAGACCTTGCGTCCACTCATGTCGCTCAGCCCGGCGCGCTCGATGACGTCATCCACCGGGCTGTGCTCAGCAAAAGTGGACGCGATCATCATGACGGTTTCGCGCACCGACAGGTCCCGCAACAGGCCGCCGGTTTGCAGCACGGCGCTGACGCGGCCTGCGGACACAGCCTCGCGTGGGGTCTGTCCGAGCACGGTGACCTGTCCGCTATCGGGCTGAGTGAGGCCAAGCATCATGTCGATGGTGGTGGTCTTGCCGGCGCCGTTCGGGCCGAGGAAAGCGACGATCTCGCCGGGGCGGATGCCGAGGTCAACGTTGCGCACAGCGTGCACTCGCGGCTTCGACGTCCCACCGCTGAAGCTCTTGCTTACCCCCGAGAGGCTGATCGCTGTGGCGTGCTGGACCGTGTGGTCGGCAGTGAATGTGCTCATGCCATCCAGCATTGCGATCCGCCGCACGCCGCCCCATCCCCGGACGTCACAACGTGACCATGACACCTGTCACACGGCATACCGCGGCTTGAGGCGACGGTATGCCGGCCCATGAGCCGACGGCGTGTCCGCCGATATCGGCTAGAAGCGATGGCGCTTACCGGTCACATCGGCGGTCGCGATCGGCTCCGCTACTCGACGGTGTTGTCGTTGAAGGGCATCAGCGGGGCAATCTCGGGGAAGACCCAGAGGAACAGGACGACCACGACGGCGGCCAGCAGGATGAGCATCATCAGCAGCCGGAGCCACACCGGTCCGGGCAGCGAACGCCACAAAGCGCCATACATCAGGACCTCACCCGCCTAACTCCGCAGGCATCCCCTGCGACCGTGGTTGCTGATAATCGAAGGAGTTGAACGCCACAATGCGCTGCGCGGCACTGAACTTGGGATGACATGCGGTCATCACCATCCACGGCTCGGTGGCCTCTGCTTCTGGATCTCCAGGAACGTCGGCGATGACTTCGGTTTGATAAGGCGTCACAATTTGTATGCGGTCGAAGCGGTAAACGAAGTAGTCGTCTTTGGTTTCGACAATGATGGGATCGCCCGGCTGGAGATTCGCGACGTTCCACAACGGCCGCCCGTATGTCGTGCGGTGGCCGGCCACGGCGAAGTTGCCGACCTCGCCGGGATCCTCGGAATCGGGGTATTGACCGAGCACCCCCTGATTCAGCACGCTCAGCTCGACGCCCTCCAGGACCGCGCGAGTCTCACCGATCGTCGGCATGTAGACGATGGCCAGCGCGGCACCCGTGGGACCGGTTCCCCGTGCTCGGCTCAACCCTGAGATCGGCGGGGATCTCTTCGCCGGTGAAAACGGCGCGGGTGGTCTGGAGAATGTCGCGGGACTCGGCATTGGCCTCGACGTCGGTCCACCACAACTGCCACACCAAGAAGAGCAAAAGCAGGACGCCGACGGTGATGAACAACTCACCCAACGTCCTGATCGCAATGCGCACGCCGTATCTTGACAGCCGACCCTGGATAGATGGAAGTGAGCGACGCGCCGCCGAACGACCCAGAGTGGGTAGCCTCTGGCCATGGGTAGAAGGACGACGACAGCATTGATCGCCACCGCCATGGTGGGTCTGAGCGCATGCGGGGGCGGCTTGGAGCTGGACCAAGCGCAGACGTCGGAGGTGCTGCTGACCAGCGAAGAGTTCCCACTTGACGGATTCACTCGCGGGGAGGTGGAGGAGGTTGCTGCCGACAGCGCCGAGGCCACCGATTCTCCCTCAGACGACTCGCTGGCGGCCCTGTTGAGGGCCAAGACGTGCCGGAGTCGTGTCTCAAAGCACTGGAGGCCACCGATCTGAGCAACGATGATTTCACCGCTCAGTCCAGCGTCATGTTTACCCAAGGCGATGCCTCCTCGCCGCTGCCGACGACGCTGAATCTGGTCGTGGCCACGGTCGAAGGCGAATCTCCCTTGAGGCCGTTGTCGTCGGTCAACGATGAATGCGACGAGGTCACGCTTGACGAAGAAGAAGGCTCCATGGTGATGTCCTTTGGGGACCTGGAGTCCCTTGACGGCACCAAGTTGTCGGTCTCGATGGGTGAGTTCACGGTGGACATGATCATGGGCGGCACCATGGAGGACCAGATGATCGTCGCCGGCTTCGCCACCGGTCTGGACGAAGACCAGTTGAGCCAGGTCATCAAGGCTCAGGTGGCCAAACTGCAGGAGACGCAGTAGGCCGAGGTGTCACGCCACATCAACCTCACGAGCCACACCAGTCACAGGAAGTCTGACGTGTTGGTGACGGCGAGGTAACGGTCTGATAACTGACTATGCGATATCTCAAAGGGGGGCTTACAGTTCTCATTGTTCACTTATTAATTCCAAGGAGATCAGTGTGTCTGCAGGGGGTCGTGGCTTTAGCCGCTCGCTAGCCTTAGCCGTTGTGTTGTCGATGAGTTATGCCAGCGGAGCGATGGCCCAAGAGTCGGATGGCGCTGCGCCGGTGGACAACTCCGAGACTGCGCAGGTGGACGCCACCCATGGCGCAGGGGAGTCGGCAAGCGGAGATGCGGCTGCGTCTGCCACGACAGACAGCTCCTCGAGGGAAGACTCGAAGTCCAGCGGCACCGCCAAGGTCCGAAAGGGGAGTGGCTACGGCGGCAGCTCCACCGGTCCCTCGCCCCTTCCGCTGCTCCCGGCCGACCCTGCATACCCCGTGGCTAGCCCGCCGAGCAACGACGCGCTCCCGGCAGAAGTCGACGTCATCGAGGCCTGGCAGCCGAATGTGGTCTGCGACCCACTCGACAAGCCTGGGCTTGAGGCCTTCGGGAACCTCATCGGCACCACCTATGGCCGCGCGAACTACAGCACGTCACGCATGTGCATCGACCAGAAGTCCGAACACTACGACGGGCGTGCGCTGGACTGGCCGCTGAACGCTGGCAACCCCTCCGATCGGCGCATCGGCGACTCGGTCGCGATCTGGCTGACGGACAACGACGGCGAGATGGCCAAGCGCCTCGGCATCCAGTCAGTCATCTGGAATGCACACTCCTGGCGTCCCGACGGCAAAGGCTGGCAGGGGT
This sequence comes from uncultured Actinomycetota bacterium, assembly GCA_963803695.1. GTDB lineage: Bacteria > Actinomycetota > Actinomycetes > Actinomycetales > Dermatophilaceae > Ornithinicoccus. Next base: position 79,905 of record CAWDNY010000011.1, read on the forward strand.
ATGCCGGACAGTCGGCCCACACCGACCACATGCACTTCTCGTTCACCTGGGACGGCGCGATGATGCGCACCTCGTGGTGGACCGGAATGGCTCTGGAGCAGGTCGACCAGGGTCCGTGCGCCGTCGTGGCCGGCCAATACGCCGCGATTCCCGTCGGAATCCGCACCGAGCCTTGCCCGACCGGCTTGATCAGCGCCCCGGACAGTGGTTATGACTCTGTGCGCCCCGGCGGTTCCGGTGCCGGTGTCGCTCTCGTGCAGCCCCTTCTCGGAGTCAAGACCACCGGCACACTGGATGCGGGCACCCGCGCGGCCTTGTTGACCTGGCAGGACGAAAAGGGAATCCCGCAGACTGGGGTGATGGACCAGCTGACGTATGCCGCAGCGCTGGGCTACAACCTGCCCACGATCCCCGAAGCCGGGCTCGCGATCCCGCTGGCCGACTACATGACCACGGATTACACCCCATACAAGCGCGTCGTGCTGGAGCAGGGCTCGAAGGGTCCAGGTGTCGAGGTCCTGCAGACCGCCCTCGGCATCGACGTCGACGGCTCGTTCGGTCCCGCCACGGCCAAAGCGCTCCTCGAGTTCACAGAAGAGGACCCGCTGCTGAGTGCGAACGAAACGACCTCAGCGTTGTTGTGGCACCAGCTGGAGCAGCGAGACAACCCCACGCTGGCCTACCGCGAGATGACCGTGGCCGACGGCGATCAGGGTCCGGCGGTGGTCAAAGCTCAGGAGCTCATCGGGGCCGAAGCAGATGGGATCTTCGGACCCAACACGGAGAAGGCCGTCCGCGCCGCTCAGGAGAAGGCAGGAATCGAGGTCACCGGGCTGATGGACGGACCGACCTGGGCTGCCCTCGACCCCGGCGCAGCCAAGGGAAAGGCCGCAGGCAAGAAGAAGACCTCCTCCAAAAAGGCAGCCGACAAAGCCACCTCGGCGAAAGACCTGCGCGGCGGCAAGGTCGACCCTTCGACCGTTCGCGACTGACTCGGCTCAAACTTGCCGCCCACCGGGGCCTCATGGCTCCCGCACACCTGCTGTTGATCTCTCGGCCCTAAGGTATGCCGCATGGCTCGTCCGCACATCGCAGCGCTGCTGGAGAACGCCGTCTTCGGCAACGTCGAATCCGTGCTGCGCGCTCGCGGGTGGCAGGAGCGCTTGATCGGCTACACCGGATACGGCAACTCCGGGCAGGTCCGGGTGTTGGCTCGGGTGTTGTTGAGCAAGGAGCCGCCGGGCAGTGACCTGTCCGCCGGCAACGCCTCGGCCGCGCAATCGCGTCAAGAAGTCGAAGAAGCGGACTTGGCCCGACGTGGTTGGCGGGCTTTCGTCACCGCCCCGGCGATGAATACCGCGATCCGCATAGAGATCGGCGAGGCCTCAGTGGTGATGCGGACCGACCGGGGAGGCTACATCGATGTGATGGTGCCGGGTCACGGTCTGGCGGCTGGCTGGCATCAAGCTGTGCTCAGCGCGGTCAACGGCGACAGCATCCGGGTCAGTTGCCACATCGTGGACTCGGCCACCGAGATCGGTCTGATCAGCGACATCGATGACACGGTCATGGTGACCCACTTGCCCCGGCCCCTGATCGCGGCGTGGAACACCTTTGTCCGCTCCGAGCAGCGGCGCGAACCCGTGCCCGGCATGGCCGCGATGTACCGCTCGTTCCTCGCCGAAACGCCGGGCACGCCGATCTTTTACGTCTCGACCGGGGCGTGGAACACCGCGCCGACGCTCACCCGCTTTTTGCGCCGTCATGACTATCCGACCGGGCCGCTTCTGCTCACCGATTGGGGCCCGACGAATACGGGGTGGTTCCGCAGCGGCCAGCTGCACAAGAGCAGCCAGCTCGACCGGCTGGCGAATGAATTCCCAAAGTGTCGGTGGATCCTGGTCGGCGACGACGGGCAGCACGACCCCGCGCTCTACGGCGACTTTGCGCGTGCCCACCCCGACTCGGTCGAGGTCATCGCGATCCGCCAGCTCACCCCAGCCCAGCAGGTCCTCTCGCACGGCCTCCCGATCGCTACCGACGAGTTGCTGCCTGGTCGGTTGAGCACCCCGGTGCCGATGTTGCGCGCCGCCGAAGGCTTCACACTGCATACCCTGGTGCAAAGCGCACGGCAGCGGATGGGACGGCTCAAGCGTTCCTCTTGGGTGCCGATGCTGTCATAGGAGGCACGATGCCGGAGTTGCCCGAGGTGCACGCCCTGGTGGATTTTTTGCGTGAGCGCGCGGTGGGGCGCGTGGTGACCGACGTCGAGCTGGGCTCGATCGCGGTGCTGAAGACGTTCGACCCGCCGCCGGATGCACTGTTGGGTCGGCCCATCGACGGGGCTTCGCGGCACGGCAAGTTCATCGACCTGGACGTGGACGGCACTCATCTGGTCTTTCACCTGGCTCGCGCCGGGTGGCTTCGCTGGTCCGAGACGTTGTCGACGAAGCGGGTGAATCCTGGACGGTCGCCGATCGCGCTGCGGGTGCGACTTGACGACGGTTCGGGTTTCGACCTGACCGAGGCGGGCACGCGCAAGGGGTTGGCGGCATACCTCGTGGCCGATCCGCAGTTGGTGCCTGGGGTGGCCGCGCTGGGGCCAGATCCCCTCGGGGAGTCGTTCACCCGCGAGGACTTCGGGGAGATCCTGGCCGGAAAACGGGCTCAAATCAAGGGCTTGCTTCGCGATCAAAAGGTGCTGGCCGGAGTGGGCAATGCCTACTCCGACGAGATCCTGCACGTGGCGAAATTGTCGCCCTTTGCGATGTCGAGCTCGCTGACGCAAGAGCAGGTCGACGTGTTGTATGCGGCGATGCAAAGCACGTTGGCCGGTGCGATCGCCACGGCCAGCGGCAAGCCTGCGGCGGAGCTGAAGGACGCCAAACGGTCTGGTATGCGGGTGCACGGGCGCACCGGCGAGACATGTCCGGTCTGCGGTGACGTCGTCCGCGAGGTGCGGTTTGCTGACTCGGCCCTGCAGTATTGCGCGACCTGTCAGACGAAGGGCAAGCCGCTGGCTGACCGGGGGATGTCTCGGCTCTTGAAGTGACGCTTTGTCGTGTTGCGGTCCCGCGTAGGTCTGCCAAACTGTGGCGATGAGCGAATCGACCAACGACATCCCGACCGTTTCCGTCACCGATTTGGCTGACGATGAGCGCCTCCTTGACGTGCGCGAACGCAACGAATTCCGAGCTGGTCACGCCCCGGGAGCGCACATCTCGCCGCTGAAAGACCTCGGCACCAGCCTGGGCAACGTCTCGATCGATGAACGCATCGCCGTGATCTGCCGCAGTGGTGGCCGGTCCAGCCAGGCCGTGGAATTCCTGCGCGAGCAGGGCTACGACGCGGTGAACGTCGAGGGTGGCATGCAGGCGTGGGCCGAAGCAGGCAAGCCGATGACCTCGGAGAACGACAAGGACCCCGAAGTCATCTGACCTCGGGCGCGCCCCGACTGGCTCGACGTCCGTGGATGTCGTCCGACGAATCGTCAGCCGCAATGGGCCGACGACACGCCCGCCGCAATCGGCTCAGGCGTTCACGTGCACGGCTGAGCCGGTCAGCCTGGGCGTGTCGCGGGATGGCGGGTATTCGGTGGTGGCTCGTGCCACACAGGGCATTCGCGTCGGAGCTCACTGCGAACCATCGATTTTTCGGCGGCGGGGTGGGGGTGGCGGGATGGGCTTGCCGGCCACGATGTCGCTGATCGGTATAACGACCGGTCCGGTGGTGATCTGCACGGTGAGGTGCGTGTCGGTGCGCTCAGTGAGGTAGCCGAGCGCGTCGGTGGCACGGTCGCCGCCCTCGATCAGATACCGCACGACGACCCGCGTGCCGATCGCGACATCCTCCAAAGGTTGACTCACGCCCCCAGTTTCCCCCACCCCCAGCCAGGTATTGACACTTCTAGCGCTGCATACGTCGCTGGAGGTCACACAAGTGGCTGGGGGTGAAGGTCGTCTGCGACACACCTAGGTCGATATTGCGATATCTGCGGCGAAACCTAGATTGCTGCATACAGTTTGATCGTGGATCCGATCACCAACCCCTACGCACCTGGCGCTGGCCAACGACCTCCGGAGCTGGCGGGCCGCGATGAGCAGCTCGACAACTTCGCGGTCGTGCTGGAGCGGATCGCGCGGGGGCGGCCCGAGCGCTCGATGGTGCTCACCGGACTCCGAGGGGTCGGCAAGACGGTTTTGCTGAACTCCTTGCGCTCCACCGCGGTTCGAGCCAAGTGGGGCACCGGCAAGTTGGAGGCTCGACCCGATCAGCGCCTGCGTCGCCCGGTTGCTGCCGCCCTCCACATGGCGGTGCGCGAGTTGGGCCACCCGCGCGGTGAAGAACTCGATCACGTGCTCGGCGTCATCAAGGCGTTTGCCCAACGTGAGGCCCCGGGCGCGAAGATCCGCGACCGGTGGAATCCCGGCATCGACGCGGTGGCCGTCTCTGGACGCGCCGATTCCGGTGACATCGAGATCGACCTGGTGGAGTTGTTGACCGACGTGGCCGGGCTAGCCGCAGACGTCGGCAAGGGCGTCGCGATCTTCATCGACGAGATGCAGGACCTGGGCCCTGAGGACGTATCGGCGTTGTGCGCGGCCTGCCACGAGTTGAGCCAGTCGTCGCTGCCGCTCATCGTCGTGGGGGCAGGGCTGCCGCACGTGCCCTCGGTGCTGTCGGCCAGCAAGTCCTACTCCGAGCGACTCTTCCGCTATTCACGGATCGACCGGCTGGATCGTGCACAGGCCGAGCGGGCATTGCGCTCGCCGGCTCAGGACGAGGGAGCCGACTTCACCGAGGATGCGCTGGAGGCGATGTATGCGGCAACGGGTGGCTACCCGTACTTCATCCAGGCCTACGGCAAGGCTGTCTGGGACTTGGCTCCGCAGTCGCCGATCACCGCGCAGGACGTCACGGTCGGTGCTCCCGAGGCTGAGGTCGAGTTGGCCGTGGGCTTCTTTGGCTCACGCTTCGAACGGGCGACGCCGGGGGAGCGGGAGTATCTGCGCGCGATGGCCGATCTCGGGGAGGTCCCGGCCGAGGGCCAGCCCAGTAGCGAAGTGGAGTCGGTCACGACGGCGGACGTTGCGGCATATCTGGATCGCAAGCCGCAATCCTTGTCGCCCGCTCGGGATGCGTTGCTAAAGAAGGGGCTGATCTATTCGGCGGAGCGCGGACAGATCGCCTTCACCGTGCCGCACTTCGGCAGGTATCTGCGCGCAACCGCCTGATCGTCGCTGTTGTCGCCCTGATGGGTGCAGCCTGCCCTGACCGACAGGCCAGGTGCAGCGTGCGGTTCGCGGCGAGTAGAGGACCCGGCCCGTCGGCCATCACTACTGCTCTGCTGCTTTACTGCATGGCAGCGTAGAGGGTGCCCATGACCTCGCCGACCCGGGTCGATTGGGGTCCCGTCGTCAGCAAAGAGGCTCACTCCGCCGAACAGGTGAATCTGCACGAACCTCCCCTGTCCGGAGGCGGCTTGCTGGCGCTAGCGGAAGGTCACCGGAAATGACTCTGTTCGCGCGATCGCCTTGCGCCGATCCCGCGAAAGTTCGAGCCGGCGCGGATCGCTGAGGTAACTGTCCAAGCCAGACTTGTCGGCGAAGACAAGGAACTGCACCTCGCGCGGCTGAGCGTCGGCATCATCGCTGGCGGCGCGCTGAACCACCCTCCCGTCGTGCTCCGGGGGAAGGCCAGCACCGCATCTTCGTAGCGAGTCAGTGCCAATTCCTGACCGGGAACAGCCCACAGAAGACAACACAACTGGATCGATCCCGCAGCATCCCCTGACATCTGCCGCGTCATGAGCGAGTCGACCGGACTGGCTGGCGCAGGACAGTCTTGAGCTTGGCCGGCTCGGTCCTGCGAGGGTCCCCGATGTAGATCTCGTGATGTAACCCATTGAAGTCGAGTTCGCGCGCAGCGAAAAAGGGTCCACGAAGTTCGGCGAGGAGTGGGGCCTCCTCATCGTAGGAGCCGATGTGGAGAGCCTGCGCGCACAAGCCTTCGTGCGTCACCATGTGGCGAACGTCGCTGATCTCGGGCAGCTTCTTCTTTTTCAGAGCCACCTCTTTCGCGGTGTGGACCATCGGCTCGGTGATCCATTCAGGTTGGCTGATCAGCATCGTCCATCGCCAAGAGTCTTTGGCACCAGCGGTGAACGCCCCAGGGTCATCTGAGGTCCAGAGGCCCTCCAGTGGAGCCACAACAAAGTCTCGTCCGCCGGCATTCTTGTTCGCGAACTTCAGCGTGTATGCCACGGCATACAGAGCCTTCACCGCTCCTGCATACGCCTCGGCTGTGTTGGGGTTGCCGATTCCATCGATGGCAAGGAACTGCTGCTCAGGAACGTCCAGCAGATCCCAGGCGCGGTTTGCTGGCGCGTAGAGGTTCTTGAGTTCTCTCTTGATGTCGTAGATCGCCATGACGTTTTCCTCCTCCTTCATCCGAAAGCACGGACGATGGGCCGCCCTACGCGTCGCTCGGCTGGCTCGCTGCTGTCGCTCAACCGCTCGGCTAGGGCGACCACCTCGTCGCGCACCGCGGGTCGCTTGGTAGCGATCGCTCGCAGGGCCATGGTGATGGATTTGCCGACCAGCGGTCGAGGGTCGTCGGCGTGCCGACGGGCGTGGCCTAAGGCGTCCGTGAAATGGGTGTCGGGAGCGGCGCGGTCATGCAGCGCGAGGGCCCACAGCAACGCAAAGCCTGCACGTCTGACGTAGAGCCGCTCATCGTCGACCCATCGATCGACCATCATCCAGGCGTCGGCGGCTTTGTCGAAGAGTCGGAAGCAGACGGTGTCGACGATGGCCCAGTTCTCGAAGTCGTCACTCCACCGTTCCATCTGGTGCGCCGTGACCTGCTTGGGATCATCGATCAGCGCGGCCAGGGTCTGTGCTTCGTAGGACCCCTGTGCCCAAAGCTCCAGCGCGAGTTCATGATCCGTGCCAGCGTCCTTGCCCATCTGGAGCAACCGTCGCATCGGCACCCCATACGACTGCTCGGAGTGGATGCCGTATTGCTCCTTCATCGACCGGCAGGCCGCCGGATCGGCTTCCGCGCTGAGGATGTTCAAAATGTCGGCCAGTTCAGTTGATCTGCTCACTCGGTCTCCTCCCTCTGCCGTGTGCGCCCTAGATTATGAGGAATGGCACCAGTGCAGCAGATCTTCGCGTTCTCCGGGATGCTCGAAAGCGATGATGACCAGCGCACCAACGCTGATCTGACGCGCGCAGCGTTGTCGCTGACCGGCCGAGCGGACGGGCAGCGCGTCTGCTAAATCCCCACCGAGCTCGGCGATTCACTGGCAGCTATCGAAGCCAAAACACGCGAGTTCGCTAGTGAGCACCCTTCTGTCCGCCCGAGCACGCTGACACTGTTTCTCCAGCCCAACGTGGCGGATTCCAGGGGACACCTGATGATTCAGGACCTGATCCTGGTCGAAGGCGGGAGTGTGGCGAAAGCCGGCAGCATCTGCTGGCACACCGGCGGCGTCACGGACTCCTATCGCGACGGGATCGATCCGTTCACGGACGGGCTCGGGTTGCAGTAACGGCGTCCATGACGACTATGAAGGCCAGCCCCAGCGCGCTGCATACCGACAGTGTGTGGCCGCGGGTGTTCTCCGAGCCGGCTACGCTACCGATGACTGAGTGGGACTGCACTACATCGGGACGACACTGCATGAGGCCGTCACGATCCGAGAGGGATCACATGCCCGGTATGTCGAGCCGGCCGATGATGGCGAAACGGCCGAGACTGTCCCTCGACACCCGCCTTGTATAGCGAGCGAAACGCTGTTCGTTTTGTTCGTTTACGCTAGAGTGAATCTCAGAAGGGAGTCTCCACATGACGCGCACTGCTACCTCAGTTGATACCCGAACCTATCTTCCAGACGAAGGCACGGAGGCACAGATCCTTGATTTTGTCTCGGCGCTGGAGCGGATCGGCGGCCAGGTTCCCGAGCGTCGGCCAGTTCTTATCGGCCTCGACGGAGAGCGCACTGATATCCCGCCTGCGATGGTCGATGTCCTCCGCCAAGTCGCACAGTCGCTGAGTTACGGCCTCGGGGTGACCGTCGCACCGCTCAACGCAATGATGACCACTCAAGAGGCTGCCGACTTCTTGGGTATATCTCGACCGACTCTGGTCCGGATCGTAGACCGCGGCGACCTCCCGATGGAGCGTCCTGGGCGTCATCGGTACGTGCGACTCAGCGATCTGCTGACATATCAGGACCATGTTCGGGAGAAGCGAGCGATGTCTCTTAGCGCCATGGCTACCGAGGCCCAGGGCGTCGGTCTCTACGAGGCGACGGACGGTCCGCCACCTCCGATGCGCTGAGGACAATGAGTTTTCCGGTCTTCTTTGACACCTGCACTCTCTATCCCGCAACACTCTGCGACACGCTGCTGAGAATCGCCGAAATGGGTGTCTACCGGCCACATTGGTCGGACGATGTTTTGGAAGAGTTGCGGCGTAACCTCGCACTCATTGGCACCGTCGGAGCGGAAGGGGCGAATCGCCGAGTCGCAGCGATGAGGGCTGCATTCGAGGACGCCCTGGTCACCGGATACGAAGACCTAGTGCCAGCCATGACATGCGACCCCAAAGACGCTCACGTCGTGGCCGCCGCAGTGGTCTCCGAGTGTCAAGTGATTGTGACCTTCAACCTGAAAGACTTCCCGACGCGCTCTTTGGCTCTTCATGACCTGGACGCGGTTCACCCCGACGAGTTCCTGCTTGACCAACTCGATCTTCACCCGAGATCCGTCTTCCAGGCTTTGTCTGCTCAGGCGCAAGACTCAGCCCGGCCCGCGCTCACCACCTTCGAACTGATGGCCTCGCTGGAACGGTGCGGCGCCGCCCAGTTTGCCGCCGAATTACGGCGGAAAGTGCAGAGGTGGGGTTGGATGGAATCGCCTGATGCCGGACTGGCGTTTGGCGCCTGGGAAGGCGGGGGCCGTGATGGTGCGGAGTGGGTGGAAGAAAGACGGAGCGGAACGCGCCTTCGTCCGCCCTCGGGTGACGTCATAGAACCAAAAACATGAACGCCAGCATGAGGTGCACCGAGACGATCTAGGGCAGCCCGTAGGCGAGCAGAGCGACTGAGTTTGATGGGTTCGCCGAGTTGCGCCTTGTGCCTCTCGGCGTCGACGTGCGATCTCACGCCGGGTCGGCGTCGGTTCACCGTCCCGGGTTTCAGATGCGCGATCGGCTCTGCCAGTTCGTCGACGGGAGGTCGACGTGGGTTAGGTGTCCTCGGGTAGTTCGCCGGCAGCGTGCTTGGCGGCGAGAACGGTGTGGCCGGGATAGCGGATCTCCTCGATCAACTGCTGCATTACTGGAGTCGGTTTTGCGGTGAACTGTGAGACGACAATGGTGACCGCGAAGTTGATCAGCATGCCGACGGTCCCGAAGCCAGTCTCGGGTATGCCGAAGATGCCTTCGCTGTTGCCATAGATATCGATCGTCCAGATCTGATAAGCCAGAGTTGTCCCCAGCCCGGCGATCATTCCGGCAGTAGCGCCTGCGGCCGTGCAGTTCTTCCAGAAGATCCCGAGCACCAGGATCGGGAAGAAGCTGGCGGCTGCCAATCCGAAGGCCAAGGCGACCACCTGCGCCACGAATCCGGGAGGGTTGATGCCCAGGTAGCCGGCGAGAAGAATGGCCCCGCCCATGGCGATCCTCCCGACCATCAACTGCTGCTTGTCGGTGGCCTTGGAGTTGATCTTCTTGAAGTACACGTCGTTGGCGACGGAGGAAGAAATGACCAGGAGCAGCCCCGACGCTGTCGACAGCGCCGCCGCGAGGCCGCCCGCCGCGACCAACCCGATGATCGGCGCTGGCAGACCGGCGATCTCAGGTGCGGCAAGGACCACGATGTCGTTGTTGATGATCAGTTCATTTGCTGCGTTCGCGGAATCGGTAATGTTGATCAGGCCGTCGCCGTTGACGTCATTGAACTCGATCAGGCCAACGTCTTTCCAGGTGTTGTACCAGGCTGGCGCAGCGGCCTCCTCGGTGCCGGAGAGTTGATCCAGCACGTTGAACTTGCTGAAGGCACCGATGGCCGGGGCAGTGGTGTAGAGCAATGCGATGAAAAACAGGGCCCACAGCGCCGAGTAGCGGGCCGCTCGGACCGACTTGGCCGTGTAGAACCTCACGATCACGTGCGGAAGCCCGGCGGTGCCAAACATCAGCGCGCCCGTGATGAGCACCATGTTCAGCCGACTGGTCTGGGTGAAGGCCTCCGTGTATGCCGCGATGCCCAATTCCTGCTGCATGGCATCGAGTTCGCTCAGGATCTCGCCGAACCCGATCTGCGGGAACGGGTTGCCGGTGAGCTGGTTGGAGATGGCCACTGCCGGAATGATGTAGGCGATGATCAACACGGTGTATTGGGCGACCTGGGTCCAGGTGATGCCTTTCATCCCGCCGAGCACGGCGTAGAAGAACACAACCGTCATCCCGATGATGATCCCGACCGTGTTGTTGACCCCCAGGAAACGTTGGAAGACAACGCCAGCGCCGGCCATCTGACCGGCAACGTAGACGAACGAGACGACGATGGCGCAGACGACGGCGACCATCCTCGCGCTCTCGGAGTATCGGTCGCCGACGAAGTCAGGGACGGTGTACTTCCCGAACTTGCGCAGGTACGGCGCAAGCAAGAGCGCCAACAGCACGTAGCCGCCGGTCCACCCCATCAGGAAGACCGACCCGGCATACCCGTTCTGCGAGAAGGCAACGATCCCGGCCAGGGAGATGAACGATGCGGCGCTCATCCAATCGGCCGCGACAGCCGCTCCATTGGCCGGGGCCGGAATCCCGCCGCTGGCGACGTAGAAGCCTGCGGTGTCGCTGACTCTGCTCCGGTAGGCGATGTAGATATAGATGCTGAAGGTGATGACGACGAAGACCGTGGTCCACAGCTGAATGTCGCTCATCAGTGATGCACCCCGCTGCCGTACTCCTTGATGCCGAATTCCTTATCGAGTTTGTCCATCCGCCAGACGTAGACCGCGATCAGGATGACAAAGATGACGATGGAGCCCTGCTGGGCAAACCAGAAGCCCAGCGGCACGCCGAGGAATGAGGCTTTGTTCAGGAAGTCCACGAGGAGGATGCCGCAGCCGAAGGACACAAAGGCCCAGATGCTCAGCAAGACAACCATCAAGCGGACATTTCGCCGCCAATAGGCCTGGCGTTGTTCGGCGTCCATCGGTTGTCGCCTCTCACCTTGTGATGGCGAACCCCGATGTCGCACCATCAGACTCGCTCTAGCATCCCAGAACGCGGCGATCCGTCAACCGGTAGCCTCCATTTCCGTGACGACTGCCAGGCGTGGACAGCGAAGACTGCTTCTGGCGACCCCGATTCTGATGGTCGGAGGGGCCCTGCCCTGGCTCTACAGCCCGGTTGGTCCGATCAGCGGCCTTCGTGGAGCGGGTCTGTGGATCTTCTACGTTGGCTTGCTCGCTCTCGCCGGTGGACTCCTCCCGCCGCGATTCCGCCCGGCCGCGCTGGTGCAGGCAGTGATCGTGGCCGCCGTGGCGATAGCGCTGCCCGTGTGGCAGGTATGGCGCATGATCAGCCTCGTCGGATTCGCCGGGTGGGCGCCTGGGCCGGGTTTGGTCATGACGTTCGGCGGCGGCGTGCTCTGCGCCATCGCTGCCCGCGATCTCTACGTCACCATGAGCCTTGATCGAAAGGAATGAACCGATGGCAGGCCAGACCGACCTCGAGACCATGCTCAGCACCTTGGAGCCAACCGTGCGTGACGGTGAGTTCGTCTACGTCACCGTGCCGGAAGAGGACGCGCGGGGGCTGCCTGCCCACGCGATGGTTGTCGAATCCGAGGGGGTCAGTGTGGTGTTGCGCCGTGAGGACGCCGAAGCCGCATGCCTGCCCTTCGACTTCGTCGCCCATTGGATCAGCCTGAGCGTGCACTCATCCCTGGAAGCCGTGGGTTTGACGGCGGCCTTCGCCACGGCGCTCGGCGAGGCCGGAATCAGTTGCAACGTGCTCGCGGGCTTCTATCACGATCATCTCTTGGTGCCGGTCGCGCAGACCGATGACGCCATGCGGGTGCTCCAAGGTTTGCGCGACGGACCGTAGTTGGTCCACTCTTTCCCACGCCCGGGAAGTGTGCCGGGGGGACCTGAGGAACTCTGGAGGAGGAGGACTTATGGATATCGTGCTCGTGGCGGGATTGTGGCTGGATGCACATGCGTGGGACGAAGTGGTGCCGCATCTGGAGGCGCATGGGCACCAGGTGCGTGCGGTCACGCTGCCGGGCCAAGGCGACGGTGCGACGACCGCCACCCTCATTGACCAGCTCGCGGCCGTGGTGGCTGCTATCGACGCATCGGCGGATCCCCCGCTGGTGGTGGGCCACTCGGCGGCGTGCACATTGGCTTGGTTGGCCGCCGATGCCCGACCCGATCGCGTGGCGAAGGTGGCCCTGATCGGCGGCTTTCCGACCTCGAATGGGGAGAGGTATGCCGACTTCTTGCCGACCGAGAACGGCGTCATGCCTTTCCCCGGCTGGGAGCCATTCGCCGGCCCGGACTCCGATGACCTCAACCATCAAATGCGAGTCGGTATTGAGGAGCGCGCCATCGCGGTGCCGGAGGGTGTCACCAAGGCACTGGTGCGGTATGGCGATGCCCGCCGACACGAGGTCCCTGCGCTGATCATCTGCCCGGAGTTCACCCCCGATGACGCTCGCGCGTGGATCGAGTCTGGTGATGTGCCCGAGATGGCCCAGGCGAAGAACCTGGAGCTGGTTGACATTGATTCCGGTCACTGGCCGATGATCAGCACTCCGGTCGTGCTCGCCGAGGTCCTGCAGGCAGCCACGACCTCCGGATAGATCTCGTGTCGGTCCCGCCGCATACGATCGACTGGTGATCGAGTCCGCGAGCGATGCCCCCGACCGCCCCGCTATCGTGCTGGTCTCCGAGCACCGCGGCGACTTCTTGCGCGACGAGTTCGACCGCTACGCCCGCGACTACTATCTGCGCACCGCTCGCAGTTGTTCCGAAGCGGTCTCAGTGCTGGAGGAGTTGCGCGCGAGCGATCGCCCCGTGGCGTTGTTCGTGGCCGAGAGCCGCCTGCCCGACGCCGATATCCTGGAGGCCTTCTCCGCGTGGCGACAGGTGGTGCCCACCGCTCGCCGGATGATCGCAGCCCACCACTCCGACTTCCTGCCGGACGCCGCCGAGCTGCGTAAGGGTATGGCGGTCGGCACCTACGACGCCTATCTCCTCATGCCGCGTGGGGTCCGTGATGAGGAGTTCCACACCGCGGTCGCCGAGTTGCTCTCGGACTGGGGCTCCACGGTTGCCGCTCCGGTGGTCGACAGCGTCCGGCTGGTCTCACCCGATGCCGACGGGCTCGTGCTCGGCATCCGCGACTTCTTGGACCGGATCGGCCTGCCCAACCGTGTGTATGCCCCCGACACCGAGATCGGGCAGGAGATTCTGTCTCGGTATGCGGGTGAGCAAGGCTGGCCGGTGATGGACCCGGTGCGGGGCGAGCCGTTCGTGCCCGCCTCCGTCCGCGAGGTGGCCGCGACCGTCTTCGGTCGCACGGAGGACATCGACCTTCAGGGCACTGCTGATGTCGTGGTGGTCGGTGCCGGACCTGCGGGTCTGGCCACTGCGGTGTATGCCGCGTCCGAGGGCTTGGCCACCGTCGTCGTGGAGTCCGAGGCCATCGGGGGGCAGGCCGGCACGAGCTCGATGATCCGCAACTACCTCGGCTTTCCGCGCGGCGTTTCGGGTATGCGCTTGGCCCAGCGCGCTCGCAACCAGGCGATGCGTTTTGGCACCGAGTTCGTCACGGGTTGGGAAGCCATCGCACTCGAACCGGGCAAGGAAAGGGAGCCGTTCACACTGCATACCGATGGGGGTGACGTCCGGGCTCGATCCATCGTGATCGCGACAGGAGTGGACTATCGGCGCCTCGGCGTGCAGCCGCTGGAGGATCTGGTCGGCAGCGGCGTCTTCTACGGCGCGGCCATGACGGCGGCCCGCGAGATGGAAGGTGGCGATGCCTTCGTGGTCGGCGGCGGCAACTCCGCCGGTCAGGCTGCGGTTCACCTGGCGAAGTTCGCTCGATCCGTCACCATCCTCGTCCGCCGCGACGGCTTGGCTTCGACGATGTCGAGCTATCTGGTCGACGAGATCGAGGCCAACGAGACGATCACCGTCCAACCGCACACGGTTGTCAGCAACGGGGGCGGCGACGGGCGGCTCGAATGGCTAGAACTGAGCGACACTACGACCCTGACGACACAGCAGCGCGAGGCCCGCGGCCTGTTCTTGCTGCTCGGTGCCGAGCCGCACTGCGACTGGCTGCCCGAGCAGGTCCGGATGGACGATCGAGGCTTTGTGCTGACCGGTCGTGACGTGCCGCAGGCAGACTGGGTCGACGGGGTGCCGCCAGCCAACCTGGAGACTTCCTTGGCCGGAGTTTTCGCGGTCGGCGACATCCGCTCAGGATCGATGAAACGAGTGGCCGCCGCGACCGGCGAAGGTGCATCGGTCGTGCCGTTGATCCACTCGTTCTTGGCAGCCGAGTCCTACCACTGACGAGGTCTCCTAGCGCACGCAAGCGTGTGACGATATTGGCGTGCAGGCCCCAATCTCGTCACACGCTTGACGGCGTTGGCACGGCGAATGCGTATGACGGCCGGTCGATTACTTCGACACGCCGTCACACACATCTTTCAGCGCTCGCAGGTGCGAGTCGGCATACCGCAAGCTGACCGGACCGTATGCAGCACGAGCCATCCACGACATCGCCCCTGACCACTGCAGATCCACCGATGCGTCGGTGCCGACGGCGCTGGCCTGAAGGCGAAACGTCATGGTCAGCAACGACGACGCGCCCTGGGTCTGCCAGGTGAATCCCTGCTCGGGCCGCCAGTCAGTAATCCTCCACAATGCATGGGGGAGCGGTGGTTGGTCGATCCGGTATGCGGTCTGCTCACCATCGGACTCCGGCGTCACGGAGACCACGCCGGACGCCCACGACGGCCACACCTCGATGTCGGCCAGCACCCGCCATACCCGGGCAGGCGGCGATTCGATCCTCACACTCGACGCCTGCGACATGGGCCCATGCTTCCACCGGCGCTCAGCTCTTGGCAGACTCCCGCCATGAGCGCTGTCCGCAAGGAGCCGCAGATCGTCATCCGCGACGCGGATCCAGTGGCCGATGCTCCCGCGTGCGCGGCGATCTACGCCCCGTACGTCACCGACACCACGATCACCTTTGAAGAGGTCCCGCCCACGGCCGCCGACTTCACGGCGCGCATCGAGGCTGCTCAGGTCACACACGTGTGGCTGGTCGGGGAGGTCGATGGGATGGTCGTCGGCTACGCCTACGCGGGCACCTACCGGCCGCGGGCGGCATACCGTTGGTCGTGCGAGACCAGCGTCTATCTGGACCGTCGATCGTCGAGGATCGGGCCTGGGGCGTCCGCTCTATCAGGCACTCCTCGACCGGCTGAGCGAGATGGGATTTCGGACCGCGGTAGCCGGTGCAACCCTGCCGAATGACGCCAGCGAGCGACTACATGCCGACCTCGGGTTCGAGCCCATCGGAATCTTCCGGCGGGTGGGTTTCAAATTCGACCAATGGTGCGACGTCACCTGGGTGCAGCGCGATCTAGGTATCACCAGCGACTAAAGGACCTCTTGGGTCTGTTGGCTCGAATCCCGAGCCGCATGACCCGGGCGGTGAACGATGAGCACTCCGCAGCGTGATCGCGGCACCGTCAATCCTGCTCCGCGGCTGCCCCGCCGGATGCCGTTCCTGGTCACCGCCGCCCTTGGCATCTTTATCGCCCTCGGCGAGATCGACCGATTGATCGGGATGTCGCCGAGTGCTGACGGCTACACCATCAGCGTCACGGACCTCACCAGCCCCGGGCTGCCTTTCCCTCTGCCAGACGGCACGGCATACCCCTGGTCCGCGCTGCGCGAAGTGGTCGCCGCCGACACTCACGTGGTCGGCCTGCTGACGGCATACCTGGTCATCGACCTGGTCTTCGCCGTGCTGGTGGGGACTCTGCTCTTTCGGGCACTTCGGGCGGCCTGCGAGATCGACTGCGACCCCGCTCGCGGCTGGTTGCCGCTCTTTGCGACCCCGATGCCCTGGCTGGCCCTGGTGGTGATCGCCGCTGACATCACCGAGAACGTGGCCATCTTCGTCATTGCCGAGGTGTGCTCGACCGGTGCCTTTGCCGCCGGTTGGATGCTGGCCGTGGCCGCAACGGCTACGTCGGTGAAGTGGCTGCTCATCATCCTCGGTCTCATCCAGATCGGGCATACGATGCTGGGCTCCGAGCCGGGTCGCGAGTGGATCATGCGCCTGATGCGGGCACTGTCGGCTCAGCGGTATTCACTGTTGGCGTTCCTGCCGATTGCCGCGCTTGGACTGCTCCCTGGCAGCGGGATCTTGGATCAGGTTCCCGATGTGCAACGTGCCTGGTTTGGCCGCGAGCGCAGCGACGTCGCAGGCGCGCTCATCGCTGGGCTGCTGCTCGTGCTGGTGAGTCTGGGGCTCATCGTGTTGGGGCGGCTGATCTCCGACGGGGTCTATCGCCGTGTCGATGCCGTGATGGACGCGACGTATGCCGGGTCGGTTCCACCGCGCAAGGCTCCGCCCTTGTGGATATGGCTTTACGGGCCGGGCCTGTTGAGTTTGGGTCTGCTCTGGTCCGTGCTGACTGGTGTCGGGGGCGTGCGGTGGTTGCCGCTAGGGCTCTTCGCCGGGGTGCCGCTGGCCATCGTGATCCTGTCTTGGTATGTCCGCTGGCACGACCTGCCATTGAAGGCACCGGAGCTGCGGCGCTACGACAAGGAGTCCTTCTATGCCGTCGTGATGACCGGCGATGCCATCGCGCTGAGTGGGTTGGTCGTCGGCGGGCTGGTGCTGATCCGGTCGCACACGGCCTTCCTGGCGCTAGGGGAGGGCACGCTCTTTCAGCGGAGTCTGCCCATCATCGGATTCTTAGCCTCGAGATTTCATCGGGTGGCGGCTTAAGGGGTGTGCTGTTGACCTGAAAAGTGCCCCTGACCTGCGAGAATAGTGGATGTCTAGGCCACATTCGCAACAGATCGAGGAGCACCTTCCAGGTGAAGAAGTCTACCCGCCGCTATCCGGTTGTTCAGGTCGACACGGCCGCCGTGGGCGCGGTCGCACACGCCGGCGGTGTCCTGCTGACCCACACCACGGAGGCCACCGGCCTGCCCGCTGCCCTGTCCGAGCAACTGGCCCCGTGGCGCAAACCCTTGGCCGTGCACGACCCGGCCAAGGTGCTCACCGACCTGGCCCTGTCGTTGGTGCTGGGTGGGGACGCGTTGTGCGATGCCGCGTTGTTGCGCGCCGAACCCGGCTTGTACGGGCTGGTGGGGTCCGAGGCCACGATCTCCCGGACGATCGCCACCCTGGCCGAAGACGCGGACAAAGCCCTGAGGGCGATCGCCACAGCACGAGCTGCCGCGCGGGGGGTGGCGTGGGACCTGGCCGGGGAACGTTCACCCGGTCACGGGGCGTGCCCGGGTGACCCGATCGTGGTGGACCTGGACGCCACCTTGATCACCGCGCACTCAGACAAGGAGTCCGCCGAGCCCACGTTCAAGAAGGGGTACGGGCACCACCCGTTGTGCGCGTTCGTTGACCACGGACCCGAGGGCACCGGGGAGCCCCTGGCGCTGCGGCTGCGACCCGGGCGGGCCGGGTCGAACACGGCGGCGGACCACATCGGGGTGACCAGGGAGGCGTTCAAGCAGCTGCCCGGGATCAACCCGTCCCGGCCGGGCAAGAAGGTGTTGGTCCGTGCGGACGGGGCCGGCGGCACCAAAGACTTCACCCGGTGGCTGACCGACCGCCGGGTGCAGTACAGCGTGGGATTCACGCTGCCGTTCCACACCCCTGACCTGCTCAAACAGATACCCGAGCAGGTGTGGACACCAGCCTATGACGCGGACGGGCAGTCCGGCACGGTGCGTACGTGGCCGAGCTGAGCGACCTGCTGGACCTGACGTCCTGGCCGCCGGGGATGCGAGTCATCGCCCGCAAGGAAACCCCCCACCCCGGCGCCCAGCTGAGGTTCACCGACACCGACGGCAAACGGGTCACCGCGTTCGCGACCAACACCCCCCGCGGGCAGTTGGCCGACCTGGAACTGCGCCACCGGCGCCGCGCCAGGTGTGAGGACCGGATCCGGATCGCCAAGGACACCGGCCTGACCAACCTGCCGCTGCAAGGCTTCGACGCCAACCGCATCTGGTGCGCCATCGTCATGCTCGCCGGAGACCTCCTCGCGTGGATGCAAACACTGGCCCTGCACGACCACCCCGCCAGACGGTGGGAACCCAAACGGCTACGCCACCGGCTGCTGACGATCCCGGCCACCCTGGCCCGCACCGGCCGGCGGATCAAGCTGCACCTCAAGAACGCAGCCCCGTTCGCCGGCCTCGCCTGCACCGGGTGGACCCGGCTGATCGCCCTCGCGCCTCCCTGACCGGAGTGTCCCTGTCCCGACCAGTGCACTGACCCCTCGCGACGTGGAACGCGACGCCCACCCGGGAGCGACATCCGGAGGCTTGTCCTACCCACCTGCCACAATCAACCCCCGGCAGTCACCGTGACGCCGTCACCACGCTCGATCGGACCCCCATGAAAGATCGAGGTTAGGGGCTCTGGCTATCTGGTGGATCGCGCCCCCGCTGCTGGCTCGCGCCACCGGGTCGTCCACGGCTGGCCCGTTGGGGTTGCTGCAGGGACTCTTGGACGATCCGGAGGCCGCGGCCCAGACCGCCCCCGGCGAGGTCCCGCGGTGGATCCGTCGCACTGCGGTGGTCTTGGTGCTGGCCAGCACGGCAGGCTTCCTGGCCCTTGGTTTGTGGCCGGTTGCCGTGACCTCGGCGATTGGCGTCGTTGCTTCGGTGCTGTTGGCTTTGGCTTTGATGGCGTTGCTGGTGGGCTCGACGGTGGTGCTGCACCTGCACTACGCACCGCCGCAGATTTTTTGGTGGGGACCGTTGCGGCTGCGCGAGGCACCTGTTGCCACGCTGTTGGTGTTGACCGTCGCCGGCATCTTGGTGCTAGGCAGCGACCAGAGCGTGCACGGCATACGCGGTCTGCGTCCACCCCCCGCGACCGGCGAATGGTTGGCGGGGCTGTCGCCGAAACAGCGCGGGATGGACCAACTCTTCGATGAGTGGGATGCCTCGACCCGGGACTGCATCGGCATCTCGACCGGTGGGTCCACGCCGCGCACCATCCGGCCAATGATCATGGTGGCCGCTGAGGGTGGGGGCATCCGAGCGGCATTTTGGACCGCTGCCGCGCTCGATGAGATCAAGGCCCAAACCGACCCGGTCACGGGGTGCGGCCTGGACTCGGTCATTGTGGCCTCCGGTGTCAGCGGCGGGGCGGTCGGCTTGGCGGTCTCGCGGTTTGTCGAGTCGCCCTCGACGTCGGCCACGGGGCGCAGCGCCGCCGATGCGGTGTGGGCGCTCGGGTCGCCCGACGCGCTCGCGCAAGCAACGGTGGGGCTGCTGGTCCGCGACCCGATCTATAGCGTGACTGGGCTGGCGTTGGGCTCGGACGTCCCGGCTGATCTGGAGCAGGGTTGGGTCGACCGGGCGGGTCTGATGGAGACCAACTGGGAGCAGCAGGTACCCGAGTTGGCCACGGACTTCTTCACCCCTCCGGCCAGGCCGGCTGGTGAGCTCTCGGCTGCGCTCGTGCTCAACTCGACGTCCACTTCGACCGGTTGTCGCGTGCTGGTCAGTCACATCCGTCAGGGTGATGCCCGGGTGGATGACTGCGCTGGGCCGCGGGCACCCGCGGCGTTCAGTGTCGACTTCGCGGCGTCGTTCATGGCTCGTCAGCCGCGCGAAGGCGATCATTGCGTGGAGCGGCTGAACGCGTCGACCGCTGCCATGCTCGCTGCTCGTTTCCCCTATGTGACGCCCTCTGGAGTCGTCGGTCCGTGCGGCGGTGCGCCCCAAGTGCAACTCATCGACGGGGGGTATGCCGAGGGCAGCGGCGTCGGTTCGTTGGTCGACCTGAGCGCGCCGCTCCTCACCCGCGTGCGCGAGTTCAACGAAGCCGACACGGGTCAGATCATCGTGCCCGTGTTGGTCTATCTGGACAACGGGCGCGGCAGTGACCTGGTCCAGCCACCACCGGAGGCCGTGGCCGAAGTCTTGGTTCCGCCCGTCGGTTTGATGATGGGTGGGTCGAGCCAGAAGTCCACGACGGCCTGGTTGCAGCGAGGCGCGGCGATGATCGCCCCGGACAGTGTCGGCATACCGGCGGAGGCTTCGGTGCGCTCCGCGATCCGGCCCTTCGGGTCTGGGGTGTTCGTGGTCAATCAGCGCAGCAAGCCCGCGATCGAGGCACCGTTGGGCTGGGTGCTCTCGGACGCCAGCCGCGCCGACATGGAGGCATCGCTGGCCGACGACTCCGCCTCGGCCTGCGAAGACGAGAGCGGCCAAGACGCCGTCGAGACCGATAAGGAAGCCGAGATCGTCGGATACGGCCGGCTCGGCGACCTCATTGAGGCGATGACCGGCTGCTGAGCCCATTAGTGGGCTAGACGGTGCAGCTTGTCGGGGTTGCGCAGGATGAAGACGTTGCTGATGACTCCCTCGGCGGCCTCGATCATCAGCAACGCGTCGAGGTGCCCGTCGATCTCGATGGCACACGACAGCTGGCCGTTGATCTCGACCGGCATCGTTGACACGGAGTCTGGCTCATACTTCGAGACCAACCCGAGCAAGAAGCGCGCGACGCGTTCCTGGCCGACGATGGGCCGGGTAGCCGCGCTGACCTTGCCGCCGCCATCGCTGGTCAACACCACGTCGGGGGACAGCACGTTCATCAAGGCTTCGATCCAGCCGCCCTGCACCGCCTGGGCAAAGAGCGTGGTCGCCTCGGCCTGGTCGGTCGCCGAGACCTCGGTATGCGGTCTGCGGGAGTGCACGTGTGAGCGCGCCCGATGCGCCAGCTGGCGCACCGCGTCTGGGCTGCGGTCAAGACTCGCGGCGATCTCGGCATACGACAAGGCAAACACCTCGTGCAAGACGAAGACCGCCCTCTCCAGTGGTGTGAGGCTGGCGAGCACCACCAGCATCGCCATCGAGATGGACTCAGCCTGCTCGACCTCGGTGACGGGATCCGGTGCCCTCGGAGTCGTCGGGTCGAGTGAGCGAACCCGCCAGGGCTCGGGAAGCCATGGTCCGACGTAGTCCTCGCGCCGCCGCTGCTCAGCTCGGGCCCGGTTGAGGGCCTGACGGGTGGTCATCGTGACGAGGTAGGCCTGCGGTGTGTGGACTGAGTCGAGATCGACCTCGGCCCAGCGCGTCCAGACATCTTGCACGACATCTTCGGCGTCGATGCGGCTGCCCGCGATGCGATAGGCAGCCGCGAGCATCGCTCCGCGATGGGCGAGATAGTGCGACTCGTGGGTCGGCTCGGTCTGTGGCGTGCTCATCGGGACGGGCTCACGACGCAGTCGCAGGGATCGTGCACCGATCAGAGAAGCCTTGGCTGGTCAGCCCGAGCGCGGCGTTCATTCGCGAGCGCTGGTTCTCCAGCGCCACGAGCGCGGTGAGCTCGACGAGCTGCTTGTCACTGAAATGCTCACGCAGTCCGCTGACCATCTCATCTGTCACCTCCGGTGGAGTGCGGCTCATCGCGGCAGCGTAATCAATGACGGCTCGATCGACCTCGGTGTAGACCCCGTGAGTCGCGGCCTCGGCGATGTGGCTCAACTTCTGTGGTGACACACCTTTGTGGTGCGACACCCAGTAGCCGAAGTCGACGCACCACGAGCAGCCGACTTCCCTCGCCGAGGACATCATGGCCAGTGCCTGATGTGTCGGCGACAGGGTGCGCCAACGGCTGGCCAGCGCCTCATGGGCCACGGTCGCCACTGCATACCCACGGTGGTGCAGGGCTACGAGGATGGTGTCGGGCACCGTGCCGACGGTTTTGGTCGACAGCGCGGTGATGGCCTTGAGCATGAGCGAGGGACGGTGGTGCAGCGCGATGCGGGCCATGGTGGCCTCCTGTTGTGGGCTCGGTTTAGTGCTTAGACACCGCCGGGGGGAGTGATGTGACATTTCGCGATGCGTCATGCAGGTGGGCCAGCGGCTCCACACCGTCGAGGATGAGCTCGATCCCAAACTCGAACTCCTCGCCGTAGTCGTATCCGGGTTGCAGGACGTGTTCGGAGGCCAGTTCGACCAGATGCGGATAGGAGTCTCGAGGCATCTGGGCGATCATCGCCTGCGCCACGTCTCCGGCGTTGCTTGAGTCGAAGGGCAGGCTCGTCTCCTGGATCGCGAAGCCGTAGATGTAGGCATCCAACACCGAGTACGCGTGCGCGGCGGCGGCGATCGAGAAGCCGTTGCCGCGCAAGATGCCGATCACACGGTCCAGGTGGGCCAGCGTCGCGGGGCCAGGGGAGTTGCGCGAGTCGAGCAACGCCACCGCCCAGGTATGCCGAGTCAGCGCCGCCCTGGTCGCGTCGGCTCGGTCCCGCATCGCCACCCGCCACGGCGTCTCAAGCGCGGGGAGGTCGATCTCGCTGAAGACACTGTCCACCATGGCGTCGAGCAGATCCTCGCGGTTGGCCACGTGGTAGTAGACGGACATCGGAGCAGCCCCGAGTGCGGTGGCCACTTTGCGCATCGTCACGGCCTCGATGCCGTGGGTGTCCGCGAGCTCGAGGGCAGCCCGCAGGACTCGGTCTCGACTTAGCGACGGTGTCGGGCTCATTTGACGAATCGTACACCGTACGGTTAGCGTGATGGCGGTGTTCGTACGACGTACGAAACGAAGCCCAAGGGAGTTGTGATGACGAAAGACACCGTCGAGACCACGATGGATGCCGTGGTGGCCGACCGGTACGGATCGGTTGAGGTGCTCGATCACCGCCGGGTCGCTCGGCCGACCGTAGAAGCCGATGAGGTCTTGATCAGGGTCGCGGCGGCCGGCATGGATCGAGCGGTCTGGCACCTGATGACCGGCCGCCCCAACGTGGTCCGGTGCCTCGGTTTCGGGTTGCGTCGACCAGCCAACCCAGTCCCCGGTCTGGACGTCTCGGGACGTGTGGAGGCTGTGGGCGATGAGGTCACTCGCTTTGCTGTCGGTGACGAAGTCTTCGGCATCGCCCAGGGATCCTTCGCGGAGTACGCCAGCGCCAAAGAGGTCAAGCTTGCGCACAAGCCGTCCGCGATCACGTTCGAGGAGGCAGCTGCGGTGGCCATCTCGGGCCTCACCGCGCTGCAGGGACTTCGCGACACGGCGCGGCTGCAAAAAGCGCAGTCAGTCCTGGTGATCGGTGCCTCCGGTGGTGTCGGCACGTGGGCCGTCCAGATTGCCGCCGCGATGGGTGCCACCGTGACGGGTGTATGCAGTGCTGCCAAGGCCGATCTTGTGCGGTCGCTGGGGGCCGATGACGTCATGGACTATCGGGCGCAAGACATCACCGCATCGGGGCGGCACTTCGACGTCATCCTCGATCTGGCGGGCAATCGGCCGATCAAGGCCTTGCGCCGGCTCCTCACGGCGCAGGGGACTTTGGTCATCGGTGGGGGTGAGGGCTCGGATCGATGGCTCGGCGGGATCCATCGTCAACTGGGCGCGATGATGCTGTCGCCGTTTGTCAGACAGCGATTGACTGCCTTTGTCGCCCGCGAGCACTTCAGCGACATAGTGGTGCTGGCCGAGATGATCGAGGCTGGCCAGATCGCCCCGACGGTGGGGGAGGTCTTCCCAGTCCAGGAGGTCAAGGACGCCATGCGACACATGCTCGCCGGTCAAGCGCGCGGCACCACAGTCATCCGCATTGGCGGCTAGTCGAAGTCGTGCTGACGCACCGATAGGCAGGTCACGCAGCCCTCGAGTTTGATGAACTCACTCATCTGCACCGTGACCGCAGCCAAACCTCGGTCGCGAAACAGGGCGGCGCTGTCCGGTGCAGCGTCCGACATCACGACGGTATGTCGGTCGAGCACCACCACGTGCGCTCCCTCCGGCTCAGGCACGGCGAGAAACGACGGCCAGAACGATGGGTCGTCGACCAATGGCTCGTAGCCCACGACGGTGCCGTCGGGCAATGCCGTGACCTGGCTTTTGAGATGCAACGTCTTGCTCACCGGCACGGGCACCACGGTGATCCCGACACCGTCGAGATGGTGCGCCAGTGCCTCGGCACCACCCAGAGTCGTGCGACCGCCCACCCCGACGTATGCCGTGCCGCCGACCCGCAACACGTCTCCGCCGTCGAGAGCTGTCTCTCCGACAGGGGAGCGCCCGCCGCCAGGGGAGCGCCCGCCGCCAGGGGCATCGGCGAGCTCAACCACCCGCAGCCCTTGGTTCGCGGCCGCCTCTCGGGCGCCGGCGACTTCCGGCATACGTGAGGGTGCACCGGGAGCGGCAATAACAGCGAGGTCACCGAACACCAATAGCGGGTCTTCGATGAACACCCCGTCCGGGCAGTGCGGCGCAGGCTCGACCTCGTGGACAGCGAATCCAGCGGCGAGCAGCACGTCGACATAGCTCTGCCACTGACGAAGAGCCAGCTGTGCGTCGACCGCGGAGCTGCGCTCGATGTGGGTGACCACACCGTCGACTAATTGCGGGCTTGGTCGGCGCACGAAGGCCACGCGATCGGCGGTCATGGGTGCAGACGATGCCACATCGCGTCTGGGTGCCGCGCTGCCCACACCCCCCGGCATGCGCCTTCGACGTGTTGCGGTGAGACTTGATGGCACGACCCCCGACCCAAGGAGCCACCGATGGCCACTGTCGCTGACCTGTTGATCGACTCCCTCGCCGACCTCGGCGTCCGGACCGTATGGGGTGTCGTCGGCGACGCGCTCAACCCCGTCACCGAGGCCATCGCCCGATCCGAACGGATCGAGTGGATCGGAGTGCGGCACGAAGAAGTCGGTGCCTTTGCCGCCTCGGCTCAAGCCCAGCTGACCGGCACCCTCGGCGTGTGCATGGGCACGGTCGGCCCTGGCGGCATACACCTGTTGAACGGGTTGTATGACGCGAAGAAGTCGCACGCTCCGGTGCTGGCGATCTGCGGCCAAGTGCCCTCGACCCAGATCGGGACCGAGATGTTCCAAGAGGTCAACAACGACGTGCTGTATGCCGACGTGTCGGTGTATTCACGCACCATCAGCAACGGCGAGCACTTCCCGTACGTGCTGGAAATGGCGGTCAACACGGCGCTGAGTGAGCGTGGCGTGTCCGTGTTGACACTGCCCGGTGACGTCGGTGAGCTCGATGTCGAGAAGGACGTGACGGTTGAGTTCACGCCAGCGCAGTCGAGCGCCATGCCCTCGGCAGACCGGCTGGCGCAGGCCGTTGAGCTGATTGATGCCGCCGACACGGTGACGCTCTTGGTGGGCATCGGGGCCAAGGGCGGTCGCGATGCAGTCCTGCGGCTCGCGGAAAAGGTCCACGCGCCGATGGTGCTCAGCCTGAAGGCCAAAGACGGCTTTGAGCACGACAACGCCTTCCAAGTCGGCCAGTCGGGGTTGATCGGCAACCCCGCCGCGCAAAAGGCCCTAGACGAGTGCGATGTCCTGGTCATGCTGGGCACTGACTTCCCCTATCGAGAGTGGTTGCCGGAGGGCAAGACCGTCATCCAAGTCGATGACCGCGGGGCTCACATCGGTCGCCGCACCCACGTGCAGCTCGGGCTTATCGGCGACGCGGGAGTCACCGCGCAGGCGCTCGCCGAGGGCGTGCAACGCAAGGGCGAAGGTGCCGCTAAGCACCTTTTGGACGCGACGGAGAAATACACGAAGTGGCGGGACGGGCAGCAGGAGTTGGGGACGGCCGACTTCGAAGACTCCGGGCTCGGGTCAGTCCGCAAGCACTTCGACAACCGGGGCGGCGACATCCGACCAGAACTCATCGCCGCCGAGGTGTCCCGCCAAGCGGCCGACGACGCGATCTTCACCGCTGATACGGGTATGTCGACGGTGTGGGTGTCGCGGCTGCTGCAGGTGCGTGCGGGTCAGCGGTTGGTGGGTTCGTTCAATCTGGGGTCGATGGCCAACGCGATGCCTCAGGCTCTGGGCGCTCAAGCGCTCGACCGGGACCGACAGGTCATCGCCTTCTGCGGTGATGGCGGTCTGACGATGCTGCTCGGCGATCTGATGACGGCGGTGCCCTATGGCCTGCCGGTGAAGCTGATTGTTTTCAACAATCGGAAGTTGGGCATGGTCAAGTTGGAGATGGAGCAGGAAGGTTTGGCCGAGGAAGGCACCGGGCTGGAACACCCCGATCTGGCGGCGATTGCCCGTTCTATGGGTTTCCACGGCGTGCGGGTCGAGGACCCCAAGGAGGTGGCGGCAGCGGTGGCTGAAGTGCTGGCTCACGACGGTCCGGCCCTGCTCGATGCGGTCACCAACCCGGAGGAGATCTCGTTGCCGCCCAAGCCGACGGTCGCGCAGGGTGTCGGCTTCGGGATCGCCAAGGTCAAGGAAGTCCTCGCCTGACCGTTGTGCGCGCTCTCAGCGCGTTGGCACCGTGCAAGAGCGCGCATATCGGTCATTGGCCGACTGGCTGGTTGGCCTGCTGCTGGCTGAGGTCAGAGAAACCGTAGAGGTCGCGCTGTCGCTCATTGATCTGAATGTGGCCATCAAGATCGGGATCAGGGATGCGTATGCAGCGTGAGAACTTTTCGTCGATGACGTGATGTCGGACGCCGGCTGTGCTCAGCGTTGCCGACAGTTCGCTGATGTCACCGTCAAACTCGAAGGCCAACTCGACGGCGACGTCTTCCTCGGCGTGCACGGCCACCAGACCGCCGCCGGCACAGGTGAAGTCGGCCCAGATCCCATCGTCGGCGGCGATGCGCGGCACGGGGCCAGCCTTCTCGATGACCGCGCGCGCCGCCTGAGCATCCGGTGAATACCAGATCTGCAGGACGCTGACCTTGCTGCCCGCTCCGGGTGAAAAGTCTGCCGGGCGGTTGAGGTCATCTACTTCGTCGACCTCGAAACGGTGCCTGCGTGCGCGAACCTCGGCCACGGGTCCACGATCCATCGCCTTGAGCTGCACGTTAAGCCCACGAGCGGAGGCCTTGGCCATCCATTCGCTGAGGTCGTCGGTCTCGAAGGCAAGGACCGTTGTCCCGGACGGTGGGGAGTCGGGAGCCCCGGTGGAATCGGCGGTCCCTTCGATCTCGGCCGCATGCAGCGCCAGCCTCCCGGAGCCCAACCCGTAGACCTCCCACCCAGGAGCATCCATGAGCAGGGTTGCACCCAGCACGTTCAGCAGCACGCGATGAGCGGCCATGTGGGCGGTGAAACGAATGGGCCGAACGATAATCATCACTTCTCGCTTTCAATGTGTTGACGCAGGGCTTGCTCAACCAGAGCCGAGAGGCTGCAACCGTCATCGATGGCGCGGTGCTTGATCGCCACGACCAGTTCCCGTGGCAGATAGACGTTGAACTGAACCTTCGGCTCTGTCGGCATACTAATATGCTAGCAAACTAGCCACCGACTAACCGCCAGATGACCGGTGTGCGCGCAATCAGCGCGTTGGAACCGTGCAAGAGCGCGCACAACGGTCAAGTGGGAGGGCGGAGGAGGGTGCGCGGTCGGTCAGTCGCGGATCCGCTGCAGGTGCACTCGACGGGACAGGTGCAACAGCGGGCGCGCGAGCATGGCGATGCTGCCCAAGAGGAAGAGCCAGACTCCGGCCGTCTCGGTGGAGGCACTGAAAAAGAGCAAGCTGCCCACGATGAAGAAGACCGCGATCATCACGTCGTCGAGGATCGAGAGGACCTCATAGCGATTGCGGATGACCAATTCGTCACGGCCGACCCGCAGGTCGAGGTCGCTCGGGTCCCTCATTTCGTCGAGGTTCTGATTGCTGGAGTCCTGGTCGCTGGAGTCGGTCGCCATCAGCAGAGGCTCTGCATGAGCTCGCCCGCGCCACCGAGCAGTTTCACTTCGGCGTGAGCGCCGTTGACCAACGGCATGAACGGTGCGACGTGGCCACACTCGACATCGGCGATGATCGGCAGGTCGAGTGACCCCAGCGCATCCATCACCACCTCGTGTTGAGTCACAGTCTCGTGATCAGGAGCCGTGCTGCGCCCCACCAACACCGCGTTGGCCCCGGTGAAGAACCCTGCCAGTCGCATCCCGTGCAGCGCGCGACAGATCGTGAACGCGTCGGCCTCGGCCGCTTCGACGTACACCAGCGTTCCTTCAGGCGCGTGCTCAGCCGCCCATCGCGGCACATCCCCGTATGCGGATCCAGCCAGCGGTGAGATGGTCTCGATGCATCCGCCGATGAGCCGTCCTTGGACGTGCAGGTCACCGTCTTCGTCCAGCCGCTTCCATCCGCCCTCGGCGTCCAGCGTCAGCTCGCTCGCCCCAGGGTCCCGCTCGTAGTCGACGTGGGCATCCTTGCGATATCGCCCCGGCGGGAACTGCGAAAACGTCGTTCCCTCAGGCATCGCCGCAATGTCCAGCCACGAGACCAGCCCGTCGCCTGGTCGGTATGGCGTGTCCATCAGATTGTTGCCATGAACTGTCGCCACGTCTGCTCGCAACGTCAGGGGCGTGATCACCGTCGAGATGTCGGAGTATCCGACCATCCAGGTCGGCTCGGCAGCGGCGATCGCGTCCCAGTCGAGCAGATCGAGCACGTCAATCGCGGTCTGCCCACCGAAGGGAGGCACGACGGCTCGGATCGCCGGATCCGTCAGCATCGACGTCAACTCCGCCGCTCGTTCGCTGGCCGCGGCACTGGTGTCTCTTGTCGATGAGTCACGCACCCCGAGGCACTCACCCAGCACCACCTCATACCCCCGATCACGGACCACCTCGATCGCAACGTCCAACCGAGGGCGTACACCGTCCGGAACGCCGCTGGAGGTCGCGCTCACCCCTATGGTGTCGCCGCGGACCAACGGAGCAGGAAATCTCACAACCATGCAGCCAAACCTAACTCTGCGCCGCGGCCAGAGTGCAGTGTGGAACGTCGAATACGCGACGTGTGATGGGATACCACGGTGACAGCCAGTACACAGGAGCGTGGGTTGCCCGCTGCCGTGCCCCCTGACAGCGCCTCAGCGGTCGGTGCCATCCTCGAGGGGCTGACAGCGTCCCGACGGCAAACCTTCATGCTCCGCGTGCACCGCCGATGGACCGAGTTACTCGACGGGCTGGGTGTCTATCCCGAGCCCGAGGTGGTGGCCGGACGGTGTCTGGAACTGGCGGCGACGGCATACGCGGCACGCCCGGACGACCTGCACACGCTGGATGAGCAGCGGCTGCTCGAGCCGGACTGGTTCCAGCAGCCTTCGATGGTCGGCTATGCGGCATACACCGAGCGGTTCGCGGCACCGGGGACGGGCCTAGCGGGAGTGGCGGATCACGTCGACCATCTGCGCGACCTCGGCGTCACGTATCTGCACCTGATGCCCCTACTGCAGCCGCGCCCGGCACCCAACGACGGTGGGTATGCCGTCACGGACTATCGCATGATCCGGCCGGATCTCGGGACAGTTGATGATCTTCGAAACTTATCGGAGACGCTGAGGCACAACGGAATCAGCCTGTGTCTGGACTTGGTGCTCAACCACGTAGCCCAAGAACACGCGTGGGCGCGGGCTGCTCGCGGCGGGGACATGCGCTATCGCGACTACTTCTACGTTTACCCCGACCGAGCCGAGCCAGACGCCTACGAAGCCACTCTGCCGGAGGTCTTCCCAGACTTCGCGCCGGGCAACTTCACCTGGGACGAGGACCTGTCCGGGTGGGTGTGGACGACGTTCAACTCCTACCAATGGGACCTTAACTGGTCCAACCCGAACGTCTTCTGCGAGATGGCCGACGTCATCCTCTATCTCGGCAACCTCGGCGTGGAGGTGCTGCGGTTGGACGCCATCGCGTTCACTTGGAAGCGCAAGGGAACCAACTCGCAGAACCAACCCGAAGTCCACGCGCTCACCCAGGCGTTGCGGGCAATAGCACGCATCGCGGCCCCGGCGCTCACCTTCAAGGCCGAGGCCATCGTCGGCCCCGACGACCTCGTCTACTACTTGGGACGTGGAGTCCACCACGGCAAAGTCAGCGATCTGGCTTATCACAATGGGCTCATGGTGCAGATCTGGTCGATGCTCGCCAGCCGTGACGTCACCCTCGCGGCCCATGCGCTGTCTCGCATCCCGGCCATCCCCAGGACCACCGCCTGGATCACCTATCTTCGCTGTCACGACGACATCGGCTGGGCCATCGATGACCGTGACGCCGGGGCAGTGCAACTCAACGGCTTCGAGCACCGCAACTTTCTGTCCGAGTTCTACGCCGGCGACTTCAACGGGTCGTTCGCCGATGGATTGGTCTTCCAACACAATCCCGACACGGGTGACAAGCGAATCAGCGGCACGGCGGCGAGTTTGGCTGGCATTGAGCAAGCGGTGGCGAGCGGTTCGACCCAACGCCTGGATGACGCCATCGGCCGTGTGTTGATCGGTCATGCGGTCATGATCGGATGGGGGGGCATCCCGGTCTTGTGGTCTGGTGACGAGATCGCGACGTTCAACGACCCCGATTGGGACTCGACGCCGGAGCACGCCGGCGACAACCGGTGGGCGCACCGCCCCGCCCTGGATTGGGACGTGGTCTCGGGGCTTTCGGCTGACTCGGACTCGCCTGCAGCCCGGGTCTTCGGCGGCCTGAAGTCGCTGCTGGCTGCGCGCGCCGGGCTGCCGCATCTGCACGCCGGGGTCACCGCTCAGCCGTTGCCGACCTCAGCCCCCGGGGTGCTCGGCGTCCTTCGCCAACACCCCATCGGCCCGATGGTCGGCCTCTACAACATGACCGAGCACGAGCGATTTGTGCCCGGCTGGTGGCTGCGTGAGCAGGGACTCGACCCGTATGCCGTGCGCGACCACGTGGCGGGAGCCTCGCCGAGGATTACGGAGTATGAGGACCTGCGGCTGACGGCATACCAAGCGTTCTGGCTGACTGGTAGTTAACTCGGGCTTGGGGCAGGCTCGTTGAGGTCTGCGGGGTCGGCGTTGCCGCCGCAGACGATGACGGTCACGCGCTCGCCGTCAGCGGGGACGTAGGCACCACTGATCAGTGCGGCCAAGGCCGCTGCCCCACCGGGCTCGGTGCTGATCCGCGCCGATTGCCACAACCATCGTCTGGCCGCTCGGATGTCGTCGTCGCTGACCAGCACGGACGCACCTCCCGCGGCCTGGACGGCCGCGAACCCCAGCGATCCGATCACACTCGCCCCCAGGGAATCCGCCGCTACCCCTGACGGGTCGACTGGCACCGGCTCCCCTACTGCGAGGGCGTTGTGCATGGCCGGACAAGTCTGCGGCTCGACCGCAATGACGCGTTTCCTCTGCCCCCACCATGAAGCCATCCCGCCGATGAGCCCGCCGCCGCCCACGGCGATGAGCACCGTGTCGGAGTCGGCCTGCTCGTCGAGCTCTGTCGCGACCGTGCCTTGACCGGTCAGCGTCGGCAACGTGTCGTAGGCGTGGATGGCCAATGCACCGGGCGTGTTGGCGAGGTCGAGACTGGCTTCGAGCGCCTCGGCATACCGGTGACCGACCTGATGCACCCTTGCCCCGAGGGTATGCAGTGCAGCCACCTTGACCGCTGGGGCAGTCAGCGGCACGAAGATCTCGGCGGGTATGCCGAGGGCCTGGCCCACGTGCGCCACGGCCAGTCCGTGGTTGCCACCCGACGCGGCGACAAGAGTCGTGGGCAGCTCAGGCTGGGAGAGCACTGACGTGAACGCACCGCGTGGCTTGAACGACCCGGTGTGTTGGAAGAGCTCGAGCTTGAGAGTCACGATGGCACCTGAGTCCAGCGCGATGTCCATCACGGGGGTGCGCCGCACGCGTGAGCGGATCATTACCTTCGCCGCCGCGATGTCATCCCGGGTCGGCAAGGTCACGGCGGGTTGCGGCATACCCGACATCGTTGCACCCACCGACCACGCTGGCTCTGCCCGCCGGCGAGCAGCCAAACATGCAAAAGGTGCTCTCGCGCCGCATACCCCCAGGTCGTCCCGAGTTTCGCCTGTCTGAGTGCCCGCTCGCGGGACTAACCTTCGGGTATGTCGAAGCATCTCTTCTCGCAGGTCGACGTCTTCTCGTCCGAGCCGATGCGGGGCAACCCAGTCGCGGTCGTGCACGATGCCATCACCGCTGACGGCAGCGACCTCAGCACGCAGGAGATGCAGAATTTTGCGCGGTGGACCAACCTGTCGGAGACCACATTCGTCCTGCCGACGCAGGATCCCTCGGCCGACTATCGCCTACGGATCTTCACGCCGGGGGGCGAGTTGCCGTTTGCCGGTCACCCCACTCTCGGCAGCTGCCGCGCCTGGCTCGCCGTCGGCGGGACTCCCGCCAGCCCGGGCCTCATCGTGCAGGACTGTGCGGCCGGACTGGTGCGTATCCGGCAGAGCAATGACCGCCTCGCGTTCGCGGCACCGCCGCTGGTCCGATCGGGTCCTCCCGAGCCGGATTTGCGCGACGGTGTCACCCGATCTTTGGGGCTCTGCGCTGATCAGATCGTCAGCATGTCCTGGGTGGTCAACGGGCCGAACTGGTTGGGCGTCCTGCTGCGTGATGCAGAAGCGGTCTTGAACGTGCGGCCCGATTTCGCCGCCATGCAGGCCTTGGGCGGGGTCGAGGTCGGGATTATCGGACCACACGGCGGCGACGGGCTGGCAGACTTTGAGGTGCGAGCCTTCTGCCCCGATCTTGGTATGCCGGAGGACCCCGTCACCGGGAGCCTGCAGGCGGGTTTGGCGCAGTGGTTGATCGGGGCCGGAGTTGCTCCTGATCGGTATGTGGCGGCGCAGGGCACCGTGTTGGAGCGGGCAGGCCGGGTGCACATCGACGCCGAACGCATTGAAGGTGCCGAGGCCAACGGCAGCGATGGTGCGGCCCATAACCACGACGTGCTCGGCGATATCTGGGTCGGCGGAGACACCATGTTGCGCATCGCCGGGGCCGTCGACCTCGGGTGACTGGAGATCCAACCGCCAATTGATGAAGCCCTGCGGGTGTTGCTAGCGCGTGAGCGATCCGCCCAAATCGATGCGAGCTATCAGGCATACGACGAGCACCCTGAGGATGAGCCAGACGAGTGGGGCGATCTCGCCTCGTGGCGGCGGGCCGCGGCGACCACCTGAGCGCGTGACCCGTGGCTGTGTGTGCTGAGTGGGGGTGGTTGGCAGCTAGTGGAGCTCGTCACTGAGGGGTGTCGCCCGCAACGGAGCGCAGCGCCCGCTGATAGCGAGAGTCGATCGTCACCAATGTGATCTTCTTGGTTCTGTAGCCCAATGGCTCTTCGTGCCAGGTCGCATCTGGGCGGATCTCTAGGAGCCACGTCCACTTTCGGCCCGCTTGAACGAGCCTTCCGATCCACATCGCTGCGAGGCGCTGCTCCTGCTCGATGCCGATCACGGTGGATCGCGCGGCCATGCTGCGAAGAATCGAGACGGTCGAGTCGAGTATCCGTCGAAGTAGCCGCCCTCAAGGGTTTCGTGGATGACTGCCCATCGGTCACCGACCGCAACGATGAAGCCGTCCATCGTGTCTGCGTGCTTCGGTGAACGCACTATCTGGACCATCGTTCGGTCGCGTTGCGCCTTCGCCAGTCTTCCTCGGTTGCCCATGCCGCCAGGATCTCAGGCGGCAACTGAGGAGTCGACGTATTGAGGACGGTTGATGAACCTACGGCCGCCGCTTCTCCTGCGCGGCAAACGCGGTTGCTGCTTGGACGATCTGGGCTTCGTGCCACTCGCGATCGTCGGGCACATCTTCAATCTCCGAGGCGGATCCGATGAAGACTCCTAGATCCCTGTCGCCCTCGGGGAACAGCGTTGCAAGTTGCCAGATCTCTTTTGCTCCCGAGTAGGGGTCAATCGACCCGTCGACGATGTCAAAGGCGACCTCCCGAGCGACATGGAGCACCGTCGTTTCTTTGTCCGTTGGCTCAAGCCCCTGCTCTTCGACGACCTCCGCGAACACGTCGGAGATGAGCCGAACATCGTGTGGGTTAAGCCCCGCCAACTCGGCCACCGCGGCACCATCGAGCCCAGCCACCAACCCATCCACGGCTAGCCCGATCAGTGCCTCAGGCGGTTGAATCCCGAGGTCTTCCTTCCACGAGGCAACCTGCAGCGCCCATCGCGCCTGGTCTGGAGTCATGACATACCTCCTATCAGCGGTTGAGGGTCATGACGTTGTCAGGGGCTTGGGGCGCTTTAGTCCTGCCGTCCCGGCGCTGCGGCGCGCGCTCTTCAGGAACGCCGATATTGCAGGTCGGCTCTGCGCAGATTCGTCGTAGGCGACCAGGAGTTGTCGGCGCACCGTCTGCTTCAAAGCCAGCACGTCCACGCCAGTGGGGGGCAGGAAGGGCCGGCCCAGGTCCGACATCAACGTCAGGCCCAGGCCGGCCGCGACCATGGCCAGCGCGGTGGGTTGCTCATCGACTTCGTGCGTCACTCGTGGCTGAAAACCGGCCCGTTCGCAGGCATTGCGCATCGCGCGACCGTAGTAGTTTCGGGTCCCTGAGAGCACCCAGTCGTATGCCGCAAGGTCCGCAAGATCAACCGGCCCCGAGGTGAACCAGCCGGACGGAGCCGCGAGGTAGACCTCGTCCATACCCACTGGGACCAACGTAATGCCAGTGCGAAACGGCTCGGGTGCGTCGGGGTAATCCAGGAGAAAGGCGAGATCGAGGTGTCCGTGGCGCAGATCGAGATCCGCATCATCCGGATTGGTTTCGCGGGTGCACAGCGCTACCTCAGGGTGCCGCTGGGCCATATCTTTCACGATCAGGGGAAAGAGGCCGGCGGCAGCAGTGCAGAACACTCCGACCTTCAACTCGACCGCGAAGGAATCCCGGGTGTCCTCCACCGCGGCGCGGGCAGCTCGTTCGGCAGCCAAGACGATCTCGGCGTGCTGAAGCAGGACCTGACCGACCTGGGTCAGGCGGACCCCACGTCCCCGTCGCTCGAGCACCTTCGCGCCGATGTCGTCCTCGAGTGCGCTGAGCTGCTGTGAGATGCCCGACGGCGAATACTGCATCGCCTCCCCAGCCGCCGTCACCCCGCCGTGCTGCGCCACCTCACGCAAGATGCGCAGGCGATTGAGTCCAAGATCATTCATGCAGTAATTATGCATACCATATGCAATTTTGTTTACTAGACGTGAACTGCCAAAGAGTTAAAGATAGGGGTATGTCGCCAGCGGGGCGACTCAACGATCTCAAGGAGTGCAGGTGTTGGAGTTGCTAGATCTGTTGGGCTGGATGGGCGGATTCTTGGTGGCGGGGGGCTACATCATGGTGTCGCTGCGACGTGTGGCACCAGACTCGGTTCGCTTCCAGTTGCTCAACGTCGTGGGTGCCGGAGCGCTGGGCGTGTCGTGCATCGCCGCAGGCTCGCTCCCGCCAGCCTGCCTCAACGCCATCTGGTTCGTGTTCGGCATCCGCTCCCTCGTGGTCGAAGGAATCAAGCGCCACGACCTCAGCCGCGAACGACCGAGCCAGGCCGACTTCTGCGGCGCGGCTTGAACCCCAGATGGCGATCGATCGGAGCGTGCGATGATATCATGAGATATCTAGGAGGTTTTTGATCGTGCCAGACGTACTTATCCGCAACTTCCCTGCTGAGGATCTGACACGGCTCGATGAGCATGCTGCACGCTTGGGGATCTCCCGCAACGAATACTTGCGACGCCATCTTCATCAGGAAGCTCGACGGACAGTGGTGCCGGTCACCGCAATGGACCTGCGTGCCATCGCCGACTTGC
The DNA here is from genome assembly GCA_963803695.1 of uncultured Actinomycetota bacterium. Taxonomy (GTDB): domain Bacteria; phylum Actinomycetota; class Actinomycetes; order Actinomycetales; family Dermatophilaceae; genus Ornithinicoccus. The sequence continues at coordinate 115,786 of CAWDNY010000011.1, forward strand.
TGCCAGACCTCGGCGACGAGACCATCATGGCTGACGCCTGGAAATGACGGACTCCTGGCTCATCGACAAGTCAGCGTTGGTCCGGCTCGGAACCAGCCCAGATGCAGGGACATGGGCGAATCGCATTGAGCGCGGGCTCGTGGGCATCACCACAGTAACGCTGCTCGAGGCGGGCTACTCCGCGCGATCCGCCGCCGAACTGGCCGTGGCGCTGGTGTCCCCGCCGTTGGCCTCGATGCCGGTGACATACCTGACCCCTGCCGTTGAGGACCGCGCCGTCGAGGTCCAACGGTTCTTGGCTGAACGTGGCTACCACCACGCACCCTCCATCCCGAACCTACTGATCGCTGCGGCCGCGGAGTTGAACCAGCAAGCACTTCTCCACCTCGACAAGGACTTCGATCTCATCGCCGACATGACCGGACAGCGAGTCGAACAAATCCGCGTCGTCTGACTCCCAAGCTAGCCGGCGAGACCCTCGTGGCCCAGCATGACCAGCCACGTCGAGCAGTGCTGAGTTCAGTTGCGGCTGCGGCGGATCCAGGAAGGTCCGAGCTTAGGTCGCTTGAGCCGTAGGTGACCCACTGAGGGTCAGTGAGCCATTTGCGGCCGCCAGTTCGTGCCGGATCTGTTGAGCGGTTTCGAACATCAACCCGATCACGGCCTCCTCGCGTGTCGTCAAAGGCCGGAATTGAACTCATCGAGCGCGGCTCGGTCGTAGTCCAGGAGGCGGACGATCGCGGCAACGATGCGCGTCCGGTCTGAGGCGTACAGGCCGCGATCCCAGCGGTAGGACAACCAGCCCACGAAGGCACCGACTACCACTCCGGCACCCAGCCTTGCGCCGACGCCGGACATGATGGGCACCCGCACAAGCAGACGCCGGGCATTGGCCCAGGTCAGACCGTCAGGGCAGGTCTCTCGTTTCTGCCGCTGGCGAAGTAGATGGCCGGGAGAATTCCCACGGAATTTATCCCGACCAGGCCGATGATCCAGGCGCGTCTTGACCCGTTGACGTGGGAGTTGTCGCGATGGGTCAGATCCCACAAAGCTAGGCCGCGCAGGCTCAAATCAACCACACCGGCCGCAATGAGAACCACGCGCATGTGTGAGTGCTGGGTCATAGCGGTGACGCGCCTTCGGTGTTGGTCGAACGTGGGTCAGTCGACTTCGATTGGGCGGGTCGGGTCCGCGTGAAGCCGTATGCGGCGAGGCCCACTGATGCGGCCAGTGCAATGCTCATGGCGAGGGCAAAGATGAGGCCGAAGCCGGCTACAACTCCGAGGCCCGCCCCGAACATGGCACCCATAGCGAGGCCGATGGCGACAAAACGGCCATCGGCCTCAGGCAGGTCAAGAGTCATGAGGGGAAACTCAATTCATCGCGGTGTGAGAGATGCGGCGTCGGAGCCGGAGTTCGTTGACGATGCGGGCCTCGTGATAGACCAGCGCGGCGCGGTCCTGGCTCCAGCCCATGTCGCCTTCCCGCAGTTCGTCCTGGATCTGTGTGAGTTCGAGGATGAGTTCTCGCACGGAGGGCCGGGCGGGATGGGTGGGTGGTTCCTCCTGGGCAGTGCTCATGTCATGGCCGTAGGTAAGTCGGGGCTGGTGGGGTCCCAACCCAGCTCAGTGATGGCGCGGGAGGATGCCAGTTGAAGGTCCAGGCTCGTGGAGTCCAGGTCGACTTCTGTGCCCAACTCTTCGCTGAGTTTTTGGAGATCCCAGGGCTGTATGTCGTTGACGCCAGCTCTGTCGGCGATGCGGTGCGCGAGGTCGCCGGCAGTGATGCTGCCCGATGCTCCATGGTAGATCCCCCGTGCCCGATCGTCCTCGATGAGGAGGTGAAACAGGCTCAGGAGGTCATCTTCATGAACGGTTGGGTATTGGTCACCAGGGTCACCGAGGTATCGGCTGACTCCGGCATCGCGGGCCTGTGTGATGGATTCTTCGATGAGCGGTCCACCGCGGGTGGAGTAGACCAAGCCAGGCCGCAGGGTGACCGTTCTCAGCCAATCTCCAGCAGTTTCAACGCGTTGCTCCAGCACTCGCTGGGTGTCGGCGTATTCAGGGGTATGCGGCTCAGAGGTTTCGTCCAGGAGGCCCTCACCTTGGAGGACGGCCAGGGTGCTGGTGTGGATCAGGACAGCTCCAGCTTGGGCGCGACCCAAGACGATGTCGAGGCTTTCCGCGTCGGCGACGAGTGCGGCAACGGGCCCGAGCCCGGTCATCATCAAGATGACGTCGGCAGTCTCGGCGGCGGTGGCAAGGTCGGTGGGCGCGGCCATGTTGGCGTGCTGGTGTGAGACCACATGGGCCAATTTCACACTGTATTCATCTGCGAACAGCGCGTGCACCACATACCCACGGGCCTGTAGGTCCTGAGCCAGCCGAGTGGCCAGCGGGCCATAGCTACCGGTGATCAAAACGGTCTTGGGTGCCTTGGTGGTGCTCACGTCGCTCATCTCCGTGTCTTGGTGGTGGGGTGTTGGGCGTGGAACCGCTTCATGATTTGGGGCCATTCGCCTTCCATGAAGGCGAAGAGGTCACGCATCTGGGTCAGCCGCTCTCGGGCCGGGTCGGTGTCCTCAACGAGATCTAGCCCCTCGTCGGCGAGCTGACGGACCAACGTCAGCCCTTGCGTTTGCTCTGCAAAGGCGGCCTCGAAGGCGTGTTCCTTCAGGCGGTAGTAGGTGCGGCGGTCGCGGGGGAGGCCGACGCGCTCGATGAACCCGTAGCGGATCAGGGCCCGCGCCTGAGTGCTCACGCCTCCGGTGCTGGCCTGCAAGGCGGCCACAAGGTCTTCGGCTGATTGCTCGCGCGGGCTGCAGATCAGCAGCCATCCAAGCATCCGCCCCGACAGGCGCGTGAGCCCGGTGGTTTCGAGGGCCACCCCGGCCTTCTCCACAAAGGCGACCATTTCGGGAGTCATCGTGTTGTCATCGAAGCGTGAAGGTTCCATGGTTTCAACGCTATGCGAAACCGACAGGTGTCGGCGCCGATGAGACGCCGGGTCCGGTGAGCGGTGCGGGTGATTGATCATCCAGTTGCTCCTAGGTGTAGAGAGGATGCGTGGGTGGCTGCATCGTCCGTAGGCGGCTCGTCGGCTGATTGAGTGCTGACCTCTCGTGCGTAGCGAGCGCTGACGGTGACGACGCACAGAGCGGGCACGGCGAGGAGGGCACCGATGATCCCGAAGAGGGTGCCGCCGACCGTGATGGATCCCAGGACGGCCGCAGGGTGCAGGGACAGGGCGTGTCCAAGCAGGAAGGGTTGGGTGAGGTTCATTTCCAGTTGCTGGACGATGAGGATGAGCAGGAAGACGGCGACCGCGACCCCTGGTCCTTGCGCGATCAGGGCAATGAACACGGCCAGGAATCCTGTCGCGAAGGCACCGACGATGGGCACAAATGCGGCGAAGAAGATCAACACCGACAGGGTCAACGCGAACGGCACGTCTAGCAGCCAGAGCCCGATGCCGATGAAGAGTGCGTCGAGCAGGCCGACCGTGGCTTGGGCGTGAATGAACGAGCTGAGCGCCTTCCAGATCCTGGACGTGAGCACTCGGGCGTGGGGCCCGGCCAGGGTGCCTGTCCAGGAAGTCAGCCAAGGAGTGAAGCGGTCGGCATCTTTGATCATGAAGAAGGTCAGCACCAGGGTGAGCACAGTCGTGATGGCGAACGAGCCCAGCCCGGCCACACCGTTGACTAGGGTGGTCATGAGCTGCGAGCTGTCCTGTTGAAGGCTTTCGATGGTGTTGGCCCACAACGTGTTCAGTGCTCCTGGACCCATATCGAAAGGTGGTCCGGCCAGCATGTCCTCAATTCGCGTCAGGTATGCCGGGGCCTGGTCGAGCATGACCGTGCCCTGGCGTTGCACGTTGGGCGCGAGGAAGGCGACGATCGCGGCCAAGGCCGCGAGCAGGCCCGCCATGGTCAGCGAGGCCGCGATCGCGTGGGGCAGACGCCGAGCCAACAACCGGCATACCGGGCCCAGCACGGTTGCCAACAAGATCGCCAGCAACAGCGGGAGCATGATCGACCACAGACTGCTCACGGCCCAGAGCAGCGCGATCAACCCGACGAGCAGGACCAGGACTCGGAGCGTCCAGCGTGCGGCAACCGTGACGGCAGCGCCCGTCATGACGGTCGGGTTGCTGGGCGCTGACTCATGTGCGCGCTGGTTGGTGATCGTGGGATTGCCTGCGCTCGGACCGCTGACTCTGCGGCGGAGCGCCCGGGCACGCACTGGCCGGGTCTGGTGCATGGCTTACTCCTTCCGTGGTGTGCGGTGGCGTATCAAAGGTCGGTCAGCCGCGCAGGTCGCGCCCGCGGAAGACCGGGAGGCTGGCGATCACGAGGATCACGGACGCTGCGACCAGGATGAGGACGTGTGCCCACTCGATGCCGTTGGCCAGCGGGACGCTGTCGTTGAAGTAGTACCAGGGACTGAACGTGGCGCCGTCGGCCAGTGAGTCCGACAAGGGCAGGAAACTCGCTGTTGCGAAGGAGAGCACGGCTAACCCTGCAGCTGCCCCCGTGGTGGCCCGACGGTTGCCGGTGGCGGTGCCGATGAGAATGGCGACCCCGCCGAAGAGGATGCCAATGACTGCCGTGTGGACGCTGGCGCCGAGCATGCCTTCCTGGGGCAGGCCCATGTCGCCCAGCGCGCTGCCCGCAAGCAAGCCAAGGTAGACGAAGACTGCGACCAGGGCGACGAGGACGACCATGGCCACGCTCTTGGCGAGCACCACGGTGTGACGCCGCAGCGGGGTAGAGAGCAACACGCCCAGGGTCTTGCTTTCCTCCTCCCCGGCGGTGGCCGCGGTGCCAGCGATGACAGCGACGGCGATCGCGCCGAGGGGAGCGACCAGCGAGATCATCTCGGCGTTGGCCCACCCGACTGGGGTGCCCATGCTGACCCCGCCGAGCACGGCGTTGAAGGCTTCTGGTAGCGACTCCTCGAGGTCGGCGAAGGTGTCCTGCAGGGAGGGCCATAAGGCTCCGACGAGCAGGCCCATCCCGATCATCAGGACACCGATCATCAGCGTCAGCGGCAGTCGTTCCATGATGGAACGGGTGACCATGGCACGGAATGGGTGTGCCGAAATGGTTGACGTTGAGCGGTGAGCGGGAGCGGTGCTTGTGGTCGTGGACATGGTCATCCTTTGAGGTCTCGTGTGCGGAAGGTGCGGTAGGCCACGACCATGGCGATAGCGGTCAGGCCCGTGAGCACCAGCAAGTGGGTGTAGTCGATCCCCTCGGTGAGGGGGTTGCCGCCGGAGTAGTAGTACCAAGGGCTGAGTTGCGCCCAACCGTCTAAGTCGGCCAGCTCGAGCATGGACTTGCTGAGCCAGGACAGCACGGCCAAGCCCCCGCCAACAGCGAGGGCAACCTCGGGTCGGCCGGTGGCGGCACCAACGGCGAGGGCGACGGCACCGAAGAAGGCGGCTAGAAAGAACAGGTGAATGCTCGCGGCAGCGGTATCGCCGATGCCGAGCTCGATCTCGACCAAAGAAACCGAGATGGCGATACCGGCCCAGAAGACGGCGACGGCGAAGGTCAGAGTGATCAACATCGAGACGACCTTGGCGGTCAAGACGCTGGTCCGGGTCAAGGGTTGCGCGATGAGCATGCTCATCGTTTTGCGTTGTTCCTCTCCGGCTATCACTGATGCGCCAGCCGTGACGATGAACGCGATCAACGCCAAGGGCGCGATCAGTTCGAAGACTTCGTTGACGACGTATCCGCCGGGCGCGTCAGCCCCGATAAAGGTGTTCAGCGCCTCAGGGAAGGCCTCGGTCATTTCGTTGAGCGCATCACCCATCCCGGCGCCGATCGAAATGGCGAAGGCGGCAAGGACCGCTAGTGCTGCGCCGATGACAAGGGTGGGGGTCCTGCGGTCTCGCAGGTCGTTGATCAGGACATCACCGGACATGAGCCTTCTCTCCCTTCGATACCTCGTCACGCGGCGGCAGAGATTGCGGCTCTTCGTCGCGGTAGAAGGCCAAGAAGATCTCTTCCAGGTCCGCTTCGCGGCTATGCAGATTAGTGACCTCGCAGGTCATGGCCGCCTTCAAGATGTCGTTGATCGACCCCTCAAAGGAGATCTTGGCGTGGATGCCGTCGATCTCGGCTGAACGGACCCCGGTGACGTGATCGAACGTTCCCGCCGGTACGGGCTCGGCGAACTCGAAGTCCAACCGGCGGATCGCTTTGCTCTTCAGCTCATCGACTCGAGAGACTTCGATCAACCGGCCGTGGCGGATGATGCCGACCCGGTCCGCGACCCGTTCCACCTCAGACAAGGTGTGCGAAGATAAAAACACGGTCCCACCGTCGTCGCGGTGCTCCTCAAGGAGGGCGTGAAATACCTGCTGGATCAGCGGGTCGAGGCCGGCGTTCGGCTCGTCCAAGATCAACAACGCAGGTTTGTGCATGAATGCCTGGATGAGTCCGATCTTTTGTCGGTTACCGGTGGAATACTCACCGACCTTGCGGGTCAGGTCCGCCTTCAGGCGCTCCGCCAGCTCATCGACATACGACTGCTCGACCCCGCCCCGGAGGCGGGCGAAGTAGTCCAGGGTCTGCTTGCCGGTCAACTTCGGGTACAGCGCGAGATCCCCGGGCACGTAGCCGATCATTCGGCGGATCTCCAGTGAATCCTGGCGGATGTCGTGGCCGAAAATGGTGGCCGAGCCGTCGCTGGCCCGAATTTGGTCTAGCAACACGCGGATCGTCGTTGACTTGCCCGCCCCGTTGGGGCCGAGGAAGCCGAAGATCTCGCCGGGCTGCACCTCGAGGTTGAGGTCGTTGACGGCCATGAAGTCGCCAAACTCCTTCGTCAACCCTCGGGTTTCGATAGCTGCTCTACTCATGGTCAGACCTTTCCTTGATGGTGTAGCGACGGGGGGCCGTGAGGAACTCGGCCTCAAGAAATGCAAACAAGTGGTGCATCGAGAGCAAGCGCTCGCGGCGGGTAAACGAAGATGTTTCGAGAAGGATGAGCCCCTCCTCGGTCAAGGTGCGCAAGGTACGGGCTCGCTCACGCCTGATGTCCAAAGCGGTGCGCCACGCGTCGGAGCGAAGTCGGTAGTGGATACGACCCGACCCAGAGACGCCGACTCGTTCGAGCAGCTCGAGTCGCACCAATTCCGAAGCTGTGCCACTCACCGCTCCCGCGCTGGTGTTCAAGCCCACGGATAATTGCTCGACGGACTGTGCGGGCGGATCGCACACCAGCAGCCAGCCCAGCATCCGACCGGAGGCTCGCGTCACCGACCCCGTCTCAAGAGTAATTCCGAGGCGGTCGACATAGGTCTCTTGCCAGGAAGGGGCACCTACCTCGGCACCGCAATGTAAATTCATACATTTCACAATAAACTGAAACCTTAGAAAATACAAGAAGCGTTGTGCAGTGGCGCATGTGAGGCTGCTACGCGCTTAGCCCGAGGTGGGCCCAATGGTCACACCGGCTGCTACGCCGTGCCGGGCGTCGCGGCGTACTGCACGGTTTCGCGGTGCCCCAGAGAGTTCGATCAGGGAGGTGGTGGTCTAGGTGGAGGGAGTCCAACGTGCGGTCAGATCTCCATCCGAGGCAGGGGGCATCGGTAGGGGTGCCGTGTGTGAAGCGTGCAGCGACTGCAGTATGAGCTTGAGGTAGCGCCGTCGCAGAGCATCGCCGTCCTCGGGGCCCGGCATGTCGATGACCGACAGCATCTCAAGCAGAAGTACGACGTCGGCGGTCGTCACGTCGGGCCGCAACGCCCCAGCGCGTTGGGTGCGCTGGTGGAGCTCGGCATACCGATCCCCAGTGGATGCCGAGAGCGTTACCGGAACGCTAGTGAAGTGCTGCGTGAAGGTCTCCGCCTCGTGGAGCGCGAGCAAGGTGAAGAGGCAGCCAAGGTTGCGATCTTGCGGCAAGCGGCAGAGCAAGGCTGGTCAGATCTAGTCTCGGGACGCTACGACGACGTCAATGACGACTCTCTCAAGGACTTCATTGGCCAGCTTGGCGTCCGCGCAACGAAGCCACAGGAAACGGGGTGATGGTGAGGTATCGCCTCACTCATGCCACCCAAGCCGACATCGTCCCAATCCTCGCCTGGTCGCACGAACAGTTCGGTCAAGAGGCACGTCAGCGCTACGAGGCACTGATCACCGCGGCTATCCAAGACGCGGCCACGCCCAGCGACGAGATCGGGAGGGCGCTTCGCGCTGAGATGAGTGAGGAGGTGTTCTCCTGGCATCTAACGCAGAGCCGCACGCGAGCACTCGGTGAAAGGGTCCACCGCCCGCGGCACTTCCTGATCTGCCGGCGCGAAGGCGATGTTCTGGTCGTCGGGCGCGTCCTCCATGACGCAATGGAACTGCGACGACACCTCTAGTCCTGGGAAGAGTAGCCGCACACGGGAGAGCACCATCCGTGTGAGTCGAGGCTGGCTTGGGTGGTTTCCGAGCGTATTTAGGTCAGGCTCGCCTCGCCTTATTCGAGACGGTCCGCCACTCGGACGACCTGCGCTGACCTGACAGGGCGAGGACCTCAGCTGCCCCTCGCGCGAGCCCAGACCAGACCAGACTGTCAGGGTCAGGGGCTCATGGAGTCGCGCTCGCCCTGCGGTGACGTTGGTCTTCAGACAAAATTCTGCGCACCATCGGCTCGAAGAAGTCCAGGGATTCGCTCGCGTACTCAGGGTCGAAAGAGACCTGGTCGTAGTTCGCGCAGAAGTCGATCGTCGCCTGATAGTGCGGGTGATCCTTCCATCGATCCCGGGCCAGCGGATCTTCGCCCGTGTGCTGAAAGTAGTAGAAGCCCTGGAAAACGCCATGGTGCTTGACGATCCAGTAGTTCTTCTCACTCACGTAGGGACGCAAGACCGCCGCAGCCACTTCGGAGTGATTTGCCGGCGACAGATAGTCACCGACGTCATGCAAAAGCACGCACACCACCGTCTCCTCGTCTTCGCCCGCTCGATGTGCTCGCGTGGCGGCCTGCAGGCTGTGCTCCAGGCGGGACACGGGATACCCCGAGGAATCCTGCATCGTCATCAGCCACCCCAGCACCCGGTCCGGAAAGGAAGCCATCTCTTCGGCTTCGATTCGGGTTAGCAGTGCGTAATCTTCTGCAGTGCCGTCGGCCATCCGAGTGAAACTCACGACCTCTTCGGCGTTGGCACTCACACTGCCTCCCCGAGCGCCGAGAGCGGCTTGTGCGTGCCGAGCAGGACTCGGCGCCGCGCCATGAGATCGTCAAAATCCATGTAGACATCTTGCAGGTGACGGCCGCCACTGGCGGGATCGAAGGCCAATCTGCCGTGCAGCACTCGATGCCCATGCACGGTCAGAAGGTCGCCATTCTGGGTCTTGAACGGGAGCTTGTATTTCGGCCCGTCAATCATCCGACCCAAGACGCGATAGGCGCGATAGAACTCCTCGACCTCGTCGAAGTCCACCGCCAGCGGCTGCGCCAATTGATTGGAATAGCGGAAGGTCTGCACTTCTCCCGCGCTGTCCAAGCCGATCATCGGCGCGGTGGCTGCCGTGTCTTCATCGTCGCTGAAGAGTTGGTAGGGCACGGCGGTCGAGGCCAACGTGTCAAAGGCCGCCGGATCTGCGGCCCGCAGGTCGGCCAGCACGGCCCACCCGTCGAGCACCGTGCTCTCACCGCCGGTGGCTTCGTTGACCAGGAAGTGCAGGAGTTGCACGCTCGGTGGCCAGTGATAACTCGGCAGGTCGGTGTGAGGTTTCAGCTCGATAGGGGTGTGCGCAACGTTGTAGCCGTGCGGGTCGTGCTGCACATTGTGGATCCGTTCGAAGGCGGTTTCCCGGACGTGGCCCAGAGTCTCTGCGAATCGCTCGACCTCCCCGGGCACCGATGGGGTATGCCGGACCAGCGCCACGCCGTAGTCGCGCATCGCGTCGAGATATGCGAGCTGGCCAGTGTCGGTGCCCACGACGTCCTGATGCTCAAAGGTCGGAATCGAGACCAGATCCCCGGCCCACAAGGTCGGCTGGTGAGATTGGCGACTCCTGGCACCACGTTCATACCGATGCGTGTCCAGCCACTGCATCGAGTACGCCGAGTGGTGCCCGTCGTTCCAGTGCACCGCAAGCGCTCCGCCATCGGTCAGCGAGGCGCTCACCGCGGCGATGTCGTCCAGGATATCGGCGGTGTAGAGACGTCGCTCACCCGACTGGAGAACTTTGCACTCGCTGCACCAGCAGTTGTCCCGTAGCCACACGTAGTGGAATCGCGATGGCACCCCCGCCACGTCGAGGATTAGGTGGCGATCGGCGCACACGACGCAGTCGGTCGGTGAGGCTTGCGCAGGGGTGGCGGCGGTCACGTCGCTGACGAGTGTCATGGGGGCTCCTTCCTGAACCTTCAGCAAGTCTCCAACTGGCTTGATGAAAGCGTCAAACGTTTGTTTCACGGCATAAGGGGTCCGAAATGTGTGGCTTATGGTGAACCATGACCTCCTCGACCCCGCCCTTGTTGGGCTTGCATGCCTACGAGGCGACCGCGCGGCATCTCAGCTTTGCGCAGGCGGCGATCGAGATGCACCTGTCCCCCTCGGCGGTCAGCCAACGGGTGCGCTCCCTGGAGACGCACCTCGGTGCCCAACTGTTCGAGCGGCTGCCTCGGGGGCTGCGACTGACGTCGATGGGTGAGGCCTACCTCCCGGCGGTCAGAGACATCTTCGAGGAGCTGTCGGCCGCCACCAGCGGACTCTTTGGCGACGCAGGCAAGACGCAACTCACAGTCAGAGTGCAGATTTCGTATGCCGTCACGTGGCTAGCCCCGAGGCTGCATCAGTTCTGCGCGATGATGCCGAATGTCGATGTGCGCCTGCTCTCTGCCATCTGGGCCGACACCTTGCCGCCCTCGGAGATCGACATCGACATCCGCCAAGGCAATGGCTCGTGGCCCGGATTCTTCGCTACGAAGTTGCACGACGACAGCGCGGTCGCGATCTGCGGGCCCGAGCACCTTCGCCGGTACGGCTCACCGAGCAGCCTGCACGACCTCGCCACCCGTGAGCACATCCACATCTTGGGCTTTGAGGACCTGTGGTGGCGCTTCTTTCCTGCGGAGGGGGCCTTCCCCGCCGCACCCCAGCGGGCCGTGACGGTCGACACCTCGGTCCACGCGGTCGAAATGGTGGCCAAGAGTCACTATTGGGCGATCGTCCCGGAGCGGTTTGCCCGCGAAGCAATCGATGACGGCCGGGTCGTGCTCGCTGACCCGAGCGCCGTGCCGATGCGTCAGGCGCACTACGCCCTGCGCCCCGCGGACACCCGCCCTCTGCGCAGTGAAGTCTCCGCGTTCATCCGTTGGCTGGAGGCACCAGATCCGCCGTGAGGACTTCGGGAAAGCCAGGTGCTCGAAGGGACTCACCCACCGCTTCCTCAAGCAAGCGCACGACCATCGGTGACCAGGCGCTACCCCCGACTTCGGCTCGGGCTTTGGCAAACGTGTCCTCGACCAGGCTCTGCAGCGGCGATGGCACGCCGAAAGACCTCAGGTGCCGTCGCGCAGCGCCCGGATCAACTCGGCCTTGTTCATCGACGAACGTCCCTCGACGTCCAACTCCCCAGCCCGCTCGTGCAGTTGCTCGACCGACCAGTCCTCGTACGAGCCAGCCTTGCCGCCGCGCTCGCCCACCTTCTCGCGAGAGTCACGAGCGGCGGCGTTGGCGATCGCCGCAGCCTTGGCCTTGCTCGCGCCGTCTTCGCGGACGGCTTCGTAGACGTCGGGGTCGTTGATCGAAGGACCATGGTCGCTGGTGTCTTTCGAAGGCATGAGCCCAGTGTGAATCAGGACTGGCGGCGCGTCATCTGCAGCTGGTGCACACCGATGTATTCAACGCGAAAGCCGGCCTCGCAGTAGCCGAGGTAGAACTCCCACATCCGGCGGAAGCGCTCGTCAAAGCCGTGCGGGGCGATGTCGTCCCAGTTGGCGTCGAAGCGTGCACGCCACCGCTTGAGGGTCTCGGCATAGTGCTTGCCGAAGCTCAGGTCGCTACTGACCTCAAGGCTCGTGTGCGCGGCGAGCGTCTCGTCGATCGCCCGCAGCGAGGGCAGTATGCCGCCAGGGAAGATGTATTTCAGGATCCACGAGTGCGAGCGCTGGGTGCGCAACATCTGCTCGTGGCTCATGGTGATGGCCTGGATCGCAGCGGCACCACCAGGCGCGAGCAGCCGGTCGATGGTCTGAAAGTACGTCGGCCAGAACTCGTAACCGACCGCTTCGATCATCTCGACACTGACGATGGAGTCGAACTGTCCGTGCACCTCGCGGTAGTCACTGATCTTGAGGTCGACCTGGTCGGCGTACCCCGCCTGATCGACCGTCTCTTCGGCCAGGGCCAACTGCTCGGAGGACAAGGTGATGCTCGTGACGTGGGCACCGCGAGCGGCGGCCCGCACGATCAGGGAGCCCCAGCCTGAGCCGATCTCCAACACGCGGCTGCCCTCGCGGACGTCGGCCATATCGAGGATCGAGTCGATCTTTCGGTGCTGGGCCTCCTGAAGGTCCCCGTCGAACAGCTCGCCACCCTCAAACAGCGCCGAGCTGTAGGTCATCGACGGGTCGAGGAAGCGCTGAAAGAGGTCGTTGGACAGGTCGTAGTGCGCCTCGATATTGGCCTTGGCGCCCCCGTCGAGGGTGTTGCGTCGGACCCGTGGGGCACGCAGGTCGGTGACGGCGCGGAACTTCTTGAGCGGCGCAGGCACGAGGTGCGTGAGGCGGGCGGCGAACGGAGCCAACACGTCAGCTAAATCGTGACCGTCCGCGGGACGCCAGTCGCCAGCCATGTAGGCCTCGCCGAAGCCAATCAGGAAGTCACGGCCCAGCCGCGCGAAGTATTGCTCGGAGTTGACGATCTCGAACATCGGGGACTGCTCGTCGCCGCCGCCACTGACCGAGCCATCAGGCCACAAGACCCGTGCTGGGACCATCCGGACGGCGGACTTCCATAGGGTGCGGGCGATCGCGGATCGAACGGGAGCAACCTGGACGCGCGGCATTACCGGCTCGGCGTCGCCGGCTCGATCGATGTGGGTTTGTGACTGGGTCATCACGATCCCTTCGGGGGGCTGATGGTGCGGACGGGCTTGTAGCGGTAGTCCCTTAGCCCACAGGTATATTCCGTGCGCCTTGATCAACGTGCTGACCTTCTGGGACATCAAAGGATGTCGAGCAAACTGGGTCATCACACCGCCTCGAGTGACCGGCTCCGGTCTCCCTTGGAAATTCGCAGTGAAGTCCGGTTTGGATTGGAGCTCACCATCGCGGTGCAGATTGATCGTCACCGAAACGCGATCGGGCTTCAAGACGAAATGCAGTCGGTAGCGCCCGGCGAGATCGTAGAACGGCGAAACATAAAACGCCTTGTCGACGTCGGACGATCCGGATTCATCGGGGTTGAGCAGATAGGCATGTCGCTCGCCGTAGGTGTTGTGCACTTCGGCGACCACGCACACCAACTGATCCGTGTCATCGTCGAGGCACCAGAAGACACTCAACGGATCGAAGACATAGCCGAACACTCGAGCATTCGCCAGCATCACCACGCGCGGCGACGCGGGCAGGCTGACGCCGTGCGTCATAGCGAAATGCAGCACGTTGTCCTTGATGCTGCGCGAGGGGTCTCCGAGGTGGTCCTCGGAGCTGAACTGGGCGACCTTGGCCAGGGGCCGGCCCAGCCGGGGCAGATGATCGAGATCCACCAACCACTGGTAGACGCCGTGGCGCAGTTTGTGATCGATAGGCCCGTGCCGCCGGTGCGCGACGACTCCGGGCACCAGCGCCGGGAGCGCGGGGAGGGCGATGACGGTCATACGGCAGCGATGGTCCAGTCGGCTGCGGCATACCCCGAGCGACACCCGTCTTCATGAAATCCCCACCCGAAGTGGGCCCCGGCGTATGCCGTCGTCGGGCTGAACAACGACGTCAACTCGCTCTGGGCCGCAACGGAGGCCGCAGTGTAGGCAGGGTGCGTGTAGTGCATCGTCTTCAGCACCGAGGCGGGGTTGAGGTGGTCGGTGGCATTCAGCGTGACCAGGTAGTCCTTCGATGACTCATGACCCTGCAGCCGGTTCATCCAATAGGTCACGCGGGCCGCCGCAGATGGTTCGGTGCAGTGATCCATGACGTAGTTCCACGACGCCCGTGCCTGTGCCGCCCTCGGCAAGATCGATGCGTCGGTATGCAGCACGGTCTCGTTCTGCGAGTACTCGAAAGCGCCCAGGACGCGCTTCTCCTCCGGGCTGGGGTCGGACAGCAGGGCCAAGGCCTGATCGGCGTGTGTGGCGACGACGACTTGGTCGAAGGTGCTCACCGCGCCCCCTGCCGTCCGCACCTCGACCGGCGCATCGAGCGGCCGAGCCAGCGAGACGACGGGGTCACCACGACGGATATCCGGCAGGACGTTGGCAATGGCCGAGACATACGTCGAGGAGCCGCCAACCACGGTGAACCATTGCGGGCTGTCTGTCAGCGCCAGCATGCCGTGATGGTCGAGGAACGTGAAGAGATAACGCGCCGGATATTGCAGCGCCACGACATCTCCGGAGCTCCACACGCAGGACACTAACGGAACGGCATAATGACGGACGAAGTATTCGCCGAACCCGTTGTCGCACAGCCAATCACCTAATGATGTCAGGTCATCGGCGGCTGAATTGTCCACAAACTTCTTCGCCGCGGTGTGAAATGACCGAACCTGAGCCAGCATCCCGACGAAAGGTCGACGAAGGAGTTGTTGTGGGCGAGCCAGGATGCCTTTGAGTCCGCGGCCACCGGCATACTCCAGATTGCAGCCGTGGCAGGTGATGCTCATGCTCATCTCGGTAGGCCGCGCCGCAATGCCCAATTCGTTAAAGAGTGCCCGCAATCGCGGATAGGTGCGGTCGTTGTGCACGATGAAGCCGCTGTCCACCGGATAGTGCTGGCCATCCGGGTCGGTGACCTCGTGGGTGTGCGTGTGACCCCCGAGGCGCGGCTCGGATTCGAAGACGGTCACCGCGTGCGAGGCGCGCAGCGCATAGGCAGCGGTGAGGCCGGACACACCCGACCCGATCACGGCTACGGTGGGGTGAGGCACGCTGTGCTCCTAGGCTTCGCTAACCTAAGGGCCAGCTATTCATTCGACGATCAAAAGGCTACAAGGCCCAACGTGACTGAGCAGACCAAGGTTCCCGACAGCAGACGCGCTCCCGCGCGCCCTGCCGCTCGTGCGGTGGCCCTGGCGGTCCGGCTGCTGGTGTCCAGGACCCAGCTCTACTCCGATGGAGTGGGCCACAGCCTGGGCTTGCACCGCAGTGACTTGATGGCTCTGAACTTGATGTCGCAGGCGAGTGCCCACGGTGACCTGATGACCCCGACCGACGTGGCCAAACAGATGAGCCTGTCTGCGGCCGCAGTCACCGCGTTGGTGGACCGGTTGGAGCGGGTCGGCCACTTGGTCCGTCTGCCCGACGCCAAGGATCGTCGCCGAGTGCGGTTGGACGTCAGCAAGCAGGCCGAGTCGGTGAGCCGAGAGATGTTCCGCCCGATGAACGAGCGACTGATCGACGCGATGAGCGCCTACAGCGACGAGGAATTGCAGTTGGTGGCGCGGGCGCTGCAGGACTTGGGTAGCGCCGTCGAAGGGGTCGAGCCTGGTGACAAGCCCGCAGAGCCGACAGGCTCTACGCTGGGCGACCATGCGACTGGCTGACCTCACTGCTGAGCTCCATCTCGGTTCGCGAGGCGGACCCGCCGCGGAGGTCGAGGTCTCCTACGTCACCCATCAGGCTAGTTGGGTGCAGCCCGCCGACGCGTTCGTCGCGATCACCGGGGCCCGCTTCGACGGCCATACCTTCATCGCCGAGGCGGTCCACCGTGGTGCAGTCGTGGTCATCGGGCACGGTCTGCCCGAGGGCATCGAGTGCCCGGTGCCGTATATCCAGGTGCCAGACGCGCGCGCCGCGTTGGCTGATGCTGCGGCTGCCCTGGCTGGTCATCCGAGTCGTGCGATGACCGTCGTCGGGGTCACCGGCACCGACGGGAAGACGACCACATCGTGCTTGGCCCGGCACCTGATGCGGGCAGTCGGTCGCCCGACTGGGCTGCTGTCAACGATCGGTTACGAGTTGAGCGACGGGGTGTTGCGACAGCCGCCGACGCACTTCACGACCCCGGAGTCCCCTCAGGTCCAGCAGATCCTGCGCGAGATGGCCGAGGACGGGGTGCAGGTCGTCATCGTCGAGACGTCCAGCCACGCCCTCGCCCTGGACCGGGTGCGCGGCGTCGAGTTCGACATCGCGGTCTGGACCAATCTCACCGCTGAGCACCTGGACTTCCACAAGACGATGCAGGGCTACTTCGAGCACAAGTCCTTGCTGGTGCAGCGAGCGTCTCGGGCGGTGCTGAACGCTCAAGATCCCTGGACCGAGCAGTTGCTGGCGATGACGCAGGACCCGACCGGGTATGCCGCCGAGCCTGCTGATCAGGTGCCGGTGGTCGAGGGGCTGGACCCTGGGTGGCGGGCGAGTAACGTGGTGGAGGGACCGGACGATCTGCGGTTCACGCTGCATACTCCCGCGGGTGAGTTCGATGCGGTGCTGCCGATGATTGGCCGGTTCAACGTGGCCAACGCTCTCGCCGCCCTCGCCGCTGGTCATCACGCTGGAGCCTCGACGGCGGACCTTGTCGATGCGCTCGCCACGTTCGCTGGCGTGCCCGGGCGGATGGAGATGGCCGCGCGCACCGAGGGCGACCCTCGCGTCATCGTCGACTTCGCGCACACTCCGCCGAGTTTGGACAAGGCCCTGGAGACCGTGCGCGTCACGACTGAGGGCGCACTGTGGGTGGTGCTCGGCTCCGCCGGCGGGCCCCGCGACCCGGGCAAACGGGCACCGCTGGGCGAGGTCGCCACGCGGGGTGCCGAGCACGTCGTCTTCACCGAAGAAGACCACCGCGACACCCCGATCGCCGACATCCTGAGCGAGATGGAGCGCGGGGCTCGCGAGCAGGGCCGCGACAACTTCGTCTCGATCCCCGACCGCGTCGAGGCGATCCGGTATGCCGTGGCGCACGCGGACGCTGCCGACACCGTTGTGTTGGCGGGCAAAGGCCCTGAGGCCACGCTGGAGCGGGACACCGAAACCATCGATTGGGACGAAATGGGGCAGGCTTTGGCGGCGCTCGCGGCTCGGCGATCCGGCTGAGGGTGGCTACTTCTTTCACCACCCTCGCGGTGCCGGCGCACGCACAGATCGAGGTCAAACGGTCGCGATTCGTGTGTGCGGTGCAGCGCGTCGACTCCGAAGATGCGGCGCGCGAGGTGATTGCCGGGATCCGTAAGGCCCGCTGGGACGCGGGGCATCACTGCTCGGCGATGATCTTGGGCACCGATCGGTCGATCGAGCGCTCGAGCGACGACGGGGAACCCGCTGGCACCGCTGGTGCCCCAATGCTCGAAGGGCTGCGCGGTCGGGAGCTCAGCGATGTCGTGGCCGTGGTCTCTCGATGGTTTGGCGGCTGGAAAACGATCTGCGCGCTCGCGGTGTCGACATGCTGACCACGGAGTATGCCGAGCAGGCCAGGATCAGCCTCGGCATACGTGCGGGTCGTCGCAGCGAACTGGAGTCGAAATTGGCCGAGCTCACCTCGGGCAGCATCGACCTGGTGGCCTCCGGCGCCACCTGGCGCGACACGCTGCCCTAAGTCCCCGCTCATGACCGATGTGCTCGCCCTCAGCGCGTTGGCGGCGTGCGACGCCGAGCACATCGGTCAGCGCTGACCGTTTTGCCACAGGCGATGTCGTCTTCCGATTCGCGTAGGTCTTCGACCGTCAAAGGGTCCGACAAGATGTCGATCGTCTCGCGCAAAGAAGTGAACTCGGCGTGCGAAACCAATACCGCTGAGCGTGAATTCTCCCCGGCCCCCGCCCACTCGGGCAAGGGTTTGAACGGTGTCCAGTCTGCCTCTGCCAGCACGACTCCGTTTGCAGTGTGCGACAAGGGGTATCACCGGGAAGCTGGTCGTCCCTTAAGCCCATGTAAGACAATCTGAACACCCGCCCATCCACCTATCATCTTCGCCGATCTACCCAGGCCGCGTTCGCCGCAGGAGCGCTGAGTTTGGTCGCCGCGCCAGCCCAGACGGCCAATCTCGATGACTTCGACATCGGAGTCGTGCAGTACGTCAACGTCGACTGCACCCATCACCATGGTGGGCGGGACTGCCTCGCTTACCGCAGACGTCGAGTCGCAACTCTTGAGCTACGCCACAAGTACGGTCCCGGCCGAGGCGTCGCCTCGGGAGTTGGTGACCAGCAACGTTCCCAGCGATCGCCGACCGTCTGAATGCGCCGCAGACGACCGAAGTGCTCGCCCACAGCGCGTTGGCAGCGTGCAACGGCGAGCACATCGGTCAGTGGCGAGGCGAATCGAAGGCGGCCATGATGTCGGAGTGTTGGAGGTCGGAGACGTGCCGGTCAGCCCACTGCGGGGACTTGTCCTTGTCGACCAGCTGAGCTCGGACACCTTCGTCGAAGTCGGGGTGCCTGATCACGGCACGAGCTAGCCGCAGATCCTGGGCCAGCACCTCGGCAACGGACATGTGGGCCGCTCGGCGTAGTGCCTCCAGGGTCAACGCCACCGAGTGCGGCGAACGCTGCTCGATCAGCTCGACGGCATTGGCCGCTGCAGGCTCATCACAGGACCGGAGCCGCTCCAGGATGGTCTCGATCTCGACGCCCGCGTAGCACTCGTCGATCCAGCTTCGCTGGCGTTCTAGGGCCGTGACGCCGACCTCGGCTGCCACGCCGGCATCAGATGTAGCCGCCTCGACCAAATGCTCAGCGGGCGGCTCCCACGCCGCCAAGGCCTCCGGATCGCCACCGGCGGCGGCCCGCGACAGGTCGGCATACACCTCGTCTCTGGTGCCCGAGGAGACAACGTGATCGGCCAAACCGAGCATCACCGCCTCAGCCCCACCGACAGTGACGCCGGTGAGCGCGAGATGCGTCCCGAGCTCACCCGGGGCGCGCGCCAAGAGCCACAGCGCGCCAACATCCGGGAAGAAGCCGATGATGGTCTCCGGCATCGCGATGGTCGTCCGCTCGGTCACCAACCGGTGCGAGCCGTGCGCCGAGATGCCGATCCCGCCGCCCATCACCAGACCGTTCATCCACGCGACGAACGGCATCGGATAGTCTGCGATCAGGGCGTTCAACTCGTATTCGTGGGCGAAGAACGACAGCGCCCGGTCGAGGTCACCGCCTCGGATCACCTCGCGAACCGCTCGCACATCACCGCCGGCACACAGGCCCTTCTCACCAGCCCCTTCGACCCACACCGCCTTGACCGCGTCGCCATCAGCCCAGTCATCGAGGGCCGAGTGCATCGCCGCGATCATGTCGACGTCCAGAGCATTGATCGCCTTCGGGCGGTTGAGCGTGATGACCCCAAGCCCGCCGTCGATGCGCGTCGCCACCGTATCCACGCCGTGAGTGCTCATGATTCGAGGTTAGCGGGATGACCCACCCCGTGGGCGTGCGTAGACTGCGGCGCCATGGGCAAGGCTTCTCGACGCAAACGTCAATCCGATGAACGAGGCCGCGCTGGCTCCGACCCGAGTCAGGCGCGCGCACCCCACATCGCACGCCCGTTCGGTGGTCTTAACGATGAGACCGACTGGGTCGCGATGCGCGAAATCGTGCCGACCGCGACTGCCACGATCAGCGCGACGCTGCCCGATGGCGCGCAGCGCGACGTCACCCTGGCCACAGTGCTGCCCGGTGCGATGCCGGCACTGCACCGCGCCGACGGTCAAGTGCTCGTGGCGTTGCAGTCGCGAACGTCCAGCGGTGACGCCAGTCGCGACATCGCACAAGCGCTCCTGGCTGCCGTCGAGGCCGAGCCGGGCACCCCGATCACCTCGGTCCGCCCAGCCACGGTCGGCACCCCCCGACTACAGGATCTGATCAGTGCCGACCAACCACTGCGTGTGACCCTGCACGAAGATTTCTCGTTCTGGGTCGGCGACGACGAGCCCAGCCCTGAGATAGCTGCAGCCCTGGAGCAAACCAACGCCGCCGCCGTGCCGACCACCAAGATCGACGACGTGCCCTCGGCATACTGGTGCCTGATGGGGGAGCGGGCCTACATCCGCTGGATCCTGCCGCAGGACGAGGACGCCGCGACCACGGCCTTTGCCCGGCTGCAAGCGGCGGGTGAGCACACGTTGGGTGAGGGCACTTCGCTCCTCGGAGCCTTCCGCGCCGCCGGCGTCCTGGTGCCGGTCTTCGAGGTCGACCCTCAGATCCCGGCCGCCGAGCACGGCCCCGCACTGGTGGCGATCCAGCAGCGATACGCCGCAGCCTTGGAGGTCAGCGACACTCTCACCGCCGATGAGCGACGGGCCCGGGACGGCATCATCAGTCGTCAGGTCAGCCTGCGCTGAGCATGGACCATAGGGATCAGATCGGCGTCGTGGCGGTTGTCGCGGCCAAGGATGAAGCAGAGCGCATTGGCTCGACGCTGCAGCACCTGAGGTCCGGCGTCAACGAGATCGAGGCGATAGTGGTGGTCGATGACGGCAGTAAGGACCGCACCTCGTCCGTCGCACGCGACCATGGGGCACACGTGGAGCATCACCCCGCCAATCGTGGCAAGGCGGCCGCGATGATGACCGGCGCGCAAGCGGCCAAGAGATTGCACCCCCACGCCGCGGTGCTGTTTGCCGACGCCGATCTGGAGGAAAGTGCGGCGACTCTGGGCGTGTTGTGCGTGCCCGTGCTGCGCGGCGAGGTGGACATGGCCATCGCCGTGCTGCCGCCGCAAAAGAGCGCAGGCGGAGGCTTCGGGCTGGTCAAGCGCCTGGCCGCCCAGGGCATCGAAGACCTCACCGGATGGAGACCCCAACAACCACTCAGCGGTATGCGGTGTGTCCGCCGAACCGCTCTCGACGGGGCACTCCCGTTGGCATCCGGGTGGGGCGTCGAGGTCGGTTTGACCGTCGATGTGCTTCGCAACGGGGGCCGGGTGCGTGAAGTGCCGTGCGAGCTGCACCACCGCATCACTGGCAAGGACTGGCGCTCGCAGCTGCATCGGGCACGCCAATATCGAGACGTGTGGATCGCGCTTGCGCGACGACGCAGACCGCTGATCCGACCGCAACCGTAAGCCCGAGCGCCACCACCGAGATCCCTGAGTCGTTCAGCAGCCATCCCAACACCCACACCGCGATCAAGGCCCCAGCGCAGGCGTGCATGAACGGCTGGTCCCACAGCGGCCGCAGCGACCTGGACAACCGCGATCGTCGAGCGAAGACGGCATACGTCGCGACCCCTAACGCGATGACGGCCAGCCACGATGCCGGATAGGCCAGGAGTATGCCGACGCTCTGGTCGAGCTTGCGGGTGATGATCTGCCACGCCTCGCCGTCCAGCACGGCCTGCACGAAATTGCCGAGGTGCGCGCGCTCATCAGCCGGGCGCAGCCAGTCGGCGACCATCACGACCCCGGCAACGGCCGCGGCGATGATGACCAGTAAGAAGACCACCGAGGGCTTGACGGCTCGACCGGCTGCGGCCATCGCCAAGAGGCCAGTGCCGACCAACGTGGCCGGCACTCCACCGAAGTCCGCGCCCCATTGCGGCAAACCGTCGATGGCCGTTGCGATCAGCCCGATGACCACCACGGCGACGACGCCCCACCAGCGCTGACGACGCCCCGGTTGGTGCAGCATCGAGGCCAGGCACCCGGCCAGGATGATCGCCGCCGCCGAGAAGATGCCGAACGCGATGTTCCCCATGCCGTAGAACCGGCCCGCCGCGACCGGCTGGACCCCCAGCACCGAGATCAGGCCGAGCCCCCCGCCCCGGATGACGTCGACACCGAGGACCATCATGGTGACGGCGGCGATGACCGCGATCGGGACCAGCGGGTGCGGCACCACGAATCGGTGCAGCGCCCACGCGCCGCCGACGATCAGTGCCCCGATGAGGAGGGTGACCAGGACGAGGGCAAACGTAGGCTGCCCTAGACCCACGCTGGCCGGATCGGTGGTGGCCGGGTCCGCACCGAAACGCCACCACGGCAAGACCGAGGCGGCGAACGCCGAGACCGGGAAGGCCATGACCGCGGAGCCGCTGACCGACAGCGCCAGACCGGCGAAGCGGCGACTGGCTGGGATGGTGGCGAAGCGCACCCAGAGCCCGCTGACGATCAGAGCCGCGGCGAGCAGGATGCCCATCGTGGCGGCATACCCCGGCAGGACGCGGGTCGCCAACGTTGCCGCGGCCGCGAGATCACGGTTCATCTGCGTGGGTCCGTCGGCCTGGTTGATGGGTCTCGTTGCCCCGGTGATGACGGCACCGGACGCCTCGGCGGTGATCTCGGGGTCGAGGCCGTCGAAATTGGCGAGGATGGTGCTCGTCAGGTCGGTGGTTTGGACGAGTCCGAACTGTCGGGTGCTGGCCGACCGAAGGGTCCTGACGCCGCCGGTGTACAGCGCGGTTTCCTCGCCGCTGGCGTCGGCAACGCTCGTCATCAACAGGGGCCGCAACGCCGCCGCACCAGGCTCATCGGAGAGCCCGGCCACGATGAGCAACGTGTCGTCGGGCAGCATCCCGATGACCTCGGCGACCCCGGCGTCGAGTCCCGCAGCGTCCAGCCCTGAACCGTCAATGAGGATCACCTGGCAATCGCCGCCGCCGGGCGGGATCGGTGCCTCCGCGATCATGGCGAGCGCAGCGGGGTCGTAGTAGCGCGCCACGCCTTGGCCATTCGCTGCGCCCAGTGCCGCAAACGGTCCGTATGCCGCAACGCACTGATCGCCAGTGCGCAGGGCTTCTTGGAGCAGGCCGAACTGCGCCACGATCGAGCGATCCTGAGCGGCGCGCTGCCAGGTGGGCATCTGCAAGAACGTCGGGCGCTCGCCGCTGGTGTAGAGCAGGTCCGTGGGGTCGGCGGCGCACCGGGCCTTGGTGTCGGCCTCATCGAGGGAGGCCCGTTGGCCCGCGCCGAGCGTCAGCCAGCCGTCTGCCGGGCACGTCACCGGATAGCTGCCCCGCACGACCAGGGAGGCACTGGCCCCGGTGGCCTCGATCTTGCTCAGCGTCGGCGTGTCCTCGTTGATGTCTGACCATGACCACCCAGGCACCCCGACGACCACGATCCGGGTGGACCCTTCGGTGTCTCGGGCACCCGCGATTGGTGCTCCCGGCGTTGCGTTGGGTGAGGTGAGGCTTGCGGCCAACCCGAGCACCACCACGGTGAATACGAGCAGAGTGATCGCCGCTGCACGCACCCGCCCTGCCGTCATACCGGCACACCCTAGACGGCGGTGCTGCGCTGGCGGTCTCCCGTGCGGGCATAAGGTCGGGACGTGACTTCGCTGGACCTCTGGGGCCTCTTGGCTATTGCTTCCACAGTGATCGCGGTGGTGGCACTGGTCATGGCCGTGCGCAACCAGCGCCGGTATGCCGCGATGACCGCCCGGTATGCCGTGCTGTGGGGCTCGGGCGAGGCCGAGGTCACGGAGGTCTTGGCTGGTCAGGCTCGCGCCCTGGGGGTGGAGAGGGCCCGCATCTCCGCATTGGAGGAGTCGGTGGCGTTGGTGCGCGGCGGTGTCGAGCAGGGTCTGCAGCACATCGCCGTGGTGCGTTACGACGCGTTCGGCGACATGGGCGGGCGGATGTCGTTCAGCGCGGCGATCATCGATGATCGCGGCGATGGCATGGTGCTGAGTTCGATCCACGCCCGCAGTGAATCCCGGACCTACGCCAAGGGCATCGTGGGCGGCAAGAGCGACGTCACGCTGAGCCCGGAGGAGCGGCACGCCCTCGACGCGGCGCGATCCGGCAAAACCGACTGAGGCCTATGCCGCCTGTCCGTGTTTGGCGGGCAATCGGACCACCAGGCTCTTCGGCCTCACCTCGACGTCCAGCACCACACCTGCCCCCAGCACGTCGCCGTCGATCTGAATCTCGACCGGCTTGGATGCCTGGACCCGGATGCGGGTGGAGGACAGGTGGGTGAGCCGGGCGGGCGGCCCGATGTCGCCTTTGAAGACGAGCTTGCGCCAAATGGACGCCCACCCCAACAAGCCGCGCGGATAGAGCAGCAGGGCCGTGATCAGGCCGTCGTCGGAGCGCGACTCGGGGAGCAGCTCGAATCCACCCTGCAGTTTTCCGACGTTGCCGAGGATGACCGACCGCACCCTACGGTGCTCGCTGTGGCCGTCGGCGGCCATGACATCCACGTGGAACTGGGGTCCCTGCAGATGTTGGGCCCCGGCAAAAACGTAGGCACCCCAGCCGATCGTGGCCTTGAGATCCTCGGGCGCGGTAGCCATGACTTCGGCGTCGAAACCGAGTCCAGCCATGACGAGGAACATGTGCTCCTCGATCTGTCCGGCCCCATCGGTGTCGCTTCCGCTCGTGTCGCTGCCGTGAGTGTCAGTCTCGTGGTTACCGTCGCTGCTATCAACGGGCGTGGCCGCGTCGTTGAGATCGACGTTGCGCGCCTTGTCGTCTGGGTCCTCGCGACGAGCCTGAAGTTGCTCGGCGCTGGGCCGGGTCAGACGCAGCGAGCACGTGTCGATGGGCGCGTTCCGGCCGGTCAGCACTACCGTCATCGAACGCCGCAGCGAGTCGACCGGCAGCTCCAGGTTGCGGGCGAGCAGATTGCCCGTCCCACCGGGCAACAAACCAATCGGCATACCGGTGTCCACGAGCGCCGAAGCCACGTTGCGCACCGTGCCGTCACCCCCGAGTGGGCACACGACGTCGACCCCGGCTTCGATGGCCTGACGGGCCTGCATGCTTCCGGTCTCCTCCACCGTGGTCTCGGCCCACCACGGGTCGGCCCAGCCCTCAGTCGCGCACATCCGGCGAATCATCGCCCGCACCTCGGCCACATCGGCGAACTTGGTGGGGTTGATGATGATGGCGGCTCGCTGCTTGGCGTCGGCGGGCTTGGCGTTGATCGTGAGCGGGTCGGGCTTGGTGTCGGCCCCATTGCGTCGGGGAAGCAGCCGCGCGAGGCCTTTGGCCTCGACAGCGTCGGCCTCGGTGCGAGCCAGGTATGCCGTCAGGGCCACGAGTAGCACGGTTACGGCGGCGATGAGGCCCAGGAGGAACCAGCTCGGGTCAGAAGACATAGCCACACGCTAGGTGATCAGCGACACTGCCACGTCGCTGGACACTGCCGACTCGGCATACCCGATGCCGTTCAGATGACCGATATGCGCGCCGTTGCACGTGGCCAACGCGCTGAGGGCGCGCATATCGGTCATCTGCGCTAGATGGTGGTGCGAATGCGAACAGGCCGTAGCGACGGCCTCTGAAGATGCGGAAAGCTTGACGGTCCTGTCCCCGGCGGAAGGTGTCGGGGTGCTCACCTACCCAATGTTGTTCCTGGGCAGTGATTCCACCGTCAGCGAGGTGCTGACCCCCGTGCTCACTGACGATCAAGCCACGACGGCGTATAGCGATGCAGGCCTGCGCGCAGGAGAAGAGGGAGCGGCCCCGGGGGTGGAGGGCGTCCCCGACGAGATCCCGGAGGGAGCCAGGCCCTCCCCACTGGAGTTGCAGGCTCTCCTCGGGCAGTGGCAGTCGTTGGCCCCCAATCTGCGGATGAATCTGCTGATCGACGTGTCCGGTTCGATGGACGCGGTGGTCGGGGACGACGACGAGACCCGAATGCAGTTGACAACGGCTGCCACCGGTGCCGCGCTGAAGGGGCTCTCGGAGCGTAGCGAGGTGGGACTGCGCTGGTTCTCCACTAACCGCGGGCCGGACGGCCGGGACTGGCAGGAGGAAGCACCGATCCGGCCACTGGACGAAGAGGTGGGCGATCAGAGCCAGCTGGACGTTCTCCTCTCGGCGGTCGAAGGAGTCGACGAGGACTTCACCACCGGGGACACCGGATTGCACGACACCTTGAGCGATGGCTACGAGGACATGCTGGACGGCTACGACCCGGACTACTACAACCTGTTGGTCACGATCACCGACGGCAACAACAATGACCCCGGTGGAGGCCTCAGCGAAGAAGAGGTGGTGGCCCGCCTCGCCGAGCTCAAGGATCCAGATCGGCCGCTCGATGTCGTGCTAATGGGCATCGGCTCCGATGTTGAGTCCGAGGCGTTGGAGCGGCTCGCTGACTCCGTCGGTGGCCGTTTCCACAGGTCGAAGACGAAAACGACATCCGGGCCACCCTGGCGCAACTCATCGCTCGGCGGCCCCTAGCGGCGACCGGAGCCTGAGCCGGTTGACTCCTGGGTGGCGCTGAGTGCCAGCAACGCCACGTGCATCGACGTGCGCAGCTCCGGGTCCGCGAGGTCGACACCGAGGATGCCTTCGGCCCTAGCGAGCCGGTCGTAGAAGGCCGGGCGTGAGAGATGCAACGATGTCGCGGCAGTTGTCTTGTTGCCGCCATGTCGCACGAACGCCGCCACGACGTCGACCAACGCGGTGGAGTGAGCCTCGTCATACGCGACCAGTGCGCCGACCTCACGGTCGACGAAAGCCGTGACACGCTCGTCGTCGGCCAGCAGGTGGATGAGGCCGCGCAGGTGGACGTCGGACAGGCGGTGATAGCCGCGATCAGCGGCCCGCTGAGGTCGTGCGTGCAACACGTGACGCGCCTCCGCCAGGGACCGGGCCACCTGGGTCGGCGAGGTCACGGTGCTGCCCGCCGTGATCAGCACGGGTGTCGAGCGAGGTGTGCTGCCGGCGGCCCGGTGTATGCCGAGGACCCGGTGGATCTCCCGTGCCAGTTCACTCAGTTTGCGGTCGACAAGCGCGCCCGCCGTGAGCGAGCCCAGCATCACAACGGCCGCATCGTCCATTACGGCGACCAAGGCGTCGATGCCGCGCGTGCGAGCCGCGCGCGAAGTCAGCTCGGCTAGGTCGCGCAGTCGCTCCTGGGTCGCCAGCGGAGTGGTCGAGGTCAATGGCCCCGGCGCTTGCTCGTCCACCGGAGCGACCACCAGCCCCACCAGGTGCCGACCGGTCAAGGGCACGCCGATGGCCGCGCAGCGCCGGATCAGGTCGGCTTCGGGCGGCCCGCCTGAGGCGAGCCGGTCTAACAGGGCGCGGTGGGTCTGCCGTTCCAACCCCTCCCGGTCGCGGGCGGCCAACCGCTGCAGGGCCAAGGCGCTGGCCGCGCTCTCGATCAGCATCCAGTGTTGAGGGGTCGGGCGCTCAGTGGTCACGAGCACCACCCGACCCCAATCCTGTCCGCGGGCTCGGACCGCGCTCGTCAACCAGCCGAGGTCTTCGTCGTAGGTGGTCCGGTCCGTGGCGACCAGCGATCTGGACGACGCCCGCCAGTTATGCAGAATCTCGAGGTCGGCCTCCGTGCCCACGTCGTAGGCCAGGACTTCGTGCCCGATCGACTCGAGCACCACCGGCAGGCCGGACATCCGCTGCACCTCGCCGAGAATCACCTCCGGTGGGGCACCGGCCAGCATCAGGGCGTCGAAGGTGCGATGGGTTTCGCGGGCGAAGCGCAGCTCGTCCTGGTGACCGTCGACGACCAACGTGCCGACCGCCTCGGTCACCGCCGCGAACCTGGTCTCCCGGCGCAGCGCCACCAGGGGGAGTTCAGATTCCTCGCAAGCCGCAGACATGGCCTTCGGCAGCGAGTCGTGCCAACGCCGGCCCAACTCCACCACGAGCGCGCAGGCACCGGCCGTGACGAGGTCTTTGACGTATGCCGCGAGCGCAGGTTCTTGCTCCGGTAGGGCGATACCCGTGGTCAGCACGAGGTCGCCGGGCCGCAGAAGTCGTGCGATGTCGGAGATCTCGGCGGAGTGTGCCCACCGCACCGGCCGCCCAAGTCCGGATCGTCCGGCGACCACCGCGGGCGCGCCCCGTCGGACGACGGGGAGGGTGAGCACATCGGCGACGGTGGGCATCGAAATTACGTCCTGTAACAAGGGGCAGTGAATTGCTTACAGTCTGCGGGTTGCCGACGGGTGTGGGCAAGGGATGTGCTGCGAGGGTGACTGTGACTGATGCCCGCGCGAACGCTTCTTCCGCCCTTCTGGCTCGGCATCAGGCGGTGATGCCGCAGTGGATGGGGTTGTATTACGACGAGCCGCTGGCTTTGGTCTCCGGTCGCGGTCGGCACGTGAGGGACATGGAGGGCCAGACGTATCTGGACTTCTTCGCCGGGATCTTGACGAACGCGATCGGATACGACATCCCCGAGATCGCAGATGCCGTCCGCGCCCAGATCGACACCGGCCTGGTGCATACCTCGACGTTGTATCTGATCGATCAACAGGTTGCCCTGGCGGAGCAGATCGCCGAGCTATCCGGCATCGAGAACGCCAAGGTCTTCTTCACGACCTCCGGCACAGAGGCTAACGAGGCGGCTTTGCTGTTGGCGATGACCAAGCGCCGCTCGCATGAGGTGCTGGCACTACGCAACTCCTACCATGGCCGTTCCTTCACCACGATGGGTATCACCGGCAACCGTGGCTGGTCCGCGTCGGCGCACAGCCCGATCAACGTCTCCTACGTGCACGGCGGCTATCGCACCGTCCCGCCGTTTGCCGGACTCTGCGACGCTGCCTACATCGAGGCCTGTGTGGCCGACCTGAGGAACGTGTTGGACACAGCAACCTCCGGTGATGTGGCCTGCATGATCGTGGAGCCGGTGCAGGGAGTGGGCGGTTTTGCGATGCCACCGGACGGATTGTTCGGTGCCTTCAAGGAAGTGCTCGATGAGCACGGCATACCGCTGATTTCGGATGAGGTGCAGACTGGGTGGGGCCGCACCGGCGAGCACTTCTGGGGAATCGGTGCCCACGGCGTGACGCCGGATGCCATGACCTTCGCCAAGGGTCTGGGCAACGGGCTGGCGATCGGCGGCGTGGTGGCCCGCGCGGACCTGATGGACAGTGTGACGACCAGCTCGATCTCGACTTTCGGTGGCAACCCGCTCGCCACGGCCGGGGCCAAGGCTGCGCTGGACTACTTGCTGGAGCACGACTTGCAGGCCAACGCAGTCAAGCTGGGTGACTACCTGTTGCGGGGGTTGCACGAGGTGCAAGGTCGGTGCCCGATAGTGTCCGAGGTCCGCGGTAAAGGCCTGATGATCGGCATCGAACTGGCCGAGCCCGACACGAGAGCGCCGTCGCCGGCCGCGGCCACCCACGTCCTGGAGGAGGCCCGCAAGCGGGGACTTTTGGTGGGCAAGGGCGGACTGAAGGGCAACGTGATCCGGTTGGCTCCGCCCATGACGCTGACCGCAGGCGAAGCGGACGAGGCGCTCGAAGCGCTCGACGGGGCTCTGACCACGGTGAACGAGGGCGTGGCCACCCGATGAGCGCGCAACGTCTGGAAAACCCGATCAGCACTGAACAGCCGGTGATCAATCACTGGATCGGCGGGCGACGGCATACGCCGGCTCCTGCTCGCACCGGCGACGTCTTCAACCCGGCCACCGGTGCAGTGACCGCCCAGGTGGCGTTCGCCTCGGAAGACGACGTCGACACGGCGGTCGCCAATGCCGCCGACGCGGCCGCCGGGTGGGGCGAGGCCTCGTTGGCTGCCCGCACTGCCGTGCTGTTCGGCATGCGCGAGCGCTTGGCCGCCAGAGTCGATGAACTCGCGGCCATCATCACCTCCGAGCACGGCAAGGTGCTCTCCGATGCGGCGGGGGAGATCAAGCGTGGCCTCGAGGTGGTGGAGTATGCCTGCGGCCTGGCCTCGCTGCTGCAGGGCGGGCATACCGAGAACGCCTCGACCCAGGTGGACGTGCACTCGGTGCGTCAGCCGTTGGGGGTCGTCGGGGTCATTTCGCCGTTCAACTTTCCGGCGATGGTGCCCCTGTGGTTCGTGCCGATCGCCATCGCCTGTGGCAACGCGGTGGTGCTGAAGCCGAGCGAGAAGGACCCGTCGGCGGCGATGTTCCTGGCTGAGGTGTTCTCGCAGGCGGGGCTGCCCGACGGCGTCCTGAACGTCGTGCACGGCGACAAAGTGGCGGTGGAGGCGTTGTTGCGCCACCCCGGCGTCCAGTCCATCTCCTTCGTAGGGTCCACGCCGGTCGCGCGCTCGGTCTATGAGATCGGGACGAAGCACGGCAAGCGGGTCCAGGCTCTCGGCGGGGCCAAGAACCACATGGTGGTGCTGCCCGACGCCGACCTCGACAACGCTGCTGACGCCGCAGTCTCGGCGGGCTTCGGATCAGCCGGTGAGCGGTGTATGGCCGTGTCGGCGGTGGTCGCGGTGGGCTCGGTCGCCGACGAGCTCGTCGCCAAGATCACGGATCGGGTGGCGCAGATCCGGGTCGGTGACGGACGGCATACCGACAGTGAGATGGGGCCGCTGATCACCCGCGAGCACCGCGACAAGGTCGCCGGATACCTCGATGCCGGGGCAGCGGCCGGAGCCCAGCTGGTCGTCGATGGTCGCCAGCACGCGATCGAGGGCCCCGAGGGAGGGTTTTGGCTCGGCCCGAGCCTGCTCGACCACGTCAGCACCGACATGTCGGTCTACGCTGAAGAGATCTTCGGCCCGGTGCTGTCGGTGTTGCGGGTGCACACCTTCGAGGAGGCGCTGGCCGTGGTCAACGCGAACCCTTATGGCAACGGGACCGCGATTTTCACGGCTGACGGCGGTGCTGCGCGGCAGTACCAGCGCCGGGTCCAGGTCGGGATGGTCGGGGTGAACGTGCCGATCCCGGTGCCTGTCGCGTCCTACTCCTTCGGCGGGTGGAAGTCATCGCTCTTTGGAGACACCCACGCCTACGGCCCCCACGGCATCCACTTCTTCACCCGCAGCAAGGTCGTGACCACGCGCTGGCCCGACCCGAGCCAGGGCGGCGTCAACCTCGGCTTCCCACAACACACCTGAGGAACGACGGCTCAGGGAGGGTGTGGCCGGCGGACCTCGCTATGGGTTGGCGCTGTCACCTGGTCAGTCGGAACAGCAGCGCTCCTTGCCGTGACGGCTGGCCGGTGCGATTCTCCGTGGCGTCTGCGCTGCGGGCCAGCCAGCGGCCGAGGTTGATCCCTGCCCAGCGCAATGGCTCTGGCTCCCAACGCGGGGACTGATGGCCGACCCAGGGCAATCGGGTGAGGCGGGACTCACGGCCGCCGATCAGGTCGGCGAGGGTGCGGCCCGCGAGGTTCGACGTGCCGACGCCGTCGCCGACGTATCCACCTGCCCAGGCAAACTTCTTTGATCGGTCCAGCCCTACGGAGGGATACCAATCGCGGGGCACGCCCAAAGGCCCACCCCAGGTATGCGTGACCTCGATCTCGACATCGGGAAAAAGTCTGGCCAGCGTCCGGCGCAGCCCGGCATGCACACTGGCGTCGCGGTCAAAACTGGCGTCGATGCGCGAGCCCAGGTGGTACGGCGCACCCCGACCGCCGAAGGCGAGCCGGTCATCGGCGGTCCGTTGTCCGTAGATCACCAGATTGCGGTGGTCGCTAAAGGTCTCCCCGGCGCGCAGCCCGATCCGCTCCCAGGCCGAGGGCGGCAACGGTGCCGTCGCCAGCATCATCGAGTAGACCGGGGCCAGATCCCGACCCCAGCCGGGAAGCGTGGCCGTGTACCCCTCCGTCGCCCGGACCACGACCTCGGCGCGAATCCGGCCGTGCCTGGTCCGGGCAAGGCCGTCGTGGACCGCAAGCACCTCGGTGTTCTCGAAGATCTGCACCCCCTGCCGCTCAACGATGTCGGCGAGCCCCCGCACGAGTCGAGCCGGGTGCAGGGCCGCGCAGTGTGGGGTGTAGGTCGCGCCGAGCAGATCGGCCATACCCACTCGTTCGGCGGCCTCGGTGGGGCCGAGCAAGACGAGATCCTCATCACTGAGTCCGATGGCGTATGCGGCCTCGACCTCGCGGCGCGCACGGATCCACTGAGTCCGGGTGCGGGCTCCGACGATGGTGCCGCCCTTGCGGAAATGACAGTCCAGGCCCTCTTTGGCACTGACCCGCCCTACTTCGTCTACAGTGTCCTGCATCACGCGGGACATCGCCCGAGCGCGGGGGCGTCCGTGCTGCTCGGCGAGAGCCTGAGCCGAAACGGGAAACAGTGCCGAGCACCAGCCGCCGTTGCGCCCCGAGGCCCCAAAGCCCGCGATCTCCTTGTCCACCACCGCGATACGCACATCCGGGTCGAGCGCGGCGAGGTAGTAGGCCGTCCACAGGCCAGTGTAGCCCGCGCCCACGATGGCCACATCGACGTCGAGGTCACCTTCTTGCGAGGGGCGCGAGCCCAACGGCTCCGGCATGCTGTCGAGCCAGAACGACAGATCCCGATAACCCCGCTCGAGGATCTGCCGGTCCGGCTCGGTGGAAGTCATAGCCGCGTCCAGGCCTCCGTCAGCACGCTGCGAAGGATGTGCTCCATCTCATCGAAGTGCTCCTGGTTGCAGGTCAGCGGCGGTGCGAGTTGCACGACGGGATCCCCACGGTCGTCGGCGCGGCAATACAGCCCGGCCTCGAACAGCGCCGGTGACACGAAGCCGCGCAGCAGATGCTCCGACTCCTGAGCATCGAAGGTTTCCTTGGTGGCCTTGTCTTTGACGAGCTCGATGCCGTAGAAGTAGCCGTCGCCGCGGACATCACCGACGATCGGCAGGTCGAGCAACCGCTCCAGGGTAGCGCGGAAGTGCGACTCGTTCCGTCGCACGTGGCCCAGCAGGTCTTCGCGCTCGAAGAGTTTGAGGTTGGCCAGGGCCACCGCGCACGACACCGGATGCCCGCCGAAGGTGTAACCGTGGGCAAACGAGGTGTGCCCCTCCCAGAAGGGCTCGGCCACCCGGTCCGAGACGATCATGGCCCCCAACGGGGAGTAGCCGGACGTCAGACCTTTGGCACAGGTGATGATGTCGGGCACGTAGTCATAGCGCTGTGCCCCGAACATGTAGCCCAGCCGTCCGAAGGCGCAGATGACCTCATCTGAGACCAGGAGCACGTCATACCGGTCACAGATCTCACGGACCCGCTGGAAGTAACCCGGTGGTGGCGGGAAGCAGCCACCGGAATTCTGCACTGGCTCCAGGAACACTGCGGCCACGGTCTCGGGCCCTTCGAACTCGATCGCCTCGGCGATCCGGTCCGCGGCCCACCGGCCGAACGCCTCCGGGTCCTCGGCGTGCTCGCTGGCCCGATAGATGTTGGTGTTGGGCACCTTGTGGGTCCCAGGGACCAATGGCTCGAAGTCTTTCTTGGCATCGGGGATGCCGGTGATGGATAGAGCGCCGTGGGTGGTGCCGTGGTAAGCGACGTTGCGGCTGATCACCTTGTGTTTGAGCGGCTTGCCCTGCAGTTTGAAGTACTGCTTGGCCAGTTTCCAGGCGCTTTCGACTGCCTCGCCGCCGCCGGTGGTGAAGAACACTCGATTGAGGTCACCGGGGGCGAGCTCGGCCAACTGCTCGCTCAACTCGATCGCGGCCGGGTGGGCGTAGGACCACACGGGGAAAAACGGGAGTTTGTATGCGGCCTCGGCCGCCGCTTCGACCAGTTCTTCCCGCCCGTGCCCGGCCTGGACGACGAACAGGCCGGCGAGTCCGTCGAGGTAACGCTTGCCGCGAGAGTCCCAGACGTAAGCACCCTCGCCCCGGACCATCGTGGGTGGGGGATGGTCGGCATAGGAAGACATCCGGGAGAAATGCATCCACAGATGGCTGTGCGGCCCAACACCAAAACTCATGAAGTACCTCGAGGGTTGAACGCGGACGACCTAGATGCTGGATGCATGGCCGATGACAACGGTTATCGCACAGTACGACTACTCGCGCAAGGGTATCCGTGGATCTTGCTTAACGAAGTCGTGAATCCGTCGATTCTGCCTTGCCCCTGACGCTGGCTCTACCAGTCAGCGGGTGCCCCAGTGGTAGGTCTGCTTGCGCAGTTTGAGATACACGAACGATTCAGTGCTCCGCACGCCCGGCAAAGCGCGGATCCGTTTGCTGATCAGTTCCAGCAGGTGACTGTCATCCTCGACGAAGACCTCGACCAACAGGTCGAAGGAACCGGCGGTCACCACGACGTAGTCGGCTTCGTCCATCTCCGAGATCCGGTCGGCGACGTGCTCGATATCCCCATCGACTCGGATCCCCACCATCGCCTGGCGAAACAGCCCGACTTGCATCGGATCGGTGACGGCCACGACCTGCATGACTCCGCCTTCGATGAGGCGCTGGACCCGTTGCCGCACGGCCGCCTCGGAGAGGCCGACGGTCTTGGCGATGGCAGCATACGATCGACGGCCGTCGAGCTGGAGCTCCTCGATGATGGCCTTCGAGATGTCATCGAGCAGCGGGACGACTGAACGGGAGCCGCCACCCTGGGCGGATTCTCGGCTCTGGTTGGTCACGGCCTCATCCTGACGGCGCAGTCAGGGCGTAGCAAGTTGGGGCACGGTTTCGTGTGCGATTTGGTCTCGATTCCGTGGAATCCCTTGTCAACCTCCCGTGAACCTGCCAACATCAGCGCTCAAGGGCAGTGCCGCGCCCCTGGCCACCACGCCGAAGGAGGTCGGATGTCTCAGCACTCATCCGTGCATAGCGTGCTCGATCCGCACGGTGCCTACGGGTATGTCGACGGGCAGCGAGTCCGCGGCAACGGCCCAAAGGTTGATCTCGATAACCCCGCGACCGGTGAGCGAGTTGGTCCGGTCGCCTTGGCCACAGTCGATGACGTCGACGTTGCGGTGCGGGCCGCTCGGGCTGCCTTCCCCGGCTGGGCGGAAGCCGCACCAGTCCAGCGCGCTGAGATCCTCACGCGGTGGGCGGCGCTACTGGAGGCCAGATCGGAAGAACTGGCTGCTGCCGAGACGCTGCATGGGGGCAAGACGATCCGGCTGGCCAGCGAATTCGAGGTGCCCGGCACCATCGACAACGTGGCGTATTTTGCCGGAGCCGCACGCAACTTCGAGGGCAGGGCCGCAGGGGAGTATTCCCCCGATCACACGTCGGTGATTCGGCGCGAACCGGTCGGGGTGGTCGGATCTATTGCGCCGTGGAACTACCCGCTGCAGATGGCGGCATGGAAGGTCTTGCCCGCGATCGCCGGCGGAAACACGATCGTGCTGAAGCCGAGCGAACTGACCCCGTTGACGAGCGTGATCTTTGCCGAGACCGCCACGCAAGCGGGTCTACCTGACGGTGTGTTCAACGTGGTCGTCGCTGCCGGGCCCGAGATAGGCGAGTCGCTGGTCGCCCACCCGGACGTCGACATGGTCTCGTTCACCGGATCCAGTGGTGTGGGTCGACGCATCATGGCCTTGGCCTCACGCAAACCCGCACGCGTCCACCTCGAGCTCGGCGGCAAGGCTCCGTTCGTGGTGTTCGAAGATGCCGACCTCGATGCGGCGGTACGAGGAGCGGTGGCCGGGTCGCTAATCAATGGCGGCCAAGATTGCACAGCGGCTACCCGGGCCTACGTGCACCGTTCGATCTTCAACGCGTTCGTCGATGGCGTTGCGGAGTTGATGGCGCGGGTCCGGGTGGGCGATCCGAGCGACCCGGCCACGGACATGGGGAGCCTGATCTCCGCGACCCACCAAAGTCGGGTGGCCGGTTTCGTCGAACGAGCCCGAGCCGATGGGGCGCACGTAGTGGTGGGCGGCGAGGTGCCGGTAGGCCTTCCGTCAGACGGCGCGTTCTATGCCCCGACCTTGATCACCGGGGCCACGCAAAGCTCGGAAATTGTTCAAGACGAAGTCTTTGGCCCGGTCCTGGTGGCGTTGCCGTTCGATGACGATGATGAAGCAATCGAGGCCGCCAACGACTCGCCATACGGACTGGCTGCCTCGGCGTGGAGCCGCGACGTCTATCGCTGCCTACGAGCGACCCGCCAGATCCGCGCCGGGACCGTGTGGGTCAACGATCACATCCCGATCATCAGCGAAATGCCGCACGGTGGTTTCAAGGCTTCAGGTTTCGGTAATGACATGTCACAGTACTCAATCGAGGACTATACCGAGGTCAAGCACGTGATGTACGAAGGCACCGGCTCGGCACACAAAAACTGGCACACTACCGTGCTCCCAGGGTTCTCTCTGGCTGACTGGAAGGAACCACCGTGAGTCCATCTCGTTCCAAAGGCGTCCGCCCTACAGGCATCAATCACCCCAATTTCCGGCGTCGTGACTTTATGCGCCTCCTCGGGATCTCGGGTGCAGGTGTGGCGGCGACGAGTGCCCTGGGCGCTTGCAGCACTCAGGGCACGGCCGATCAGGACTTCGCCGAGGTGACTGATGCTTCTGCGACCGAGAAGGTGGTCAACTTCTCGAACTGGCCGCTCTACATCGATACCGAAGACGGGGCACATCCCACTCTGGAGGCCTTCGAGAAGAGCAGCGGGATCTCGGTCAACTACGTGGAGGAAATCAACGACAACGCGCCGTTCTTCGCCAAAATTCGGCCGCAACTGTCCTCGGGTCAGGCAACTGGGTCTGACCTCATTGTGCTGACCAACGACTGGGCAGCCCGCATGGTG
This sequence comes from uncultured Actinomycetota bacterium, assembly GCA_963803695.1. Lineage (GTDB taxonomy): Bacteria > Actinomycetota > Actinomycetes > Actinomycetales > Dermatophilaceae > Ornithinicoccus. The sequence goes on from CAWDNY010000011.1 coordinate 152,250, forward strand.
GAGTTGGACTGGGTTCAGGAGATCGATCTGGACAACGTGCCCAACGCCAAAAACCTGCTCGAGAACCTCGCCAGCCCGCCCTTTGACCCGGAGCGCAAATACAGCTTGCCGTGGCAATCTGGCTTCACTGCTATCGGCACCAACGTGGAAGCGGCCGGTCGGGAGATCACGACGATCGAGGAGTTGCTCACGGCCAGAGACTTGCGCGGCCGAGTAACGGTGCTGTCGGAGATGAGCGACACGATGTCGCTCATCATGCTGGAGTTGGAAATCGATCCGTCAGACTTCTCGCAGTCCGAGTTCGACAAGGCGATTAAGAAACTCGAGACAGCTTTGGAGATCGGGCAGATTCGCCAGGTCACCGGAAACGAGTACGCACCGCAGCTCGCCAAGGGCGACATTGCCGCAGCGATGGCGTGGTCCGGCGACGTCATCCAGTTGCAATTCGAAGAGGCCGAGGTGACGTTCACTGTGCCCGAGAAGGGCGGTTTCCTGTGGTCGGACAACATGCTGATCCCGGTGCTGGCCGAGCACAAGGAGAACGCCGAGAAGTTGATGGACTTCTACTACGACCCGGTGATCGCGGCCGAGGTGGCAGCATGGGTCAACTACATCTGCCCGGTGGACGGTGCCCAAGAGGCGATGAAGGATATCGACCCAGAGTTGGTCGACAATGAGTTGATTTTCCCCTCTGAAGACATGCTCTCCAACGTCCACGAGTTCAAGTTCATGCCCTGGGACGAACGCGAGCCGCTCGAGGATCAGTTCACCCGAGCGGTCGGGCTCTGAGTGCCTGTGTCCGTTTCGCGTGATGATGCGGTAGGTCGCGGGTCTGGGACGAGCGACCACACAGATAGTGACCTTCAACTCTCGGGACTGGTCAAGCGTTTCGGAGACTTCGTCGCGGTCGATGACCTGGACCTGACCGTGCCGGCCGGCTCCTTCTTCGCGTTGCTGGGGCCCTCGGGCTGCGGGAAGACCACCACCCTGCGGATGATCGCTGGGCTCGAGCAGCCGACGCAGGGTCAGATCTACCTGGGCGAGGCAGACATCACCCGTCACAAACCTCATCGCCGCCCGGTCAACACCGTGTTCCAGAACTATGCGCTGTTTCCGCACCTGTCGATCAGCGAGAACGTCGCCTTCGGGGTGCGCCGGCGAGGCATGCGCAACGTCGACAAGCTCGTTGCGGACATGCTCGATCTGATGGAGCTCGGCGGCTACGGCGACCGTCGACCGCGGCAACTCTCCGGTGGTCAACAACAACGGGTTGCGCTCGCCCGAGCGCTGATCAATCGGCCCCAGGTCTTGCTGCTCGACGAGCCGCTCGGGGCGCTCGACCTCAAACTGCGTCGGCAGATGCAGTTGGAGTTGAAGCGGATCCAGATCGACGTCGGCATCACCTTCGTGCACGTCACGCACGACCAGGAAGAGGCCATGACGATGGCTGACACGGTCGCGGTGATGAACAAGGGCAAGGTCGATCAACTCGGCGAGCCCCAGGCCCTGTACAACAACCCGGCGACGACCTACGTGGCGAACTTCCTCGGACAGTCGAACCTGATCCGCGCACGAGTCCGCGAACGGGACGGCGAGTCCGTGGTGCTGGACGTCGGGGGCCAGCGTGTCCAGGCCTCGTCGAGCCGATGCGATGAGGGTGTCGAGGACATCTGGCTGGGAGTGCGACCGGAAAAGTTGCACATCGCCCCGCGCTCAGAGACGCCGACCCAGGTGAACCAACTGGAGGCGACCGTGGTGGACTCCAGCTTCACCGGAGTCAGCACCCAATACGACGTCCGGCTCGGCTGGGGCCAGGTCATCACGGTGTTCGTGCAGAACCTGTCCGGCCAACGCCTGCAGTCCGGTGATCAGGTGAGCGTGAGCTGGGACCCCGAGCACGCGTTCGGTCTCGACGCAGCCCAGGATGCTGCGGCTGGGCGTGAGGAGGACGCCGACCGGACCGGGCCGGGGAAGCCCTCGTGAGGTCGGCGACCCGCAACTGGGTGCCCTACCTCCTGCTCCTGCCCGGGATGCTGTGGCTGGCCCTGTTCTTCGCTGTGCCGCTGGTCAGCCTGGTTTCGACGTCGCTCTATGATCCGTCGGGCTCGATCCTGCAGGGCTACACGATGACCTGGGCGTTCGGCAATTACACCGACGCACTATCGGCATACTCGGCTCAGTTCCTGCGCTCCTTTGGGTATGCGGCGATCTCGACCGTGCTGGCGCTGCTGATCGGCTACCCGTTGGCATACACCATCGCGTTCAAAGCCGGGCGCTTCAAGAACCTGTTGTTGGTGGCCGTGATCGCTCCGTTCTTCACCAGCTTCCTGGTCCGGACGTTGGCCTGGACTTCGATCCTGGCCGACAACGGGTTCGTCGTGCAGACGATGCAGGCGCTGGGGGTGCTTGGCGAGGAAGGTCGGCTCCTGGCCACGCCGGCGGCAGTGATCCTCGGCCTGACCTACAACTTCCTGCCGTTCGTCATCCTCCCGCTCTACGCCAGCCTGGAGAAGATCGACCGGCGACTCGTCGAGGCCGCAGAGGACCTCTACTGCTCGCCGTCCGAAGCCTTCCGCCGGGTAACCTTCCCGCTGTCCCTGCCGGGGGTGGTGGCCGGGACGCTGCTGACCTTCATCCCGGCCGCCGGTGACTACATCAACTCCGCGCTGCTGGGGACGCCATCGACGTACATGGTCGGCAACGTCATCGAGAGCCAATTCCTGCAGGTCACCAACTACCCCACGGCCGCGGCCCTGTCGGTGATGCTGATGGGCAGCATCGTGATCCTGGTCGCCGTCTACGTCCGCAAGGCCGGTACCGAGGAGCTGCTATGAGCACGACGAGCACGTCCGACGCCTCAAGCCGTGCCCGCGCTCGGCGGACACCGTGGTGGCGTCGGGTGCTGGACTTCTCCGGTCGCCACGTGATCGCGGTGGCCGCGGCCGGTGCCCTGGTCTACCTGATGCTGCCGATCGCCTTCGTGGTGTTGCTGTCCTTCAACGAGCCGCGAGGTCGCTTCGACTACACCTTCAGCACGTTCACCCTCGACAACTGGGCTGACCCGTGTGCGGCAGGGGGGATGTGCTCCTCGGTGGTGCTCAGCCTGCAGATCGCGGTGCTGACCACCGTGGTCGCGACCGCGCTCGGTGCCTCGATCGCCTTCGCCCTGGCGCGTCACCGGTTCCGGGTCCGCTCCTCGATCAACCTGCTGATCTTCCTGCCGATGGCCACCCCCGAGGTCGTGATGGGCTCCTCGCTGTTGACGCTGTTCGTGGCCTCCCAGGCACCTCTGGGTTTCATCACGATCCTGATCGCGCACATCATGTTCACCGTCAGTTTCGTGGTGGTCACGGTCAAGGCTCGGTTGGCCGGTTTGGACCCGAGCCTGGAGGAGGCCGCCCGCGACCTCTATGCCAACGCCTGGTCGACGTTCTGGCGGGTCACCTTCCCGCTAGCCTTCCCCGGCATACTCGCGGCCGGTCTCCTCGCGTTTGCGCTGAGTTTCGATGACTTCATCGTGACCAACTTCAACGCTGGCAACGACGTCACGTTCCCGATGTACGTCTGGGGAGCCGCTCGCCGGGGCGTTCCGCCCGAAGTCAACGTGATCGGCACGATGATGTTCGTCCTGGCCCTGGTCGTGGTGATCGCCGGGCAGGGCCTGGTGGGTCGCCGATCCAAGAGCACCTAAGCGTGGGATCTGACCCGTGTCGCGGCCCATCGGTGAGGTGCGCGGGGGCTGGATGACCGATGTGCGCGCCGCCGCACGTGGCGGAAGCGCTGAGAGAGCGCGTATCGGTCGTTAGCGCGGGGCAGTGAACTCGGCGAGGAAGTCGGTCAGCAACCGGGCTGAGTCTTCCCGCGGCAGGGCCTCGATCAGCGAGAGGACCGTGGTCAGGTCGATCTCGCCGGTGGACCGAGCAGCCTGTGCCAGCGCCGCAGGATCGGGTATGCCGTCAGCCGCCGCATCCGGCGCGCCCGCTTCTCGTCCGCGGACATCGTCGGCACCGGCCCGCAGAGCGGGCAGCAACTGCGGCAGCAAGTCCTCGGTCACTGGGGTGATCGTGAGGTGGGTCGTCCGGACGATTTCGGTGCCGCCGGGCTGCAACAACCCGGGCTGGCCCTGCAACACGAAGCCCCGTGCCGCGACGGCAGCAGCCCACAAGTGTGGATCGACCTGCTCGACAGCAGCCACCAAGGGATCGCTGCGCACAGCAATCAGCGGCCCCGAGGGGTCGGCTTGAACGGTCAGACCCGAAATGGCTTCGACGGCCTCGCGCACCGCCTGCGTGGCGCGGACGACCTGGCCGGTCAACTCGACATACCCCTGCTCGCCGAGGGCCTGGACCACCGCCCACGCGGCCGCCAGCGATGTCGCCGAGCGTGTGCCGAGGATCGTGGGGTTGACCACCGGGTAGCCCAGCCAGTCGGTCAGCGCGAAGTATCGAGCGCGATCCAACTCAGGATCGGCGAAGAGCAGCAGCGAGGTGCCCTTCGGCGCATACCCATACTTGTGCAAGTCCGCGCTGATGCTGCTGACTCCGGGCACGGCGAAGTCCCAGGCCGGGAGCGCGCCGCCAGCCTGCTCCCACCACGGCAGGATCCAGCCGCCCACGCACGCGTCGACGTGACATGGGACGTGGGCAATGCGCGCCGCCTCAGCAACCTCAGCGACCGGGTCGATGACTCCGTGCGGATACGACGGCGCGGAGACTACGACGAGCGCCGTTCGCTGCTCGAGGGCCTCGATCATGCTGGCCGCCGACGGGACCCCAGTGCGCGGATCCACCGAGATCACGACGACCTCCAACCCGAGGTAGTGCGCGGCCTTGTGGAACGCTGCATGGGCCGAGGTCGCGATCACGATCGAGGGTTGCTCGTCGCTATCGGGGTGGCGGCTGCGCCACAGGTCACGTGCTGCCTTGACGGCGAGAAGACAACTCTCGGTCCCCCCGGAGGTGATCGAGCCGGTGGCGGTCGGACCGTGCAGCATCGCGCGGCCGAAGGCCACGAGGTCGCCCTCCATCAGCGCTACCGATGGGAACGTCGTCGGGTCCAGGCCGTTGACCGTCTGCAGCATCCGGGCAGCATCCCCAGCGAGCGCATCTAACTCCGGCAGGCCGCTGTCGTAGACGTAGGACAGCACGCGCCCTCCGTGGGTCGGTGCGTCGTGGTCGCGGTATGCCGCAAGCCGGCCGAGGATGCCAGCGGAGTCGATCGGGAGCGAAGGGCTCACTGAGGTGGGAGCTCAGTCGCTCGTGCCCCCGGCTGACTGATCCAGCGTGATCTGCGCCAGATCCGACGGGATTCGGGTGAAGCTCAACACCTCGCCCTGGGACTCGCGGACGGCCGCGATGAACGCACCCGCCCAGGTGTTTTCGAAGGCGATGATCAGCGCGGAAGTCTGTGCGTTGAGGTCCTCGGCGACCTCGCTCACGTCGTCGATCCCGAGCGCTCCGGGCTGCAGGAGATCGACCTCGAGCAACTCAGTCGAGCCGTCCCCGGTCAGGTCGGCACCGGTGATTGAGGTGACCGCGCCGTCGGCGTCCTTGCTGACGAAGACGATGTCCACTAGACGCACCGTCTGGGTTTCGTTGAGCCGCTTGATCTCTGGCGCGATAGCCCCGTTGAAGTGGTTTCCTTCGAAGCCGATCACGATGATGTCGATGGGCGATGACCCCGCTGCCGCAGTATTCGTCATGAGTCGAACCTACCAAGATCAGGGCAGCCTGAGGAGGCCTCACCCGACTGTCGCAGGTTCAGTGGCCCACAGGAAACGAGGTCGCCGGCTCGGGATAACGACTCAGAACGACCAGGCTGACTGAGACCAGCACGGCAGGCAAGACCGAGAAGGCCAGCACGATGGCCACTCGCGCCGACTCCGGCTGGTCGACGATCACGCCGCCGACGCTGGATTGGAATCCGCCGATAGCCAAATGCGATGAGCACGATGCTGGGGCCCAGAGCCAGCCCGGCCGTCTCGCCCGCCGTCCATACCCCGCTCATCGTGCCGCCGCGCTCCCGGCCAGCCGCATTGATGACGTCCGGCAGCATCGCCAACGGAAACAACTGCATACCCGCGTACGACACTCCGGCCACTCCTACCACAACGTAGACCCACCACCCAGGGGCGATCAGCAACCCCAGCAAGGCGACAGTGGCCGCGAGGAAGCCGAGCGACGCGATCCGCAGCGACGCGGGCTTGCCGTGCTTGGCGGCATACCGGCTCCACAGCGGCATGACCAGCAGTGCCGGACCGACCAGGGCCAAGAAGACGAAGGTCAGCGCGCTTTGGTTGCCGAGGACGTAGGTCGCGACGTATTGCGCGGCCCCGAGCATGATGCCGACGGCAAGCGCCTGCAGGACGAAGACCGACAACAGCGAGCGGTATGCCGGCTCGTCCCTGATCACGGCAAGCCCCGCTGCATAACTGTCGCGCGCGCTGATCGCGGTGGTTTCGCCGGTGGGAGTGGCTCGGTGCCGACGCAGACCCCACACGGCGCCGAGCATCCCGGCCAGCAGGAGGGCCGCGATGACCACGGCCATCACGAGGTATCCACCGCGACCCCCGCCGGTGGCATCGCGCAGCGCCGGTCCGCCCGCACCAACCAGCAAGATCGTCAGCGTCAGGGTGGCGATGCGCCAACTCATGAGGCGGGTGCGCTCGCGATAGCCGTCAGTCAGGTCGGCAGGCAGCGCAATATACGGCGCTTGGAACAGGCTGAACGAGGAGGTGGCCAACACGAAGAAGATGAGCACCCAGCCCGCGGCGGCGGCCGGCGACCAGCCATCGGGCACGGCGAAGGTCCCGATGAAGCCGATGGGGAGGGTCACCGCGCCGATCGTCATGAGCCGGGTCCGTGAGTTGCGGCTGGTGGCTTCGACGTCGCTCATCGCGCCGATGGCAGGGTCGATGATGACGTCCCACACCTTCGGGACGATCACCACGATGGAGGCCATCAGCGCCGGGACGGCCAGGGTGTCGGTCAGGTAGTAGGCGAGGACCAGGCCCGGCAGCGTGCCGAATCCGCCGGTGCCGACGCTTCCGGCGGAGTAGCCCGCGACTTCGCGAGCCGGGATCCTGCGGGCCATGCGCTTCTCCTCGTTCGAGCCGCAGTCACCTTAACCAGCAACTCGTCGGGCTGGCCGCCATCTGTTTCTCAGCGAAGTGGGTCGAGTTCCTCGGTGCTGCCGCAACCTAGGCCTTCGAGCGATGGCCGAGGCGGACGGAGATTTCGGCGGCGCACTGCTGCACCGCCGTGATGAGGTCTGGCTGAGGTTGGGAGTCTTCCTCGGCATATACCGGGAAGGTGATTGCCACCCCGGCCACGGGATGGTCCGTGTGGTCGAGCACCGACGCAGCCACCGAGGCCAGACCTGGTGTCACCAGACCCATCTCCTCGGCATACCCGCGAGTCCGGGTTCGTGACAGCAACGGTCGCAGACTGGTGAGCGATGTCGGGCCGACGTCGTGCCGCTGGACGAAGGCGCCCGGTGAAGGGAAAAGCGCTCGCACCTGGGCGGCTGGCAACGCAGCCAAGATCGCCAAGCCGCTGGCCGTCAACGAGGCGGGCAGTCGCACTCCCACGTCGCTGACCAGTGAAGGGCGTCCGGCAACTCGTTCTTCGATGACGTAGAGGACATCGCGCCCGTGCAAGACCGCGAGATGGGCATTGTGCTTGGTGGTATCGGCTAATCGTGTGAGCAGTGGTCGAGCCACGCGTTGCAGCGGCGCCTGCCTACCGTATGCCGAGCCCAGCTCGAAGGCGGCAACCCCCAGGCCATACGTCCGCTCCTCTGGGAGGTGCACGACGAACCCGCGGTCGATCAGGACGGACAGCAGCCGGTATGTGGTGGAGCGCGGAACGCCGAGCTCTCGCGCGATCGTGGCAGCGGGGACGGGCGCGAGGTGTCGACTGAGCAGCGTGAGGACGTCGAGCGCCGACGCTGCCGCTGGTGCCCTGACCGGTAGCGGCACACTCATCCTTGACTTCCGGGGGCCGAAGACATGTCCACAAGATACGCACCGCCTGCAATGTAGCGCCTAAGGTAGATCCCAAGGCGCTACATAGCCAGGAACCGAACGCTGAGGTAGGTGTGCGCGAACTGCACGATCAGCTGAGCCGCTACCTTCACCACGTCAGTTCGGGCGCTGAGGCCATCGTGACCGTGCGTGGACGTGGCGTCGCTCGCCTGTCAGGAATCGGCACCACCGACGCGCTCACGGATTTGCGTGCCCGCGGCCTCGTCCTCGACCCGCGTGAAACGCGACACCGAATGACGGGCGGTGCGCGTCTTGAGAGCGGCGACAGTGTTTCTGATCTCGTGAGCGAGCAAAGACACTGATCGTCTATCTCGACACCTCGGCGTTCGTGAAGTTGGTGTTCGACGAACCAGGCTCGCGTCGCTGTGGACACCATTGACGCCCTGTGCTCTCAAGTCAGCATCGTGGGTCTGGACCACGAGCTGGCGATTGCAGCGGGAGAACTAGCGGAGGCCCATGGCCTGCGCGGGTACGACGCAGTGCATCTCGCAACCGCGCTGAACGTCGACTCGGACTCACTGCTCCTCGCTACCTGGGATCGTGAGTTGGCCCGCGGCGGGATCGAAGCTGGCTGTCGGGTCTCGCCGCGCCAAACTCGTGAGGTTGCAAGGCTGGTGGGAAGCCAAGGACAGGGCGAGCAGCCCGTTCTAGGGTGTGGGCGTGGAAGAAGAGAAGAGCATGCGGGACAGGATGTTGGCCGGTGAGTTGTACATCGCGGACGATCCGGACATCGCGCGCGACTCGCGGCGCGCACAGAAACTGACCCATCAGTTCAACACGATGGACCCGACCGACGCTGGGGCCGTGCGGGCGCTCTTGGACGAGTTGCTCGGGGGGTTCGGGGAGGGCAGCGAGATCCGCCCGCCGTTGCAGTGCGACTACGGCTCGCAGACCACGATCGGAGCCCGGACCTTCGCTAACTGGGGCCTGATCCTGCTGGACGTCGCCACGATCATGATCGGCGATGACGTGCAAATGGGGCCAGGGGTCCAGATCCTCACCGCGACTCACCCAATCGAGCCCGGTCCTCGGCGAGACAAGTGGGAGGCAGCGGAGCCGGTCACCATCGGTGACAACGTCTGGCTCGGCGGGGGTGTCATCGTGTGTCCTGGAGTGACTATCGGGGCCGACACCGTTGTGGGAGCCGGATCGGTGGTCACCCGGGACCTGCCCGCAGGCGTCCTCGCGGTGGGTTCACCGGCGAAGGTGCTCCGCGAGCTCTGAACCCTCGGCTGCTCGGCCGCGTGGCCCCAGCCCCGTGCTCAGTAGATGAAGAAGGGAAAGATGCTCCGGTCGTGGGCGTGCACGATCGCGAAGAACACCACCGCGTCGAAGAGCAAGTGGATGATCACGACATACGTCAGCGACTTGGTCTTGGTGAAGATGTAGCCCTGCAGCAGCGCGAACGGGATGGTCAGCACCGGTCCCCACTCGCGGTAGCCCAACTCCCACAGGAACGACACGAAGATCGTGGCCTGCAGCAGATTGGCTTGCCATAGCGGGAAGTGGCGGCACAGCAGGGCAAAGCAGATGCAGATGAAGAACAGCTCGTCCCAGAGGCCGACGGAATTCACCCCCACGAAAAACCTGCCGAACTCGCTGGGGGTCTGGATCGGCGGCCAGTTCTGATAGGCACCTGAGCGGATGAAGTAGAACGGCAAGACCAGCCACCCAAGCAGCGGAACGGCCACGACATACGCCCACTGCAGGCGGGTCCACCGCCGCCCGGTGAACCACGGGAAGCGGATGGCCCGTCGACGAAAGATCAGCCGGTCGATGGCGACCGGCACCACCACCGCAGAGGCCAAGACGAACCCGAGGAGAAAGAACCGCGGCCAGCTGATGTCCGCCTCGACCGAGGTGGTGGACACGATCGCGATGCCGACGCCGATGAGCAGCAGGTCGTTGAAGAGCTCGCGGTCCACGACGTATGCCGCGACGAGACTGGCCAGCAACACCACGTGGCCCGGCCACCCGATCATCACGCCGAAGAGCAGGAACGCCGAAAACGCAACGCCGGCGGCAGGCAGCAACTTCCGCCAATTCGCGGAGCCTGAGCCGACCACGCTGGCACCGAGATTGCCTGCGTTTGCCGCAGCGGAACCAAGGTTGGGCGGCATCAACCGAGCCTACTGGCCGCACCCGGTGGCGCACTTCCCGGCCGGGTCTGTCGGACTGTTGACTCCGGCGACGCTGCTGCATACCTTGACTCTTGTCGTCGGCGCAGAGTCGGCGGCGGTTTGGTCCAGCGAAGTCCGGTGAGATCCCGGCACTGTCCCGCAACGGTAGAACTCGCCCCGCGAGTGAGTCCGGTCGCCTGGCTCAGATCAACGACGTGCGTTCTCGACGGAGGAGCGCGCTCGCCAGCCGGTCCGGACACGACGATGCCCGACCACACTCCGTCATCGATGGAGGAAGCATGACCGGCCAGTCCCGCACCTCACGCCCACTCGAATCCGATGACCTTCCCGATGGTCACGCGGCGTTTTTGGTGGACCGTCTCAGCGAAGAGATCGACGCGGCACTCTCTCGGCCGATCAACGAGGCCGGGCTGAGCCTGATGGTCGAGTTGCGCAACGCCCTGAAATTCAACCTTGAGCCAGACCAGGCGTCGGTCGACGTGCTGACGTTCCTCTATGCCGGCCATCCGGAGTTCAGCGCAAACTGGGCTTAGCGCGAGCCGTCCATCGATGTGCTCAGCTAGATTGTTCGAATGCTCAAGGCCTTGACATCGCTGGCCGCCGCGGGGCTCGCGGGAATGGCTCTGAGCGCCTGAGGCACTGCCTCGGTGGACACGGATGCCTCTGGGCAGGAGGTCCGGGATCGCGCGGAGGAGGTCTACACCCGCTTCGCGGGCACGGTCGAGCAGCGCAACACGGGAATCTTGCTGAAGGCCTGGGCGCTCAACGGCGAGATGGACGTGTGCATGGCCGGCGAGGATATCCCGAATGGGATTGGTCGCTGAGCCCCGAAGTAGCCGGGCCGGTCGACCCGCTGGCCAGTGATTGGTTCGGTGCCCTTCAACGCCCCAGCGTCTCAATCAACGAGATGGTCAACCGCAACTGGGCATCCACGGAGGCGATCTTGAATGCAGACGCCCCCATCCCGGGGTATGAGGACGCGATCGACGCTTGTTCGGGCTCGTCTGGACCATCGATGTCCGACGACGACCTGGATGCCGTCGCCGTGCCGAACCAGGGCCTGATCGAAGAATGGAACTCGATGGTCAGGGACGCAGAGCGTGATCTGATCGGTGATGCCAAGCCTTACTACGACTGTATGGACGACTCCGACCTAGAGCTGTTGCGTATTAGTGGCGAGCGCTACGGCGAGAGCGGGCCTGTGTTCACCTCCGTGGCTGCCGCCGCTGGTCCAGCGCCGACACTCGACGCCGACCCAACCAGCTACAGCGACAAGTGGAAAGGGTTCTTGGCGATCGAGCAAGAGGTGCTCGATGCCGACGAGGCATGCCGGGGGGAGCAATACAACGAGCAGATCGGCGAACTGCTGCCGCTTATCGACGATTTCGAGAAGGTCCACGAGGACGAAATTGCCGACGCCGAGGCAAGGTGGTCGCAGATCGTGGCCGAAGCTGCCGAGCTGGGGTTCCCCGAATAGGCAGACAGTCCACGAGTGCTGCGTTTCGCGTCTGGTGCTGCATTGCAACGCAGCAGCAGACGTGTTGTGCAGCACCAGCCGGAGGGTTATCCCAATGGGCATGTCTCATATGTGGGGCACGAACGTGGCGTTGACCCTTTCGGCCGCCCGGCCTGCGCGGTGGAATAGCGGGTATGGACACAGTGGTCGTGGGAGTCGCCGGGGTATCGCCCGAAGATGTGGTCGCCGTCGCCCGGCACGGAGCCGCGGTGCGGATCGCCGATGAGTCACTCGCGGAGATGGGCCGGTCCCGGGCCGCCATTGATGCACTGGCCAGCGACGACCAGCCGCACTACGGCATCTCGACCGGCTTCGGGGCGCTGGCGACCACGCACATTCCAGTGGAGCGTCGCGCTCAGTTGCAGCGCAGTCTGATCCGATCCCATGCTGCCGGTTCAGGTCCAGAGGTCGAGCGCGAAGTTGTCCGGGCCACCATGCTCTTGCGGCTGTCGACTCTCGCGACGGGGAGGACCGGCATACGGCCCAGCAGTGCCGCGGCGTATGCCGACCTGCTCAGTCACGGGATAACCCCCGTCGTGCACGAGTACGGCTCGCTCGGCTGCTCCGGGGACCTCGCTCCGCTCGCCCACTGCGCGTTAACACTGATCGGCGAGGGGCAAGCGCGCGACGTCTCAGGCGTGTTGATGCCGTCCGCGCAGGCGTTGGCGGCCGCCGGGCTGGGGCCGGTGGTCCTCGCCGAGAAAGAGGGACTGGCGCTCATCAACGGCACCGACGGGATGCTCGGCCAACTCGTGCTTGCGCTGCACGACCTCGGCGCGCTGCTCCCCACTGCCGACATTGCCGCAGCGATGAGCGTCGAGGGCCAACTCGGCACCGACGACGTCTTCGCCGCCGATCTCCAGGCGCTGCGACCCCACCCCGGGCAGGCCATCTCAGCCGCCAACCTGCGGGCGATGATGGCGGGCTCGGACATCCGTGAGAGTCACCGCACCCCAGCGTGCACTCGGGTCCAAGACGCCTACTCGTTGCGCTGCAGCCCGCAGGTCCACGGCGCGGTGCGCGATACCGCTGAGCACGCGATGACGGTGGCCAGCCGGGAGTTGGCCTCGGCCATCGACAACCCGATGGTGACGCCCGACCTGCGCGTGGAGTCCAACGGCAACTTCCACGGCGCACCGGTGGCCTACGTCCTGGACTTCCTCGCCATTGCTGTGGCCGACCTGGCCAGCATCTCCGAGCGGCGAACCGACCGATTCTTGGACCCGGCGCGCAACCACGGATTGCCACCGTTCTTGGCCGATGACCCTGGCGTGGACTCCGGCCACATGATCGCGCAATACACCCAGGCCGGGATCGTCTCCGAGCTCAAACGCCTCGCCGCTCCGGCCAGCGTCGACTCCATCCCGAGTTCGGCGATGCAAGAAGACCACGTGTCGATGGGGTGGCATGCCGCCCGCAAACTCCGCCGGGCCTTGGACGGCTTGACCCGGGTCCTGGCCATCGAAGTGCTCACCGCCGCCCGCGGGCTGGAGCTGCGCGCACCGCATACCCCCTCTCCAGGTAGTGCCGCCGTGATCGACGCCCTGCGAAACGCTGGTGTCCCTGGCCCCGGGCCCGACCGCTTTATGACCCCCGAGATCACGCTGGCCGTCGACCTCGTCCAGTCCGGCGCGATCCGTTCCGCCGCCGAAACCGCCACCGGCCCGCTGGCCTGACCGGCCGCACCCGCAACAGAAAGGATCACCATGGAAGGCGCTCGCCCCGTCCGCTCACCCCGCGGCACCCAACTGACGGCTCGCTCGTGGGCCACCGAAGCCCCGATGCGGATGCTGATGAACAACCTCGACCCCGAGGTCGCCGAACGCCCCGATGACCTGGTGGTTTATGGCGGCACTGGGCGCGCAGCCCGCGACTGGCGCTCGTTCGACGCGATGGTCCGGACGCTGCAGACGCTGCGCGAAGACGAGACGATGCTCGTCCAGTCCGGCCGACCGGTCGGCGTGATGCAGACCCATGAGTGGGCACCGCGCGTGCTGATCGCCAACTCCAATTTGGTCGGCGATTGGGCGACGTGGCCAGAATTTCGCCGCCTCGAGCAGCTTGGGCTGACGATGTACGGTCAGATGACCGCCGGATCGTGGATCTATATCGGGACGCAGGGCATCTTGCAGGGAACCTACGAAACGTTTGCCGCGGTGGCCGCCTCGCTCGCCTCACGACACCCCGCTCGGTATGCCGGCTCGCTGGCCGGGACCCTGACGCTCACCGCCGGGTGCGGTGGGAGGGGCGCAGCCGCTGGCGGTCACGCTGAACGGCGGAGTGTGTCTGCTCATCGACGTCGACGAATCACGGCTGCGGCGTCGAGTGAAGTCGCGCTATCTGGATGAGGTGGCCGAGTCGTTGGAAGCTGGCGTCAAGCGGGCACTGGCCGCCAAGGCGGCTCGCGAGGCTGTGTCGATCGGGGTGGTCGGCAACGCCGCCGAAGTCTTCGCGGAGTTGCTGCGCCGGGGCGTGGACATCGACATCGTGACGGACCAGACGTCGGCACACGACCCGCTGTCCTACCTGCCGACGGAGGTTGCGCTGGAGGACTGGCACGACCTCGCCGACAAGAAGCCGGAGGACTTCACGGATCGTGCGCAGGAGTCGATGGCCCGGCACGTCGAGGCGATGGTCGGCTTCAAAGACGCCGGGGCCGAGGTCTTCGACTATGGCAACAGCATCCGCGACGAGGCTCGTCAGGGAGGCTATGACCGGGCGTTCGAGTTTCCGGGGTTCGTGCCGGCATACATCCGGCCGTTGTTCTGTGAGGGCAAGGGGCCGTTCCGGTGGGCTGCGCTGTCGGGCAATCCCAAGGACATCGCGGCGACCGACCAGGCGGTGCTCGACCTCTTCCCCGACAATGATCATCTGCACAAGTGGATTCGGGGCGCTCAGGAGCGGGTGGCCTTCGAGGGTTTGCCCGCGCGCATCTGTTGGCTGGGATACGGCGAGCGCGACAAAGCCGGCGTGAAGTTCAACGACATGGTGGCCTCCGGGGAGGTCGAGGCACCGATCGTCGTCGGGCGTGATCACCTGGACTGCGGCTCGGTGGCCAGCCCCTATCGGGAGACCGAGTCGATGGCCGACGGGTCGGACGCGATTGCGGACTGGCCGCTGCAACGCCATGGTCAACACCGCCTCCGGGGCCTCGTGGGTCTCGATTCACCACGGCGGGGGCGTCGGCATTGGCCGATCGCTGCACGCCGGGCAGGTCTGTGTCGCCGACGGCACGCCGCTGGCCCGGCAGAAGCTCGAGCGCGTGCTGACCAACGACCCCGGGATGGGCGTCATCCGTCACGTCGACGCCGGCTACGACGAGGCCGATGCGGTGGCCGCTGACCGGGGCGTCCGCATACCGATGCGTGAATCCTGATGCCTCGCCTCTGCGCTTCTTCTCTCGTCGCCTAGAGGAGTGACCATGGGTCATACTGAAAGCATGACTTCTCTGACTACTATCAAGGTTGCCTCCGCGACCCGTGACCGACTCAAGCAGGGTGCCAGATCTCAGGGGCTCTCGCTGGGTGCCTATCTTGATCGCTTGGCTGCTGACGCGGAGAGGCGGGAGCGGTGGGATGCTCTGCGCGATGCGATAGCCGCCACGACGACGGAGGACATGGCTGCCTATGCCGCCGAGACCGCCGAGTGGGAACGCGCCGAGCTGAGCGACGCGGCCCATGCCGAGTGATCTGTTGTCTCCGGGCGTCGTGGCCTGGGCACATCTGGAGCCAGTGGTCGGTCGCGAGCAAGGTGGACGTCGACCGGTCGTGGTGATCTCGACGCGTCGCTACCTCGAGGTCATCGACACCTTGGCGGTTGTCGTGCCGTTGACCAGCACAGATCGCGGCTGGCCCAATCACGTGCTAATTGACGGAGTCGAGGGTCTGCGGGCCAGTTTTGCGATGACCGAGCAGCCGCGGACTCTCTCGCGCGCTCGGTTGCGTGGGGTCATCGGCACAGCGTCGCCGCAGTCTCTCAACGAGATCCGTGGGTGGCTCGATGAGTTTGTATGCAGCGAGTGAGGCTCTCGACGTGGCCTGGTGCTGCGTTTCTCGTCTGGTGCTGCACTGCAACGCAGCACCAGGCGGACAACGCAGCACTCGAGAACGTAAAGGCGCGCGGTGGGTGCTGGTGATGAGGGGTGTCTGAGATGAGCACGAGTTTTGACCGGATGTGGGCTGACCTGGAGTCGATCGGCCGCGCGCCGTCGGGGGGTTATCGACGCTTTGCCTGGACCCGGGAGGACCACACCCTGCGCGAGTGGTTTGCCGGCCAGACTGCTGCTCGCGGGTTAGACCTGACGCACGACCGGGTCGGCAACCAGTGGGCCTGGTGGGGCGACCCCGACGAAGCAGTCCGGGCTGGCCGACCCGGCCTCGCCACCGGCTCCCATCTCGACTCAGTCCCGAACGGCGGTGCCTATGACGGTCCGCTGGGCGTGATTTCTGCTTTCGCCGCGATCGATGCGCTTCGGGTGGCGGGTGTGGAGCCGCAGCGCCCGATTGCTGTGGTCAACTTCGTCGATGAAGAGGGCGCACGGTTCGGCGTGGCCTGCGGCGGTTCCCGGGTGTTGACCGGCGCGATGACAGCGGACCGTGCCCTGGGGCTCCGAGACGACACCGGCGTCACGATGGCCGAAGCACTCACGACGGCAGGCCAGGACACCGCATACTTCGGGGCTGATCCTGAGGCGCTGGCCCGAGTGGGCAGCTTCATCGAGCTGCACGTCGAACAAGGTCGTGGCCTCATCGACGTCGACTCGCCGATCGGCATAGCTAGCGACATCTGGCCGCACGGTCGCTGGCGGATTGACCTGCCTGGGGAGGCCAATCACGTCGGCAGCACCCGGATGCAGGACCGCCAGGACGCGATGGTGTCGCTAGCCGACCTCGTATTGGCCGCCCGCGACCTCGCACTGAAGCACAGCAGCGTGGCCACCGTCGGCAAGATCGCGATCGAGCCTGGGGGGGTCAATGCGATCGCCAGTCACGCGACCGCATGGCTCGACAGCCGCGGGCCGCTCGAGCCGCCGGTCCGTGCGTTGGTGGATGAGGTCCAGGTGCTGGTGGAACGCCTTGGCGGTCGGATGGCGCAAGAATCGTGGACGGCCCCGACCCCCTTCGACGAAGCGTTGAGCACCCGGTTGCGAGGGGTCATCACCGGCCATCACCACACGGTGCCGGTCTTGGGCTCCGGCGCAGGACACGACGCGGGGATCCTGGCGAGTGCCGGCATACCCACCGCGATGTTGTTTGTCCGGAACCCGACCGGCATCTCGCACAGCCCGGCCGAATTCGCCGAGCCCGCGGACTGTCACGTGGGCGTCGAAGCCTTGGCTGCCTGCCTCACCGACCTCGTTGGCCCACAGGGTGAGGTCGACCGGTGAAGTGGCACGCCGACGTCGCTCACCTGCCCGAGGGTGTGCTCCACAACGTGCTCATCGAAGCCGAGGGAGGCGTGTTCACCCAGGTCGTCCCTGACGCCCAGATCGATCCGGGTGATGTCGTCGAGCGCCTGCCCGGGGTGGTGACGCCCGGCTTCGCGAACGCCCACAGTCATGCCTTCCACCGAGCCCTACGCGGCCGGACCCACGACGGAGGCGGCACCTTTTGGACCTGGCGCGAGGCCATGTATGCCGTGGCGCAGCGGCTCAACCCAGACACCTACTACGCGTTGGCGCGGGCCACGTATGCCGAAATGGCGCTGGCCGGGATCACCGCGGTGGGGGAGTTCCACTACCTGCACCACGGCCCCGGCGGGACACCGTACGACGACCCCAACGCGATGAGTCACGCCCTCACTCAGGCGGCCGCCGACGCCGGAATTCGGCTGACGCTGCTGGACACCTGCTATCTCGCCGGCGGCCTGGACGCTTCCGGTCATCAGCCACTGAGCGGCCCGCAAAGTCGGTTCGGGGACGGTGACGTCGAGGGCTGGGCAGCGCGGGTGTCTGCCATGAAGGACTGCGGCGCCGGTGGCCCGGAGCATCTGCGAGTAGGGGTCGCCGCGCATTCGGTCCGCGCGGTGCCCAGGCCTGCGCTGTCCATGATCGGTCGGGTCGCCCGCAACCTCGGCGGTGCGCCGTTACACGTGCACCTCTCCGAACAGCCTGCCGAAAACGAAGCCTGCCTCGCGGCATACGGGACGGCCCCGACCGCTGTGCTGCACGAGGAAGGCTTGCTGGGGGCACACCTCAGTGCCGTGCACGCCACCCACCTCAGCGCCCAAGACATCGAACTGCTCGGGGGTGCTGGGGTGACGGCCTGCTTCTGCCCTACGACCGAGCGTGATTTGGCCGACGGGATCGGGCCGGCTCGGGCGTTGCTCGACGCGGGAGCGCGCCTGTCGCTCGGCTCAGATCAGCACGCCGTCATCGATCTCATCGAGGAAGCCCGGGCCCTCGAAATGCACGAACGACTGGCCTCCGGTCAGCGCGGCCGACTCACGCCCGCTGACCTGATGGAGGCCGCCACCGCGCACGCCTCGATCGGCTGGCCCGACGCCGGGCAGATCCGGGTCGGCGGGCGTGCCGATCTCGTCGCGATCCGCGCCGACTCGGTACGCACCACGGGGGCAGACCCCGCGCAGATCGTGTATGCCGCCACTGCCGCCGACGTCGACACGGTCGTGGTCTCGGGCCGTACGGTGGTCAGCGAAGGCCACCATGCGCTTGGCGACGTCGGTGCCCTGTTGTGTGACGCGCTCGAACCACTGCTGGGAGGCACCTGATGGGCATGTTGATCACCGGCATCAGCGAACTCGTGACCTGCGACGACGCCCTGGATGGAGCCGACCACCAGGACGGTTTGGGCATCGTGCGCGATGCTGCCGTGATCGTCGGTCGGGACCCCGAGACCAACGAGTCGAGCGTGCTATGGGTGGGCCGAGCGGCTCAAGCGCCTCCCGCCGACTGGGCGATCGACCTCGGCGGGAAATCGGTGTTGCCGGGGTTTGTCGACAGCCACAGCCACCTGGTGTTTGCCGGCGAGCGCTCGGCCGAGTTCGCGGCGAGGATGACCGGCCAAACCTACGACGGCGGCGGGATCGCGACGACCGTGGCGGCTACCCGGGCGGCTAGCGACGACACGCTGCGGACGTTGCTGCGGGCGCGGGCCGATGAGATGCGCGCCCAGGGCACGACGACGATCGAGATCAAGAGCGGTTACGGCCTGAGCGTGCACGACGAGACTCGTATGCTGCGACTCGCCTCCGAGGTCACCTCGGAAGTCACCTACTTGGGTGGCCACGTCGTGCCGCCCGCGTCCCTGGGGACAACGGGCAGCAAAACCGCCGCCAACGGCACCACCGACGGTGGGCGGTCGGCATACCTCGACCTGGTCTGTGGCGAGATGCTCCAGGCCGCACTGCCGTACGCCAAGTGGATCGACGTTTTTTGCGAGCCCGCCAGCCCGCATGCGTTCGACCAAGACGAGTCGCGCCGGATCCTGACTGCGGGAGTCGCGGACGGGTTGAGTCCCCGGGTCCACGGCAACCAACTAGCTCCCGGCCCCGGCGTGCAACTCGCCGTGGAGTTTGGCGCGGCCAGCGTGGACCACTGCACCTATCTCTCGCAGGCCGACATCGACGCGCTAGTCGGGGCCGCGGACACCACGGTCGCCACGTTGCTACCAGGTGTCGAGTTCTCCACCAGGTCACCGTTCCCTGACGCCCGCGCCCTGCTCGATGCCGGGGTCTCGGTTGCGCTGGCCACGGATTGCAACCCCGGGACCTGCTACTCCACGTCGATGCCGTTCGTGATCGCCTTGGCCGTCCGCGAGATGGGCATGACGCCGGCCGAGGCGGTCCGAGCCTGCACCATGACCGCGGCACAAGCGCTGCGACGCGACGACGTTGGAATGGTGCGCGTTGGCGGGCGGGCCGACCTCGCGGTGCTGGACGCCCCGACATATTTGCACCTGCCCTATCGCCCCGGGGTCCCGATCGTTAAGACGCTCGAAGTCTGACCGTCCTAGCCCGTTGGCTCGGGGGTGAAGCGCTGCCACTGCGGCAAGTGCTCGTAGGTGTATCGGTAGTAGTCGGCCAGCTCCAGGCGCCCGGCGGCAGCCTCGTCGATCACCACCATGGCGTCGGGGTGCATCTGAAGCGCCGACCCAGGGCACATGCTGCTCAGCGGCCCTTCGACCATCGCCGCGACTGCCACCGCTTTTTGCTCACCTTGGGCTACCAACACCAGGGAGCGAGCTTGGCCAATAGTGGCCAGACCCTGGGTCAGGCAGTGCGTGGGCACCTCATCCGCAGAGTCGAAGAATCGTGCGTTGTCGGCCCGGGTTGTCGGAGCCAGCGTCTTGATCCGGGTCCGTGAGGCAAACGAGGACGTCGGTTCGTTGAAGCCGATGTGTCCGTTGGCGCCGATCCCCAGGATCTGCACGTCGATCGGTCCGATGTCGCCGATCTTGTGCTCGTATGCCGCGCAGGCCGCGACCACGTCCGTGGCGGTCCCGTCCGGCACGTGGACCAGCGATTGGGTCAGGCCGAGTGGATCGGTGACCTCACGGCGGATCACCGATCGATAGCTCTGCGGGTGGCTGGCGTCGAGCCCCACGTATTGGTTGAGGGCAAAGGCTCGCACCCTTGAGCAGTCCAAGCCTTCCTCGCGGACCCGACGGTGACAACCTGCATACTCACTTCCCTCCTCGATGGGCATCCAACCCCGGGCTCAACTCTTGCACGGGTTGGTCCACTCTTGCTGGCCGCGCCGGTGGCAATAGTGTGCCGGACGCGGCAAGAGTGGACCAACCCGTGCACCGCCCGCTCGCATAAGGCCGAATCTTGGCGCGGCCATCAGCCTTTAGGCTGGGCGGATGATTGATCTGCGTATGGTGCGTGACGACCCCGAGCGGGTCCGGGCTTCCCAACGAGCTCGCGGCGAAGACGCCGGTTTGGTCGACGCCGTCCTATCCGCCGATGAGCACCACCGCTCATCCCTGTCGGAGTTCGAGCGACTCCGCGCCGAGCAGAAGTCGATCGGCCGCGAGGTCGCCAACGCCCAAGGCGAGGCCAAGAACGCACTGCTCCGGCAGGTCAAGACCGTCTCGGGGCGGGTTAAAGAGCTCGACAAGCAGGCCCGCGAGGCCGAGCAGCAGCGCGACGAGACGATCCGCAAGATCGGCAACGTCATCATCGACGGCGTGCCTGCCGGCGGTGAAGACGACTTCACGCTCATCGAAGAGGTCGGCACCCCGCGTGATTTCGCCGCCGACGGGTTCGAGCCCGCCGACCACCTCGAGGTCGCCGGTCGGCTCGACGCCCTAGACATGAGCCGCGGGGCCAAGGTCTCTGGCTCGCGCTTCTACTACCTCAAAGGTGTCGGTGCCCGGCTCGAAATGGCACTGCTACTCCTGGCGCTCGACCGCGCTCGCGAGGCTGGCTTCACCCAGCTGAAGGTGCCGACCCTGGTGCTGCCCGACACGATGGCTGGCGCCGGATTCTTGGACGCGCACGCCGACGAGGTCTATCACCTCGAGGCTGACGACCTCTATCTGACCGGTACCTCTGAGGTCGCGCTCGCGGGTTATCACGCTGACGAGATCATCGACCTCAGCGAGGGGCCCAAGCGCTATACCGCACTGTCGACGTGTTTCCGCCGTGAGGCCGGCAGCCACGGAAAGGACACCCGCGGCATCATCCGGGTGCACGAGTTCCAAAAGGTCGAGATGTTCGCCTACGTCCGGCCCGAGGACGCCGAGTCCGAGCACGAACGCATGCTTTCGCTGGAGCGCGCGATGCTCGAGAGCATGGGTCTGCCCTACCGGATCATCGATACCGCCGCGGGTGACCTTGGTGGCCCGGCGGCGCGGAAATACGACTGCGAAGCCTGGGTCCCGACCCAGGGCAGATACCGCGAGCTGACCTCGACGTCGAACTGCACGACATACCAAGCCCGCCGGTTGAACACCCGTGAGCGCGACCCCAAGGGCTCTGGCACGCGAACGGTCGCCACCCTGAACGGCACGATGGCCACCACCCGCTGGCTCGTCGCGATCCTAGAAAACCACCAACAGGCCGATGGGTCCGTCGTCGTGCCCGACGCGCTGCGGCCCTACGTCGGTGAATCGATGCTCAAGCCCAGCTGAAGCAGATTCGGGCCCCCTGAGGAGACACGATGCTCGCTGAGTTGCCGCCAGATGCTCTTCGCGCGACCCAGGGTCTCTGCCGCACCCCGGCTGACTTGCGGCAGAGTTGGCAGGACACGCTCTCCGCGTCCCGTGAGGTCGGCGAGCCGCCCAGCGTTCGGCATACCGAGACGGGGTTGTCGCTGGTCAGGACGGATGCGGTCGAGTTCTCCGGGTGGGGTGGCCATCGCATCAATGCGTGGCTGCATACGCCAGCGGCTGCCACGGCGGGAGCCCACGGGGCGGATGTGCCTGTAGTCGTCGTGCAGTTCCCGGGATACGGCGGCGGTCGCGGGTTGGCCCATCAGGTGCCCCTCTGGACGCTCGCTGGGTATGCCTGTCTGAGCATGGACGTGCGTGGCCAAGGGTCCGAATGGGGCGCAGGTGACACCGCCGACCCCGTGGGCTCCGCGCCATCGTTCCCCGGGTTCTTGACCCGCGGGCTGCTCGATGGTGACGGCGGCTACTACCGGCGCGTCATCACCGACGCGGTCCGGGCCGTTGATGCGGTGGCCGATCTGCCGAGGTTGGCGGGTGCGAGGGTCGTCGTGGCGGGGGCCAGCCAAGGGGGCGGTCTCGCGCTGGCGGCAGCGGGGCTGTGCGCAAACGTGGCCGCCGTCTTGGTCGACGTGCCGTTCCTGTGCGACTTCCGCCGGGCCGTCGAGGTGGCGACCACGCGGCCGTATGCCGAGTTGCGCTCGTTCTTGGCCGTGCGCTCCGATGTCGTCGAGGAGGCGTTTGCGGCGTTGGACTACGTTGATGCGGCGATCCTGGGGTCGACCGCTCAGGCTCCAGCGCTGTTTTCGGTGGCGATGATGGATGAGGTGTGCCCGCCCTCGACGGTCTACGCGGCATACAACAGGTATGGCGGGCCCAAGGAGGTCGTCGAATACCCCTACGGCGATCACGCCGGCGGCGGGCCCCGGCACGAGCAACGCCAACTCGCCTGGCTGACCGACCGCCTGGCCTGAGCTTTTCTGCGGAGGCGGCCAGTTCCCAACCGCGAACCGGGCAACCAGACATGCAAAACTCCGGTCTGGCTCGCATCTGCCCAGGTGGCGGAGACTTTTGCATGTTTGGGTGCCCACACGATCGGCAGCGAATGGGGATGATCTGCGGAGAACCGAGCCGATCGCTGGCATGAGGCGGCGGTTGAAGTCGGGGACTCATCCGTTTGGCGGAGGTATGCCGACGGCTGGCCGCATAGCCTGACCCGGTGGGCGCGACGACGTTGGGACGGCTCGAAGAGGTGCTCGGGTCCGAAGAGGACTGGGAGCGACCCGGGCCCTCGGGTACCGAGCGGGTCGTCGATGTATGGGTGGCGCTCGGGTTCTTCGCCTTGGCAGCCCTGGGCAGCGAGCTTCTGCGGTCAATCGGGGTGTTCGCCGATAATCCGGTCAGCCGAGTCGAGCAATTCCTCGGCATTGGCAGTGCCGCGGTGCTCCTGGTGTGGCGCCGCACCTACCCGGTGACCGTGGCCATGGCAGCGACACTGCATCTACTGGTCGTCGGATCGCTCGTAGCCCCCGTGGTCGCAAGCCTGCCGATGCAGGTGTTGTACTTCTTCGCGATCTACAGCGGGGTGGCCTGGGCCAAAGATCGTCGCGTCGTGACGTATGTCGTGATCGGCCTCGGGATTGCCATGTTTGCCTGGGTGGCCTGGTTCTTGGCGCTCAGCTCAGGGGTCGCCGAGATCTACGGCGAAGCCGCCACGGACGGCCAAGGTCCGATCCCGCCGACCGTGGGGGTGGCGGGGTGGATCATCATGAACAACCTCATCTTCTTCGGCGGCGCGGTTTTGCTGGGTCAGGTCGACTGGCGGCGAGCGCTGCGCACCGGGCAGGTCATCGAGCAAGCCCAGACCATCGAAACCCAAGGCAAACGCCTGCAGGATCAAGCGGTGGTCAACGAGCGGCTCCGTATCGCCCGCGAGCTGCACGACGTCGTGGCTCATCACATTTCGGTCATGGGGGTGCAGGCAGCGGCCGCCCGCAGAGTGCTCGCGACCGACGGTGATGCCGCGAGCGAGGCTCTGCGCTCTATCGAGGGCTCGTCGCGAGACGCGGTGGATCAGATGCGCGACCTGCTGGGCACCCTGCGCAGCAATGACGGGAGCACGACCGCCGATGGGTATGCCGATCCGAGCCTGCCGCTGGATGTGCCAGCCGACGGCGGGGCCCCGGCGCAGGGCTGGACATCGAACCGTTCCCCCGAGCCTGGCCTGCACGACTTGGCTGCCTTGGCCCGCGAAGCCAGCACCACGCAATGCAGCGTCGAGATGCGGATCGTGCCGCAGGACCATGA
The DNA here is from genome assembly GCA_963803695.1 of uncultured Actinomycetota bacterium. Classification (GTDB taxonomy): domain Bacteria; phylum Actinomycetota; class Actinomycetes; order Actinomycetales; family Dermatophilaceae; genus Ornithinicoccus. The sequence continues at coordinate 176,388 of CAWDNY010000011.1, forward strand.
CGTTTTCGCCATGGTCGCCGCGCCGGTGCAGCTCTCGGTCTATCGGATCGCCCAGGAGGCTTTAGCTAACGTTCGTAAGCACTCGACGGCGCGATCGGCCCACGTTGCCGTGCGCATCGAGCCCGATCAGAACCGGGTGGAAGTTGAAATAGTCGACAGCGGTGCACCCCGCCGCGGCACGACCGGCACGGGGCTGGGGCAGTTGGGCATGAGCGAGCGCACCCGGCATCTCGGCGGTGGACTCGAAGTCGGCTCGCGGCGCGGTGGTGGATATCGCGTGCGGGCTTGGTTGCCGATGGACGGCAGCATGGCTCGCCACCGAGCCAGGGAGTCGGCGTGAGCGACGGGCCCGGCCCGATAAGGGTGCTGCTCGTCGATGACCAACCGCTGTTGCGCTCCGGCTTCTCGATGATTCTGTCGACCGAGTCCGATATGGAGGTGGTCGGCACCGCTGAGAACGGTCAACGCGCTGTCGAGGAGGTGACCAGGCTCCGCCCAGACGTGGTGTTGATGGACGTCCAGATGCCGGTGCTGGACGGCATCGAAGCCACCCAACGGATCGTCGCCCTCGCTGTCGACGCCGGCGAGGCACCACCCAAGATCGTCATCTTGACGACGTTCGACCGCGATGACTACCTGTTCGACGCGCTGACCGCCGGAGCCAGTGGGTTCCTCTTGAAGAACGCCGACGCCGAGCACCTCGTAGAGGGCATCCGCACCGTTCATGGGGGGTTGGCTCTGCTGGCCCCCGAAGTCACCCAACGGGTGATCGCCGCCGCCCATCAGCGGCCTCACGCGACCCATGGCGCTCCTGCTCAACCCGTGACGCCCGAGCCCGGCACGCCCACCCGAGCCGACGGCATACTCACCGAACTCACCGCTCGCGAGTCCGAAGTGCTCGCGCTCATGGCCACCGGATTGAGTAACGCCGAGATCGCCTCCTCACTGTTTTTGTCCGAGGCCACGGTCAAGACCCACGTGTCCAACGTGCTCACCAAACTCGGGGTCCGCGACCGGGTCCAAGCGGTCATCGCGGCATACCGAAGCGGGCTCGTTCCGCCGTCCGGATGAGGCGTTGAACGCCCGCAGTTCCCCCGTATGACGGATGCGCGGACCGCGTCGGGACCCTAGCGTTGGAGCATGCCCAAGGACGCAGCCATACACGGGAGCAAGGCACGCCAACCAGAGGGGAGCAACCATGCTTGAGGTCGACGCGGTGACACGAACGTACGGTGAGATCACGGCCGTTGATGGGGTGACTTTCGATGTCCAGCCCGGCGCGATGGTCGGATTCGTCGGCGGCAACGGTGCCGGCAAGACCACCACGATGCGGATGATCATGGGCATCCTGGCCCCCGACAGCGGCAGTGTGCGCTGGCAGGGTGAAGAACTGACGCGAGCCATTCGGACCCGCTTCGGCTACATGCCGGAGGAGCGCGGCCTCTATCCCAAGCAGCCGATCCTGGATCAACTCGTCTATCTCGGCCGTTTGCACGGGATGAGCCAGGGCGAGGCCAAAGGCCGCGTCACCGACCTGCTCAAGCGGTTTGGCCTCGGAGACCGGGTGGGCGACAAGGTCGAGACTTTGTCGCTGGGCAACCAGCAACGAGCCCAGATCATCGCCGCCGTCTTGGGCGACCCCATCGCTCTCATCCTGGACGAGCCGTTCTCCGGGCTGGACCCGGCAGCGGTCGATCAGATGTCGGCCATGCTGCGTGAGCACACGTCCTCCGGCACCCCGGTGCTCTTCAGCTCCCACCAACTCGACCTCGTCGACCGACTCTGCGACTCGATCGTCGTCCTCCACCAGGGCAAGGTCGTGGCAGCCGGCACTTCAGCCGAGCTACGCGACACCGGGAAGTTGCGATACCGACTCACTGTGGGGGACGACGCAGGCTGGGTCCGGGGGCTGGACGGCATACGGGTGCTCGATCTTGACGGCAGCACCGCAGTCGTGGAGCCGGCTGACGAAGCGGCCGCTCAGCACCTGCTCGGTGAGGCGGTTTCGCGAGGGCAGGTGCGCGACTTCAGCAAGGTCATTCCGTCGTTGAGCGAGATCTATCGGGAGGTGGCAGCATGAGCGAACAATCCAAGCCGTGGGCATTGGTGACCTCGCGAGAGGTCAGGGTGAAACTGACCGATCGCAACTTCTTGATCTCCACCGGCCTGACGCTGATTCTGATCTTCGGGTTGTTGGGCTTCCAGGCCTTTATGGCGAGCCGGGACTCTGCCCCCGAATACACCGTGGCGGTGACGTCCGCGGAGGGCGAGGCGCTGGTGGGGCAGGGCGAGCAGACTCTTCAGGGCACCGAGGACGGAGCCACCGTGGACTCTGAGCTCGTCGCGGACGCCGACGCAGGCACAGCCCTGATCGAAAGCGAAGACGCCGACGCGATGCTGACCCTGGGCGACGACGGCTGGACGCTGAGCGCCGACGGGGAGGCACCGAGTGACCTTCAGGATGCTCTGTCCGAGGCGGTGCGCACCTCTGCCCTGAGCGCCAACGCCGAGTCGGCAGGCACCACCGTCCCAGCGCTGCTGGCAGGCAGTCAGCTTGCCACCTCGGACGTGTCCGGAGATGACTCCACCGAGCAGCTCATTCAGGTCGTGGCCGGACTGATCTTTGGCGTGTTGTTCTATATGGCCTCGCTGACGTTCGGGATCAGCATCGCTCAGAGCGTCGTGGAGGAGAAGCAGTCCCGGATGGTCGAGATTTTGGCGGCCGTCATCCCGATCCGCGCGCTGCTGACCGGCAAGGTGCTCGGCAACACGATGCTCGCGTTCGGGCAGATGGCATTAATCGTCGGTGTGGGGTTGATCGGGCTGAGCTTCACCGAATACGACCAGTATCTGCCGATGATGACCGAGCCGCTGCTGTGGTACCTGCCCTTCTTCATCGCGGGCTTCGTCGCACTGGCCTGCGTGTGGGCAGCCGCTGGGGCGCTGGCAACACGGGTGGAGGACCTGCAGTCGACCACCCTGCCGTTGACTCTGACCCTGGTGGCGATGTTCGTGATCGCGCTTAACCTCGACGGTTTCGCTCGCGTCGTGGGCTCGTTCGTGCCGGTGATCTCCACCATCTTGATGCCGATGCGCCTGCTCGAAGGGGACGTCATGTGGTGGGAGCCCGTCGTGGCGCTCGCCGTCACGTTGGCGTTCTGCTGGTTCACGATCAGCCTAGGCAGCACGCTGTATCGTCGCGCCCTGATGCAGACCCAAGGCCGGGTCACCGTGCGGCAAGCATTGAAGCTCAAAGACTGAAGCTGGTGAGGGGCGATCGGGCGGCTGCCCGAGCCTCGTGACCGCGCTCTCGCCACGTAAGGTAACGGCGTGGACATCACCGCTGGCTCCATCCCTGGGGGCAGCCCTTTGGTCGCCCTCGATATCGACGGCACGATCGTGCACTGGGACGGTCACCTGTCCGAGCGAGTGGCCAAGGCCATCTCCGAACTGGCGCAGAGCCAAGCCACCATCGTGATCGCGACGGGTCGTTCGGTGCTCGCCACGATCCCCATACTGCGCCAGCTGGGGTTGGTCCGATCGGGGCTGTATGCCGTGTGTTCCAACGGGGCAGTCACGGTCGTGCTGGACCCGGCGCTTCCGGAGGGTTATCGGCTGCATCACGTGGTCACCTTCGACCCTAGGCCTGCCGTGGACATCCTGATCAGGCTCATCCCGGACGCGATCATCGCCGTCGAAGACGTGGGGGTCGGCTTCAAGGTCAACCGGCTGTTTCCTGAGCCCGACCTGGCCGAGCGGCAGATGGTGGTCAGCGTCGATGAACTGGTGGCCAAGCCGGTGCCGCGCGTGACGTTCCGAGATCTCAGTGCCAAGCCGGTGGACTTCGCTCGGATGATCGACGACATCGGGTTGCACGGGGTGAACTACGCCGTGGGCTTCAGCTCATGGTTGGACCTGGCTCCAGAGGGTGTGTCGAAGGCCTCCGGGCTGGAGGCAGTCCGGCTGGCGTTGGGCATCGGCTCCGAGCACACCATCGCGGTCGGTGATCAGCGCAACGACATCGAGATGTTGCAGTGGGCCGCACGTGGAGTGGCCATGGGGCAGGCCCCGCCCGAGGTGGTGGCAGCGGCCGATGAGGTCACCGATGATGTGCAGCATGACGGACTGGCCGTGGTGCTCGAGGGCCTGATGTCTGCGCTGGAAGACGTAGCCTGATGCCCACCCACTTGGTGATCACCTCCCCGGCCAATCCCCGGCTCAAGTCGTTGGCCGCGTTGCGTCGCCGGCGCACCCGTGAGGAAGAGGGCGTCACCCTGGTCGAGGGCTATGAGGAGTTGCAGTTGGCGTTGGCTGCAGGCGTTCGGCCTCGCTCGCTGTTCTTCTGCCCGGAGTTGATGGCTGACCCGGGCACCCAGCGTGCGCTGATCGACGAAACGTCCAGTCGTGGTGCCGACATCTTCGAGTTGAGCCGCGCGGCTTTCGAACGGGCGGCCTATCGCGAGGGTCCGGACGGATTCTTGGCGGTCGTCGCGACCGTGCACCGGATCTGCGACGACCTCGAGGTGCCCGACGATGCGCTCATCCTGATCTGTGAGGGTGTGGAGAAGCCAGGCAACCTCGGTGCCATGCTGCGCACCGCCGATGCCGCCGGTCTCGACGCCGTGATCGCTGCCGACCCGGTGACCGATTGGGGCAATCCCAACGTGGTCCGCTCCTCCAAGGGGACCGTGTTTTCGATGCTCGTGGCCAGCGACACTACCGAAGCGACCATGGGCTGGTTGGCGGCCCGCGGCATACCGATCATCGCGGCGACCCCGGACACGACCGTGCTGCATACAGACATCTCGTATGCCGGCGCGCTGGCCATTGCGGTGGGGGCTGAGAAGCATGGATTGACCGCTGAGGTCTTGGCCGGCGCGGCTCACAAGGTGCGGATTCCGATGGTCGGTCAGGCCAACTCGCTGAACGTCTCGACGTCGGCCGCGATCGTGGTTTACGAAGCCGTGCGGCAGCGTCGAGCAGCGATGAACGGGTCGCTGCCCGCAGAGGCGGATGGTCAAAGCACCTCGTGATCTGTGTCACGATGTTGGGTATGCGGATCGATCACGTCTGTTATGCAGCCGGACCCGAAGGCATGAGAGCCACCGCGCTGCGGCTGGCCGAGTTGCTGCAGGTGACCCCATGCGAAGGCGGTGTCCATCCCCGCTTCGGCACACGAAACATGGTGTTGCCGCTAGCCGACGGGCGCTACCTCGAGGTCGTCGAGGTGTTGGATCACCCTGCCTCGGACAAGGCTCCGTTTGGCCAAGCCGTGCGGGCGCGGTCAGATCAGGGCGGTGGGTGGATGGCCTGGGTGGTGGCTGTCGATGACCTCTCGGACATCGAGGAACGGCTGGGGCGCGAGGCAGTCCCGGGCAATCGGCATACGCCCGAGGGCATCGAGCTCACATGGCATCAGATCGGCATCAAATCGTTGATCGAGGACCCGCAGTTGCCGTTCTTCGTTCGCTGGGATTCACTCGAGCACCACCCGTCGAAGTTGGGCGGGGATGGGGCCAAACTGGTCGGCCTGCACATCGCCGGAGACCCGGTGAAGATCCACGAGTGGCTTGGTGTCCCGGATGTCGCGTCGTCCTGGGAGAGCGGCATTGACGTGGAGTTCGACCACTCCGATATGCACGCCCTTGAGTCCGTCGTCTTCGCGACCGCAGGCGGCACCGTCACCATCTGAGGCATCACGCCCGAGCAAGGCTGTCCGCTTGCAGGTTTCGCTCATGTGACTAGGTCAATCTGATGCGGCCCCGTTAACAGGGCCGTTCTTGAGCCAGCCTGGCCAGCGCCGAGTTGAGGTGGATGCCAACGGGCACCAACGCCGCCTCGAGTGAGGCGAGCCCTAAATGTGATGCCGCGAGCAATCTCCTGCGTACGAAGCGCGGAGGTCAACTTTTCACAGTCCAGGCTCTCGTGGGAGGTGATGATGAAGATATCAACGAGGTCGCAGAACCGCCCGGAAGGTCTGTTGCTGTGGGTTTCGTACATCGCGGCAACTTTGTCCCTTGTCGGCGGTATGGTCGACGAGCGAATGTAGCTGTGAAAAGAACCGATAGGTGGCCGATGTTTCGCGCGGAACATCGGCCAGAGTTGAAGGTCTGCGCTCGTTGGCTTCGATTCGAGCTAGGCACTCACCTTTCGCAAGCCTGTTTATGTTTTCGACGCGAGGAAGTCCGAGCCCAGTGGGCGTTGTCGGGCATAGACGACCGTGTTATCTCGGTAGTGATTGACCCTTGAATCCCAGGCTCCTGCGCATGTGATAATTCGCAATTCGGGGTCAGTCGTGTCGCCGTACACGGTCGCGGTCGGGAATCGATCCGTGGGGTACTGCTCTACTCCATAGACCTCGAAAATGTTCTTTGAGCCATCGCTGTTGTCTATCAAGACTAAATCGCCGACCTGCAACTCGGCCAGCCTGAAAAAGACAGACGGTGTACCCCCACGACCGTTGACGTGGCCCAGCAGGACGGCGGGGCCCGTCTCGCCGGGACTGGGAGAACCGGTGAACCAGCCGACGTGGTCATAGGACGGACCGCGCGCGGGAACCTCAAGACTTCCGTCAGCGTTCAGACCCAGCGGATCAAGTGTAGAACTGACCCCAATGTCGGGTATCGCTATTTCCGAGGGTTGGCTGTCACGCACACCCACTCCTTGGGGTGGGGTCGAGCGGGTCCCTGGTTTCGCCCCGGTATCGCCGGAAGACGAGGGAACTTCCAACGCGCGGTGATCGAGTTCAGCAGTAGCGGTTGTGGTGGCTAGCGGCGTATGTGCAGTTGTGACGGATACGCCCGCGGTCACCAGCACGCTGACCCCCGCCGCTAGCGAGACCCAGCACGCTGCGACAGCAATCCGTCTTCGATAGCGTGTCGCGTCGGTTCTCAGCACCTCAGCCTGTTCCCGTCTGCCTACGGGAACGGCCCAGGGCCAAACCCCCGAGCCCCAGGCTCATCAACAGTGCGCCGACGACAAACGGGAACGGACTGATTCCCGTGGCGGCGGGACTGCCACCAGTTTGTACTCCCCCCACGGGAAGAGGGCTGACCTGCCCAGACCCTGAACCACCGGAGCCCGGGTTGTCAGACCCTGAACCACCAGGACTCCTGACATGGCGCAGGAGTCAGGGTGATGTTCGGGGTGGTTCTGGGCTTGTTTTGATTCGGTAGCGCAGGAGACGGTTGGTGCCGGGGTAGGTCGTGTTTGTGGCGTTGAGGTGTTCGCACAACTGGGCGACGGCCTTGGTCTGGCGGGTGGTGGGCATCGGGTCCAGGCTGATGGTCAGGACCCCGGGGGTGCGGGGGTCGATGTCGCCGGTGTGGGTCAGGATCTGCCGGGCCAGGGTGTAGGCCTCTTGGCCGGCGCGGGCGTAGTTGGTGTGCAACCGGATGTGCCGGGCGATGGTGGTGATGGTGTTGAACGCGGCCATCTTGATGGCGTGGGTCAGCAGTTTCGTTTCGACGTTCAGGACCTGTTGGTGAGGGGACAGTTGTCCTAGCGGTACCCGGGTCGGGGTGTCGGTGTGGCGGGTCTGGGCGGCGGCCAAGTCGTCGTGCGCGGTAGCAAGGTCCGCGGTGATTTCGTTGTGTCTGGTGTTCGTGAGCAGCACGGTGCCGGCGCCGGCCGCGGGCGTGCGGGCAGCGAGCAGGGCCGCGTCGGTTTTGGCGCGTTCGCGGTGGACGTGGGCACGGGCCGTTTGTACGGCGTGGTGCGCGGTGCGTTTGGCCGGGTTGGGCACGGACCGGGACGGGTCATCGGGTGTGGCGGTGTAGGTGTCGTGGGAGTCCAGGTCTAGGTGTAACCGGCCGTAGCGGAAGTAGTTCTCCTGGCGCCACCGCGAACCCATCCGGTACATCACGTCCCCCGCGGTCAGGTCGGTGCGGGTGCTCAGTACGTGGGCTTGCTTGCCGGTGCGTGGGTCGCGGCGGGTGACCTGGCGCATGCCGAACGTGGCCCCTTCACCACCGGTGACGGGTAGGTCCACTCTGGTGTCGGCCAGGTCCCAGTTGTGCTCCCGTCCGGTCTGGTCGACGTGGGACACCTGCTCGAACGCGGTGATGTCGAGGTCGGGGGCGGGGTGTTTGCGCCAGGTGAGCACGTCGAACCCGTGGTGGTGCATGTGCGCGAATAGGGCCGGTGACCACCCGCCGCGGTCGAATCCGACCAGGACCCGCCGCTCGTCTCCGACGGCGTGGCGTAGTTGGGGTAGCAGGGCGCGTAGTTCCATCGCCAGCGACGCGCCCGGTTGGGCCATCACGACCAGGACGGGGTCGCCCGCGGCGTCGCATACCCAGGTCTCCACGGTGGCCGGGGCGGGGAACCGTAACCGGGACAGGTGGGTCTTAGCGATCCGCTTGGTGCCCTGGTAGGCGCGGACGTGCCCATCGACGTACAACACCACACCGTCCTCCCCGTCCTGACCGGCTTCGTTTTTGACGCCCTCCAGGTGGGTGGCGGCCATGGCGGCGATCAACTCCGGTGCCTTGTCCGTGGCGGCGAGTTGGCCCAGTTTGCGGCGGATGGTCTTGACCTCTGGTGCCCGGTCCATGCCCAGCACCCGGCCGAGCGCGGCCGGGTCGATCCGGGCTGCGCCCTCAGCCCGCGGCGCGCCTGCCAGGGTCCGGAACACGGCCTCGGTCAACACCGTGTCCAACCCGTAGAACCCGTCCGGCAACGCCCCGTACACGTGTGTGGCGCAGTCCAGCAGCCCGGTACGTTCCAGGCCGGGCAGCCCCAGGAGCAGCCCGGCCAACGGGACCCGCGCGGCCGGGGTGAACACCGGCGCGGCGTGGCCCAGCAGCCCGGCCCGGGCCAAGCCCCGCTCGGCCCACCGGGGTACCGGGTCGGCCAGCACCGGCAACAGGCCCTCCTGCTCCTTCGCGGGCTCGGGCTCGACGGGGCCGACCGCGTCGGAAGGGTCTTGCCCGTCGTTGCCGGGCTGGTCACCCTCCTCCTGCTCGACCGTGCCGGACTGCCCATCCACCTCATCGCTGTCTTGGGCACCCTGGTGCGCGGCCATTACCGTGCGCACGCTGCCCTCGCTGACCCCGACCGTGGCCGCCACGGCCCGATTCGAGCCGCCCGCGGCCTTGCCCGCAATAATGTCTGCGACCACGTCGCCGGTCAGCTTCGAGGCCCGCTTGGGGCCCTTCTTCTCCCCGACCAGGCTCCCCACGCCCTGGCCCGCGTACGCGGTGCGCCACCGCCAGATCGTTTGATCGGTGACTCCGAACGCCGCCGCGACCGGCCGGGTCGCGGCGATCTCAAGCTCGACCAGTTGCACCGCTGCTAACCGCCGGCACGCCTCGTCCCCAGGACCCCACGCGAAGACCACCTCACCGCGTACGTACACCTGCCCACCGGTCTCGTCCGTCACCAGCCCAGCGACGTCCCCGACCTGCACGGCCCGGGCCGGCAGCACCGGCAGCGGGGCTTGGAGGGTCATGAGACCCATCATCCCCACCCACCCAACAACACATACAACATAACTTCTATTATTACTCATAGACGGGGCAAACCCGCTGGTGACACGCCGTCAAACCACCCCTATGTCAGGAGTCCTGAACCACCGGAGCCCGGATTGTCAGAGCCGGAACCACCAGAGCCCGGATTGTCAGAGCCGGAACCACCAGAGCCCGGGTTGTCAGACCCTGAACCACCGGAGCCCGGGTTGTCAGACCCTGAACCACCGGAGCCCGAGTTGCCGGAACCCGTGGTGGGAGTTGGCTCTGGAGTGGTCGGGCCAGGCGTGGTGGGAGTTGGCTCTGGAGTGGTCGGGCCAGGCGTGGTGGGAGTTGGCTCTGGAGTGGTCGGGCCAGGCGTGGTGGCGGTTGGCTCATCAGTAGTTGGTGTGGGAGCGTCCGCGCACTCGGGGGCAGAGATGGTATTGGTGTCCAGGGTGACTGCGCCATTGCGAGCCAGGAGCCGTCCCTGAACTGTGGCTCCGGTGTCGGCGGTGATCGACGTTAGGGCGATCACGGTCCCGGCAAAAGCGCTGCCGGTGCCGATGGTGGCCGAACTGCCGACTTGCCAGTAGACGTCACAGGCGTTGGCTCCGTTGATAAACACGACGGAGCTGCTGGAGCCGGTGGTCAGCGTGCTGGCTGTCTGGAAGATGAACACCGGATCGGTTTCGTTCGCCCCGTCCAGAGTCAACTGGCCGTTGAGTTCGAGCGTGTTCCCGGTGTAAACGCCCGGGACCAAGGACTGGCCTGCGAGGTCGGCGGTCACCGTGACGTCTGTGGGTTGGCCAGCCGCATCGTTGTAGGCCGTAGCCAGGTCATCTTTCGCCATGTTCGCAACAGCGTCTGCGGCGTGAAGTTCGCCGTTCACGATACCGGGGGGAAACCCGGTGATCGCCGTGCCAGGGCTCACCCCAAGGTCGCGGCCGATGACGGATGGCCCAGTGTTGGTGACCGTCGAACCGCCAAGGATAGAGTAGGCGCCCGCTGTACCAAGACCTACCCTGACGGCAGCAGCGACGGGCCCGGTTGAGACCACTACGAGCATGGCGCTGACTACCAGCGCACCCACTCCTGCGAGTAGCCAATAAGGAAGATAGGAATTACGGCGGGTTTTGGGGCTGGATGGCATTGGACTCCTTAAATAGCGAGCAGCGAATTGCTGCAACGGGTCCTAATTCAAGAAGCCGCCACGCTTGGTCCACAGTATGCACCGCCCTGAACTTCTTTCCAATATTTCTCGATCAATGAGGGCAAATTTGAGGCTCAATCTTGATAAACCAACCAATTTCTAGACCGAAAAAAGGGACCGCGGAGGGGTAGTCGAGACGTTGGCGCGAAATTCAAATGAGTAGTCAGTGAGTTCAGCTGCGAAATTCTGCTGAACCGCCGGAGGGGCCCGGTCCTAATGCCCCGGCCGCTGACGCACTGAGGTCAACGGGTTTGCAGACCGCCGAAGGCTGACCGGCTGTCCGTCGGGATGGGCCGCCAGCGAGTGACACAGGTCGCCGCGGCTCGTTCTCGAATCGGAAGCCAACCCCTCGCACTGTGATGATGTGTTGAGGGTCGCGTGGGTCCTCATCCAGCTTGCGACGTAACAATGAAATGTGCATGTCCAAGGTCCTGGACGGCCCGCCGACGCCTCCCCAGACCTCTGCCATCAACGCTTCCCGGGTGACGACGTGGCCCTTCTCACGCAGCAACACCCGTAGCAGGTCGAATTCCATTGTTGGCAGCGAAAGTTCGTCCCCGTTGAAGAAGGCGAGACGCGCCTTCGCGTCCAAGGTGATGGGCATCTCGCTCACCCACGGAGTTTCATCGACTCGCCTAAGCAGCGCTCGCACCCGAGCTAGCAGCACCGCGACCTGGAACGGTTTAGTGACGTACGCATTTGCCCCGGCATCCAGGCCAACCACCATATCGACTTCGCCATCTCGCGCGGTGAGAACGAGTATGGGCTCGCTGACACCGTCTTGGCGCATCCGCTGACATAGGTCCACGCCGTCCAGGTCAGGATACTTCAGGTCCACTATGATCAGGTCGTGGACCTGCCGTATCGCCCGGGTGAGTCCCACTACCCCCCGGGACTCGGTTTCCACCGCGTGGCCCTCGCGGCTTAGAACTTGAGCCAGGGGCTCAGAGAGGGCCGCGTCGTCGGTGATCAGAAATATTGAACTCACATTTTCACGACCCATCCACGGTTGGACGAGTGACCCAACCTCTTTACAATGTACACCACGGATAACATTCCCCGGCCACAACTAGCACTGCTGTCGACCTCGGCGGCGAATGACGTCCGGCTCCGCCTGACGGTGCGCTCTGACGCGTGGAGGAACGCCATTTCTCAGCCGCACTCTTCGAGTCACGTGTGAGTTCAGGCTCGACCCTCAGCCCAACCATCGAGAAGTGACTGGATTCTTCTCAGAGGCCTTCGCGTGATGGATATCACGTCTTTCCTATTCCGCGTAGCGGCGCAGCCGAAGACTATTCAGCACCACGATGATGCTGGAGGCGGCCATCGCTCCGCCGGCGATCATCGGATTCAGCAATCCGAACGCGGCCAGGGGGATCGCCGCCGTGTTGTATCCGAACGCCCACGCCAGGTTTTGCTTGATGATCCGCAACGTATGCCGGGAGAGGCCGATGGCGGTGACGACGGAGTCGACGTCGGAGCGCATCAGCACGATGTCGGCGGACTCCATGGCGACATCGGTGCCCGATCCCATGGCCATCCCGAGGTCGGCCTGCGCGAGAGCGGCGGCGTCGTTCACGCCGTCGCCAACCATGGCCACGACCCGTCCTTGCTGCTGTAGGGCGGCCACCGCGGCGTGCTTGTCTTGGGGCAACACGCCGGCCGTGACGTGCGCAGGCTCGATGCCGACCTGTTTGCCCACGGCTCGGGCCGTCGCCTCACTGTCACCAGTCAGCAGGTGCGGGGTCAGCCCGAGGTCGCGAAGTCCCCTGATGGCGGCAGCGCTCGTCGGGCGGGTCTCATCGGCCACCGTCAGGGCGGCGCGAGCCTGCCCGCCCCAGCCGAGCAGGACGGTGGTGCCCGGCATACCGAATGCCGTATGCAGCGCCTCTGGGACGTCGTCGAAGAGGTCTGGTTTGCCCACCGTGACCTCGGTGTCCTTGATCTTTGCGGTGGCACCTTGGCCAGGCAGGTTGGTGAACCCACTTGCGTCGGGGACGGCCAGCGAACGGCTCTGTGCAGCGTCGACGATCGCGCGGGCGATGGGGTGCTCGGAGCCGCTCTCGACCGCCGCTGCAGCAGTCAGGGCTGCGTCTTCGGTCAGCCGGCCCGAAGTGGTGATCGCGGTCAGCGTGGCCTGGCCAGTGGTGATGGTGCCGGTCTTGTCGAGCACGACGGTGTCGACACGTCGGGTGCTCTCCAGGATCTGTGGTCCCTTGATGAGCACCCCGAGTTGCGCCCCTCGACCGGTGCCGGTCAGTAGCGCTGTCGGGGTCGCCAGGCCGAGGGCACACGGGCAGGCGATGATCAGCACTGCAACAGCGGGCTCGATGCTTTGGCCAAGGTCGTTGCCCGTCAAGAGCCACGCGATCAGCGTGAGCATTGCGATGACCAAGACGACCGGGACGAAGACGGCGGAGACGCGGTCGGCCAGCCGTTGCACGGGCGCCCGCCCGGTCTGGGCATCTTCGACCAGCCGGGTGATCTGAGCCAGGGTGGTGTCTGAGCCCACGCGAGTGGCCTCGACCGTCAGACGACCGTGGGCATTGACCGTTGCGCCGGTGACCCGGTCTCCCTTGCTGACGTCGACCGGGGCGGATTCGCCGGTGACCATGCTGGTGTCCAGGGCGCTGCTGCCGTCGATGACCACCCCGTCGGTGGCGATCTTTTCGCCTGGACGGACGACGAACCGCATACCGACCTCGAGGTCGTCAGTGGCGATGCGTTCCTCGCGCCAGGCACCACTGCGGGGATCATTGCGCAGGATTGCGACGTCTTTGGCCCCGAGGTGCAGCAGCGAGGTCAACGCCGAGCGACCCGAGGCCTTTGCGCGGGACTCGAAATAGCGGCCGATCAGCAAGAACGAGGTGACGATCGCTGCGGTCTCGAAGTAGAGATGCCCGGTGAAACCGCTGAGCACCGCCACCACCGACCAGCCATACGCAGCGGTGACGCCGATTGAGACCAGCGTGTCCATGGTGGAGGCGCCGTGGCGGGCGTTGATGGCTGCGGCTCGGTGGAACGGCCAGGCCGCCCACAGGTAGACCGGGGTGGTCAGGGCGAATTGCAACCACGGGTTGGCCGCGCCGGTGGCCTCACGGATCGGCGGCACCATGGCCAGGAGCAAGACGATGACGGCCAGCGTCGTGGCCACGATGGCCCGCAGGCGCAGCGCCGCGTCGCCGATCAGGTCGTGATTCACGTGGTCGTGCTGCATCCCGTCGGCGGGCGTTTCGTCGTATGCCGCCTCGTCACGCTTCGACTGTGCTGCGACGGGTGAAGCGGTGTATCCCGTCTTGGCCACGGTGGCGAGCAGGTCCTGCACGGTGTGCGGGTCGGCATACGTGACCCGGGCCTTCTCGGTGGCGAGGTTCACCGTGGCCTCGACGCCGTCCAGCGCGTTGAGTTTCTTCTCAACCCGAGAGACGCACGAGGCGCAGGTCATCCCCTCGATGTCGAGGTCGACCCGGTGGGATTGGCTTGTAGAAGTGGTCATGACTCCTTCTTGCAGTGCTGCTGGCTGGGTGTGGCGAGGCTAGCTGCGGACGAGGCGGGCGATCGCGGCCGACGCCTCGCTCACTTTGGCGGCAGCCGCCTCGTCCGACTCGCGGGCGGCGTCGACCACGCAGTGGCTGATGTGTTCCTCGAGCAAACTGAGGCTCACCGCCTGCAAGGCCTTGGTTGCGGCGCTGACTTGAGTCAGGACGTCGACGCAATAGGTGTCTTGATCGACCATGCGAGCAATCCCGCGGACCTGACCCTCGATGCGGGCCAGCCGCTTCAGTTGGTCTTGCTTGATGTCGCTATAGCCGGGCATGGTCATACTCGCAACAATACCCCCAGGGGGTGTGATACTCCCGCTAGGCCAGCGATGCCGATTCGTGCTCGGCTACGGCTCCACAGTGCTCCACCGTGGGAAAGGGCTCGTTGAAGGGTGCAGCAACTCTTTCCACACCACGTATTCGGCGGACTTTCCGAAGCCCTCGGTATGGGCCGCGACGCTGTCCGGGGGCGGATGGGGAGGAGCACGTGTTCAAGGATCATGGGGCAGGCTCGAATTCGCAGAAACTCTCGTAGTGGTCCTGCGTGAAGAACCACCCTTCGGGTTCGTCGGCATCCATGCCGCCGGTGACGATGCGTCGAGCACCTCGATGGTCCAGGCCAGGCGTCTCAACGGTGTATTCACTGTAGTAGCCGCGCCCCTCGTCAGGCAGCTCGCCCTCATAGTTGCCGAACGTTCCGCCGTCCTCGCCCGGGTAGTCGTACGGGCCGCCTGCCTCAATGTCCTCGATGATGACCAGCGTCGTGGCCGGAAGGTCCTCGAGCGCGCAGTCTGGCCCGAGTTGGGCCGACTCTTCATCGCTGGCGGGCAGGGCGTTCTGGACGTACTGCAGCACGAGGTAGGCCACAAACACCAGTGCGCAGATCACCAGCACCTGCCGAGCGAGCCTATTCTTCATCGAGCCCTGCCGTGTCGAGGTAGGTCTTCGCCAGCCGCTTGGGGGCCTTGGTCAGCCACGACTCGGCCATCAACTCCGCGAGTTCCTCAGCTGGAATCCGGTCCAGATGGATCAAGATCATCCGACTCCTCGCAAAGTGATCAGTGGTCATGAAGTAGCCGGAGTCGTCCTGCGCCAACTGCATTTTCGTCTCCTCGTTCTCGACCTACACCACGATGAGGCCTTCTATCGGCTCACCGGCATCGTCCACCGCGTCGGGCCGAGGGCCCCGGTCGAGCACAAACCTGGTGTCCTTCACCTGCACAGCGGGGCGACTCCATGACGTGCCCAGTGAGGTCTGCGGCAGTGCGAGGCCGATCCGCTCGACGTCACTCCACGTGGCCATGGGGATCGATATTAGTGCCCGACCCGTTAACCTCAATGGCTACGAGAGTGTGGAGGGTCGAGAGCGTGGAGGGCAGTGTGCGGCGACTTCTACCGACAGCTGTGGTCAGTAGTGCCCTGCTGGTGGGCTGTGGGGCGGAAGAGCCCAGGATCATCGAGCTCTACGGGCAGCCGAATTCGCGCTTGGTGGAGGCCGTCGTCAACACCTGCAACCAGCATCCGCGTCTTTTGGCCGAGGAGTCGCCCGAGCAGGTCATCGTGACCCTGATTGTGAACGACCTCAATTTCGCTCGCGGCGAGTGCGCAGACGGTGCGGTCGTGACCCTTGTTGATCCGCTGGGGGAGCGTCCGGTCATCGATGGGGCGACCGGGGAGCCGCTGAACGTCTTGCCATCGGGCACCAACAACCCGCGCCCCTGAACGCCAGACACCATCCACCCGATGACCGAAGTGCGCGCACTCAGCGCGTTGGCATCGTGCATTGGCGAGCACAACGGTCATCGGTGTGCGTGAGCTCAGGTGAGGTGCTCGACCAGTGTCGGCGCTAGTCCGACGTAACCCCGCGGGGTCATCGCCACCAGCCGCTGCTCTTCGTCATTCGGCAGACCTAAGCCGAGCACGAATTCGCGCAGATCTTCCCCATCGATGCGACGTCCACGGGTCAGGTCTTTGAGCCGGTCGTAGGGATTGGTCATGCCATCGATCCCAGCGGCCGCAAGCGCCCGCATCACCGACTGAATGGGCTCAGCCAGAACCTCCCAGTTGGCGTCGAGGTCAGCAGCCATCGAGTCGGGGTTGGCGTCGAGCCCAGCCAGTCCGCGACCGGCGTTGTCGATGGCGAGCAGCGAGTGGCCCAAGGCCGTGCCGACGTTGCGCTGCATAGAGGAGTCAGTGAGGTCGCGCTGCAGCCGTGAGGTCACCAACGTGGAGGCGAGCACGTCCAGCAGAGCGTTGGACACCTCGAGGTTGGCTTCGGCGTTCTCGAATCGGATCGGGTTGACCTTGTGCGGCATGGTCGAGGACCCGACCGTGCCCTGGCCGCGCACCTGAGCGAAGTAGCCCATCGAGATGTAGGACCACAGATCGGTGCACAAGTTGTGCAGCACGCGATTGAAGCGTGCCAGGTCGGCATACACCTCGGCTTGCCAGTCGTGACTCTCGATTTGTGTGGTCAAGGGGTTCCAGGTGAGTCCGAGCCCGCTGACGAAATCCTGAGAGATCTGCTGCCAGTCGGCCCCAGGGACGGCAGCCAGGTGAGCGCCGTAGGTGCCGGTGGCGCCGTTGAACTTGCCGAGGTATTCGGCACCTTCGATCCGGCGCACTTGCCGCTGGAGCCGGTGGGCCAGGACAGCCAACTCCTTGCCCATGGTCGTGGGCGTGGCTGGCTGCCCGTGCGTGTGCGCCAACAGAGGTATGCCGGCCAGCTCGCGAGCCATGCCGCTCACCTGGGCGATGAGCTGCTGCGCGGCGGGGAGCCAGACCTGCGTGATTGCGCCCTTGATCATGAGGCCGTAGGAGAGGTTGTTGATGTCCTCGGAGGTGCACGCGAAGTGCACCAACTCGGCCAGATCGTCGCGTCCATCGAGGCGGTCGGTCAGTTGTAGCCGCAGGAAGAGCTCGATTGCTTTGACGTCGTGCACCGTCACGGCCTCGATCGCCGCCAAGTCGGCGATGGTGTCGGCATCGAAGTCCTCGATCAGACCGCGCAGCTGGGTCTGCTCCTGCGCGCTCAGGGTGCCTGCTCCTGGGACGACGGCGTGCCGCGTGAGATGGATCAACCACTCGATCTCGACGTGCAGCCGCTGGCGGTTGAGCGCGGGCTCAGAGAGGTGCTCGACCAAGGGGCCGACGGCCTCGCGATAGCGGCCGTCGAGGGCACCGAGGGCAAGCGGAGGCGAGACGTCACAAAGGGAGGCCATGGGTTTATCTTCCCAGAGTCGCTATCTTCCCAGGACCTCCAAGCAGAGCTACGTATTGGAGTTTGGGTCCTTGGCTTCGGCTTCAAGGTAAGCATCGGTCTGCTGGTCACGCTCGGCACGGGCGGCCAACACGGCGTCTTCGGCGCGTTGTTCCAAGGCGCGGGCCCGGCCCTCGGCGCGATCAGCTTCTTCTTGGGCGGCGATGGCGTCTTGACGGGCCAGCGCGGCTGCATCGCGCAGCTCCTTTGCTGATGCCTCCTGGCCGGCGATGCGCGGATCATCGGCCAGGGCTTTCTCTCGCAGTCGGGCAGCCTCCTTGCGCGCCGCAGATCTCCTCATGGCCAATAGGATCACCACCGCGACGATGAGCACCGCTGCTGCTACCAACCACCACACCCAGGCGTTGTCGCCCATGACGCATCCTCCAACTCGTAGTCCTCCGCTCAGACTAGGCCGCAAACTCTTGGCCTGTGCACCTATGCCGTTGGGACGACACTTCTGCCCAGGCTAAGGCGGCAACTCGTCGAGGGTCCAGCCCCGCGAGCAGTTCGGCGCTGGCATCGACGATCTGCTGTTGAGCCTCGGCTCTTGAAATGGTCGGCATACCGTCGCCGGGTTAGTCGCCGTAGTCACCGAAGAACGCGTGTGTAGCCCCTTCGACCTCAACGAAGGTGGCGTCGGCCGGCAAGTCTGGCTCGCTCGCGTCGATGTCGCTGGGCACCGCCAGTCCGTCTTCGCTGCCGGAGACCGACGTGACCGTGAGGTTCGTGTCGGCCAGTGACCCCAGCGGGTAGGACGCCCACAGCAGCAGCGCCCTGACCTGCTCGGGGTCGCTCTCGGCATACGAGGATGCGGCCACCCCGCCCAGACTGTGCCCGCCCACAGCCCAGTGGGTAATGCTCTTCTGTTCTTCGATGATCCGTGCGGGGGCGTTCACGGCGGCGAAGCCGATGCCGAACGGTTGCTTGACGATCGTGACCTCGTATCCCTGACTGGCCAGGCCGCTGAGGATTGGCACGTAGGCGCGCGGGTCGACGCGAGCACCGGGCTGGCTGAAGATCAGACCGGTCCCGGAAGCGCTGCCGCTCGATGTGCCAGCCAGGGTGATGGTGGTCGGGGCGTCGCTGACGGTGACCTCGGCTGAGCCGTCCATTGCGTCGATGGCCTCTTGTGACGCGCTGAAGGGCCGCAGATAGATCATCGCGCCGAGCACCGCAACGCTGAGCAACACCGCCGAGGCACGAATGACGATCAGGACCCAGGTGCGCCGCTTCTTCAACCTTGTGCGGTTGCGCATATCACGCCGACCGTAGGCGACTAAGACGATGCCGGCGATCGCACAGGCCACCAAGGTCACGGCGTGGGCGGGATGCCCAGCGATCAGCACCCCCGCTCGGGTGACCCACGACCAGACCGCGACCCCAAGCCATAGTGCACCGAGGCCGATGCGCCACCAACCACGTCGGCTTCCCGGTGTCTGAGCCATGGAGCCAATCGTCACACGCCAGGGTGACCCGCTCGCGTCCGCGCTCAGCGCGGGGTCGGCTGGCGACGGTCCAGCGGGCGCGTGGAGAAGCCGGTCCACGGCAGGGGTCGGTGGCTGACCGCAACGACGATGGGTATGCCGGCCGCTGACAACCCATCGAGCGCGCGCTCGGCGGTGGTGTCATCCAGGTGAGCGGTGGGCTCGTCGAGCAGCACGATCGGCCGACCCGACAAGAAGGCCCGAGCCATCGACAGCCGGGCACGTTCGCCACCGGAGACCCCGGCGATCGGGGTGTCCAGACCGCGTGGCAACCCGGCCAACCAGCGGCCTAAGTCGACGGCGTCCAGCGCGTTCACCATCGCGTCGTCACACGCCTCCGGAGCGGCTAACCCGAGATTGGCCCGCACCGTGCCGGCAAACGCGTGCGGCTCGTCGTCCACCATGGCGATCCGGTTCCGCACCGACTCGGCGCTCACGGTCGTCGCGTCCTGCCCGGCTAGCCGATAGATCCCCGACAGTGGGTCGAGATGACGGCCGAGGACGGCAAGGGCGGTCGACTTGCCGATGCCGTTGGGCCCGGTCAACTGCACCCGGTCGCCGGTATGCAGTGGGCCCAGGTCGAATGCGTCGAGGTCGGGTCGGCGAGGGCCTTGTGAGTTGGCGGCCCCGGTTGCGCTGTGAGTCCACGAGGCGCTGAGGTTGTCGAGGTGGACGGGGGTGACATCGACCTCGACAGCCAGGTCCGGAAGGCCATCGGGCTCAGTCACGGCCGGAGTCTGCTGCAATACCTCAGCCAATCTTGACTCAGCAGCCCGCGCTCGAGCCCGCGCGCCGCATACCTCTGGCAGTGCCACCCACGCGTCGGCCAAGGCCATCGGGGTCAACGCGACCAATGCGGTCATCGGCGCGCCGAGGTCGCCGGCCGCGAAGGCAGAGGCGGCCAGCACAACGACGGCTGCCGATGTTGCCGCGACCACCAGCCATGCCGCAGCGATGCCGATCGCGCGTGCCCGGATCAGCCTCATCTCAGCCCGGCCCGTGGCTGCTTGGGCGCAGTCCACACTCTCGACGATGCGCTTCGCCGCAGGTCCAGCCACCGCCTGGATTGCGGTGATGCGGTGAGTCAAGGTGGTAGCGATCCGCAACACATCGCCACGCGCCCTTACGGCAGAATCCTGGGCCTGACGCTCCGTGCGAAACACGACGTGACCGACCAGGCCCGCCGCCACTGCCCCAAACATCACCGCAAGGCCGGCCCACGGCAGCGCAAAACCCACGACCAGCACGGCCACGGCGCTCGCGATCACCGTCGACCACCAGGGCACCGTCACCCTGACCTGCTCGTCCACGACATCGTCGAGATCACGCACTAGGGCGGTCAGGAAGTCGTTGCGGCTGCCGCGGCCTAGCCGGGCCGGAGTCAACGGGATAAGCCCGGCATACAGGTCAGCGCGGCGCCGGGCGAGATCGGCCAGCGCCACATCGTGGGAGACAACACGCTCGCCGTATCGCAGCACCGGCCGCGCGAGGCCAAACGTGCGCACCCCGACGATGGCTACCAATAACGTGAGCACCACGGGTTGGAAGGAGGCCTGCACGATGAGCCACCCCGAGGTCGCGGTCAGCGCCACACCCGAGGCCACGGACAATCCGCCCATGGCACACGCCACGCGCAGTCGAGTTGCTGGTCGCAGCTGCTGCCACCGACTCGTGGGCTCGGCGGTCGGCATCGTCGACGAGGACTGGGGAGACCTGAGCGGGACGACGCGCTGCGCGGGTGGCATCAGGCTAGTCGGGAGCGCCCACCGTGAATCAGCCGTCGCGGCGAGGTCGTGATCGTGGGTGGCTGCGATGACCCGGCGATGGCGCGCGAGCGCGGCGATCACGGAGTAGATCTGTGGCAGCGACTCGACGGCGACGTGAGCGGTGGGCTCGTCCAGCAACACGACGGGTTGGGGGCTGAGGAGGGCGCGGGCCAATGCCAGTCGGGTGCGTTGGCCGGCCGACAGGCCGAAGCCGTCGTCGCCCATCTCGGTATGCAGGCCGTCTCGAATGGACAAGGCGTCCAGCAATCCCACCTCGTTCAGCGCCCACTGGGCTCGTGCGACGGTGACGTCCGGGTCGGCGATCTGCAGGTTGTCGAGCACGGTCCCCGCAAGGAGGAGCGGACGTTGGGTCGCCAGGTGTGCAGACGGACAGGTCACGGTGCCGGACTGCGGCAGCCGCAACCCGGCCAGCACTTCGAGCAGCGTCGTCTTGCCGGTGCCTGATGCGCCGGCCAACACCGTCAGCCCAGGCGAAGCCGACACGGTGAGGTCGAGCTCGTGCAGGACTTCGTGGCGGTCGGGATAGGCGTAGCGCAGATTGGCCACCCCCACCGCACCACCGCTGGCTTCACTGCCGTGACTTGCTGCGCTGCCGTTGCTACCTCGACTACCTGCGTCGCCTGTGCCGAGCGGCGGATCGCCACGGAGATCCTCCCCGAGGCTGTCCATCGTCTCGACCCCATCGGCCGCGTTGTGGAACTCCGAGCCCACCCGGCGGATCGGCCAATAGGCCTCCGGCGCGAGCAGGATCGCCATCAGCCCAACCTGCAGATCGATCGTGCCGTAGGCCAGTCGCAACCCGACCCCGACGGCCACCATTGCCACCGAGATCGTGGCCAACAACTCCAACGCCGCGGTCGACATGAAGGCGGTGCGCAGCGTCCGCACCGTGGCGCAGCGGTGCCGTTCGCCGACCTCGCGCACCACGTCGACCTGTTGCTCGGCGCGGCCGTAGGCGACCAGGGTCGGCAACCCACGGACCACGTCGAGGAAGTGCCCGGACAGTTGAGTCATCGCCGCCCATCGGCGCTGGGTCTCGTCGCGGGTATGCATCCCGATCAGCGCCGCAAAGAGTGGCAACAGCGGCAAGGTCAGCACCACGATCAGCGCACTCCATACGTCGACGAAGGCCAAGGTCAGCACCGCCAACGCGGGCACCGCCGCAGCCGTGATCAGCGCCGGGATGTATCGGGCGACATAGGGCTCGATAGCGCAGACACCTTCGCCGATGAGCGTCGTGGCTTCGTCGTCGTCGGGTCGCTGCCCCACCGGTCGGTCCAACCATCGACGCAACACCCGCGACCGCACCCCACTGGCGGCCAGGTGACCGGCCCGGCGGGCGGCATACTCACCGATCGCGGCCAGCCCACCACGCACGATGAGCAGAGTGACCAGCGTGACGAGCGGCATTGCGAGCGACCCGCCGGTCACGGCGGCGGTCACCGTTATGGCCAGCGCTACGGCCTGCGCCAATGCGACCACTCCGGTCGCGACCCCGACGACGGCCACCACAGTCACTGCTGGCTTAGCCGCACGCACGGCGGCGAGGAGGGCTCGCGGGTCGGGTCGTGCCATCAGATTGACTCTGGCCCTAGTGGTCGGGGTCGGCGCCGCTGGTCGCGCGTTGCTTCTCGGTGCGCGCGGCCAGGGCCACGTGGGTGGGGATGTGGTGACCGGAGACGCGCTTGCGGAACGCCCAGTAGGTCCAGCTTTGGTAGAGCAGCACGATCGGGACGAAGATCACGGCCACCCACGTCATGATCGTCAGCGTGTAGTCGGTGGACGCCGCGGTGGTCGTCGTCAGCGAAAACGCCGGGTCGGTGCTGCTCGGCATGACGTCGGGGAACATCGCCACAAACAATGAGGCCACGGCCAAGCCGATCGCGGTGAATGTCCCGGCGAACGCCCAGCCTTCGCTCGCTCGAACGGCCATGACCAGGGACGCAACCAGGGCCAGCGCGGCGAGTCCGGCGATGATCCACGAGGCGGTATTGCCGGTCCCCGCGTGGATGATGCCGAGCCACACCACCGCAAGACCAGCCGCGAGTATGCCGACGCGCACGCCGATCGCGCGTGCGTCGTGGCGGATGGGGCCATCGGTCTTCAGCGCCAAAAACAGGGCACCGTGGGCGACGAACAGGGCCACGGTGACCACGCCACCGAGCAGCGCGACTGGGTTGAGCAGGGTGAAGATCGTGCCGGTGAACTCCTTGTCGGCATCGATCGGCACCCCGCGCACGATGTTGGTGAAGGCGACTCCCCACAGCAGCGCCGGCACGGCTGAGCCGAAGAGGATGGCCGCATCGGCGCGGGATCGCCATACGTCGCTGTCGACCTTGCCGCGGTAGTCGAAGGCCAACGCCCGCACGATGAGCGCGACCAAGATCAGCAACAACGGCAGGTAGAAACCGGAGAACAGGGTGGCGTACCAGTGCGGGAACGCGGCGAAGGTCGCGCCCCCAGCGGTGAGCAGCCAGACCTCGTTGCCGTCCCAGACCGGGCCGATGGTGGCGAGCATGACGCGCTTGCGGGTTTCCCCGCTTTGGGCCGGCGTGCCGGGGTCATCGGGGCCGGTTGAGGGCACCGCCTCGCGGTCACGCCCCAACACGGGGAAGAGCATGCCGACCCCGAAGTCGAAGCCCTCGAGGACGAAGTACCCGACCCACAGGATCGCGATGAGGATGAACCAGATCGTGGTCAGTTCCATGTCGATTCAGCTCCTCAGTAGGTGAAGACGAAGGGCGCGTCGTCGGCGCGATCATCGGGGTTGTACGACGCGTCTTCCGGCACCTCTTCGGCACCGGCCCGGGCGTAGCGCAGGGTGAGCCCGACCATCACCACGGCCGCGGCGGCATACAACAGGGTGAAGACGGTCATCGAAATGGCGACCTCCGCGGTGCTTACGCCCGGACTGACCCCGTTGGCGGTGGTCATCACGCCGAACACCACCCACGGTTGACGGCCCATTTCGGTGAAGATCCAACCGAAGGAGTTCGCAAACAGCGGCATGAAGAACACGGACAGGCTGGCGTAGAGCCACAGTCGACTCTTCAGCGGTCGGTCTCCGCGCAGCGCAAACAGCGCAAGAGCCGCTATGCCGGCACCGGCCATCCCGAGGCCGATCATCCACCGGAAGCTCCAGTAGGTCACCGGGATGATCGGGCGATAGTCCTGCGCTGCGGTCATCGCGTCGTCGCTGAAGGCGAGTTGGTATTCGGCGTTGAGGTCGTTGATGCCACGGACCTCACCGTCCAGAGTGCCGGTGGCCAGGAACGACAGCAGTTTGGGCACGGTGACCGCCCACTTCTCTTCAGTCCCGTCCGGGGTGCCGATGGTCAGGATCGAGAAGGGTGCTCCTTCGCCTTCGGGCACGGTCTCGTAGAGGGCCTCGGCGGCGGCCATCTTCATCGGCTGGACCTCGGTCATGATTTTGCCTTGGATGTCGCCGGTGACCGCGGTGGTCACGCCGCCGATGAGCACGACAACGGCCCCGAGCCGGGCGGCTTTGCGATACATCGGCTTGTCGGCCGCTGCAGTCTTGTCTCGCCATACGTGCCACATCCCGATGGCCAGGACGAAGCCGCCACCGGTCATCCAGGCGGCGGCGATGACGTGCGGGAAGGTCACCAGTTGCACCGGGTTGGTGAGCACGGCCCAGAAGTCGGTCAACTCTGCGCGACCGGTCTCGGGGTTGTTTTCGTAGCCCACCGGGTTCTGCATGAAGGAGTTCGCGGTCAAAATGAAGTATGCCGACAGCATGGTCCCGATGTGCACGAGCCAGATGCACGCAGCATGCAGCTTTTCCGGAATGCGGCCCCAGCCGAAGATCCACAACCCGAGGAACGTGGACTCCAGGAAGAACGCCAGCAACGCCTCGATCGCCAGCGGTGCGCCGAAGATGTCGCCCACGAATCGGGAGTAGTCCGACCAGTTCATCCCGAACTGGAATTCCTGCACGATCCCGGTGGCCAGGCCGAGCGCGAAGTTGATGGTGAAGAGCTTGCCGAAAAATTTGGTCAGCCGCAGCCACTGCGGGTTGCGGGTGCGCATCCATTGCGTCTGCATCAGCGCGACGACGAGCGAGAGGCCGATCGTGGTCGGGACAAACAGGTAGTGATACACGGTGGTGATGCCGAATTGCCAGCGAGCCAGGTCGAGCGCTTCCATGCCAGTTCCCTCACACGTCGCGATACGTACTACGATTCGTAAGAGAACTTACACCGTGAGTGCGGCCAGCCCCAACGGGACGGTCAAGACAGCGATCGCGAAGCAAATCATCGCGGCAGCCCGGCCGTGTCGGGGGTTCGCGGCGTCGGCGATCAGCAGCAGTCGTGCCTTCGTCTGCTCCGGCGTGCCGCCCACGCCCATCGTGGCTTCGGGGTGCGCCGCGCGGTGCATCGTGACCAGTGCTCGGGCTAGCGGCTTGGCTCCGCTGACCCGGATCGCGGCTCGATCAGCGAGCGCCTCGACGAGCAGGTGGACCTCGCTGAGCGCCGCGTCGCACCGGATCGGCCCGGGGACGGCGAAGTGCAGGACGGTGAAGAACTCGAGGATGAGGTCGTGCCGGGCGTTGAGATGAGCGCGTTCGTGAGCGAGAACCGCGCCGAGCTCGTCATCGTTGAGAGCCGCCACCGCGCCGGCCGTGAGCACGATCTGACGGCGGCCACCCGGCACGCAGTATGCCGTGGGGCTGGCGTGTTGGAGCACGGTCACGCTGGTGTTCGGGTCGACATCGCCGAGCAGGTCGACCAACTCGCGGTGGCGGGCTCGGAGGGTGCGCAGTCCGGTGCCGACTCGGTGACCGCTGAGCAGCAGACGGGCCAGCATGAGGGCACTGAGCGCGACGGCAGCCCACAGCAGGGTCATGTTGCGATCGGTCAGTGACCAGGCGGCGACCGGGGCAGCGAGCAACGCGGCCAGGATTCCGGAGACGGCGACACACTGCCATACCAGGAGGGCGGGCCCGGGGCACACCCGAAAAGTGGTTTGCGGGGCCATGATGCGCGGGGCGATGACCGAAAAGGTGAGCGCGACGAGACCGAGGAGCAGCACGGCGAGAGTGTCCATGCGGGTGGCCTGTGCTTAGCTGTGGCGCCGCTCGACTTCGGCCAATGCGGCCCGGAGGTCGTCCAGCTCTGCAGCATCGGCCTGACCGAGGAAGTGCAGCATCGCGGCTTGCCGGTCCCCGGTGTCGAGGGTGTCGAGCCCAACTCGCATGGAGGCGGCGGTCAATTCCTCGCGGGATGCGGCGGCCGAATAGATCCAGGCCCGACCGTCACGAGTGCGGTTGGCCAAGCCCTTCTTAGCGAGACGGTCCAGCACGGTCATGACGGTCGTATAGGCCAAGTCGCGTGAGCCGTTGAGGTGAGTCAAGACCTGGCGCACGCTTTGATCGCCGTCCTGCTCCCACAAAACGGTCATGACGGCGCGTTCCAGATCGCCGAGACCGCTAAATTTCTTGGGCACAAGGGGCATAGTACGCCCCCACCTGGAAAACGCTTTCAGAAAAATGCAAAAGAAGTCTTGCGCAACAGGTCTTTAACATGACATCCTGGTAGACATGACGATGCATGAAGTCTTCGAGCCGGAACGCATCAGGGCGCTCGCGCACCCGACGCGGCTGGAGTTGCTGGACTTCCTGCGCGACGTCCGCGAGGCAACGGCGACCGAGTGCGCCGAGCACGTGCGGGAGTCCGTAGCGAGCTGCTCTTTCCACCTGCGGATCTTGGGCAAGTACGGCTACATCGAGCGCGCCGAGCAGCGCGGACGAGAGAAGCCCTGGCGCGCTGCCTCCGCTGACGTGTGGGACCTTCGGCCCTCGCCGGACGTCATCGGATCACGTGCCGCGACGCGGGAGTTGGCTTCGCTGGTGGTGTTGCGCGAGGGCGAACGCTTTCGCAGGTTCTTGGCCCTTCCCGAGGAAACCGATCCTGATTGGGCCGATGCAGTGACGGTCACCACCAGTTCGTTCTGGGCGACGGCGGAGGAGATGGCCGAGCTGAGCCAAGACCTCCAAGCGCTGGCCACCCGATTTGCCTACCGCTCCGATGATCCTGATGCACGGCCAGCGGGATCGAGGAAAGCGCATTTCGCGGCCACGCTCAATCCGGACAAGGCGACCGGCGGCGACGAGGACCAGGCTCGGGAGTCACCGAAGGTTCCCGCAAATGAATGAGCTCCGGGCAAAGGTTCGAAAGCCGGCTGCTCTGCATGCCGCGGGCTTCGGGCGTCTCACGTTGGCCTGGGTGTTCACAAACTTGGCCGACAGTGCGCTATATCTCATGGGGGCCGTGTGGGTGAAGGACCTCTCCGGATCTGATGTCGCGGCTGGCTTGGTGTTCGCCGCGCTCGGCCTTCCCGCGGTCCTCTCGCCCGTCCTCGGGCAGATCGCCGATCGAGTCTCGCGTCGCAAACTCGTGGTGGCGGCCAACCTGGGAGTCTCCTTTCCGGTGGCAGCGCTCTTCTTCGTCACCTCCTCAGCGCAACTGTGGCTTATCTACACGGTGGTCTTCCTCTACGGCACGATGTCGTTCCCTGACCGCCTCGGCTCAGTCGGGGTTGATCCGAGATCTGCTGCCGGACGAGCACCTGGCCTCGGGCAACGGGATGTCGTCGACCATCGACCAAGCGATGCGTTTGCTCTCTCCCCTTCTTGGGACGGCCCTGTATGTGCTGGCTGGTCCCGATGCCGTGATTGCGCTCACCGTGGTCTTCTTCCTGATTGCCGCAGTCATCCTGGTCGGTTTGCGTCTGGAGGAGAGTGAGCCAGAGGACCCGGCTAACCGGGGTGGCCTTTGGGCGGAGGTCTCGGCGGGATTTCGCTACCTTCGCCATACCCCGCCGCTGGGCCGATTGACCCTGCTCCTGGGCGTCGGGATCGCGGCGACGGGCCTGGTCAACATCGCGATCTTCCCGTTCCTGGATCAGGGAGTCGGTGTAGCCGCCTCGACCATCGGGGTGCTCGTCAGCATCCAGGGCGTTGGAGCAATACTCGGTGGTTTGACGGCGGCCTGGGCCATCGGACGATCGGGAGAAGTCCCGACGTTTGCCCTCGGGATGGCGGGCCTGGGCATCGGGCTCGTGCCGCTGATGGCGAACAGCCTCACCGCGGCCGTCGCCGGAATGGCGCTCGGCGGGTTCAGCGTCAGTTGGCTCGTGGTCTCCTACGCGACGGCTCGGCAGCGGCTCACCCCGGCCCGGCTCCAAGGGCGGGTGGCTGGGGCAGCCAACATCTCAATCAATCTGCCGCAAGCAGTGATCACCTTCGTGGGTGCAGGGCTGCTAGCCGTTGCGGACTACCGCCTACTGGTGCTGGCCACCGTCATTGTGGTCTTCGCCTCTGCCCTGGCCGCGACCCCAGCGCGGCACGCAGGCCCACCCACGCTGCCGACCTCTTGAGCTAGTGCGATCGATATACGGATCGTCGGTGGCCGGCGCGAAGCACCAAGACGAGCAGCCTTTCGTCCTCGATCTCATAGATGATGCGGTAGTCGCCCGTCCGCACACGCCACTCGCCGCCGCCACCGACGAGGCGCGTTGCCGCAGGCGGTCGGGGTTCAGCGCCCAAGAGATCGATAGCCGCCTGCACTCTGCGGCGAGCCTGAGGGTCTAACTTGCGCAACTGACGCTCGGCCGCGGCCGCAAGCACAATGCGGTAGGTCATACGAGACCGAGATCGGCCTTCACCTGTTCCCAGGGGGTGGGTTCCTGCGTGGTTTCCCGCATCTCGGCGCGGGCAGCCTCGGCAGCGCGAATATCTGCCATGTCCTCTGCCATTTCGAGAAGCTCGTTCAAGTCGTCAGCATCGATCACCGCGGCCACGCGCTGCCCTCTACGCGCTATGTACATCGGAGCGTGCTCATCGCGAGCGCGGTCAATGATCGAGGCGAGGTTCTGACGCGCCTCGGACACGGCATACGACGTTTGGGTGGACATGTATTAACTGTACGTTTAGTGCTGTCAATGTACAAACAGTACAGACGTGACTATTCGCCGGGATAGCCATGAGGATTGCCCTGCTGCCAGCGCCAGGTGTCGGCACACATGTCCTCGACGGTTCGGGTCGCGCTCCAGCCGAGCTCGAGATGGGCCCGTGAGGGGTCGGCATACGAGGAGGCGATGTCGCCGGGGCGACGGGGGCCGACGGCATACGGGATCTCCTGTCCGCTGGCGGCAGCGAAGGCTTCCACGAGCTCGAGCACGCTGGTGCCATGTCCGGTGCCGAGGTTCCACGTCGAGACGGCACGGTCGTGCTCACCGATCCACTCCAGCGCGGCGAGGTGCCCGGCCGCGAGGTCTTCGACGTGGATGTAGTCGCGCACGCCGGTGCCGTCGGGGGTGTCGTAATCGCCGCCGAAGACCGACAACTTGTCGCGGCGGCCCACGGCGGTCTGTGCGATGAAGGGCATCAGGTTGTTGGGGATGTCGCTGGGGTCTTCGCCGAGCTGGCCCGAGGAGTGTGCGCCGACGGGGTTGAAGTAGCGCAGCAGCGCGATCCGCCATTGGGGATCGGTGACCGCGAGGTCTTGCAGGATCTGCTCGATCATGACCTTGGTCCAGCCGTACGGGTTTGTCGCCGAGGTGGGCAGGTCTTCGGTCATCGGCACGGGCGCGTTCGGGCCGTAGACCGTGGCCGAGGACGAGAAGACCAGCTGGTAGACCCGGTGATTGGCCATCGCCTCGACGAGGGCCAGGGTCGAGCCGACGTTGTTGCGGTAATACAGGACGGGCTTGGCCACGGACTCGCCGACGGCCTTGGAGCCGGCGAAGTGGATGACTGAGTCAACGGCTTCGGTCGCGAAGAGGTGGTCGACGGCCGCGCGGTCGGTGAGGTCGACTTCGTGCAACGTCAGTGAGGAACCGGCGAGGGCTTCGATCCTGGGCAGCACAGAGTGCTTGGAGTTGCTGAAGTTGTCGGCCACGACGACTTCGTGCCCAGCTTCGAGAAGCTGAAGGGTGGTGTGAGACCCGATATATCCGGCACCGCCGGTGACCAATACGCGCATCCGTGAAGTATGCCGTGCGCCGGCTCCGGCCCGTGGGTGCTTCGTTGGTCGATCTCGACGATGACTACGAGGCGGCTTGGCAAGAGTGGGAGGCCACCGACGACTGGGCGTTGTGGGATGCAACGAGTGTCGATGGGGTGAGCGATGCGTCGAGGTGAGATCAGACTGATCGACCTCGACCCGGTACGCGGCAGCGCAGCCAACAAGCGCAGACCAGGGGTCATCGTCAGCAACGATCGAGCTCTCGCCGCTGCTGCTCGCCGCGGTCGAGGGGTCATCACGGTCGTTCCGGTGACGAGCAACGTCGAGCGGGTCTATCCCTTCCAAGCGCTGCTCGTCGCTGCGGAATCGGGCTTGCGGGTGGACTCGAAGGCGCAGGCTGAGCAGGTCCGATCAGTCGACGTCCAGGGTGTCGGTCCCGCGGTGGGTCGAGCCTCTGCCGATTCGATGCGCGCCGTCGACGCAGCCCTGCGGGTCCACCTACACCTGTGATCGGGCTACTGACCGAGCGCTTTGGCCAGCTCGTCGAGGTAGTCGTCGACCTCTTCTTCGGAGTATCCCGCGCCGAGCTGGGTCGAGGTGAAGGATGTCTGGAACACGCTCGGCGGCTCTCGCCCGTCGCGGACGGCGGCCATCACATCGGCCAAGAAAGCTTCGACCTGGTCGATGTTGTAGCCCCGGCGGAAGCGACTCGTCGTGAAAGCCGGAGGGGTCGGCAAGTCATCTACGGTGGCCGACGTGCTGCGCTGGGGCGGTGCCACCTGAGAGCGAAGATCCTCTAAGAATTCGTCGACCTCGACCATGTCGTAGCCGCCGAAGGGCCACGTGAACCGGGCCTCCATGACGTCGGGCACGTCGCTGCCCTGCTCGAGGGCTCGGGCGAATTCCCGCAAGAACGCGTCGACATCTTCGACGGCATACCCCCGTTGGAAGCGTCCTACGCGAGTGAACTCGGGCTTCTCGGCTGCCATCCGCGCAGTTTTGCACGATCCGCAGAGCTGTCCTTCCGACCCGCCGGATTAGCCTGTGCGGTTCATGTCGCTATAGCGGCACAACTGCTCAGGCTAAGCAGTGTCGACCCGTTCGCCGTCGTGGAGGTCGATGACTACGTCGGCTCGTGCCGCGAGCAGCGGATCGTGCGTCGAGACGACCGCCGCAATCCTTTGTTCGTGCACCACGCTGAGCAGCAGGTCCATGATCGTGGCCGCCGTCTCGGAATCGAGCTGCCCCGTGGGCTCATCGGCTAGCAAGACCTTCGGTCGGGCCACCAGCGCCCGGGCGATCCCGACTCGTTGTTGTTGACCGCCGGACAGCTCATACGGGCGCTGCTTGGTATGCCGTGACAAGCCCACCACCTCCAGCGCGTGCGCCACTCGGGTCGAGCGTTCGCCAGCCGGAGTGCCGAGCAGTCGGAGCGGCACCTCGACATTTTCGGCCGCCGACAGCACCGGGATCAGCCCGAACGACTGAAACACGTAGCCGATCAACGTCCTGCGGACCTCCAACACGTCGTCTTCGGGCATCTGTGACAACCTGCGGCCATCGCCCAACAGCACCTCGCCCGACGTTGGCCGGTCAAGCCCCCCGAGCAGGTTGAGCAATGTCGTCTTACCCGATCCGGATGGCCCGCGCACCACGGTCAGCCCGCGCACCACGGTCAGCCCGCCTGCCCGCACCTCGATGTCGACGCCCACGACGGCATACACCGGCCCGGCTCCGGTGTCGAAGGTGCGATGCAGGTCCCGACCGGCCAACAGATAGTCGCGCTCACTCATCGCCAGGCTCCCACTGCTGGATGCGTGATCATCGGGCCACACGCCGACGTGATCCGCCTCGAGCTCCAGGCGCACCCGATCCCGCAGAGCCAGCTGATCGACATACCCACTGGGCAGTTGGAGCCGACCGGCGCGGTCGATGACGGTGTATTCCGAAGCCACCATTCGCTCGGCACCTCCCTCGTCGAGTTCGACCCGGCGCAGCACCTCAGTCGAAGTCCGGCCATCGCGGATCTGCACGGTGCGACGGACATGCTCAGAGATCATCGGATCATGCGTCACGATCAACACCGTGGTGGCCAATTCTTGGGCTGCCTCGCGCATCGCCTCCAAGACCTGACCCGACATCGCCTCGTCCAATTCACCCGTCGGTTCATCAGCCAGCAAGACCGAAGGGTGGTTGGCCAGCGCCGTCGCGATCGCCACGCGCTGCTGCTGCCCACCGGACAGTTCGCCGGGCCAGCGGTCTCGGCATTCGCCGATGCTCAGCAAGTCGAGCATGTCTTGCACCCGGCTGCTCCGGTCCTTGCCAGAGCTGATCACCAGGGGCAGCGCGATGTTCTCCGCGGCTGTGAGGAAGGGCAGAAGGTTGCGGGAGGTCTGCTGCCAGACGAATCCGACCGTGCTGCGTTGATAGGTCACGCGCTCGCTGCGGGTCATCGTCAGCAGATCGGTGCCGGCGACTCGGGCGCGGCCACCCGTGGGGGTGTCCAGCCCGGACAAGATGTTGAGCAGGGTGGATTTGCCGGACCCCGAGGCACCGACGAGTGCCACTACATCGGCTCGGTCCACGCGCAGGTTCAACCCCTGGAGCGCCTGCACTTCGACGCCCTCGGTGGAGAAGATCCGCACCACGTCCTCGCAGACGATGTCGGGCTCGCCGTCGCGTGTCATGGTGTTCACCTTTCCTCACCGAGCCTCAGATGTTGTGCCAGGTCGGCCCGGGAGGCCAGCGTGGCTGATGCGATCACCGCAAGCACGACCACGAGGAGCACACCTGCGGCGACCAGACCTAAGAGCCAGGGGTCGAGCGCCAGCTCAGGCTGCAGCGGTGAGCCGGTCAGTCCCCGCAGGTCGACCGCCCTCAGCAACACCCACGGCACGAGCGCGCCCACCGCCGCACCGGCTAGGCCTGAGGCGATCAGCACCGGAGCGACTTCCCACGTCGCGATCGCCCGATGATCGCGACGCCGCGCGCCCATCGTGCGCAGCAGGGCCAACAGCCGCATCCGGCTGGCGCTGCCGAGGGCTTGGACGAGCAGGATTGCCAGCACGGTCAGCGTGGTGGTCAGCGCCACAACGACGACAAACACGGTGCTCAGGCCCGACGTTGCGGGGGCCGCGGTGAAAGCGTCAAGTCGCTCGTCGGGGGTTTCCACCAGCGAGTTCGGCACCGCGTCGGCGATGGTGGCGGCAACGTCCTCGCGGTCTGCGTCCTCGACCACCGAGATCAGTCCGAGGTTGGCTGACGGCACCGGGCGGCCGGCGGCCTCCCACGCCGATTGCCTCACGACCACGAAGGAGCGACCGGTCGAGACGCCAGGCAATTGGTCGACATGTCCGACGACCCGGACTTGACCGACTCCACTGACCGAGACGGTGCCGCCGGCTTGGTCGACGTCGCCCCCGGTCACCAAGGGCAGGTCGGTGGCGTCGGCATACACACTCGGTGGCAGCGAGGTGACCAGGGGAGCCGCGCCCTGGACGCTGGCCAACGTGTCGCTGACCACAAAAAGCGAGACCCCACCGTCGATCTCGTCGCCGATCACGTCCACCGTGCGCGACTGCTCGCTCACGACAGCGACGTCGGCTACTCCCGGCAGCGCAGTCAGCGTCTCCACCAGGTCATCGGTGATCGTCGGTCCGCTCAGTCGGATCTGGGCTCCCGTGCCGTTCCACGCCGCGCGTTCGGCGCCGTCGGTGATGGTGGAGGAGAGCACCGTGCTGAAGGTCATGACCGCGACCCCCAGGATCATCGCGAGCGCTGGCACCAACCCACCGGCGGGGTCGCGGAGGGCCCGGGCAGCACCCAGGAACGGCGTCAACGATGCGCGAGTATGCAGGCGCGCCGCCAGCAGTCGAAGCGGCAGCGGATAGAGACGCAGCGTGATGATTGCCGCTGCCAACGCGAGCAACAAGGGGGTCGCTGCCAGCAGTGGATCTGGGCCGTTAGTGCCGGTCAGACCTCGGTCGAAGAGTTGCCAGGTCGCCACGACGGCCAGGCCCACGACGATTACTTCGGCCAGGAATCGCCCTTGAGCGCGCCGCGCCGGCTTGACACCGACGCCGCGACCGCCGCCGCGACCGACGCCGCGACCGCCACCAGCTCCACCGAGGTCGGATCGACCCACGAGCCCCTGGGCGGAGCGACTTCGCACACCGACCGAGACCGCGATGATGACCGCCGGAATCAACCCGATGACGGCGGCCACGGCGATCTGGGGCCAGGGCGAAGCGCTCGGGCTCGGGGTGATCAGGAGCCCAGCGACGGCATACCCCAGCGCTGCGGCGGGCAGGCCGAGGGCGGCGCTCTCGGCGGCGAGGGCGACACCAAGTTGGCGCGCGGACCCGCCCCGTGCGCGGGCCACAGCCAGCGCGGTCCGCCGCCGATGGACGATCAGCGTCGCGCCGAGGGCAAACACCGCGAGGGTGACGCCGATGGGTCCCGCGCTGCTCACGGCCATGATCGACGCCGTGGCGCTCTGCTCGGAGGTGACGTCGGCCAACGTGTTGAAGATCTCGGTGGTGAGCCGGGGACGGAAGTCGACGACGGCGCCATCGGGGTCGCTGAGCGCCGGATCGATCACGATCACCGGGCCCGCGGTCAGTCCGCCGATCTGAGAGGTCAGGGCTTGGACGTCATCGCTGGCGACTTGGCTCGCGTCCAGGGTGAACCAGGCGTGGACCTCACGTGAGGAGCCGGGCACGACGACGCCCGGATTGGCCGGCGCGAGGTATGCCGTCGCCGTGCCCAGGGTGCCGCGGTCGCCGTCGAAGAAGGTCCCGAAATCTGCGCCGAACGGGCTCTGGGCCCAATGCGCGGCCTCGGGGTCATCGACGGTGTAGGTGCCGGTCAATCGCACCTGCTGTTGCCCGATGCCGCGCTCCTCGCCGACGGCCCAGACCAAGCGATCGGCGGTTTGCTGGTTGACGACGACCTCGAGCGCGGGCAGGTCTTCGGGGTCGATCGGCTCTGCGTCGGGGTCCGTCAACTCCGTTGGGACGGGCACGGCCGCGGCCGGCCAGTCGCCTTCGGTCAGCGTCGCGAGTTCCTCTAGCAGGGGGTCGACGCGGAACTGGACGGTGTATTCGGCGATGTCGCTGGCCGGGTCGTTGGGGCCGGTCACCGGCTGGTCGACGTCGACGTAGAATTTTCCGGGCTGCATGATCGAGCGCAGCGGATCTGGCTGCTCGGCGCGGAGTCGGTCGAGGCCCTCGCGCATCGGTGACC
Organism: uncultured Actinomycetota bacterium; assembly: GCA_963803695.1. Lineage (GTDB taxonomy): Bacteria > Actinomycetota > Actinomycetes > Actinomycetales > Dermatophilaceae > Ornithinicoccus. The sequence goes on from CAWDNY010000011.1 coordinate 211,353, forward strand.
ACGTGTCTGACGGCTCGTCGAAGGTGATCTGGGTGCCGTCAAAGTCGCCGAAAAAGGCGAACTCGATCGTCTGGGTGGTGCGGATGTCCCGTTGCAACACCGACAAGTCATTCAAGGTGTAGTCGAGTTGTCGGGAATTCAGGTCGGCAAGCACCCGGGGACCGGCGGTGGCGACGCAACTGGTGATCGCGACGAGCAGCGCCAACAACACGGAGGTCCACGGGTCGGCGCGCAGTTGACGAGCGGCGAGGCCGACTGCGCCGGGGACCTTCCTCGAGGTATGCCGTGGGTGGCGTGTGGGGCTCATCGGACCTCCTCGCGGTAGGTCCGGTCGCGCGCCTGATGCGTGACCTTTCGGGCCAAAGTTGCGCCGATGATCAGGACCGCGAGGGCACCGATGCTCAGCAAGGTCAACCACAGCGGCAGCTCCAGGCGTAGCGCTGCGGGGAGCGTGGCGCGACCTGGCAAGGTCGTCGCGCTGGCCAACTCGGGGATGATTGCCAGGGCCACGAGCCACCCGGCGGCTACTCCGGCGATCAGCGCGCCCAGCACCACTGTGCCCAACTCCAGGGCGCGCCCTCGTGCCTGGGCGCGGGACGGCATACCGAGGGCACGGAGCACTGCCACTTCCGGTCGGCGAGCGGCCAACGAGGTGGCGCTGACCGCTGCGATGCCGGTGATTGCCAGCAGGATCGACCCGGCGGAGGCCACCCAGAAGACGAGACGCACGGCTGCGTTGGCGTCGGTCACTGCCGCGGTTGGGGCCGCCGAAGCCGAGATGATCCCCGGCACGACGACGGCCCGGTCAGCGATGTTGGCGGGGTCGGACCCATCGGCGGTAGCGACCCAGATCTGAGTGGGCTGGCCGATGTCGGTGCCTTGGTCGATGAGTGCTTGGCTCAGAGCCCCGGCGTCCGCGAGGACCACGTCGGGCTCGAGCGATCCGGGCACGGCATCGACCACAGCGGCCACTTCGGCCGGGACAATGGCGCCGAAGGCGTTGATCTCGACGGCCGAGCCAACCGTGAGGTCGCTGGCGGTGGCCACCGTCTGGGTGATGGCTAAGGGCAGTGGATCATCACTGCGCGGTCGCGGCAAGAGGCGGATGGTGCCGGTCGGCTCGTATCGAGGGCGCGCGGTTCCCTCGCTCGTGACGATCAGCCTGCCCTCGGTGTCGGCCTGGACCTCGCCGCTGCGGTCCTGCGGCTCGTCGGTGCGGACCGCTTCGGGAGCGTCGACAATCCAGGAGTCTGTGGCTGGTCGGCTCTGGCCGTCGACCAGCACTCCGATCGTGGCGTTCAGGTCGTATTCGGGCGCCGGGGGACTGGTGAGGAGGTCGATCCGGATGACCTCGTAGCCAGCGACTGACGCCGGGAGGCTGATGTCGAGAGATTCTTGACCGCCGGCGGGGGCGATCTGCAGCGCCCCGGAGTCGTCCAGCGATATCTCGGGGGAGACCTTAAACGCGTCCACGGTGATGTCGCTGACGATGCCGGAGTCGATGTCGCGTATGAGCAGCGAGATCGCCACGTCGATGCCGCCGTTGACATCTTGGAATCGGGCGCTGAGGGCTTCGCCGCGAGCATCGTCCAACGTCATGTCCTGCTCGGCGACCAAGAAATCGACGAAGTCGTCGACGTCTGCTGAAAGGTCCGACAGCGTCGTGGCGCTGACATCGAGGTCGAGGCCCACGTTGAGGCTTGCGGCGCGGCCAGGGGGTATGCCGATCCCGCCACTTCCCGCCGACTCGCCCCCCACCTCATCGCCGGCCGGGGAGAGTCGGTCACTCAAGAGGCCTGGATCTGCTGCGCCCTGAGGCACGATGGCCACCTCGGCGAGTTGATCCATCGGTGCAGCGATCAGCAGGGTGTCGACCTCGGCGATCCGGGTGTCCCGAGTCCACACCGGCGCCGCAGCCTCGACGCCCTCCAGGTCAGCCACTGGTGGCGAGGCGGCGATCGCGTCGTTCTGTTGCACTTGCTGGTCATCGAGTGTGGCCCTGACGTCGCCTCCCTGGGCCAGACTGCTCAGTCCCTCGCGCAGATCAGCGGACGTAGCGGCATACATCCCGCCTACCGTCGTCACGCCCACGGCGAGCACGGTGAGGACGACCGGGACGGCATAGGAGGTCAGACCCCGCGAGATGTGGGTCGTTGACAGGTGTGCCGTGAGTCCGGTCGTGGGGGTGGTCGCTCGGTGGCCGAGGCGCGCAATCGGCGCAAACAGGATGAGGGCGAGGACACCTGCAGCCCCGAGGAGCAACGCCGGGGCTGCCCCCGCGACGTAGTCGACACTCAGACTGCCATCGTCGGCCGTGACCAGCGGCGACCCGTATCGGCGCAGTTGGGCCCAGCTCAGCCCAGCGGCGGTCAGCGTCAAGACCGCGGAGCCCCAGGCTGCCGCCTGTCGGGTCCGACCCGATCGAGTCGTGGCTAGCCGGCTTTGGGCGAGGTGTCTGACCTGTTGAGCGGTGACGACGATGAGGGCGAGGAGCACGGCCAGCCCGGTGAGTGTGGCGACGAGGACGACTGTCCCCACCTGTTGCCCCCCGGCGGGGACAGCTTGCAGCGCCCCGGTTGCCACCGCCATACCCAGGGCAGTCCCGATGACGCTGATGCCTGCCGCCTCCGCCAACGACCATCCGAAAACTTGCCGTCGTGAGGCTCCTCGGGCCAGCAGGAACTCGACTTCGCCGGTGCGGGCCGAGGCCAGTATGCGGGCGAGTTGGGCCACGGCGATGACGCTGACCGTGAGCAAGACGATGAGCGGGACGACGTTGAGGGCGCGGGCGGTCTGGAGGTTGCGGTCGGCGCGTTCGGCGGTGGGGGCCAGGTCACCGTCCACGCGAATGCCGCGGATGGCGACGCCCTCGGTGTCCATCGTCGATCGCAGGGTCGCGGCCGCTGCGGCAAGGGGGCCGAGGTCGTCGGGTTGCAGATTGTCGGCGTCGGGCTGGATGACCCACTGGGCAAACGGGGTCTCGGTGAACTGGGTGAGATCCTCTGGGGCAACGACCATGGGGCCGAGGAGGTCATCGGTGAAGCCGTTCGCTGCGAGGGGGTCGCCGACCCAAGCCGGTGCCGACGGGTCGAGTGGGCGAAACAGCGCGGTGACTTCGACTTCGAGGCCATCGACGGTGAGGACGTCACCGACGCTGACGTCCCACTGCGCGGCCGATCCGGTATGCAGTGCGCCCTGGATCGTCTCGCCTCCCGACTCCGGTGCTTGCCCCTCGGTGAGCTGGATCAGTCCCTCGAATCCGCCGATCCGCCCGGCCCCATCAAGGTTGTCGGAGCTGATCAGTTGGATGCGTCGGTCGCGGCCTTCGACGGGTCGCGGCTCGCTGGCCAGGCTTCGGCTGACGGTGACCTGGGCCGGAGCGAACGCTTCGTCGATGAGTTCTCGTGCTCTACCGTCCTGTTGCCGCGGGTCGTCGGCTTGCCGTGTCTGGACCCTGAGAGCCACATCATCGGCCGACTCAGCCCCCGTCAGCGCCTCTCGGGCCGCCACGGTTGCTGCCGCCCTGGAATAGCCGACCGTACCCGCGATGATCGCCGTCGTCGCGGTCACCAGCGCCAAGATGGTCAGCACGAGGCCTAACCCTGCTCGTGCGCGGCGCCAGATCAGGGCCCACGACGTCATGTCGCTGACCCCGTTTCCTCCACGTCGACATCGTGACACGCAGCCACCCCCATTGGCCTGACGTGGACCACCCCGATTGGCCTGTGCATTTCCTGTCGCTATAGCGGCACAACCGCTCAGGCTAAGGAATGGGCTGGCGTGTGATCGTCCACATCTCTCGCTGTCCACAGGGACGCAAGCGACAGATGACCTGATCGAGCAGAGTGTGGCGGATGAATGACAGCCGGGCTGAGCTGGTGATGAGGGCGCAGACCATCGCCAAAGACCACGGCGGGCTGGCCACGCGCAACATGCTGCGCGCCGAAGGGCTGACCCTCAGCTTCATCCGAGCCCAAGAACGCGCCGGGCGTTGGACGCGCATGGGTCGGCATACCCTCGGCATCACCTGCGCCGTTCCCAACGTTGACGGCTCGCGCTGGTTGGCCGTCTGGGAGTCGGGGCCGCGGGCGTTCCTCGACGGGGTCAGCGCGCTGCAGGCTGCGGGGCTGACCGGTTGGACCGAGCAGGCCATCCACGTGACGGTGGTGGCAGGCAATCGCGTGCATCGGCGGCCGGGGGTGCGGATTCACCGCCTCGACCCTGGCGGAGGGATCATTCGCGCGGGGGTCCCGAGGGCCGTTCCTGAAGTAGCGGCCATCCGTGCGGCGCAGTGGGCGGCCAGTGATCGAGCGGCGGCGACCCTGCTGGCGATGACCATGCAGCAGGGTTTGGCCCATCCGCAGCGTCTGAGCGACAGGTGGGCGACGGTGCGCCGGAGCCCCCGGCGAGAACTGTTGGATCAGGTCCTCCTTGACGTATGCCGTGGGGCGCAATCGCTGGGCGAGCTGGACTTCGCTGTGTTGTGCCGCAAGCGGGGGCTTCCCGAGCCGACCCGTCAGGTGCTGCGGACCGGTCGACGGGGGCGGATCTATCTTGATGTGGCGTGGGAAGACTTGGGCGTCCACGTCGAGATCGACGGTGCTCAGCACGCCCAGGGGCTGAACGCCGTCGATGATGCTGTGCGGCAGAACGACTCGGCGGTGAACGGCACGGTGAATCTGCGGATCCCGGTGCTAGGGCTCCGGCTGACTCCTGACGTCTTCCTTGATCAGGTGGCTCTGGCCCTCGACCGCGCGACGGCGGAGCGCGGCCAGCTCGGGCCCGCGTGACCGGGTGGAACCGGCGCGGCACTGCCGTCAAGAGTCCGGACCGGCTGTGGCAGTCTTGGCCGGATGAAGCCGTGGAGCTTGCAGCCGAGCGGTCCGGGGGTCGCGGAACTCACGTGGACCCTCGATGATCCGTGGTGGTTGGACGCGCAGGCTCCGGCGGCTTTGGCCGAATTCTTGACCCTGGGGTATGCCGACGGGTTGCACCGCGTCGAGGCGCAGGTGCCGCGCGATGACCGTGAGTTGCGGCATACCTTGCAGCGGGCGGGCCTGCGCCCCGAGGGTGTTGCGCGGGGACGTGAACTTAACGGCAGCGGAGAGCCCGTCGACGTGCTTCGGCTGGCCCGGCTCGCGGATGACCCGCTGCCCGGGACCCGCCAGGCGTTTTTGGCGATGCTCAACGCGACGTTGCCGACCAAGCGTGTGATCGCGCAGGGGCTGATCCGCAACGAGCGCAATGACGTGTTGATGTGCCAGTTGACCTATAAGCAGGAGTGGGATCTGCCTGGTGGGGTCGTCGATCCGCATGAGTCACCGGCCGGTGCGTTGGCCAGGGAGATCAGCGAGGAGCTCGGTGTCGAGGTGCACGCCGGGGCGCTGTTGGCGATCGATTGGCTGCCGCCATATCGGCAATGGGACGACGCCGTGCTGCTCGTGTTTGACCTCGGCGTCCACCCTGACCTGCCGGGGCGCGCCCGCCTGCAACCGACCGAGATTGCCGGCCTGCACTGGTGTGACACCGCGCAGATCCAGCAGCGGGCTGCTCCGTATGTTGCTCGGCTGCTGACGCAACTGCGTTCCACGGTGGGAAATGAGGCTCGGGCGGAGTCGTCAGTGGGACTGGACGGACCGGCGTACCTCGAAGACGGGGTTCCGTACGACTTTCAGGGTTAACGCTCTCCGCTAAGAACCAGGATTGGGCACGAGGCGGTTGCGTGAGGTGAGGACTTCTAGGGGTTGGGGTGGGCCGTCGATGGTGACGGTGCCCGGGATGGGCTGCCAGGCTGCGCCGTTGACCGAGTATTCGCCGCCGTAGATGACGCTTATCGAGGGATTCACGGTTTCCTTGGCGAGGTAGGTGTGTTGAATGTCGCCGTCGGGCCAGGTGCCACCGAGTGAGGACACTGGCCCCTGGGCGTCGCCGTCGCCAAAGTCGTACGTCGCGTTGACGAAGGTGGGGCGGATTCGGACGTTGTAGCCGATGAGGACGGTGTTGTCGATCTCTTGGGGTTCGACTCCATCTTCTGGCCACTGGAGTTCGAAGAAGGTGGGGATGTTGACCAGCGTTTGTCCGCCGGGGGGTTCCATGGAGGTTTGGGGAAGCGCGAATGCGGTCGAGTGGAATTGGGCGATGATCTGGTTGATGCCGAGGACTGGTGCGCCGCCGCCGGATCGTGCGGGCAGGGCGTCGGGGAAGCATGTGGTGCCGAATTGCTCCCAATCGCCGGTGTCGCCGTCGCGCGTGACGATGCGCCGGTACATGCGGTGCCAGATCGCGGTGCCTTGTCCGTTGTCGGCGCAGTAGGTGGCGGCTGCGGCGCAGACCTCAGTGTTGATGTTTTCGACCGTGTTGCCCTCGCAGTTCACGATGACGAGGTACTCGTACCACTCACCCGGATCCGGATCATCAGCTTTGGCTCCCGCGGGAAGCACATCCTTCAAGCCTTCGATCACAGCGCGCTCGGCATTCGTGTCGATAGTGCCGTTGCCGCCATTCGTTTCCGAGGTGGCCCCTCCCCGTCCGGGGGTTGTGGTCTCGTCTGCAGCCGAAGCGACGCCAGGAACGCTGAGTGCGATCACGAAGCTGGCGATTGCTGCGCTACGCCTCAACACTCTTAATCCACTCGATCAAGAATCCGCCCGATTCAAAGTTCAACTGAATTGCCCAATCGAGTTCAGGCACGGGTTCAGTGCGAGCCACGACATCGTTAGCCGCATCGAGGATTTCGGCCTCCAGAGCCTCGCCTTCGAGCTGGACGCGGTAGCCGGATTCGAAAGGAAGCGCCTCGATTGAGTCGACCGCAAGTGAATCGATCTTGTATCGGTCGCCCGCGTCCTCGAGTTCGCTCGTTTCTTTCTCGAGCACGTCGCACGTGGCGCACCCAGGTTGGCCGTAGGGCTCCAGCAGCCCGGATTGAGGGACCCGGCCCGTGTAGTTGAGCAGGTCGACGTAGTACTGGACGAAGGCTTCTGCTCCGTCTTCGGTGTCCTCTGTCGCTGCCTCGGGCAACTCGGGGATGCCGGGGTCTTCGCCAGCGTCGGTGGGGGCCGCGCTGGTCTGCTCAGCATCATCAGGTGTGGCTGTCGCGGACGCTTCCGCGCGATCAGTCAGGGAGTCCTCAGCGGTGGGCGGCGGCGAGGGTTCGGTCGTGGAGCAAGCCGCCACCGACCCCAGCAGGATGGACACAGCCATCACGGACATACGTCGCACAGAGATCACCTCAGGGTTAGACAGGACAACTCAACTGCTCACGGAAGCCACAGTCTGACGTATCTGCGCAGCCTCGGGCGAACTGTCCACAGGAACCACAGGCCGGGCACCATTGGTGTGGATAACTCTTGAGGGGCCACCGCGAAGTCTGCTCAGATTGGCGGTGTTCAACATTGAGCCGTTTTGCTGATGAGTGAATGAGTCCTATTGGGGCTGACCCAGATCGATGAAGGGCATCGACCAAGTGTCCCGATTGAGCTCCGTCACCGACATCCGCCTATCCCCCCGACGTGCCGGATCTGCCTGTCGCTTCTCTCTGGTGCTCAGCTCAAGCGTGTGACGAAATTGACGCTATGGCGCGAATCATGTCGCACGGTTGGGGCCAGCACCACGCGGCTGACCCACTGGGAGCACTGAGACGACCCGGGCCGAAAGACCCCTAAGGTGAGCACGTGAGAAAGGCTCAACCATGATGAACCGCCATGCCCCCGAGGTTGTCGAAACGATCCTGCCTGGGGTAGGCGTCAAGTACGAGCTCGCCACCCGAGGCGGGACCCCGCTCTCCCTCGTGGTCAACCGCGAGGGCGGCTCCGTGCTGATCGCGTACGACGCCCGCGACCCTGACCGGGCATCCCTCACCGTGCCCCTCGATGACGACGAAAGTGAAGCCCTCGCTGGCCTGCTCAACGGCGCGTCGATGGTCCATCACGTCAGCGAAGCCGCCAAACTCCCCGGCCTGCAAACCTCGAGAATCCGCATCGACGACCAAGCGCCCTTCGACGGCCTGACCCTCGGCGAGACCCAAGCCAGGACCCGCACAGGCTGCTCCATCGTAGCCATCGTCCGGGGCGTCGACGTCGTGACATCCCCGGGCCCGGAGGAGCGATTCCGCGGCGGCGACCTGCTCGTCGTCGTCGGCACCGAGCCTGGCGTGGAGCAACTCCGCAAGATCATCTGGCACGGTCCGTAGGGAGCCCACCGTGGACCACCTGGCCATCCTGTTCGTCGAGCTCGGCGCGCTCTTCGCAGGGTTAGCCATCTTGGGTCTGCTGGCCAAACGCCTGCACATCTCTGCGATCCCGTTCTATCTCCTGGCTGGGCTGGCTTTCGGCGACGGCGGCCTCGTCAAACTCAACGCCGCCGGTCCATTTGTCGAGGTGGCAGCCGAGATCGGCGTCATCCTGCTTCTCCTCACCCTCGGCCTGGAGTTCACCTCCTCAGAATTGATGGCCAGCCTCAAGCGGCATCGCACCTCCGGCGTGGTCGATTTCGTGCTCAACGCCACCCCAGGCTTCGCAGCCGGCTGGCTACTCGGTCTCCCAGCCGGCGGCATACTCGCGCTCGGCGGGATCACCTGGATCTCCTCCTCCGGCATCGTCGCGCGCGTGCTGTCCGACCTCGGCCGCCTCGGCAACCGCGAAACCCCGTCGGTCCTGTCGCTCCTCGTGCTCGAAGACATCGCGATGGCGCTGTATCTCCCGATTCTGGTCGTCGTACTCTCCGGCGGCGGGCCGTGGCAGGCGCTCGCCGGGGTGTCGCTCGCCCTCGGCGCGGTGCTATTCATCCTGCTCATGGCCCATCACGGCAGCGATCGGCTGGAGCGGATGCTTGATCACCCCGACGACGAGCAGGTCCTGTTTCGGGTGCTCGGGCTGACCTTGCTCGTAGCTGGCGTGGCGCAGGGCGTGGGCGCCTCGGCCGCGGTTGGAGCGTTCCTCGTTGGTATAGCGATCCCGCACGCGTTGGCCGATCGGGCGCGGCACCTGCTCAGCCCGCTGCGTGACCTGTTTGCCTCGGTGTTCTTCGTGGCGTTCGGGCTGGCCACCGTCCCGGCCAATATGGTGCCGGTGCTCCTCCCCGCCCTCGGCTTGGCCCTGGTCGGGATTCTCACCAAACTTGCGACGGGTTGGTATGCCGCGAGGCACGACGGCGTCGGCCTTCCGGGGCGGTTGAGGGCTGGGGGAGCGCTGGTCTCTCGCGGTGAGTTCTCCGTGGTCATCGCGGGTTTGGCCGTCGGCGCCGGTGTCGGACAGGTGGCCCCGCTCGCGGCGGCATACGTCATGATCTTGGCGGTGCTCGGCCCGATCCTCGCCCGCCTTGCCGACCCAGTGGGCGAGCGCTTCCTTCCTGCGCGCTGAGCCGCTGCGGAGGAGGCTTCTGGGGCAGTGATGTACACGGCGGTCACGCCGGGTGCAGAATCGGCTCGATATGAGAACTCTCCGATGAACCCCGAGCCCGCTGCCCCCTCGCACGACCATCACCACCACGGCGGGATGTGCGGGGGGTTGGATCACCACTCCGGTGACTACACGCCGCAGCAGGTGGCCGATCTCGACCTCGTGTTGGCTTTCAACCGGCGGATGAGCGAGGCCATCAACGCTGGCCTCGACGTCACCGCCACCGAAGCGTTCCTGGACCCGGACCCGTTGCGATACATGTGGGTTGACGAGGGGCAGGGCCGGATCGCCGAGCAACTGGCCGGGGCCGAGGGTGTGCTGGCCCAGGCTCCTCGTCTGGTTGGCGAGCCGCGCGATGGGGTGGAGTGGATCGAGGAGTCGGCAAAGGCCGCGCGGCCCTCGATCGCCGCAGCGTCCGACGGCACGACGCTGACCACGTGGATCGAGTGGGTGCCCGAGCGCGGGGAAGTCCTGCGGGCTCAAGTCCGCCCGCCGAGGGGTTCGAGCGAGTCGGCCGTAGTCGAAGAGATCGCCACCGATCCGGTCGACCTGTTTCGCCCCGTCGCCGTTGTCGACAAGGCCGGGACGTTCTGGGTGTTCGTGGCCCGGCGAGACACCCCGAGCAGCCCCGTCGGGGTGTATGCCGCGTGCCGAGGCGGCGACGGATGGTCGCCGTTGGAGCAGGTCAGCGACACCGGACACCCGTCCTTCAACCACGAAGTCGCCCCGGGTGCGGGCGGTGACGTGACCTTGACCTGGCAGGCTCCGGTCGACTCCGGCTTCGGCATCTACGCACGGACCCGGACCACCGAAGGGTGGGGGCCGACATCGCTGGTCTCCGAGGGGGTCGAGGCCAACGTGTGGGACCCGGCGGTCGCGGTCCTGCCCGACGGCTCGAGCATGTTTGCCTGGTCGGAGTATGCCGACGGTTCTTATCGCGTCGTCCTGCGCACCCGCTCGGCGGAAGGCGCGCTCGGCGAACCGCGCATCATCACTGGCGGCAGCGATTACGCCCTGCACCCGAGCCTGGCCGTGACTAGCGACGGCCGGATCTGGTGCGCCTTCGACGTCATCACCATGCACGGCCACGCGGGCAGTGGGCCGACCAGGTTGCGACCGGCTCACGAGGTCGGTGCCGACCCCACCCGCATCGCGGGTGTCCGAACCTCCGGCGACAGCGTGCCCTCAGAGCTCATCCCCGAAGTCTCGGCCAGTATCAGGGTCGTCGAGGTGCTGCCCGACCGCGTCCGCGAGGCTCCTGGAGAGCTGGCGGCACAGCTCGACGTCGTCCCGTCCGGGCTGCCCAAGCTCGTCGCTGGGGTCGAGGGCGGGTTGGCCGTCGTCTATCGGGTGCACCGCAAACTGCCGCTGATGACCTACTACTGGGAGGTCGCCGCGCAGGCGTTGGGGCCGCAGGGCTGGGAGCCGGCCACGACCTTCAGCGGGACCGACGGGACATTGGAGGAGCCGGCCGTGACGGCATACCCCGGCGGGTTCACAATTGCTGCTCAGATGGATCGGCGGCTGGAGCGTGCGCTGACGTGGAGCGAGGGGTTTGGCGGGCGCGATTGTCCATATCTCTACGAGCATCACGGGTCGGTGATCTGGCACGGGATCCACGGGTTGGGGCAGATCGTGCACGCTCACCGAGGCGCGCTGCCGCAGATGTGGACTCCAACTCAGAGCGGCGATGAGGCAGCGCAGGTCGAGTCCGACCAGCGCATCGAGGCGCGGAGGTGGGTCGTGGACGCCGACGACGCCAGCCCGCGCGTGCGACCGAGCGTCACTGTTGGGGGCGAGAAGATGCAGCTCTATTGGGGCGACCTGCACCGGCACTCCCTGGTCAGCCGGTGCACGTCCGGTGACGAGCCGAGCCTGGAGGACTTCTACCGCTACGCCTGGGACGTCTGCGATTACGACTTCTGGGCGGTCACCGATCACGCCGAGAACTCCTCGGATCATCAGTGGTGGAGCATCCAAAAGATTGCCGATCTCTTCCACATCCCCGACCGGTTCGTGCCGCTCTACGGGTTTGAGTGGACGTCGGCGAGCAGTGGCCATCAGAACGTGATCTACGGCGACGTCGAACGTGGGGCACCGCTGTTTTCGTGCATGGCCGACGCTACGAACACTCCGGCCGGGCTGTGGGATGCGCTCAAGCAACACCCGGCCTACCCCGCGATCACGATCCCGCACCACCCCGGCGCGGCGATGGTCTACAACGACTGGGACTACCACGATCCGGAGTATTCGCGCCTGGTCGAGATCTTCCAGGCGTGCCGCGGCAACTACGAGACTCCCGGGTGCTTTCGACAGTATTCGGACGGCACGGCGACGGGCACGTTTGCCCTCGACGGGTTGTTGCGCGGGCACCGGTTCGGGTTCATCGCGTCCTCCGATCATGGGCACGGCGCGAGTTATGTGGGGGCGTATGCGCGGTCGCTAGATCGGGGCGAGGTGTTCTCGGCGTTGCGCGAGCGGCGGACCTTTGCCGCGACCACGCGTGACGTGACGCTCGATGTGCGGCTCCTCGGGAGTGAGAGCGGCGAGGCTTTCATGGGTGAGGAGGCCGTGATCTCCGGCTCGCGGACAGTGCGGGTGCGCGCGTCGGGGTATGCCGACCTGGCCCGGATCGAGGTCGTCCGTGATGGACAGCTGGTGCACGTGGTGTCACCGCCGGTCGCCGCGATTGGTGAGGTCGAGGTCGGTGTGCGAGTCGAGTGGGGAGAAGCGGAAGGGTCGACGGTGTGGGACGGGACGCTGCGTGTCGATGGCGGTCGGGTGTTGTCGACACCGTTCTGGGGGCCGCAGGTGGTGGAGGTCAGCGATTCTTCGGTGAGGTGGCAGGCGACGACGCACAGCTTCGGTGACCCGTACGGTGCACAGCGCGGTGAGGTCGAGATGACGTTGATCGGTATGCCGTCTGCTCACGTTGCGGTGGACATGGGTGACCGATCGCTGAGAACCACGCTGGCCGAGATCACTGAGGCTTTTGCGACCGACGGGCGGATCGGCATACCGGCGGAGCTCGGTGCTCTGGGTCGTGCAGTGCTGCAGCCGTCGGTCGGCGGGCTCACGTCGCTGGGTACGCGAGAACTGACCGTCGAGTGGACCGACCCGAGCCCGGCACCCGAGGCCGAGACGTTCTACTACGTCCGCTCCTACCTCGTGGATGGCGAGATGGCTTGGTCCTCACCCATCTGGATGGTCCGGTAGTGTATTCCAAATCTTTACCTTGGCGCATACTTCTTCGCAAAAAGAGAGTACTTCTTTAAAGGCACTAGAGGCTGAGGATACTCAAGAAAGACTGTGCTCGTTCTTAGAGAATCGGTGGGATACTGCATAAAGATTTCGCCATTGATTCTGAGCACGGAGACCGGGGACATGAATTCAAGCACAACTGATGCCGACATGATGTCTCTTGTTGGGCAAACGGAGTTGGTGGAGGACGCTCGAGAGGAGCGTTTTGAGCGAGTGGTCCGTCTGGCTCAGCAGATCTTCAAGGTTCCCGTCGTCGCGGTGAATCTTGTTCATGGTGACACCCTCTTCACGCAGGCGGCGATCGGACGACCGCTCGGTGAGTCGCCGCTCAACTCTTCGATCTGCCGCTTTACGGTCCAGGCAGAAGGGGTCCTCCATGTCCCTGATGCCCTGCTTGACCCACGGTTTCGCCAACACGTCATGGTGGACCGACCCGGGGGTGTCCGCTTCTACGCCGGCCACCCGCTGCACGCCCCCAGCGGTCAGACGCTGGGAGCGCTATGTCTCATCGACTTCGTTCCCCGGCAACTGGATGCGGCCGAACTGCACCTGTTGCGCGACCTCGCTGAGTGGGTCGAGAAGGAAATGGCAACTGACGAGGAGCTGGACCAGGCAGCGACCGTCCAGCGTCAGCTTTCGCCGCGTGCGGCCGTCGATGCACCCGGTTACGACGTGGCGGGCATGTGCATACCGTCACGCAGCGCCGGCGGTGATTTCTACGACTGGTTCATGACCGATGGTGGCCTGCAGGTGGTGCTTGCCGACGTGATGGGCAAGGGCTTGGGTGCGGCACTCATTGCCGCCGGTGTGCGGTCGGTGCTGCGCGGCGCGTCGCACTTCAACAAGCTCGACCAAGCGGTCACCCGCGCGGCGACGAGCCTGCAGATGGATCTGGAAGAGACGGGCACCTTCGTGACGGCCTTCGCCGCCCGGATCGACCTGGACACCGGAGCGCTCGACTACGTCGACATCGGGCATGGCCTGGCGGTGATCTTCGACACTGAGGGGGGATATCGACGACTGTTGACTGGGGGGATGCCCATGGGGGCGATCTCCTGGGACAACTGGACATCGGAGCAAACAGTGCTCGAACCGGGCGAAACGCTGTTTATGGTCAGCGACGGCCTGCTCGACTACTTCCCGGACCCGTGGGACGCCGTAGACAGCGCCCAACGGGCCTGTGCTGAGGCACGGACCGCAGAGGAATTCCTCGACGTCGTCCGTGGCGTCGCCCGCAGCCAACGCCACCAAGACGACGTGACGGCAGTGGTCGTACGGCGGCTGCAGGGGCGCAGTTGAGATTGACTGTGATCCGGGTCATGGTGGTGCTGACCCTGCTGTCTGGGACCACGTATATCGGGTGGCGATGGCTCTTTTCTGTCAACTGGGCCAACTGGTGGATCGCGGTGCCCCTCATCATTGCCGAGACCTATGCGCTCATCGACGCCTACCTCTTCGGAATCACAATGTGGCGGGCGCGGCGACGGGGCGAGCCGCCGTCCCCACTCGACCCGGACACGACCGGGGTGGACGTCTTCGTGACCACATACAACGAGCCCGTCGACATGGTCATCACGACCGCGATGGCGGCGCTGGCCATCGATTACCCACATCAGACCTGGGTCTTGGACGATGGCGACCGCCCGGAGATGGCGGACGCCGCTCAGGCCGCTGGCCTGAGCTACATCACGCGGTCGAAAGACTGGGTTGATAGACCCAGGCATGCCAAGGCGGGCAACCTGAACAACGCGCTCTTGCGAACCGATGGTGAGTTCATGCTCATCCTCGATGCCGACCAGATCCCGGATCGACGCATCCTGCATCGGACTCTCGGCTATTTCGAGGACCCCGTAGTGGCGCTGGTCCAGACACCGCAGTGGTTCAGCAACGTCACCGAGTCCGACCCACTGGGCAGTCAGGCACCGCTGTTCTACGGACCGATTCAGGAGGGAAAGGACGGTTGGAACGCGGCGTTCTTCTGCGGTTCTAATGCGGTGCTGCGCCGCGAGGCGTTGATGCAGCTGGGCATCTCCGGCTACGTCAGGGAAACCGAGCGCGCGGTGGAACAGGCACTCGACACGTCCAGCCGACTGCTGCGCCGCGCCGTGCGAGTGGCGCACCGTCGCGATGACCCGGCGGCTGAGGTGCTGGCCGCTGTCGGAACGACAATCGAAGACGCGCAAGCCGAGCTTGGCCGGGGAGCTCCGCTCGGTGAGGTCACCTATGCGTTCCAACGCCAAGTCGACCAGGCGGCACGGTCGCTGGTGGCGGACGACATACGGACCATGCAGGCCGATCTGGCAGCGATCCATGAAATGGGGGTCGAGGTCGACGCCGAGCTAGGGATGGTCGTCGTCGACGAGCGGGCCCTGGATCGGCTGGCGGCGCGGGACTGGTCCCCCCTGGGCGCGATCGAGTCAGTCCGTGAGCTGCTTCGGCGGGTCGATGTCGACCGCTGCGATGAGGCGCAGCCACTGATGCCGCTGGCTACCGTCTCCGTAACGGAGGACATGGCGACCTGTATGCGGCTGCATGCAGCGGGCTGGTCCTCGGTATACCACCACGAGATCTTGGCCCACGGGCTCGCTCCGGAGGACTTGGGCACCATGCTGAAGCAGCGGCTGCGCTGGGCGCAGGGCACCCTGCAGGTCATGCTGCGAGAGAACCCACTCGCTCAGAAGGGTTTGAGCGCTGGTCAGCGGTTGATGTATTTCGCGACCATGTGGAGCTACCTGTCTGGCTTTGCCGCACTCGTGTTTATCGCCGCTCCAGTTATCTATCTGTGCTTCGGGGTGTTGCCGGTCCATGCCTACGGATGGACCTTCCTGTTGTTGTTCGCTCCCTACATGGTGCTCAACCAGTTGATGTTCTTCGTGGTCGGCTACGGCGTGAAGACGTGGCGAGGGCATCAATACAGTCTGGCGCTCTTCCCGTTGTGGATCAGGGCCTGTGTGACGGCCGCTGCCAACGTATGGTTCGGTCGTCCGCTGGGCTTTGTGGTGACGTCAAAATCCCGACAAACCCGCAAGCCGCGCTTTCCGGCCCGGCTCGTATGGCCGCAATTGACGGCCATCGTGGTGCTAGTGGTGGCCGCCGTCATCGGGGTCGTCCGGTTATGGACAGGAGCGACCGACACGTATATCGGCACGGGGGTCAACGTGGCGTGGGTGGCTTACGATCTGCTCATTCTCAGCGTCATCTTCGAGGCGGCACTCTTCCGCGCGCCCGAAGCCGAACTCTCCGAGCAAGAGGTGGTCTGATGCAGTTTTCGACGTCGACTGATGGTGGCACCACGGTCATCCAATGTGAAGGGCGTCTGAACATGGTTGCGGCCCCACGGCTGCGCGCGCTGCTGGAGGAGACCGTGGGTGCCGGGCAGTCTCGAGTTGTGCTCGACCTCGAGCGGACGGCGTTTGTCGACTCCTCCGGTCTGGGTGCGATGATCGCCGGTCTCAAGACTGCCCGGCAGGCCGGTGGGGACCTGCGGATCGCCGCTGCTGTGGACCAGGTCCAGACGGTGCTGGGGCTCACCAATCTGGACCGCGTGTTGCGCCCCTATGCCTCGGTCAGCGAGGCAAATAGTGACTGGTGAGGTGGAGTACACGATTGAGCAACTGGCCGTGCCTGACAGTTTGCAGGAGTTGCATGCATTGCTCGAGCAGATCGGCACCGAGCACCCTCAGGTGGACGAGTCCGACTTGATGATGTTTGAGACCGCCGTGATCGAGATTGCCGGCAATGTTATTGAACATGGCACGCCCAGCGGACAAGTCGTCTTCGTGTTCCATTTCACGATTCACCAGGACCGGCTGGAGTGTCGGTTGAGCGACACCAGTGCCCTGCCGGTGCCCGCGATCGACGCGCCGTCGATGCCTCAGGACCCCTCCGATGAGGACGGTCGTGGCCTTGCCCTTGCCCATGCGGTGCTGGACCGCATGGAGTGTCGCCACCAAGACGGCGTCAATCATTGGACCTTGGTCCGCAACCGCCGCTGATCTCGACCTCGCAGGAAGCGACCTGTTAGGGCTCAAGGCGAAGCGGTGAGCCTCCGCTTCCTGCTCGGATCCCTCTTCCTGCTTGTTCTCTTCGCCCAAGTCTTCGTCCTGCCGTGGGCTTCCGGGGACTACGCCAGTTGGTACCCGGAGGTGGCCGACATGCGCTGGCCGATCCTGAGGTTGTCCATCGCCGGGCTCGTCTGCGTCCAGGTCGGCATCGTCTGCATAATGCTCTTGCTCGGTCTCACCCTCGACGGCGACGTGTTCTCGCGGCCCGCCCTGCGCTGGGTCGACACGATCATCGGGTCTTTCCTCGCGGGCAGCCTGGTATGTCTGCTGGCGGTCTTCTATTTGTCGTCCGGCGCCAACGGCCCTCCCTTCTTGATCCTCATGCTCTTCTTCGGGTTCGTCGCCGGAGTCGGGCTGGCGCTGCCAAGGCTATCCGGTTCAGCACTTTGGAGGCGATGTGTCAGACGCTCGATTGCCAGCCCGGCGATCTGCTCGAATGGATGCCAGACGACCCCTTAGAAGCCAGCGGGACGTCACCGGTAGTCCGTCGCCGAGCCTCACCGGCGTGAAGAAACAGCCCGACATGGACGTGTCGATACGAACAGGCCGTCAGGCGCGACGAGCGTTGCCGCGCATGCGCATCTCGATCTTGCTCCCGAGGAAGTATTTCGTTGGGTGGCTCAGTCCCAACTCCTTGCGGGTGAAAGTGTTGTGCACGGCATAGGTCATCGTCGTGTCGCTCGTCACCGTCGCGTCCCTCGCGGTGATGAAAACGCGGGACGTCAGCCCCTTAGCCGTGATTTCTCCGGCGATGTGCTTGGTGCTCGCGCGGCCGTGATAGTCCACCGTCGGGAAGTGCTCGACGTCAAGGAAACGGTGTCCGCGGAGCGCGCGATCTCGACGAAGCGAGCCCGTGTCCACCGATGCTGTGACGACGGAGAATTCAACCCGTTGCAGATATCCTGCGTCATCCACCACGGCATACCCGCCGGGCCGGATGCCGAACGTCATCCAAAAGGGCTTGATGTATAGCGTGGGCAGTCTCAGCACGATTGTCGTCTGGGCCTCGTCGAGCAGCCATTCCCCGGGCGGAAACAATCTCGGCCCTTTCGGGGCACCACTCAGCACGCTCTCTCGGTCTACGTGGTCAATGTGCTCCAACGAATTCAAGCCTCCGGGAGTAGTTGAAGCATCAACCTTAACTATCTTCGTCCAAACCGCAACCCAAGCCACATCGAGAAAGCGGCCGGATCAGGCGGGGCAAAGCTTGAGCAGGATTGTTTCGTTGCCCGGTGCCTTGACGATAAGTGAGGCGATCCCCGGCCCGGTGAGGTGCAGCGTCTGCGGTCCACTGGCACCCGTCATTGTGGCTGAGTCGAGAGTTGTCCCGCTTCCGTCGACCGCAGCGACTGTGGCGGGCGATGAGAACTGGGCCAAGGTGATGTCCAGACTCGACGCCGGCGCGGCCAGGACGACCCGCATCTCGTAGTTGACATCGAGCCCTATTAGGCCGCCTAAGTCAACGATCCGTGCGTTTGCCGTGGGTGCGCCTGTGTGGTCGAAGACCTCGAAGGTGTGACCGTTCAGCGTCCAGGGATTGGGATAATTGCCTTCGGCGAAACCGCCGAGGTCGAGGCAGTCCTTCCCGCCGCAGCCGCATACGAGAAGACCCTCGAGCGTTCCTTCGATCCCGGTGTCTTCGAAGCCTTCGCTGGGATCGAACCGGAAGCGGTAGGACGCCGTCACGTGGCAGCCCACGAGGCGACGATCCTTGGCCTCGGTGACCCGGCCGAGGAGCCGCCCCTCCATGAATCCGGTTGAGTCGCACTCCTGACACGGGTCTAACGCGGGCGCGCGGTGGGTGCCGACGTTGGTCATGCCGTGCATCGTCCCCTCGACCTGCATACCGGAGCCATGCCATTCGAACTCGCCGGTATGCATACCGCGCCGTTCGGCAGCGCCGTCGAGGAACTTGCTGACCAGTCGTCGGACGTGGAATCCGCCGTCCAGCCTACGTGCGGGCTTGGAGTCACATCGCTCGTGCGAGACCACCTCCAGCTTGAGGAAGTGGTCGGTCGTCAACGTCTCGCACGGCGGGTCCTCGCACTTATCGCGGCGTCGATCGAGCAGCACGAGCTCGCCGCGCAGGTCCTTGGAGACCGCATTGAGACAAGCGCGACCTCGCCAGAGACCGGCGGGATCGTCGAGTTGGCTGGCGGTCGAAAATAGTGCGGGCATGGTCGTCTCCTCCGAAAGGGTGGTCCTTTATGGAGAGATGGCCGTGGAACCTGGTGATACCGCAAACCTGCGACGTTCACTCGCTTGGTAGGGGTGCGCTGAGGCCTCTGGCAACCGGTGAGCGCGGACCTCGACCTCGATGTCGCTTAGCGGTGGGGCCGCCGTCAGGGACCTAAGGCCGCGATCGGCAGGACGTGGACGCCGTCCCTACGCCGCAGCGCTGCCGTCCGGGTAGTCACGACGGCGAGGAATGCTGGCTCGCCCGTCTTAGAAGTGTCAATCTTCTCCTTGAAGCGAAGGAGAGACGTTGCGGCACTGTCGACGGCGTCCGGGTTCATCTTGACCTCGATCGCACCCCAACGCCCGTCATCGAGGGTGATGACGACGTCGACCTCGTGCTGATTGTTGTCACGCCAGTGAGATAACTGGCCGCCGAGTGGTTGGGCGTAGATCCGTAGGTCGCGCACGACAAGTGCCTCGAAGTGAAAGCCCGTGGCGTTGAGGTCACGAAGGAGTTGCTCGGGGCCCACCCCCAAGGCAGCAACCCCGATGGATGGGTCGGTCATGAATCGAGTGGGGGATTTCCGAAGCGGCGTCGTGGAGCGCATGTGCGGTGCCCAGGCGGGCAGGTCCTCGGTGAGCATCAGCCGATCCAAGATGTCGATGTAGCCAGCGACGGTTTCGCGCCGCAGCGAGCGGTCCGCGCCCGTTATGTCAGTGGTGATGGCCTGGCTGCTCAGGTCGGTCCCTGTTCCTCGGGCAAGTGACGCGAGAAGTCGGCGAAGCATGCCGGGGTCACGGCGGACGCCCATCAAGGGCATATCGACTTCGATGATGGTGCGCATGTAGTCGCGGATCCATCGCTGAGCCTCTCGGACTCCTACGTCCAGGAGTGCGGGCCAGCCACCGATGACGATGCAGTCGACCAACGCAGGCACGGTCACGCCGGGGTCCAAGCTCGACGCGGTCTTGTCGTCGAACAGGTCACGAAGCGATACCTCCCCAGTGGATACCCTGGTTTCGAAAAGACTCATGGGCCGCATGCGTAATCGGGAGTAGCGACCTGCGCCGGTGTGACGCCGGGCATCATCTAGCGGGGTTGATGAACCGGTCAGAAGGAACCGGCCGGGTGCGCCTCCCAGATCGTCCACCTCGCGCCGCACGAGGTTCCACACTTTTGGCGCTACTTGCCATTCATCGAAGAGCACTGGTGGGGTGGCGCTGAGCAGGACTTCTGGCGCGGTATCGACGAGGGCACGAGCGCCGCTGTCGGTGTCCATCCGGAACACCGTGGTGGCGACCCGCTGGGCTGTTGCGGTCTTCCCGCAGGCTTTTGGGCCCTCTATGAGAACGGCACCGGCAGATTGCATCCGGTCCGCCAACTCGGCGTCGGCGACGCGCGTACGGTACCTAGCCATATAGATCGCCACCTCTGTCGGAAGCATCGTCGCGGGTCTAACCGGTGAATCCTATAACTTCTAAGCGGTGAATCCTATAATTCCTAAGCGGTGAATCCTATAATTCTGACCATCCTGCAGGGTGTCGCCGCATCTGGCGAGGCTCAAGTCTGCTGCGTCGAGCCCGGGCCTGGCAGAGTGGGCCGCGTGAAGGGTGACGAGATCCGCGTGGCTGATGCCTTCGTCACCTATCTAGAGGGCAAAGGGTGGACCGCTGAACGAGAGGTTTCGTGGTGCGACGTCGTTGGCAGGCGTGGCGGCGAGGTTCTGTATGCCGAAGCAAAGGGCAGGACCGCCGCTATGGGCCTCGACGTGGACACCACCTACGGCCAACTCTTGCGCCGCATGCCCAATGAAAGCGTGGCAGATGTCCGATTTGCTGTCGTGGTGCCCGAAGAGGCGAGAGCGAAGGCCACTCGCGTCCCCGAAAGAGTACGCAAGCTGCTGAACATCGACATCTATCTCGTGGATCAGGACGGACGCGTCAGCATCGCTTCCTGAGGCGAGTCCGAGCACGGCGATGGTTCGCGCTGGAACACGAACTCTCGCCGCAACTCATCCGGTGGGCGTCCGCGTGGCTTGGCTTCTCGCTTGAGTCGGTCTTCGAGAGCACGCCGAAATGCGTTCGCCGTGGCGTACTTGTCTGAACCGTTGACCATGCTCACGAACTACGCCTCCTTGATCTGGTCTGGCGTTGGTATAGGTCGGATGGGTGCGAAATCGACGGCTCGATGAAGGACATCCGGGACTCCCGCTTCCTCGACGAAACGCGCAAGAAGCGCCTCACCGTCGCCAGCGCGTACTCAGTATCGATGTGTGTGCCGTTGGAGCGAATCGGCAAGTTGCTGGGCGTCGGCCCCTCGTTGAAGAAGCGCATCGCGAACCACGCTGGCGAGATGGCCACCATCGACATGCGCTGCAGCGAGGTCGCCGACGGTGCGGATCACGGTCGTCACCGGAAGTCCGTCGACCACTGCCCAGTCCTGCCTGGGCACCTCTGCCAGGTGGATTCGGATGTCAGGTCGCCGGGTCTGCTTCCGCTGAGCGCTGGTGAACTCGGAATAGTCGGCCTCTAGATCTCCGAGCGCATGAACGGCAGCGGCCGAACGGTGGGACACAACGGCAGGAGTTGCCTGTCGAAGCCGTTCAGCAACGTGATTCGCAGGATCGAGGGTGAGCCAAGCGGCGCGGAGATCGTCCAGAGGTGACGGCGGTGTACCTGCCGGGTCGGGGCTCCACCGCGCGACTTTCGCGGCTGCGGAGTGGGGTGCCTCAGGTGCTGCGTATGCTCCCTTCGCCAGCGGTTGCCCTCCGTTAGTCTTAACCTGTGTCAACCATGCACGTCGACCCGGAGAGCTTGCGCGAAGTGTGCGAGCGCTACGGTGTTGCGTCGTTGGAGGTATTCGGATCGGTGGCTCGGGGTGAGCACGGGTCCGACAGCGACGTCGACCTTCTCTACGTCTTGAAGCCGGACGCCCGGCTGGGCTTCAGGCTCTTTGACCTCGAGGACGAACTCGCCACGCTCTTCGGCCGTCCGGTTGACCTCGTCGCCCGCAAGGCGATCAACAAGTATCTTCGCGAGCAGGTCCTCGCCGAAGCACAGCCGCTCTATGCGGCGTGAGCTCCTGCTGCTGCGCGAGATGCGCGACGCGGCCCTGGCGATCCGGGACCTGGTCGGTGATCGAAGCGCCGAGCAGATTGAAGTCGACACTTTGCGGCGTTCGGCGCTCTTCTGGCACTTCACCGTCCTTGGGGAGGCCGCCACCCAGGTTCCCGCCGAAACGGCGGACTCCAACCCGAAGATCGCCTGGCGCGCTGCAACCCGACTGCGCAACCGCATTGTTCACGGCTACTGGGACATCGACGTCGAGACGGTTGGTCACCACGGCAGCCGATGACCTGCCCCAGATGATCACCGAGCTCGAGCGCGCCATCACCACTCTCCAAGAAATCGAAGGCTCGGATCCCCCTGCTGACGCTGCTCGGCGACGCGTCCTTCTGGGCGATGTTGGCGTCCTGCTCGTCGGCGCGAAATGGTCGCCGCTCCGGCGTGAACGCGGCTTGCTAGGCGCGAGAGTCTGAGGGGTTGAAGAGGTTGAGCATGGTCGAGACGATGCTGACGATCAGCGCACCGAAGATCGCGTCCCACCAGAACTCGTTCACCTCGAACGCCAACCCCAAGCCAGAGGCGGCCCATGACGTGATCGACAGCATGATCGCGTTCAGCACAAACGTGAACAGCCCCAGCGTCAGGATCAGCGCCGGCAGCGACAGCACGAACAGGATCGGTCGCAGCACCGCGTTGAGCAGTCCGAAGACCAGCCCGACGGCAGCGATCGTGATGACGGTGTTGAGCGTGTCCGACCCGCTGCCGAAGGCGATGCCCGGCACGATCAGCGAAGCCACCCACAACGCCACCCCGTTGGCCAGCACGCGAAAGATGAAGGATCCCATCGGGCAATGGTGGCACGACAATCTTGGGGTGCGGCTGTGAATGATCGCTCTACAGTGGGGGCCATGACCGATCACGACGAGGCTGACCCGTCACCGGTCCGGCTGCGCACCACGCTCAGCGCAGTCCCGGCATACAAGCCCGGCAGGCCCGCCGCCCCCTCCCAGGGCCGGACGGCATACAAGATCAGCTCGAACGAAAACCCCTTCCCGCCGCTGCCCTCGGTGCTCGACGCCGTGGCCGCGGCCGCGCAAAACATGAACCGCTATCCCGACATGGCGGTCACCGAGCTCACGCAGGAGATCGCCGAGCGGTTCGACGTGCCGATCGAGCACATCGCCACCGGCACGGGCAGTGTCGGCGTGCTCACCCAGTTGGTCACCATCACGTGTGAGCCCGGCGACGAGGTGGTTTACGCGTGGCGCTCCTTCGAGGCCTACCCGATCATCATGGCGCTGGCTGGGGCGACGTCGGTGCAGGTCCCGCTGGATGCCGACGCCCGCCACGACCTGAGCGCCATGGCCGACGCGATCAGCGCCCGGACCCGCCTCGTGCTGGTCTGCACGCCGAACAATCCGACCGGCCCCGCCGTGCGCGAGGACGAGTTGCGCGAGTTCCTCGATCAGGTCCCGCAGGACACGTTGGTGGTCATCGACGAGGCCTACCTCGAGTTCAACACCACCGAGGATTCCCCGGACGCTTTAGCGCTCTATCGCGAATATCCCAACGTCGCCGTCCTGCGCACCTTCTCCAAGGCTTACGGCCTGGCCGGACTGCGGGTGGGGTATGCGGTGGCACCAGAAGACGTCGCCACCGCCCTGCGCAAAGCCGCTACCCCGTTCGGCGTCTCGGAGATCGCGCAGAAGGCCGCCGTCGCCAGCCTGCGGGCCTACGATGAGCTCGAGGTCCGGGTGAAGTCGCTGATCGACGAACGCACTCGCGTCGCCGAAGCCCTTCGGAGCCAAGGCTGGAAGGTCCCCGACACGCAAGCCAACTTCGTCTGGCTGCCGCTCGGTGAGGACACCGCAGACTTCGCCGAAACCTGCGGCCAGGCCGGCCTGATGGTCCGGCCCTTCCCCGGCGAAGGTGCCCGCTGCAGCATCGGCGAAACCGAAGCCAACGACCGCTTCATCGAGGTCGCGGGGGAGTATGCGGCGCGCGCAGCCGCGTCCTAGGTCGTGCATCGCCAGCAGATTCGCTAGATTCAGCAGCCTGACCAGTCGAAGGAGGGTCGTGTGAGCGACGACGAGGTCGCCCCAGAGCCGGACAGTGCCAACACGCATGAGCCGCCCGTGGTGGATGTCACCGATGGCGGACCCGAGATGGTGCAGTTCCTCGACTCCACCGGCCAACGCGTCGAGCCCTCGCCCGCCAGCGCGCCCTACGCGGCATACCTGGACGACGTGAGCGAGGAGGATCTGCGCAACTTCTATCGCGACCTGGTGCTGGTACGCCGGGTCGACTCCGAGGGGTTCGCGTTGCAGCGCCAGGGAGAGCTCGGGTTGTGGCCTTCGCTGCTGGGCCAAGAGGCCGCTCAGGTCGGGGCCGGACGGGCGATGCGCACCCAGGATTACGCCTTCCCGGGTTATCGCGAGCACGGCGTCGCCTGGTGCAAGGGGGTCGACCCGGTCAACCTGCTCGGCATGTTTCGTGGGGTCAACCACGGCGGCTGGGACTCGGCCGAAAACAACTTCCACCTCTACACGATCGTCATCGGCAACCAGATGCTGCACGCCACCGGATACGCGATGGGGGTGGCCCGCGACGGCGACGTCGGCACCGGTGACCCCGAACGCGACACCGCGGTGATGGCCTTCACCGGCGACGGCGGGACGGCCCAGGGCGACTACAACGAGGCGCTGGTCTTTGCCGCGGTCACCCAATCGCCGGTCGTCTTCTTCGTGCAAAACAACCACTGGGCGATCTCCGAACCCAACGACAAGCAGTTCGCTGCCCCGATCTACAAGCGCTCGGCTGGCTTCGGCTTCCCCGGCGTGCGGGTCGACGGCAACGACGTGCTCGCCACGTATGCCGTCACGCGAGCCGCACTCGACCGGGCTCGGTCAGGGCAGGGGCCGACGCTGATCGAGGCCTTCACCTATCGGATGGGTGCGCACACCACGTCCGATGACCCGAGCAAATACCGCATCGCCGCCGAGGTCGACCTGTGGCGGCAGAAGGACCCGATCGACCGGATGCGGGCGCACCTGTTGGCCGAAGAACTCATCGATGAGGGATGGCTGAGCGACCTTGACGAGGAGGCCGACGTCCTGGCCAAGCGCATCCGCCGCGAGTGCCAGACCATGCCCAACCCACCGCATACCGAGATGTTCGAGCACGTGTATGCCGAGCCGCACCCCGGCGTCGACCGCGAGGCCGCGCAATTCGCGGACTATCACGCCGGATTCGAGGACGACTGATGGCTGAGCCGATGCAGAAGATGAGCATCGCCAAGGCCCTGAACGCCGGCCTCCGCGCCTCGCTGGACCACGACCCCAAGGTCGTCCTGATGGGTGAAGACGTCGGCAAACTCGGCGGCGTCTTCCGGATCACCGAAAACCTGCAAAAGGACTTCGGTGAGGACCGCGTCATCGACACCCCGCTGGCCGAGTCCGGCATCCTCGGCACCGCGATCGGCCTGTGCCTGCGCGGATATCGCCCCGTCGTGGAGATCCAGTTCGACGGATTCGTCTATCCCGCGTTTGACCAGATCGTCAGCCAGGTCGCCAAAATGCACTACCGCTCCCTCGGCAAACTGAAACTGCCGATGGTCATCCGGATCCCGTATGGCGGGGGCATCGGTGCCGTGGAGCACCACAGTGAGTCCAACGAGGCCTACTTCGCGCACACCGCCGGTCTGCGGGTCGTCACGTGCGCGACTCCCGAGGACGCCTACTGGATGGTGCAGCAGTCGATCGCCAGCGACGACCCGGTCGTGCTCTACGAACCCAAGCGTCGCTATCACGAGCGCGGTCAGATCGAAATGTCGACCGAGGCACCCCTGGGTCTGCACGAGGCGGCGGTGCGAGCCGAGGGCCGTGACGTGACGCTCTTGACCTACGGGCCGATGGTCAAGGTGTGCATGGCTGCGGCTCAGGCCGCCGAGCTGGACGACGGACCCTCGATCGAAGTGGTTGACCTGCGCTCGCTGTCACCGTTGGACGTCGACACGATCACGGCCTCGGTCACCAAGACCGGCCACGCGGTGGTGGTCAGCGAGGCCTCGACGTTCGTTGGGGTCAGCGCGGAGTTGGCGGCGTTGGTGCAACAGGAGTGCTTCTTCCACCTCGAAGCCCCGGTCATGCGGGTGGGCGGCTACAACATCCCGTATCCGCCGAGCCGCCACGAAGAAGTCTTCCTGCCTGACCTCGACCGCATCCTGCACGCCGTCGACACTGTTCTCGATTACTGAGCCCCTGAGGAGGAGTCATCGTGCCGACGTATTCGCTGCCCGATCCGGGCGAGGGCTTGGTCGAAGCCGAGATCGTGACCTGGAAGGTCAAAGAGGGCGACCAGGTCAAGACCAACGACATCGTGGTCGAGGTCGAGACCGCCAAATCACTGGTTGAGTTGCCGATCCCGTTCGATGGCGTGGTCCGCAAACTCCTGGTGGCCGAAGGCGACATGGTCGAGGTCGGCAACCCGATCATCGACATCGACGACGGCGAGGGGGGTGATGAGGACGGCGGTGATGCTGACGCCGCCGCTAGTGAAGCCGGCGACGCTGACGTAGCAGGCGATGCTGAAAAGGGTGAAGCGGATGATGGACGCGCCGAAGACCTGATCCCTACCGTGACCGACGAGAAGTCTGAGCCGGAGCAATCTGACGCAGCGCCGAAAGCCGCGGCAGCAGAAGCGCCGAAGCGTGAGGCCAACCTGGTCGGATACGGACCATCGGTCGGTGCCACCACTCGACGTCGCCGTCGCGGCCAACCGCCAGCGGCTGACGCTGAGCCTCAAGAGGCCAAGCCCCGCCCGTTGGCCAAGCCGCCGGTGCGCAAATACGCCAAGGATCGCGGCGTGGACTTGGCCGAGGTGCAGGCCACCCGCGAGGACGGTGTGATCTCGCGCGCTGACATCGACGCCTACGTCTCCGGCTCATCAACCCCTGCCGCGGAGTCCACATCACCGGTTGCGCCCAAACCTGCCGCACCCGCCTCGGCCCCGGCCCCTGCCGCGTCGGCTTCCTCCACAACAGCAGCAGCCGCGCCCGCAGCCTCCGGCGGCGACACGGCATACACCCCGCCTGTCTTTGACCGTTCCGGCCCCCGCGAGACGCGCACTCCGGTCAAGGGCGTGCGCAAGATGACGGCCAATGCGATGGTCGGCTCGGCATTCACCGCGCCGCACGTCACCGAGTTCATCACCGTCGACGTCAGCGCCACGATGGAACTCGTCGAGCGGCTCAAGAGCGACCGCCAGTTCCGCGACCTCAAGGTCAGCCCGCTGCTGATCCTGGCCAAGGCCCTGGTCGTCGCGATCCGCCGCAACCCTGGCGTCAACACGGTGTGGGACGAGGCGGCCGGGGAGATCGTGCAGCGGCACTACCTGAACCTGGGGATCGCCGCCGCCACCCCCCGCGGGCTGATCGTGCCCAACATCAAAGATGCCGATCAGATGGACCTGGCCCAGCTTGCCGCAGCCATGCAGGACCTGGTTGCCACGGCCCGCGCCGGTCGCACCCAGCCCGCGCAGATGTCCGGCGGCACGATCACCATCACCAACGTCGGGGTCTTCGGCATCGACACCGGCACCCCGATCATCAACCCCGGCGAGTCCGCGATCATCTGCTTCGGCGCAGTCCGCCGCCAGCCGTGGGTGGTCACCGCCGCCGACGGCAGCGAAACCATCGAGCCCCGCTGGATCACTCAACTCGCGGTCTCCTTCGACCACCGGTTGATCGACGGCGAGCTCGGCTCCCGCTTCCTCGCCGACGTCGCCGCGCTGCTGCACGACCCTGCGCGCGCCCTGGTCTGGGGTTAACTAGTCCGTATGCCGATCAAACCGGGTGTGAAAGACCGCCTGTTCACGTTGTTGTGCATCATCGCGGCCGCCGTGGTGCTGATCTTCGGCTTCTCCCGAGGCAACCCGCGGGTGGCGCTCGGCGGGGCTGCGATCCTGCTCGGATACGCGGCGCTGCAGACCGTTGCTCGACGGCTGACCCCAGGCGCGCGGATGCTGATGGGCTCCGAGGCCGACGCACGGGAGCGGTTGGTGCAGTTCAAAGCCACGCGTCTAGCCGGTCAGGTCGCGGTTGCGTTCACCCTGCTAGGGATCGTGTTTGCGCTGCTCTGGAACTGGAACGCCGGACTGTGGATCGCCGGAGCGTGCGGCCTGGTCTTGGTGGCCTTCGTCGGCGGGCTCGTCTATTTCACCCGCGAGGCGAAGGCAGCGCCCTCAGCCGGTCGCTAGACATGCCTGCGTGAACTCTTCCTGAGCGGCATCCGAATCGTCGGTTTCGATCGCGTCGTAGACGATTTCTCCGTCCTCACCGGCTCCCTCGGTTGCGGTCACGACCTCTGCGAACGGCGCGTTGATCCGCTCAAGGAGCTGGACCTGCTCCTCCGAGGCGTCCTCGCCGAGCAGCGCGAACTGCTGAGTCAACACGGCGATCTCCAGCGCGGACAGCGGGGTGAGGTTCGTGACTGAGCCCAGGCGGACCAGCAGCCTGGCGTCGTCGGCCCGAGCCGCCAGCGGAGCCGAACCCTCGAAGAACGCGGCGCACACCGGGTCACTCAGACCGGCGGCGTCTGGCTCTTCTGCGGACTCCTCGCCCTCGCCAGGCGCCGCGGTCTGCTCAACCTCGTCGGTCTCAGGCTCCTCGTTTTCCGCTGCCTCTTCCTCTTCGGGCTCAGCGGTCTCCTCCGCCAGCTCGCCGGAGGGATCGAGCTCGTCCACCTCGGGGATGCCCTGGTCCTCGTCGCCTTCCTCGGCGGCAGCCAACCCGGCCACCGACC
This sequence comes from uncultured Actinomycetota bacterium, assembly GCA_963803695.1. GTDB lineage: Bacteria > Actinomycetota > Actinomycetes > Actinomycetales > Dermatophilaceae > Ornithinicoccus. The sequence goes on from CAWDNY010000011.1 coordinate 240,117, forward strand.
CCGGAGGTGTTTCGTCGGAGGTGGTGCAAGCGGCCAAGGACACGGTCAGTGCGCACAGCGTGATCGCGGCGGTGGTCTTCATCTCGGGGGCTCCTTCGTCGGGCGTCGGACAGCAGGCTATCGGGCGCGTGCTCGCGCGCGGCGGCTAAGGGGTGATGACTAGCGCGTCGAGCACGGCTCGGGCGGTCTCTTCGTCGCCGACCACCTTGTATGTCGACTCTTCCGTGGTGCGTCGACCCGCGGCTCTGCGGGTCAAGGCGTCGGTGGACATCATGATCGTGGTGCTCACAACATCCTCCTCAGGGTGCTCGACCTGATCGGCGGCATCCTCGGCGGCAGTCTCCTGTGATCCGCTGAACAACGTGTGACCGACGATTTCGCCGTCGCTGCCATGCGCCATACGGACTCCGACTCGGGCCGTGACGGGGCCGGTGCTCTCCAGGATCACGGTCTGGCCAGCCGGGAGATCCAGGCGCTTGGCCAAAATGCGCGGGAAGGCATCGACGATGCGTCCCACAAAGGTCGATGCCGCCGGGCTGTCCAGATTGCCTATGCGGCCCAACGCCTCGCGGATGTCCTGCTCGTGCACCCAGATGTCGGACAGGCGGCGCTCCAGCAGGTCGCCCAGCAACATCTCCCGGTCCATCGGTGCCCGCACCGGAGTCTCAACAGTCAACTCGGGGTTGCCAAGGGTAGCGATCCGGTTAAACATCAACGTCTCGAGCTCTTCGAGGATCTGCTCCATCGTGTGCTCGCGGCGGACCTGAACCCCGTGCTCCAACCATGTGGTGAACGTGCCGGTGAGGTGGTCGCGCTCAGGCAAATCAACCTCGGGGTAGTCACCCCCGTCGAAATACGCCTCCAGAGACGCAATGTGAGCAAAGTGATCTTTGACGCTCCAGCCCGGGCAGGACGTCGCATCCTCGACCTTGGCGTCAGGGCACGAGCGGCCCAGGTCGATGAAGGATCGCATCGCCTGCCGATAGCCCTCGACGAGGTCAGGAAGTTCTTCGGGGGCAGAGGGGTGCAACGGCATGTCAGCCAGCCTACCTAGCATGGTGGGGTGTCGTCAGTGATGGAGCGCCCGCCTCGACCCCGGGATGCCGACCCGCCCGCCCTGGCTTCCGCGCGCCCGGTGCTATGGCTGCCGCTCCTGGCCGTTGTCCTCGTGGGCATTGTGGTCGCCTTGCCAGCCGCTGCGCTCAGCGGTGCCGCGGCCCCGCTCTTGATCGCCGACGCCGGACCGTGGGTCCGTTGGGGCCAACTGGTGATCGGGGTGGTGCACAACGTTGCCGCTGCGGTCACGATCGGCCTGCTGCTCGTCGGTGGCTTCCTCGCGCCCGAGTCGAAATCGTCTCGGCGCCGGGAGATCGCCGCTCAGAGCGCAGCGATCACCGGTGCAGTTTGGGCCGCGAGCGCACTGGCCTCGTTGTTGGTGGGCTTCAGCGAGCAAGCGGTGATCCCGCTGGGGGGCGAGGAATACTGGGAGACCCTTTTCACCAATCTGTTCATCATCGAGTTGCTGCGGCTGTGGTTCATCGAGGTGGTCATGGCCATGCTGGTCGCGGTGGTCGCGGCGCTGGTGCGCACTCGCGCTGGGTTGGCGTGGGCCACCGTGTTGGCTTTCGCCGCCCTCATCCCGATCGCCTACACCGGGCATTCCAGCGGCAACGAAGGTCACGAGGCGGCGGTCACGGCCCTGGCGATCCACCTCGTCGCGATCAGTGCGTGGGTGGGCGGGCTCCTCGCGCTCGTCATGTTGCGTCGTGAGTTGGGCTCAGCGCTGACCACCGTCGTGCAGCGCTACTCGACGATGGCGCTGTGGTGTTACCTCGCGGTGAGCTTCTCGGGGGTGCTGTTTGCGGTGCAGAGCATCGGCGGTGTGAGCGACCTCGTGAGCGCCTATTGGCTAGTGATCTGGGCCAAGGTCGGGGCCCTGGCCGTCTTGGGCTACTTCGGATATGTCCATCGCCAGCGGCTCCTACAGGGCGGCCTCAAGCGCACCGGCACCTTCGCGCGGTTTGCGGTGGTGGAGACGATGGTGATGGCCGTGGCCCTGGGGCTGTCGGTCGCCCTGTCGCGCACACCACCGCCGGAGCTGCGGGAGATCAACCCCAGTTCTCAGGTCGAATTGCTGACCGGCTATCCCGAGCCGCCGCCGCTGAGCGCGAGTGCGCTGGTCAGCGTGTGGGAGATCAATTGGCTGATGCTGATCTTGGCGGCGCTTGCGATGGGGCTCTACGTCGCGGGGGTCGTGCGGCTGCATACTCGTGGCGACCGGTGGCCGGTCGGTCGGACGATCGCGTGGGTGCTCGGATGGAGCATCTTCATCTATGCCACCAACGGGGCACCAGGAGTCTACGGACGGGTCCTGTTTTCGATGCACATGGTCATGCACATGGCGGTGATGATGGCGATCCCGATCTTCTTGGTCCTGGGGGCACCGATCACCCTCGCCTTGCGGACGTTGGTCGCTCGGCGGGACAAGACGCTCGGGCCACGCGAGGTCTTGTTGGCCATCGTGCACTCTCGGTATGCCGCGATCCTGGCGAACCCGGTGGTCGCTGCGGTGGTCTTCTTCGGCAGTCTGGTCGGGTTCTATTGGACCGGGGCCTTCGAACTCGCGCTGACCACCCACACCGGGCATGTGCTGATGATCTTTCACTTCTTGATGGCTGGCTATCTGTTCGTCTGGTCGTTGATCGGTATTGATCCCGGCCCGCCCAAGTGGTCGGCCCCGCTGCGGCTGCTTGTGCTTTTGGCGACCCTGGCCGCGCACGCCTTCTTCGGCCTGGCGCTGATGACCGGGACGTGGCTGCTGGCACCGGGATTCTTCAAGGAGCTGGACCTGTCGTGGGGGCCCGACCTTCTCGAAGACCAACAGTTTGGCGGCGGTATTGCCTGGGGCATCGGCGAGATGCCCACCCTGGTCTTGGCCATGCTGGTGACGCTGGACTGGCTGCGCCGCGACGAGCGTGATGCGCGCCGAAGTGACCGCCAAGCCGAGCGAGATGAGGATGCTGAGCTGACGGCATACAACGAGAGGTTGGCGGCCATGAGCGGCACCACGACCAGCACCGAACGCCCGGCCACTGTTCAACGCCCATCCACCTCCCACCCCGCGCCGAAGGACTGACCTGTGAAGATCGCGCTCATCCAGCTGGCTTACGGCGACACTGAGACCCCCGCTGATCGAGTGGCGCGCGTGGTCGACATGGTGCGAGAACAGCGCGGTCACGATCTGGTCGTGCTGCCCGAGTTGTGGCGAGCTGGTGCGTTCGATTACCGACAGTGGCCGCAGCGGGAGGATCAGGTCGACGGCGAGACCACAGTTGCGCTTGCCGAGGTGGCTCGTGAGATCGGTGCGGTCCTGCATACCGGATCGATCGTCGAGCGCTCACCGGGCGAGGCTGGCCCCGAGGGCAAGGGACTGTGGAACACGTCCGTCATCGTCGGTCCCAACGGATCGGTGTGCGCGACGTATCGCAAGATTCATCGATTCGGCTTCGGGTCGGGGGAACCCAAACTGATGGAAGCCGGTGATGACGTTGTGGTCACGCGACTGCCCGCGCCAGCTGATGACCTCACGGTGGGAGTCTCGACTTGTTATGACCTGCGCTTCCCCGAGCTGTACCGCCGACAAGTCGATCAGGGAGCCGAGATGTTCCTGCTCGCATCGGCCTGGCCTGCGGCACGGATTAGCGCGTGGCGGACTCTGCTGCGTGCCCGAGCCATCGAGAATCAGTGCTTTGTGGTGGCGTGCAACACGGCAGGAACGCACGCGGGCACCGAAATGGGTGGCCATAGCGCCGTGATTGATCCGCTGGGTGAGGTTGTCGCCGAGGCAGGTTCAGCAGAAGAAATCCTCAGCGCTGATGTCGATTCATCTGCGGTCGCGACATGGCGATCAAAGTTTCCCGTGTTGGACGACCGGAGACTGTAGAAAGCGGCGCTTTTCACCGGGTTTGGGGTGCCATACTTGCCAGCGCCGACACGTTGTGCCCAGAGCATCGGGGGTGGGTGATCGGTCTCGCCGTGGTGGCGATCTTCGCTTCAGGGTTCGCCGTCGTCGGGCTCGTGCGCGGCTGGGCATCCAGTGCCCTGCTGACCGTGCTCGCCGCCGGATGCGGCGTGGCCATCGGCATGATCGACATCATGCACAACCCCACTCGGGGCACCACGATCATGGTGATCTTTGCGCTGATCGCCGTATGCGGTGCCGCGCTGAGCTGGTGGCACGTGCGGCTCCACCGATGGGAGCGAGCCACGGTGGCCAGCCTGCAGCCTGTGGATCACGCACGTGAGGTTTCACTCGCTGCCCCGAGCGCCGCCAACTCCGTCGCGGGCACCACCGCCGCACCCACCACGCCCAGCACCGCCAGCCCCGACCCGGCACCGGTCTCGGCAGAGCACGCGCCCTCGCGCAAGGTCTTCAAGACATAGCGCGACGCGCCCAACGTCAGCAGTGACGGCAGACTGTCATGAACGAGTTGCGTCGATGGGTCCTCGCGCCCCTGGCGTGGCTCTTTCTGCTGGTGCCGCCCGTCGTGGGTGGCCTCGCGGTCGAGGCTCAGGCCGAGCAGGCGGCCATCATCACGGCTGATCGCGCCATCTCGGTCACGGCAGACATTGCCACTGACTACGACGGCGGACGCGACGTGCCGTTCATCTACGACCATCCCGTCACCGGGCAGCGGGTCGAGGTGTCTATCCCTATCTCCGACCCGAGTCAGCGCCCGCAGCCCGGTGGGCAGGTTGCCGCCATGATCGACCGCAACAACCCGGACGCCGTCATCGTGCCCGGAAGCGGCAATGACAGGTGGTATGAGGTTTCGACATACATCTGGCTGCCGCTCTTTCCGATCATTTCCACTGGCGTGCGCTGGTGGTCGGTGAGGCAATCGGGTCGGTTGGCGCGCAGCTCGGGTCAGGCGTTCGCGATGGTGTGTGTGGTCGCCCAGGGTGGCTGGACGGGTCGCCTCCGCGCGCATCTGTATCCCGTGGACGCGGGTGCCGGGTCACTGCCGTTGTGCACGGTGCGGTTGATTACCTCGCGTTGGGTTGATGAGAACGGAGTCGGTCGCACGTTGCCAGCGCAGAGTGCTGCCTTCCCCGTGCTGGTCAAGGGGTCGCCGCGGCCCTTCGGTCGAGTGGTGATCCGGGTCGGCGACGACGTGCTCTATCCCGCGCAGCGAGCGATCAACCCCGAGGGTCTGCGCAGGCCCGAGGCCTTCAGCCAGCTCCTCACGCCGGATCCCCTCGGGCCTGGGGATTACGACCCCAACCCCTTTCCGTTCCTCAGGGCGGGTGCCTTCGTCGCATCGGTGGCGTTCTTCGCCTTTGTCGGCTTCCTCATCGCAGCGGGTGCCCGCGAGGCCGACCGAGCGTATGACGGGCCCACAATCATGGCCGAAGCGACATCGATCAGCGACGACTACTACCTGCGGGTCAGTATCGCGAGTGAGGACGCCGACGCCCAGAAGGGCACGGCCTGCATCGACTACCCCGAGGACTACACGCTGGGCCGGATCTATCCAGGCGTCATGGTCGACGGGAGCGACTGCAACGTACGGCTGTGGGCTGAGCCCTACCGTCCCCTTGCACCCTTGATCGCAGCGTTCATTCCGATTGGGTTTTTCGGCTCCTCGCTCGTGCCGCACCTTGGACGAGCAGTGGCGGAATCGCGTGGAGGTCGTCGCGGACGTCATCAGGTATGAGGTTGTCGCAGCGGGCATCTCGGCATACGTGCAGCGTGGGGCGGCGGGGCCGGGCCGCATCCGACAGCGGCTGCGACTACGGTGGACGCAGATTCACCCCAGCACTGTTGATCTACGAAAGGGGATCCCGATGGGTCTTGGTCTCGGAATTTTCCTCATGGCCGTCGGAGCGGTCCTGTACTTTGCCGTCGAGACCACGGTCAGTGGCGTGGACATCGACGTCGTCGGGATCATCTTGATGGTGGCCGGTGCCGTGACTCTGATCCTGGGGCTCATCATGAACGCCCAGCGGTCCAACACCACCGTCACGCAGCGCCGTCAGGACGTCCGGCGCCCCCCGTACGACGAGTGACCCGCAACCCCTAGCCCGAGCGCGTGGATTGCGTCGGCGGTGGGTTCTGTCCCTCGCATGCTGCTCCTGCTCCTACGGAAAAAGTCTGTTCCTCGTCGCCTGACCTGAGCGTGAGGTCGACGCACACGGGTTCGGTAACCACGAAGCCGCCAGCAAAGGCGATCCAGCCTTCACCGTCGCACCCCTGACTCGAAATCATGGTCGAGAAGTCCGCAGGCGCTCCCCACCCGATCATGGCGACATCGGCGTCGGAATCAACGATGAGGTCGAACACTGCTCCGGAGCGAACCACAAGGCCAGTCTTCGCGAAATAACCGGGCTCGTCGTCGGCTTCACGGCGCAGACTCGCCTGAAGTGCTTCAGGGGAGGACTGCGATGTCGGCAGAGCCACGGCGTCGAGCAGGATTTCGTAGTCCTGCGGCACGTCCTGATCGGTGAAAATCGACTGCTCGCAGGGCAGCGAAGCGACCTCGGCCTCTTCGCCGCTGCTGCATCCAGCCGTGATGAGTGTGCCGACCGCCCAGGCCGCCTTGAATCGCACTAGAAGGCAGACTCCGGGACATCCATCAGGCCCGAACTACCAGAGGTCACGACCGCGGCGTCGCTAGCGAGTCGGGGCAGGACCTCCGAGGCGAAGAATCGTGCCGCCGCGATCTTGCCGGTGTAGAAGTCGTGATCAGCCTGCGATACTTCGCCGCTGAGGGCGGCGTCGGCGACCTCAGCCTGGCGCAACAGCAACCAACCGACCAGCAGATCGCCGGCACACAACAAGAGCCGTGTCGTGTGCTGCCCCACGTCATAGATGTCCCTGGGTGCACCGCCGGATCGCGGGTCAGCGGCCATCGCCCGTCCGACCATGAACTCGACCATCAACTGAAAACTCGCCAGAGCCGATCCGAGGCGCTCGCGCTCGGCGGCGAAGGTGTCGTCCGCGCCGCCGCCCTTGACCAGGCTGAGGATCTGCTGGCTGAGATAGCCCATCGCCTCGCCGCGATCGCGGACGATCTTGCGGAAGAAGAAGTCCAGGCCCTGGATCGCGGTGGTGCCTTCGTAGAGGCTGTCGATCTTGGCGTCCCGGACGTATTGCTCCATCGGGTAGTCCGCCAGGAAGCCGGATCCGCCGAAGACCTGCAGCGATTCTTGGCCCAGCAACACCCACGCGCGCTCGGAGCCACAGCCTTTGACCAACGGCAGCAGCAGATCATTGACCCGTTGGGCCATCTGGGCCTCGCTGCCCTGCTCCAACTTTTCGCTGCCGCTCAACGTCTGTGCCGCGTGGACCGTGTCTTGGAACGTCGCGGTGAACAGCATGAGCGCCCGCAGGCCTTCGGCATACGATTTTTGCAACATGAGCGATCGACGTATGTCGGGATGCGCCGTGATGGCCACCCGCGGTGCGCTCTTGTCGGCCATCAGCGTCAGGTCGCTGCCCTGGATCCGGCCCTTCGCATACTCCAACGCGTTGAGGTAGCCCGTCGACAGGGTCGCGATGGCCTTGGTGCCGACCATCATCCGGGCACCCTCGATGATGCGGAACATCTGGGCGATGCCGTCGTGCTTGTCGCCAAGCAGCATCCCGACGGCCGGCGCGTCCTCGCCAAACCGGACCTCGCAGGTGGTCGAGATCTTCAGCCCCATCTTCTTCTCGACGTTGGTGATCTGCACGCCGTTGGGCTCGCCGATCTCGCTGGTCTCGATGTTGACGTGGCGGTGCGGGACGAGGAACAGCGATAGGCCCTTGGTGCCCGGCCCGGCACCCTCGGGGCGAGCCAACACGAAGTGGATGACGTTGTCGTAGAAGGGCGCCGTGGCCGAGGTGATGAAGCGCTTGACGCCGCTGATGTGCCACGAGCCGTCCTCGGCTTGGGTGGCCGTGGTGCGAGCCGCGCCGACGTCGGAGCCCGCGTCTGGCTCGGTCAGCACCATGGTGGCGCCCCAGGGCTGCTTCACCAGCAGCTTGGCCAGCTCTTGCTGCTCAGGGGTCCCCAGACGGAGCAGCACCTCGGCGAAGGTGTAACCCGACGAATACAGCTTCAGGGCAGGGTTGGAGCCCAGGACCATCTCCATCATGGCCCAACTCAGGGACGGTGGAGCATTGACTCCGCCGAGCTCCTCAGAGATCTCGATCTTGCCCCAGCCGGACTCGATGTATTCGCGGTATGTGGCCACGAACGACTCCGGCATCTCAACCGTGCCGGTGCTCGGGTCGAAGATTGGCGGGTTGCGATCAGAGTCAAGCAGGCTGGTGCCGAGGCGGTCCTGGGCCAGGGTTGCGACTTCCGCCAAGATGTCGCGCGCCATGTCGGCGTCGACGTCTTCAAACGGTGGCTGTCCCAATACCGCGCTCCGGCCGAACACCTCGAAGAGATTGAACTCGGCATCGCGCACATTGGCTTTGTAATGGCTCACGGACGGAGGCTCCTCGGTGGTGTGTGGCTGCGTCGTTCAGGCTAATCGGGGCGCGCGGTACCCGCGACATCGCCCTAACCGCTACCCCCAGCCACTAATACTCACTTCGAGCGGGTAACAAACGGCTGGAGGTGTCAATAAGTGGCTGGGGGTGGCGGGGGTTGAGGGGGTATGGGCAGGGTCCCGGCAAAGTCGCATTTCAGCAGGTCAGGTCTTGTAGCGGGGCGTGGTGGGCGTGATGTCGGGTGGCGGCGGCGATGTTGGTCCATCCGGTGAGGCGGAGCAGGCTGATGGCGGTGTTCCGCAGGGTGGCCATGACCGCTGGTGCGTTGCCGGTACGGACCTGGGAGCGGTCTTCATCGAAAGTGACATCTCGGACCCAGTGCAGCCGGTTTTCGATACCCCAGTGCTGTTGGACCCAACTGGCCAGGACCGGTGGTGGCGCGTTGTGGTGGTCAGCGGAGGTGACGATGTAGACGACCTCCACGCTCTTCTTGCCTGCCTTGGTGTTGGTGCGCCGGATCTGCGCGACCTGTTTCGCGCCGGTGAAGTCGACCCAGTCCGGGGCGTCCACGACTTTGATGGTGCGGGTCACGGATCGGCCGTGGGACCGGGTGCTGGTGGTGTGGGCGGGTACGTGCGCCCAGGGCAGCTTCGTGCACGCGGTGTGCAGCCGTGGCTGGTTCTTCTTGATGGTGAAGACGTAGTCGCCGCCGGCTTCGGTGATCACCTGGGCGGTGTCGTGCTGGGTGTGCATCGCATCCACTGTGATGACCGCGTCCTTGATGTTCATGCAGGTCAGCAGGGTCCGGACCGCTGGTATCTCGTTGCTCTTCGCCGCTACCGTGAGCTGGCCCAGGACGGCGCCGGTGCCGTGATCGAGGGCAGCGACCAGGTGCGGAGCGACCCGGTCGCGGGTGCGTGCCCCGCGTAGGGTTTTGCCGTCGATCGCGATCACCCGCCGCCCTGCGAACACGCCGGTACGGGTGTACAGCCAGGCACCGATCACGGCGGCCAGCACATCGGCGTCAACTCGGGCGAACACGCGCCGGAACGTGGACTCATCTGCTACCCGGCCCGGACCGGCATGGGCGGTGGCCCAGTCACCGATCGCCGCGAACGAACGGGCACCGGCCAGCACTGCGCCGACCCCGAGGACCAGCAAGCCCGCCAGGGCATGCCGCTTCCCACGTTCGGCACGAGGGTCCGGCACCGAGGTCAGCAACGCGGCCAACTCGTGCAGATCAGCCCGCAGATCGGCCGGAGAAGACGGGGTAGGAGATGATGGCATAGCGGGTGTGGTCCTCCGGCTCGATGGTCAGTGTGAGAACCACCATCAAAGCCTCACGGGCCACACCCGTCACACACGACACACCGTCCACATCCGTACGAACCCGCAGGTCAACGTCCTACGCCACGACTTTGCCGGGGCCCTGGGGGTATGGGGTTGGGGTGGGTTAGGCGTCGTTGAGGCCGGCGTCGTGGACCAGGATTGCCACTTGGGTGCGATTGTCGGCGTCGAGCTTGGTCAGCACCCGCGACACGTGAGCCTTCACCGTCGGCAAACCCATATAGAGCGTCGAGGCGATATCGGCATTGCTCAGTCCGCCCCCGATGGCCACAGCGACCTCGCGCTCGCGATCAGTCAGCAACTCCAACCGCTTCAGCGCCGCAGCCGTGGCCCGCTGGCCATCGTCACCAGCAGAGGTCACCCGGCTGATCAACGTCGCCATCACGCTCGGGGACAAGATCGGCTCGCCAGCCGCCACCGCGCGGATCGACTCGACCAGCCGCTCGGGCCTGGTGCTCTTCAGCAAGAAGCCACTGGCCCCGATCCGCAGCGCGGAAAGCACCAGGTCGTCGGTGTCGAGGGTCGTCAGCACGATCACCTTCGGCGGCGACGGTTGCTTCAACACCGCCGAGGTCGCCTCGAGTCCGTCCATCTTGGGCATCCGGATGTCCATCAGCACCACGTCTGGTTCCGCCTCCCCGACCACCCGGATCGCGTCCTGACCATCGACCGCTTCGCCGACGATCTCGATCTCGGGAGCCCCGCCGAGGATCAACGCCAGCCCGGTCCGGACCAGCGCGTCGTCGTCCACCAACACCACCCGAATCGCAGACATCGTGCTCAGCCCGCCCACGACAGTTGCCCGTGCACCACAAAAGCACCGGACCGGTCCACCCCGTAGGCCATCACCCCACCGCTCAGATTCACCCGCTCAGTCAACCCCACCAGGCCCATTCCCGACGACTCCGGCGGCCGCGCGATCTGGCCATAACTGATCGGGTCATTGCGCACGACGAACGACAAGCCGAGCCCCGGCCCGCCCTCCAGGGTGACGCGGACCGGCATACCGGGGGCGTGTTTGCGGGCGTTGGTCAGTGCTTCCTGCACCACTCGGTATGCCGTCCGTGACGTGGTCCGCGGCACGTCGCCGGGACCGTAGGGCTTGCTGAGCCGGACCTTCAGCGTCACCGGGGAGCCGAGCGCGCCGCCCTCGGCCACCAGATCATCGAGGCCCGAGAGGTCGGGCTGCGGAGCGCGCGGTTGCTCGGCCTCACCGTCCTGACGCAGCACGCCGAGGACTTCGCGCAGCTCGCTGACCGCTTTGTCGGCGTTGTCTCGCAGCAGCTCGGCCGTCTGCTGGATCTGCTCTCGAGGCAGGTCGTCGCGATAGGCGAGCGCCCCGGAGTGCATCGCGATGAGCGAGATCCGGTGAGCCAACACGTCGTGCATCTCGCGGGCGATACGGGTGCGCTCACTGGCCTGAGCACGGGCAATCCGGCTGGCCTGCTCGGCCTCTGCGCTCTCCGCGCGCGACCGCAAAGCCATTACTGTGCTGCGTTGCGACCCGATGGCCGCACCAACGCCCATACAGGCGGCAAACGCGAGGACCTGGGTGATCAGAGAACCGAAAATGTCCGGAGAGTCGCCGCCGGAAAACGTGTATGCGAAGGCAACGCCCGAGGCCATCCAGACCGGCAGCACGATCAGCCCGTCCCGCCACCGCCGCCGAGTCCCGAGCGAGACCAACGCCAACAGCGCCGGGCCAGCGGACATCAGCGACACGGCCGAAAACAACGTCAGCAGCAGGGTGATGGCCCGTGGAAAGCGGCGCCGATACACCAGAGCCGCCACGGACAACACGCCGACCGCTGCGTCCCACGCCACGTGGAACGGCAGGCCGGAGTCGCTGCTGGGGGCCGCGATGCCCAAGAGAAAGAGGCCGAAGAGACCCGCCACGCCCAGTCGCCACACCTCACCGCGCACAGTCGTGGCAGGGATGGCGCGGAACATACCCCGAGCGTATGCCGACCCGTCCCTGACATCGTCCGCCGAAAGGATCAGCCCAGGGTGGCGAAGTTGCGACCAAAGTAGGGGCCGGTTCGCTACCTGAGGCCGATGTCGGTGCCGATCGTTTCGACCAGAGTTATCCCCATGATCACCACCACGAACCTCACGAAGCGATACAAGGACTTTGTCGCCGTCGACGATGTGACCTTCACGGCACAGCCCGGGCGAGTCACCGGCTTCCTCGGCCCCAACGGCGCGGGTAAGTCGACCACCATGCGCATCCTGTCCGGGCTGACCCCGGCCACCTCCGGCAGCGCAACGATCTTGGGGCAGCCGTTCTCCTCGCTGACCAACCCGGGCCGGCACGTCGGCGTCCTGCTCGACGCGTCCGCACAGCACAGCGGTCGCACCGGCCGGGAGATCCTGGCCCTCTCGGCGCTGACCCAGGGCCTCGACGCCACGCGCGTCGACCGCATGCTCGACGTGGTCGGCTTGTCGAAGAAGGAGTCCAAGCGACGCGTCAAGGACTACTCCCTGGGTATGCGGCAGCGTCTGGGGATCGCCGCCGCCCTGATCGGGGACCCCGAGGTGCTGATGCTGGATGAGCCGGCCAACGGCCTCGACCCGGCCGGTATCCGCTGGATGCGCGACCTGCTCGGCCGGTTCGCCGACGAGGGCGGCACCGTGTTGCTGTCCTCACACCTGCTCAACGAGATCGAGCGGATCGCCGACGACATCATCGTGATCGGGCGCGGCAAGATCGTGGCCCAAGGTGCCACCGAAGACCTGCTCCGGCCCTCCGGCACGTTCGTGAAGAGCATCGACGACGCCGCTTTGGCGCAGGCGCTGCGGGACCAACAGATCGACACCGACCAGGTGGACAACGGTCTGCGGACCATCGCCGAGCCCGCCCAGATCGGCGCGGTGGCCGCGGCCCAGCAGATCCCGCTCATCGAGCTCCGCCCAGCCGACAACCGCGGACTGGAAGAAATGTTCTTGACCCTGACCAGCGACGACGCCCGTGTGGAGGCTGCAGCATGACAATCACCCAGGACCCGACATACGACACCCAAGAGTCCGGCCTGCCGGAGAGTGGCGCACTGCTCACCTCCGATGGCCCGCGACGTCGCGACCCCATCAAGGCCGTGCCGTTCACCCGGTTGATCCATGTCGAGACGCGCAAGCAACTCGACACCATCGCCGGCCGGTGGTTCCTCGTCGGCATTGCCGCGATCACGGCCATCGTGTTCGCCATCATGCTGTTCACCAACGGCGGGGACTACACGTGGATGAACTATCTGGGCGGTGCCACCACTCCGCTGTCGACCCTGCTGCCGATCATCGGCATCATGGCCGCCACCTCTGAGTGGTCGCAGCGCACTGCCATGACCACCTTCGCTCTGGAACCCCGTCGCGGCCGGACCATCCTGGCCAAGGTCATCAGCTCGCTCCTGCTCGGCGTCGTGCTCTTCGCGGTTGCGGTCCTGATGTCCGTGATCGTGCACCAGATCGCCATCTCCACTCGTGGCATCGAGGGTGACTGGTCGATCGTGGGGTGGGCGGTCGGTGGCGCGGGGTTCGTGCTGCTGATCAGCATGCTGCAGGGCACGGCCTTCGGGCTGTCTCTGCTCAACACACCAGCGGCCATCGTGGCGTTCTTCGCCGTGCCGATCGCCATCAGCGGAGTCGGCTTCCTGCTGCCGTCATGGGACACCTTCTTCTCCTGGATCGATATCAACCGGACCATGGAGCCTTTCTTTATGGGCATGGCACCAACCGGAGATGAGTGGGCCCGGATCGGCGTCTCGGTGGCCATCTGGGTCGCCGTCCCCATGGCGGTCGGAGTGTGGCGGGTGCTGCACCGCGAGGTGAAGTAACCCGTTCAGCAGGGGGGTACCGTCGGCGAGGCCGCGCGAATCAGGGGATTCGCGGCCTCGCCGATGTGTGTTTGGCGGGCGGGTCGGCATACTCTGGGGCCTGCCGTGCGCCTGCACGGAACCCTCCGGACGTGGCTCCGGACGCGCACCACCCGCATCACACACGGAGGCAACACCCGATGGCTACGACCACGATCCGCGCTGTGGGGTGCGCGATGGCTGGGGCTCTGGCGCTCAGCGCATGCACCGCCGGGGGCAGTGATGACCCGAGCGCCGACAGCGACGGCGGCCCAGCGGCGGAGGCGATCACCATTGGTTTGGTCGCCGAGCCGCCCAGCCTGGACTTCACCACCACCGACGGGGCGGCCATCCCACAGGCCCTGCTGTACAACGTCTACGAGACGTTGCTCAAGGTCGACAGTGGCACGGGCGAGATCGTCCCGGCGCTGGCCAGCGGGTATGAGGTCAGTGACGACGGACTGACTTACACCTTCACGCTGGTCGAGGACGCAAAGTTCAGCAACGGGGCCGACTTCACCGCGCAGGACGCGGTGTTTTCGATTGAGCGTGTGCTCTCCGATGCCTGGACGGTGTCGTTGAAGGCGCAGATGGATCCGGTCGAGTCGGTCGAGGCCACCGGCGACTACGAGCTCACGGTGACGCTGAGCCAGCCCGACAACTCCTGGTTGTATGCGATGACCACCTCGGTCGGCGCGATGTTCGACACCGACGGGGTGGACGATCTGGCGGAGTCGCCGATCGGCACCGGGCCCTACGTGTTCGACGAGTGGGACCGGGGCGCGTCGCTGACCTTGGCTCGCAACGACGACTATTGGGGTGAGGAGCCGTATTTCGATGAGGTCACCTTGGCCTACTTCGGTGACGGCAACGCGATGAACAGCGCCATGCTGACCGGTGAGATCAACGTCATCGGCACGGTGCAGGCACCGGAGTCGCTGGCCGAGTTCGAGGACGGTGACTATCAGGTCATCGAGGGCACCACCAACGGCGAGGTCGTCTTGTCGTTCAACAACGACGAGGGACCGTTTACCGACGTGCGGGTGCGACAGGCGGCGCGGTATGCGATCGATCACCAGTCGTTGATGGACACCTGCTGGGCCGGACGTGGTGAGCTGATCGGCTCGATGGTGCCGCCGACCGACCCTTGGTATGAGGACCGCACAGGCGACTATCCCTTCGACGTGGACAAAGCCGAGAAGTTGCTGGAGGACAGCGGCAACACCGGGGTCGAGGTCCGATTGCGCCTGCCCACCCTGCCGTATGCCGTCGCCTGCGGCACCGTGGTGGAGTCGATGCTGGAGGACGCCGGGTTCGAGGTCACCATCGATGAACTGGACTTCCCCACCTGGCTGAGCGACGTCTTCACCGCCCACGATTTCGACATGTCGATTGTGGCCCACGTCGAGCCTCGCGACATGCGCACCGTGTTCGGCAACCCGAACTACTACACCGGCTACGGCATCGGCGAGATCTCCACGCTGCTCGATGAGGCCGATGCGGCCGACACTGAGGACGAGCAGATCGAGAAGATGCAGGCAGCAGCCGCGCTGATCAGCGAGGACGCGGCCGCAGACTTCCTGTTCCTGCTGCCCAACCTTATCGTGGCCGATCCCGACATCACGGGACTGCCGCAGAACGCGGCGAGCACGTCCTTCGACCTGTCCGCTTTGGCTCGAGAGTGAGGATCGGGCTGCTCGGCTGAGCCGCCCGTCCCTGCGATGGTCTGGGAGTTGGCGCGGCGCTTCGGCGTGCTGCTGGTCAGCGTCGCCATCAGCACCGTCGTGGTGTTTGGCTTCATGCAGGTCTTGCCCGGCAACCCTGCTCGAGTGGCTCTCGGCGTCAACGCCTCGGATGAGGCCGTGGCCCGGATGACCACGCAATTCGGCTTGGATCGCCCGGTGTTGGTCCAGTACCTCGACTGGGTCGGCGGCATGCTCCGGCTCGATCCGGGCATCGAATACATCTCCAGGGCCGCCATCGGCCCGCAGATCGCTGATCGTCTGCTGGTCACGTTGTGGTTGGTCGGGGCAGCCACGCTGTTGGCCCTGTTGGTCGCGGTGCCGGTGGGCACCTGGATGGCTGTGCGTCACCGGCACGTCGACGGGGTGGTGCTGTCCGGACTGTCTCAGGTCGGGGTGGCCGTGCCCGCGTTCTTGGCCGGCATACTCCTGATCTCGGTGTTCGCGGTGCGACTCGGGTGGCTGCCCTCCTTTGGCTGGGTGGTGCCTGCCGAAGACCCAGTGCAGTTTGCCCGGCGGCTGATCCTGCCCGCGATTTCGTTGGCGTTGGTGCAGGGGTCGGTGCTGGCTCGGTATGTGCGCTCGGCCGTGTTGGACGAGCTGCACCAGGACTATCTGCGGACCGCCCAGGCCAAAGGCTTGCGGCCTGCCCAAGCTGTCTTTCGGCATACCCTGCGCAACGCCGCCGTCCCCGTCGTGACCGTCCTTGGCCTGCAACTCGCCGGGTTGCTGATCGGGGCGGTGGTGGTCGAGCGCGTGTTCGTCATCCCCGGTCTCGGCTCGCTGTTGCTGGATTCGGTGCGCGAACGCGAGCTGTTGACCGTTCAGAGCGTCGTGATGGTGTTGGTCGTCGCGGTCCTCGTCATCAACTTCATCGTCGATGCGCTGTATGTCGTGATCGACCCGCGTCTGCGGGCTGGGGGTCGAGCGTGAGCGAGGTGTCCCCGCCGGTGGTCGAGCGGTCGATCTGGCGGAGCCGGCTGAACCCGTCGTTGGTGGTCGGGGCCGCCCTAGTCGCGCTGGTGGTGCTCATGGCGCTGGTGTCGTTCGTGTGGACGCCGCACCCGCCGATGAAGGTGCTGGTCACCGAGGCCTACCAACGGCCCAACGCCGAGTTCTGGCTGGGCACGGACCGCTTCCGCCGGGACGTGTTCACGCAGATTTTGCTCGGCTCGCGGACGGCGCTCTACGTCGGGATCGTCTCGGTCGGCCTGGCCGCGATCGTGGGGATCCCGATTGGCATCGCGGCGGCGATGGCTCCGGGTTGGTTAGGACAGCTGATCATGCGGGGCAACGACATCTTGCTGGCGTTCCCAGCGCTGTTGCTGGCGATCATGTTTGCTGCGCTCTACGGCGGATCGACGCTGGTCGCGATGATCGCGATCGGCATCGCCACCGTGCCCTCGTTTGCTCGGATCACCCGGTCGGGAGCGTTGGGTGTGCTCGGCAGCGAGTTTGTGATGGCTGCGCGGGCTGCGGGTCGCGGGCCGCTGGCCATCGCGACCCGGCACGTGCTGCCCAACGTGGTGGGGCTGATCATCGTGCAGGCATCGGTGTCGTTTGCCATCGCGATCCTGGCCGAGGCGGCGTTGGCCTATCTGGGGTTGGGCACTCCGACGGGTCAGCCGTCCTGGGGCCGGATGCTGTTTGAAGCGCAATCGACGCTGCGCTCAGCCCCGCACCTGGCACTGATCCCAGGTGCGGCGATCGCGCTCGCGGTGCTGGGGTTCAACCTGTTCGGCGACGGGCTGCGCGATGCCCTCGATCCGAAGCTGGCTGACCGATGAGCGACACAGAGCAGGTCCTCACCGTGTCAGGGCTCGGCGTTGCTACCGCGCGCACCGACCTGCTACGCGACGTGACGTTCTCCATCGACCGAGGTGAGCGGGTCGGCCTGATCGGGGAGTCGGGGTCGGGCAAGTCGCTGACCGCGCTGTCGGTCATGGGCCTGCTCGGCGATGGGCTGACGGCCACAGGCGATGTGCGCCTGGCCGGCCACGACGGCAACCTGCTCGAGCAGACCTCGGCCCAGATGGCCACGGTGCGCGGCGACGACATGACCATGGTCTTCCAAGAGCCGATGACCGCGCTGAACCCGACCATGCGCGTCGGGGCCCAGGTGGCCGAGGTGATCCGATTGCACCGGACCTCGCTGGGTCGCGCGGCCGCTCGGGAGCGCGCCATCGAGGTCTTGGACACTGTCGGGCTTGACGATCCGGTGGCCACCGCACGGACCTATCCGCACCAACTCTCTGGCGGCCAGCGGCAACGCGTCGTGGTAGCGATTGCGCTCGCGAACGACCCTCTCCTGTTGCTCTGCGACGAGCCGACGACGGCGCTGGACGTCACGGTGCAAGCCACCGTGCTCGACCTGATCGTGACCGGAGTCGAGACACGAGATGCGGCCCTGCTGTTCATCACCCACGACCTGGCGGTGGTCTCCCAGGTCTGCGAGCGCGTGCTGGTGATGTACGGCGGTCGGATCGTCGAGGCCGGCCCTGTTGCTGAGATTTTCGCCGATCCGCGCCATCGGTATACCCAAGGGCTGTTGGCGGCCAGCGATCTCGGCGCCGTGCCCGATGGCAGCCCGTTGCCCACCATCGAAGGCACGGTTCCCTCGGCAGGTCACTTCCCGGCGGGCTGCGTGTTCCGCAACCGGTGCGCCCACGCCACGTCGGCCTGTGAGCGCCAACCGGAGTGGTCGGTGCGCGGGCAGCACCCAGCCGGCGATGCGGCATACGGCTTCGCGTGTGTCCACCCGGCCGGAGATGCAGATGTGGTGACCATCGATGAGTGAGTCATCGGGGGCCACACCGCCAACAGCCGACACCCCGGCCAGCCCGATCGCCCCGGCCATCTCGGTGCGCGGTGTGAGCCGAGAGTTTCATCGGCCCCGAACGTCCTTGCGCGAGCCCGGCCCGGTCGTGCGTGCGGTGCGGGACGTCAGCATCGACATCGCCCCCGGGGAGCGGTTCGGCATCGTGGGCGAGTCCGGCTCGGGCAAATCGACACTGCTCCGGATGATGTGCGGGCTGGACCAGCCGACGTCTGGGGCCATCGAGGTCAGGGGTCGTCCGATCGTGGGGCAGTCCTGGCGTGACCTGCGATGGCTGCGGGGGCAACTGCAAGTCGTCTTCCAGGATCCGATGAGCTCGCTGAACCCGAGGATGAGCGTCGGCGACATCATCGCTGAGCCGTTGGTGGCACAACGGGTGGGCGACCGCGCATCCCGCGTAACAAGGGTCGAGGAGCTGCTCACCGCGGTCGGTATGCCGACGGACGCCGCAAGTCGGTTTCCGCACCAGTTCTCCGGTGGCCAACGGCAGCGCATCTCCATCGCCCGAGCACTCGCGCCGTCCCCGGCCATCCTGGTGGCTGATGAGCCGGTCAGCGCCCTCGATGTCTCGGTCCGGGCCCAGGTGCTGAACCTGCTCGATGATGTTGTCGGCGGTTTCGACCTGACGTTGGTTTTTGTCAGCCACGACCTGTCGGTGGTGCGGCACGTCTGCGAGCGTGTGGCCGTGATGAAGTCCGGTGAGTTCGTCGAGGTCGCCCCGACCGAGCAACTCTTCAACGACCCGCAGCATCCCTATACCCGCCAACTCCTCGCGGCCATCCCTACCCTCCGCCGCTGACCCAGATGACCGATAAGCGCGCTGTTGCACCATGCGGAGGCGCTGAGAGCGCGCTTATCGGTCATCTGCCCGGGTATGCCGACAAGCCGGCGATCCGCTCAGTCGGTGTCGGCGTATGCCGAGTGGCGGCTAGCCACGTGCCTCGCCGAGGCAAGGTGACCACCCAGGTAGCCGCCGACTCCGGCGACTGCTGCCCCAGCCATCGCCAGCCCAGCCCCGGCCGAGTGACTGCCACGTCGACGGGCAACCCACGACGCGGCATACATGCTGGCGGCGAGCCCATTCGTGGCCGCATGCACGAGGCCGACCCGCTTGTCGCGCAACTCCGAGCCCGACCACTGCGCCCAGCCCGTCCACGCAGTGGGGCCGACCACGAGAAGTCCGGCCCCGACGAGTTTGCGGGCTGAGCTGGCGGACTCAGGTCCGCCGAAGACGTCAAGCACGGTCGCGGAGGTCCACGACCCGAGGACGAAGTCGGTCAGGACCGGGTGGACCGCGTGTCCGAGCCAATCTCCGCGCAGCAGCGAGCCTCGCAGCCCGGAGCCAAACAGCACATCGATTTCGGGCTCGATCCGAGCGATGGCGTCGTCCAGCGCCGTGATCTTTTCCAGGCGCAGGGTCCAGTCCACGAGTGGGGCGGGCGGTTCGATGGCATTCACGAGTGCCTCCTAAGGTGGCCGATCGAGGTGTCGGGTCAAGCATCCAATGTGCCCCGCGTCGCGGGACGCCGCAACAGATCGCTCGCCCGACCTCACCGATGTCGGCATTTTGTCGTTGGTCTCATCGCGCGTCATGATCTCAAAATGACGCCGCGTCACGAGGAGGAGACCACCCACGTGCTCGCGTTCCCTCAGATGCGGTACGTGGTCGTGGGGTTCTACCTCGCGTTCGGGTGTGCACTCTTCGGCGTCATGCTCGCTTTTCCCGACGGGGAGCCAGCGCCCATCGCGCCATTGCTGATCCTGTACGCCGTGATCGCCCTATTCATCTGGCGGATGGGTGGTGTGGGCGTTGCTATCGGCGGCCGTGAGGTCCTCATCCGGGGGCGTCTGCGCACTCGCTCCTTCCCTCGCGAGGCAGTTGGCCATGCCAGCATCTACACACTTACCCTCTTCAAGGACGGGGTCATGGGACCGGGCGGGAGGTCCATCGTCGTGCCGGTTGGTCACCGTGAAGCGCACCTTGGCCGCGTCGCGTTCGGCTTCGTCTTCAGCTGCGACGACACGGCCCAGCAGTATGCGGACAGCCTCAACAAGGCCCTGGACCCTCACCCTCCCGCTGCCTAAATGCTCACAGCGCGCCTTGCACGGCGTGCTCTGAGCACTTGGGCGACTTCGGAGCCGCCGCCCGGCAGTCCGTGAGAGGCTGCGCCGATGACGAACCCCGGCCCCACGAACTCGCTCGTCGACGTAGAAGGCATCCGGGTCGGCCAACATCAGCGAGTCGGTGACGGCTGGCTGACCGGCACCACGGTCGTCCTCGCGCCCGATTCCGGCGCAGTCGGGGGAGTCGACGTCCGAGGCGGTGGGCCTGGCACCCGAGAGACCGATCTGCTCAATCCGCAGAACCTCATTGAGCGCGTCCACGCCGTGTGCCTATGCGGTGGTAGTGCCTTTGGGCTCGCGGCCGCAGACGGTGTCATGCGCGAGCGGTATGCCGAGGGCGTGGGTTTCAGGATGGGTGGCCCCGCGGATGTCGTGCCGATCGTGCCCGGGGCCGTGATCTTCGACCTTGGGCGCGGGGGTGACTTCAGCGCCTTCCCGGATGCGTCGTTTGGAGAGGCAGCGGCGCGGGCCGCGACCGGCGACGTGCCGCAACTCGGCAACGTTGGTGCGGGCACCGGCGCCAAGGCCGGCGGGCTCAAGGGGGGCGTCGGCTCTGCGAGTGACGTGCTTCCCGACGGCACGACCATCGCGGCCCTCGTGGTCGTGAATTCTGTCGGATCGGCCGCCGACCCCGCCACGGGGAGCTTCTACGGAAGTCCCTATCTCAACCCAAGCGACGCCAGCGGGCTTGGCCCTGACGGTCGGCGCGAGACGGCATACCCCCTGGTTGGGCCTTTGCCCGAGGAGTTGGATGCCTCCCGCGTGGCGGCCCTGCGAGCGCCGTTCGCCAGTCGGGGTGGCAAGACGCTGGCCACCACGATCGGGGTCATCGCGACCGATGCCACGCTCACGAAGGCGCAGTGCGCTCGCCTGGCGGGCAGCGGCCACGACGGGATGGCTCGGGCGATCAACCCGATCCACACCATGTTTGACGGGGACACACTGTTTGCGCTGGCCACGGGCGACCGCGAGGCACCGGGCCACGAGGGCTTCCACGGGTTGCTGACCGCTGCGGCCGATGTGGTGACCCGGGCGATCGTGCGCGGTGTGCTCAGTGCCGACTCGGTCGACACCCCAGGCGGTGCCTGGCGCAGCTACGCCGACGCGTTCCCGTCGGTGCTCGGCGGCGGCTCAGGCGATTGAAGAGGGATCAGCACGGCGCTGAATCGAGACAGCAGGACCCCGAACTGGTCCCGATCCTCATCCGACCACCCGGCCAGCAGGTCCCTCAAGAAGGCGTAACGCCACCGCTCCGCTGATCGGGCCAAAGCCTCGCCCCGGTCGGTGAGTGCCACGCTGATGCTGTCCGGACGGCTGGGCGGACGAATCCGTAAGACGACGCCGGCGATCTGAGCGCGTGCGACGAAGCGGGTCGCGGTGGACTGCTCGATATTCAAACTTTGAGCGATCTGGGTGATCGTCAGCAGATGCTCGGTCGGGTTGCGCCATAGCGCGTCCACCACCCACAACGTCGACATCTCGACTCGGCCGAAGATCGAGTCATCCGAGCTAAAAGAGTTGGCCAGCGCCCGTTGCATTTCGAGCAATGCCGTGTCGATCCGGCGGAGAGAATCGTTCATCACCCGGGCACCCACACGTCGCGATGCTCGATCGCCCACTCTCGCAGACTGATCGGCTCTCGACCGGTCACGGCCTGGACATCGTCGGTCAGGCCGCCCGCCCTCCCGAGCCGCGCGATGGTGTAGATCCCAATTGTGGTGGCCACCATCGGCCACGGCATACCGAGATCGCGCTGGGCGTGCACGGCGTAGGCGGGGATGCCGGGCCGCCGGTAGTCAATCCGGTGCCCGATGGCCTCGCTCAGGATCGCTGCTACGGCGTAGTAGCTCAAGGCTTCGGCCCCTGTGGGTGCCCATGCTCGGTTGCGATGTTCGTGTGGTGAGAGAAGCACGGCTGCGGTGACGGCTGCGATGTCCGAGGCGGCCACAAAAGAGGTTTTGCCCTTTCCGGCGGGGACGATGATCTCCCGGCGATCGGCGATAGCGGGCGCATGGACCCCGGAGAGGTTCTCCATAAAGAACGACGGCCGGATGAAGGTCCAACTCATCGAACTGGACCTCAGCCACGCCTCGATTTTCGCGTGCGGCACCCAGGGCATGTCCTCGGCGCCCAGGACTGAAAGCAGCACGACGTGCTTGACGCCAGCGGTTTCCATGGCCTCCAGCGCTGGCTCCATGTCTCGCACAATATTGCTGATGTGCGGCGGGCGCATGAGGTATGCGGTGTCGACACCCGCAAACGCCGCTGACCATGTCGATGGCTCGCCGAAGTCGAAGGCCACCGCTTCGACACCTTCGCTCCACATGCCTGTCAGCCGGTCTGGGTTCCGGGCCGCTGCACGAACGAAGGCGCCGCAGGTGCGAAGTTGGTTTACGACGTAGCGCCCAATGGTGCCCGTGGCCCCCAGGACGAGGATCGGTGCAGGTGAAGCGCTGGATTCGGCGTCGATGCGTGCACGATACATGCCGGCAGTGACGGCTGAGATCTGGCGCAGGACCTCGCTCAGACCGCTGGTCGAGACCGCGTCGCGTCGGCGCAACGGATGCCGGTCAGCGTTCTAAAGTGTGCTGATCCTCAACAGCATGAAGGAGTCGGTATGCCGTCACGCCCCTCGATCGCCCTCGCCACCTCGGTCGAGGTCGCCGATTTAGACGACGAGGGTCAAGACCTGGCGGCAGAGTTGCGACGTCGCGGAGCCGAAGCCAGCGCCACGGTCTGGGACGACGAGGCGATCGACTGGTCGGCATACGACCTGGTGGTGGTGCGCTCGACCTGGGATTACGCGACCCGGCGCGAGCAGTTCCTGGACTGGGCCAATCAGATCAGTGCAGTCACAACCCTGGCCAACGACGCCGCGACCCTGAGCTGGAACACCGACAAGCGCTACCTGCTCGATCTGGCGGCCGGTAACGTGCCGATCGTGCCCTCGACCTTCATCGAGCCGGGCCAGTCGCCCCAGCACGACCTGCTCGACAGGGAGCACGTCGCCAAGCCGTCAGTCTCGGCAGGCTCCAAAGACACGCTCCGCCTCGGCCCTCAAGAAGCCGACCGATCAACCGCGCACGTCGAGCGCATCCTCGCCAGTGGTCGCACCGCACTCATTCAGCCCTACGTCGAGGACATCGACACTGACGGTGAGACGGCGTTGCTCTTCATCGACGGAAAGTTTTCGCACGCGATCTGCAAGGCCGCCATCTTGCGGCCCGGTGCCGATCTGGTCGACGGACTGTTTGCGGCCGAGGAGATCACCCCTCGGGAGCCCAGCCGGGCCGAGCGCGATATCGCCGACCGCGCCCTCGTCGCCGTCCCCGGCGACCAGATCCCGCTCTACGCACGAGTCGACCTGTTGCCGTCACCCGCAGGCCCTGTCCTGTTGGAGCTCGAACTCGCCGAACCCTCGATGTTCTTGCCGTATGACGACGGCGCAGTGACCCGGTTCGCCGACGCCATCCTGGGTCGACTCAAGGTCTAGGTGCGCGGCCCTCATGCTGACCAAAAAGTGGGAATTCTGCGTATCAGCGCTGCACCTCACTCCTCTGTAAGAGTGAGGCCACCGTGTCGCTGACCCGACGATCACGCATGCATCACCGGACGGCGAGGCCTCCTACACAAAGGAGTGGACTATGAAAATCCCGTGTACCCGCCTTGCCCGAGCAGCCGTCGTTGCGCTGGCCTCGGTGACGCTGATCGCGGCTCCGAGCGCCACGAGCTCAGCCTCGATAGCTACACCTGCGAGCGCTAGCCCCTATTGCGGCATCACCTGGGGCTCCACGCCCGAGGCTGCTGGCGATATGCAGGGCGGGCAAGTTCAGGGCGTTCGCGCTGGACGGCATGCCTGTTATGACCGCATGGTCATCGACATGAGCGGAGACGCCGCCGGCTACGACGTGCGCTACGTCAAGACCGTCCGGGCCGATGGGTCCGGGGCGGCTGTTCCCGTCGCGGGTGGTGCACGATTGGCCGTCATCGCCAAGAAGGGCGCAACGTTTGCGCCCACGATGCCGTCCGTGAACGGCTACGACACGTTCCGCCAGATCCGCTGGGCCGGTTCGTTTGAGGGACAGACGACGTTTGCGCTGGGAGTGCGGGCTCGATTGCCGTTCCGCGCCTTCACGTTGTATGACGCGTCCACCGACACCAGCCGCCTCGTGGTCGACGTGGCGCACCGCTGGTAAGTCGCGCGTCTGGGACTGCACACCCATCGGCCTGGTAACGGTCGGTGGGTGTGCCCATATGCGGCCCGGAGACCGCCGCGCGGTCGTCGTCGAGTCGCAGCAAATTCACGGCATACGGCCCAGACCCGTGAATTTCCTGCGTCTCGATGAGGTGCACCGGGGCGCAACATGACTTGAGCGGTCGGTGGCGCGGGAGGCGCCTCTCAGGGTCTGTCACACCAGGGGCACTACGCTGCGCCCACCGACCTATGGAGGCTCACAGTGACCGACACTCAGCAGGCGACCCGCGACAGCTCACAGACCAACGGGACGTTTGATGTCCTCAGCCCCGCGACGGGGGAGGTGCTCGGGACGTGGCCGATCCACGATGCCGAGCAGGTGCAGGCCGCCACGGACGCTGCGCGTGAGGCGGCCGACTGGTGGGCCGTGCTGACCTACAAGCAGCGCCGCGCTCGGTTGGACGGATTCAAAGCGGTCCTGGCCAAGCGCTCCGATGAGCTGGCCCGACTGATCGCTGACGAGACGGGCAAGCCGACCTCGGACGCCTTCCTGGAGATCACGCTGACCCTCGGGCACATCGCCTGGGTGGGCAAGCACGCCGAGCGGGTCCTGGGCCAGCGACGCACCAAGTCCAGCCTGATGTCGCCGCACCTCTCGGGCACGGTGGCATACAAGCCGTTCGGAGTTGTCGGGGTGATCGGGCCGTGGAACTTCCCGGTGTTCACGCCGCTGGGTGCCATCGTGTCTGCGCTCGCCGCAGGCAACACGGTGGTATTCAAGCCCAGCGAGTTGACCGCGGGTGTCGGAGCCTGGCTGGTCGACGCTTTTGCTCAGGTCGTGCCGGAGCATCCGGTCCTGACGTTGGTGACTGGCCACGGTGAGACCGGCACGGCGTTGGTGCGCTCCGGGGTCGACAAGGTGGCGTTCACCGGGTCGACTGCCACGGCCAAGAAAGTCATGGCCGTCTGCGCCGAGAGCCTGACCCCGATGGTCGCCGAGTGTGGTGGCAAGGATGCGTTCATCGTGGATGAGGACGCCGATCTGGACGCTGCCGCCGAAGGCGCTGCCTGGGGCTCGCTGATGAACGCTGGTCAGGCCTGCATCGGCACCGAGCGGATCTTCGTGCACGAACGGGTGTATTCGGAGTTCCTGGCCAAGTTCACTGCCCAGGTCGAGGGGGTCAAGGCTGGCGGCGGCGATGACGCGAAGATCGGCCCCATGACGCTTCCGTCGCAGGTGGGTGTGGTCAAAGACCACATTGCTGATGCCGTGGCTCGGGGTGGCCGAGTGATCCTCGGCGGGCAACCCGCTAAAGATCACGTGGTGCAGCCGACGATCATGGCGGACGTGCCCGACGATGCGTTGGCCAACCAAGAAGAGACCTTCGGCCCGACCGTGACCGTGCGCCCGGTGGCGAGCATGGACGAGGCGGTGAACCTGGCCAACGGCACCAAATACGGCCTCGCGGCGGTGGTGTATGCCGGGGCGCAGGCTCGTCAGATCGCGAGCCGGTTGCGCACGGGCATGGTCTCGGTCAACGCGGTCTTCGCGACCGCAGAGTTGCCGTCATCGCCGTTCGGAGGCATCGGTGACTCCGGCTTCGGGCGCGTGCACGGTGAGGACGGGCTGCGCGAGTTCGGCAGCCCTCAGGTCGTGGTGCACAAGCGGTTCCCGGCGCTGTTTGCCTTGACGACCTTTGAGCGCACCAAGGCCACGGAGGACACGCTGGCCAAGGTGGTCAAGCTCGTCTACGGCCGCGGCTGACTCTTCCGTTCGAGGGTCAGGTGGGCGTCGGCATACGGCGGGAGGCTCGGCGCTGGCGAAGGTAGGTGCCGAGCAGGATCGCACTGCCGATCACGGTGATCCCGATGTCGATCGAGCCCATGATGTTGCCGTAGTGCGCCGGGTCCCAATAGCTGACCGGGCTGGCGAAGCGATAGCTCCAGTTGAACGGGAAGAACACCAGCGGCCCGTCGTTGTGGTGCACCGGGATGTCCATCGCGATGTGCACGAGGCACCCGGCGGCAAACGCCTTCAGCCAGGGGATACGAGCCAGGAATCCGCGACCGGCCAGCAGGAACATCACGCCGACCACGACCGGGGAGTGCAGCGTGTTTTGCCCGATGATCCACAGCGGCGAGGTGTAGAACAGGTCGTCGAAGGCCAGCCGAAAGGTTTCATCAATGCTCAGCCCGCGAAACCACGGGTAGTACACCGCCGCGCCAGCGGTGAGCAGGTAGAGCGGGATGTCCGGCGCGGCGCCGGCGATCACGAAGGCCCGCCGAGCCGCTGGGGTCGCCAGGAGGCCCCTGCGCAGCCGGGTGCTGAACCGGGCGAGCAGCCCATTCGTGACGATGTGCGTGGGAGTGATCATCTGGCGTCGAGGCTACTGCCCGGCGCTCGGAGGCGAATCCCCGAGCACCAAGCGCAGAGTCTGCATACCGATGGCGGCGATAGTCGGGTCGTCCGAGGATGACGCTAGACAGGCCAGCGCATGGGCAAGAGCGTTTCCGCGGGCGCGCGTCCACGTGTCCTGGTGGCACCCGCCTGCCGCTTCTCGGAAGATCTCGCGCTGGCGAGCGTCGAACATCATCCACGCCAGCGACAGGTCGGTCGCTGGATCGCCCGAAGTCAGGTCACCGAAGTCGATGACGGCAGCGATCGCTCCACGATGAACCAGGATGTTGGCCGGGTGAAGGTCGCCATGCAGCCACACGGGAGCCTCGGTATGCGGCGGCGCGGCCCTGGCCTCACGCCACACCTGGTGGGCTCGGTCCCGCAGCGGCTCCGGCAGCGCCGCCTTGATCCGGGCCATCACGGCGACATGGCGTTCGGCCAGGGGGACGCCTCGATAGCGGTTGGGCGGCGCATCGGCGGGGGCTGGGCTGCCCATCGCTCCAACGAACGCGCCAAGGGATAGAGCGGCCTCATCGAGATCGGTGGGTGGGTCTTCGATGACCATCGACCCCGGCAGCCACGGCACCACCGTCCACGCCCACGGGTAGCCAGCGCCCGGCGCTCCGACGCGTAACGGCACCGGGATGGGTAGTGGCAGAGGAGGTGCCAACTCAGCGAGCCACCGCGCCTCGTGCTCGATCAACTGCGCTGCAACTCGACGGCGGGGCAAGCGGACGGCATACCGATCACCCAGTCGGAACACCGCGTTGTCCCAGCCGCTGGCCACGAAGTGCAGTGGCAAGTCCGCGAGATCGGGATGCTGCTCGGCGAGCAGGTGGGAGACACGTGCTGCGGTGACGTCGACCTCGGCGGCCGGACGGGGAGTCGACGGCACGCTGCCTCCACGAACACCGGGGGACCATCAGCCGAAGGGATGGTCGGCAATCGGGACTGGGGCCGGTATGGAGCGGGCGACGAGAATCGAACTCGCGTATTCAGCTTGGGAAGCTGATGTTCTACCATTGAACTACGCCCGCGTGGCAGTGCCGAGGAAGTCTAACTGACCATCGCCATCGCGCTCCACATCACCGATAGTCTGTGGCGGTGCTGCTCTCGGATCGCGACATCCACGCCCAAATCGACTCCGGCCGGGTGCGTCTGGACCCCTGGGACCCCGCCATGGTGCAGCCCTCGAGTGTGGACTTCCGCCTCGATCGCTACTTCCGGCTGTTCGACAACCACAAATACCCGGTCATCGATCCCTCGTTGGACCAGCCGGACCTGACCCGGCTGGTCGAAGTCGAGCCTGACGACACGTTCGTCCTGCATCCGGGTGAGTTCGTCCTCGGATCGACGTACGAAACGATCACGCTGCCGGACGATGTCGCCGCACGGGTCGAGGGGAAGTCTTCGTTGGGCCGTCTCGGTTTGCTGACACATGCGACGGCTGGCTTCGTGGACCCTGGCTTCACCGGCCACGTCACGCTGGAGCTGAGCAACGTCGCCACGTTGCCGATCGTGCTGCACCCAGGGATGAAGATCGGCCAGCTCTGCTTCTTCCAGTTGTCTTCGGCCAGCGAGCACCCCTACGGCTCCTCGTCCAAGGGGTCGCACTACCAGGGCCAACGCGGCCCGACAGCCAGCCGCTCGTTCACAAACTTCCACCGTTCGCAGATCTGAAGCGCTGCATGGCACACACGACCGCGCTGGTTGCCGCCCTGGTGGCCGGGCTGGCCGCCTGCGGTGCGGACGGCGCTGAGCAGGACGACTCGACGGGCGGCGACACAGGCGCAAACCCGCAAGGGGCCTCGATCACGATTGGTTCGGCAAACTTCCCGGAGAACGTCCTGCTCGCCGAGATCTACACCGCGGCCCTGGAGGGCGAAGGGGTCGAGGTCCAGCAGCGGCTGAGCATCGGCACGCGCGAGACGTATCTCGCCGGGCTGGAGGAGGGTTCGATTGACCTGATTCCTGAATACACCGGAGCCCTGGCGCTGCACTTCAACCCTGACGCGACGGCAACCGATTCAGACGGGGTGTATGCCGAGCTGGAGGACGCCCTGCCCGCGAACCTGATCGTGTTGGACCCCTCAGAGGCCGAAGACACAGACTCGATCGTCGTCACCCAAGAGGCAGCCGAGGAGTTCAGCCTGACCACGATCGGCGACCTCGAGCCGGTGGCGGGTGAGATGGTGTTGGGGGGCCCACCTGAGTTTGAGGAGCGGCCTAACGGAGTGCCCGGCCTGGCGGAGGTTTACGGACTCGACTTCTCGGCATACCGGCCGATTGTCGCAGGCACCAACCTCACGGCGCAGGCGTTGGCGGACGGTCAGATCGACGTGGCCAACATTTTTTCGACGGATCCGGCCATCACGGAAAACGGCTTCGTCGTGCTGGAGGACCCGGAGAGTCTCTTCGTCGCGCAAAACGTGGTGCCGCTGCTCACCAAGGACGCCAACAACGACCGCGTCAGCACCACCCTCAACAAGGTTTCTGCGGTGCTGGACACACCGACTCTGACCGACCTGCTGGCCAAGGTGGTCACGGACGGCGAGGACCCCGCCGACGTGGGTCAGGAGTTCGTCGACGACAACCTGGGCTAGCCGGATCGATCAAGGGCCGCCCGTGGCCGACTCCAACGTCTCCTGCCCACCGATGAGCAGGGTGATCTGTATGTCGGTGTCCGCCAGGCCTGCGTCATCCAGCATCCGTCTCAGTTCGCCCTTGTCGGGCTGCGGAGGCGGACCGAGCGCACTGATCGACACCGTCGAACTCCCGACGGTATCGGTGACGCTGACATCGGTGATCTCCCAGCCTTGTTCGTCGGCCCATTGTGAAGCCACGGTCTGCACTTGCGCGGTCACGACGCTTTGCGCGATGACGTTGGCGCTGCTCAGAGCCAGTGGCACGCTCACCACGGCCAGCATCGAGCCGACCACGGCCAACGTGCAACCCCTCAGTTCGCCGACCTCTGTCCCGGAGCTCCGAGCGATGTCGCGCACTTTGGCCAACAGCATCAGCAGCGTCCCGGTTGCGATGATCGCGGCGACGTTGGTGATGAACAACGTAAGCGCACCCAAAGACTGCCCGTAGGCCCCTGACTCGGCAGTCAGCCCGACGACGGCCAGCGGTGGCACCAACGAAATTGCGATCGCGACGCCGGGCAGAGTGTCCGACACCTCCGAGCGCAGCAGGGCAAACGCACCGACGAGTCCCGTGGCCAGTGCCCCGACGAGGTCCACTAAGCCCGGGCTGACTCGACCGGCCACCTGGGAGTTCGTGGCAGCGGTGACGTCCAGTGGTGTGAGCAGCCCCAACACGAAGCCGACCGAGATGACGACGAGCGCCCCGCCGATGACCAACGACACGCTTCGCCGCAGGGCAGTACGCTGCGCCAGCACGATGCTCAAGGCAGTGCCCAGGATGGGGGTCATCAGCGGGGCCACGATCATCGCGCCGATAACGGTGGCGGTGGAGTCGGCCACGATGCCTGCAGTCGCAATCACCGCCGACAGCGTGAGCAGGACCCAGAATGCCGAGAGGTCGCGACTCTTGTCGCCCTTGGTCATGAAGACCTTGCCCGAAATGCGGTCCACGTCGGACGGGAGGACAGTGCCGATGATGATCATGGTGCGCCTCCGGGGCCATCAGGGTTGAGTCAAGCCTGATGGCCATCATCGCCCAGGGCCCATCCGCCACGTGGCCGAGCACTCGCCCACCGAAATCGGCCACAGCGAGCATATGCACGCTGTGGCCGCTCAAGCTCGGCGTGTCGCGAGCCAAAGAGCACCTCGGGCGGGCGAGCGACGCCGACTCAGGTGGCCGCGTGATGCGAAAGCAGCCGATTGGGCGTCAGGCGGTGGGTACGGGCTCGGCGTCCTCGGCGACCGGCTCCGGCTCGGGCTTCGAGCGGTTGACGGCCGCCAAAAGCATCTGCGCAACGTCGACCACTTCGATCTCTTCGCGGGCGTCTTCGGCCTGCTTCTGCACCAGCCCGTCCGACAGCATCACCCGGCAGAACGGACAGCCGATGGCGATCCGGTCTGCACCCGTGGCCAAAGCCTCTTCGGTCCGGTTCATATTGATCCGAGTGCCGAGCTTTTCGTCCATCCACATCCGCGCGCCGCCGGCTCCGCAACAGAAGGACTTCTCCTTATTGCGGGGCATCTCCTTGAACTCCACGCCCGGCAGAGCCCCGATCAGCTCGCGCGGCGGTGCGTAGACCCCGTTGTGCCGACCGAGGTAGCACGGGTCGTGATAGGTCACCGTCTCGGCGGTCGAGGCCACCCCGGCGGTGTCGGCATCGGCCGGTCGGGCCACCGGGGTAAGTCGCTTCTCGCGCACCAACCGGTTCAACAACTGGGTGTGGTGCACGACCTCGTAGTTGCCCCCGAGCTGGGGATATTCGTTCTTCAGCGTGTTGAAGCAGTGCGCGCAGGTCACCACGATCTTGGTTGCGTTGACCTCCTTGAGCATCTCGACGTTTTGCTGCGCCAGCATCTGAAACAGGAACTCGTTGCCAGAGCGTCGAGCCGGGTCACCTGTGCAGGTCTCGCCGTCGCCGAGCACCGCGAACTTCACGTCCGCCATATGCAGCAACGTCGCGACAGCCTGCGTCGTGGCCTTGGCGCGATCCTCGAAGGCACCGGCACAGCCCACCCAAAACAGGTAGTCCACCTCCGCCAGATCTTCGACGTCCCCACCGGCCAGCGGCACCTCGAAGTCCAGGTTCTTGGCCCAGTCCATCCGGGCGCGGGCCGACATACCCCACGGGTTGGACTTGTTTTCCAGGTTTTTGAACAGGCCGCCGAGCTCTTTGGGAAAGGCCGACTCGATCAGCGTCTGATAACGCCGCATGTCCACGATCGCGTCCACATGCTCGATGTCCACCGGGCATTGCTCGACGCACGCGCCACACGTGGTGCATGACCACAACACGTCGGTGTCGATGATGGCCCCGCCGTCGGGGATCGTGGGGTCACCTTCGGTCTTGCCTACGAGGTCACGCTGCGCCGCGGCAACCGCCGACTCCGGTATGCCGTGTCCCTCAATCCCCTTCAACGCCTTCTCGCGCGCTTCCTCGGTCGCCAGCAGCCAGGGAGCCTTCGCGTGGTGGTGATTGCGCAAACCGATGACCAGCATCTTGGGGGAGAGCGGCTTCTCGGTGTGCCAAGCCGGGCACTGCTCCTGGCAGCGCCCGCACTCGGTGCAGGTGGAGAAGTCGAGCAGCCCCTTCCAAGTAAAGTCCTCGACTTTGCCGACGCCGAGCGCCGCGTCCTCGTCGAGATCTTCGATCGCCTCGAAGTCAACCGGTTTTCCGGCCACCGCGATCGGCTCCAGCGGCCCTAGTGCCGTGCGGCCCGAGGCGTTGCGCTTGAGATAGATGTTGAAGAACGCCAAGAAGCGGTGCCAGGCCACACCCATGGTCATGGTGATGGCGATCATGATCATCCAGGTCATCGAGATCAGGATCTTGAGCAGCGCGATGGCGACGATGGCACCCTCGATGGCGCCGATCGACATACCGGAGAACATCGAGCCGATCCACGCAGTGAGCGGAAAGTTCAGCGCGCTGGCCCACGACTCGCCCTCGGCCTGTCCCAACGCATACTCCAATGCGCGCAGGAACACGATGCAGATGCCGACGCCCAGAATGACGGCTTCGACGAAGTAGGCCTGCCAGAACGTCGACCCCCAGAACCGGCTGCGCTTGCCCCGATCGGCTTGTCGCGGGTGCTCTCGCTGACGCACGACGATCAGCGTCAGGATGCCGATGATGGCCCCCCAGCCGAACAGTTCGAACCCCCAGGCCAACGGTGTGAAGTGCGCGAGGCCCCAGAGATCGAAGGAGGGGCTGATGAGCTGCCCGTAGGCGTTGACCAGCGTCAGGAACAACAACCCGAAGGAGACCATCACGATCCAGTGGGCCACCGCGACCCACTTCTTGCGGGCCATCCGGGTGTGTCCGAGCACCTCGCGCACCAACGTTTTGGTGCGCTCGACCGGTTCGTCAGTGCGGACCGTGGCCTCTGGCTCCCCGAGCCGGAAGTAGGCGACGAACCGAGAAATCGACATCACAAAGAGCGCGACGGCGACCCCGGTGACGCTCATCCCAAGGACGATGGCGACGATCTGCATAGCGGGCATAGCGGAATGCTACGGATAAGTCCCCTGCGCCGATAGGTCGGCTCGCGGCTCCTGCTCAGACCGGATCGACAGAATCAGCCCACCCACCGATGCGACCATGAGTGCCCCGCTGGCGCCGAAGGTCGCATAGTGCGCGTCCACGTCGTTGATGACTTGAGCGGTGATGACCCAACCCAGCGCCCACAGGGGTCCATGGGCCAGCATCCAGATGATGCGGCGGCGATTCGAGGCATCCAGCACGGCAGCCTGAACAGCACCCAAAACCGCCCCAGTGACTAAGCCCATCACGGCCAAACTGGCAGTGTCCGTACGGTAGTCGACGCCGGCTGACCCGATGCTCAAGCCCACAGACACACCGAATGAAGTCGAAAGGGCCCAGCGCACGCGTTGCTGCGGCCGCAGTCGTTGAGCACATGCCTGGACCCCGCCGAGGACGAGGCCCGCGCACAGACCGCCTACCACCGCGGAGGTGATGCTGACGATGGGTCCGCCACTGGCCTGTGCGGCCAGCCCTGCTAGCGGGAAGCCGATGAACCCCAGCACCCAGCGGCCCCATCTCCGTCCGTCCAGGTGCCATTGGCGGGTGCTGATCTGCGCGGTCTCTGTGCTCATGCATCCGAAGGTAGAAGCGAGCACGAATTCAGGGAAACAGTCTTTGTCGGTGTGATTGACCGATCAAACCGGTGTATGCCGTCGCTTAGTCGTCTGTCTCGGGCCAATCGGGAGAGCCCAGCACGAGGCGTCGCTCGAGGGTCCTCCCCGAAGCCCGAGCGGCGGCCTGAAGGCGATCTGACTCGGCCAACGCAGCGGCGCAATGCGGCCTGATGGCTATGCCGGCTGCTGTGAGGGTGACCGATCGGGTCGTCCGCGTGAACAACTGCACGCCGAGGTCCCGCTCGAGTTGGGCTATCCCATCGCTCAACGTCTGTTGGGCGATATGCAGTCGCCTCGCGGCCCTGGTGAAGTTCAGTTCGTCGGCGACCGCGGTGAAGTAGCGCAGCAGTCGGCCGTCGAGATCGACCCCCTTGGCGTCGCCGCGCTCTGTCATGTTCCGATTGTGGACTACGACATTCTGGAATAACGCCAGGTATGTCGATGTATCACTTCCTGAAGAGATCTCGCCCCTGCGTCATCGGGGCCAGGGCCATACGACAAGGAAAGAGAGACATCCCGTGCGCGTCCACGACGACATCACCAAGGTGATCGGCGGCACCCCGCTGGTCCGACTGAATCGCCTCACCGAGGGCATCGACGCCAACGTCGTGGTCAAGCTGGAGTCGCAAAACCCGGCTGCCTCGGTCAAGGACCGGATCGGCAACGCCATCATCGACGCGGCCGTAGCGGCAGGGGAGTTGCAGCCAGGCGGCACCATCGTCGAGGGCACCTCCGGCAACACCGGCATCGCGCTCGCCATGGCCGGTGCTGCCCGCGGATTCAAGGTCGTCTTGGCCATGCCGGAGACCATGAGTTTGGAGCGGCGTGCGCTGCTGCGGGCCTACGGTGCCGAGTTGGTGCTGACCCCGGGACCTGAGGGCATGAAGGGCGCGGTCGCTAAGGCCGACGAGATCGCGAGCGAGCGAGGTGCGGTACGCGCTCGACAGTTTGCCAACCCGGCCAACGTCGCCGTCCACCGGGCCACCACCGGTCCAGAAATCTGGGAAGACACCGACGGTGAGGTCGACATCTTCGTCGCCGGCGTCGGCACGGGCGGCACGATCACCGGGGCTGGTCGCTACCTGCGTGAGCAGAAGCCAGACATCGGCCTCGTCGTGATCGAGCCCGCCGACAGCCCCATCCTCAACGGCGGCCAGCCCGGACCCCACAAGATCCAGGGCCTTGGTGCCAACTTCATCCCGGAGATTTTGGACACCGAGCTCTACGACGAGGTCATCGACGTCACGCTGGATGACGCCGTCCGCACCGCCAAAGAGCTGGCCACGAAGGAAGGCATTCTGTCCGGGATCTCCACCGGAGCCAACGTATGGGGGGCCCTTCAGGTCGCCAAGCGTCCCGAAAACGCCGGCAAGACGATCGTCGTCATTGTTTGCGACTACGGCGAGCGCTACCTGTCCACCGTGCTGTTCGAGGGCATGACTGACTGATGTCACACCCGCTCAAGCGGGCGTGGGGTGCGATGCGCGAAGACCTTGACGCTGCCTTGGTCCGTGACCCGGCCACGACGAGTCGCCTCGAGATGGCGCTGGCCTCTCCCGGTTTGCACGCCCTGTGGACCCACCGGATCAGCCACGCCCTCTGGTCGCGTGGAGGTCGGGCCAAACTGCCCGCTCGCCTGATCTCCCAGGCCAGCCGCTCGTTGACCGGTGTCGAGATCCATCCCGGCGCCATCATCGGCGCTCGTTTCTTCATCGACCACGGCATGGGTGTGGTGATCGGCGAGACGGCTGAGGTCGGCGATGACGTCATGCTGTATCACGGCGTCACCCTCGGCGGCCGGTCGATGGAGGCGGTGAAGCGGCATCCCACCGTCCACGACGGTGCGGTGCTGGGTGCTGGCGCAAGGGTGCTGGGGCCGGTGGTAATCGGTGCCGGAGCCCAGATCGGGGCCAATGCGGTCGTCGTGAAGGATGTGCCGGCGGGCGCAATCGCCACCGGGATCCCGGCGCGCATCCGCCACCCTGGCCCGACGCAGGATCCCACCGAGGCCCTGTATGACGAGCCCGAGCTGTGGATCTGAAGCTCCGGACGGATTGAACTAGCCCACGGCATACCAACACAGCCCCCTCCTTGTCGGAGGGGGCTGTGTCAAGCGGCTCGGCGTGACCCGATCACGCGTGAGGGTTCAGGGCAGCTTGTCGCCGCCAGGGCCGAAGCCGGAGCTGTCAACCTCGAGGTCCCCGTCGTCTCCTACGGAGCCCGTTTCATTCTCGTAGTTGCCGTCCTTGTCGCTGGTCTGGTGGCCGCTCGCCTTGGCTTTGGCCTGCGAGGCGGCGGACTTGGCGCGGTCACCCGCTTGTGAGGCGGTCGACTTGGCCCTGTCGCCGACCTTCGCAGCGACCTGCGGGGCCTGCTCCTTGACCTCGTCGACTTTCGTCTGGACGCGCGGGTCGCTCCAGACCTTGCTGGCCTGATCCGCGAGTTGTTCGTAGCGTTCCCGGCCTGCTTTGGCACCGAGGATGTAGCCAATCGCCACACCTGCGAGCAAAATAAGTCTGCGCATGTTGGCTCCTTTCGTTCGGGCGTTTGTGTCGCTGAGCCTAGCCCTCGTGCTCACGAGTCGCCATTCAGCGCAACCGATGTCGTCAAAAGCGTTGCGCCACTTCTCTGCGCGGAGGGTGTGGGATTCGAACCCACGGACGTTTCCGTCGGGCGCTTTCAAGGCGCCTGCACTAGACCACTATGCGAACCCTCCATGGCGCCGCAACCACCTCGCGTGCCGCAGACCATCATCCCAGAAGTCTCAAGGTGGCTCAACGCGCAATCCCTGCTACGGTTTACGCGGTTGTAGTTGCAGTTCCTCGCAGTCAAGCACACGCCGAGCCCCTGGGCACGGCACGTCAGCACTAACCGGGCATGTCCCGGCGAGTGGGGGGTTCAATCTCGACCCACCTCCCACACCGTGTGGGTTGTGACGCATTCGCACAGCAGAAAGAGATCCAATGGCACAGGGAACCGTGAAGTGGTTCAACTCCGAGAAGGGCTTCGGCTTCATCGCACAAGATGGAGGCGGCCCGGACGTGTTCGTCCACTATTCGGCCATCGAAAGCAACGGCTACAAGACTCTCGACGAGGCCCAGCGGGTCGAGTTCGAGGTCACCCAGTCCCCGAAGGGACCGCAGGCTGACGCCGTTCGCCCCGTCTGAGGAACTGTGACTCCCTAGCGAGTCCAGACCACAAACAGCCCTTGAGTTCGCGAGAACTCGGGGGCTGTTTTGTGTCTCGTATGAGGGGTCAGCAGACGACGCCGATGTCTTCCAACTCGTCTTTGGGCTCTTCATCGGTGGTGTCGTCGGTGGTGGGTTCGTCGGGCTGGTTCATCACTGACGTCTCGGAGGGGGTGCTGGTGGAAGCCGGCTTCGGCGGCGAAGGGTTGATCGCTTCTTCGACCATCTCGTGGATCTTGTCGAAGTCGGGGTCGGTAACGTCGGTATTTTCGATGGTGAAAGGCAACGACTTGATCGAGCCGTTTTGCGCTTTCAGCACCAGGTCCGCCCAGGCAGGCAACTCTTCCTGGGAGATATCGGCGGTGATGTTGTTACCCGCCACCCCGACGATCTGCGGATAGCGCTGGATCATCGTCAGCGGATTAACTTGATCCACCACTGCTGCGACGACGCAACGCTGTCGACGCATCCGACTGAAGTCATCACTGGTGATCCGTGATCGGGCATACCACAGGGCCTGATAGCCACTGAGCTGTTGCAGCCCCGGCTCGAGATAACCCGATTCGCTGCCGGGCACCAGCATGGGTCGACCCTGGGAGTCCGTGGTGGTGCGCCCGCCCATCGGCAGACGCTCCTGCACGTTGATCTCGACCCCGCCCATGGCGTCGACGAGGTCCTGGAAACCTTCGAGGTTGACGATCACGGTGTAGTCGATGGGTTGGCCGATCACCTCACTGAGCACCTCGCGGGTGGCGGTGGGGCCCGGAGTGGGGTCATCCAGATACAACTCGGGCCGCTCTTCGGCGAAGGTGGCCGCTGCCGTCCAGATGCCGTTCATCAGGCAGGCATCGCCGCAATCGTAGCCGTCGGGCCAGATCTCCGAGAGGGGATTGTCCTCCGGGATCGGCACCTTTTCCAGGTTGCGAGGTATGCCGAAGAGCACGCTGTCGCCCGTGCTCGTGTCGACGCTGGCGATCAGCATGCTGTCCGTGCGAGTGCCTTCACGGGTGTCGCCCGCGTCGGATCCCAGCAGCAGCACATTCACCCGAGGCGTGCCCTCCCACGGGTCGTCATTGCCCAGGTCCGGGCCGGCCAGCGGGCTGCCGTCGCCAGGATCCTGTCGCCCGATGAAGATGCTGTCGACGGCGTCGGTGTGGGCGTTGATGTATCGCCAGCCCAGCGCCGTGGGTGCAATTAGCAGGAGACACATCAGCGCGGTGAATGCGCTCAGCCCAAAGCGTTGCCCGCCCTCGAGGGGGGTGGGCTTGGCGGAAAGGGCCGTGAGCGCGACTGATCCCATCCAGACGATGACCAGCCCTGTCAGCACGAAACCAACTTGGCGCAGCAGCACCGGACGCGCCCCGAGGTCGAGCACCGAGGCCTCGGTGCCGCGGGCAATCACGTACCACGCCAGGCCGACCAGGCCGACCAGCAGGAACGCGAGCATCGCCATACCCAGAGGGCGGCGGCGGGTCATCGCCAGCCCAGCGCCGGGGATAAGCGTACCGAGTGCGGTCAGGCGATAGGCGCGTTGGAGCTGACGCCTCTTCCCCGAGGTCGCCGGGTGGCCCTGCACGTTGTGGCGGTGTTCGCGGCGGCTGAGGGGGGTGGAGTCGTCGAATTCGGGGTCGAACGAGTCGTCCCGATCCTCCGGTGTCCAGTCGGACATCTCCACCCTTTCGGTTGATCCTCACACGGCCGCGTCGGTCCCCCAACGAACAGCTGCGGTGATGAGTTCGCGCTGTTTGGAGAACGCTACCCCGCGCGGGTAACCTGAGCGCCGTTCTGCGCAAGTGTCATTATGACCCTGCACGGAGCATGGAGGCGTCGCCTAGCCTGGTTTATGGCGCCCGCCTGCTAAGCGGGTTTGGGGCTTAAACCCCATCGAGGGTTCAAATCCCTCCGCCTCCGCGCACAGAATCGCCCCCGACCACCGCCCCGACGGTGTGCGGGGGCTTCTTTGTCTCTCGACTCAACCCGTGGGCTCGTCCTCGGTCTCGCCGTTGCGCTCAGCCTCGGTTTCGTGCGGCTCGTCGGGACCGTCGCTGCCCCGGGTTTCGGTGTCGTCGTCTTTTTCCATCTGCGTCCAACTTTCCTTGACGCGCTTGTCGATAGCGTCGACGACTTCTTCGGCGTTGCTCCCCGGCGGCAGCGGCTCGACGGCGGAGGTGGTGGTCGGCTCGTTGACCGCTGGACTGTCCTTGGGGCCTTCCGGGCTCATCGGCATACCTCTCGTCGGGGCCAGATCCTGGTGCGACCATAGCGCGGACGAACGGGCGGGGACGGGTGATTTCACTGGCCCCCGCCAGTCCGGTATCGTTCACAGCCGCTGCCACGGTGGCGACCGGCGCCCGTAGCTCAACGGATAGAGCATCTGACTACGGATCAGAAGGTTAGGGGTTCGAATCCCTTCGGGCGCGCACTGTGTTGAGACAGTCTTAGAACCCCCGACCAGCACAAACGTGGTCGGGGGTTCGTGGTTTCCCGGCGCGTTTTCACTATTTGTGGCGCAGCGCTCCATCGACTCGCAGCAAATTCACGCACTGGGCCAAGAATCCGTGAATTTCCTGCGACTCGATGAGGAAACGGGCTGCGAGGTCTTCGCGGTTCTGCTCGGCCGTCATCGTCAGCGCAGCCCCCAAGCGTCACCGCAGATCGAGCGCCCCCGGGCTTGTGGGCTCAGGACCGCATCCACGTCCAACTCGGGGGTCGGGGGCGAAGAGGGACGTCAAAGACCTCAGGTGCCTTCCTCGTGGTTGTGGGCCTTGAGTCGTCGGCGCTGAACGAGTCCGGCCACGAAGATGACCACGAAGGCTACCGCGAAGCCAAGGGTGACGAGGTCCCCGCTGGAGACGAACCGAACCGCAGCAGCGGCCAAGAACAAGCTGGCTGCGATCAACACGAGGGTGCTCCCCCGTAGTGCGCTCTTGGACGTTGACATCATCGGCAGGCTAGCAATGTTCGATCGCCTCCCTATCGGCATACAGTGGCCGCCCGCTGTTCTCACGCCAGGGGAGACCTCCGACGGGTTGTCACAGCAGAGGATGGGCACGTGATGCTTCGGTTCTTCGCTGAAGAAGGCGTCAATGTGTGCGTCTGGGGCGACGAGGAGGATGCGGACGAGACCCAATACCGGCTGCCGATCCCGGCCGACTTGTCCGCCGACATGGATGCCTGGATTCTCGAATATAACCAACGGGTTCAAGAGAACAAGCCGGAACCGTACACCGCCCAGTGGGCCGAGGATCACGACCGTCGCGGGTATCAACTTAGCCGGCGGCTCCAGGATGCGTTGGGAGCGGAGCACGACGTTCACTATCGCTTCGGCACGTCAGTCGTCCGCGCAGAACTCGTTTCAACCGACGGCCCCGCGTCAACAGTCCCGCACCCCGCCCGTCTGAGTGAGGTGGTCCGGGCGGTTGCCGTCCTCGCGCTTCCGGGTGGAGACCAGCTGGCCTGGGCTACCGCTAGAGGCGGCCCCATGTCTCCGGATGCCCTGGCGATCGATCTCTTCGACATGGTCGACCAGATTCCCGCCTTCCACCATGCCGGGTGGATCGGGTCGCTAGCGGCGGAGCGGATTGCCGCGCTCGCTCGTGCGGTCGAAGACATCAGCCGTCCCGAACGCGCGAGCCTCTGGACGGCGACTGCGCTGCGCGAGGCATCAGAGTGGGAAAACGTCCGGGAACTGGCCCGGAGCGCGCTGGCGGTTTTATAGCCTCGATCGAGTGGCAGCACATTCACCCCAGATGGCAAGAACATGTGAATTTCCGGCCAGTCGATGACGTCCTGGGCTGCTAAATCCTGTTACTGCGGCGGGGGTAGCGCCAGATCATCCGCCCAGGAAATATCGCGCCCGACATAGCGCGGCTTGTGCAGCGGCCATTCACGGTCAATCCACGTTGGCACCAACGCGTCGAACGCGGCCTCGACCGGTGATCCCACGTATGCATCTCGCACCCACCACGAGATGTCTGCGTCGGCACCCGCGCGCTCGGCAGGATCGATGTAGACACAGCCAATGAGTTCGGTTTCGTCAGTATCGAGCAAGGCGTAATTGAACGATTCGTGAGTCTCCATCTCGTCGGCGTGACGTTGCAGGTCCTCGCGGTCTTGCTCCGCTGTCATCGTCGGAGGAGGCCAACCCCAGGCTTCCCCGTAGATCGACCAGAGCCGGGCTTGCGAGCTCATCACCGCGATCATGTCCAACTCGGTGTCGGCGGCCCGGATCGGACGCAGGTGATGACCGGTGGACAACGGCACGAGCCTCGGATGGTCCCAATCCTCGGGAAGCCAGGGCGGCACGTCAGGGGCGTCGGTGCGGTCAGACATGCCTCTTCCTCCGACAGGGTGCGCGTGAGGTCAAGGTTGCTCGTTTTCGGGGAACTGGCCGAATGCCCTCATCTCAAAACTGTCGAGGATTCGATCAACTGGCTGATCTGGTGGACCTGATGACCGATACGCTCGCCGATGCACGTGGCCAAAGGCGGGAGAGCGCGCATATCGGTCATTAGACGCGGGTGACGCGGCGCAGCCAGCGACCGAGCAACTCGGCCCCAACACTGACCGCAAACGATGCGAGCAGCACCGTCATCACCACCGGGAAGCGGAAGGTCGCGAGGTTCTCTGCCAACAAGCGCCCCAGGCCGGCCGCGCCGACGACCCCGACCACGGCGGTGTCGCGCACGCAGATCTCGAAGCGATACAACGTGTAGGTCAAAAGGTGATGCGCCGAGGGCGGGGCGATCGCAGCCACGGCAGCCACCGAGCGCGGCACCCCGCTATGCCGCAACGCGTCCCGCGCCCGGGTGTCGATGCTCTCCCACGCTTCCGCGACCAACCGCCCGAGTATGCCGCCCGTATACAGACCTAGTGCCAGCGCGCCCGGCAGGATCCCGGGGAAGAGGGCCAACAGCGCCACGATCGCCCACACCGTGGGAGGTATGGAGCGCAGCACCAGCAAGAGGAACCGGGACACACCCCAGGTGAGCCCGGACACAAGGCGACGCGGCCAGCTCAGGGCCGCGCCACGGACCGCGCGTGGAGCGGTCGCCAACGGGCCAAGCAGCAGCGTGATGACCACCGCGACCGCCATCGCCAGGACCGCCATGGCCAGGGTGTCGGCCACCGACCCGAGCAGTTCACTCCAGCCTCCGAGCGGCAGCTGCGGCGGCCACAAGTCCTCGAGCAGTGACCCCGTGAGCATGCGGGTCCGCTCCGAGGTGAGCCCGGCGAATGACACATCCGAGGCCCACCACGCGAGCCCGATGCCCACGAGGCCGACCACAGCGGATGCAGGTGCCCAGCGGGACCGCCCCGACCCGCGAGCTGACGGCATACTGGCTCGTCCGGGCGACCAGTCCGCGCAACTCATCACGGCCATATCGGCGCGCAATTGGGTGCTCCAAAGGTCGACCACGGCAGAGATGAGCACCACGGCACCGATCAACGTCCATACTTCGTCCCAGTTGCGGGACTGGAGACTCACCACGAGTTCTTGGCCGAGCCCGCCGATCCCGACCACCCCCAGCAGGACGGCCGACCGGATCGCGCACTCAAACCG
This sequence comes from uncultured Actinomycetota bacterium, assembly GCA_963803695.1. Classification (GTDB taxonomy): domain Bacteria; phylum Actinomycetota; class Actinomycetes; order Actinomycetales; family Dermatophilaceae; genus Ornithinicoccus. Next base: position 282,635 of record CAWDNY010000011.1, read on the forward strand.
ATAGAACGAATAGGACAGCAACAGCGGTGACGCCCCCGGGAGCAGGGCGTAGGCCAACGCCGGCACCGGTTGAGCACCCGCGCTGCGCAACGCCCGCAACGGGGCATCGGGCACGTTGTCCAACGTCTCACCGAAGACCTTGGCGGTCTGCGCGCCGAACGGTATGGCGATAGCCAGCACGCCGACCAGGGGGTCCAGCCCCAGGACGCTGACCAGGAGCAACGCCCACACCAACTCGTGGATCGACCGGGCGGCCACCAGCACGCCTCTCAGGGCGAGTCGGATCGCCCGGATCGGTGCCGGGGGAGTCCGAGTCCACGCCACGTCGCTGAGGATGAGCCCGCCAAACGCTCCGATGATCAGCGCACCGAGGGTCCCCAGCGCGGCAAAGGCGATGGTGATGATCGCGCCGTCGAGCACGATCCGCAAGAAGTCGGCGTCGAGTGCCGGCGAGAGAGCCGTGGCCAGCAGATCATCGAGCAGCCTGACGCCGTTCCAGTTGACCAGCCCGGTGCCGGTGGACACCGCCCGATAAGCCGACCACAGCAAGGGTATGCCGACGAGCAGGACGCCGATGAGGCGGCGGCGTTGCACCGTGCGCACGCTCGTCCGACGTCCGACTGGTTCGTGAGAATTCGCGTCGGCGGTGACGTCGCGGTCTAGCTGTTGGGTCACGGTTGGCCAGTCACCGCACGACGTAAAGGTCGGCCAGCCGTTCCTCGTCCAACTCGCTCACCGGCAGATCGAAGACCAACCGCCCCGACAACAGCCCGATCGCTCGGGTGCAATGGGCGCGGGCCAACTCCGGCTGATGCAGGCTCACGATCAGCGCCGAGCCCTGAGCCGCGACCTCCAACAAACCGAGAATCTCGGCGGCCCGCCCGGGATCGAGACTGGACACGGGCTCATCGGCTAAGACCAACTCGGCTCGCTGGACCAGAAGACGCGCGATGGCCACCCGCTGCCGCTCGCCACCGGAGAGCCGTTCGGTGTGCTCCGAGGCGGCCCACCCCAGCCCGACTCGCTGGAGGGCGTCACGGACCTCGTCGTCGGGTCGCGCAGTCACCAGCGAGGCCAGGGCTCGCCAGGTCGGCCAGCGCCCGAGTCTCCCGGCGTTGACGTTGTGTAGCACGCGCACTTGGTCGATCAGGTCGAGGCGCTGTGAGACCAGACCGATCCGGCGCTGCAGAGTGCGCAACTGGGCAGGGCTGGACGCGCCCACATCGGTCCCGAGCACTTCGACGCTGCCCGTCGTCGCAGGCAGTGAGCCGTTGAGTATCGCCAACAGGGTGCTTTTGCCGGCCCCGCTCGGCCCCAACACCGCGACCCGTTCGCCGGGTTGAATGAGCAGGTCGATGCCCTGCAGGGCATCGTGCCCGCCAAACCGCCGCCCCACGCACTTCAGTGAGACGACGGCAGGTTCAGCGTTCATGGTCCGGCAGAGTCACGCCAACAGGCCCTGCTCCTGGGCGACCTTCTTGATCTGGTCGTAGTTGGCGTTCTCGGTCTCGATGAACGACTCGGCGCCAAACAGCTCCAGGATCGCAGCGTCGTCCTCGTTGGCGGGGTCCAATCCGAGCAGCAAGTCGATGACCTTTTGCGTGGTGCCTTCGCCGAACTTTTCGTCGACGTCGGGGCGGGCCAGCCAGTGGTAGTCGTAGTAAGTCGGAGTGCGGAACAACATGACGACGTCGCTGAGGTCGACTTCGCCGGCCTCCACGGTCGCCGCCCAGACCTGCTCGTTGAGGGCACCGACCTCGAAGCTCCCCGAGGCAACGGCTTCGATGGTGGCGTCGTGCGAGCCGGAGAACCCGGGCTGCCCGTTGAGGTCGGCCTGATCGAATCCGCCCTCCTCCATGAAGTACTGCGGCATCAGCCGACCTGAGGTGGAAGTCTCGCTACCGAAGGTGAGTGTGTGACCGGCCAACGCTTGCAGACCCTCGACGTTGTCGAAGGGCTCGATGCCGGCCGAGGTGTTGGCGATGAAGACGCTGGTGAACTCCGGGTCTATGTCGCGCTGGGCGATGGCCTGGGCGCCCTCGACGCGCGAGGCGGCTTGAACGCCTGTGAGGCCGCCCATCCACGCGATGTAGATGTCGCCGACCTCGAAGGCACGGACCACGGCGGTGTAGTCGGTGACCGGCTTGTATTCGACCTCGAGGCCGGTCGCCTCAGCGAAGCGGGCCGCCACATCTGGGTAGAGCCGATTGAGCAGTTCCGGATCTTGGTCGGGAATGGCAGAGATCGACAGTGGCCCGGATGGCTCATCGGCCGCGTCATCGTCCGACTCCTCGCCGGTGCTCGCGGGCTCGCTGTCATCGCTGCCGCAGGCGGCCAGGAGCATGGCACCAGAGGACGCCATCAGAATGGAACGGCGACCGAACGCAGTGCTTCGGGCAATGCTCATCAAATACTCCTAGTGCTTGACGGTATGGGGCGGTCCTGCTCGGAGATCTATACGTGGACGGCGTCTTTGCGGTGCTGGAGCGAGGGCACAACGGCCATGGCACCAGCCACCACCCCGATGCAGAACAGGAACGTAGCTGAGGTGGGGTTGCCACCCAGGATCGGGTCGGTGAATCCGAGTTGGGCGTGCAACGACAGGCCGGCTACGACGGCGATTCCGGCCGCCGCTTTGGCGGTCATGTCGGCATCCCGGCGGGCGGCCATGATCAACATCGCGCCCAGGACGATGAGCACGATGCCACCGAGCAGGTTGTAGTAGCCGAAGCTGACTGACAGGTCGGTCGAATGCAGGCCAGGACCTCGGGAGGCCAACGGGGCGCCGAAGGACAACAGGGCGCTGTAGAGCCCGACGATGATGGCGAGCCCACCCCATACCTGGCCTACCGTGGCGGCGCTGGCCACTCGCGCCCGCAGACCATCCACCGCGAGATAGCGGCCCGACGAGGCGAAGAGAAGCACGACGTGCGCGCCGATCATCATCCAATACGCCCACGGCCACTCCTCGGGGGCAAAGGCCACGGACAGCGCGATGGCGGTGCTCTGGGCAATCCCGATCAGCGCAGCAACCCGGATGAACGTTCCGGTCAGCAGCAGGACCGCCAGCGCCGTTTCGGACAGCAACACGACCCAACCGAAGGGTTGAAAAATCGGTTGAACCATATTTTCGATGACCCACGAAAAGGGTGGGAAAACGGGGTACTCAACGGCATAGTTCGTGAATTTCCAAAGCCCGTTTTCGGCTTGTTCGCCGAAATTAGGAGCACGCTTCCACGACACGTTGTAAAGCCACAACATGCCGATCAGAATGCGTAGGAAAGTCAGCGCCATAGCCTGGTGCTTGGGCACTTCTTCGGTGGAGGGAGCAAAAAGCCACCCCAGGGCAGCTTTGATGTCAGGCACAGCGGAACACCTCTCGACCGGTGCGGGTGGCCGCGTCCTGGACCTCCATGGCGTCCCGGACGACACCGAAGATCTCTGAGATAGGCAGCGGAGAGTCGTGGATGCGCATGTGCGGGTTGGTGACCGCGACCGGATGCCACCAGGCACCGTCTGCGGTGATCGTGGGCTCGGGCTCTAGGTTGTCGATCGAGACGTGGATGCCGGTGTCGGCGAAGCCTTCTGCGGCCACCGGTCGGATGACCCGGTCCTCGTGATCAATGCCGATCTCGTCGAGCCGGGCGTGCAACTCCTCGACTCGGGTGGGGTCCTCGTCATACATCGTCGCGGCGATCCGGACGCGGAAGCCGAGCTCGTGCGCCTCCCCGATGCCCACCATTGCCTTGGCCCACGAGCCGGCACCGCGTTGGGCGTCGTGCAGCTCGGCCGTGGCGGAGTCTAGGCTGACTTGCAGCAGCACCGAGCGGTCCATTTCCTCCAGCATCTGGCGACGTCGGCCCTTGCCGAAGACCATCGCGTTCGTCAAGATCGTGCGCTCCAAGCCCTCTCCAGCGCGGACGATCTCATCGAGTTGGGGATGCAGGAACGGCTCGCCGCCGGTCAAAAGCAGCTCTTTGCCACCGGAATCGGCGAACTCGGTGAAGGCTTGGCGGGCGATGGCTGGGTCGAGATTGCGCGCGTTGGCCTTCGGTGAGGACTCGGCACAGCAGTAGGTGCAGGCCAGGTTGCAGTGGAAGTTGGTGTAAGCCCACAGCCGGTGGCCGACGGGCGTGCGCTCGCCCAGACTAAACACGCTGGAGACTTTGACGCTCTTGCGGACCGCAAACCACCATGGGCCCCCCGATGATTCTGCGGCATCGGCACTCAGCTCGTGGCCGACCAACTCTGCCCAGACCGGGAGGTCGACCTTGACGCTGGGCTCGGCGCTGCGGATGCCGAGCAGTTGCCCCGTGTCCAGGCGGCGCATCGCTCGGGTGATCAGCAACAGCAGCCCGCTGCCACAATCCATGTCGCCGCCGTCGACGATCCGCGACAAGTCGCCCAGCTGTGCAGGAGGAGGTGCCGCAGAGGTTTCTGTCATTTACGGAGTGTAAGTCTGCAATAGTCAACAGTGGGTATGTTCACACCTTAAGAATTTGTGACACTTGGAAGAGGAGCCACGATGACGAATGCCGCAATCGAGCGTCCAGAAGATGCTGCCGCACGCCTGGCGTTTTGGGAGCAGGTGCACTCTGGCCATGACGTCGACGGCGTCTCTTGGTGGCAGTCGGTCCCCGGTTTGTCGCTCGGTTTGGTCGACGAAACGCAGGTCCCCAAGGACCGCTCGATCATCGATGTGGGTGCCGGATGGTCGACATTGGTCGATCATCTCCTGGAGCGTGGTTACACCGACTTGACGGCCGTGGACCTGTCCAAGAGCGCGCTGCAAGAGGTGCGCGAACGGCTCGGTCCGGCTGGTGACGATGTCGTGCTGGACATCGCTGACGTCCTGGAAATGCGCCGCACCCGCCGCTACGCGCTATGGCACGACCGCGCCGTGTATCACTTCTTGACCGAGCCGGATGAGCGTGCGGACTACCTTGAGTCGTTGCGCTACAACCTGGCACCCAAGGGGTGGTTCGTGGTCGCGACGTTCGGCCCCGACGGCCCGCTGACCTGCAGCGGTCTGCCGATCGTGCGCTATACCCATGAGGACTTGGCGGCGGAATTCCCTGGGTTCGAGCTGGTCTCGACTGCGGGGGAGGACCACGAGACCCCATGGGGCAAAATCCAGCAGTTCACTGCGGTGCTGCTCCGACGCGTGGACTGATTCCCTAGGCCACCTCAGATGGGCCGCGCCCCTTAGTCGCCGCAGTCAAGCGCGGGCTCAGCGGTCACCCAGACATGCAAAAGTATGCGGTGAGCCGCGTTTGCGCAGGTCGGCCGAGGTTGTGCATGTTTGGCTGCTCGCTAGCGGATGGATTGACATGACCCATCGGGCGTCAAGCGTGGACCTCGAGGCGAGACTCAAGCTGAAGGTGATCGGTGGCGCCACGGTGAGCCGAAGCACGTGAACGACCCCCCGAGTACGTCGCCTTCTGCGGTGGCTTGCGCCAGGGCGGTGGCGCTGTCCATCCCGACCGCGAGGTTGCGATGGTAGTCGCCCATCACATCGTGAGCGATGTCATCAGGCACGGGGCTCGCGGCGGCGACGACGCTGGAGACTCCAAGCGCCAGCAGACTCGCGGTGAGTCCGAGCGCTTCTTCCCCCCGACGCATGCTGGTGCGGCCGCTTTCGCACGCTGAGAGCACCACGTGCGACGCGCGAAGTCGACGGCCCTCGAGTTCGTGCGCAAATAGCGAGCCGTCGCTTAAACGAAGACTCGAGAACAGCGGGTTCTGGGCGTGGTGCTCACCGTGCGCCGCGACGTGCACGAGATCGGCATCCGCGAAGGCAGCGAGCAAACCTTGAGCGGTGGAGTCGTGCGCGGAAACCGCGGTGCCTGCCCCCCACGTAGAGACGACCGCTGAGACTTCGTGGTCGGCCAACGGCAGGTCAGGCCCGGCCCCGGCCCAGACCTTCGGTTCCGCGACCAACTCGGTATGCCGGCGGGCCCACATCGTGGCCGATCGGGCCACCGTGGTGGCCCGACCCCGACGGCTCGGCAGCATCGCCCAGGGGACCTGTCCCAACATCGGGGTCGGCACAATGACCAGGCCCGATTCGCTCAGCCCCGCGTGTTTTATCTCGGCCATCAGGACGTCGTCGAGCTCGACAAGGCGTTGCGTCAGCGAGGCCCGGATTGATCGGTAGAGGGGATTGCCCGGTTGCACTCGGGCCGCGACACGTAGATCCGCCTGGGTGGCCCGGATACGGTCGGTGATCTCGGCGACCCCACCGAGTCGGTGCAGCGACAGAGCTCCACCGGGCGTGATCAGCACGGCATGCCAGGAGTCGCCTCGGGGGAAGGTCGCGAGCATGGTCACCCCAGCGCTGCGGACCGCGGCCCTGATGTCCCGCGCTGACAGCGGACCTTCGGCCGCTGCTACCTGGTCCGAGTGCACCTCGGTGGTCCAGTCGAGCTCGCGGACGGCTCTCTCCGCGCGGGTGACCTCCGCACGCAACGGCCCCTGGGGTGCAGCTGGGGGGGCCAGGCGAAGATCCTCTCGGCTGCGCCGCAGCCGGGTTACGGCATCGGCGCGGGCTGGCTCTTCCGAGGTTCGCACCGGCGGCAGCGCGCGGACAACGTCTCGCCACAACTCGGCACGACTCAACACCCGCGCAGCCGAGCCGTGCCGCATCGCCAAGTCCAAGTCGAGATTCACCAGGTCCGCGCCATGAACGGTCAGGGCAGTGCGCAGATCCAACCCGGCAGAGGCTCGGCCGGCGGCACCGAGGTCATCAGCGGCCCGCTTCAGCATCCGTGCCGCGAGGTCAGGTCGTCCGCTGCCGTCACTGATCCGTGCCGAGACGTGTCGGGTATGCAAGCGCATCGCGACGTGGGGGGAGCAAGTCAGCGCTGGAGCCCGGGCCAAAGCGGCACGAGCCTGGTCGGGCAGGCCTTGGTCGATGAGTGCCTCAGCGTGGACCAGCACGGCTCGTTGGCGGACGGCTTCGTCACCCTCTGCGGCCGCTGCCGTAGCGAGCACGCTGGCCAAGCGCTCGCGTGCGTGGGCGGAAAGGGTGCTGCGCGTTTCGAGCTCAACGATGAGGGCTGTGCGTCTCCACCCTGGTTCTTTGCGGCGGTGGAAGCGACGGCGAGCTGTCGCAGCATGGGTCAATGCTGAGGGGCTGTCGCCCATGAGAATCTCGCAGCGGGCCAACTCGAGCTCGATCTCGCCGAGGTCGTGCTCACTCCCTGTTGCAGATGTCTGCTCCAACGCATCGATCAAGACCTGGTGCGCCTCGTCGATCAGCCCCGCCTCGAGCATGACGCGAGCCCGATCAAGCCGGGCGATGCTCCGGTCCACCTCGGCGTCCATGGCGTCGGCCTGCTCCATCAGACTCAAGGCACCGGGGAAGTTGCCGAACAGGAACTCGGCATACCCCTGGTTGTGGGTCGCGACGAAGCGCAGCGACCCCATGTCGGGTCCGTTGGCCAGCGAAGCCGCCTCGGCCAGGTCCCGAGAGGCTTCGTAGGGGTCGCCGAGATGTGAGGCGAGTGATCCGCGATTGATGAGTAGTTGCGTCTGCTCCAGAGCCGACAGGTGCGAGCGTCCTTCTTCGGCTTGCCGCAAGTAACTCAGGGCGCTCTGGAGATCCCCGCTACGACCTAACAGAGCACCGCACTGCATATCGCATAGAGCAGCGATGTCGTGATGGTGGGCAGCGATGGCTTCGGCACGCAGAGCGACAACTCGGTGGGTGGCGGTGGCCAAGCCGAAATCCTCGAAGGCCACCCATGCGCCGGTCAACTGCACGCCGAACCGAAGCTTCAGTAGCCGTTCAGCGCCCTGGTGCTCGGGTATCGCCTCCATGATCGAGCGGCACTCATCGAGAAGCCGCCTGGTGGAGTCGAAGCGCTGCATGTGCACCTCGGACCGCGCCTCAGCGAGCAGGTTTTCAGCGTCGGCAAGCCGTGCCGCCGTCGACTCGGATGCCTCCACACGACCACCCTGGCATAGTGCCGAGCTCGGTGCGCCGGAGTTCGCATGCACCGAGCACGGCCTGGACGGGGCGGGTTCAGGGTGCCCAGCCCGGTATCTCCTCACTTACGGCAGCCCAGCCACGACCGACGGCTGCGGAACGATCGACGCTTGTGACGGCGGAGTCGGCCGCGATATGCCGGGCCAGTTGACCGGCCAGCAGAGGGGCGGCGAAAGAGGTGCCGCTCCACGTGCCGAAGCCACCCGAGAAGTCGTCCGGGTCAATGGTGGCCCGCTCGGTCTTCTCGTAGCGCATGCGCACCGATGGCTGGCGGTCGCCGTTCAGATCGGTGGGCAACGTGCTCACGACATTGGCTCCCAGTCGATGACACGACACCCAGGGGCCGGCGTTGCTGAAGTAGGCCACCGCCGTCCCGTTCGGGTTCAACGCGCCCACGCTGACCAGCGGCACCACATCTGGGTCGAAGCCGGTGACTTGCGCAGCAAAGGCGGCCGGATGGAACGGCGCGATGGTCGCGTTGTTGCCCGCTGCAGTGACGACCGCGACACCCCAACTGCCGAAGCTCTTGAGCAGTCCACGCAACATGGGGTCCGTGGCCGCGTCGGCGGGCTCCTCGTGGTAGTACCCCAGCGAGAGACAGAGCACATCGATGAGCTTGTCCTGCTCGCCGACGGTGATAGCGGTGGCCTGGCGGATCAGCAGGGCGACCAGCGTGTTTATGAGAAGGCCTTCAGTGACGACGCCGTCCCCGGACATGATGGGCACACCGAGGATCCGCGCCTGCGGGCACTGCTGCCGCACCATTCCGGCGATGAACGTCCCGTGACCGGCGTAGGGAGCCACCGAACCGTCCAGCGGGTTGTGCGGGGTCGGTGTCACGGTGCTCATCGGGCCGTTAAGGCCTAGCAGCACCCCGTTGACTTCGACCTCGTCCGTTGCCGTGTCGGGATCGGCGAACCACGGGTGAACACCGATGCCGGTGTCGGGGCTGACCACGACCGGCGCTCGCTTCACCGCAGGGGCGGTCAAGGCCGGATCGGGAATCGCGAGGGCGGCAGGTGCTCGTCCACCACTGCCAGGCATGGCGTACTCGCTGGTCCCGGTGCCCAACCAGTAAGGAGTCCCGAGCCAATATGGCGTGCCGAGCCAATAGGGAGTGCCCAACCAATAGGGAGCACCACCGATATCGGCGCAGGCGACGACCAGGTGCTCTAGGCCAACCTGGTCGGCACCCGACGCCTTCTTCTCGCAGCCTTTGCAGCACCGGCCAGACATCGACCGGTGGCTGATCGCTGGTGCGCGCGTCGTCGCTGCCAGCGACCTGCACCTGCACCGGCGTGACCCAAAACTCATCAAGAATCTCCCGAGCGACGCCGTCCTGTCCGCCGAGCGCCCCCGCAATCTCGTCGGCGGCCTCGTCAAAGGCCACCTCGAGGTTCAGGTCCTTCAGCACCCCACGCACCTGCTCGAGAGTCTGATCCCGCCGGCCCCCCGGCAGCCCCCGCACCAACAAGGTGTTTCCGACGTATGCCGTAGGCCGGGGCGCGATTCCCGAGGTCAGCGGGACGGCCGTGATCGGATCGAGGACCCGAGCGCCGAACCGCTCGATCACCGAGGGCGGAAGCGCCGGGATCGGGGTGAGGTCGGGCTGGCTTGCGCCACCATCAGCAGAGGGAACGGTCATCGGGACTTGCCTTCCTCGAAACGGTTGGTGCTAGGGCACTGCGCACTAGGTGTTGGCACTCAGGTCCTGACAGTCAAGTGCTGGCACTTAGGTGCTAGCGGTCAGGGGTTCACTACCAAGAGTGATCGCGCGCCCGGCTGATACATCAGCCAGCCTGCCGCTCATCTGCGGCGCTGTCACGCCCAGAGCGCGGCCCATACCAAAGTGTTACCTCAGCGGAGGGCTGGAACGCTTCCACTCCGGCAATTCGCGGCGCAAGGCCGCCCATCCGCGCCGGACTGCAGCCGCCCGGCTCGGCGCGCCTAGGGCGCGCGATTTTGACAGGTGCCCCGCCAGTTGCCCCGCAAACAGCGGCGCCGCAAACGACGTGCCGCTCCAGGTGCCGAAGCCGCCCGAGAAGTCGTCCGGGTCCAGGCTGCCTCGGTCTGACCCGGCGTGGCTGAGTGCTTCGCTTGCCTCGTCAGTGCCTTGAATGTCGGTCGGCAGCGTGCTGACCACCTCGACTCCCGCTCGCTCGCAGGAGACCCACGGCCCCGAGTTGCTGAAGTGGGCCACGGTGCCGTTGGGATTGAGTGCGCCGACACTGACCAACGGCACGCTGTCCCGGCGCAGGCCGACAGCCTGGCCAGCGAAGGAGGCCGGATGAAACGGCGCGGTGGTGCCGTCATTGCCAGCCGAGGCCACGACCGCCACTCCCCACGAGCCCAACTCGCGCAGCAGTCCCGCCAGGGTGGGATCGGTGCTCTCGTCCCCGGGCTCCTCGTGGTAGTAGCCCAGCGAGAGCGACAACACGTCGAAGACATCAGCAGAACGACTCTCGGTGATGGCGACGGCCTGCCGGACCAGCAGCGCCACCAACGTGTTGATGAGCAACCGCTCTTGCACCCCGCCTTCGTCGTCCATGATGCGGATGCCCTCAATCCGGGCTTGGGGGCATTGCTGGCGGACGATGCCGGCGATGAAGGTGCCGTGCCCGGCATACCTCGGGACGGTGCCTTGCAGTGGGTTCCGGGGGCTGAGCGGCGAGACATCCATCGGGCCCCCGAGGCCGAGCCTGACCCCGTGGACGCTGACGTCTCGGCATACCGTGGCTTCCTCGACAAACCAGGGGTGCGGTCCGATTCCGGTATCCGGAATCACCACCACGGGGCGGTGCCGACCCGGACGGCGACGGGATGACGGCTCTGGCATCACGAAGGACACAGGTCGCCGCCCCGCGCCTTGGGACGCCTCGAACGGGTTGGCTGGCAAGCAGGCAAAGGCCGGGTGGTCCAACCGGACCTCGGTGCGCTCCAGGCCCTCGAGGCGCACGCCCTCCAACACCGGCCAGGCGTCCACCGGGGAGCGATGGGGCTCGTCGAGCGCCCGGGTGAGATGCACGCTGCTCACCCAGAATCGATCGATGATCTCGCGAGCGACCTCACCCTGAGCGGCCAGTCGCTCGGCGACATCGTCCAATCGGGTGTCCACCACCATGTCCATACCCCGGGTGGAGGTGGTGTCGGCCAGCCGCCGGATCCGGTCGGTGCGCGAGTCCGCCGGTCCGCCGGTCACCAACAGCGACTGCGCGAGGTATGCCGTGCCTTGCCGGCCCGGGTCACCCTCGCGAGGCGGTGAGGCGGGCCGGTCCAGCACGCGAGCACCGAAGCGTTGAGCCACGTCCTGCGGCAACCTCGGCACCGAGGTTGAGCGTGGATTGCCGTCAGTTGGGGTCACGTGGTCCTTAGGAGTAGGTCTTCAGGGGCGGACGAGGGTCAGGGCCGGCCCTCCGGCCAGGATGGCCACGGCGTTCTCGGCGGCGAGTTGAGCCATCGCCGTGCGGGTCTCAATGGTGGCCGAGCCGAGGTGCGGCACCAGCGCGACGTTCTCGAGCGTGAGCAGGTCCGGATACACGGTGGGCTCTTTTTCGAAGACATCCAGGCCCGCGCCGGCGATCACTCCGTCCGCCAAGGCCTGGGCCAGGGCGGCCTCGTCGACGATCGGGCCCCGCGCAGTGTTGATCAGGTATGCCGTGTCCTTCATCAGCGCGAACTGCTCCGCGCCGAGCAGGTGATGCGTTGCCGGGCTGTACGGGCAATGCACCGAGATGACGTCACACGTGGACAGCAACTCCTCGAAATGCAACCGCGGTGCGTCCAACTCTTCCGCCACCGCCGGGTCGCACGCACTGCGGGAACTGTAGGCGATATGCATACCGAAGGCCTTGGCCCGACGCGCTGTTGCTGCCCCGATGCCGCCCATCCCGATCACCCCAAGTGTCTTGCCCTGCAACCCCGTTCCCAACATGTAGAACATGCCCCAGGTCCACGGGGTCTGGCTGCGGATGACTCGCTCACCCTCACCGAGCCGGCGGGTGGCCATCAACACCAAACCGAAGGCGATGTCGGCGGTGGCCTCGGTAAGCACGTTGGGCGTGTTGGTGACCGTAACCCCACGCTCGGCGCAGGCGGGGACGTCGATGTTGTTGTAGCCGACGGCGACGTTGGCCACCACCTGCAGCTGGGGTCCGGCAGCGTCCAGCAGCTCGGCGTCGACCTTCTCGGTCAGCAGGGTCACCAGAGCGTCGGCGCCCTTGACCTTCTCCAGCAGGGCCTCACGGGTGATCGGCTGCTCCTCGTCGTGCATGTCGACGTCGTGGACCTCGCGCAGCGTCTCGACGGCGGGCTCGGGCACCCGCCCGGTGATGACGACCCGGCTCATGCCGAAGCCACCCAGGACTGCAGCTTGCCCATGCCGGTGCGGATGTCCTCGGCGTTGATGCCCGAGTAGGCCAGCCGGATGTATTCGCGGTCCTCACCAGGCTGGGGGCGACCGAAGTGGCGGCGCGTGCAAAAGCTCATGCCGGTCTCGTGCAACGCCATTTCGGCGAAGTGCGACACGTCGCGGGCGCCGGTGAGGGCGATCGCTTCGGTGGCGTCGGGGAAGATGTAGAACGTCGAGCGAGGCACCTCGACCGACAGGCCGGGAGTGTCGTTGACCATCTCGCAGACGATGTCGCGCCGCTCCTTCAGCGTGCTCAGCATGTCGGCCACGGGCTGCTGTGAACCCTCCAGAGCCGCGATCCCGGCCCACTGTACGTAGTGCGTGGTGCAGGACTCGTCGTTGGTGTTCATCGTCGACATGACCTTCGCCAAATCGACGGGGGCAACCGCGCAACCCAGCCGAGAGCCGGTCATCGCGAACTTCTTGCTGAACGTGTAGAGGATGACGGTGCGCTCCGCCATACCCGGAAGTGTGGCGATCGAGGTCGACGTGCCTTCATAGCGCATCTCGAAGTACGCCTCGTCCGACAGCACCCACAGGTCGTGCTCCAAGGCGATCTGGGCAATAGCCTCCTGCTCCGCCGGTTGGGACTCCGCCGAGATCGGATTCTGCAGGTCGTTATAGATGATCGCGACCGTGTCAGGGGTGATCTGCGCTCGCAGGTGATCTAAGTCGATGGCGAATCCGTCATCGGTCGGCACATAGCGATAAGCCTGCCCGTTGCCCCCGAAGTATTCGATCTGCGATTCGTAGATCGGGAAGCCAGGGTTCGGATAGAGCACCCCTTTGCCCGGGTCCATCACGGCTTGGAGGAACTTGGTGATGACGGGTTTGCCGCCGGTCATCACGACCACTTGGGCGGGGTCGTAGGTGACGCCGCGGCGCGAGCCGATGTCGTGAGCGAGCGCTGCGCGCAATTCCGGTATGCCGGCTCCCGGGCAATATCCCGTCTTGCCGTTGGCGATGGCTGCGTTCATCGCTTCGATGATGTGCGGGGCGGTGGGGATGTTGATGTCCCCCAGGTGGAACGGGTAGACGTCGTTGCCCTTGGACTTCCAGTCCGCGGCGGCCAGCGCCACAGCGAAGGCGGTCTCGGTGCCGAGTCGGGACAAACGTTGCGCAAGCGCCATTGCTCACTCCTTGAATTGACTGCAGTCGTGCCTGCCCTGATCGGTGGGCTGCGGTGCTCACCCTAGACCCGAGGTCAAGCCCGTTGCGAGTGCCGATTTCCCCCATCAGGGCCATACTGAAAATCGGGTCCAGCGCGAGACTGATCGGGCCTGTTCTTGCCGAGCAACGAGGCTCAACGAGAAAGGGTGAATGCCATGTCGCAAACAACATCCGAATCACAACAAGAGCACGGGTACTACCTCGGTAAAGCCATCCACTTATCGTCGGTCGCGGCCCTAGGGGGTTTGCTCTTCGGCTTCGACACGGCAGTCATCAACGGCGCAGTCGGCGCGATCGAGAGCCAGTTCGGCATCGGCAAGACACTGCTCGGTTTTGTGGTCTCCTCCGCGTTACTCGGCTGCGTCGCTGGTGCCTACCTGGCAGGCAATTTGTCCGAGAAGATCGGCCGGACCCGGGTCATGGTGTTGGCCGCAATCCTGTTCCTGATTAGCGCCATCGGCTCCTCCTTGGCTCAGGGACCGTGGGACCTCATCGGATGGCGCGTGATCGGTGGCCTGGGCGTGGGTGCCGCCTCAGTTATCGCTCCGGCATACATCGCAGAGATCTCGCCAGCGGCTATCCGCGGACGGCTCGGGTCTCTGCAGCAGTTGGCCATCGTCAGCGGTATTTTCGTCGCCTTGCTCTCGGACTACTTCTTGGCCACCACGGCCGGCGGGTCGACTGAGCAGTTGTGGGGAATGAGCGCGTGGCGATGGATGTTCTTCGCCGAAGTGGTGCCCGCGCTGGCATACGGAATCCTGGCCCTGACTATCCCCGAGTCGCCGCGCTACTTGGTGGCCAAAAAGGACGAGAAGGGTGCCCGCGAGGTGCTGAAGTCCGTCATGCGTGGGGGGATCACCGAGCGCATCAAGGAGATCAAGCGCACGGTGGTGCGCGATGACAAAGCCTCGATCAGGGACCTCGTGAAGCCCGGTGGTGGCAATTTGTTGCCGATTGTCTGGATTGGCATTGCGCTATCGGTCTTCCAACAGTTCGTCGGGATCAACGTGATCTTCTACTACTCCTCGACCTTGTGGCAGGCCGTCGGCTTCACCGAAGAGGATGCCCTGACCCAGACCGTGATCACCTCGGTCACCAACATCGTCGTGACGATCGTGGCCATCGCGCTGATCGACAAGATCGGTCGCCGCAGACTGTTGACCATCGGCTCAGCCGGCATGGGTTTGACCCTTGGCACGTTGGCCTGGGTCTTCGCCAACGCCCAAACCGTCGAGGATGCGGCTGGCGAGCTGCAGCCGGTGCTGAGCGACAACGCAGGGCTCACCGCGCTCATTGCGGCAAACCTGTTCGTCGTCTTCTTCGGAATGTCGTGGGGTCCGGGAGTGTGGGTGCTGCTGGGTGAGATGTTCAACAACAAGATCCGGGGCACGGCGTTGGGTCTGGCTGCGGCCGCGCAGTGGCTGGCCAACTTCGCGATCTCGACGTCGTTCCCCAAGATGGCCGACATCGGGTTGGGCTTCGCCTACGGCTTCTATACGACCTTCGCGGTGCTGTCGTTGATCTTCGTCCTGAAGTTCGTCCCGGAGACCAAGGGTCGCGAACTGGAAGACATGTAGGCCCTCATCGTCGGCGCGACCCACCCCTGAGAAGGCGCTTGTAAATGGTTTGACGATGGATGTATCAACGGGCGCGCGCGGCTCTCTCCTAGTCCGACAGCACTGTCACAGTGGACGACGGTTCTGTCAGAGTGGAGTGATCCACGAGCTCACGTCGACGGGAAGCCTCATGGCCAGCGGACCAGCACGAGACCCAGAACGGCCAGCCGACGCGCGTTCCGAGGACCCCGTGGTGCCCGAGGATTCAGCCGCGCCTCCGGTCACGCTGACCGACAAAGCAGCGGCCGCCTTCTCGGCATACCGGGAGGGCGACCACCAGCACATGGGCCGGCTGGTGGATCTGCTGACGCCACTGCTCTGGCAGACCGCACGGGCCCAAGGTCTTTCGCCAACTGCAGCCGAGGACGTCTCGCAGACGGCGTGGCTGCGGCTCATCGACCACGCGGACGCCATCGAGCAACCGAGAGCCGTTTTGTCGTGGATGGTCACCACGGTGCGCCGAGAGTCCTGGCGTCAGCACAAGGTTGCCGGTCGGGACAGCACGGACCTGGATGCCCTGCCCGAGCCCTCCAGTCGTGAGCCCGGGCCAGAGCAAGAGGTCGTCCTCGGCGAGCGCCAGCGTGTCCTGTGGGCGCACGTCCAGCACTTGACCGAGCGCTGCCAGCACCTGTTGCGCGTCATCGCCTTCAGTGATCGACCCGACTATGCCGCCATTGCGGCGAGTCTCAATATGCCCGTAGGAAGCATCGGCCCGACCCGTGGCCGCTGTCTGCACAGTCTTCGCGCAAGCCTTGCCGAAGACCCCGAATGGTTCGGAGAACTGTCATGAGCCTGCCACTGTCGCAACCGGGGCCATTGGACGCCGAGGATGCGCACATCCTCACTGAGTTGCGTGAGGTCTACCGGCGGCTCGACCCGGTGCCTGCCTCCCTGCCCGAGCGCATCAAATACGCCATGACAGTGCGGATGCTCGAGGCTGAGGTGGCTGAGCTCACCGCCATGCCTATGGCCACCGTCCGCTCCAGCAGCGCCGAGCAGATCGACACCATCAGCTTCAGCGGCAGCACGATGAGCCTCATGGTGAGCTTGTTGACGGAGCCTGGCGGCGTGCGGGTGGACTGCTGGGCCAGCGAGGGGGGTGCCGTCGTCGAAGTGCGCTGCGCTGCCGACAGCGAGGAGAGCGAACGCGTCGAGGTGTGCGATGAGCACGGCCGATGTGCCTTCGTCGACCTACCATCCGGCCCGGCTCACTTCATCGTGTGGGCGGATGAGTCGAAGTCGTCCACGCCGATCATCACGCCGACGATCAACCTGTAGGGCGGCTAGACGTCCTCAGCCTTGAGGGTCGCCGGGTCCCATTTGGTGATCCCCTCCGCGACCCACCCGCGATCCTTGACCGCCTCACGCGCCTCGCGCTTCCACGGCCCGGTCAGCCGATCGACATATAGGGTGCCCTCAAGGTGCTCGGTCTCGTGCTGAAGGCAGCGAGCAAAGAGATCTTCACCGACGAGCTCGACCGGCGCTCCCTCGAGGTCGGTGCCGGTTACTTTGGCCTTCGGGAATCGCGCGAGGGGGAAGAACTCGCCCGGGACGGATAAACATCCTTCGCCGTCTGCTTCTTCGTCCAGGGGGGCGGGGGTGCCAAGGCGTTCCAGCACCGGGTTGATCACCACGCCGCGGTGTTGCACGCCGTCAGCTCCTGGGCAGTCGTACACGAAGATACGCAGCCGAGAGCCGATTTGGTTGGCGGCCAGGCCAACTCCCTCGGCCGCGGCCATCGTGTCGAACATGTCCTGGATGAGGACCCTGATCTCATCGGTGACGTCGCGGACCTTTTTAGTGGGTTGGTGCAAAGCACGGTGTCCGATCACCGTGATGTCGCGAACTGCCACGCATACTCCTTGAGGGGTCCAATGGGGTGCCGGAATAGTCTATGTGCCCAGGCGAGAGGGCATTACCCTGCTGAGGTGGGCACCTACTGGATCGAGGCCGTAGAATGAGTTGGGTCCATCGTCTTGGTCATCTCGCTGCTGCAGACCAGAGTGGTCCGACTTCGGGTGATCAATCTCGTCGGCAGCGCCATTCTGATCGGCTACAACGTCGTCATCGAGGTGTGGCCGATGGTCGGGCTCAACGTCGTCCTGACCTTGGTGGACAAGTAATTCCTATTCACGCGTCCTGACCTCACCCGGCATGGCAATCAACTATTACTCCAGAATTGGATTCAAGCGCGAGGGCGATCGTTTTGTCCTGGACGTGGGCTGAGCAATCAGTCGCGCTCTG
This sequence comes from uncultured Actinomycetota bacterium, assembly GCA_963803695.1. Taxonomy (GTDB): domain Bacteria; phylum Actinomycetota; class Actinomycetes; order Actinomycetales; family Dermatophilaceae; genus Ornithinicoccus. Next base: position 300,063 of record CAWDNY010000011.1, read on the forward strand.
TGCGCGGACTCACTACTTGGTATGTCGAGGCGCTCTCAGACGAGGTCTCCCACCCGGCGTCTTCGTCAGACTCGGGAACGTCCCCGGCCGAAGGGTCGTCCTGCTCGACGTCATCGTCGAAGTCCTCGTCCGCGAAATCCTCAAACGGGTCGGCGTCCTCCTCGGCATACTCATCGTCTTCCCGTGACCGCCCCCGCGCGTGCTCGGCACTGGCGAGGCTGTCCTCGCTGTCGAAGCGCCGCTCTGGGCCGAAGATGATGTCGCAAATCTCCCGATAGGTCTCATCCGGGGCAGGCACCCAGTTGATCTTTTGCAACGCCTGGTCCTGCCCAGCGGATTCGAGAACGAAAGTGCCGTAGCCGATGAATCGACCGGTGATCGAGCGGCCGTACGTCATATCGGTCACTTTGCCGAGCGGCATCATCGCCACCTTGTGGGTGAAGAGCCCGTAGGTCAACAGCAGCCGTTTGTCGGTGGCAACGAACCACTCGTTGCGCCACTCCAACATCTTCCACAGCATCCGGATGATGAGGGCAAACCAGACCCACCAGAGATACAAGCCGAATTCCCCGAAGGCCCGCTCGAGGCCGCTACTGACCCAGGCGATGAAGACGAACGAGACCAGCACCGTGGCGACCGGCTCGGTCAACGAAGCCCAGTGCTGCCTGGTGGCCACCTCGACCTGCTCGCCCCGCAGCACATAGCGCTGCAGAATCCGGCTGCTGACCTTGACGCCGGATTCGGAGATCTCCGCGGAGCCGAGCATGACTAGCCCATGAGCGCTTCGAAGAACCGCCCGATGTTGCGGAAGCCGTCGGCAATGATGTCCCAGAAGGCCCGCAAGATGTCAGCGGCGCGGTCCGGACTGGTGATGATCGCGTAGATCAAGAACCCGAACAGCAACCAAAGCAAGATCTGCTTGATCCTTGTCGGCATAGTTGGGCTCCTCGGGCGATCGGCAAGTCACGGAACAAGAGTCATCATGGCAGCATCCAGGCCCGAGCGATCACAGCCACGCCGAAGCGGCCAACCGGTCCACGGCCTCGGAGACGTCTGCGGTGGTGCCCGAAAAGCTCATCCTCATCTGCTGGTGACCCCGCGCAGTGTCGAAGTCGACACCGGGCGTGAGGGCCACTCCAGTGTCGGCCAGCACGTTTTGGCACCACGAGACTGAATCGTCGGTGACGTGGGAGATATCGCACCAGAGGTAGAACGCCCCGTCCGGCGCGGTCGCCGACCCCAGCCCCAACTCGGGCAGGCGAGCCAGCAGCAGATCGCGATTGTCGGCATACCGGCGGACGTGTCCGTCGAGCTCGGTCCGCGCGCTCTCAGAGAAGGCAGCGATCGCGGCGTGCTGGCTGATGGCCGGCGGGCAGATGGTCAAGTTTTGCGCCAGGATCTCCATCGGCCGGCGTAGGTGTGGCGGCACGAGCGCCCACCCGAGGCGCCACCCGGTCATCGAGAAGTACTTGCTGACCGACCCCACCACCATCGATTCCCGCGAGGTCTGCCAGGCGCTCGCGGCTGGAGCGTCGTAGGCGATGCCGTGATAGATCTCATCGCTGATCAGCAAGCAGCCGTGGGCTTCGCACCACCTCGCGATGGCGGCCAGCTCGGCGGGGTCGATGACGGTGCCAGTCGGGTTGGACGGGCTGGCCACGATCAGGCCTTTCGGGATCTCGGGCAGCGCCTCCAGCATGGCGACCGTGGGCTGATATCGCGTGTCCGGCCCGCAGTCGAGCTCGAGGACCGTGCAGCCGAGCGAGGACAGGGTGTTGCGGTATGCGGGGTAGCCGGGTCGGATCATCGCCACCGTGTCGCCGACGTCGAATGCAGCCAGAAACAGAGTGGAGAAGATGCCCGACGAGCCAGTCATCACCATCACGTCGTCGGCATCGACATCGATCGCATACCACTCCCGGTGGTGCTGGGCGATGGCTTCGCGTAACCCGAGGATCCCGGTGGCGTCGGTGTAGCCCAAGGTATGCGCGTCGAGGGCTAGTTTGGCGGCATCGCGGACCGCGGCGGGCGCTGGGGTCGACGGTTGACCAACGCACATCAACAGCAGATCGCCGTGCGTGCGTTGGCGCAGTTGAGCAGCCTTGAGCACCTCCATCACGTGGAACGGCTCAATGGTGCTGCGTTCGCTGACCCTCATCGCAGTCCTACTGGTCATCGGCGCGAGTCAGACCACGCCGTAGAGCCGGTCGCCGGCGTCGCCGAGTCCCGGCACGATGTAGCCCTTTTCGTTGAGTCGCTCGTCGATTGCCCCAGTCACGAGGCGCAGCGGCGGCTCGATGCCCTCGACCTTGGCGTGCAGGCTCTCGATGCCTTCGGGGGCCGCGAGCAGGGTGATCGCGGTGATGTCGTCGGCGCCGCGGTCGACCAGGTAGTGGATCGAGGCAGCCAAGGTGCCGCCGGTGGCCAGCATGGGGTCGAGCACGTAGCACTGCCGCCCGGACAGATCATCAGGCAGCCGGTTGGCGTAGGTGTGCGCCTCAAGGGTCTCCTCGTTGCGAGCCAGCCCGAGGAAGCCGACCTCGGCTGTAGGCACCATCCGCATCATCCCGTCGAGCATCCCCAGACCCGCGCGCAGGATCGGCACCACGAGCGGCTTGGGGCTGGACAGACGGATACCCGTGGTCGGGGCGACCGGGGTCTCGATCTCAAACGGCGTCGTGCGCACCTCGCGGGTTGCCTCATACGCCAGCAGGGTCACGAGCTCGTCGGTCAGGCGGCGGAAGGTCGGGGTGTCCGTCCGCTTGTCGCGCAGATAGGTCAACTTGTGGGCGATCAGCGGATGGTCGGCAACGTGGACGCGCATCTGAGCAAACTACCGCCAAAGGTGACCGGTGCCCCCTTCCCTGCCTGTCGGCATACCCGGGTGGTTTAGAGGACGGCCCCCGGATTCATGATGTTGGCGGGGTCCAGGGCGTTCTTGATGGCTCGTTGCAGGGCCATCACGTCGGGCCCGACCTGATCCGGCAGCGCCGCCTTCTTGGTGCGGCCGACCCCGTGCTCTCCGGTGATCGTCCCGCCGAGGGAGATCGCGAGCGCCATGATCTCCTCAAACGCCAGCATCGAGCGCGCCCTGGCGGCGGCGTCGTTCGGGTCGAAGACGATGATCGGATGCGTGTTGCCGTCTCCGGCGTGGGCCACTACCCCCACCTCGACCTGATGCCGGGAAGCCAGCGCTTCGATGCCGTTGAGCAGATCTGGGAGTAGCGGGACTGGCACGCCGACGTCTTCGAGCAGCAGGGAGCCGCGCGCTTCCATGGCGGGGAAGGCCGCGCGTCGAGCAGCGACGAAGAGCTCGCCCTCGTCGGGGTCGTCGGTGACGAAGACCTCGGTGGCTCCGTGGGTCTTGCACGCCGCCTCGATGACGATCATTTCGGCACTGCGAGCCTCGCCGGGAGCATCGGATTGCGCGATCAGAAGCGCGCCCGCGGTGCGGTCCAGGCCCATGGGCCGCAGATCCTCGACAGCGTTGATGGAGACGCGGTCCAGCAACTCCATCATCGAAGCGCGCAGCGTTTGGCCGACCGTAACGACCGTGGCCGCCGCCTCCTCGACGGTGCCGAACGTGGCGACCAGCGTTGATCGTGGAGCCTGCGCCGGGATCAGCCTCAGGATGGCGCGGGTGACCACGCCGAGGGTGCCTTCGCTGCCGACGAACAGTTTGACCAGGGACAGACCAGCGACGTCCTTGATGCGTTTCCCGCCGAGCCTCACCAAGGTGCCATCGGCCAGCACCACGTCCAGACCGAGCACGTAATCGGTGGTCACCCCGTATTTGACGCAGCACAAGCCCCCCGCGTTGGTCGCAACGTTGCCGCCGATCGAGCAGATCTCGAACGACGACGGATCAGGGGGATACCACAGCCCCGAGGCTGCGGCGGCGGTCTTGACTTCGGCGTTGAACGCCCCCGGCTCCACCACGGCCACCCGCGTCGCGGTGTCGATCTCGATCGCGCGCATCCGCTCCAGACTCAGCACGATGCCGCCATCGAGGGCCGACGATCCACCGGACAGCCCACTCCCGGCTCCACGTGGCACCACCGGCACCCCGTGCGCGGCCGCCCACCGGACCGCCGTCTGCACCTGATCGGCGCTCGTGGGCCGCACGACCGCCACCGGGGTCCCAGCGCCGGGATCGCGAGCCCAGTCCCACCGGTAGTTTTCGCACACCGTCGGGTCGGTCGAGACCGTGCCGGCAGGCAGCGCCTCGGTGAGCTCGTGCAGTGCCGCGGGATCGGGCTGGTTCGGACCCATCTGACCAAGGTAGCGGCACAGGTCGAGAAGGGCTCGATGGCCCATACGCCAAACTAGGCAGATGATCGATGGGCCTGACGTGGCCTCGCTGCCGGGATGGGCAGGCGGGGGGTATGCGGCCTGGATGCGTCTAGCGATCGAGCAGGCTTCGAGTGCCGCTGAGTCGGATGACGTGCCGGTGGGGGCGGTCGTGGTGGATTCGATGGGAGTGGTGATCGGCCGAGGGCACAACGTCCGTGAAGCCGCCGCCGACCCGACCGGGCACGCGGAGATCTTGGCGCTGCGCGAGGCCGGGGCAAGTCTGCATACCTGGAGATTGAGCGGATGCACGTTGGTCG
>CAWDNY010000012.1:0-23982 GCA_963803695.1 uncultured Actinomycetota bacterium
TCCTTGCTGACGAAGACGATGTCCACTAGGGCGTGTCTGCTAATGCCTGAGGCTCGGGTGTGCTGCGGTGGGGGGCATGACTAGAACGGACGCGATTTCGGATGATCTGTGGGCGGTCCTGGAGACGGTGCTCCCGTCTGCGCGGGGACGACCGGGCCGGCCGTGGAATGATCACCGCACGACGTTGGAGGGCATCATCTGGCGGTTCCGGACCGGAGCGCCGTGGCGGGACTTGCCTGATGAGTTCGGGGCCTTCCAGTCGGTGTGGGAACGGCACCGGAATTGGTCGTTCGATGGGACCTACGCGGCGATGCTGGCGGCGGTCGCCGAGCAGCCCTGGGCCAGCGAAGAGGACCTGGCCGACCTGCTGAGCGTGGACTCCACCAGCGTGCGCGCCCACCAGCACGCCGCCGGTGCCCTACCCGCCCCGGACACAGGGGGCAGAATCGAATCACAAGAATCTGCAGCCGCAAGAGCCTGCTGACCACGCGTTGGGCCGCTCCCGGGGCGGGTGGACCACTAAGATCCACGCGCTGAGCGACGCGTTGTGTGCACCGGTGACGGTGTTGCTGTCCCCGGGTCAGGACGGGGACAACCCGATGCTTGAGCCGCTGCTGCGCGAGCACCTGGGCGCCCACCGGCAGCAGGGTTTGCGGTTGCTGGGGGACAAGGCCTACTCCCACCCCAGCACCCGGGCCCGGCTACGAAAGATGAAGATCAAGGCCACCATCCCCGAACGCAGCGACCAGATCGCACGCCGCAAAGCCAAGGGCCGCGCCGGCGGGCGACCACCGGCCTTTGATCCCGAGGTGTACTGCCACCGCAACACCGTCGAACGCGGCTTCAACCGGCTCAAGCAGTGGCGCGGCGTCGCCACCCGATACGACAAGTACGCCCTGACCTACCTCGGCGGTGTCATGCTCGCCGCCATCCTGATCCACCACCGGGTCCGCCAGTTAGCAGACACGCCCTAGACGCACCGTCTGGGTTTCGTTGAGCCGCTTGATCTCTGGCGCGATAGCCCCGTTGAAGTGGTTTCCTTCGAAGCCGATCACGATGATGTCGATGGGCGATGACCCCGCTGCCGCAGTATTCGTCATGAGTCGAACCTACCAAGATCAGGGCAGCCTGAGGAGGCCTCACCCGACTGTCGCAGGTTCAGTGGCCCACAGGAAACGAGGTCGCCGGCTCGGGATAACGACTCAGAACGACCAGGCTGACTGAGACCAGCACGGCAGGCAAGACCGAGAAGGCCAGCACGATGGCCACTCGCGCCGACTCCGGCTGGTCGACGATCACGCCGCCGACGCTGGATTGGAATCCGCCGATAGCCAAATGCGATGAGCACGATGCTGGGGCCCAGAGCCAGCCCGGCCGTCTCGCCCGCCGTCCATACCCCGCTCATCGTGCCGCCGCGCTCCCGGCCAGCCGCATTGATGACGTCCGGCAGCATCGCCAACGGAAACAGCTGCATACCCGCGTACGACACTCCGGCCACTCCTACCACAACGTAGACCCACCACCCAGGGGCGATCAGCAACCCCAGCAAGGCGACAGTGGCCGCGAGGAAGCCGAGCGACGCGATCCGCAGCGACGCGGGCTTGCCGTGCTTGGCGGCATACCGGCTCCATAGCGGCATGACCAGCAGTGCCGGACCGACCAGGGCCAAGAAGACGAAGGTCAGCGCGCTTTGGTTGCCGAGGACGTAGGTCGCGACGTATTGCGCGGCCCCGAGCATGATGCCGACGGCAAGCGCCTGCAGGACGAAGACCGACAACAGCGAGCGGTATGCCGGCTCGTCCCTGATCACGGCAAGCCCCGCTGCATAACTGTCGCGCGCGCTGATCGCGGTGGTTTCGCCGGTGGGAGTGGCTCGGTGCCGACGCTGACCCCACACGGCGCCGAGCATCCCGGCCAGCAGGAGGGCCGCGATGACCACGGCCATCACGAGGTATCCACCGCGACCCCCGCCGGTGGCATCGCGCAGCGCCGGTCCGCCCGCACCAACCAGCAAGATCGTCAGCGTCAGGGTGGCGATGCGCCAACTCATGAGGCGGGTGCGCTCGCGATAGCCGTCAGTCAGGTCGGCAGGCAGCGCAATATACGGCGCTTGGAACAGGCTGAACGAGGAGGTGGCCAACACGAAGAAGATGAGCACCCAGCCCGCGGCGGCGGCCGGCGACCAGCCATCGGGCACGGCGAAGGTCCCGATGAAGCCGATGGGGAGGGTCACCGCGCCGATCGTCATGAGCCGGGTCCGTGAGTTGCGGCTGGTGGCTTCGACGTCGCTCATCGCGCCGATGGCAGGGTCGATGATGACGTCCCACACCTTCGGGACGATCACCACGATGGAGGCCATCAGCGCCGGGACGGCCAGGGTGTCGGTCAGGTAGTAGGCGAGGACCAGGCCCGGCAGCGTGCCGAATCCGCCGGTGCCGACGCTTCCGGCGGAGTAGCCCGCGACTTCGCGAGCCGGGATCCTGCGGGGCATGTGCTTCTCCTCGTTTGAGCCGCAGTTACCTTAACCAGCAATACGTCGCGCGGACCGCCATCAGCCACTCAATGAAGTGGATCGAGTTCTCAGTGGTGCGGCAACCTAGGGCTTCATACGATGGCCGAGGCGGGTAGAGATCTCAGCGGCGCAGTGCTGCACGGACGCGATCAGGTCTGGGTGGGGTTTCGTGTCGTCTTCGGCATACACCGGGAAGGTGACGGCGACCCCGGCCACGGGATGTCCAGTGTGATCAAGGACCGCCGCAGCCACCGAGGCCAGACCCGGTGTCACGAAACCCATCTCTTCGGCATACCCGCGGGTCCGGGTTTGAGCCAGCAGCGACCTCAGGCTGCGCAGGGAAGTCGGGCCGACGTCGTGTCGCTGGACGAAAGAGTCCACCGAGGGGAAGAGTGCCCGCACCTGGGCGGCTGGCAACGCAGCCAAGATCCCCAAACCGCTAGCGGTCAACGAGGCAGGCAGTCTCACTCCTACGTCGCTGACCAGGGAGGGGCGACCAGCGACTCGTTCTTCGATGACGTAGAGGACATCGCGGCCATGTAAGACGGCGAGATGGGCGTTGTGCTTGGTGATGTCGGCCAATCTCGTGAGGAGTGGCCGGGACACCCGTTGCAGCGGTGCTTGCCTGTTGTATGCCGAGCCGAGCTCGAAGGCGGCAACTCCGAGGCCGTAGGTGCGCTCCTCCGGGAGGTGCACGACGAACCCGCGGTCGATCAGGACGGACAGCAGCCGGTATGTCGTGGAGCGCGGAACGCCGAGCTCTCGCGCAATCGTGGCGGCGGGAACAGGCCCGAGGTGTCGGCTGAGCAGCGTGAGAACGTCGAGAGCCGACGCTGCCGCCGGGGCCTTCGTGCCTGGCGGCGGACTCATGCCAGCGCGCCGGGAGAGGCAGCGGCGTCCTCCTGAATGGGCAACGAGTCGGCGGGATTCATCTCGACAACATACGCAAAGAGAGCCGGAGCGCTGAGCGGACCGCCGGCTAGCGCGCGGCCTCTGGGATTGCGCGACGATAGGCCGATGGTGACCGCCCCGGCCCGCTTGTTCGCGGGAATCAAACTCTCGGTGATCGATCGATCGCAGTTTCTGGCCGTGATCGAAGGTGCGCTGGATTCGCGAGAGCGAGTGTGGGTGACGTTCCTCAATCCCGATTACGCCCGACGGGCCATGCTGGATGGGGTCTTGCGCACCGACGTCAACGCGTTCGATCTGGTCCTGACTGATGGTCACGGAGTGCGACTGGTGACCCGGCTCTTCGGATTTCGAGTGCCGGAACGGCTCGCCACGGATTCGGTGGCTCCAGATCTCCTCTCCCGGTTGTCCGGGCGAGGCGCTGGTATCTATCTGTTCGGTTGCGCCCCGACCGTGGCTGAGCTGGCCGGAACGCGGGTCGAGCAGGCGTATCCAGGCCTTCGGGTGGTCGGCACGGAGCACGGCTTTCACGACGTCATCGCCGGTCACCCCGGAACCTTCCCCCGCGGCGCGGCCGAGCGCGTGGTTCGGGACATCAACCGATCCGGTGCAGATGTGGTGATGGTGAGTTTGCCGACGCCGATGCAGCAGTCGTGGGTGACGACATACGGCCCCGCGATCGAGGCTCCGGTCGTGATGACGACGGGGTCCTACCTCGATCACGTTGCCCAGAACGCTCAGTTCCCCAGCCCGTGGTATCCGCCGTGGGCTGACAAGTGGGGTTTGAACTGGCTTTATCGCCTCCTGAAAGACCCCGGACGACTGTGGAGGCGCTACACGGTCGAGATGGCGCACTATGCGCTGCTGGTGATCCGGGCACGAGCGAAAGAGGGACGCAGCCCCGAATTCAGGTGATCCTCACGGCACGAACCGCCAATCCTCGGGGCGGCCGACAACTCGGGCCACATTGCCCACCTGAGCAATCGACTGCTCGAGAGAAATCGTCGGGGCGAACCCGAGGCGGGTGATCTTTTCGAAGGCGACTTCGTAGTTACGCTGGTCAGGATCGACATGATCGTGGGAGACCTCGACGTGCATCGGGTACTGACGGCATACGGCGTCCGCAACCTCACGTTTCGTGAGGTTCAGTTCCGGGTTGCCGACGTTGAAGACGTCCCCGGACATTGTTTCGTAGTTCCCGAGGGCGAAGAGGTAAGCCTGCGCCGCATCGCCCACATCCATGAAGGAACGGCGATCGCCCGGTTGATACAACTCAAGCCACCCGAAGTGGATCGCGCGATAGACGAATGCGTTCAGCAGCAGGTCGAACCGCATACAGGGGCTGACCCCGATGAGCGTGGCAAATCGGAGCGCGACGCCGCCGGCCATGATCGCGATGCGCTCACCTTCCAACTTCGTGCGGCCGTATCTGGTGAGCGGCTGCGGGTCGATATCTTCGGTGCAGATGTCGGCCACCCGACCGTAGACCGAGCCCGTCGAGGCGTAGATCAGGCGCTGATCCGGGCGCAGCGCGGCCACGACATTGCGGGTTCCCCCGACGTTGACCTGCTCGGCTGCCGTCGGATCGAGATCGCACAACGGAAATCCGACCAACGCGGCCAGATGAATGACCGCGTCCGATGTCGTCATCGCCGCTCGGACCTGGTCGGGGTCGCGCACGTCGCCATGCACCACCTGCGCGCCCAGTCGCAAGAGAGCGATCGCCGGGCCTTCGCCGTAGCGCAACGGGTCGAAGACCGTCACCTCGTGGCCCGCACGGAGCAGAACTTCGCTGATGACGCATCCCTTGAAACCCGCGCCTCCGGTCAGCAGGACTTTCATCTCAATCGATCCTGGTGAGGGGTTCGGAGCAGTCGTCCCAGCGCTTGGTGAGCAAAGCCACCATCCGCATATCGGTTATGGCCCGCAGAGTGTGGGCCACCCCGGATGGGAAATGCAGACAATCGCCGGCGGCAACCTTGGCGAAACTCTCGTCACCGTTGTGTGCTCGTTCGACGTAGACACCGTGACCGGAGGTGATCAGAAACGTATTCGTCGAATTCTTTGTGGAAATGGAAGCCCCGGCTTTCCCCTTGGTGGGTGAACAAGAGATTCCATTCGACTATGGGGTCCTGCGGGTAGTACGTGAAGATCCCGCCGCGCCCGTCGGTCAGCGTGGTGAGATTGCATTCCGGAGCGAGTTTGTTCATGGGCATTCAAGACCTCCCGAGATCGACGACAGTCCCACGCGGGCCGCCAGGGGCCTGATAGAGGAAGTTCACGACGGTCGCGGCAACGCGCTCGGGGGGGTAGAAGTGGTTTGGGTCTCCCTCAGGGATTTCGCGTAGTGGATTCGCCGGAGTGATCACTCGGCCGGGCCAGACCATGTTCATCGACACTCCGTCGGCGCCATCTTGGGACATCGTGAAGGAGCGCATCCACGACCAGAGCGCCGCCTTGCTCATGGCGTATGCAGGCTGCCTCACGTTGCCGTTCTGAAGGAAAGAACCCATCAGCACCACGTTGCACACCGACGCGATCAGATCGGCCTTCGTCAGCTCATGCCACAGGGCGAATGGCCCGAGGGCGTTGGTCCGGAAGTGCCGTTCGACTTGCTCGGGGGTCCACTGCGATTGCGTTTTGTCGGCCAATGCGGCGTTGAAGACGATTCCATCGAAGCGGGCTGAGTCGCTCTGGGCCAGGCTGGCTACGGCTCCTGCAATGGACTCGCGGTCACCAAAGTCGCCACGGGTCCATCCGATGTCGGGGCCAGCTGGCGCCGTGCGACTGATGCTGGTCACTGCGTCGCCGCGGGCGACGATCTGCTCGGCGATGGTCGCGCCCAAGCCGTATGAGGCCCCCGTCACCAGGAAACGAGCCCGCCGTGAGTTCATCGTCGTTCCTCCCAGGGTGACAGAGAACATGCTCTTCGCTAGACCATACTCACCGACAACCGTTCTCGCTGCGGTCCAAACACATTGATCGGCTCCCTGGTCTCGGTCGTCCTGGAGTGCCGTCGGCGTCCTAGGGTTGTCCACGTGGATCAGGAGATGAGCATGCGGGACAGGATGTTGGCCGGAGAGCTCTATATCGCGGACGATCCAGCAATCGCACGCGACTCCCGGCGGGCACAGCGGCTAACTCATCAGCTCAACACGATGGATCCCACAGACTCGACCGCCGTGCGAGAACTGCTGGTCGAGTTGTTCGGCGCATTCGGTGAAGGCAGTGAGATCCGCCCACCGTTGCAGTGCGACTACGGCTCGCAGAGCACGATCGGAGCGCGGACCTTCGCTAATTGGGGCCTGATCCTTCTCGACGTCGCGAAGATCACGATCGGCGACGACGTGCAGATCGGGCCAGGGGTGCAGATCCTCACCGCGACCCACCCGCTCGAACCCGGCCCCCGCCGGGACAAGTGGGAGGCCGCGGAGCCGGTCACCATCGGCGACAACGTCTGGCTCGGTGGCGGTGTCATCGTGTGTCCCGGGGTGACCATCGGCGCAGACACGGTGGTCGGAGCCGGGTCTGTGGTCACGCGCGACCTCCCCGCGGGAGTCCTCGCGGTGGGATCACCTGCGAAGGTGCTCCGCGGGCTCTAGTCGGTGCTTCACCCTGCAGCGTGACACAACCCCCACGCTGTATCAGTCGACGGTGCCGAACTGGTCCACAAGCACGCGGCGCAGGTGCGTCGAGGCAGCGTTTGTCGGATCGAGACGAGTGGCCACCGTCAACGAGGTGATGGCGTCCGGCTCGTTCAGGGACAGATAGCGCACGCCGTCTGTTCGAAGGTGTCGGATGGAGTCGGGCACCAGGGCAACGCCGATGTCGGTGGCAACTAACGCGAGCAGGGTCATGTATTGGTTCGCCTCTTGCACGACGGGGTCCACGGGGACGGAGAGATCCGAGGGTGATCCCTCGATCACTCTGCGGATGAGGTCGTCGATCACTCGGGCTCGGTTACGTGGCAACTTGACGAGAGGCCAGCCGACCAGGTCGACAAGGCGCACCGATGGGTTCGCCGCTAAGGGGTGGTCGAGAGGAACCGCGATCACGACCGGTTCCTGCCGCAGTTGCTCGATGTGGAGACCGGCAGCCGGCCGTGCGTCGCGCCCGAGGCCAACATCGAGTTCTCCGCGCTCCAGGGACCGCAGTTGCTGCTCTGTGGTGAGTTCGGCCAGGGTCACCACGACGTTGGGTCGCAGCTCGCGGTGGCGGGCGAGGGCCCGAGGCAGGAGGTCAACCGCTGCCGTAGCGACGAATCCCAACGCGACATGGCCGGTCGCGCCGCGGCCCACTTCGCGGCACCGTTGCACCGCGGTGTCGAGTGCTTGCAGAGCTCGAGGCGCTTGACGAACGAACTCGGACCCCGCCGGGGTGAGTTCCACGCCTCGGCTGGTCCGGGTGAAGAGGGCCACCCCCAGCTCGTGCTCCAAGGCCCTCACCTGGCGTGAGAGTGAGGGTTGCGTCATGTGTAGCCGCTGAGCGGCACGGTGAAAATGCAACTCGTCGGCCACCGCGAGTGCGTAACGGATCTGTCGAAGCTCCATCGCTTCACCGTACTCTCCTGATGCTCTAGAGGCATCGGTGGAGCCGTTCTGGGTATTGGACGAGCATCAGCAACACGAGGATGGTGAACGTATCGGGTTATTCCGCTGGGAGTCTCAACGGTGAGGCCCCCTCTTCCTTCCGGATCGAGGAATCATGAGCACCACCATCGAGCGCCCCTCCCAGGTTCAACCTGCCGATAGCGGCACGGACAAGGTCGTGGCCTTGACCAGCGCCGGCATCCTCGTCATTTTCGTGGGTGCCGCCCTGCTGATGCCTGCTCGAGTCGGCGAGTGGGTGAACACGGGTTTTGCCTTCAGCGCCGAGAACTTCGGTCTGATCTGGCAGGTCCTGCTGTTGCTGACCTTCGCCGTCGCCATCCTTACTGCGCTCACCCCTTGGGCCAAGGCCCGTTTGGGCGGGATCAGCAAGCCGGAGTACGGCCGCTTCGCCTGGATCTCGATGATCATGTGCACCCTGCTGGCTGGGGGTGGCGTGTTCTGGGCCGCCGCCGAGCCGATGTACCACTACCTCAGCCCGCCGCCCTTCTACGCCGGCTCGGGCGCTGACCCCGTTCACTCCGCTCTGTCGACCAGCTTCGTGCACTGGGGTTTCCTGGCCTGGGCAATCCTGGGATCGCTCGGCGCCATCGTGATGCTCTACGGCGTGGAGCGCGGTATGCCGCTGCGCCCGCGCACCCTGCTCTATCCTATCCTCGGCGAGCGGGTGCGGGACAGCTGGATTGGCTCGGCCACGGACATCTTCTGCATTATCGCGGTCGTCGCCGGCACTGTCGGACCGATCGGATTTCTCGGCCTGCAGGTGTCCTACGGCCTCGAGAGCCTGTTCGGGTTCTCCGATACCTACGGACTGCAGTTGGGGATCATTGTGGTGCTCACTGCAATTGCAGTGATCTCGGTGGTGTCCGGGATCGATCGTGGCATTCAACTTTTGAGTCAGATCAACGTCTGGCTGGCCATCGTGCTTTTGGTGGCCGTGGTCGCGCTCGGTTCAATCACCTACGTCGCCAAAGCATGGATCGGCGGTATGGGGCTGTACATCACCAACTTCGTTCCCACTTCGCTCTACCAGGGCGACCAGGCTTGGGTGTCGTCGTGGACCGTGTTCTTTTTCGGCTGGTTCATGGGCTACGGGCCTCTTATGGCGATCTTCATCGCTCGGATCTCCCGGGGACGCACCGCCCGGGACCTGCTTATCAGCACAGCAGTCATCCCCCCGATCGCCACCACCATCTGGTTCACCGCACTCGGTGGCACGGGCATCTGGTTGGAAGAGACCACGCCCGGGACGATCTCGGACCCGCTGGCCGAGGGAGGCCTGCCGGCCGCCGTGATGGCGATCTCCCAGAACTTGCCGCTGGGCGGACTACTCGGAGTTCTCTTCTTGCTCTTGACGATCACCTTCGTGGCTACGACGACCGACTCAATGTCGTATGCGGTAGCTCAGGCCTGCACCAAAGACGAACAGCCCAGTGTCCTGCTGAGGGCAGTGTGGGCGATCATCATGGGCGTTGCCGCAGCCACCCTCATCTCGATCGGAGACGGGGGAATCTCTGCCCTGCAATCCTTCATCGTCATCACCGCCGTCCCCGTGGGCTTCATCCTGATGCCTGCCGTGGTGGCGGCACCCCTCTACGTCCGCAGGCTGGCCAAAGAGCAAGCGTTGTAACCGCCCGGTCGCCGCGCCCAACGACATACTCGTGACGAAGCACCCATCAAGGAGTCATCAATGACCGCATCAACCGCCACCCTGCACCACCTGATCGACGGCGAATGGCTGACCGGCGACGGCCCGGCAGCACAGTCGACGAACCCGGCCGAACCCCAGGACACTGTCGCCAGCTACGGCACGGCAGACCAGGCGCAGTTGGACCGGGCCATCGAAGCCGCCCGAGACGCTGCCGCCGGGTGGGATGCGACGGGTGTCTTGGCGCGCGGCAAGATCCTGCGCGATGCCGCCCAGATCTTGGAGTCTCGGGCTGAGGAAATTGCCGCTCTGATGACCCGCGAGGAAGGCAAGACCCTCGCCGACTCTCGGGGCGAGGTCGGTGCCAGTGTCGAAACGTTGTTTTACCACGCAGGAGCCGCTCGTCGCCCCAACGGCACCATGTTCCCCTCGGCCAACCCCGACGAACTGATCCGTACCGTACGTCGCCCCGTGGGCACCGTTGGAGTCATCACGCCGTGGAACTTCCCGCTCCAGATCCCCGTGTGGAAGATCGCTCCCGCGCTCATGTGGGGCAACACGGTGGTGTGGAAGCCGGCCAGCGACACCCCGGCGATGGCGGTCGCCCTGGCCGAGATCTTCACCGAAGCAGGAGTGCCTGCCGGCGTGCTGAACCTCGTGCTCGGCCCAGGCTCGATGGGCGCCGACTTGGTGGCCGACCCACGGATCGACGCAGTGACCTTCACGGGCTCGGTCGCCGTCGGTCATTCGATCCGCGATGTCGTCATTCCTCGGGGTGGCCGGTTGCAGATGGAGCTTGGCGGACACAACCCGGCGATCGTGCTCGCCGATGCCGACATGGCTGGGGCCGCAGCCTTCATCACCGCAGCGTCCATGAACAGCACCGGACAAAAGTGCACCGCCACTCGACGCGTGATCGCCGTGGGGGCGGCATACGACGCTCTGGTCCCCGAGCTCGTCTCACGGGTGCAGGCACTGCGCGTGGGTCCGGGTGACAACCCGACCAACAACATCGGCCCGCTGGTCTCAGCCAGGGCCCGCGACGAGGTCGTGACGGCCCTTGAACAAGCGGCTTCGGAGGGCGCGCAGGTGCTGGCCCAAGCGAGCCTGCCCGAGGAAGACGGGGATGGGTGTTACGTCGCCCCGACCTTGCTCGCGGGCGAGGCCTCGCTGACTATCGCGCGGGAAGAGGTGTTCGGCCCGGTCACCACCGTGCTGCGGGTCGATAGCTTGGACGAAGCCATCGAGTTGGCCAACGCCACCCCCTTCGGGTTGACGGCATCGGTCTTTTCCCGAGACGAAGCGGCCATTCGGCGCTGCGTCGACGAAGTGGACGCCGGTCTGGTCAAGGTCAACGCACCCTCGACCGGGTCCGAGGTGCACGGCCCCTTCGGGGGCCTGAAGGACTCGTCCTTCCCGGCCCCCCGAGAGCAGGGCAGCGACGCCGTCGCCGACTTCTTCTCCATCACCAAGACTGCCTACCTGCGGGCCCTCCCGAGTGTGGTGATCTCGTGACCGTCTCGGCCCCGCATACCCTCGGCTCAGTCTCGGTGCCCTCCGCGCACCTTCTTCGCCCAGCGCAGGACGTGCTGGACCCCACCGACATGGGTGGTGCCCGGGCCACCAGGCACAGCTTCGCTCGCTCCGTGGTGCGACACGTGGTGGCCCAAGGCTGGGAGGTGACTCGCGAGCGATGGGACATCGACGCGGTAGGAGCCGGAACAGCGGTGTATCGGATCGATGCCCACGAGTATCAGTGGCGGCTCGTGGTCTTTTCGCAAGTGTTGGACGAGTCCAAGCGCGAGGACCGCGTTATTGCCGAGTCGTGGGATGTCACCTTGGCCCTCGTGGAGGGCGAACTCGACGAAAGCCGCATCGCAGAGCTGCGGGCCAACGTTCCTCAACAAGAAGGAGGACGGGCAGACAAGGGCACGATCATCTGGGCCCGTGGCAACCGCAGCACCAGGTTCTTCGACGCGGTCGTCAACAAACTCGTGGTCGGGCAGCAACCCGACCCGACGATCTTCGGTGCCTCTCCCTACGTCATGCGAAGCACTGCCTTCTACAGCAACGGCAAGTTCGGGTTGGCGGATTTTGAGCGCTTCCCCGCCGATCACCCCTTCGCGGTGCCCTACCGGCCACACTTTCTGGCGGCCTGGCTGATGCGTGAGTTCAGCCTGGACCTGGTCGACCACTGCGCGCGAGTCCTCTGCGCCGATGCCGCCACGCTGGATGAGCGGTGGCGACGCTATCTCGGCCTGGGCAACGCCACCGGGCTGGGGATGGTGCCCTACGTCATCAACCACCCCCAGATTCTGGACGCGTGGACCCACCTGCGGGAGGTGCCGCTGGCGGAGGTGCGGGGACGGACTTTGGCGCATGATGACCCAACTGTCGCCGTCGTCCAGGTCCTCTTTGCCCGTGCGGTGGCCTACCTGAAGCAAGGGGGGGACATGGATCTCGGTCCGTTCCCCAGGTGCACGACGGTGGCCGCGCAGGTCGGTCAAATAGCCGAACTGCTGGCTGAGTATGCCGTGTCCGGCACCATCCGCGGTGCCAGCGTTCTGCGGCCGTGGAACGTTCTGCACCAGGAAGCTGCCGCGTTGAGCCCGGCGTGCCGGGGGACGGTCAGCTCGATCTTGGTGGAGCTGACCGGGCATCTCGACGCGACCCTCGAAGGGGGTTTGTCGTGCGATGAGCGCAGCAATGTCAGCCCGCAGATGACCTGTGGAGAATTGCTGCAGAGCATCCGCGAGCACTACACCTGGGTGTCGGCGTTCGACTTCGACAACGAGGCAGAGCAGGCCTACTTCTGGTTCTCCTCGGCGGACAACGAAGAGCCGCGCCGAGGTCGACGTGGGTCCGATCCCGGCGAGGCCGTGGAGCACGGGACCGACATTGCCCGCGCGGTCTGGGCCTTGCGCGTCGAGCTGGAGTCTGCGCCGAGCGACCAATCACTGGCCCGCTTCCACGTGGCTCACCCGTGGCATCGGGGGACGACCGCCCGTGTGCAGACGGTCGCCCACCTGCGTTACGGGGAGGTGCACACCAACACGTTGGCTGAGGACTTCCTGCCGCTGAACGTGCAGCGACTGCAACTCGCGGTGTACGGAATGGAGAACTTCGTGCCGCAATCGACCGATTGGCTGCGGGTCACCCTGTTTTCTGGTGCCCCGCGGGTTGCCGACCTGGCGGCCGGCACCGCAGATGACGACTGGGTTTTCACTCTCGTCCCGGGCAACAAAGGGGAATCATGAGCAGCGCCGTCCATCAGCGGGCCACGGTCGTCGACGGGCTGCAAATCAACAACTGGAGCAAGGCCGTCCTCGAGGAACTTGTGGCTGGCGGGATCAGCGGGGTCAACGCGACCTGCGCGGTGTGGGAAGGCCCGGAGGAAACGCTTCGCAACATCGGCGACTGGTGTCAGTTGCAGACCAAACACCCCGACTTGCTGACCCTGGCGACCAGCGCCGCCGACATCCGCCAGGCCAAAGCCGATGGCCGGGTGGGGGTGTTGCTCGGATTCCAAAACACCAGCCCGTTCGCCGACGACTACCGGTTTGTCGAGGTCTTCCACCGCCTCGGCGTCCGGATCGCCCAACTGACCTACAACATCCAAAATGTCGTCGGGGGTGCCTGCTATGAGCCGCACGACTCCGGGCTGACCCGCTTCGGGCGCACCATCGTTTCGGAGATGAACCGGGTCGGCATGCTCGTCGATCTCTCCCACGTAGGTCACCGGACGAGCCTGGACGCCATCGAGGCGTCGGAGCAGCCGGTGGCCATCACCCATTCCAATCCCACCTGGTTCGTGGAGTCCCCGCGAAACAAGCCGGACGAGGTAATCAAGGCCTTGGTCGAGCGCGGAGGCGTGATCGGCTGCTGTCTCTACCCCAACGTGATCGGTGGTGCGGCGGCCTCCTTGACCGACTTCTGCCGGATGGTCGCCAACCTCTGTGACACCTTCGGGGTGCAGCACGTCGGCCTCGGTTCGGACTGCACGCGGGACTGGGGTGAGGACTACGTCGGCTACCTGCGGGACGGACGTTGGCGTGCGCCGGATGAGTCCGCACCCGCGACGTGGCCTGCCTGGCCAACCTGGTTCCAGGGTCCCGCCGACTTTCCTCGCGTCACTGATGGCTTGGTGGGGGTTGGTCTCGATGAGCAGGAGATTGTCCAAGTCTTGGGTGGAAACTGGCTCGATCTGTTTGATCGAGTCTTTCCAGGACCGAGCCGAAAGTGAACGCCGTGTTGGACCAGAAGACCTCTCAACCCGATGCCGGAAACCGGTCTGGGGAACCGCAGCGGGTCCGGGTCAGTTTGCGCGAGATCCGCGAGTGCACGTTTCGGGCGCTATCGGCCCACGGTGCCAGCCAAGGCGAAGCGTCGACTGCCGCCAGAATGGTGGTGGACGCGGAGTTGCAGGGGTATCGGGGGATCCGGCTTGTCCTGAGCGACCTGCAGCGGGATCCGTGGCCACGAGAGGGCATCCAGGTCAGCGATTCGCAGCAGGGCCTCGGGGGGTCGGTGGTGCTGGGCGATCGTGCGAGCAATCGGCTGCTGCGGCACGTGCCGCTCGCGGCGCATCTGGCCGCCGCTGAGCCGGGCCGTGGTGTCTATGTCCCTGGCGCCATGGTGGGAGTCGCGTGCGCAGAAGCGGCGCTGTTGGAGGTGGCTGAGGCCACGCAGCGGCCAGCGGCGCTGGTGCCGGTGTTGCCGGGCGGCGATGGAGCATCACGAGTGGCGCTCGCCGACGGATCGCTGGGGACCGGGATGACGAAGGATCTGCTCGAACGGGCGGGCATCCACCTCGACGACACCCTCGATGCGGACACGGGCTCGGGGGGTGTGTGGCTCTTCTCCTACGAAGACCCAAGCGCTCACGATGCTCCAGACCTGACCTGGGTCAGTGCCTCTGAGCGAATGGCTACTCGGGCGTCGGCTGCCCACGAGGGTCCTCTGATCACCGCTACGGCGTGGTGGGCGCTCTATGCGGCGTCACGCCGCTACTTAGTCGGCTCGTGATAGGCCCGGCGCGGGTCGGCTGGCGTCATGCACCTGGGCGTGCTGACCCGATCGGTTCGTTCGGTCCGGTGCCATCCCGGTTGTTGCGGCGGATATGGCGGAGTTTGACCAAGCCGATGATGCTGAAAACCGTCCAGCAGGATTCGGTGATGAAGACTCCGCTGTTGAACGGCTGAATCACTGAGTAGGTGAGGCAGGCCGCACCGAAGACGTTGAATAGTTGGTAGAGGTAGGAGGTGCTGGCGTTGAGGATCCCGAGTTGCAAACCGCCGTAGGCCACCAGCAGGAGAACCGAGCCGACGATCGAGACGAGTTGGTAGAAGGGCATAGGGCGCTCACTTTCGGTCGGGCCTGGTCCTCGCGTCCGCGTCGAGGGCAATGACGACGAGCATGACAACTCCGGTGAACACGGCGGCACCGGGTGCTCAGCGCGGGTCGACGAGCCAACCGAGCAGCAATCCCATGGCGCCGATCAGGGCCATCAGCGTGCCGAGGCGGATCACCACCAGCATCCCCAGCACACTGGCGAGATAGGTCAGGCGAGACCGACGCCCTACCGTCGCCATCGGGCCGAAGCTCCTCGGGTTGATGAAGACCCGCCAGAGGTATGCGCTGAGCGCCCCAGCCCACACGATGACGGCCAGCATCGGCCACGGCGCGGGCAGCTCGACGCGACTAGCCATGACGAAGACGGTGGCACCGACCGCACCGACGATGGTGCCCCATACCCGGGGGTCCCAGATCCGCTGGACTCCTCGCACGACATCAGCGGGTTCCACGGTGTCGGGCGCGCCAGTCATTGGCTTACTCTGACTCCCATCGTGATGTGACGCGAGAGCATCGCCGCTGGGTTGTCTGGTCCTCCTGACGTGGCTCCGGTGAGGCATGTGTCATCCGATGTCGGCGGCGCCATGAGTGCGTGAAACGTGGGTTGTCTGGTCCAGACGGGTCCAAACTCGCCGGTCAGTAGATGAAGAAGGGAAAGATGCTCCGGTCGTGGGCATGCACGATCGCCAAGAACACCACCGCGTCAAAGAGCAAGTGGATGAGCACGACATACGTCAGCGACTTGGTCTTGGTGAAGATGTATCCCTGCAGCAAAGCGAACGGGATGGTCAGCACCGGCCCCCACTCGCGATAGCCCAACTCCCACAAGAACGAGACAAACATCGTGGCCTGCAGCAGATTGGCCTGCCACAGTGGGAAGTGACGGCGCAGCAAGGCAAAGCAGATGCAGATGAAGAACAGTTCGTCCCAGAGGCCGACGGAGTTCACCCCGACGAAGAACCGTCCGAACTCACTGGGGGTCTGGATCGGCGGCCAGTTCTGATACGCCCCGGAGCGGATGAAGTAGAACGGCAGGACCAGCCACCCGAGCAGCGGAACCGCCACCACATACGCCCACTGCAGGCGTGTCCAGCGACGCCCGGTGAACCACGGGAAGCGGATAGCCCGGCGGCGGAAGACCAGCCGGTCAATCGCCACCGGCACCACCACGGCGCAGGCCAAGACGAACCCAAGGAGGAAGAACCGCGGCCAGCTGATGTCCGCCTCGACCGACGTGGTGGACACGATCGAGACGCCGACGCCGATGAGCAGCAGGTCCTTGAAGAGCGCGCGATCCACGAAGTATGCCGCGACGAGACTCGCCACGAGCACGACGTGGCCCGGCCAGCCGATCATCACGCCGAAGAGCAGGAATGCGGAGAGCGCCACCCCTGTCGCGGGCACCAACTTGAGCCAGTTCGCCGAGTCCGACGCGGGCTCGCTGCGTTCGAGATTCGCCCTGCTAGCCGCTGCGGGACCAACGTCAGGCGGCATCAACCAAGCCTACTGGCCAAGCTCGGTGGCCTTCGGTCCACGCGGGGGGCCGGGGCTGTTGACTCCGGTGATGCGGATGCATACCTTGACTCTTGTCGTCGGCGCAGAGTCGACGGTGGTTTGTTCCAGCGAAGTCCGGTGAGATTCCGGCACTGTCCCGCAACGGTAGAACTCGCCAGCCGGCGAGTGAGTCCGGTCGCCTGGCTCAGGCCAACGACGTGCGCTCTCGACGGAGGAGTGCTCTCGCCAGCCGATCCGGACACGACGATGTCCGACCGCACTCCGTCATCGATGGAGGAACTGTGACCGGCCAGACCCGCACCTCGCGCACTCTCGAATCCGATCACCTTCCCGACGCTCAAGCGGCGTTCTTGGTGGACCGCCTCGGCGAAGAGATCGACGCCGCCCTATCTCGGCCGATCAATACGGCCGGGCTCAGCATGATGTTCGAACTCCGCAACGCCTTGAAGTTCAACCTCAAGCCGGATCAGACGTCGGTCGATGTGTTGACCTTCCTGTATGCCGAGCACCCGGAATTCACCGCGAACTGGGCCTAGCGGCAACTGATCTTTGATCGCTCTGAGCCGTGAGCGCCTTTGTGGGGCGTGCGCTGCCTGATCAGGCAGCACGGGACCCAAGAACGAGCGCACGGCGATCCGACAGGCAGGAAAGCGGTCCGGCAAGCGGCATCAGATGCTGTCTCATATGTGAGACACCAACGTGTCGCTAGCCCTTCCGGCGGCGGGGTCCTGCGCAGTGGAATAGCGGGTATGGACACAGTGGTCGTCGGAATCGCGGGGGTAGCTCCCGAAGATGTGGTCGCCGTCGCCCGACATGGAGGTGCGGTGCAGATCGCCGATGAGTCGCTTGCCGAGATGGGCCGGTCGAGGGCAGCGATCGAAGCACTGGCCAGCGACGACCAACCGCACTACGGCATCTCGACCGGCTTCGGTGCGCTGGCTACCACCCACATTCCCGTCGAGCGCCGGGCCCAGTTGCAGCGCAGCCTGATCCGATCCCATGCCGCCGGCTCGGGACCCGAGGTCGAGCGTGAAGTCGTCCGGGCCATGATGCTCTTGCGCCTCTCGACCCTGGCGACCGGGCGGACCGGCATACGACCCAGCACTGCCGCCGCGTATGCCGACCTGCTCAATCACGGGATCACTCCCGTTGTCCACGAATACGGTTCTCTCGGCTGCTCGGGCGATCTCGCCCCGCTGTCTCACTGCGCGTTGACGCTGATCGGGGAGGGCCAAGCGCGGGACGCCTCGGGCACGTTGATGCCCTCCGCTCAGGCACTGGCTGCTGCTGGCCTCGAGCCGGTGCGGCTGGCCGAAAAGGAAGGCCTCGCGCTGATCAACGGCACCGATGGGATGCTCGGCCAACTCGTGCTCGCGCTCTACGACCTCGACACGCTGATCATCACCGCCGACATTGCGGCCGCGATGAGCGTCGAGGGCCAACTGGGCACCGACGAGGTCTTCGCGGCCGACCTTCAGGCGCTGCGACCCCACCCCGGCCAGGCCGTCTCGGCCGCCAACCTGCGAGCAATGATGGCGGACTCGGACATCCGCGAGAGCCACCGCACTCCGGCGTGCACCCGGGTCCAAGACGCCTACTCGCTGCGCTGCAGCCCCCAGGTCCACGGCGCGGTTCGCGACACCGCCCTGCATGCGGCGACGGTGGCGAGCCGGGAGTTGGCCTCAGCGATCGACAACCCGATGGTGACCCCCGACCTGCGCGTGGAGTCCAACGGCAACTTCCACGGCGCACCGGTGGCCTACGTCCTCGACTTCCTCGCGATTGCCGTGGCCGACCTCGCCAGCATCTCCGAACGGCGCAGCGACCGATTCTTGGACCCCGCCCGCAACCACGGATTGCCGCCGTTCCTGGCCGATGACCCCGGCGTCGACTCCGGCCACATGATCGCTCAGTACACCCAGGCCGGGATCGTCTCCGAGCTCAAGCGCCTCGCCGCACCGGCCAGCGTCGACTCCATCCCCAGTTCGGCGATGCAGGAAGACCACGTGTCGATGGGGTGGCACGCCGCCCGCAAACTCCGACGGTCCCTCGACGGGCTGACCCGGGTCTTGGCCATAGAAGTGCTCACCGCCGCCCGCGGGCTGGAGTTGCGCGCACCGCGTACCCCCTCGCCGGGCAGTGCCGCCGTCATCGCCGCACTGCGCAGTGCGGGTGTCCCCGGCCCCGGGCCCGACCGTTTCATGAGCCCCGAGATCACGCTCGCCGTCGACCTCGTTGCCAGCGGTCACATCCGGGCCGCCGCTGAATCCGCCATCGGACGGCTGGGCTAACGCCATGACAGCACAGCACCACTCAGCGGGAAGGGGGATCACCGATCACGAGTGGTCGTCCGGAGGCCCACCCGGTGACGGCCTGGGGGATGGTGAGGGCCAGCAGCCCAATCAATGGCCACGTCCAACCGTCGGTGACGTCGTGCAGCACCCCCACGGCGAAGGGACCAATCGCTGCCGCCATCAGGTAGCCGAGCCCCTGCGCCATGGTGGACAGTGCCGACGTGTCGTCAGGACCGGCCGTGCGCAGGACGATCAACGTCAGCACCAGCGGGAAGTTGCCGCCCAGCCCGAATCCGATCAGCATCGACCAGAGGACCGGTATCGCGGTCGGGGCGATCAACAGTCCCAGGAATCCGGCGATACCCAGCGCGCTCAGGACGATCGGAAAGATGCGCTGGTCAGCGGTGCGCGCGGCCCAGCCGGGGATAGCCAACGCCATCGGTATGCCGGAAAGCGTCGCCACCGCCAGCAGCAGTCCGGCGTTTTCCGCGCTGATGCCTGCAGCGACATAGATGGACGGCAGCCACGCCAGCACGGCGTAGAAGATGGCCGACTGCATACCGAAGAACACGGTGACCTGCCACGCCAACGGCACGCGCAGCAGCGGCCCGATCCCTCCGCTGACCATGGTGGCGATGCCGATCGAGGGACGCGGTCGTGCCGGTCTGACACGCGGAGCCCACAGCGCCAGCGCCCCAACTGCTGTGAGCACCCATACTCCCAACCCCACCTGCCAGCCGTATGCCGAGCTGAGCGGGACCGTGATCGCGGCGCCGATCGCCGCCGAGGTCGTCAAGGTCGTGGTGTAGGCCCCGGTCATCAGCCCGGGATGTCGTGGCGCGTCTCGTTTGACGAGCACCGGGAGCAGCACGTTACCCACGGCGATCGCGGCGGAGACCAGCACCGTCCCGGCGAACAGCGTGCTCACCGTGCCGATGCTGCGCAGCGCAAGCCCGGCGGTCAGCGCGAGGAGGGCCAGCGCGGCCGTGGCGTCCAGCCCGAGGCGAGACGTCAGTCGCGGAGTCAGCACCCCGAAGATCCCGAAACAGATCACCGGAGCAGCTGTCAGCAGCGAGACCTGCACGGCGCTGAGCGACAGCTCGTTGGTCAGCAGGTCGAGCACGGGGCCGACCCCCGAGATGGGACCTCGCAGGTTGACGGCCAGCGCGACGATGCCCACGATGATCAGCCCCCGCCGCAACCAGCGGGAGCTCGGTGCGCTCCGATTCACGATCCGACCCTAGGCCCTGCGTCGACCCCAACCGACACCAGAGCCACGACCGACCGACCAACCCACGAGCACCAAGGAGAACGCCATGGAAGGCGCTAGACCCGTCCGATCGCCCCGCGGCACCCAACTCACGGCTCGCTCTTGGGCCACCGAAGCCCCGATGCGGATGCTGATGAACAACCTCGACCCCGAGGTCGCCGAACGCCCTGATGACCTGGTGGTTTATGGCGGCACGGGGCGCGCAGCCCGGGACTGGCGTTCCTTCGATGCCATGGTCCGGACCCTGCAGACGCTGCGCGAAGACGAGACGATGCTGGTGCAGTCCGGGCGGCCGGTCGGGGTGATGCAGACCCACGAGTGGGCACCGCGGGTGCTCATCGCCAACTCCAACCTGGTCGGCGACTGGGCGACCTGGCCGGAGTTCCGCCGCCTCGAGCAGCTCGGGCTGACGATGTACGGCCAGATGACTGCCGGCTCGTGGATTTACATCGGCACGCAGGGCATCTTGCAGGGGACTTACGAAACGTTCGCCGCCGTCGCCGCCTCGCTCGTGTCACGACACCCCGCTCGGTATGCCGGCTCGCTGGGCGGGACGCTGACCCTCACCGCCGGGTGTGGCGGGATGGGTGGGGCTCAGCCGTTGGCGGTCACCCTCAACGGCGGGGTGTGTCTGATCATCGACGTCGACGAGTCGCGGCTGCGGCGTCGGGTGAAGTCGCGCTATCTGGACGAGGTGGCCGAGTCGCTCGATGCTGGCGTCAAGCGGGCGCTGGCGGCCAAAGCCGCTCGCGAAGCCGTGTCGATCGGGGTGGTCGGCAACGCCGCCGAGGTCTTCGCGGAGCTGCTCCGGCGCGGAGTGGACATCGACATCGTGACCGACCAGACGTCGGCGCACGACCCGCTGTCCTATCTGCCGACGGGTATCTCGCTGGAGGACTGGCACGATATGGCCGACAAGAAGCCGGAGGACTTCACCGATCGCGCACAGGAGTCGATGGCCCGACATGTCGAGGCCATGGTGGGCTTCAAGGACGCCGGCGCCGAGGTCTTCGACTACGGCAACAGCATCCGCGCCGAGGCACGTCAGGGGGGCTATGACCGGGCGTTCGAGTTTCCCGGGTTCGTGCCGGCATACATCCGGCCGTTGTTCTGTGAGGGCAAGGGACCATTCCGGTGGGCGGCGCTGTCGGGCAATCCGAAGGACATCGTCGCGACCGACCAGGCGGTGCTCGACCTGTTCCCTGACAACGACCATCTGCACAAGTGGATCCGGGGTGCTCAGGACCGCGTGGCTTTCGAGGGCTTGCCGGCGCGGATCTGTTGGCTGGGATACGGCGAGCGCGACAAGGCGGGCGTGACGTTCAACGACATGGTGGCCTCGGGGGAGGTCGAGGCACCGATCGTCGTCGGGCGTGATCACCTCGACTGCGGCTCGGTGGCCAGCCCCTATCGGGAGACCGAGTCGATGGCCGACGGGTCGGACGCGATCGCCGACTGGCCGTTGCTGAACGCCATGGTCAACACCGCCTCCGGGGCCTCGTGGGTCTCGATCCATCACGGCGGTGGGGTCGGCATCGGCCGGTCGCTGCACGCCGGGCAGGTCTGCGTTGCTGACGGCACCCCGCTGGCGCGGCAAAAACTCGAGCGGGTGCTGACCAACGACCCTGGGATGGGTGTCATCCGCCATGTTGACGCCGGCTACGACGATGCCGACGCGATCGCCGCTGACCGGGGCGTCCGCATACCGATGCGTGAAGAATGACGTCAAAGACCCTGGACACCCGAATCTCGACCCCGGCGTCGCCGTGCGCGCCTTCTTGGGGCGTGCGCTGCCTGATCAGGCAACAATCGACGGACAAACGCGCGCACGGCGATCAACAAGGGGCGGTGTCTGAGGTGAGTGAGAGTTTCGACCGCATGTGGGTCGACCTGGAGTCGATCGGCCGTGCGCCGTCGGGGGGCTATCGACGGTTTGCCTGGACCCGGGAGGACCACGCCCTGCGCGAATGGTTTGCTGGTAAGGCGGCGGCTCGAGGCCTGGACCTGACTCAGGACCGGGTCGGCAACCAATGGGCTTGGTGGGGCGACCCCGACGAAGCCGTTCGCGCTGGCCGCCGTGGGATCGCCGCGGGGTCGCACCTGGACTCGGTGCCGGACGGCGGTGCGTATGACGGTCCGCTCGGGGTGATTTCTGCTTTCGCCGCGATCGATGCGCTTCGAGCGGCGGGTGTCGAGCCTCAGCGCCCCATCGCAGTGGTCAACTTCGTCGATGAGGAAGGGGCGCGGTTCGGCGTGGCCTGCGGTGGCTCACGGGTGTTGACCGGGGCGATGACGGCGGAACACGCCCTACGGCTGCGCGACGACGCCGGCCTCACGATGGCCGAAGCCCTCAGGTCCGCAGGGCAGGACACCACACATTTCGGGGCCGATCCCGAGGCGCTCGGCCGGGTCGGCAGCTTCGTTGAGCTGCATGTCGAGCAGGGTCGCGGCCTGATCGACCTCGATGCCCCCATCGGTGTGGCCAGCGACATCTGGCCGCACGGGCGCTGGCGGATCGACCTGCCGGGGGAGGCCAACCACGCCGGAAGCACCCGTATGCAGGACCGCCGGGACGCGATGGTGTCGCTGGCCGATCTCGTGTTGGCCGCCCGCGAAGGGGCACTGAGGCACGACAGCGTGGCCACCATCGGCAAGATCGCTGTCCAGCCAGGCGGCGTCAACGCCATCGCCAGCCACGTCACCGCGTGGCTGGACAGCCGAGGGCCGCAGGAGCAGCCGGTTCATGCGTTGGTCGATGAGCTTCGCGCGACCGTGGAGCGCCTCGGGGGTCAGCTGGCTCAGGAATCGTGGACTGCCCCCACCCCCTTCGATGAAGCCTTGAAGGCACGGTTGCGGGATGCCATCTCCGGACTGTCTCTGGCATCAGAGGGTGGAGCCCACAGCGGCACAGCCGAGGGCGCCGATCAGCGCCACCCCGTACCCGTCCTGGGCTCCGGCGCCGGACACGACGCGGGGATCCTGGCGAGCGCCGGCATACCCACCGCGATGCTGTTTGTCCGCAACCCGACCGGCATCTCGCACAGCCCGGCTGAATTCGCCGAGCGCGCAGACTGCCATGCGGGGGTCGAAGCCCTGACTGCCTGCCTCACCGACCTGGTCGGCGGACACGGCGAGGGCGCCCGATGAAGTGGCATACCGAGGTTGCTCACCTGCCCGAGGGAGTGCTCCGGAACGTGCTCATCGAAGCCGAAGGCGGGGTGTTCACCCAGGTCGTCCCCAACGCCCAGATCGATCCGGGTGACGTCGTTGAGCGGTTGCCCGGGGTGGTCCTGCCCGGGTTCGCCAACGCGCACAGCCACGCCTTCCACCGAGCCCTGCGTGGCCGGACCCACGACGGGGGCGGGACGTTCTGGACGTGGCGGGAGGCCATGTATGCCGTGGCCGAGCGGCTGGATCCGCGCAGTTACTACGCGCTGGCCCGTGCGACGTATGCCGAGATGGCGCTGGCCGGGATCACCGCAGTCGGGGAGTTCCACTACCTGCACCACGGCCCCGGGGGCACGCCCTACGCAGACCCCAACGCCATGGGCCACGCCCTCACCCAGGCGGCCGGCGACGCGGGGATTCGGCTGACGCTGCTCGACGCCTGTTATCTCTCCGGGGGTCTCGATGCCTCAGGTCATCAGGGGCTGAGTCGACCGCAGACTCGGTTCGGTGACGTCGATGTCGACGCGTGGGCATCGCGGGTGTCCGCCATGAAGGACTCACACTCCGATGGCCCGGATCACCTACGGATGGGAGTCGCGGCGCATTCGGTGCGTGCGGTGCCCCGGCCTGCGCTATCCACCATTGGCCAGGTCGCCCGCGCCCTCGGCGGCGCGACAGGCGGTCGAGACGGTGGAACGCCTCAGAGC
>CAWDNY010000013.1:0-29482 GCA_963803695.1 uncultured Actinomycetota bacterium
GCTCCGACAGGGTGTTGGCGGCCTCTCGATAGGCCTTGACCCGGTAGGTCGAGGCGCGACTGCGTTCCAGCAGGAAGGCGATCCGGCGCAGGGCGTCGACGGGCTCCATCGTCATGGCAGCCGACGCTACGCCAGGGGTGGCTTCACCGCGGCATACGGTGTGGTTTATGTCTTCCGCCACCGCGCAGCCACCGGTCACGATCGCCACCGGGGACGCCCTGACCGCTGATCAGCTGCATGGGTTGCTGCGGCTACGCGTCGACGTGTTCGTCGTCGAGCAGGAGTGTGCCTATGCCGAGCTCGACGGGCTCGACCTTGCTCCCGGCACAGAGCACCTCTGGATCGGCGATGCTGCCGCTGACGACGCCAGGGCCACGCTGCGCATCCTGGCCGACGGCGAGGCGCGACGTATCGGGCGGGTGGCCACCGCGCGGGCCCATCGTGGGCACGGGTACGCAGGAGCGTTGATGCGTCAGGCGCTGAACCACGTCGGCGAGCGGGACGTCACGCTCGAAGCACAAACCCATCTTGAGCCGTGGTACGTCAAGTGGGGCTTTACGCGGGGCGGTGCGGACTATGTTGAAGACGGTATCCCGCACGTTCCTATGCGGCGGGTTTGCTGAGCCAATGGGACCCTCCGGGTGATTAGATCTCGGGCGCGACAAAGACCAGAATCGAGGTGGTGGCCAAGATGACGAAAGCAATTGCCGACTCGGCACCCATCACCACGGCCAGCGAGTGCACGCTCCCGGACCGCTCCATCTGCTCAGGCCCAGCAGTCTTTGCTCTAGCCGCCACTGTGGCGGCGCACTTGCGGCCGTGGTTGCCCAGCGCCAACATCACGACGAACACCGCCGCCTTGATGCCGAGCACCAGTCCGTAGCGCGACTCGATGAGTGGCACCACCCCACCGGCGATGGCCAAGGCATGCATCGTCCCGGTGACGAGCAAGACTGCGACGCTTGTCACGGCCACGATCGAGAACCTGGGTATCACGTCATCGAGCTCGTTGAGGTACTCACGGGGGATGAGCACCTCGGCAAGGGCCAGAAGGCCGCCGAGCCACGCGGCCGTGGCCACGATGTGGCCCATGGTGGCGATCAGCTTCACGGTTTGCCAGGGGCCTCCGACGGCGTTGGAGGCGAGCACCATGCTGGTCGCGATGATGATGACGATAGCCCCAGGCAGAAGCCGCCGCCAGCCCGCAATCGGATAGCGCACGATGTCGACCAAGAAGAACCCGGCGGCTGCCACGCCGGCGAACCGCAGGAGCAGGGCAGTGCCGTGGATCGGGGTCAGGAACTGCGTCCAGGTGGTGTTGCCGGCATACACCTAGGCCAGACCAAGGTCCAGAACGTCAGGGTCCCGGCGAGCATCACGTAGCCCGCGCAGATGAAGAGTCAGTTTGTCCCTAGCCTCGAGATTTCATCGGGTGGCGGCTTAAGGGGTGTGCCGTTGACCTGAAAAGTGCCCCTGACCTGCGAGAATAGTGGATGTCTAGGCCACATTCGCAACAGATCGAGGAGCACCTTCCAGGTGAAGAAGTCTACCCGCCGCTATCCGGTTGTTCAGGTCGACACGGCCGCCGTGGGCGCGGTCGCACACGCCGGCGGTGTCCTGCTGACCCACACCACGGAGGCCACCGGCCTGCCCGCTGCCCTGTCCGAGCAACTGGCCCCGTGGCGCAAACCCTTGGCCGTGCACGACCCGGCCAAGGTGCTCACCGACCTGGCCCTGTCGTTGGTGCTGGGTGGGGACGCGTTGTGCGACGCCGCGTTGTTGCGCGCCGAACCCGGCTTGTACGGGCTGGTGGGGTCCGAGGCCACGATCTCCCGGACGATCGCCACCCTGGCCGAAGACGCGGACAAAGCCCTGAGGGCGATCGCCACAGCACGAGCTGCCGCGCGGGGGGTGGCGTGGGACCTGGCCGGGGAACGTTCACCCGGTCACGGGGCGTGCCCGGGTGACCCGATCGTGGTGGACCTGGACGCCACCTTGATCACCGCGCACTCAGACAAGGAGTCCGCCGAGCCCACGTTCAAGAAGGGGTACGGGCACCACCCGTTGTGCGCGTTCGTTGACCACGGACCCGAGGGCACCGGGGAGCCCCTGGCGCTGCGGCTGCGACCCGGGCGGGCCGGGTCGAACACGGCGGCGGACCACATCGGGGTGACCAGGGAGGCGTTCAAGCAGCTGCCCGGGATCAACCCGTCCCGGCCGGGCAAGAAGGTGTTGGTCCGTGCGGACGGGGCCGGCGGCACCAAAGACTTCACCCGGTGGCTGACCGACCGCCGGGTGCAGTACAGCGTGGGATTCACGCTGCCGTTCCACACCCCTGACCTGCTCAAACAGATACCCGAGCAGGTGTGGACACCAGCCTATGACGCGGACGGGGCAGGTCCGGCACGGTGCGTACGTGGCCGAGCTGAGCGACCTGCTGGACCTGACGTCCTGGCCGCCGGGGATGCGAGTCATCGCCCGCAAGGAAACCCCCCACCCCGGCGCCCAGCTGAGGTTCACCGACACCGACGGCAAACGGGTCACCGCGTTCGCGACCAACACCCCCCGCGGGCAGTTGGCCGACCTGGAACTGCGCCACCGGCGCCGCGCCAGGTGTGAGGACCGGATCCGGATCGCCAAGGACACCGGCCTGACCAACCTGCCGCTGCAAGGCTTCGACGCCAACCGCATCTGGTGCGCCATCGTCATGCTCGCCGGAGACCTCCTCGCGTGGATGCAAACACTGGCCCTGCACGACCACCCCGCCAGACGGTGGGAACCCAAACGGCTACGCCACCGGCTGCTGACGATCCCGGCCACCCTGGCCCGCACCGGCCGGCGGATCAAGCTGCACCTCAAGAACGCAGCCCCGTTCGCCGGCCTCGCCTGCACCGGGTGGACCCGGCTGATCGCCCTCGCGCCTCCCTGACCGGAGTGTCCCTGTCCCGACCAGTGCACTGACCCCTCGCGACGTGGAACGCGACGCCCACCCGGGAGCGACATCCGGAGGCTTGTCCTACCCACCTGCCACAATCAACCCCCGGCAGTCACCGTGACGCCGTCACCACGCTCGATCGGACCCCCATGAAAGATCGAGGCTAGAGCGAGAGGTAAAAATTCAGAATTCACTATCCCCAGTTCAGGGCCGCGGTTCGTCAAACTGCATCGTGACTACTGCGGACTCGAATGGCAAATCCGTATTAGTTTGCACCGCAAGAGAAGTGCCTTCACCGCACGCCATATCGGACAAGGACAACAATGGGCAACTCAAACCCAGTACAGATGGCCCCGC
Organism: uncultured Actinomycetota bacterium; assembly: GCA_963803695.1. Taxonomy (GTDB): domain Bacteria; phylum Actinomycetota; class Actinomycetes; order Actinomycetales; family Dermatophilaceae; genus Ornithinicoccus. The sequence continues at coordinate 3,293 of CAWDNY010000013.1, forward strand.
TGCGATCACCCGGACCGGCAATTCCTGCGGCAGACCGGCCATGAGCGGGGCCGCGGCCGCCAGGCTGCGGCGTGCCGTCGAAGGCACGCTGCGAACTGTCGCCCCTTCGAGTTCGTAGTACAGCTCGAACGCATCGGCCTGCGCCACGGCCACGCTGACCTCTTCTGTCACGGATCCGTCCGGAATGGACACAGGCTGATTGCCGGCGCTGATCTGCACCTGGCTGGCACTGGGCTCCGCTTCTTCGAACTCGCTCCCGGCACGGGCGATATCGGGCGGTGCGAGCACGAGGCGCTCGACAGTATCCGGTAAAAGAACGAGTTCGTTCACAGTCACTTTGCCTCCGGAGGCCGGGCTAATCAGCATCAAGATGCCGAGTTGATCTATCCCGGGGCCATCTTCGGGCATCGGCGTGGGGATCTGCGCAAGGCCAGCCTCCGGGGTCACCGTGACGGTGACCGCCGCTTCGTCCTCGCCCGAGGTAATTTTGGCTTCCGAGGTCTGGGTTGTGCCCTCGCCGGAGTCAGGGGAGCTGTCTTGCGTTGTCAGTTTCGGGGTCGGCCCGGGGACTGCAATCGCCTCGGGCGCAACGCGATAGAACGCAGCGGCTGATCCCAGCAACAGCAGCACCACCAGCAGGCCAAGGCACTGGCGCAGGGAATCGGAAAGCCTTCTTGGTGGCATAAATTTCTCCAAACTCGACCAGAAGCAAGACTAGATGGCAAAGGGAGAGTCTAGAGAATGTTATGTTAAGCCCATTGGTCGGCAATAATTGAGTAAATTCGCCCCAAGGAGCGACATGGGATCTCTCGTCCCCGCCCTCAGAGTTGCAACATCCACGATCGCCGCTGGTGGCCTCATCGCAGTTGGTGCCTTCGCGGCCCCTGCGATGGCTGCAGAGGACGACGTCACCCTCTATATCGTTCAGGGATTGCCCGACGAGAGTGTTGATATCAGCGTCAACGGTGAGACGTTGGCCACCGACGTCGAGACCGCGGAGGTGGCCGGTCCCTTCAGTGTCAAGCCCGGGTCGAACACGTGGACCTTCACCGACGCGGACGGCGACACCCTCGCTGAGAACACCGTCGATGCGGAGGCCGGAGACAACTCCGACGTCGTGCTGCACCTGCCCTCCAGCGCCTCCGACGGTGCGGTGCTGACCGTCTTCGACAACGATCTCTCCGCGGTGACGGAAGACAAGGCGACGCTGACCGTCGCCCACACTGCCGCGGTGCCGCCGGCAGACATCGTGGTCAACGATCAGGTGCTCTTTGCCAACGTGGCCAACGGTGAGTCGCTGACCCTGGTCGTGCCGGTCGACACCTACACCGTGCAGATCGTCCCCACCGGTGAGACCGAGCCCGTTATCCTCGGCCCTTTGAATCTGACCGTCAAGGTCGGCTCGTTGAACCGCGTCTTCGCGGTCGGTGACGCGGAGGCAGACACGATGAACGTCGTCGTGCACGTCTTGGACGTCGAAGAAGAAGGCTCATCCGTGCCGGAGGTCGTCAACACCGGCACCGGTGGCCAGTTCGGCGCGTGGAGCCGGGTCCTCGCCCTGTTCAGCGGACTGTGGCGCTGAGCGACCATCGAGGGAGCCGGAGCCTGCTGTGCTCCGCGGCGATGCTTGTCGCCGCGGTGACGCTGGCGGCGTGCGGGTCACCCGCATCATCCGCCCCGGCGGCCGTCGAGAGTTCGCTCGCTGGCGATACCGCCGTTGAGACCGCAGATGGTGACGACGACCTCGGCGATGGCACCTCGGCGGCCTCGTCGCCCGTCAACGTGGACGTCGACGCTGCGCAGCAAGGAACGGCTGCGGCGAGCGAGCGAGTCCGCTTTCAGCCCGCCGAAGTGGAGCTGTCAGACGGCTCCACGGCGCCCGTCCAGCCGGCCCCCACCGTCAACGGTGAATTGGTCGTGCCCGAAAATGTCGACCACCTCGGCTGGTGGGACGGAGGTGCCTACGTCAACGATCCCTTCGGCTCGACCGTGATTGCCGGGCACATCGACTCCGCTGAGCAGGGCGTCGGCTACTTCGGCTGGCTACTAAACATGAAGGTCGATGACGTCGTGACGGTCCGCGGTGACGAGGGCGAGTTGGCCTACCGCGTGACCTCGACGGAATTGATCGACAAAGATGTGCTGGTTTCGGGCAGTCTCGCCTTCGACCAGCGCGGCGAGCACCGTTTGGTGTTGATCACCTGCTCCGGTCGCTGGCGACCTGAAGTCCGCAGTTACGAAAGCAACTTCGTGGTGATCGCCGAGCCGATCGGTCTCGCCGAATAGACCAACGCCAGGGGCACTGACCGTTCCGTGACCGGCCGGTTCCCCTGGCGTTGCTGTATCTGGGCTGAGCCGGTCCCTCAGTCCGAGGGAGCCGAGTTGGCCGCCTTGGCGGGTGACACCTTGGTTGACGCGCTCTGGATCTGCGGTAGCAGTTGGGCCATGAGCAGTGTCGACAGCGCTGAGGTGTCGCCGGAATTCTCGTCCGTGTGCACGATGACCGGTCGGGGGGCGGCCTGGGCCAAGCGAGCGCCGACATCCAATCGGCGGCGCGCCAACTCATAACCCAGCACCGCGCGGTTGTCGCGGTATGCCGTGGCCAATTGCTCCTGCGCCTTCGCCTCACCTTGAGCCGCGACCAGGTTGGTGCGGGCGCGGGTCTCGATTTCGTAGGTCACCCGTTGTGCTTCGGTCTCGCGCTCCTCCAACATCTGCGCAACGTCCTTGCGGGCTTTGTTGAGCGCGCCCTTGACTTCGACGATCTTGGCGTCCCGGACTTTCTTGGACCGCTCGATCTGCATCAGCAACGTGTCGATCCGACGCTTGCGGATCAACTCCCATTCCTTCTCGTATGCCGACAGCTCCTTCGAGGTGCGCTCACGCGTGGAGAGGTGCTCGCGGTATTGGTCGGGGAGCTGAACATCCGGGATGTTGCAGCCCATAATCTGCACGCCGTATCGGGTCAACTGCCGATTTAGCAGATCCTGCATGTCTTTGACGTCCGAGCCGCGCAGGTCATAGGCCCGTTCGGTGCGCACCTGACGGCTGCGCTGGCGGATCGCGTCCTGCACCGAGTTGGACAGCACCAGGTCGAAGTTGCCGGCGCCGATGGTCTGCACGAACCGAACCGCGTCCACAATCCGGAAGCGCAGGAAGAACTCGATGGACTTCAGCGGCACGTTCTCGTGCGTCGGGCTGGACAGCACCGGCGCGGCATACGGGATCTCGGTGGTCACGTCGACCACGTAGGCCACCCGCGCCCACGGGTGCCAGAGGTAGTGCCGGCCGGGCGGCAAGCCCTGCCCGCTGATCGCGCCGAACTTGGTGAGCACACCGACGGTGCCTTCCTCGATCTCGATGATCGAGGAGCGCCACCACCACAGGGCTGACAACGCCACCAGGACGAGCGAGCCGAGGAAGGCGAGCACGCTGAGGGTGCCGTAGTCGCCGAGGGCCAGCAGCAACCCACTGAATCCGGCCCACGCCGCGAGCCAGACCAGGGACAGCCAGCGCAGACCGCGGGCGTCCTTGGGGATGACGACCGGGACCAACGCCCCACCGTCACCACCGCGAAGCAGAGCGGCAACGTCGCCCCACCCGGCGAGGGCTTCTTTGATCGAGGACATCCCGTGGGCGCCTCGCATCGTCTGTTCACTCACCGTGGTTTCCTTCCCGGGCTACTGCGGGCTGTGACGTTTCGGGTTGCGGCTCGGATTCTGGCGTCGCGTGTCGCGGTGCCGCCTTCTCTGCTGCGGGTTCGCTTGCCGATGCGCCGTCCTCGGCGACCGAGCGCCGGATCGCTTCCATCCGGTCCTCACCGGGCAGTTCGGCCGACGCATCGGACTCGGGCACGATCTCGACCTGGGTCTCCTCCGGCGGCTTGAGCAAGTGGGTGATGTCGGCCTTGCGGCTGGCCACCCGCTCCTCGATGGCAGGCTTGCGCGACCGGATCGACTCCATGTCGGCATCGGTGAACAGCGGAGTGTCGGAGTCGCCGATCAACTGACGAGCAACCTGGAGGAAGTCGACACCCTCGGTGTCGCCGCCGATCCGGACGATCTGCGGCAGCGAAGAAGCCACCGACTCCAACTGAGCCAGCATGTCCTGCTGGTAGCGGTAGTCCAGGATCTCCGGAGCCAGTGCAGCGCTGACCGCACGGATGTCCAGGGCCTGGGCCTCCAGGAGCGCGGCGTTGGCGTTAGCGGTGGACTCGGCCTCGACGAAGCGTTGACGAGCGAGCGAGTCGGCGCGGTTGGTCTCCCGCTCCAACGCCGTGTCCATCTGCGCCTGGTAGCGCGCGATGTCGGCCTGGATCGCCGACAACGTCTCGTTCAACGAGGCGAGGTCCTTGTTGAGGTCACCGTCGTTTTGCTCTTTGCGCAGCTGCAGTTCGTATTCGTAGGTATAGGCCTCCTTGGCCACCCGGATCATCTCCGGGGCAGCGAGGTCCATCCGATACTCCTGGTTGGCCGGCTCGGCGTGGGTGATGTTGGCCGTGGTCAGCTCGACCGCCGGGGCGAACTGCGCGTTCAGCTGCTCCAACAGCTTTGAGGTGCTCTCGCCGACAAGGTCGTAGATGCCAGAGGCTTCCTGCTCGTAGATGAGAGAGCGTGTGGTCTCCGAGATCGCGTTGTTGAGCTTGTCCTGGAAGCCCTGCACGGCACCGAGCACGAAGACGAATTCGCGGGCGTTGACGATGCGGAACTGCAAAAACAGATCCACCGAGGCCTGCACGCCGGATTTGGTGGGTGCCTGGCGGATGGGCGCGTTGAAGGGGTACTCGCGGGTCACGTTGATGATGTAGGAGACACGCTTCCACGGGTTCAGCAGCGTCACCCGGCCGGGCCCGACCTCCGCCTCGACCTTGCCGAAGCGGGAGATCAGCGCCACACAGCCCTCTGGGACCATCACCATGCCCTGACGCCACCAGGCGAACCCGGCGAAGATCAGCACTAGGGCCCAGTAGTGGAACCCGAAGATCGCCGAGCTCAACCCATCGGTCGGCAGCAGGGCCACTCCCCCGACCGCGCCGAGGATCGCCAGGAGCAGCAGAGGCAGGATCACCCGTAGCCGGCGGCCCTTGGGCATCACCATCGGCGTGATGACGTGCACCGGGCCGTGCTGACCGTTTTCGTAGTAGCTGCGACTCAGATTTTCGGCGGCGTCGTTCAACGAGACCGACGCCGACTGGATGCGGGTGCCGGCAGCGCGGCTCTGGTCGCGAGCGGCGGGGAAGTCGCGGGCGTTCAGAGCAAAGGCGTCCTCGTCATTGTCTTGACGGTTGCCGCCCTGGCGCTGGTCCGACTGGCGACCGCCCGACTGACGCTGCACGTCACCCTGGCCTGACGGCATAGCTTGTTGGGTGCTGGCCCCGGCGGCCATCGATCCAACGACCTCCCGGACGTCGCTGCCGCCCGCGTATTGCTTCGCGGCATTGATGAAATCCTCGGCTCTGCTCACGTGATCCCCTTGTGCCTAGTGAACCGGCGGGCGAGCGCCCGCGGGCGGTATGCAGTTAATCATGGTCCTGCGACGATCCCACCGGGCTTGCGGTTCCGCTGGCGCAGGAGCCGGTGCGTGAGAATAGTGGCGTGAATGGTCCCCCGCGAGTGCTGCTGATCGACAACATCGACAGTTTCACCTTCAACGTCGCGGATCTGCTGCACCGTGTGCTGGGGACTGCGCCGACGGTATGGCGTCACGACCACCCGGTGGACCCCAGCGCGGCGTGGTGGTTGGGCTTCGAGGCCATCGTGATCGGCCCCGGCCCGGGGAGACCCTCGGTCGATGCCGATATGGGGATTTCGCTCGTCGCGCTGAGCCAGCACGAAGTGCCAGTGCTCGGGGTCTGTCTGGGGCATCAGGGCATCGCGCACGCCGCGGGTCGCTCTGTCGTGCAGATGGCGCAGCCCCGGCACGGCAACGTCTCGGGGGTCACTCACGACGGCACCGGCCTCTTTGCCGGGCTGCCGTCCCCGTTCGACGTGGTGCGCTATCACTCACTCCAGGTCGTGGGGCCGCTGTCTGGCGAGGGGGGTGGACCGAAGGCCACCGCGTGGGCCGATGACGACAGGGCCATCATGGGCCTGGCCGATCCTGATCAGCGGCGGTGGGGGGTGCAGTTCCACCCCGAGTCGGTGCTGACCGAGCACGGCGAGCGCCTGATCGCGAACTTCTTGGCCGAGGCGGGGGTCACCCCTGGGGATTCGAGCGGGCCGGGCCCGGTGGCAGTGGCGGTAGCGGTCGGCGACGTACCCACTCATCCCGTCATCCCCGTCGAGTACGTCCGAGTCCTGCGGATGTCAGTCGCCGAGGTCGGCGGTGCCGTCGATGCGTGGCAGATGCACGATGCGCTCGCGCAGATGCGCCAGGAGGCTCAGCCGCATCGTGAATCCGTGTGGCTCGACTCCTCCGACGGTGCCGGCATCTCCGTTTTCGCCGACGCCACCGGCCCGTTGGCGTTTACGCTGCGCCATTACGTCGGTCAGGGCACGAGGCTGTCCACCGGCGAGGAGATGGCGGGGGCGCTGTTCGACAACCTCGACATCGTGTTGTCCCGCGTGCGCCTCGCTGAGCCAGCGGACTCCGGGTTGCCGTTCGACTTCCGTCCGGGGTTCCTGGGCTATCTGGGGTATGAGGTGAAAGCGGAGACCGGCGGCAGGGTGGCGCACGCGTCCCCGAGGCCGGATGCCTGGCTCCTGTTCGCCGATCGAGCGGTGGTGATCGACCACGCGAGCCAGCGCATGTACGCCATGGCGCTGCATAGCGAGACCGAGCGGGCGGAGCAGGAACGGTGGCAGGCCACGGTCGCGCGCGTCGTCGCCTCGCTGTCTGTGCCGTGCCAGACCAGGTCCGCGAGCGAAGCTGCGGCTGAGCCAGCGCTCGATCGCACGGACGACATGGTCGCTGGGGCGGGCCGGCATACCGAGCAGGAGTATCGAGCGCTGATCCAGCAGGCGCAGGAGGCTATCCGGGCCGGTGAGACGTATGAGGTCTGCTTGACCAATGAGGTGACCTGGCCTGTCCCGGTCGATGCCGCCACGACCTATCGGGCGATGCGCCGGATCAGCCCGGTGCCCCACGGGGCGTGGCTGGAGTGCGGTGACTTCTCGGTGCTCAGCGCGTCGCCGGAGCGGTTCGTCTCGCTTTCGGCCGATGGGCAGGTGCGCGCCGAGCCGATCAAGGGCACCCGGGCCCGGCACGCCGACCCCGAGCGGGACCAGGCGGTGGCCCGCGAGTTGGCTGCTGATGCCAAGGAGCGCGCCGAGAACTTGATGATCGTGGATCTGCTGCGCAACGACCTCCATCGGGTATGCCGAGCGGGCAGCGTCAGGGTGCCGGAGATGTTTGCCGTGCGCACATGGTCGACCGTGCACCAACTGGTCTCGACCATCACCGGGCACCTGGCTCCGCATATGGGAGCTACCGACGTGCTGCGCTCCTGCTTCCCCGGCGGGTCGATGACCGGAGCCCCCAAGGTCCGAACGATGGAGATCCTGGACGTCCTGGAGGGCGGAGCGCGGGGGGTCTATTCCGGGGCCATCGGCTGGTTGGGCTTGAACGGGGCGATGGACACCTCGATTGTGATCCGCACTTTGGTCGTGGACGACCGCGAAGGTGTGGCGGTTTTTGGGATCGGTGGGGCGATCACGGCCTTGTCTGACCCTGGCGATGAATACCTCGAGACGCTGATCAAGGCCCGTGGGGTGGCGGCGGCTCTGTGCCGTTCTGCGCGTGGAACCCCTCAGATCTTCTAAGATACCGAGCACGACCCATCCAAATAACGGGTCTGGTGCGAATAGGTCGTGATTGAATGATCAACGACTAAAGGGAGCTGGGTTTACGTATGGGGTTTGAGCACATAGATCACAGGCTGCGGGAATCGATCATGTCGAGCCCGCCGCACGGCACAAAAACGTTCCCCGTGGGTGCCTGGGTGCTCGACCCGGCGGGCTCGAGGATCACCATTTCGGTCCGGAGTCTCCTGGTGTCCTCGGTAAAACTCACCGTGCGGATCGAGGAGGGGTTGGTCTCGGTCGATGACTTCGGGGTGATCCGCCAACTGGAGATCAGAGTGGCTGCAGCCTCGGTCGACTCGGGAAATGCGCGGCGCGACAAGCACCTGCGCAGCGCCGATTTCTTGGACTCCGACATGAGTCCCTTCATTACCTACTCGGGCAGCTCCACCGGCGACGTGATCGATGGCGTGGCGCAGGTCAAGGATCACAATGCAGCTTTGCGGCTGAGGGCCACCGAGGCCACCGTGAGCGACGACGGCATCGCAACCTTCGCCGCACACGGCACCATCGACCGGCGGCTGCTGGGACTCGACCGGCTCCCTTCCGCCGTGATCGGCAATCAGTTGACCGTGGCGCTGCGCGGGGTGGCACGGGCGGCGTCCTAATCCGCCTGATCGAGCCCGACGGCATACACCTCGAGAGAATGTCCGTAGTTCCACGTGAACTGCAAGATCGGGCCCTGCTCGGAGACCGATAGCGCGCCCAGCGTGACCGAGGTGACCTGCATCGCCTTGGCCATCGAGATCAGATCGCCGGGAGTCTTGCTGGTCACCAACACGACATCTCCGCTGCTGAAGGCAATCCTGGCCACTCGTGGAGCGGGGGCAGCGCGAATCTCCCGCACCGGCACCTGACGGCCAATGAGGTCGCGGGTGCGCACATGCAGGAGGCGTATGAGGTCTGCGGATGTCTCGGCGTCGACCGTGGCAAACAGTTCTTGGATCTCGCGCTCTTGATCAGTCGATGGCTCCGGCTCGGCGGGGGCTGCCCGGAGCGCAGGAGTCAGCCCGATGCCCACTAGGAGCACAAGCGCGAACGCCGCCAGGACCCATTCCACGCCTCGATTCTCTGATGACATCCTGCGAATCACCAGGGAATCCGCTGCGTATGCCTCGTTCTTGGTCGGAATACTCCGGCGGATCGGCGCGTAGGCACCGTCATGACGACTATTGATCACATCGAACTCAACAACGGGGTCCAGGTTCCTCAGGTCGGCTACGGGGTCTTCCAGATCCCTGACGATGAGACCCAAGCCGCAGTCGAGAAGGCCCTGGCGGCAGGCTACCGGCACATCGACACCGCGGCCGCCTATCAAAACGAGGCCGGTGTAGGTGCGGCCATCAGGGCCAGCGGCCTGCCGCGCGAGGACATCTTCGTGACCACCAAGTTGCGCAACGGTGAGCAGGGCTTCGACGCGAGCCTGAAGGCCTTCGACGACAGTCGCCGCAAACTCGGGCTCGACGTCGTGGACCTCTACTTGATCCACTGGCCGGTCCCGAGCCAAGACCTCTACCTGGAGACCTGGCGGGCCTTCGAGAAGTTGTATGCCGACGGCGCGGTTCGTGCGATCGGGATCTCCAACTTCCTGCCCGACCATGTCGCCCGCCTGGTCGAGCACGCGAGCGTCGTCCCTGCGGTCAACCAGATCGAGCTGCACCCCAGTTATCAGCAGCCCGCCACCCAACAGGTGAGTCGCGACGCGGGGATCGCCGTTGAGGCCTATGCCCCGATCGGCCAGGCGCAAGACCTCGACCACGACGCAGTCACCGAGGCCGCCGAGGCCCTCGACGTGAGCCCAGGTCAGATCGTGCTGCGCTGGCACATCCAAAACGGGACCATCGTCATACCCAAGTCAGTCACCCCGCATCGGATTCAGTCCAACCTCGACGTGTTCTCGTTCGAGTTGGACGAGGCCCAGATGAAGGCCATCACGGCCCTGGACACCGACGAGCGGATGTTTCCCGACCCGCAGACGGCCGATTTCACGATGCTCTGAAATAGTTGACGAGTGACGATCACCGACATCGATGCCCTCGCCGATGCCGCTGCGGCCCTGGTCCACGGTTCTTCGCGGGTGATCCTGGGCGTCACCGGCGCACCCGGGTCGGGCAAATCGACGTTGGTGCAGGCACTAGTGCGGGAGTTGTCGTCTCGGCAGCCGCCGCAGACGCAGCGCGAAGAGGATGGAATCGGCGCGGAGGGTCCCTGGGTGGCACAGGTGCCGATGGACGGCTTCCATTTGGCCGATGAATCGCTGGAGCGGTTGGGGCTGCTGGACGTCAAAGGGGCACCGGAGACCTTCGATGCCCATGGGTATGCCGCGTTGCTGGGTCGGATCGCCGATCCAGCTCAGCGCGATGTCAGCATCTATGCCCCGACGTTCCAGCGTGAGGTGGAGCAGCCGATTGCCGGCGCTATCGAGGTGCCTCCGAGCGCCTCCTTGGTGATCACTGAGGGCAACTACCTGCTGTTGCCCGACGATCCGTGGCCGAGCGTCCGTCGGCACTTGGCCCAGGTCTGGCACTGCGCGACCGAGGAGACGCGCCGCCAGGATCAGTTGATCCGGCGGCATATCGAGCACGGCAAGAGTCCGCAGGAGGCCCGTGAATGGGCACTCGGCCCGGACGAAGCCAACGCGATTAAGGTCACCACGGCCAGTCGTGGGGCCGACCTCATCATCGGCGAGCAGTTGTTGCAGTCCGCCAAGAACTGAGAGATGCGCTCGCAGATGACCGGTGTGCGCGCTCTCAGCGCGTTGGCATAGTGCAACGGAGCGCACATCGGTCAGTGGGTATGCCGGGGGGCGGGTCGTGAGCAGCTGAAGCGGCCAGGGAGAATGGTGAAGTGAATCCCACCCTTTTGCCCGAGAGCACCGATGTCTTGGTGGTCGGCGCTGGACCCGCTGGCTCGGCCGCTGCGGCTTGGTCGGCGCGGATGGGCCACGATGTCGTGCTGGCCGACGCCGCGACGTTCCCTCGTGACAAGAGCTGTGGCGACGGCCTGACCCCGCGGGCCGTCGCTGAGCTCGACCGACTGGGTTTGGCTGACTGGGTGCGGTCCCATGTGGTCAACAAGGGTCTGCGGGCCCACGGGTTCGGCCAGGTCCTGGAGTTGCCGTGGCCCGGCGGAACGCTGCCTGACCATGGTTCGGCCGTGCCGCGCACCGAGCTCGACAACCACATCCGCGATGCTGCCCTGGAGGCCGGCGCGGTCGGGGTCCAGGGCGCACGTGCGGTGGACGTCCAGCGAGAGGGGGAGCGAGTGACCGGGGTGGTGTTCGACTCTGGTGGCAAACGGCATACCGTGCGGGCTCAGCATGTGGTCGTTGCCGACGGGGTGCGCTCCCAGTTGGGCCGGACGTTGGGCCGCGAATGGCACCGGGAGACCGTCTACGGAGTGGCCGGTCGGGCCTACATCGACTCGGATCAGTCCGAGGATCCGTGGATCTCATCTCACCTCGAGCTGCGCGGTATGGAGGGGGAGTTGCTGTCCGGATACGGCTGGATCTTCCCGTTGGGCTCCGGTGAAGTGAACGTCGGAGTCGGCACGTTGGCCACCTCCAAGCGCCCGGCCAACATCCAACTCCGACCCCTGATGCAGTTCTATGCCGATCAGCGTGCTCAAGACTTCGGCCTGTCCGGCCCGCTGCGCGCACCCACCTCGGCGTTGCTGCCAATGGGCGGCGCGGTGTCGGGCGTTGCTGGAGCGAATTGGGCGCTGATCGGCGACGCGGCCGGCTGCGTGAACCCACTCAACGGCGAGGGCATCGATTACGGCCTCGAGACGGGCCGGTTGGTGGCCGAGAGCATCCATGCCGGCGACCACCTGGGCACGACCTGGCCAGCGGTGCTGACCCATCACTACGGCGAGGCCTTCTCGATCGCGCGACGCCTGGCCGGACTGGTCACGGTGCCGCGGGTGTTGCCTGCGCTGGGCCCGATCGGGATGCGCTCGACCTGGATGATGACGCTAGCTCTGCGCTGGATGGGCAACCTGGTGACCGACGAGGACCGGGACATTGCCGCCCGGCTGTGGCGCCTGGCCGGCAAAGGGTCCTTGACCATCGACCATCGCCCCCCCTTCTGCTGACCTCACGCCTCTGACGCTCCATACGCGAGTTGCCCAGCAGGCAAGACCCCCAGGAGGCCCCCATCGAGTCGCGGGAAAATCACGCCACGGGCCCGTATACCGTGAATGTGCTGCCGATCGATATCTCGGGTCCTGAGAGGTGCAGACGGATCCGCATCCCCATCACGAGCCGAAGTCCGCTGCGTGAGACAATCTGTGCTTCGACAGCCCGACGCAAAGGTTAAGAGTGAGCGAGCTGGACACCATCCGAATCGTGACCGACGACGTCGTCCTGGTCGACGACGACGGTCGCCAGGTCGGCACCGCGCCGCGCAGCGAAGTGCACACAACGCACACCCCGTTGCATCGCGCCTTCTCGGTGTACCTCTTCGACGCCCAAGGACGCACCCTGATCACTCGCCGCGCCTTGGGCAAAGTGGCGTGGCCGGGGGTATGGAGCAACTCCTGTTGTGGCCATCCCCGACCCGGTGAGTCGACGCCGGAGGCCATCGCGCGACGGGTCCGCGAAGAACTTGGCGTGCAGGTCCGCGATCTGTCCGTGCTGCTGCCGGACTTCCGCTATCGAGCAGTCGATGCCAGCGGGATCGTCGAGCACGAGGTATGCCCGGTGTACTTCGGCCGTGTCGATCACGACCCCTCGCCTGATCCCGACGAGGTCATGGACTACGCCTGGGTGCCGTGGCCTCAGGCGGTGGATGCGTTGACTTACGCCCCCGCGGTCTTCAGTCCCTGGATGGGCTTGCAGGTGCCGCTGCTCAGTCGAGACCTGCCATCACTGCCCACCCCTGCCGCACCGCATACCCCGGCCGTCCATGAGACCCTCGGCGCGGTGGACCGGTTGCTTCAGGAAGAGGCTCGCTGGGCTCAGGGTGTGTGGGCCTCCACGGGCCTGCAACCCGAGGATGACCCGATCCTGGAGCAGGACCTGCCGACCTGGTTGGGGGCGCTTGTCGCTGGCCGCGGCAAGATGATCCGGCCCCGGATGTGCCATTGGGGGTACGTCGCGGCGGGGGCGGCGGCGAACACCCAGTCGTATGCCGACCTGTGCCGGGCCGCGGCGGCCCTGGAGATGTTGCACGTCTTCGCGCTGATCCACGACGACGTGATGGACGAGTCGACATGGCGACGGGGCCGGCCAGCGGCACACGCTCAGGCACGCGACTGGCACGCTGAGACAGGTGGCCACGGCAGCGCGACCCGCTTCGGCGACAACATCGCGATCTTGCTCGGCGACCTGGCCCATATGCAGGCTGATCGGTTGGTCGCCGGTCTGCCGCAGGACTTCCGTGACGCGTGGCACGAACTGTGCGCCGAGTTGATCGCGGGCCAGGGTGCCGACCTGACCGGTGCCGCCACGGAATCGCGGTCCTACGAGCAAGCCGATCGGGTGGCCCGGCTGAAGTCCGGCTCGTACACGATCGAGCGCCCGTTGCTGCTGGGTGCCCTTGCGGGCGGTGTCGACGCGTCGGGTCAGGCGGCCCTGCGCTCCTACGGGCGGCAACTGGGGCAGGCCTTCGCGTTGCGCGACGACATCTTGGGGGTATGGGGAGACCCTGCGGTGACCGGCAAGCCCGGCGGGGATGACCTGTGCTCGCGCAAGCCCACGGTGCTGTGGATGTTGGCTCAAGAACGACTCGTTGGCTCTGGCTTGAAGGCGCTGCACCGCGTCGGCACGGCAACCGAAGGCTCCGATGACGTGCGGATCGTGCAGCAGGCCATGGTGGACGCAGGGATACGCGATGAGGCTGAGGGTCGGGTCAGCCATCTGGTGGAGCAAGCGCTCACAGATCTGCAGACCGACTCCCTCACCGCTGAGGGCACTGAGGGTTTGCGGTTGATGGCCGAACGGGTGGCCTGGCGTGAATCGTAGGTCCGCGGGAGTGCGGTTGCGCGGTGAGGCTTTGCTGACGGGTTTTGACCAAATGGTGCGGCTCAGCCTCAAGGGCGTCTGGGCGCGCGGCGAGATCCCCAGCGAGCCCGTCGTCTGGGCGATGAATCATCACCACTGGTGGGATGCCTTCGCCGCGGCCTCGGTGCTGCGCACGCAAGGACAGCGGCCCACGGTGCTGATCTCGGACAAGAACCTGGCCCAGTTTCGGTTGTTCGACTGGATCGATGCCGTCCCGGCATCACACCCTGAGCGAGCCCTTCCCGCGCTGCGATCGGGCCGGACGCTGATCATCATGCCCGAGGGTCGAATGTTGGCGGCAGGACCGCTGGGTCCGCTGCGAGGTGGGGCCGGACGGATCGCGACCGAGGCGGGTGTGCCGTTGGTGCCCGTGGCCTTTCGAGTCGTGATGCGGGGGTCCCAGCACGCCGAGGCCTTCATCGACATCGGGGAGGCGGTCAGCGCACAGGAGCTGGCTCCGGTGCTCGGCCTGTCGCTCGCCGCGTTGGACGAGGCCCTGGCCACCGAAGACCCCACCGAGCCGTTGCCTGGCTATCGGGCTGTCGTGCCTGGCCGTGGCTCGGTCGACGGGCTCATCTCGGTGCTGACTCCATGGCGTCGATAGGCATGGCGTCGATAGGCATGGCGTCGATAGGCACGCCATCGTCTCACCGGGCGACGATGAGTCTCACGCAGCATGCCGTGCGGGCCTTCCTTGCGGTCAAGATGCTGACCCTGGCCATCAACCTGGTGCGGTTCCCGGTGCTGAACCCGGCAGCCGGCACCGACCTTCGTCGCGTGTCCGTGTTGATTCCGGCGAGGGACGAGGCCAAGCGGTTGCCTGGGACGCTGCCCGCGATGTTGGCCGAGCACGATGCCGAGGTGCTTATCCTCGATGACAACTCCAGCGATAGCACAACCCAGGTCGCGCTAGACATCATCGAGGCCTCGGGCCATCCGCAGGCCCGGGTGCTCTGCGGTGAGTCGTTGCCGGAAGGGTGGACCGGCAAGACGTGGGCCTGCGAGCAGTTAGCTGTTGCCGCGCAGGGAGACACGTTCGTCTTCCTCGACGCGGACGTCACGCTCGAGCCGGGGGCACTGGCCGCCGTGGTCGCAGAAAGGGCCAGGGTCGGCGCAGACGTCTTCTCGGTGTTCCCTCGTCAGCAGACGAAAACCCTGGGGGAGCATCTCGTCGTGCCCACCATCGACACCATTCTGTTGAGCCTGCTGGCCCATCCGTTGTTGAGTCTGCCGATCCCCTCAGCGGCCACCGCGCACGGCGCATGCATGGTCTTCGACCGCGACAGTTACCAACGGGTCGGCGGATTCGAGGGGGTGCGTGCAGAGGTCGTTGAGGACGTAGCCATGGCACGGCGCACTCGCTCGCTGGGTCTGCGCCTTGGCCTGGCGTTGGGCGGCGACCTCGTGCACGTCCGGATGTACCACTCCTACGGCCAGGTCGTCGGCGGGCTCTCACGCGGCCTGATGCCGATGAGCGCCGGGTCGCCGGTCGTCCTGCTCCTGGGCTGGGCGGCCCACCTCACGGCATACACCATGCCGTTGCTGTTGCTGCCCCGTGACCGCCGCTGGGCCCTGCCGCTCGCCCTGGGTGTGACCGAGCGCGCCCTCGTCGAGATCAAAACCAGACGGTATGCCGTGTGGCAGGCGCTGTTGGTGCCGGCGATTGCTCCCGCGATGGTCCCGCTGGTCGTGCGCGCGTTGCGTGGGCGGCCGACGTGGCGTGGCAGGACGTACGAATGAAGCCGCTGGTCCGCGTTCGCCGCACTCTCGGCTCATCAGGGCCACGGTTCGAGCTACCGGCCCCGCCGACCTCGCCGTTGGTGGGCCATCTGGGTCAGTGGGGCATCAACCCCTTGGGGGTCCTCGAAGGGGGAGCCCGGGCGGCATCTGCGCGCGGTGCGTCGACGTTTGAGTTGCGGCTGTGGCGTCGAGCGATCGTCGGATACAGCCCCGAGTGGAACCGGGGGGTCCTCGGCGACCTCGACACCTTCCGCAGCCGCGGGGGGCTGAGCGAACTCTCGCCCTATCTCAACGCGGGCATCGTCCAAACTGACGCTCCCCAGCACCGCCCACAGCGCAACGACCTCAACCCCGGCTTCACCAAGGGCGCGCTCAGCGACCTCCAAACCAGCATGGCGACGACCATCGACCAGCATCTGCCGACCGGCGACTTCGACGCGGTGCACTGGGCTTCGACGGTGGTCCGGGCGGTGCTGTCCGCCACCTTCCTGGGCACCAGCGAGACCGACCCCGTGCTCGACCGCTGGCTGGGCCCGATGGAGCAGCCGTTGCCGATTCCGTTCCTGCCGAGACCCTTGCGCTTCCGCGCCATGGACGCTCGGCTGCGCGAGGTGCTCGGGGACCCACCCCGCGGGAGCCTGGCCGAGACGTTCGCCGGCCACGGCGGCCTGCCAGAGATGCGGGTGGCGCTGGCCGCTGGCTACGACACCACAGCCCATACCCTGGCCTGGCTGCTGGCCCACGCCGCCCAGGACCCTGATCTGCTCGATCCTGCCCGGTACGACTCGGCGATCAAGGAGACGTTGCGGCTGTACCCCGCCGGATGGACCGGCAGTCGTCGGGCCGCCAAGGACATCACCGTCGACGGCGTGGACATCCCGAAGGGCACGTTGGTGCTCTACAGCCCCTATCTGACCCATCGCGACCCGGACCTCTGGGACCGCCCGACTGATTTCATACCCCAGCGGTTTGTCGATAGTCCGGTGCCGCCGTGGGGCTACATTCCGTTTGCGGCGGGGGAGCGGACCTGTCTGGGGCGGCACTACGCGCACCTGCTGATGGCCACCGCCCTGCAGGCCGTGGCCGACCGCGGCGCGTTGACCTTCACCGGCGGTGATTTCAGCCCTCGGGCCGGGGTCACGCTACGACCAGCGGGTCCGTTGAATCTGCGCCTGAAGGCCCCCCGAACGAGCCAAGCGAATGGCTCCGTACGCTTAAGCACCACCCCCAAAGGAGCGTTATGAGCAGGATCGTCATCATCGGCGCGGGCCTTTCCGGCCTGTCGACTGCGTGTCACCTCAGCCGCACCGGACACGAGGTCACCGTGGTCGAATCGCGCTCGCAGGTGGGCGGCTTGGCCGGTGAAGTCACCCAGGACGGGCACGTTTTCGACCTCGGGCCGACCGTGCTGACCATGCCCGACCTCATCGAGTCCACCCTGGCGGCCGCGGGCGGCAGCCTGGACCTGCTGCCGATGACCCAGCTCGATCCGGGATACCGCGCGTTCTTCGCCGACGGTTCGCAGATGGACATCTGGACCGACCCGGTCAGGATGCGGGATCAGATCGCTTCGATGAGCGGGCTTGACGATGCGAAGGCGTTCGATGAGTTCGTGCCGTGGTTGAAGCGGCTCTATGACGTGGAGATGCCGAACTTCATCAACCGCAACTTCGACTCACCGTTGGGCCTGGTCAACCGCCCCAAGCCCGCAGCGAGCTTGGTCGGGATGGGCGGCTTCGGCAACTTGAACTCTCTGGTCTCCAAACGGTTCACCGACGACCGGCTGACCAAGCTCTTCACCTTCCAGGCGTTGTATGCCGGGTTGGCACCGCACGAGGCTCGCGGCATCTACGCGGTGATTTCCTACATGGACGCCATCAACGGCGTGTTCTTCCCCGACGAGGGCATGCACGCGCTGCCACGTGCCCTGGCCAAGGCCGCGCAGGACGCAGGGGTCACGATTCGTCTGGATACCCCCGTGACTGTGCTGCCTCGCGATGGCTCTGGGAAGGTGACCGGCGTGGTGCTGGGCGATGAATACCTCGCCGCCGATGCGGTCGTCTGCACGACCGACATCACCACGGCATACCAGACGCTTCTTGCTGACGTGCCGACGCCGCTGTCGCTGCGCAAACCGCGCTACTCACCCTCTGCGGTGGTCTGGCACATCGGGACCAAAGACGCAGCGGCCGACCACCTTTTGCACCACAACATCCACTTCGGCCACGAGTGGGAGCGCAGCTTCGATCAGTTGATTGGCGAGGGCACGCTGATGAGCGACCCGTCTCGACTGGTGACCCTGCCGACCGTGACTGCACCGGATCGCGCGCCCGAGGGCGGCAGCACCATGTTTGTCCTGGAGCCGGTGCCGGACTTGACCGGCACCATCGACTGGGAGCAGCAGCGTGAGCCGATGCGCCAGCGACTGCTGCAGTTCTTGGAGCGCGGCGGCTATCCCACCGACATCCGCACCGAGCAGTTCGTCACGCCCGCGGATTGGGCCGATCAGGGTTTGGCCTCGGGCACCCCCTTCTCGCTGTCCCACCTCTTCCGGCAGACCGGGCCGTTCCGCCCCCGCAACGCCCCGCGCAATATCCCGGGCCTGTTTTTTGCCGGGATGGGCACCACGCCGGGGGTCGGTGTGCCGATGGTGTTGATCAGCGGCGATCTGGCGGCGCAGCGTGTGGTCTCGTACTTGGACGCCAAGGCCGCATGAAAGAACGGGCATCCACTGCGGATCACGCGATCTGCCGCACGATCACGCGACAACACGGCACCACGTACTACTGGGGTGCCGCGATCTTGCCGCGCGAGCACCGCTACGACGTGTATGCGGTCTATGCGCTGTGCCGGATGGCCGACGACATCGTCGATGCACCGGGCGCGACCAGCGGCGACGAGCGCACCGTGGCCCAGACTGAGCAGGAGTTGGCCGCTTTTGCCGAGCAGTTCCGCCTCGCCATGAACGGTGAGCCGGTGGCCGAGCCTGTCGTGCGTGCTGCGGCCGAGACGGCGCGGCGACGGCAGATCGACCCGGAGTGCTTCGACCGGTTCTTTGCGGCGATGACTCAGGACCTGACGGTCACCAGCTATGCGACGTATGAGGACCTGCTGGGTTATATGGACGGGTCGGCGGCGGTGATCGGCGAGATGATGCTGCCGGTGCTGCGCCCGACCGATAACGCGCGGGCGCTGCCGGGGGCACGAGACCTCGGCCTGGCCTTTCAACTCACCAATTTCTTGCGGGATTTTGCCGAGGATCGTGACCTCGGACGGACCTACGTGCCGACCGACGACCTGGACCGGTTTGACGTCGACCGGCAGATCGACCGCGTCACCCCGCAGTGGCGGGCACTGATGTCGTTCGAGATCGGCCGCAATCGGGAGTTGTATCGCAGCGCCGATGAGAGCCTGCCGTTCTTGCCGCCGGCCTCTCGCCGGTGTGTGCAGACCGCCCGGCACCTGTACTGCCAGATTTTGGACCTGATCGAGGACGCTGACTACGACATCTTCGGCGAGCGGTTGCGGGTGCCGACGTGGCGCAAAGCCGGCTACGCCACCCGGCTGATGGTCACCCCGAGCCGGGCGTTGGCGGGTCAGTCCTGATGGACCAGTGGCACTACCTGCTGGCGATGGCCGCCTGCTTGCTGATCACGCTCCCGTTGGAGTTGGTGCTCGGGGCGCGGGTATGGCGACGCCCTCGGCAGATGTTGCTCGCGCTCATCCCCGTGGTGATCGTCTTCGTCATCTGGGACCTATGGGGGATCGCCCGTGGCACCTGGTGGTATGCCGATGAGTTCATCACCGGGCTGCACCTGGGACCGATGCCGATCGAGGAGTTGGTCTTCTTCGTGGTGGTGCCGATCTGTGGGCTGCTGACCTACGAGGCGGTCGGAAACTGTCTGGCGTGGCTGCGCGGAGGGCCGCCGCCGTGGCGAGCGGGTGAGGCCGGAGATGCCTGAATACACGCTCATCGCTGTGGGCTCAGTGCTTGCGGTGCTGGTGCTGGAGTTCGCTTGGCTCAAGACCGGCATCCTGCGCACCGCCCAGTTTTGGCTGTCGATGCTGATCGTCTGGGGTTTTCAGATCCCGGTGGACGGCTGGTTGACCAAGTCCGGGGACACGATCGTGCTCTACGACGACAGCCAAACCCTCGGCATACGGGTGGGCTGGAATTCGCCCATTGAGGACTTCGTCTTCGGCTTCTCGATGATCACGCTGGGACTTCTGGTCTGGCACCGGCTAACGGCGGCCACGGTGGCCGAGCGTGATGAGGTCCACGCAGAGTGAGTCAGCGGTGGTGGGCAGTCGTCGCGGTGCTGGGCGTCTGACCCCCCGAGACGTCCGGCGATCAGGCCCAGAGCAACGGCGTGAGCCCGACCGTCAGCACAAGGACGATCAACGACAACGACCACCCGAGCCTTGCATAGTCGCCGAATCGGTAGCCGCCAGGGCCATAGACCATCATGTTGGTTTGGTAGCCGATGGGTGTGAGGAAGGAGGCCGACGCAGCGATGGCCACCGCGATGGCCACACCGCGCGGATCCAGCCCGGTGGATTGAGCTGCGGTCACCGCGATGGGCAGCATCAACAGCGCCGCTGCGTTGTTGGTGATCATCTCGGTCAAGATCATGGTGGCCAGCACCAGCCCGAGCAGCACCCCGCGGTCGCCATAGTCGCCAAAGAAGTTGACGAGACCCCCGGCGATCACCGACGCCAAACCCGAAGCCTGCATGGCCGCCGCCAGCCCGAAGGCCGAGGCGATCACGATGATGACCTCGACGTCGATAGCCCGCCTCGCCTCCAAGGGTGAGAGCACCTTGGTCATTACGAGCAGCACCGCGGCGATCAGGGAGCCCTCGAGGATGGGCAGGGTGTCTGTCGCTGCCAGCACCACCACGGCAAAGAGCAGCACCAGGGGGATCCATCCTCGACCCGTGGTGATCGGCGGGGTCCCGTCGAGGTTGGCGATCAGCAAGAAGTCGGCGCGGTCACGCCAGCGGTTCCGGAAGCCGGGATCGGAGACGATGATCAATGTGTCGCCGAGCCGGATGGTCTCCGTCCCCAGTCGACCCTCCAAGAGGTGACCCGACCGGTGGATGCCCAAGACCGCGGCTTGGTATGTCGACCGGAAGCCCGCGTCGCGCAGGGTGCTACCGACCAGCGGTGAGCGAGACCCGACGACCACCTCGAAGTAGCGCACCGAGGGGTTTTCCAGGTCTAGGACGTGCTTCAACTCCGATGAGGTCAGGCCCTTGATGGCTTGCAACTCCACGATCTTGGAGACCTGACCGGCGAAGTGCAGGCGGTTTCCGCCGCGCAGCACCGTGTCGGGACGCACCGGCGCGATGGTGGTGTCGCCGCGATCGATTGAGCTGAGGAACAGGCCGGTCAAGCCGCGCAGTTTGGCCTGCTCGACCGTCTTGCCGTCAATGGGGCCCCCCTCGTCCACGATCATCTCGATGGCGAAGCGGCGACTGGCATCCTCCAGCTCGGCCACCGCTGAGCGCCGGCCGGGAAGGACGGCGGGTGCGATCAGGATGATCACGGCTACACCGATCAGGGCGATCGGCAGGCCGAGCTTGCCGATCTCGAAGAAGCCGATCGGCTCCAGGCCGAGTGCAGGCATCTGTCCGGAGACGACGAGGTTGGTTGACGTCCCGATCACAGTCACCAATCCACCCAGGACCGCGGCGAACGAGACCGGCATGAGCAGCTTGGAGGCAGATAGGCGGCGACGGTCTGCCCAGGTCATGACCTGTGGGATCAGCATGGCCACGATCGGGGTGTTGTTGAGGAAGGCTGAGGCTCCCGCGGTCGGCACCAGCGTGCGCAGCATCGGCAGCCGGTAGCGGCCACGATCGCCCAACGTCCCTTGCATCATCGGGGTGAGAGCACCCGTCTTTTCGATCGCGGCAGCCACCACATACAAGGCGGCGACGGTGATCGGAGCCGAGTTGGAGAAGCCAGAGAAGGCATCTTCAGCAGGGATGACCCCCGCGACCAGGACTGCGGTCGCTCCGCCGAAGGTCACAACCGCCGGGGCGACGCTTCCTCTGGCTAGGACGACCAGCACGGCGATAATGACCAGCAGTGTGATCCAGGCGTCAACGCTCACGCGAACCCTTCTTTGTACGAGGCTCATGCGCGCGCATTGCCACGAATCGTAAATTCACTTGTTGGTGGGCCCCGTGGGACTCGAACCCACAACCTACGGATTAAAAGTCCGCAGCTCTGCCAATTGAGCTAGGGGCCCGGGCGAGTTCGGTCGAGCCGAACCGCGCGACCGCTAACGCTACATCGGATCGGCAGCGTTCAACACCGCGAGGACCGCGAGGGCGTAGGCGCATTCGGCATCCTCATGGGGGGTGGCCTGGTGCGCAGTGGTCTGAGTGAGACGAACGGCATACCCCTGATCGGACCGCTCAAGGCTCATGAAGGCTTCGCCGAGCACGGCGCGCATCTGATCTTCCCGGGGAAGCCAGAGGGTCTCCTCGAGGTCGACCGAGTCCAGTGCCCATTCGGCCACGCCATTGAACCCGATGACGGACCCACCCACGAAGCGTTGCACGTCGACGGTCATGTCAGCGAGATAGAAGACGTCGCCGAGCATCCCGTCGGTGTCGACCGCGAAGCGATCGCCGGGCAAGGGGGACCAGAGCAGCCCGGCCGTATGCAGTTCGCGCGCCAAATCGGTGGTGATCATCGGGCCATCATGGCAAGGTGGCCTGCGCCGGCCCGGTGAGGGTGCTCGCGAATCGACGTCTGCCGCCTTAACTGACGTCTGCATTGATCGACCAATGCAGACGTCAACGAAAGCGGCAGATGTGGCTGGGCGCGCTGACGTGGCTGAGCGCGCCGACGTGGCTGGGCGCGCTGACGTGGCTGGGCGCGCTGACGTGGCTAGGCGCTGAGGTGGCTGGGCGCGCTGACGTGTCGGGGTACCCGGGCAGTATCGGTGGTCTGACTCACGAGGGGAGTTCGCAGCCGTCCGGGCCGCAGGCACCGGCGCCGCCGGCTCCACCCGATACCGAGATGAGTTGCGGAGCGCGGTCGGCCAGTGCCCGTTCAATCGTGCTGACGAACGCCTCGACAGGCTGAGCGCCGGAGATGCCATACCGTCCGTCGATCACTGTGAACGGCACACCGTTGGCACCGTAGGCCTGAGCCTGAGCTTGATCGGCCTGCACTTCCTGGGCGTATGCCGCCGAGCGCAGCACCTCCGCGACCCGGCGAGTCGGCATACCTGCCTCGAGGGCCAGGTCACGCAACACATCGGGGTCCGAGACGTCCAGTCCCTGAGTGAAGTAGGCCTTCAGGAAGCGCTCCTTCAGCCGGCCCTGCAGACCCTGCACACCTGTCCCATCGTGGTCTTCGAGGTCTTCGTGCTCCAGATCGCCAGCCAGGTGCAGCAGTCGATGAGCATCCACGGTGTTGCCCACAACAGCGTCTTCGAGGTGGAATTCGAGGCCCTCGCCCGCTGCTACCCCGCTGACCCGGGCGCTCATCGCACGGCCAGCCTCGATGCCGCCGCCGTACTTGCGGCCGAGGTGCTCTGCCACGGCCACTCCATGGCCGGGCTCGCCAGCGGCTGGGGCCGAGGGATCCAATTGGAAGGAGCGCCACCGGATCTGGATGTCAGGCACGCCGCCGACCTCGACGCCACGATCGCTGATCTGCTCGGTGACCTGCTCTATGGCCGACTCCAACCTGCGCTTGCCGATGTAGCACCAGGGGCAGACGATGTCGGACCACACGTCGATGGTCAAAGGGTCGGTTTGAGCGGCAGAGCCGGGCGAAAACGTGGTCATGGTGTCCGCAACATCGCGGCCACCGATCTTCTTCCGTGCCTTCACATCGCGCGCGAAGTGCTCCGCCGCAACGCCCAGGCACCGAGGGCCAAGAGGACCACCGCCATGGCGAGCAGCACCCCGAGCTCGGGCGCGATATCCATCAGGCTGGCGTCACGTCGTTGCACGTCAGCCATCGCGTCGTAGGCCCATGCGTGCGGGGTGATGTGCGCGGCGGTACGCATCGAATCGCCGAACAGCTCCAGGGGAAACATGCATCCGCCGAGCGCGCCGAGCACGAGTCCCAGGCCGATGCCGACACCCGCAGCCGCGCCTTCGTTGTCGATGAGTGAGCCCACGAGCATGGCGGCACCGGCGGCGACAGTGCTGAAGACGGCCAACACCACGAAGGCCAACGGCCAGGAACCCCACTGGACGCCGAAGATCAGCGCGGTGGCAATCATGATGTAGACGCCTTGGAAGGCCGCGATCGCCCAGCGCCCGAGGGCCTGACCGGCGATGGTCTGCAGCGTGGTCACGGGTGCGCTCAGGACCCGACCGACCACGCCGTATCGGCGGGCCTGGATGAGCGTGGATGCACCGGTGAGTGAGGCGATGAAAACGAAGAGGAGCAACTGGGAGGCCGCACCCTGGTCGAACTGGCCGGCCAAACCGGCAAACTCCTGGTCGATCTCATCGACACTGTCGACCCGCAACGTCGCAGGCTCCAGTCGCTGCCCGGCCGCGTCGAGGGCGGTGTTGATCGATGCCTCGTCTCGTCCGTCGCCACTCAGCGCCACCATCTGATCGCGTCGGGCGTTAGCGGCGGAAACTGCCGCGGTCACCGACTGTGACGCAATCTGAGCGTTTGCGTTCGCCCCGACCAAGACCTGCAAATCGACGTCCTCGCCGGCCTCGAAGGCCGTTGCCGCCTCGGGGCTAATGACCAAGCCCACGTCGGTGCGCCCACGACCGACCTGTTCACGGATGGCGTCTTCGTCGGAGAAGGCGACTTGGGCGGACTGGGCGTCAGTCAACTGATCGGCGATGGCGGTGCGTAGTGCGCTGTCGCTGCCGGCGATGGCGACCTTGGCCTCCGGCCCTCCGCCGCCGAAGGACGAACCGATCACGACCACCAGGACGAGCGGGAAGATGAAGACGAAGAAGATGTTCGAACGGTCGGCCAGGAAGCGGCGCAACTCGACTCTGGCGATCGCCAGCATGGCACGCAAACCCCTCATCGCTGAGCACTCCGATCTGGCACCAGGGCCGTGATAATGACGGTGACCGCCGCGAATCCGAGCATGGCGAGCAACGGCGCGCTGATGTCAGCCAAACTTCCGCCGTTGGCGCTGATCCCCAAGCCTCGCGTGAAGGCAGCGATGGGGTTGAGGTCCAAGATCGTGCCCAAGACCCCGGTCCCGGTAATCGGGAAGAACGCTCCACCAGC
Source organism: uncultured Actinomycetota bacterium (assembly GCA_963803695.1). Taxonomy (GTDB): domain Bacteria; phylum Actinomycetota; class Actinomycetes; order Actinomycetales; family Dermatophilaceae; genus Ornithinicoccus. Next base: position 28,073 of record CAWDNY010000013.1, read on the forward strand.
CATGCCAAGGGAGATCGCCAGGATCGACTGTGCGATGCCGGCTTGCTCGGCGGTGCTGGCGAGTTTGGCGACGACGAACATCAGGGACGTGCTGGCGGTAACGACGGCGGCGATGAGCACGCCGACCACTACTGGGGAGCCGAAGCTCACGTCGAAGAACATCGCGCCAGCACCCAACAGCACCGCCGTGGCGACCACGCCGAGGACGAAACTGACCAGTGCCTTGGCCGCAACGATCAGGCCAGGTCTCATCGGCATCGACCGCAGCCGGGCGTACGTGCCCTGCTCTTTCTCCGAGATCAGTCCGAGGACGCCGAAGCCAACGGTGAAGAGCAGGAACAGGCCGGCTTGACCGGCCACGGTGGTGGCTGCGGGGCTGAGTTGCTCAGCCGACAAGGTGCCAGGCGACAGTGTCATCGCGGGTCCGGTGGTCGCTGCGTCTTGTGCGACCTGTGCCAACTGAGCGGGCGGTATGCCGAGCTCGAAGCCAGCAGTAGCCGCCACGGCTCCGTCGTTGAATTGGGTGATCATCGAGTCAACGATGCTGAGCACGACCTGCCCCTCCAGGCCAGCAGTGTCCGATTCGACGGCGACGACGTCGACGCCCGCACCGGAGGTCACCGCGTTGCTGAAGCCCTCGGGGATGATCAGCCCCACATCCACCGAGCCGTCCTCGGCCTGGGAACGGGCCTCGTCTTCCGAGACCTCGGTGACGGTGATGTCCATGAGGTCGATCTGGCCGAGCACAGCCGCGAAGGTCGGAGCCATCTGGTCATCGGCTGGAGCCGAGATAACGACCGAGGTCGGTTGCAGTTGAGAATCCGTGGCGTTGCCGAAGACGAGGTTGAAGACGAACATCAAGGCCAGCGGCACGATCAACGCGAAGATGATCACCGAGCGGTCTCGGATGCGTTGCCGCAAATCAGATGCGGTCATGGTCAGCAGGGCACCCATGATCAGTCCCGCAACGCTTTGCCGGTCAGGTGCAAGAAGACCGACTCCAGGTCTGGACGGGAGATCTCGACGTCGCTGAGCGACATGCCGGATGAGGTTGCCGTGTTCACGATCGAGGCCACCGCCGTGGGCGCGTCGCGCACCGTCAGTCGCAATTCACGGCGCTCACTCTCCACATGTTGCACTGACGGCAAAGCCCGCAGTGCCGTGGCCGCTTGGGTCAGATCGCCGGACCCAGCCAGGCGGATCGTGTCGACACCGCCGGTGAGCCGGATCAACTCATCCTGGGTGCCCTCGGCCTGGATGGTGCCGGAGTCGATGATGGCAATCCGGTCGCACAGGCGTTCGGCTTCCTCCATGTAGTGCGTCGTGTACAGCACGGCCATGCCTTCGGTGGACAGCGCCTCCACGGACTCCAGGATTGAATTGCGCGACTGCGGGTCGACGCCGACGGTC
>CAWDNY010000014.1:0-93519 GCA_963803695.1 uncultured Actinomycetota bacterium
ATCGACGTCGTCGGCGACCTGCGTCAGGTCGAGGGCCCGCGAGTCATGCATACCCCAGTCCGGAGCAACCCCTCATAGTCCGCGACGTCGAGTCGGTTTGTCGCAACGGAATCGTAGGCACTCATGATCACGCGGTCTAGCATGGTCAGATTCGGCCCCATGGTGACCCACCGAGACGAGGCGAGAAACGTGAGCGAGTCCGATCGGCGCAGTTCCGATTCCGAGAATTCTTCGAGTGACGGCCAGGCAGAGGCCCATCCTCCGCAACCGCCCGATATGACCTGGACCGAGCCTCCCCAGCAGTCCGAGGTCGCCGAGCCGCCGCCGTTTGCCGAGCAGCCGTCGTTTGCGCAGCAACCATTCGCGCCGGCCCAAGCGCCGCAGCCCTACCAGGGCCAGGCGCAAGGGGGGCAACAGGTCGCCCCGAAGAACCCCCCGTTGATGGCGCTGATCTCATTCTTTATCCCGGGCGTCGGCACGATGCTGAACGGCAACGTGGGCCTCGGCATCATCATGCTGGTCAGTTACATCGGAGTGTGGGCCTTCAGCGCCCTGCTCTGGGCCATCCTGCTCGGTTGGCTGATGTGGCCGTTCATGCTGGGGATTGTGATCTGGGCGATGGTGGATTCGTATAAGGGCGCTCAGCGCTGGAATGCGATGCACGGCATCATCAGTTAGCGCCAGCGGCAGTCCCCTCGCCGATCCACCTCCTGACCCCTAGCCTGGGGCCCATGTCGAAACCCATCGAGGACTACGCCATGGTGGGGGATCGGCATACCGCGGCGCTGATCTCATCTGCAGGCTCGGTCGATTGGCTGTGTTTCCCCCGGTTCGACTCCCAAGCGTGCTTTGCCGCGCTCCTCGGGGGGCCAGAGCATGGCCGATGGCTACTAAGCCCGCGTGACGAAGCGCGCAGCACGCGTCGATACATTGAGGGCACTGTCGTGCTGGAGACCACCCACGAGACGGATCGTGGCACCGTGCGGGTCACCGACGTCATGCACCCCGAGGACGGCCGGGCCGACCTGGTCCGTCGCATCGAGGGGATTTCGGGCACGGTCACCATCGAGCACGAATGGATCGTCCGGCTCGGCTACGGCGCGGTCGTGCCCTGGCTGCGACACGAGCCCGACCCCAGCGACCACGGTGGAGACGAAGCGCTCGTGGCGGTGGTCGGCCCGGACATGCTGATCCTGCGGGGGCCCCGGCTGCCTAAACCGGAAGGGGATAGACACGTCGATGAGTTCGACGTCGCCGAGGGGGAGGTCGTGCACTACAGCATGGTCTGGTCGAAGTCGTACGAGGCGATGCCCGAGCCGATCAATGTCGAGAAGCGCCTCAAAGAAACCATCGAAGAGTCCCGCGACTGGATCGCCGGCGGGTGCGGTCTCGGCCGGTATGCCGACGCGGTCGACCAATCCCTGCTGACCCTGCGCGCCTTGACCCACGCCCAAACCGGCGGCATCGTGGCGGCACCGACGACATCGCTGCCCGAGGAGTTGGGTGGCTCCCGGAACTGGGACTACCGCTACACCTGGCTGCGGGACGCAGCCCAAACGGTGCAGGCGCTGCTGTCGTCGGGCCTGCGGGACCGCTCCGTGCTGTGGCGCGATTGGCTGCTGCGGGCGGTGGCGGGCAACCCGGATGACCTGCAGATCATGTACACGGTGGACGGCAGCCGCGAGATGCCCGAGCGAGAGCTGGACCACCTCCCGGGGTATGCCGACTCGCGCCCGGTCCGCGTCGGCAACGAGGCGGTCAATCAGCGACAGACCGACGTGCTGGGCGAAGTCATGATCGCCCTGGAGATGCTCCGCGGGGAGGGAGTAGAGGAAACGGCGGACACCTGGCGACTGCAGCGCTCACTGATCGACGACCTGGCCGACGATTGGTTCGAGCTGGATCACGGTCTGTGGGAGATGCGGGGTGACAAGCAGGCCTTTACGCACTCTCGGGTGATGGTCTGGGTGGCGTTGGACCGTGGGCTGCGAGCGATCCGCGAGCACGGTTTCGAGGGCCCCACCGAGCAGTGGGAAAAGGTGCGCGACGAGGTGCGCGAGGACGTCCTGACCAAGGGCTTCAACTCCGAGATCAACTCCTTCACCCAGCACTACGATACCGCCGAGGTCGACGCGTCGTTGCTGGTGATGCCGATCACCGGGTTCATCGAGGCCGACGACCCCCGGTTTGTCGGCACCGTGGAACGGATCGAAGCCGAGCTGATGCGCGACGGACTGGTCTTGCGTTACCGGACGAGCTCGGGCGCGGACGGTGTGGAGGGCGATGAACACCCCTTCCTGATCTGCAACTTCTGGCTGGTCAGGGCCTATGCCGCCATGGGACGTCTGGACGATGCAACTGAGCTCTTCGAGCGGCTGTTGTCGCTACGCAACGATGTGGGTCTGCTCGCGGAGGAGTATGACGTCGGCCGGGGTCGGCAGATGGGTAACTTCCCGCAGGCCTTCTCACACCTGGGTCTGGTCCAGGCCGCGATATCCCTGAACGAGGCCCGCGCCGCGATAGAGGATGACTGAAGGGCCTCAGGCTGACTGAAGCGCGACGGCGGCACTTTCGATGTCGTCGAAGTCCTGCTCCATCGCTTTGCGGGTCGCGCGCAGCCCGATCGGGCCCAGCAGGCGCGCCAGCGTCCCCGAGATCCCGCCGTCAGGGCTTGTCCCGGTGAACGTCATGGTCAGTTCCGTGCCGTTGCCCGTGCTCGCGTCGGCGAGCGTCCAGGTCGTCGAGTAATCGGTCCCGTGACTGGAGGCCTCGACGACAGTGCTGCGCAGCGGATCATTCCGGCGCACCCACATCTCCTCGGTGGCAGCCCGGCCGAAGAAATTGCGCGTTTCGCGCCACCGGGTGCCCACGGCATACGGTCCGCTGGTCATGATGTGCACCGAGTCGATCCCGCTGAGCCGGTCGGCGACGCGGCTGAGATCGGTGAGCACGTCCCACACCTGGTCCACTGGGGCGGGGATGACGCGGGAGACGATGAGGGTCTGCTCTGGCATACGTGGAGTCTAAAGCGAACGGGCCCACGGCCTCAGGTGAATTTCCTGGCGAGCGAGCGAGCGAGCAGTCAGACAGGCAAAAGTCGGCTCGCGCTCGCGTCTTCGCAGGTCGCCAAGACTTTTGCACGTTTGGGCGCCCGTGCGTGGGCAGCAGCGGGCTAGAGGGCGGAGAATGAGCCTGCTGGTCGGTGAGAGCGCACCGGGAGTGCGGGTGGGATCAGGGCGTGCGAGTGGGATCAGCGAAGGCGGTAGGCCAGGTGTGCCGGAGGTATGCCGTAGCGCGCCGGGTCGATGATCGCGGCGACCGCTTCGATCCCGTCGACGAGCCGCGGACCCGGACGGGCAAACGAGGCGTTGGCGTCCACCGCCCACACCTGGACCCCCGCGCCATCCGCAGAGCCGTCGCCCGAGGCCACCATCGCGGCGAGTGGGCTGTTGACGAGGAGTTCCTCGGCCAGCGCCCTCGAGGTCGGCAGGTCAAATCCGCACGGTGCGACAATGACGATCTCGGGATTGGCGGCCTCGACATCGGCCCAGCTGACCGGCACGGATCGCGCACCCGCGACGCCCAGGACGCTCAGTCCGCCCGCGCGGGTCACCATCTCCGGCACCCAGTGGCCGGGGGCAAAGGGCGGGTCGGTCCACTCCAACACCGCTACGCGCGGAGCACCACTGGCAGGCTCGCCGGGCACCGACGCCAAACGATCCTGCAGTGAGGCAATGAGCGCTGCTGCTTCATCGGAGCGATCACAGGCGTCGCCGATCTGCTGGATGCTGGCCAAGACTTCGTCCAAGGTATGCGGATCGGTCGTCACCACCTGCGCCGCGCAGCCGAGATGCGCCAAAGCGTCTCGGACTTCGCTGACGTCGACGGCGCACACCGCGCATAGGTCTTGGGTGACCACCAGGGTGGCGTCGAGCCCGGATAGTGCGTCGCGGTCCAGGTGGTAGAGGTCTTCGCCGGCCGCCAGCCGGGCGCGGACGTGTGCGTCGATCTCCCTTGGGGTCGGTGCCCGACCGTCGACGGTCTCGGGCAGCGAGGACGTCGAGACGATCACCGCCGAAGATCGGGCCGATGGAGGCTCGTCACACTCGAACGTCACGCCCACCACGGACTCACCCGCGCCGACGGCATACAGAATCTCGGTGGCCGAGGGCAGCAGCGACACGATTCGCATCGCGGCTCCCTCGGCGACCGGGGCGCTACTCATCGTCGGAGCCAGGCTCGGAGGTGGACTCGGCTTCATCGGTCGCAGGCTCGGCCAACGCCTCGAACCCGTCGCCCAACACAAGATCGATCGTCGCCGACTCGCGCTCATCGGCGACCAACTCAGACCCCGGAACGGACTGCTGCAGGAACTCGGCGGCCGCCAGGCCGTCCGGCCCGTGGCGGATGTCGGCGGAGTGCTCGATGCTGGCTTGCTCGGGATCGTTGTCGATCGAGGCCACATCGAAGTTGCGCTCTTCCAATGCGGCGGCAATGCGGCCGGCCAAACCAGGCTCGCCCTTGGCGTTGTAGACGTTCACCGTCACTTCGGCGGGGGTGATCGACGGTGCTTGGGTGCTGGCTTGACTCGAGTCGTTGGTGCCCTCATCGGGGCTGCCAACCCAGCCTTGGTAGTAGGCGACGGCATACGCCAGCACGATGAGCAGTAGGGCCGCCAAACCCGTCAGCACCAGCGCAGTCGTTCGTCGACGGCGCCGTGCTGCCGTCGACATGCCTCCAGTGCGGACGTATCCCATAGTCGGCCACGCTATCGGCAGGTCGGTTCAGTCGATGACTAGGACACGCCCATGGACGACCGGACGCCCCTGAAGGGCGGCGCGCAGTGCTCGGTGAAGGCCGTCTTCGAGGTAGTAGTCGCCCTCCCACTGCACGACGTGGCAGAAGATGTCGCCGTAAAAAGTCGAGTCCTCGGAGAGCAACGCCCGCAGATCCAACTGTGCTTTGGTGGTGATCAGCTCTTCGAGTCGCAGCATTCGCGGTGCCAGGTGAGACCAGTCCTGTGGGTTGTTCAGATCGTGCGGGGGATAGGGACGACCTTCGCGGACGCCCTTGAAGATCATGGCCCGATCCTAGACGGCCGCTGACGCGAGCACGTGTTGGTCACTAGAGTCGGCCCGGTGAGCGATGACAAGCAGACCCAGATCGAAGCCATCACCGCGGGATACGCCTTCGAGGGCCCCAGCCTGATTCTCGGTGCGGCGGTGGCCGATGGCGCGCCGGTGCCCGGGGCGGTCGTGGCATTGCCGTTGTCCTCGATGAACCGGCATGGCTTGGTCGCGGGGGCCACTGGCACGGGCAAGACCGTGACGCTGCAGCTGATGGCCGAGCAGTTGTCCGCCGCCGGGGTGCCGGTGTTCTTGGCGGACGTCAAGGGCGACTTGTCCGGGCTGGCTACGGCCAGCCCCGGCCACCCCAAGATCGATTCACGTATGGAGTCGCTCGGGCAGGATTGGGAACCCACCGCATACCCGGTGGAGTTCTTGCGCCTAGGCGGCGAGGGTGTCGGGGTGCCGGTGCGCGCCACGATCAGCGCGTTCGGGCCGATCCTGCTGTCCAAGATCTTGGGGCTGAACGACACGCAGGAGTCGAGCCTGGGCCTGGTCTTCCACTATGCCGACAAGCACGGGCTGGCGCTGCTGGACCTGAAGGATCTGCAAGCGGTGGTGCAACATCTGCTCTCCGACGAGGGCAAAGCCGACCTGAAGGATCTCGGCGGGCTAGCCAGCTCCACGGCTGGTGTGATCCTTCGCGAGCTCATCGCCTTTTCCGACCAAGGGGCGCAGGACTTCTTCGGCGAGCCGGAGTTCAACGCGGCAGATCTGCTCCGGACCAGCGATGCGGGCCTCGGGGTCATTACGGCTCTCGAACTGCCCAGCGTGCGCGACAAGCCGGTGGTCTTCTCGACGTTCTTGATGTGGCTGCTGGCCGAGTTGTTCCAGGATCTGCCGGAGGTCGGCGACCAGGACAAGCCCAAACTCGTGTTCTTCTTCGATGAGGCGCATCTGCTCTTCGACGATGCGTCGAAGGCCTTCATGGACGCCGTGGAGCAGGCCGTGCGGCTGATCCGCTCCAAGGGCGTCGGTGTCTTCTTCGTCACGCAGGCTCCGACCGATGTGCCCGATGGCGTCCTGGCCCAACTGGGCAACCGGGTGCAACATGCGCTGCGCGCCTTCACTCCCAACGATGCCAAGGCGCTGAAGGCCACCGTGTCGACGTTCCCGACCAGCGACTACGACCTCGGCGAGACCCTCACCAGCCTGGGCACAGGAGAGGCGATCATCACCGTGCTCTCCGAGCGCGGAGCCCCCACCCCGGTCGCCTGGACCATGCTCCGTGCGCCGCAGTCGACGATGGGGCCTAGCGATGTGAGTGTCCTAGAGGCTGCTGTGGCCGCTTCGCCGCTGACCGCGAAGTATGCCGAAGCTCTGGACCGAGAGTCGGCATACGAGAAGTTGTCGGCACGGCTGGAACCCGAGCCGGAGGTCGATGGCGGCTCCGAAAGCACGGCGGGCGGGCCCGGAGGCGGTGCGGGCCACAGCAAAGACATGGATGCCGAGTTGGAGCGTGCGGCCAAAGACGGGCAATGGCCGGATGAACGCAGCGAGCGCAAGCCTCCCCGGTCACGGACGGCTCAGGCCGAAGAGGGGTCGATGGTCGACAAGGTGGTCGGCTCGTCAGCATTCCGCTCGATGATGCGCTCTGCGGGAACGGTAATTGGCCGAGAGATCAGCCGGAGCGTCTTCGGGACGGCAAAGCGCCGTCCCCGGAAGTAGCCAGGGCAAACGCTGGGGCCTGAGGCCCGATGGCGGAGGATAGGGGATTTGAACCCCTGAGGGGTTTCATCCCCAACACGATTTCCAATCGTGCGCACTAGGCCGCTATGCGAATCCTCCGTCGGGCAGGCTACCCGAGGCGGTCCGCGCAGCACGAATCGACGCCTCATGGCTGGCTCGTGGCGTCCTCGTCCGGCGACGCCGGAGTTTCGGCTCGACGTGGCCCTGGCTTAGAGTGGTCGACGGCCCCCCGCGTGGTGGTACCTCACTGAACTCCCCCAGGGCAGGAATGCAGCAAGGGCAGGTGGGCTCTTCCAGGTGCGCGGGGGGTCCTTCGCTGCCTCCAAAGGAGCGCCGCACAGGTGCGCGGGGTGCGGCGCAAAAAATTCTTTGCTGCAGATCCAATCCGCTGTGATCTCGGTCACGAATGACCTACGAGAGCCACGAACCGGTGGCGCAAAAGGTTGACGATCCACCTACTAGCGACGGTCGTTTACCTTGTAAGCCCTATTTAGCATGACCTGGCAAAGCCATATTACGTTTGTGTAAAGTCCTTAGGTTTTCGAAGAACCATGGTGGATGGTGCGTATTGCGCTGGCAGGTTTCTGTCTCTTCAGTGCCGATCAGCGGCGTTTCACCCCCATGCAGTAATCACGGGTCTCCCGAGAGGATCAGAATGTCTTCAACATCGCGGGCAGAGAATGTCCGCAGCCGTCCCGCCAAGGCAATGCTCGCCACAGGGTCCGCCCTGATGGCAGTAGCTTTGGCCGGCGGCTTGCCGAATTTTGCGAATGCCGCGAGTCACCGGGAAGCTCCTCTTATTGCGAACGACCCCGTGAACGACAACACGGATACCTACGCGTTCGTCAGCCCCGACGACGCCGGCACCGTCACTCTGGTGGCCAACTGGTCGCCCTTCCAGGAGCCCAACGGTGGTCCGAACTTCTATCCGTGGGAGGACGGCACCTGGTACGACATCAACATCGACAGCAACGGTGACGCTACCCCGGACGTGACCTACCGCTGGACCTTCAGCACCGATGACCAGCGCGGAACCGACACGTTCCTCTACAACAATGGCCCGGTGGAGTCACTCGATGACGAAAACCTGCTGTTCCGGCAGAACTTCACGCTGACCAAGATTGAGGGTGATAGCGAAACGGAGATTGCTTCCGGTCCCGTTGCGCCTTCGAATGTTGGCCCCGTGTCCATGCCTGACTATGGCGCATTGCGCGACGCTTCGATTACCGATGTCGAGGGCGGTGGAAAGACGTTTGCCGGTCAGTCCGACGACTCATTCTTCCTTGACCTGCGCGTTTTCGACCTGCTCTATGGTGCTGACCTGTCGTTGACCGGCCAGGACACTCTCGCAGGTTACAACGTGAATTCGGTCGCATTGCAGGTGCCGATTGACGAGATTGCGCTCAACGGCGACTCAGGGACCAACCCCGTCGTCGGCGTCTGGAGCACCACGTCCAAGCAGAGCGTGACGTTGTCCCCCGGTGCCGCTGAGGCCTCGGGTGACCACGTGCAGGTGTCCCGTTTGGGTATGCCGCTGGTCAACGAAGTCGTCGTCCCGGCTGGTCTGAAGGATGCCTTCAACGGCATCAGCCCGGATCAGGATGCTGGCGCTGCCGACGGTGCCGTGCTGGACCGCGTGTTGGACCCTGAGCTGGCCAACCTGATCGAGGCCATCTACGGCGTTCCGGCCCCGGAGACCCCCCGTGAGGACATTCAGCAGATCTTCCTCACCGGTATCGCCGAGGACACTGGCCCGATCAAGGCCGACCTGAACTCACAGATCCTCAACGGTGACGTCGATGCTGACGCGTTCGTGCCTTCGGAAATGTTGCGGTTGAACCTGACCGTTCCGCCGGCCGCTGAGCCGAGTCGCTTGGGCGTGCTGGGTGGTGACCTCGCGGGCTTCCCGAACGGTCGCCGGTTGGCCGACGACGTGGTCGACATCGAGATCCAGGCATTGATGGGTGCAGCCCAGACGGGCGAGCTCGTTGAGGCGTTGGCCACCGGTGACGGCGTGGACGCAAACAACGTCGCCTTCGGTGACACGTTCCCCTATCTCGCGCTGCCGAGTAACACCTCGGTCAACGCAAGCGAGGACGTCATGCCCGGTGGCGGGGTCGCCACCGGTGCTGGTGGCACCTTCCAGGACAGCGGCATCCCGACGTGGGCTCTCATGAGTGGCGTCGGTTCGTTGATCCTGATCGGTGTCGGCGCAGGCTCAGTGCTGCGCAACCGCCGTCAGCGCCCGCTGTCGGTTGGCTCCGGCACGCTGGCCTAGTCCAAGCAACACCTACAACCTGGAGCACCCTGACAGGTTGCAGCGGGTGAGGGGGACGGACTGCAGACTCACGTCCGTCCCCCTCATCACACGCTCAGTACGCACTGTGCACACTGCCCGCGCGTTCACCCCGCACCTTCCGTTCACCCCTCACCGCCAGTTCACCCCTCACCGCCAGTTCACCCCGCACCCGTGACTCAAGCAGCCTTGCGGCATACCAGTGATGGTGTGAAGGCTCAGAAATCGAGAGGAGTCGGCCATGTCCGACCATCAGGATTCCCCCCCCAACGAGTCCGCGCAGCCAGCGTCTGCCGCCGCGGCCAAGACAATTTCGCTGTCGTTGCCGGTGATCTTGATCGTGGTGGGCGTCTCGTCGCTTGCTCTCGTGCTGGCCACGCTGATCGGCTTTCAGATGCGCGGAGGCGGCACCGGCGAATACGGGCCGAGCCTGGCCGAAACTGCCGCCACCGCTCCCGATGCGGCATCGACGTCTCAATCCGATGATGCTGTCGCGACCGACGCCCCAGACTCCGTGCAGGAAGCCCTGGACCGCGTAGAAGCGGCATCGGCCCGGCGAGCAGCCGCGGGCGAGGGCGTCGAATCGAAGAATGCCTTGATCGAAGGCCCCGCCGACCGCGGCATGCTGCATGTCGAGCCCAGCAATGTGGTCATCCCGCGGATTGGGGTCATCTCCGACCTGGTCGACCTCGGCCTCAATCCGGACAACTCCCTCGAAGTGCCCGAGGACTACTCCAAGGCGGGGTGGTTCACGCAGGGTTCCTATCCCGGAGACTTGGGCGGCCCCCCGGCTCTCATCGTCGGCCACGTGGACAACAAAGAGGGTCCGGCGGTCTTCTACGCCTTGAACCAGCTTAAGATCGGCGACGAGGTCCTGGTCGGTCGCGACGATGGGAGCACTGCCGTCTTCGTGGTCTATGACGGGCAGCAGTTCCCGAAGGACACCCTGCCGACGGAGGAGATCTACGGCGACCGTGAGGGCTCGGAGATCGTGCTGATCACCTGCACCGGCGAATTCAACCCGGAAGCCGGTTCCTACCTCGACAACTACGTGGTCCGCGCCAAGTTGGACCCCAAACGCAGTGGGCTATCGACCTGATGCATCCGTCTACAGCTAGGGCTAGCATCTCCCTTGGGGCGGTGTTGCTCGCCGGGACCCTGATCATCGGTCCGCAGATTCTGGGCGGACCCTCCGCCCCAGACCCAGTAGCGGCTAGCGTCAGCGCCCAAAACCTGGACCCCTTGTCGGCCTCGATCGCCGATCTCCAGGTTCAGCTCGAAGAGCAACCTGATGACGCTCCGGGCTGGGCGAGCCTCGGCGGGGCATACGTGGAGCAAGCACGCGTGACGGCCGACCCTTCGTACTACCCGAAGGCCGAGGGTGCGCTGGACACGTCCTTGGAGTTGGAATCCGAGGGCAACGTGGCAGCGCTGAGCGGATACGGGGCGTTGTCCAATGCTCGGCATGACTTCGAAGGTGCGGCGGAGTACGCCCGTCAGGCGCAGGAGATCAACCCGGCGAACCCGACGTCGTGGGGGGTGCTGGCCGACGCGCTGATTCAGCTCGGTGACTATGACGGTGCCACCGCGGCCGCTCAGCAGATGCTGGATCTGCGACCCGGCCTGGCCTCATACAGCCGGGCTTCCTACGACCTCGAACTGCACGGTGAGAAGGACCGAGCCGTCGACGCGATGGAGTTGGCCCTTAAGGGTGCCTACGCTCCTGCCGACATCGCCTTTTGCACGTACTACTTGGGGCAGTTGGCCTTCAACAATGGCGACCTCGAGGAGGCCACGGCCCAGTTCGAGCGCGGTTTGGCTGCGGTGCCCGACGACCCGACCCTGTTGGCGGGCCGGGCGCGGGTGTATGCGGCCCAGGGTGACGAAGAGCGGGCCACCAAGACCTTCGATCGTGTGGTGGCGGCTCGGCCGCTGCCGGACTACCTCGTCGAGTATGGGTTCTATCTCGACTCGATCGGACGCACCGCCGATGCGGACGAGCAGTTCGCCACGGTTGACACGGTGCAGACGCTCTTTGCTGCTAACGGGGTGCAAGACAACCTCACCTCGGCGCGCGTGGAAGCCGATCGTGGAGATCCCCTCAAGGCGGTCAAGAATGCCGAGACCGAATGGGATCTGCGCGAAAACATCGACGCCGCCGACGCAATGGCCTGGGCACTGCATCGGGCGGATCGCGACGAGGAGGCGCTGGAGTATGCCGAGCAGGCCACTGCCCTGGGCGGAGACAACGCGCTGTTCCTCTATCACCGCGGCATCATCGAGCAGGGACTCGGACTGGATGACGAAGCCCGGATCAGCCTGGACGCAGCGCTGAAGACCAACCCGTACTTCTCCCCGGTCCACGCGCCGCTGGCTCGACAGGCTCTGCTCGATCTCGGCGGCACGCGATGATGTTGATGAGGGTGCGCTCGTTCGGCGTGGCCGTCGCCACCGGTCTGTTCGTGCTCTTGTCGCCCAGCTCGGGCGCGATGGCTGATTCAGTGGCGACCGCGGATTCAGTGGCGGTAGCCGACGTGAGCCTGCCCACCCACCCATTGGGCAACTTCACCGTCAACCACTACAACGGGCTGACGCTCACGCCTGAGGGTGTGGCGGTGCTGACCGTCATCGACATCGCGGAGATTCCCACCCAACAGGACCGGTCGGCGATCGACACCGACGGCGACTCTGAGTTGTCGCTCAGCGAGCTTGCCGCTCGGGCCGCGGACCAGTGCCCGGAGGCACAACAGGAACTCATCGGCGAAGTCAACGGTGCCCCCTTGGCGTGGGATGTCACCGACACCCGGATGCAGATCGTGCCCGGATCAGCCGGGCTGCCCACCCTGAGAATGACGTGCGACTTCTTCGCGGCCGCCGACCTCTCGGGAGCCGCGACGCTGAGTTTTGCGGACAATTACCGCACCGACCGGATCGGCTGGCGCGAGATCTCCGCCCGTGGTGACGGCGTGGCGTTGCTCGATCCATCAGTGCCCGCCGACAGTGTCAGCGATGAACTTCGGTCCTATCCAGAGGACCTGCTCTCCAGCCCGCTGGACGTCCGATCGGTGACCTTGAACACGGAGCCGGGGGTCGGAAACGCAGTCGATGCCACGACCACGGTGGGCGTTCCTGGCTTCACGGGCACGGATCCGCTGAGCCGGCTGGTCAGCGCCGGGGATCGCCAGCTCGACACCTACATCGGTGACCGCGAGCTCACCCCAATTCTCGGCACCGTCGCCCTGCTGCTCGCAGTGCTACTCGGTGCCGGCCACGCGGTCCTGCCAGGCCACGGCAAAACGGTCATGGCGGCATACCTGGCCGGTCGCCGTGGCCGCCCGCGCGATGCGCTGATCGTCGGCGCGACCGTCACTGGCACGCATACGGTGGGCGTGCTGATCCTGGGCTTGGCGCTGACCGTGTCTAGCGCGTTTGCGGGGGAGCAGGCGCTGCGCGTGCTCGGCATCATCAGCGGACTGCTCATCGCCGTGATCGGAGTGAGTCTCGTCCGAGACGCCCGTGCGGCTCGGAAGGCGCAGGCCGCGCCTGTAGCGGTGCTGGCCCACGCGCATGCCAGTGCGCACGGCCATGACCGTGCGCCAACCGTTGACCATGTGGAGGGGGCGGACCACGCTCAGGGGCATTCGCACGCTCAGGGTCATTCGCACGGCCATAGTCACTCGCACGGGCACTCCCATGGTCACGGTCATTCGCACGATCCCGGCATGGGCCGCCGCGGTCTGATCGGCATGGGTGTGGCAGGTGGCTTGGTGCCGAGTCCGTCGGCGCTCGTGGTGCTGTTGGGCTCGATCGCGCTCGGCCGCACCGTCTTCGGGGTGTTCCTCGTCTTCGCCTACGGCATCGGGATGGCAGGAACGCTGACCGCGGTCGGTTTGCTCCTGGTCAAACTCCGGATACGCCTAGACGACGTCGGATCCACCAGGGGGAACAAGATCGCCGGCCGAGTCACTGCCGCTCTCCCCATCGTGACCGCAGTGCTCGTGCTCGTCGTCGGCATCGGTCTGGTCGCACGCGGTCTGTTCTTCAGCCTCTGAGCCACGATGGCGTTTTCCCGTGCGCGCACGGGCCTCCGCTGTTAGCGTCGAAGTTCCGTGCCGCGCGCGAGGTGCGGCGCTGAATCCATGACGACAAAGGGGTTTCCATGGCTACATACGACGTATCTGACCGTTCGGCGATCGTGACCGGTGCCGGCTCGGGCATTGGCCGGAGCATCGCCCTTCTGTTAGCGGCGAACGGCGCGGCGGTCGTCGCTGCAGACCTCAACGCGGACGCCGCGCACGCCGTGGTGTCTGAGATCACCGAGGCCGGCGGGACTGCTTCTGCTCACGTCGGTGACGTGTCCGATCCGGACGATGCCGGCGCGGTCGTCGCTGCGGCCGCAGAGCTGGGCCCGCTGGGGATCGCGGTCAACAACGCCGGGATCGGCGGTGCTGCGGCCCCCGTCGGGGAGTATCCGCTGGACAGTTGGCAGAAGGTCATCGACGTGAACTTGAGCGCGGTGATGTACGGCATGCGGGCCCAGCTGCCGGCCATGGTCGAGCACGGTGGCGGCAGCATCGTCAACATCGCCTCGATCCTGGGCAGCGTCGGCTTCGCGACCGCATCGGCATACGTCGCGGCGAAGCACGGACTCGTCGGACTGACCAAGAACGCAGCACTGGAGTATGCCGGGCAAGGTGTCCGGGTGAACTCGGTCGGGCCCGGATTCATCATGACTGCGCTGCTCGAGGCCAACCTCGACAAACCCACCCTGGAGATGCTCGAAGGCAAACACGCGCTGGGCCGCCTGGGTCGGCCCGAGGAGGTTGCGGCGCTGGTCGCCTTCCTGTCCTCCGACGCCGCCTCGTTCATGACCGGCAGTTATCACCTCGTGGACGGCGGCTACACCGCCCAATAGTGAGGCCGCCTACCAAACCTCAGTGGTCGCGATCCGGTTGCGGCACCGGATCGCCCCGAAAGCAGCCGACCGTGTACGGATACTCCATCGTGGCGCTGTAGTGATACATCTCTTGCTCTTCGCCATCCCAGGTCACCGTGGA
Organism: uncultured Actinomycetota bacterium; assembly: GCA_963803695.1. Lineage (GTDB taxonomy): Bacteria > Actinomycetota > Actinomycetes > Actinomycetales > Dermatophilaceae > Ornithinicoccus. Next base: position 14,169 of record CAWDNY010000014.1, read on the forward strand.
CGTCCGACCGTGGCATTCGTCCAGTTGAGAATTCGTTGGCAGGTTGCCCTCAGAGTCTTTCTCGACGTAGATCCCGTAGCCGTCCAGCGCGTAACCGACCAGCGTTGAGGCCCCGGCTGGAGTGGCATCGAGCAAGCAGGAGGGGATGTCGTGATAGTGGTATGCCTGCACACCGTCGGGATGTCCATCGCACACGTCCTGCGTCTCGTTGGCCACGGCATCGCCGCCCGCCGCATCGATGGCGTTGTAGAGGTACACCCCGTTCTTCAGCACGCCCACCGCGCCCATTCGCACGCACGAGGCACCGTCGGCATCCTCGGGGACGGTGGGCAGGTCGAGCTCGATGGTCTGTTTCTCGATGGCGTTGGGATTGGGGTCGAACTCATGCGCGGGGTCGGATTCAGCGATCGGGAAGGTGCCGGTGACCTGCTCAGTGGGGACGTTGTCGGCCAAGATCACGCGGCGATCGGCCTCGACTATTTCTTGGTATGTCGCTTGGGGCCAGGAGTTGCTGCCCTCGACCTGGAGTTTGGTCGTGGAGTCCCAGGTGCCAGCCTCCTCCTCGATCCATGGGCCGCCGTGGGGGGCACCCCGCCCCCCGAAGTCGGTCTTGCACGAATAGAGTGAACCAGCCGCAGGCTCGGTCGAGATCAGGCCATCCCCCAGAGGAATCGCGGTGGGGTCGGTCACCTCAGGCCACACCTGCGCAGAGTCCTCGGACGTCATTGTGGTGCCGGTGGGTTGGGCCGCGCTGGCGGCGCAGGCTGAGGTCAGTAGCATCGCCAGACCCATGCTGACGTACGGAGCTCTGTGCTTGACGTGATTCGGCATAGTTGAACTCTGCGGAATGCCGGTGTCACCGACCTGTGGCGAGGCTGTGGGTTCCTAGTGCATACAAGTCTCTGGTCAGAAATCCTCCAACGAATCAGCGACCTCGCAAGAGCTGCTCGAGCACGTGCGCCACCCCGTCGTCCTCGCATCGAGGGGCCATGTGGTCCGCAACGGCGCGCACACTCTGGTGCGCACCCTCCATGGCGTATGCAGTCCCGGCCCATCGGAGCATCGCGATGTCGTTCGGCATGTCGCCAAACGCGACGACGTCCTGCGGCAGGACGCCCAGGCGCTCGCACAGCGTGATGAGTGCGCTGGCTTTGGTGACCCCGCTGGCGCTGATCTCCACCAAGCCAGGAATCGACCAGGTCGGCGTCGCCCGAACACCCACCGCTGCGATGGCCCGGTCACGAAACTCGACGGGGTCCATCTCCGAGTGGCGGACCAGGAGTTTGAGCGCCGGAACGTCCCAGATGTCCTCCAGTGCGCCGCACGGTGAGCCTTTGGGGACCCGATGAGCGTCTGAGTATGCGGTGTCGCGGCGAATCCCGTCGCGGCACTCGATCGCGAACGTGACCCCCGGAACGGCTTCGGTCAGCGCGGCGACAAGCTCGAGCCCAGGGGCAGGTTCGATGCCCGAAACCTTGACGACTTCGCCGGCGTGAACGTCGTAGGTGATCGCGCCGTTCGACACGATCGCCATCCCGGGGCGCCCCACGTGTGGCCAGAAGCCAGTCATCCACCGAAGCGGCCGACCAGTGACGAAGACGACGGGTATGCCGGCTAGGTCTAGGCGCTCCAGAACCTCAGCGCAAAACGGACTGGGCTTCGACTCGTTGTTCGGCACGAGTGTGCCGTCGAGGTCCGTCGCGATCAGCACACGCTCAACAGTAGATGCGCTTGCGGTTGCTGACCGAAGGGGTCGGCACTACGTTGCGGCGATGGCCATTCAACGTCTGGAAAACGTCGGCATCGTGGTGGCAGATCTCAAGGCCGCGAGCGCCTTCTTCGTAGGACTCGGCCTCACGGTCCTCGGTGAAGGCCCGGTCGAGGGGGACTGGGTGGACAGGGTGGTGGGGCTTGAGGACGTGCAGGTCACCGTGGCGATGCTCCAGACGCCCGACGGGCACGGCCGTCTGGAGTTGATGCAGTTCGCCTCTCCGGACGCCGTCGAGGGGGAGAGTCACGCGCCGCCCAATACCCTCGGCATACGTCGCATTGCGTTTGCCGTCGATGACATCGATGGGGCCGTGGCCGGTCTGAAGGAGCGCGGTGTCGAGTTGCTGGGGGAGGTCGTGCAGTACGGCGAGGACTATCGACTCTGCTACGTCCGCGGGCCAGAGGGCATCATCATGATGCTTTCCGAGCCTCTCACCTGACCGAGCTTTTGAACTGGCGCGAGTTGCCCGGCCGCGACCCGTAACGTTCGTGGCCGCCCAGACCACAATCAGACATGAACAAGGAGCACGGACTCTCCGAGATCGGGCGTGACCCCGATGCGCTTGAGGCCTTCTACCGGGAGCATCTCGACGCGGTCCAGCGCTTTGTGGCCAGGCGGGTGGACAGCCCGGAGGACGCCGCCGATCTGACGGCTGAGGTATTTGTGGCCGCGATCCGAGGAAGCCGAAGTTACCGCGGCGACGCGGTCCCACTGGCCTGGCTCTACGGCATCGCACGGCATACCGTCGCCAGCCACCACCGCTCAACGGCGCGGGGTATGCGGGCGGTCGCCCTCGTGGCGGGCCGCGAGTTGTTGGACGACGACGCCACCGACCGGATCCTGGACGGCATTCACGCTGAACGCCAGGCACGCCACATCTATCGGTCGCTGGCAGCGTTGCCGCAACGGCAGCGCGCCGTGGTGGAGCTCGTTGCCGTGGACGGACTCTCGCTCACCGAGGCAGCCGAGGTCCTGATGATCACTCCTGGCAACGCCCGCATCCGATATCACCGAGCCCGCAAGCGACTTGCCGACGAGCTATCTCGACCGCTACCCGACCTACATGAGGTGACCCCATGAAGACGCTCGACTCCTTCGAAACTGCCCTGCTGACGCACCTGCGTGATCACGTTGAGCACACCAGCGACCCCACACCGAAGCGCTCACCGAACCGGCGTGTGCTGATCGGCATTGCAGCCACCGTGGCGGCGGGGGCCGCGCTGAGTGTGGCCGTGCCACAACTGGGCACCGAGCAGGCGTTCTCCGTGCAAGAAGGCAACGCGGGGCTCATCACGGTCGAGGTCAACCGACCCGAGGACGCGGTGGGTCTGGAGGCCGAGCTGGCGGCATACGGCATTGCCGCCGACGTCACCTACCTCCCCGCTGGGCAGGGGTGTGACGTGGGGCGCTACACCCCGGTCGATCGGCCACTTTCGGGTATGCAGATCTCCGTCGGTGCCGAGAGCCTGGAGGTCCAGTTGCCGCCCGGCACCGTCCGCGACGGAGAGACCTTCGTGATGGCCCTTTCCGGCGAGGCCATTGCGGCACCTGAAGACTCCGGCGGCGGTGCACATCCGGGGGAGGGGTACCGCGCCTGGACCACCTTCGACGTGACCGCCGGCCCGGTGCAGCCCTGTGAGGCCGTGCCGTTCGTCACGGAGTGAGCATCACCTTGATGGCTCGGCGCTCATCCATCGCCTCGTAGGCCTCGGCGACCTCGGCCAGCGGCCGCGTGAGATCGAAGACCTTGCCTGGGTCGATCTCGCCGGCGAGCACGTCGTCCCGCAACTGCTCCATGTATGACCGCACTGGAGCCACCCCGCCCGCGATGTTGAGGTTGCGGCGGAACATCGCAGTGATCGGCAGCTCGACATCGTGGGGCACGCCGACGTAGCCGATGGTGGCCCCGGGGCGCAGGATGCCAAAGGCGGTCTCCATCGACTCCTTGGTGCCGACGCATTCCAAGACGGCATCGGCCCCGACCCCACCGGTCATCTCCTTGATGGCCGCCACCCCTTCATCGCCGCGATGCGCCACGATGTCGCTTGCGCCGAACTCGCGGGCCACCGCTTGGCGGGGCTTGTGCCGAGACATCGCGATGATCCTTCCCGCACCCATCCGCGAGGCGGCGAGGACGCCACACAAACCGACCGCCCCATCGCCCACCACGACCACCGTGTGGCCAGGCTGGACGCGCGCCGACACGGCTGCGTGCCAGCCCGTACCCATGACGGGCTCAGCGCCAACATCGACGGCAGCATGTCGGCATCCGGCTGCTCCGGCGTGGCCACCAGCGTGCCGTCGGCCATCGGGACCCGGACGTACTCACCTTGCCCGCCGTCCACCATGTGCCCGTCCCGATCCGGCGCCCCCCAACCGCCGAGACGGTCGCAAGCGGTCTGCATACCCACCTGGCAGTGCGGGCAGGTGTTGTCCCCGTAGGTGAACGGGGCGATGACGAAGTCACCCACCTTCAGCGTGTTGACGTCAGATCCGAGCTCCTCGACGATCCCGACGAACTCATGGCCGATGCGCCGAGGCTCGTTGACCGGGTTGATGCCTCGGTAGGGCCAGAGGTCCGATCCACAGACGCAGCTCGCGGTCACCCGGACCAAAGCGTCGGTCGCGAGCACGATGCGGGGATCAGGAACGTCCTCAAGGGTGACATCGCGGGCGGCCTGCAGCACGGTGGCTCTCATGACTGTCAGTCTGTCACCGAGCAGTGACAGGATGAGGACCCGGTCGGGGCCAACAGGAAGGCAGTGGGATGACGTTGCGTGTGGGTTCGGAGGTGGGCCGCCTGCGACAGGTCATCGTCCACCGTCCCGGTTTGGAGATGCACCGGCTGACGCCGGAAAACAAGGAGCGCTATCTGTATGACGAGATCCTCTGGGTGGAGCGGGCCCAGGCTGAGCACGACGGGTTCGTCAAGGTCATGCGCGACCGCGACATCACGGTGCACTACTTCGACGAACTGCTAACCCAGACGCTTGCTGTGCCCGCTGCCCGTGAGTTGGTCCTGACGCAGTCGCTCGACGAGCGGCACGTCGGGCCCCTGGCCGCTGATGAGTTGCAGGCCATGTTTGAGCAGATGAGTGACGGTGAGCTCTCACGCTTTTTGATCGGCGGCATCACTAAGGCTGAAGTGTTGGAGCGGATGGACAGCCCTCGCTCGGTCGTCATCGGGGCGCTCGCGGACCACGACGCCGTGTTGGCGCCGCTGCCTAATCACCTGTTCACCAGGGACACCTCGGCCTGGGTTTACGACGGGGTTGCGGTCAACTCGATGCACAAAAAGGCGCGACGCCGCGAAACCGTGCACTACGAAGCGATCTATCGCCACCACCCGATGTTTGCCGACGACAACCCGAACTGGTGGTGCCACGGGCTGGAAGCCGGTCCGGCCACTGCCGAGGGCGGCGACATCCTGGTGCCCGGCAACGGCACCGTTTTGATCGGCCTCAGCGAGCGCACCACCCCCCAGGGTGTCGAGCGGTTGGCGGCCAAGATGCTGGCCTCTCCGGAGATCAACGAGGTCATCGCCGTGGACATGCCCAAGTCGCGCGCCGTCATGCACCTCGACACGGTCATGACGATGATCGACCGAGAGACGTTCACCCGCTACCTCGGCCTTCCGGATCTCAAGTCCTGGACGTTGACCGCTGGCGGGGAGCGGGACGGTGAGGTGCAGATCGAGATCGAGGCCCACGAGGCGCACGAGATGGAGCAGGTCATCGCTCGCGGGCTGGGCCTGGATGGTCTGCGCATCCTGGCCGCCGACCAGGACCCCTCGGCCGCGGCGCGCGAGCAATGGGACGACGGCTGCAACGTGTTGGCGCTGGAGCCTGGCGTGGTCGTGGGATACGAGCGCAACACGGTGACCAACGATTACCTGCGGGCTCAGGGCGTCGAGGTGATCGAGATCTCCGGTGGGGAGTTGGGCCGTGGCCGCGGTGGGCCGCGGTGCATGTCCTGCCCGATCGAGCGAGACCCCCTGGACTAGGCAGTGCCGAGCAAACGTCGGGTGCCGGTGGCCGAAGGCTTCGAGGCCCTGGAGGTATGCCGATCGGCCGCTGAAGACGCGGGCGCGGCGGCGGAGGCCATCGGGGCGCTGCCGCGCGACGTGCGAGCACTGGCGGTTCGATACAGCCTGGAGGAGCTCGCGGCTCAGGCCTCGGGGCGGTCGGTGGAGGTCCGGGTGCCCCCACTCGGTGCGGTGCAGTGCATCGAGGGCCCACGGCATACCCGCGGCACGCCGACCAACGTCATCGAAACCGATCCAGTGACCTGGTTGCTGCTGGTGCTGGGTCTGCATACCTGGGACGAACTCCGCGCCGCCGGAACGATCCGGGCCAGCGGCTCGCGGGCCGACCTGTCGGCATACCTCCCGCTGTGACGTGTCGGGAACCGCCGTCCCGAGCCGTCGCGTTCGTGAAGGTGCGTCCTCGGGAGAAACGATAAACCTGACCTGCACAATGCGAGAGGGCCATGATGGATGAGGTGTGCAGGAGATACAGCGCGTCTGTGGTGATCGCGACCTCGCGCGTTCGAGCCTTCCAGTTGTTGACTGATCCGCTGGCTCATCACTTGTTCGACGCGTCGGGAATGGTCGGTGATCCTGTAGCCCCCCGAAGGCTGACGATGGTGGGGCAAGTGTTCGTGATGAATATGACCTACACGTCGGGAACACGCGTGGAGCACTATCAGTCCGACAACCACGTCACCGCACTGGAGGCACCGAGCCTTATTGAGTGGGCCACAGCCACCCGTGGTGGACCACTACTGGGCTGGCGATGGCGCTCCTGTCAAGAGCATCTAACTGAACACCCGGGGGTAGAGAATCGCCTTCGGATCGAGGTCAAAAGCATCACTGATGGCGCGAGCCAGCTCCGGTTCCTGATCGTCGAACAAGAGACCCAGTGTGTCGCCGACTTCGCTTCGGCGCACCGTGGTGATGTTGTCGCAGCTCACGACGCTGTCCTGGTCGAGTCCGTTGCGTGGCCCGACGGAGACTTCACTGGTGATTCCGCGCACTGTGCTGGTGATAGGTGCCACCGTCACCCAGGTCCACAGGTGCAGCTTCGATTGCCGAGTCAGGATGAGTGCAGGTCGACGCTTGTCCAGTTGCACCGATGCGATAGTGCGCATCAGTCCAACGTGGGATGCGGCAGGTCCAGCAGGCGGTCGAGGTCGGGATAGACGGACTCACCGCGACGGACGAGGTCGACCAGGATGGCCTCCTCGCCTCGGTAGCGCTGATCTCGCTGCAGCCGAGCGATTCCGCGCCGGATCGCTTCGGAGCGATTGGCGGCACGGCCTTCGGCGACCTCGGTATCGAGGACTTCGAGTTCGCTGTTCTCGAGGCGGACGGCGATTTGCGTACTCATGACCCAAGTCTACCGACCCCGTCAACCGATTGGTATGCAAGTCTTGTGTGCTCTCGGGTCGTCTCGATTGCGAGCAGTACATTCCGGATTTTCAGCCGTAACTCCCGGCCCGGGCCAAGCCCTAGGGTGGCGGGGTGCGATACGGCATCTGCATCCTTCCCGAATTCTCCTGGTCAGTGGCCGAGCCGCTGTGGCGTCGAGCCGAGGAGTTGGGCTTCGACCACGCCTGGACCTACGACCATCTGGTGTGGGCCGGGCTGCCGGATTCACCGTGGCACTCCACCGTTGCGACCCTGACCGCAGCCGCCATGGTCACCGAACGGATCAGACTTGGCACGTTTGTGGCCTCGCCGAACTTCCGGCACCCAGTGACCTTTATGCGCGATGCGATCACCCTCGACGACATCAGCGACGGTCGGCTGCTGCTGGGTCTCGGGGCCGGCGGTGAGCGCGATGCCGGCATCCTCGGTGACGAGTTGACCCGCGGCCAGCGCACCCGACGGTTCGCCGAGTTCGTGGACGTGTTGGACCAGACGTTGCGGACCGATCACGTGGACCACGCCGGGGAGTTCTTTAATGCCGTCGACGCCCGCAACGCACCCGGACCGATGCAACAACCGCGGGTGCCTTTCGTCGTGGCGGCCAACGGGCCGAGATCGATGGCTCTCGCGGCCCGCCAGGGCCACGGGTGGCTGACCACTGGCCCCCTCAGCGGCCCGGTCGGGCGGACCAACGACCAGAGCGACACCGCCGCGATGGAGCAGTGGTGGGACGGCGTCGCCCAGACCGTCAGCCGGTTTGACGAGGTGCAGGCGCAGGTCATCGAGGCCGGGGATCGCACGATCGAGCGGCCCGCGGATCGTTACCTGTCGTTGGACGCCGCCGGAGTGCCCGCGTTGACGAGCGCCGGACTCTTCGACGAGCAGTGCAGTCGGGCGGCCGACCTCGGCTTCACCGATGTCATCGTGCACTGGCCCCGCGCCTCAGATCCCTACCAGGCCGACCCCCGCGTGCTGACCGAGATCGACCTCGGTGGATAACCCCACCGAATCGGATGCGCGCGGAAGCGTGTGGCCGTATTCGCCCTAGGGTGCCAATCCTCGCCACACGCTTGACTCCGAGCCGGTGGACCGATGGCTCACCGTCGTCTGGCGAGGCGGGCCATTCCCCAAGGGGCGTCGGCGTAACCTGGAGGAATGAGCCAGGACCAGCCCGACGCACGCCCACAGGCAGATGGACGAGCACAAACGGACGGTGAGGACGTCATCCATGTGGGATCGCGACGCCGTGGACCACGGATGGTGCCGTTCTTGATCACCGGGGCCATCCTGGGAGCCATCGTCGGAATCATCGTTGATATCACCGGACCCTCGTCCCAGATCGCGTCGGCCGGCCAAGAGATCATCGTGCTCGGCGGCGCAGGGGCACTCGTCGGGGCAACGATCGGGGCCCTCATCTATCTGATCGCCGACTGGAACAGTCTGCGCCGACTCTGACTGTGGGAGACTTGCCCACGTGGTTCGACCAGATGGGCGTCTCAATCATGATCTCCTCCCGGATGAGTCTCTCCCGCAAGATGCCTGCGGCGTCTTCGGGGTGTGGGCACCGGATGACGAGGTAGCCAAACTCACCTACTTCGGCCTGTATGCCCTGCAGCACCGGGGGCAAGAAGCGGCCGGCATCGCCACGAGCGACGGACGATCCCTCTTGGTCTTCAAAGACGTCGGCCTCGTCGCGCAGGTCTTCGACGAGTCCAGCCTCGCGTCGCTTCGGGGGCACCTGGCCATCGGGCACTGCCGCTACTCCACGACCGGTGGCAGCACCTGGGAAAACGCGCAGCCCACGCTCGGCGGCACCACCGGAGGCACGGTGGCCCTGGCCCACAACGGCAACCTGATCAACTCCGCCGAGCTGCGCGAGCGGCTGGCCGAGTTGCACGGTGGTGACCTGCGCTTCGCGCGTGGAGAGGTGGGCCGCGGCAACACCACCGACACCGCACTGATCACCGGACTCCTGACCGCCGACGCCGACCGCACCCTCGAATCGGCTGCGATGGAGGTGCTGCCGATGCTGCGGGGTGCCTTCTCCTTGGTCTTCTGCGATGAGCAAACGGTGTATGCCGCGCGCGACCCACAAGGCGTGCGCCCCTTGGTTTTGGGCCGGCTCGACCGCGGTTGGGTGGTTGCATCGGAGACGGCAGCGCTCGACATCGTCGGTGCCAGCGTCGTCCGCGAAGTCGAGCCCGGTGAATTGATCGCCATCGACGAGCACGGTCTGCGCAGTCGCCGGTTCGCCGAGGCAAAGCGCAAGGGCTGCGTGTTCGAATACGTCTACCTCGCCCGGCCCGACACGTCCCTGAACGGTCGCTCGGTCCACGAGAGCCGCGTCGAGATGGGCCGACAACTCGCCCGCGAGCACCCCGTTGAGGCTGACATGGTCATGCCGACTCCCGAGTCGGGCACCCCCGCAGCCATTGGGTATGCCGAGGCCTCGGGCATTCCCTACGGCGCCGGGCTCGTCAAGAACGCCTACGTCGGCCGCACGTTCATCGCCCCGAGCCAGACCATCCGGCAGTTGGGCATCCGGCTCAAGTTGAACCCCCTCAAGCACGTCATCAAGGGCAAGCGACTGATCGTCGTCGACGACTCGATCGTGCGCGGCAACACCCAACGAGCTCTTGTCCGGATGCTGCGTGAGGCCGGCGCGGCCGAGGTCCACGTCCGGATTTCTTCGCCGCCGGTGCGCTGGCCGTGTTTCTACGGCATCGACTTCGCCACCCGGGCCGAGCTGGTCGCCAATGGGCTGAATACCGACGACATTTGCGCCTCGCTCGGGGCCGACTCGTTGGGTTACATCAGCGAGGACGGCATGATCGCGGCCACTGCCCAAAAGCCAGACGAGTTGTGCACGGCCTGCTTCTCTGGGGTCTACCCCATCGGCGTGCCCGAGGACAGTCGGCAGGGCAAGGACGTGCTGGAGTTGGAGTTTGCGGTGCTCGACGGCAGCGACCCGACCGATGTCGGAACGCTCGATGTCGAGGCGGCTGCGGGGCGGCATACCGGCTTGGTGGACGTCGACGGCGTGCCCATCGGGTCCGCCACAGGTGGCTCTGACGCATTGACCCGCCCATGACCTCGCAGGCTCCGCCCGGCACCGATCCGCAGCAGTCTGGCCCCAGCCGATCCACCACCGCAGGCATCACCTATGCCGACGCCGGGGTCGACGTCGAAGCCGGGGACCGCGCGGTGGCGCTGATGAAGTCAGCGGTCAAGCGTGCTGGCCGCCCCGAAGTCCTAGGTGGCCTCGGTGGTTTCGCCGGGATGTTCGACGCCTCAGCGCTGCTCGGGATGACTCGTCCGGTGCTGGCCACCAGCACCGACGGGGTCGGCACCAAGGTTGCCATCGCTCAAGCGATGGATCATCACGACACGATCGGCATCGACCTGGTCGGGATGGTCGTCGACGACATCGTCGTCTGCGGGGCCGAGCCACTGTTCATGACCGACTACATCGCCTGCGGGCACGTGGTGCCCGAGCGCATCGCGGCCATCGTCGGGGGCATCGCCCGCGGCTGCGAGCTGGCCGGTGTCGCCCTGATCGGCGGGGAGACTGCCGAGCATCCGGGCCTGCTGGACCCCGACGAATACGACGTGGCTGGGGCCGCCACCGGGGTCATCGAGCACGACCGGGTCTTGGGGCCGCATCGCGTGCAAGCCGGTGACGCGGTGATCGCGCTCGCTTCGTCTGGGCTGCACTCCAACGGCTTCTCCCTGGTCCGCCGCGTCGTGGCTCACGCTGGTCTGACCTGGGACTCGCACGTCGCGGAGTTTGGCCGGACGCTGGGGGAGGAAGTCATGGAGCCGACACGCATCTACACCCGCGAACTCCTCGCACTCATTGCCACGCCTGGGCTCGACGTACACGGGTTGTCGCACATCACCGGTGGCGGACTGGCCGCCAACGTGGCTCGGGTGCTGCCTCAAGGAATGCACGCCACGCTCGAGCGCTCGACGTGGACCCCGTCGGCGGTCTTCACGACCGTCCAAAACTGGGGTTCCGTCCCCCAGCACGACCTCGAGCAGACGCTGAACATGGGCATTGGCTTCGTGGCCATCGTCCCGTCGGACCAGGCTGATGCTGCCGTCACGCGCAGCCGAGAGTTGGGACTCTCAGCCTGGCCACTCGGGCAGGTCAGCGACGGACACCTGAGTGATGGTCAACCGAGGCATCACGACGACACGCAGGATCAAGGCACGGTGCAAGGAGCAAAGGGCGTCGACGGGGGCTCGGTCAGCCTTGTCGGATCGCACAAGGTCTAGCGCTTAGGCCCGCTTCTTCATCCATGAACCCGGCGTGATCGGCTGAGCCGCTCGCGGGGTGGAGTGCTCATCGTCGTCACCAGACTCAGAGTCAGCGCCGTCGGATCCCTCGGCGAAGCTGGTGCTCGCTTCGTTGTCGGGGTCGCGGTGACGATTGCGTCCGTAGTGCTCCGCAATGTACTGATCCTGCTCCGGCGCCGAAGGGGAGTACGACGAACCTACGTCGCCCTCGCTGCCCTTCAACTCGCGCTCTAGAGCGGTCAGGTCGGTGTCGGGAGAGTAGTACTTCAGTCTCCGTGCGACTTTGGTCTGCTTGGCTTTCGCCCGGCCGCGCCCCATGGCGTGACCCCCTCGTGCGTCTGCCGGGGAGCACCGCTTCTGATCGGCAGGAGATAGCCAACCAAGCCGCGCAGCAAGCCCGGGAATGTGTATGAATCGTGAGTCACACGGTACATGAGCGAGCGCCGGGAGAGTGCATCCGGTCGGTATGCCGCCGATTTGCTTCAGCGACGCCGCACGGCAACGGTTCCTAGGCCGCCGAGGGTGAGCAGAGCCAGGGCCAGCACGCCCCATACCCACAGGGCAGTGCCGGAGCCCTCGGAGCTGTCACCTTGCACCGGCTCGGCGGCCGTGTTGGCGGCTCGGTCCGTCCCGCCGCCAGCCGGAGTTGCCGTTTCGGTGGCAGCTTCGGTGTCGGCACCGGGAGGCTGTGTGGTGGAGCTCGCATCGTCCCCGCTGGGCGTGCTCTGGGCCTCGATGCCGGCAGAGGCAACGTCGTAGCCGAACTCACCGGAGACGGGATGGCCATCGGCGGAAGTACACCCGCCAGACCACCGTGTAGTCGCCGGGAGGTGCGTCCTGGGTCAACGGTTGGATGACCTGCGTGCCCTCGACCTGCGGCTCTCCGTCGGTGACTTCGCCCAGCAGCCCCATGACCTCCACCACAGTGCCGACTGACGCGATCTCGCCGCTGAACTCCAGCCGGACCTCGTCGGGCACGGCCTCAACTTCGACACCGTCGGCGGGCACGGTGTCGACGAGATCGTCGTGGGCCTGAGCAGCGTTCAGTGGACCAACGACAAGAGTCGACGCAACTACGGTGATCCCGATCCATACCCGTCGCCCGACGGCAATTCCACGTGGCATACGGCCAGTGTATGAAGTATCTGCGGTGTTCTCAGACACCGACTCTGGCGCGTGCGGCTGGCTCAGAAGCCGGACTCGGTCTGCTTCGGGTAGTACTTCGCATATTTGCGCACGTAGTTGGTCTTGGCCGCCGCGACATACAACTTGCGTTTGAAGGAGTCCTTGTTGACCAAGGGGTGGAAGACGCCCTTGCGAGTGACCCGCTTGACCAGCACCTTCTGCTCGGGGCTGAGGTATCGGCGCAGCAAAAACATCGGCAGCACGCAATAGAGGATCTCGTTGCGCACGACGACCTGCTCGTGCGGCTGGTTCTGGATGAGGTCGGTGGTGATGAACTCGGCGACGTTGGCCCCGGCCGCGGTGACGTAGAAGTTGTTGCGGCCGATCCGCGGGTTCATCTCGAAGAACTTCATCACGCCGTCGCGGGGATCGAGTTTCACGTCGAAGTTTGCGAAGCCGCGGTAGTTGACGTGCTTCAACATGCGCTCGGCCTGGGCCATCAGCTCCGGATAGGCCGTGGTCACCATGGCCGCCGGATTGCCGATGGCCAGCGGCTGGTGTTCCTGCAGCAAGACCTGCGCCGTGGCCAGCAGAGTCGCTTCGCCGAACTGATCGATGTATGCCGTGATGGAGCGCATCGCAGTGTCGTCGCCGGGGATCAACTCCTGCACGACGAAACGATCGCGGAAGCCAGCATCTTTGACGCGGGTGAAGATCTCGATCAGTTCCTGCGGGGAGTCCACTTTGTAGATCTTGTTCTTGCCCTCGAAACGCAGTCCCTCGTATGCGGCACCGACCGCCGGCTTGGCCACCACAGGGAAGGTCAGGTCAACCACCTCCGGGGCCCATGCCGGGTCGTCGGCACCGGTGAAATCCTGGATCAGCGTGCGCGGCGTCGGGATACCCAACTCATCGCAGACCCGGTCGAACTCGATCTTGTCGGCCACCATGTCGAGCACGTCGGAGTCGACCGAGGGCACGACATACCACTGCTTGAGCCACTCGGCCTGGTCGCTGAGCATCCGAGAAAACGAGTCCGCGTTGGAGAGCAGCAGCGTGGTCCGACCTGCGGCTTTGCGCTTGGCCCCCTGACGCTCGAGCTCGTCTAGGGTGTCCTGTCGCTGGGCCTCGTCGCCCAGCTCGATGGTCTCGATGAACTTGGAGTCGGCGATCGGCCCGGCCACGACGCGAGAGATGACCGTGCTGCTGATGCCGTAGCGCTCATGAAAGGCACGCGCCAAGGCGTAGATCCCGATATCGGTGCCCAGGAGCACCACGTCGAAGTCGGGGTCGCCCGCGGCCGGGCCGTTCAGGTCAGGCTGACGAGAGGTGGCATCTGGCGCGTCGGTCATGGGACTCCAAATTCAGGGGGCGGTCAACTGCGCGATGAGCCTACCGGGCGGGTCGCCGCATACCCTTCGTTCATGGAGTTTGTCCCTCGGCCAGCAGCGCTGCGCGCGCGAGTAATGTCGCGCCGCTCTCGGCTCACTGGGACAGCCGCCGCTGTCGCTCTCGCCGTGCTGTTGGCGGGATGTGGGGGCGCACCGAACACCATGGTCCCCGTCGTGCAGCCCTCCGCGGCCACTCCTGAGAGAACCGCTGCGCCGGCTCCGCCCTCGGTCAATGGGTCGGCACCCAAGCGCAAGGTCACGGCCTCCGACGAGGCGCTTGTGCTCGACCTCACCACCGAGTTGAATCGCGCCTTGGATGGGGGCGACGTCGATGAGTGGACGGCGTTGATGGACCTGGACGACGACGGTGTCGCACAACAACAGGACTGGTATACCGCGGTGCAGGCGGTGCCGATGGACCTGCGGCGGATGGTCGCGGTCGACCTCGACGCCGGCGACGGCGATGCCCTCAACGTGGAGATGGCCTTCCAGCATCAGGTCACCGGCATCGACGTCACTCCCGCTTTGGAGTACTACTCGTTCACGATGACGGGTCAGGGAGCGGACCTGCGTATTTCTGAGATCAGCGGGGACGGGACGCAGCAGAGTGCCTATCCGCAGCTGTGGGACCTGGGGCCGGTCGATGTAGTCGAGAGCGATTCCGTGGTGGTGCTCACCGAGGCCGGCGGAGCGGAGTTTGCCGAAGACATGATGCCAAGCCTGGACGAAGCCGCCACGGCCACCATGGCGCGGTTCCCCGGCGCGCCCGTCGATCGAGTCATGGTGACCTTTGCTCTGCCTGAAGAGGTCGGCACGCTCTTCGGCGGTGAAGGTGACGACCTCGGATTCACGGGTGTGACGGTCCCCACGGTCGCCAGTGAGCCGGAGGTCAACGACGAACTGCATAACGACGACGGCGTCCAAACCGACTTCGGCGACCCCTTCTCCTGGGATCGCTCGGCGGTGCGCATCGTGCTGGACGTGGAGTACCTCGACATCGAGGCCTTTGTCTTCGAAGGCATCACGGGTGGGAGCCCGCTGATGCGCCATGAGATGACCCACTGGGCGATGGCCAGCACCGTCGAAGAGCGCTGGTCACCCCAGTGGGCGGCCGAGGGATTGGCCGGTTGGTGGGAGTTGGCTGGCGACGAGGTGGTGCGTCTGGACGCCTATGACCGCTCGTACGTCATCGACGAGGAGACGGGCTTGGAGCCAGCGTGGCCACCGGACGACTACGACGATTTCTACCCCGATGATGTCGACGCCATCGACCGGCATTACTCCGACTCGGCGCTGATCTTCACCTTCCTGGAGGACGAGTTCGGAGCGGACGCCACAGTGGCAATCGGGACGGAACTGCACCAGTTGACGGCCTTTGAGCATGCGGCGGACATCGACACCGTGCTCCAGGAGCAGACTGGCACGCCACTGAGCGAGATTCAGGCTGAGTGGGCGACGTGGATAGCAGACCTGCCAGAGCCATGAACCGGGAATCTGGCCTGCCGTTCGAGTCGCGGCGCCACGGCACCCGCAGTAGCGTGCGAGTGTTCGCGCAGACGCGGGCCTCGCGTTTGCCACCTTCTGGGAGAGGTGGGCAGGTCAATGGAGACCATGGAGCCGGCATACAGCGCAGGGGTGTTGCTGCTGATTGCTGCGGCAGCCGTCGCCGTGCTACTTGCGCTCATCATCACCGTCAAGATGCACGCCTTCGTGGCGTTGGTCTTGGTCAGTTTGGTGACCGCTGTCGTCACGGGCATCCCTTTGGCCGACGTGCCCGAAGTGGCTATCGGGGCCTTTAGCGGCACCCTGGGCTCGGTCGCACTGTTCGTGGGGTTGGGGGCCATGATCGGCAGACTGCTCGAAGTCACCGGCGGTGCCCAAGTCCTGGCCGACACTCTGATCAACCGGTTCGGAGAGAAACGGGCACCTCTCGCGCTGGGACTAGCGGCATTGCTCTTCGGCTTGCCGATCTTCTTCGACGCCGGCCTCGTCGTCTTCTTGCCGATCATCTTTTCGGTGGCGCGCAAGTTCGGCGGCTCGGTCCTGCTGTATGCGCTGCCGACGGCTGGTGCTTTCGCCGCGATGCACGCCATCGTGCCGCCGCACCCCGGTCCAGTCACGGCAGCCACCGAGCTGGGTGGCAGCATCGGCTCTGACCTTCCTGCTCGGTCTCCCGGTTGCGCTCGTCTCGTGGTACGTCGGGGTCTATCTCGTCACGACGGCATACGCCGGCAAGATCATGGTGCCCATCAAGGAATCGATGCTGGTCGGTGCCAAATCTGGCGAACCCAGCAATCTGGATGACGATGCCGGTGATGTGACCCCGCCGGCGTTCGGGAGCGTGCTCGCGATCCTGCTGCTGCCGGTGCTGTTGATCGCGATGAACACGTCGCTGACCACCCTTCGCGCCGCGGGAACCATCGGAGACGATGACCTGTGGGCCGACCTGCTCATCCTGATCGGACAGACCCCCGTGGCCCTGCTGATCACCCTGTTGGTTGCGACCTACACGCTAGGCACCAAGGGCCGATCCTTGGCGACGATCGAGGGCATCCTCAACGACGCCTTGGCCCCGATCTGCGCGATCATCCTGATCACCGGCGCAGGCGGCATGTTCGGCGGAGTGCTGCGACAGAGCGGCATCGGAGCCGCACTGTCGGACAGTTTGGCCGACCTCGGCCTCCCGTTGGTGGTCTCTGCTTTCGTGATCGCTACCATCCTGCGGGTTGCCCAGGGCTCGGCCACCGTCGCGCTCACCACCACGGCGGGACTACTGTCGGCCGCAGTGGCCTCCGCCGACTTGTCGGACCTCAAGATCGTCCCGCTGGTGTTGGCCATTGCCGCCGGGGCGACCGTGCTGTCGCACGTCAATGACTCCGGCTTCTGGCTCGTCAGTCGTTTCTTCGGCATGGACGTGAAGACCACGCTGCGCACCTGGACTGTGATCGAGACCACGCTTGGCCTGGCCATCTTCGTCATCGCCCTCGGGCTCTGGGTGGTCATTCCGTGAGCGAAGCCTCAGCAGATCGACCGCTGCACATCGTCGTGATGGGTGTGTCCGGCTCGGGCAAGAGCACCATCGGTCGCGCCATCGCGGACCGGCTCGGGTGGGAGATGGCTGAAGGCGACGACTTCCACCCCCAAGCCAACCTCGACAAGATGGCCAGCGGCAGATCGTTGGTGGACGAGGACCGCTGGCCCTGGCTGGAGGAACTGGCCCAGTGGACGGCTGCGCGCGATGAGGACGGTCAGTCGACGGTCCTGACCTGCTCGGCGCTGCGTAAGGTCTATCGGGACATCCTGCGCCGCGGTGGAGACACCTTCTTTGTCCATCTCGTCGGCGACAAGAACCTGTTGATGGAGCGTATGCAGGGCCGTGAGCACTTCATGCCGCCCTCGCTGCTGGAGTCGCAACTGGACACGCTCGAGCCGCTGACCTCCCAGGAGCCCGGTATGGTCCAAGACGTGGCTAACCCACCGGGACGCATCGCCAATGTGGTCGCCGCTCAACTCGACGTGGATCAATAGTGGCAAAGCGTCAGGAGCCCAGCCTTCGTTCCACGATGGTGTTCACTCTGGCCGGGATCGGCATCGGGTTTGCCATCAGCCTCGTCGCTGGGGTGATCTGGGGTCTCATCATCGGAGACGTCTTCCAAGGCATTGGTGAAGTCGCGCCGAAGGGCCTGCTGACGACGGCCGTCGTGCTGGTGGCGCTCAACGGGGTGCGTGCCTTCGGTTCGTCGTCGTCAGACCCCGACGTCGACCGCGATCCCTAGACCACGGGGCCTAGGCTTCCGGCCCTTCCGGTGAACTTTCTGGTGCCTGAGGGCGCGAGGATTCCTGCGCTTGGGCGCGCGGGGCGTCCTGCTCTTGGCGGCGCTGGCCGGTCATCCGCGTCGAGCGCTCGGCTTCGGCGGTAGCCTGTGCGGCCTCCTCCCGGGCCCGGCGCAGGGCTTCGTTGGGGTCTTCCAGATCGGGAATGTCGACCTCGATGCCTGACGTCGGTGTTTCTGCGTCGTGACGCAAAGTGGCCGGTGGGCCATCCAGCGATGCTCCCTCGTCGCCGCCACCGCTGCCCCCCAGTGCGTTCCCGATCCCGGCCAGTGCCTTGGTCAGCTCGGTCGGCACGATCCACATCTTGTTGGACTCGCCCTGGGCAATCTGCGGCAACATCTGCAGGTATTGGTAGGCCAACAACTTGCTGTCCGGGTTGCCCTTATGGATCGCGTCGAAGACCTGCAGGATCGCTCGCGCCTCACCTTGAGCCTCCAAGATCGCGGCCTGAGCCGTGCCTTCAGCCCGCAGGATCTGCGATTGCTTGGCACCCTCAGCGGTCAGGATCTCGGACTGCTTCACGCCCTCGGCGTTCAGGATCGTGGCTCGGCGGTCGCGCTCGGCGCGCATCTGCTTCTCCATCGAGTCCTGCACACTGGCCGGCGGGTCGATCGCCTTGAGCTCGACGCGGTTGACGCGGATGCCCCAGCGCCCGGTCGCATCGTCGAGTACGCCACGCAACTGACCGTTGATTTGGTCGCGACTTGTCAGCGTCTGCTCAAGGTCCAACGAGCCGATGACGTTCCGCAGCGTGGTGACGGTCAGTTGCTCGATGCCTTGGATGTAGTTGGCAATTTCATACGTCGCGGACTTGGGGTCAGTGGGCTGGAAATAGATCACCGTGTCGATCGAGACCACCAGGTTGTCGCTGGTGATCACAGGCTGAGGCGGGAAGGAAACGACCTGTTCACGAAGGTCGACGTTGGCGCGGGCCTTGTCGATGAACGGGATCAAGATGTGCAGCCCGGCGTCCAGGGTGCGGCTGTATCGGCCGAGGCGCTCCACGATGATCGCGGTGGCCTGAGGCACGATGCGGATCGCCTTGGCGATGGCGGTGGCCACGAACAGCACGAGAAGGAGGAGGACGACATACAAAGCGATCTGTGCTGGATCAATATCTACCATTGCGAACTCCTCTAGTTGGGCTCAGACACGTGCGCGCTGACCACAGCGGTCGCACCTTCAATACGAATGACGTTGACCATTTGTCCCGGGGCCAGCTGTTCATCAGGGCCGACGGTGCGCGCCGTCCACTGCTCGCCGCGCAGTTTGACCGAGCCGCTGCGGTCGGTCACGGCCTCCAAAACCTCGGCACGTTGGCCGACGTTGGCGTCCGCGTTGGTATGCGGGGCGGGGCCGGTGAGTTTGAGTCGACGCAGGAGCAATGGGCGCAACAGGGCCAACAGGATGACCGCGGTGACGACGAACGCAATGACCTGGAAGGGGAAGGTCGCTCCGAGGAAAGCTGTGATCGCAGCGACAATGGCTGCGGCCGCGAGCATGGTGAAGACCAGATCCAGCGAGGCAATCTCGATCAGACCCAGGATCAGCGCAGCCGCTGTCCACCAGAGCCACTGAGTCTCTCGTAACCAATCCATAGCCACCTCCTCGTCGAGTCTTCCCATGGTAGGCCGCAGCACCCATGCCTGCGCTCAGTAGGTTGGCGATGTGCTCATCCACTCGCGGCAAATTCACCGCTCCGTGCCTCAGCGAGTGATTTTGCTGCGAGTCGATGGGGCATGCTTGGACGGATAGGTTCGAGCGATGGGTCTGACTGAGAGTGACTGCGCGGAGGTCTTGGCATCGTCAGCCCAGGCGGCTGGAGTTGGCCCCCTGGCCCGTGTCGAAGAACTCGCCGCCAGCGGTCGAACTCTGGTCTGGCGAGTCACCGATGGCACCGCGACCTATGTGGTGAAGGTGTATCTCAGCGATGACAACCATCCGTGGGCTCGTGAGGCCAGCGCTCTGGGGGCCCTGAGCTCATCGAGTGCTCCGCGGCTGCTCGGCGCGTGCTCGGAACCACAGTTGATCGTGATGAGCGACCTGGGTCTCGGAGGCAGTTTGGCCGATGTGGTGATGGCAGATGATCCGTCGTTGGCGGGTGCCAGCGTGGCTGATTGGGCGGGAAGTCTGGCGCATCTGCATCAGGACTCCGCCGGGGTTGCCGACTCTTACGCCGAACTGCTGGCGCGACGGGCATCGCAGCAAGTTGTCCACGACAGGCCCCGGGCTCTGCGCGAGGCCGCGGACATCCTGGCGACCGTTGCACCCAGGCTTCGGGTGAGCGTCTCTGACGAGGCGAAGGCCCGACTGTCGGCGATGGCCGAGACCTTTGCCGTCCCGATGCAGGTCTTGTCGCCCGGTGATACCTGCCCCGACAACAATCTTGTGAACTCTGGGCGGCTCGCGTTCCTCGATTTCGAGTTCGCCGAGGTTCGCCACGCTGCCTGGGACGTGGCGTACGTGCGAGTGCCCTGGCCCACCTGCTGGTGCGCGTGGCGGCTACCCGCAGAGGTGAGCGAACGTGCCTTGGCCCGATATCGCGAGGTCCTTCGGGCCTCGATAGCTGGCGTCGATTCACCTGAATTCGAGCACGACGTGGACGTTGCAACGCTCGGATGGTGTCTGGAAAGCGCCGCTATGTTCCTGGAAGGGGCGCTTTCGCCGAAGGCTTCGGGGGAGACGATGGCGCGCCGACCTGGACGGCGCCCGCTGGTGTTGGACCGCCTCGCCCAGGCATCCGGCATGACGGTCGACCGTGTGCTCGCTGATCTCGGGCGTGAACTGCACGTTGCGTTGCTTCGCGAGTGGGGTGAAGACCCCCTAGACCTTGCCCCAGCGTTCAGACCACGATCCAAGAGTTAGGGCAACGTTCCACTCTGCCCAACTGGTGATGGCGTGAGCAGACCGATGTCCACGACCGACCTGTATGCTGATTTGCATGCAGAGCACCAGCGTGCGGATCGATAGCTCGACACACCAGGATCTGAAACGACTCGCGGCCGAGTTCGACACCACTGTGGGCAACACGGTGACCTTGGCAGTGCGAGCCCTTCGACAGGACCGCATCGGCGATCAACTCAAAGACGACCTGAACAGCGAGGAATCAGCGTGGCTGGATGCTGACTTCGGGTGATGTTGTCGAGTTGAATCTCGGCCAGCCGGAAGGTCGCGAAGCTGGGTTCCGCCATCCGGCCGTCATCGTGACGGCACAGCGAATCCTCGATGCACACCCAACGGTTCTTCAGGTCGTTCCACTGACTAGCACCGTACGCAACTTCCACTCGGAGATCGTGGTTGATCCTGACTCCGACAACGGGTTGGACGTGACTTCAGCCGCGCAATGTCAGCATGTCCGCGCAGTGTCGCCCCAGAGAATCGCGAAGACTCGGGGCAACGTCGGGCCACTGCATCTAGCTCACATTCGCGAAATGATCGCGGTCATCATCGACATCCCCTGACGGTAGGGCGGCGGACCTGGAGCGGCCGGGTATGCGGTGTAGCAGCGAAAGGCTAGGGCTACCAGAGACCTGAGGCTTGCAGGCGGCGCGGAACGGCTGGGGTGATCGGCGGCTGCAACTCGCGGTCACCGGCTCCGGCATCTGCACCGTGCGCCGACCCGATGCTGTCCAAGGCCCGAGCGATGATGCCGAAGACCTGTCCGGTCTCGATCAGAAAAGCATCGTGACCGTAGGGGGAATCGATCGTCACCAATTCACGGCAAGCCGGGGCTTGGGCGATCACGGCTCCGTCGGCGGGAGTGAACAAGCGATCTGAGGTCACGACGGCGACCGTCAGCTCGGCGGTGATCCGGCGAAGGGCCGATTCCACTCCACCGCGACCGCGCCCGATGTCGTGGCTGTTCATCGACTCGGTCAACACCAGATAAGTGTTCGCGTCGAAGCGTCGGACCAGCTTGCGTCCGTGGTGCTGCAGATAGGACTGCACGGCATACCGGCCGCCCACGGACGGCTCCTCGCCCAGTTGTGGAGCGGCTCCGAAACGATCATCGAAATCAGGCGCGGAGCGATACGTGGCGTGGGCGATCTGTCGCGCAACCTCGAGGCCGTTGCGTGGTCCGGGGCCTGGGTAGTAGTCGCCTCCGGCGTATCCGGCATCGCCGCGGATGGCGTAGATCTGTGGAGTTGCCCACCCGATCTGGTCGGCCGTGGCAATGGCGCTCGTGGCGAACGCAAGGCACCGGCGGACTCGACCCGGATAGGTGGTGGCCCACTCGATCGCACGCATCCCGCCCATGGATCCGCCGATGACCGCCTCGAAGACGCTGATGCCCAACGCATCAGCCAAGGCGGCCTCGGCGGCCACCTGATCGCGGATGGTCAGCCGCGGAAAGCTCGACCCGTAGGGTCTGCCGTCAGGCGCGGGACTGCTTGGCCCGGTGGTCCCCCTGCATCCACCGAGCACGTTCGGAGCCACGATGAAGTACCTCTGCGGATCGAGCACACATCCTGGACCAATCAGTCCTGGCCACCACCCTGAGGTGGGCTGGCCCGGACCTGCTTCGCCGACGACGTGGCCATCGCCGGTCAGGGCGTGCAACACCAGGATGGCGTTGTCGCCCGCCTCGTTCAGCCGGCCCCAGGTGTGGGTGGCCATCCGCACGTCGCTCAGCTGCTCACCGGCTTCGGTGGTGAACTCGCCGATCTGCACCGACCGCACCCTGGCAGCGGGTGCGGTCGCGCGCGGAGGCAATCCTGGGGCCGACTGAGACATCACGAGCCCTTGGCAGCGATGAATCCAGAGTCGAGGTCGGCCAGGATGTCGTCGATGTGCTCCAAGCCCACGGCCAGACGCACCAAACCAGGCGTCACGCCGGCGGCCAATTGGGCCTCGGCACTCAGCTGCGAGTGGGTCGTCGAGGCCGGGTGGATCACCAGGGAGCGGACATCACCGATGTTGGCCACGAGGGAGTGCAGCTCAAGCGCGGACACGAAGGCCTTGCCTGCCTCGGCGCCCCCGGCGATCTCGAAGGCCAGCACAGCACCTGCACCATTGGGCAGGTAACGCTGCGCCCGCTCGTGTGAGGGGTGACCCGGCAGTCCGGCATACGAGACCGACTCGACCTGCTCGTGGGCCAACAGCCACTGAGCCACGGCGTTGGCGTTTTCCACATGACGCTCCACGCGCAACGACAACGTCTCGACACCCTGGCCGATCAGGAAGGCGTTGAACGGCGAGGCGGCGGGACCCAGGTCCCGCAACAACTGGACGCGGGCCTTGAGGATGTAGGCCAAGTTCGCTCCGAGGGCGCAGCCGACACCGAGGTCGCGGGCGTAGACCAGGCCGTTGTAACTCTCGTCCGGGGTGTTGAAATTGGCGAAACGCTCGGGGCTCTGGGCGAAGTCGAAGTTGCCGCTGTCGACGATGACACCGGCGATCGAGGTGCCGTGACCGCCGAGATACTTGGTCGCCGAGTGCACGACGATGTCGGCCCCGTGCTCGATCGGACGGCACAGGTATGGGGTAGCGACCGTGTTGTCGATGATCAGCGGCACGCCGACCTCGTGGGCAACTGCAGCGATCGGCGCGATGTCGAAGACATCGGAACTCGGGTTGGAGATGGTCTCGCCGAAGAACGCCTTGGTGCGGTCGGTGCTGGCGGCCCGCCACTGCTCGGGGTCGGCCGGGTCCTCGACGAACGTGACCTCGATGCCCCACTTAGGCAGGGTGTGCGCGAAGAGGTTCTGCGTGCCGCCATACAGGCTGGGGGAGACGACGATGTGATCGCCGGCCTCGGCGACGTTCATGATGGCCAATGTCACCGCGGACTGACCGGAGGCGACAAGCAGACCGCCGACGCCACCTTCGAGATCGGCCACCCGGTTCTCGATGACTTCGCTGGTGGGGTTGGTGATGCGGGTGTAGATCGGGCCGAGCTCGCTGAGGGCGAACCGGTTGGCCGCCTGGTCGGCATTGTCGAAGACGAACGAGGTCGTCTGATAGATGGGGAGGGCGCGGGCACCGGTCGCTGCGTCGGGGCTCTGCCCGGCGTGGATCTGGCGTGTGGCGAAGGACCAAGACATGGGGGACTCCAAAAGTGAGGTGAAGCAGGGGAGCGAGGCGCTATCGCGGCTGCGCTGATGAGGTGGGGCGAGGGGAACTGCGAGGGGCAGGCGTGGGTATGCCGTACCGGGGCGCTGAGCAGCACCGCAAAGCGGGCGTTGTCAGCTGGCGCGCATTCGGCGGTTCACAGGGGTCTCCTCGGGGTCAGTCAGCATTCGCTGGACCATGTCTAACATCGCCCGGTGGACGAAGTCAATTCGTCCACGGCCCCCTCAGGAGCGGTCAGACTGAAGATAATGCGGAATGCATGGTTCAGAACGAAGATGCTGTGTCCTACCACCGGACGGCGGGTCCACCGTCCAAGGTGTCAAGGTCATAGCGATTGAGGCCCTCGCTGTGAATGGTCCACAGCTCGTCACCGATCACGATCGTGCGATCGGCGGCGGGAGCCCACTCGCGCGTCGCGTCCGTCGGCAACTTCGTTCCCTCGCGCAGTTCACCGTCGACGATCGAGGCGGTGAGCACCCCGGAGAAGTTGTCGGAGGGTCGCGCTTCAATGACGTCGCCGCTGCACGCGGCCACATCGTCGTCCTTCGCAGAACGGCTCAAACTCGTCGCGATAGATCTCGGCCGGGAGGAAGAACTGACCGGTTTGCGCCCACGCGGTGAAGGCCCGGTGGTCCCACTCGACGGGGGAGTAGCCCCCGGGCCAGGTCAACTGGTCAACGCGACGCGGATCGGTCACATCACTGATGTCGAACAGTGAAGCTTGCAAACCCTCCTGCCATCCGGTCTCGGGGTCGGCCTCTTGGCCGATGCCCAGCAGGTGGTCCTCATCGAGGGGGTGCAGGTATGCCGAGTAGCCGGGGATCTTCAGCTCGCCGGTGACGATGGGCTCAGTGGGGTCGGAGGTGTCGATGAGGTAGAGCGGGTCGGTCTGCCGGAAGGTGACGACGGCAGCCAGGTCGGGGCTGAGGTAACGCACCGACTTGATCTGCTCGGTCTTGCCCAAGCCGCCGACCGATCCAGTCACGACCAGCTCGTCACCCTCCTCCGCCATCATGAAGAGCGTCGATTGGGAGACCAGTTCATCGGCAGATTCGGCCGCCATCCATGAGGGCTCCGAGGTCGTGGCGGCACGGATCACGCCGTCGGCCTCGCTGAGGGCGAACTGATTAATCAGGGTGCCCTTGATCTGACCGGAGGCCACATAGTCGGTGCGAGCAGGGTCGGAGATGTCGAAGGAGTGCAGCGACGTCGAGATGGACCCGTCACGTGTCAGCTGAGTGTCAAACGGCATCGCCCACTCGCCCCACGGACTCGTCGCCACGATCAGCCGGTCGGTGGAGGCATAGACCGTTTCTCCGCTGGCGATCAAGGACACCGCTGAGGTCGGCGCGAAGGCGCGCACTTCGTCGGAGGAATCGTCGGCCACGTCCAGCGTGACAACGGACACCGTGCTGAGGCCGCTGAACACATCAGGTCGGCTCACGTCCGCGCAATCGCTGAGGGGTTCCACCTCCCCACGCTCACCATCGGCGTCGATGGTCTCGATATGCGGCACCCAGTCGTCCAATGTCGAATTCTTGATGACTTCCCGATTAGTTTGCTCAGCATCACGCTCGGCGCGCAGCGACCCGTTTCGCGGATACTCGAATTCGAGTCCAGTCGGGCTGCTCTCCATCACCAGGCGGACTGAATCGCCGATCAGCCTGGCCGAGCGATACGAGCCCTCCATTCGCGTCGAGCCCAGCACGGTCGGCGAGCTCGGGTCGCTGATGTCGATCCGGGTGATCGTGGTCCGTGAAGACTGCTGCCGGCCTGGCCAGGCCATATCGGCCGAACTATCGGCCGAGTCCTCGCCAAAGGGATCGAGCCAGCGCCGCCACGTGGGTCGCTCATCGACAGATCCCGTGGACATCAAGACCACCGTCCGGCCGCTGAGCAACATCTCGGACTGATACGCCCCCCGCGCCACGTCGTCCAGCGCCATCGTGGCCAGCACCTCACCCTCCTGCACCCCGACGATCCGCAGGGCACCGTCGGCGATGGCGACGATGATCGACCCGTTCGTCTTGACCGTGTCGGCCTCGTCGACGCCCTCCTCTTGATTGTTGGTGCCGGAGAACTCAGCGGCTCCGGCCGCATCAGCGCTCTCTGCCCCCGAATCGGCCGCGCTCGCCGCATCCCCCGAATCATCACCGCCGCGGTCGAATCTGCCACTCTCGTCGCCCATTTCATCTACGGCGTACCCCATGTTGCCGTCGAGTCCGTAGGGTCCAACGAGGTCGAGCGCACCGTCGACGTAATAACCGAGCAATTGCTCACACGAGGAAAAGGGTGCGATAGACCCCGCGTTGAGCACAGTGAGCGGTGCCGTGCTGGGCGTTGCGGGCTCATCCTGCTCGGACGAGCACCCCCCAACGAATAGCGGTATGGCCAGCAGCGCGGATAGGCGTCGCATGTTCTGTGCCCCTCATTCAACGTCGGCGGTGAATGGGGGTATGACGCAGCGGCGGGGGAGCGGGTTCCCGCCAGTATGCGTGAAGCCCGCACTGGCGGAGCGCGGTTCGTCGCCAAAACTCGTCGAAAATAGTGCGAAATACCTATAGTCACGGATGTCCAATCGGAGTAATGTGCGTCACATTCGTGGGAGCCTGCTGTTGGGCTGAGGCCCCCTTGGCACGCCGCGATTTGGGGCAATATGAGTAGTTTCTTCGCGTTTGTCCAGGACAACTGGGCCGTCATCTCATCCAACGGTTGGCAACATCTGTGGCTGGTCATCCAGTCACTTTTTTTTGCCACGATCATCGGCGTCGGGCTCGCCGTGCTGGTGTATCGGTCCAATTCCGCCAGTGGAGTGGCCAATTCGCTCAGTGCTATTGGCCTGACCATCCCGTCCTTTGCCATGCTCGGGGTCCTGACCGGCACCATTCCTAACGGGGTGCTCTTGTCAGTGCTGGCGCTCGTCTTCTACGGCATGCTTCCCATCCTGCGCAACGCCATCGTTGGGCTCTCCGGGGTCGACCAGGCCCTGGTCGAATCGGCCAAGGGAATGGGGATGAATCGCCTCACCACTTTGATCAAGCTCGAAATCCCGATGGCCTGGCCGGTGATCATGACCGGCGTGCGCGTCTCCGGCCAGATGCTGATGGGCATCGCGGCCATCGCCGCATACGTCCAGGGTCCCGGCCTGGGCAACTTCATCTTCTCTGGCATTTCCCGCTCTGGTGGTGCCAACGCCACCGAATCCGTGGTGCTCGGCACCGTCGCCATCATCCTGCTCGCCATTTTCCTCGACATCGCGCTCACCATCGTGAAGCGACTGACCACCTCAAGGGGTATCCGTGTCTGAAGCCACCATGACCAAAAACGAGACCAGCGGATCCGGGAGCGGCACCACTGCGGCCCACGGCGAACAGATCGTCCTCGACGGTGTGACCAAGAAATACCTCGGCACCAAGGCGGCAGCCGTAGACAACGTGCACATGACCATCCCCGCCGGCGAAATCGTCATGCTGGTCGGCCCTTCGGGTTGTGGCAAGACCACGACGATGAAGATGATCAACCGGCTCATCGAGCCGACCAGCGGACGCATCCTGATCGGCGAGGAAGACGTCACCCATAAGGACGCCGACGCCCTGCGACGGCGGATCGGCTACGTCATCCAGGGTGCTGGCCTGTTTCCGCACTACACCGTCGGCGACAACATCGCGTTGGTGCCTCGCCTGCTGAAGTGGGACAAGAAGCGGGTCGATGACCGGGTCGCCGAGCTGCTCGATCTCGTCTCGCTGGACCCGGCGATATACAAAGACCGCTACCCCCGCGAACTCTCCGGCGGGCAACAGCAGCGTGTCGGGGTGGCCCGCGCCCTGGCCGCCGACCCGCCGGTGCTGCTCATGGACGAGCCGTTCGGCGCGGTCGACCCCATTACCCGTCAGCGCCTGCAGGACGAGTTGCTCCGGCTCCAGGTGGAACTGCGCAAGACCATCGTCTTCGTCACCCACGACTTCGACGAGGCGGTGAAGTTGGGCGATCGGATTGCCATCCTCGACGTTGGGTCCAGGATCGTTCAATACGATACGCCTGAGCAGATCCTCACCAACCCGGCCAACGATTTCGTCCGCGGGTTCGTGGGGGCCGGGTCGGCGTTGAAGCAACTCAACCTGACGAGGGTCCGCGACATTCACCGTCACGAGGCGGCCACCATTCGTATGGGCGAAGACCCAGCCGCAGCGATCGCCAAAGCCCACGAGCTCGGCCGCACCCACGTCATCGTGCTGGACCAGCAGGACCGGCCGCAGCGGTGGCTCACCCTGGACGAAGCCGCCAACGGCATCGACGGAGTGAAGCGGGACATGGACCTCGAGGTCCTGAGCATGACGTCCACCCTCAACGACGCACTGGACACGATGCTCACCTCGAAGCACCAGGTCGTGGTCGTCACCGGTGAACGCAACAGATACGAGGGCGTGATGCGGGCCGAGACCATCATGGACGCCATGGCCGAGATCCAGAAGGGAAACGTCACCGCCTCTGAGGTCACCATGGATGACATTGAGGAGGACGCCCGATGACGACCAAAGCGGCCGAGATCGACATGGAAGGTGATGTCGAAGCGCAAAATCGCCCGAAGGACAAGACACCGATGGTTCAGTGGGTGGCTCAGCCATTGCTGTGTGTCGTTGCCGTGCTGGGATGCCTGATCTACGTGCGCAGCGCTGACCTCAACGAGTCAGAAGCCATCCAACTCGCAGCGGCCCCGCTGCTCACGCTCTTGCGCGAGCACATGACCGTGGCTCTGAGCGCGACGGTGATCGTTGTGCTACTGGCCGTGCCCTTGGGCGTCGCGCTCACCCGTGGACCGCTGCGCCGCTTCGCGGTGCCGATCATGACGATCGCCGGCTTCGGTCAGGCGGCCCCGGCTATCGGCCTGATCGGCATTTCGGCCGCGCTCTTCGGCTTGGGTGTCCGAGCTTCGAT
Organism: uncultured Actinomycetota bacterium; assembly: GCA_963803695.1. Classification (GTDB taxonomy): domain Bacteria; phylum Actinomycetota; class Actinomycetes; order Actinomycetales; family Dermatophilaceae; genus Ornithinicoccus. Next base: position 43,024 of record CAWDNY010000014.1, read on the forward strand.
CATCGCCCTGGTCGTCTACGGGGTGTTGCCGATCGTGGCCAACACGGTTGCCGGCCTGCAAGGGGTGGACCCGCGCTTGGTCGAGGCCAGCCGAGGGATGGGTATGTCGAGCATGGCCACCTTGCTGCGGATCGAACTCCCCCTTGCGCTGCCGGTCATCGTCGCTGGCATCCGGATCGCCTTGGTGCTGATCGTCGGCACCACGTCGCTGGTGGTTTTCATCGGGGGTGGTGGTCTGGGGTCGCCCATCAATACCGGTATCACCCTCGCCCAACCCACCGTGCTGATCGTCGGGGCGATCTTGGTGGCCGCCCTGGCCCTGTTCGTCGACTGGCTTGCACGACTTGTCGAGTTGGTCGCAGCGCCGAAGGGACTTCGCTGATGAGCACTCGTACTATCCACGGCCGGTCTAGCCGTCGTACCTCTCAAGCGGTCGGCATCGTCGCCGCAGTGGCGGCGCTCGCCCTCGTGGCCAGCGGTTGCGGGTTGCGGTCCGCCAGTGGCGCTGTGCTCGAAGCCAGTCCCGGCTCCATCGAGCGCATCGACTCACTTGAGGGCGTGCCGATTACGGTCGCTGGCAAGAACTTCACCGAGCAGCTCATCCTGGGCAACCTGTCGGCCACCGTGCTGAGCACCGTCGGGATGGACGTGACCAATCAGAGCAATACCCCCGGCAGCAACGGCGTCCGTGAGGGACTGCTCAACGGCAACATCGATATGTCCTACGAATACACCGGCACCGGTTGGCTCAGTTACTTGGGCCACGACGCGCCGATCAAGGGCGAGCAGGCGCAGTTCGAAGCAGTTCGTGACGAGGACTTAGGCAATGGGCTGACGTGGCTGCCGCCAGCACCGATGAACAACACTTACGCCTTCGCGATCCGGTCCGATAAGGCCGATGAATTAGGCATCACAAAGTTGTCTGAGCTGGCCGACCTCGACCAAAGCGAACTGACCTTCTGCGTAGAAGGCGAATTCGCCAGTCGCAACGATGGCTTCCCCAACATGCTGAAAGCCTACGGTTTGGACAAATCGGACCTGGGCGAGGTCACCATCTTGGATACTGGGGTGGTCTACCAAGCCACTGCCGACGGCAATCCGTGCAACTTCGGTGAGGTGTTCACCACCGACGGTCGGATCATTGCGTTGGACCTCACGGTCTTGGAGGACGATAAAGAGTTCTTCCCGCTGTACAACGTGACTCCAGTGATCAACACTGAATTGCTTGAGGCTCACCCAGAGATCGGCGAGATCTTCGAAGAGATCAACCCGAAGATCACGAACGATGCGATGTTGAAGTTGAACGCTCAGGTCGACGTCGACGGCAAGGATCCGGCAGTGGTTGCCAAGCAGTGGCTGATCGATGAGGGCTTCCTGTCCGAATAGTCCCGAAGCCAGTCCTGTTGGAGGGCCCCTGCTTCGGCGCACCATGCCCGTTCTTGTGCTGACGGCAGGCCCGACCAGTGCGGCTCAGGGGTGCATACGCACCCCTGAGCCGGTCGCGCCTGGGCATGTCGGGGGTTGGCACCGCCCTGGGTATGCCGTCAGAATGCCTCGTCGTCGGCGCGGCCTTTGATAAGCGCCAGCCCGCCGAGCGCCACCAAGACCGCTCCAGCAGCGATCACGAACCCGGGGACTGCCACTGACCAGTCCACCCGCAGGTCACTGAGTTGCAGGGTGAGCACCAGGCCGGCCACCGCAAGGGCGATGAGCCCGAGAGCCACGGTGACCCAGGAGATGCCGGTGGGTCGGATGACCTCGGGCACCTCGTTGTGTTCAGTGGCGCCGTATGCAGTGGCACCGTATGCAGTGGCGCCCGGCTGGGCGTCGACCTCTTGGGGGCGGCCCTGGTCGGCCGGGTTGTTGCCTTCGTGGCTGTGGTCTGTCTCAAACATGTCAGTCCCTTTCCTGAGTCATGACGCGGACCTGGCCTAGGCCGACTTCGACGTCGATGACCAGATCTGCAGGTTGCGATCCGATGAGTGCTTGGGTCTGTACATTGGTTCCGTCATCGCTGAAGACGGTCCCGTCAGCGAGTGAACGCGTCCCGCCGTCGTCGCTGGTAATGGTGACGTCAGGCGATTGCCCGGTGGCGGATCGATCGAACGGGTTGTCGTCGATCAAGAATTCGCCGCCACCGATATCTGAGTCGATCTGCACATTCAGATCACTCGGCACGACGATGACGACCTGGCCCAGACCCACCTCGATGCTCGCCGTGTTGCCATCAAGTGTGCTGGCGTCGATGACGGTGAGGTCGAGTTCGGCCTGACCTGCGCCCAGATCGATGTCCTGCAAGTCATCGGCAGAAGCGGGGATCTGGGTGATCTCTCCTGTGCTGGAGTTCCACCGCAGGTCAGCCGGCAGCGGGGCGGTGACCAGCGTGGCAAAGATCGCAATGATGCCGAAGAAGCCAATCCAGCCAGCACGTCGACCCAGAAATCCAAGCCCGATGAGCAAGATGCCGATGGCACCTAGCCCGACGCACCAAGCCACGGTGAGCGGATTGCCGCCCAGGCCCAGCGCCTCACCCATCCAGGTCAGGCCACCGACGATGATCAACAGGGCACCGGCCGTCAGCACAGCCAGCGCGCCGCCACCACTGAGTCGGCGACCGCGTCGGGGGACGGGAGGCCCGCTCGGCGGGGTGGGGCCAAAGCCCGTGGAGTATGCCGGCGGGCCGCTCGGCGGTGGCGTTCCGGCATCAGCCAGCGCTGAGCCAGCCTCGGGGCCGTAGGTGTCCATGGATGCTCCAGGTGGAGGCGGTGGTGCCGCGGCGGCTCCACTTTGGCCAACCGTTCCGGGGGCCGAGCGCCCCATCCAGGAGCGATAGAACGCGTAGCCCAGGCCGGTCAGCACGATCAAGCCGAAGATCGCCCCGCCGAAGGAGTCGCCCCCGCCGATGCCCCAGAACGGCACTGAGCCCAGCACCACCAGGCCGGTGAGGATCAGCAAGAAGATTGAAGCGATCGAGCCGCCCCGCAGCCCCCGCTCAGCGTGCGTCGTCCCGGCCGTGTCGGGGATCAGTGCCCACGCGATGACGTAGAGGGCAGCGCCGAGCCCGAAGATGAGCCCGAGCACGATGAAGGCCGCCCGGACGACCAGGGGATCGAGGCCCAGACGGTGGGCCAGGCCGGCCGCAACGCCGCCGATCCAGCCGTCCTCGGTCCGGCGCATGTCGATGTCGCGGAGGCGATCAAAGAACCCATGGCGGGGTGCCTGCTGCGACGAGGTGAAGGACTGCTCGGACTGTAATTCGGGCGGCGGCATCCGCTCGGTGCCGGCGTCGGGGTTTGGCTGATGTTCGCTCATGGTGTCCAGACTCGTCGTCACCGCAGGGTGCCGCTATCGGGGTCAGCCCTGATCTGCCCCTGATATGGCCCCCATATCGGCACATACCGCCCCTGAGCGGGCCTCGGATAGGTCAAGATGGCCAGATGGAACCGTCCCATCCAGTCGCGCGGCCGCCTCTCGTGCGGCCAGTTCAGGGACGGGTCATCGCGGGAGTGGCTGCCGGATTGGCCGCGCATCTGGGGATCAGCACCCGCCTGGCCCGCATCGTCTTCGTGGTGATGATCGGCGCTGGCGGGGCAGGCATTGCGGCATACCTCTTCTTTGTGGCCTTGGTGCCGCAGGCCGCCACGGTGCCCGGATCGGCGTCGATGCCGCCGGTGCGTGGTCGCCGCGAGGCCCCTTCCACGTATGCCGACAACCCGACGGTGCCGCGCAGCACGGGGTCCCTGGGGGGCTGGCTGCTGACCGGTGGCCTGCTCGTGATCGCCCTCGGAGTGGCCTTGCAGCTCGGCCTGTCGATTGACACCGCGTTTTGGCTGCCGGTGCTGCTGCTCACCACGGGTGCCGTCTTCGTCTGGGCTCAACTCGACGTCAACGCTCGCCGTGCCTGGATGCCCCAAGACCCCACGAAGCGCAGTTGGACCCTTGCGCGGGTCGCCGCAGGGGTGGGAATGGCTGTGGTCGGGCTCGTCCTGCTGACCACCCGCGGTCAAGGCTTGGCCGACCTGTGGGACGTGATCATTGCCGTACTGGTGGTCTTGGTCGGCCTCACCCTGATCATGACGCCGATCGTGGCTCGGCTGTGGCGTGACTTCCGCACCGAGCAGTCGGCGCGGATCCGGGCGACCGAACGGGCCGACATCGCCGCTCACCTGCACGACTCAGTGCTGCAAACGCTGACGCTGATCCAACGCCAGTCCAGCGACCCCAACGTCATTCGTTTGGCCCGCGGACAGGAGCGGGAACTTCGCCAATGGTTGTTCCGCGGGCACAGCAAGGCCGAGGCCACCCTGGCTAGCGCCGTCGCCGAGATGGCCCACGAGGTCGAGGACCGGCACGGCATACCGGTGGAGTTGGTTGTGACCGGCGACGCCGCGCTGGACTCCAGCACCTCCGCACTGGTGGCGGCCTTGCGCGAGGCTATGGTCAACGCGACGTTGCACGGCAGACCCCCCATCTCGGCATACCTCGAAGTTGGCCCGCACCAGATTGAGGCGTTCGTGCGCGACCGAGGGGCGGGCTTCGACCTCGATCTCGTGCCTGCGGATCGTCAGGGGGTCCGCGAATCGATCGTCGGACGTATGCAGCGGCACGGCGGCAGTGCTGTGCTCAGATCACTGTCCGACGGCACCGAGATCGGGCTTTCGATGCCGCTTCCTAATCCTGCTAACCCCGGTCCAGGGACGTCCCCAGCCCCACCCCGGACAGCCGAGGTGCGACATGACAGGTGAAACGACATGACAGAGACCGCACCGATCCGGCTCGTCTTGGTCGATGACCACCGCATCTTTCGCGCTGGCGTCCGAGCCGAATTGACTGAACTCGCCCCTGGCGTCGACATCGTTGCCGAGGCCGGCACCGTGGACGCCGCCATCACCATCATCCGCGAGACTGCGCCCGATGTGGTGCTGCTCGACGTCCACTTGCCCGGTGGGTCCGGAGGTGGAGGCACTGACGTGCTCCGCGGGTGCGCCGGACTGCTCACTGCATCAGGCGAGCCGGTGCGCTTCTTGGCCCTGTCGGTCTCAGACACCGCGGATGACGTCATAGCGGTCATCCGCGCGGGCGCCCGTGGCTACGTGACCAAGAGCATCATCGGCACCGATCTGGCCACGGCCATCGTCCGGGTGCGCAACGGGGACGCGGTGTTCAGCCCGCGCTTGGCTGGGTTCGTGCTCGACGCCTTCGGCGCGACGGCCGGTGAGATCGCTGAGGTCGACGAGGAGCTGGATCGGCTCAGCAACCGCGAGCGCGAAGTGATGCGGCTGATCGCCCGGGGTTACCAATACAAAGAAGTCGCCAAGGAGCTGTTCATCTCGATCAAGACGGTGGAGACCCACGTGTCGTCGGTGCTACGCAAGCTGCAGCTGTCGTCACGGCACGAACTGACCGCATGGGCGATGGACCGACGTCTGCTCTGATCCCGACCGCTCAGGGTTTAGCCTCAACCTGTCTCAACGCGGTGCTGGCACCCACCGCCAGTGCCACGGCGACCGCAGTCAGCCCCAATCGTTCAAGTCCCAGGTCGACCCCTGTGGCCAGGCTGCCGCCCGAGCCGAGAAACAGAATTGCGAGCACCCCGTAGTGGGCTTGTTTCTCTACGTTTTGAGCGGCCTGGGGCGATGGTTGCAGGACTACGGCCAACGTGAGCACGAGCCAATAGCCGTGATCGAGCTCGAGCGTCCTGGTGAGCAACACGGCCGGCCCCGCCAAGAACGCAAAAACCGCAGCATGTCGCCACGCAATGGCTTTCGGCACTGCTGCCGATGCGCGAGGGAGCCGCAGGGCCGCGGTCACGAGTTGCACGAAGATAAAGCCGATGCCGACGCCTAGTCCCACGGTCAGCGGGCCTTCGCCGACGTCCACGGAAGCAAAGACTGCGGCGATGACGGGGGCGAAGACAGCGATTCCCGCCGCGCTGGCCGTGAGCGGAGCCTGAGCGAGCGCCAACAGGACAACCACGGCTGCGCAAGCCCACGGCGACGTTGACGTGAGCGAACCGCCGACGCCAGCCGCACAGAAGAGGAGTCCCGCCCATACCCGGACCCACGGGTCGGTCACCGACGTAGCGGCCGTCGTTCCTGCGAGCACCCCCATCCCAAACGCCATGGTGACACCCGGGCCGGCGAGCCACGCGATTACCACAGCAGCCGTGACCACCACGACGACGATGAAGGCCCCCAGGGCCAACGCCTGCCGGGGCGGCAGGGCCGGTAGAAGCCGCTGATGAACTCGCCTCACCGCTTCACCGTAGTTCGCGGCGCGTCCGTCAGAGCTGCGAACCGGCGCACTTTGCGCCATAGTGCATCCAAATGGGGGCGCACGGGGGAAGGGGAAGTACAAGCGACGACGGTGCCGCCACGACGAAAGGCTCCTGCCATGACTTTGCGCTCCCGCATCACCACTGTAGGCAGTGCATCTGCCCTGGCGCTCGGATTGGGTTTGGGTGCCGCGGCACCCGCCTCGGCCCTCAGCGACGAGGAAACCGCCGACTTCCTCGGCGCGCTGACCGCGAGTTACAACGACCCGATCGAGAGCGCCAACGACCGCAACCCCTACGACTTCGACATCGTGACCAAGGCTGTGCTGGTCACTGGCACGGATGCGACGCTGGCCTCGCTGGATCAGTTCACCTTGTTTGCCCCCAACGACCGGGCCTTCGAGGTCCTGGCCGATCGGCTTGGACTGTTGGGGGAGCACCACCGCTATCGCAGCAGGGTGGATGAGAAGGCCGTGACGGAGGCGTTGATCGAGGGACTCGGTGTCGAGACCATCACCGAGGTCCTGCTCTATCACACGATCCCCGGCGTCAAGGCGGACGGCAAGAACATCCTCAGCGGCTACACCAAGCGCCGTCTTGAGACGGCCAACGGTCAGGGGCTTGGCCTGACGGTGGTTTCTCGCAGCTCGCGATACCCGTTGATCTTGTTGCGAGACAAGGACGGCCGGGAATACAACGACTGGGTGGTGCCCAGCAAGATCGACGTGGTCACGACGGATAACGCTGTCGTTCACGGCATCAGCGACGTGTTGCTGCCTCGACTCTGAGAGGGCCCACGAGAAATCAGCGCACCACTCGCGGACTCGCTTCGGCGAAGGCCGAAAATGCCCGCGGCATACGCCAAATCCGGCGTATCTCGCGGGCATTTTGCGATGTCGACGCCATCTTTCGCTGGCACGCTGGCGGCCAACCGTGGCGTGGCAGCCTTAGAGGTTGATCATGTGCCCGGCGATGCCGTGCACGGCTTCCTTGACGGACTCGCCCAGCGTCGGGTGCGCAAAGATATTCCTCGACACCTCATCCGCGGTGAGGTCCCAACGCTGTGCCAAGTTGAGCACCGGAAGTAACTCCGTGACGTCCGGTCCGATCAGGTGCGCGCCGACGATCTCGTTGAACTCCTTATCGGCGATGAGCTTCACGAAGCCCACGCCTTCACCCAGCCCAGCGGCCTTTCCGTTGGCGCTGAACGGGAACTTCGACACCATGATGTCGTAGCCCTTCTCCTTGGCCTGCTCCTCGGTGTAACCCATCGAAGCGACTTGGGGGTGGCAGTAGGTTGCACGGGGGATGAAGTCGTATTCGATCTCCATCGTCTCCTCGCCCGCGATGGTCTCGGCGGCGACGATGCCCATCGCCTCGGCGGTGTGCGCCAGCATGAGCTTTGCCGTGCAGTCCCCGATCGCGTACACGCCGTCGATGTTCGTCCGGCCGCGGCCGTCGATAGCGATCGCGCCACGCTCGGTCGTCTCGACGCCGATGTCGGACAGGCCGAAGCCTTCGATTCGCGGCACAAAGCCGATGGCCTGCATGACCTTGTCCGTCTCCAACGTCTGCGAGTCACCGCCGTCCGCGGGTGAGACCGTGACCTTCACCTTGTCGCCGGTGTCATCGATCGACTCGACCTTGGTGGAGGTCATCAGCTTCACGCCGAGCTTCTTGTAGTGCTTGGCCAATTCCTTGGAGACCTCTGGGTCCTCCAGCGGCACGATCCGGTCCAAGAACTCCACGATCGTGACGTCGACACCGAAGTTGGCCAACACATACGCAAACTCCACACCGATCGCGCCCGACCCAGCGATCACGATGCTCTCGGGCAGGTCCTCGGTGAGGATCTGCTCCTCGTACGTCACGACGCGCTCGGAGAGCTCGGTGCCTGGAATCAACCGGGTGTAGGCACCCGTGGCGATGATGAGGTTGTCGAACGTCAACTGCTGGGTGTCGCCCTCGTTGAGGTCCACGTCCATCGAGGTCGGGCTGGTCAGCGTGCCCCACCCATCGACCTCGGTGATCTTGTTCTTCTTCATCAAGTAATGGACGCCCTTGACGATGCCGGCCGAGACCTGGCGGCTGCGCTGATGCGTGGGCGCATACGCCATGGTCGCGTCGCCTTCAATGCCGAACTTCTTCTTATCGTGCTTCAGCGTGTGCGCCAACTCGGCGTTCTTCAGCAGCGCCTTGGACGGGATGCACCCGACATTGAGGCAAACCCCGCCCCAGTACTTCTTTTCCACCACAGCGACCTTCTTGCCCAGCTGGGAAGCGCGGATCGCCGCGACATACCCACCCGGTCCGGCGCCCAGAACAACAACGTCATAGTGATCGGCCATGGCGTCAGTATGCCGTGCGAGGACGAATCGCGCGATGACCCAGGAACTCGAAGGTGGCGGTCAGCCGGGCGGGAGAGGATGGGCGGCATGAGCACGCAGAAGCAGATTGTCAGCGAGAGCATCACCATTGATGCCCCGGCCCACGTGATCTTCGACATCCTGGCGGATCCGCGCCAGCACTCCAAGATCGACGGATCAGGGTCGGTGCAGGACGTGACCCTCGGTCCGGACCGGCTCAGTGAGGGGGCCCGATTCGGGGCGCGGATGAAGATGTTCGGGATGCCGTATCGCATCACCAACCGCGTCGTGGAGTTCGAGGAGGACGCGCGGATCGCGTGGCGGCACTTTGGGGGGCATCGCTGGCGCTACCTCTTGGAGACGCTCGGCGATTCCCAGACCAGAGTGACCGAGCAGTTCGACTACTCGCGCCATAAGGGGTTGGCGGCCCGCAGCATCGAGGCGGCGAAGTTTCCCGCGCGCAACCGCGAGGGCATTCAGGCCACGCTGGTCACGCTCAAGGCTGTCGCCGAGGGCGAGACCACCTGAAGCAACCCCCACGCCACCGACGACTGACCGATGTGCGCGCACCTGGTGCCTTCGCGCCGTGCGTCGGCGAGCACATCGGTCATCGGGTGCTGATCTGAGCCCGCCTAGAGCGGGTGACCGAGCCCAACATGAAGGCCATTGGCATCATTGCCTTGACGCGAGGGCAATCGTGGCGCATAGTCATCAGGTGACCTTCTCTTCCGTACTTATTGCCCAGGACGCGTCCTGAGCTGATAGTTCACGCGCGTCCTCCCCTCGTCAGCCTCACGGCGGAGGGGTTTTTTAATGCCCGACCGACGACAGGATTCCCAGGATCATGAGCACGGTGACCCGCGCCGAAACAAGCGTGACTCCCAGCCAGACGCCACTGACCGGCGCCGAGAGCCTCGTCTCGACGTTGGAGCGCGTCGGTGTAGAGCACATTTTCGGACTCCCCGGCGGTGCCGTGCTTCCGCTGTACGACGCGCTTTACAGCTCGAAGTCGTTGCGGCACATCCTGGTTCGTCACGAGCAGGGTGCCGGGCACGCGGCCCAGGGGTATGCCGCCGCGACCGGCCGGGTGGGCGTCTGCATGGCCACCAGTGGTCCCGGAGCGACCAACCTGGTCACGCCGTTGGCCGACGCCAACATGGATTCGGTGCCCATCGTCGCGATCACCGGCAACGTGCCCAGTGGAGCCATCGGATCGGATGCCTTTCAAGAGGCCGACATCCGCAGCATCACGATGCCGGTCACCAAGCACTCCTTCCTGGTTACCAACCCGGACGAGATCGCGGCCACCGTGCGCAGCGCGTTCCACTTGGCCTCCACGGGTCGTCCAGGACCCGTGCTCGTCGACGTGTCCAAGGATGCCCTCGTTGCGCTCACGAACTCCGATCGCACCGTCGAGGTGCCGATGCGCGGCTACCACCCCGTCACCGTGCCGCCAGCCGAAGCGATCGCCGATGCGGTCGAGATGATGCTCTCGGCTCGTCGACCGGTCCTGTACGTCGGCGGCGGCACCATCCGGGCCGATGCGCACCGTGAGGTTGCTGAGCTGGCCGAGCTGACCGGCATACCCGTGGTCACGACGTTGATGGCCCGCGGCGCCTTCCCGGATTCGCACCCCCAACACCTGGGTATGCCGGGCATGCACGGCACCGTCGCCGCTGTCACCTCGCTGCAGAAGTCGGACTTGTTAATCACCTTGGGTGCTCGGTTCGATGACCGCGTCACGGGCGCTCGCGACTCGTTTGCGCCGCACGCCAAGGTCATCCACGCGGACATCGACGAAGCCGAGATCGGCAAGAACCGCAGCGTGGACGTCGGGCTGCACGGTGACGCCAAGATCGTCATCGCTGCGCTGATCCACGAATTCACCGCGCGGACGACGGCTGGTGCCGAGCCCGACTACCAAGAGTGGGTGGAGAACTGTGTCCGCTGGAAGGCGAAATACCCCGCGGGCTACGACATCCCCGAGGACGGCTCGCTGGCCCCGCAATACGTCATCGAGCGCATCGGTGAGATCGCCGGGCCGGACGCCATCTACGCCTCGGGCGTGGGTCAGCACCAGATGTGGGCCAGTCAATACGTGAAATACGAACGTCCCCGCGCTTGGCTCAACTCCGGTGGCCTCGGCACGATGGGGTATGCCGTTCCCGCCGCGATGGGTGCCAAGGTCGGCTGCCCGGACAGCACCGTCTGGGCCATCGACGGTGACGGCTGCTTCCAGATGACCAATCAGGAGCTGGCCACCTGCGCCGTTGAGGGCATCCCGATCAAGGTCGCGATCATCAACAACGAGGCTCTGGGCATGGTTCGCCAGTGGCAGACCCTGTTCTATTCGAAGCGATACAGCGCCTCGCGACTCGACTCGATGCACGTGCCGGATTTCGTGATGCTCGCCCAGGCCTACGGGTGCGTCGGCCTGCGCTGCGACAACCCGGGCGAGGTGGATAAGACGATCGAGCAGGCCATGGCCGTCGACGACGTGCCCGTGGTGATCGACTTCCGGGTCCACCAAGACGCGATGGTGTGGCCGATGGTGCCCTCCGGGACGAGCAACGACGCCATTCAGTACGCCCGCGACATCGCGCCGAAGTTCGAGGACGACGAATGAGCACCGTCACGACCACACGCACCGATGAAACCACCAGCGAGCAGGACGATCATTTCGTCGAACTGCCCGTCCGCAGCCGGTATGCCGTCACGGCACCGCCGAACCCCAGCCTGAGCGCCAACGCAGCACCCAACCGAAAGGTGAGCCCGATGAGCCGCCACGCACTGTCCGTCCTGGTCGAAAACAACCCAGGAGTCCTGGCCCGGGTCTCCGTGCTGTTTGCCAGGCGCAGCTTCAACATCGACCACCTCGTGGTCGGCCCCACCGAGGACCCCAAGGTCTCTCGGATGACCATCGTGGTCAACGTCGGTGAAGAGCAGCTGCACCGGGTGACGTCTCAGCTGGACAAGCTGATCGAGGTCATCCACATCGAAGAACTCGACGACGCAGCCTCGATCCGCGAGCGCCTATGGGCGATCAACGACAACGGGCCGAAGCCGGTCGGGGCGATGGCTGCTGCCTGGGGCTGAGGGTTCGGCATACTGGCCCCACCTCTCCGTCTCGGACGATCTCTGCATACCCATCTCCGAATAACGTCTTGCCCATCACTTCTTGACCTCTAGGAGCAAACCGAACCATGGCCACGATGTATTACGACGACTCTGCCGACATGAGCCTGATCCAGGACCGCGCGGTTGCCGTCCTCGGTTATGGCAGCCAGGGCCACGCCCACGCACTGTCCCTGCGTGATTCCGGGGTCGACGTCCGCGTCGGTCTGAAGGAAGGCAGCGCCTCGCGCGCCAAGGCTGAGGCCGAGGGCTTGCGCGTGGTTACCCCCGAGGTGGCCTGCCAGGAAGCCGACCTCATCATGTTGCTGGTGCCCGACCACGTCGCCCGCCACGTCTACACCGAGGCCGTCGAGCCCAACCTGGAAGACGGCGACGCGTTGTTCTTCGGGCACGGCTTCAACATCCGCTTTGACTACATCAAGCCGCCGGCCAACGTCGACGTCTGCATGGTCGCACCCAAGGGCCCCGGTCACCTCGTGCGCCGTGAGTATGTCGACGGTCGCGGTGTGCCCGTCCTCGTCGCCGTGGAGCAGGACGCCTCCGGTCACGCCTGGGACTTGGCGCTGGCCTACGCCTCGGCGATCGGTGGTCTGCGCGCCGGCGGCATCAAGACCACCTTCACCGAGGAAACCGAGACCGACTTGTTCGGCGAGCAGGCCGTGCTCTGCGGCGGGCTGTCCGAGCTGATCATGAAGGGCTTCGAGACGCTGACCGAGGCCGGCTACCAGCCGGAGGTCGCCTACTTCGAGTGCTTGCACGAGGTGAAGCTGATCGTTGACCTGATGTACGAAGGCGGCATCGCCAAGCAGCGCTGGTCCGTCTCCGACACCGCCGAATACGGCGACTACGTCTCGGGCCCGCGCGTGGTGGATGACCGCGTGAAGGAAAACATGAAGGCCGTCCTGGAGGACGTCCGCAACGGGACGTTTGCCCAGCGCTTCATCGATGACCAAGACGCTGGCGCGCCGGAGTTCAAGGGGCTGCGCGAGAAGGGTGCCGCGCATCCGATCGAAGACACAGGCCGGGAGCTGCGCGGGATGATGGCGTGGGTCAACTCCGGTGACGACGACTACACCGAGGGCTCCGCAGCACGATGAGTGACATGGACGAGCGCCACGCCGAGGGTCATCCCGAGCCCAGCGCAGATCCCAAGCCGCGCAGCCGCGACGTCACCGACGGCCTGCGCAGCACCGCTTCGCGAGGGATGCTGCGAGCCGTCGGGATGGGCGATGACGATTGGGAGAAGCCGCAGATCGGCGTGGGCTCGTCCTGGAATGAAATCACTCCCTGCAACCTGCCGCTCGACCGCTTGGCTCAGTCCGTCAAGGACGGCGTGCACGCTGCCGGTGGCTATCCGCTCGAGTTCGGCACCATCTCAGTCTCCGACGGCATCTCGATGGGTCACGAGGGCATGCACTTCTCCCTGGTGTCCCGCGAGGTCATCGCCGACTCGGTTGAGACGGTGATGGGCGCCGAGCGCTTGGATGGTTCGGTCTTGTTGGCTGGGTGCGACAAGTCGCTGCCAGGCATGTTGATGGCGGCGGCGCGGCTCGATCTGGCGTCGGTGTTTGTGTATGCCGGCTCGATCCTGCCGGGTCAGGCGAAACTGTCCGATGGGTCCAGCCGCGAGGTCACCATCATCGATGCCTTCGAGGCTGTCGGTGCGTGCTCGCGTGGGTTGATGTCGCGTGAAGACGTCGACGCCATCGAGCGGGCGATCTGCCCGGGCGAAGGGGCCTGCGGTGGCATGTATACCGCCAACACCATGGCGGCCGCTGCTGAGGCTCTCGGGATGGCCCTGCCTGGCTCGGCCGCTCCGCCCGCGACGGATCGCCGCCGCGATGGCATTGCGCGCAAGTCGGGGCAGGCCGTCGTGGGCATGCTCCGGGAGGGTCTGACTGCTCGCCAGATCTTGACCAAGCCCGCCTTCGAGAACGCGATCGCCGTGGTCATGGCTCTGGGCGGGTCGACCAACGCGGTGTTGCATCTGCTGGCAATTGCCAATGAAGCTGAAGTCGAGTTGACGCTGGACGACTTTGCCCGGGTCGGCGCCAAGGTGCCGCACCTGGCTGACGTGAAGCCGTTTGGCAAGCACGTGATGACGGATATCGACCGGATTGGCGGCATACCTGTCGTGATGCAGGCGCTGTTGGATGCGGGTCTGCTCGACGGCAGCGTGATGACGGTGACCGGCAAGACGCTGGCGGAGAACCTCGAAGAGCTCAACCCACCGCAGTTGGACGGCACGGTGCTGCGTGAGATGAGCAACCCGATCCACGCCACCGGGGGTTTGACGATCCTGCACGGCTCGCTGGCTCCTGAGGGTGCGGTCGTGAAGTCGGCTGGGTTCGACTCCGATGTGTTCACCGGCACCGCTCGGGTTTTTGATGGCGAACGCTTGGCGATGGATGCGCTCGAAGACGGCACGATTGCGGCCGGCGACGTGGTCGTCATACGGCGTGAGGGACCGCGAGGTGGCCCAGGGATGCGCGAGATGTTGGCTATTACGGGGGCGATCAAGGGTGCGGGGCTGGGCAAGGATGTCTTGCTGATCACCGACGGCCGATTTTCCGGCGGCACGACGGGATTGTGCGTGGGCCATATTGCGCCTGAGGCCGTCGATGGTGGCCCCATTGGGCTCATCGAAAACGGCGACCAGATCCGGCTCAACGTCGCCGACGGCACGCTTGACCTGCTGGTTGATGGCGCCGAGATGGTCCGCCGAAGCAAGGCGTGGGTGGCCCCCGAGCCGTATGCCCGTGCTCGCCGCGGCGTGCTTGCCAAGTACGCCCGTCTGGTCGGCTCAGCCGCTCAGGGTGCCGTCACCCACTAGGGCACCGTCACCCACTAGGGCACCGTGGGCATGGCGCTGCCACGATCCGGTATGTCGGCGCTCCTCGCCGCGCTCGTGCTGGTGGACTGCGTGGTGACCCCGTGCTGAGCGAGCCGATCGTGCAAAACGTTCACGGTGAGCCGGACTCTGCTGAGCTGGATCTTGGTGTGAACACCTGCAACCAGAATCCGCGCGCCGAGGCAGAACGCGCCGAGGCAGAAGAGACAGATGCGGAGGTCCGCATCACGATCGTTGCTGACGAGATCGACGGAAACGGCAGGGATGCCTGCGCCGATGACACCCGAGTCACCCTCGACGAGCCGCTCGGTGATCGCGAGGTCATTGACGAGGCTATGGGCGAGAGCGTTCAGGTGCTCACTCCCGAGTCGAACTGATCCGAGCCAGCGAACTGACGACACGCAGGTCAAAATCGGCTCAGGGGTGCACATGCACGCCCAGGCCGATGATGTCGGGCGTGTCGCCGGCCCGATTGGGCGCCAGCGTGCCGTCGGCTCGACGGGTGCCAGCGTGCCGTCGGTCCAATGGGTGGACTAGCCAGAGCGGCGGCGCAGGGTTGCGGCCCCGAGCAGTAGTGCTCCAACGGCGAAGGCCGCCACCACGAGCGCGTTCATCGTGAGGTCGCTGGACCACGTGGTGCTGGAGGTCACCTCGTTGATGGCGTCCACGGCGTAGGACAAAGGAAGGAAGTCTGAAATCGTGCTGAGGACGCCAGGCAAGGTGTCGCGAGGTGCAATAAGCCCACACAGCAGGATCTGGGGCAGCACGAAGGCCGGCATGAACTGCACGGCTTGGAAGTCGGTCTGTGCAAACGCGGACACAAACAACCCGAGGGCCGTGCCGAGCACCGAGTTGAGAACGGCGATCACCATCAGGCTCAGCACGCTGCCGGAGATCTGCAGATCCAGCACCCAAACCGCCAGGGAGCTGGTCAGCGCCGATTGGACGATGGCCACCACGGCGAACGCCACGGCATACCCGAGAAGGAAGTCGATCTTGACCATCGGCATCGACAACAGTCGCTCCAAGGTGCCGGAGGTGCGCTCAGCCAGCGTCGTCACCGACGTGATGAGGAACATGATGGTGAAGGGAAAGACCACGAGCAACGGCCCGCCGACGCGGTCAAAGACCGGCTCGTTGTCGATGTAGATCCACCACAGCAGGGTCATCAACAGGCACGGCACCAGCAGCAGGAGGGCCACGGTGCGCCGGTCGTGCCGCAGTTGCTGGAGCACTCGGCGCGCCACGGCCAGGGTGATCCGGGGGGTCATGCCGCGCTCCCTTCCCCGGCGCGGACTAAGTGCAAGAACGCATCGCCGACATTGACCGTCCCGGTGGACGTGCACAGGCCATCCTGGGTATCAGCAGCCAAGATGTCGCCCTCGCGCATCAACAAGAGTTGGTCGCACAACACTGCCTCGTCCATCACGTGGCTCGAGATCAGCAACGTCGACCCCTCATCGGCGAGCCGACGGAACATCTCCCACAGCTCCACCCTCAAGACGGGGTCTAGCCCGACCGTGGGCTCATCGAGCAGCAGGACCGGGGGATTGCCCAACAGCGCGACCGCCAACGAGGCGCGGCTGAGCTGGCCCCCCGACAGGTTGCCCGCCAGTGCGTTGCGGTGCTCGCTCAGCCCGACCCGTTCGATGACCTCGGAGACCTCCGCCTTGGGCGCGTTCAGCACTCGAGCGAAGAAGGCCACGTTGTCGCTGACCGAGAGGTTGGCGTAGACGCTGGGGGCCTGCGTGACGTAGCCGACGCGGTGCCTCAGACTCGCCGATCCAGCCGGCTCGCCAAGCACGGTGACCGTGCCTGACGTGACCTTCTGTACCCCGACGATGGACCGGATGAGCGTGGACTTCCCGCAGCCGGAAGGCCCGAGCAGGCCAGTGATCTGCCCGCGAGACATCGAGCACGTGAGGCCCGAGAGCACTGCGCGACCTCCCCTGGCGACGTGCAGGTCATCCACGTCCACCGCGATCTGGTTATTCATCATCTGATGAATATACTCAGGCAGGTCCAGCTGTCAACCCTGATCGCCGTCGAGGAATCCCTGCACGATCGGCCCGTAGATGGCGACCAAATCGTCAGCGGGCATGGAAGCGATCGGTTCGAGGCAAAGGATGTACCGAGTCAGAATGAGCCCCCCGGTCTGCGTCACGATCAGCGGCATCTGGCGGGCAGGATCGTCCATCGGCACCCTTGCCGCGACCTCGGACATCACGGTCCGCAACAGCCCGTCTTTGATCAACTGAGTGCCCTCGGCGGTCGTGAACGAGGAACGCATCAGCGTCAAAAACAGCTCTTGGCGCTGCGGATCGTCCCACAGCCACAGCACCAAACCGACGAGCTTTCTACCCACCTCCTCGCGTGGCCCCTTCAGGACGCGAGCTAGCTCGGGCCGAGGATCGAACGGCACGTCGAGGGCAGCGATGAACAAGCCCTCCTTGCCGTCGAAATAGTGGTGAATCAACGCCGGGTCGACGCCGGCCGCGCGCGCCACGGCCCGCATCGACGTCCCGTCATACCCCTTGCTGGCAAACTCCGATCGCGCAGCCGAAATGATCTGGGCCTTGGTGTCCGGCGCGCCAGCTCGCCGTCCCGCTGCCATCACACGCTCCGGTATGCCGTCAGCCCAGTGCCCAGCGTCGGCATCCGGCGGCGGGCAGGGCGGGGAGCGAGGTGCGCGCAAGGCATACACGCACCGTAACTGGACGCCACGGCATACCGACGACGGTGGATCACAGGAATCGGTTATCTGATCGTGACCGTCCGGCTGTGGTCAGAGCCGCATCCATCACCAAAGATGGGGTCATGTTGCAGAACGGATTGACGGGCGCGCAGCCCCTCGCGCCCAATTCCGCTGTCTCGGAGACCATTTTCCGAGTTGACGGCCCGGTGGATGACGACGAGCTGAGCGCCTTGCACGCCTTGGCCTTCAAAGCCGACGACGGGGGATTCGTCCCATGGTCCAGGCGGCTGCAGCGACATAGCATCTGTTGGATCACCGCTCATCAAGGTGACCGGCTCGTCGGATTCGTGAACATCATCGGCGACGGCGGCGCCCACGCCGTGCTGCTCGACACGGTGGTCGCGCCTGCCCACCAACGCCGCGGGATTGGCCGGGCGCTGGTGACCCGCGCGATCGACGAGGCACGCACCTTGGGGTGCCATCGGCTTCATGTCGATTACGAACCACGCATCGCCGACTTCTACGAACGGGTATGCGGGTTCGAAGGCACCGGCGCCGGGACTGTCCACCTGGCTTGAGATCTTGATCACCCCCTGAGCACGCGGGCGGCGTGTTGCGTTTGGTCGCCTGGAGGGTGGAGCGGATAGTCGAGACAGTGACTACGCAAGATCGCCTGGAAATCAACTGGTTCAACGTCGCTGGGGCATCCCTGGGGGCCGTGTCCTCGGCCGTGGTGCTGTCGACCCTGGGAGCCGCCGGCACCCTGCTGGGAGCGGCCCTAGGAAGCGTCTGCATCACGGTGGGTGGTGCCATCTACGCGCACTCGATGAAACTAACCAAGGACCGAGTCGCTGCGGCCAAGAATCTTGCCGCGGAACGCACGGTCCGCCCGCGAGAGCGTGTGATGACCGGGGGACCGGACGTGACTTCAGGAGTCGCGCAATCGGCACCTCAGGATCAGTCGCCTCTGGAGTCGGACGCTAATGCCGAGACGAGCGTAGACCGCCTGAGGTCAGCCCTGCAGGGACTGCGGTGGAAGCGCGTTGCCGTCCTCGCGGGAGCCCTCTTCGCCATCACGATGGCAGTCATCCTCACCTTCGAGCTATCGACTGGTCGCGCCGTCTCTACCTACACCGGAGGCACCAGCGACACCTCGGTCGGGTCGTCGTTTTCTGGCGTCGTGGGTTCCAACAACAGTTCTAGCGACGGCGACACCGATAGAAGCCCACAACAGGAGCAGGGGCCGGCCACCGATGGGCAATCCGACGAGGTGCCCGCGCAAGGTGACCAGCAGGATGAGGCACCAGGTGAGGATGAGGTAGAGGCTCCGGAGGGCCAACAGGACGACGCCCCCGCGCAGGACGAGCAGCAACAACAAGCACCTGCCGAGCCCGCGCCTGCTGAGCCCGCACCGGCGCCAGCCCCCCAGCCGGAAGCGCCCGCACCGCAGCAGGCACCTCAGGACTAAGTCAAGCCGATCGGATAGTTCGACAACCGTTCAGGCCCGGTCGCGGTAATGAGGTACTGCTCCTCCAGTTTGACGCCCTCGCCACCGTGGCGGGACCCGACAAAGGCCTCCGTGGTCAGCACCATTCCCGGGGCCAACACTCCGTCATAGCCGACGGACTCCCACTGGTGCGGCAAGACGATCTCCGGGTATTCATCGCATTGACCCACACCGTGGAAACCCACGCAGTAGTGCCGGTAGTCCTCCACCGGCGGCATCCAAGTGGCCTCGCAGACCTCCCGAAAAGACCGGCCCGGCTGCAGGAGATGGTGGTTGCGTTCGATCTGCTCGTTGGCCAATCCCCATACCGAGCGCTGTGCGGCGGTGGGCGGAACATCACCGATCACCCACGTCCGCGAGATGTCGCACATCATCCCGTAGGACCCGACCAGGTCTGTGTCGTAGCCCAGCAGCTCGCCCTCGTGGATGACCCGGCTGCTGGCCTCTTGCATCCACGGGTTGGTCCGCGGCCCGGAGGCCAGGATCTGTGTCTCGATCCATTCGCCACCGCGCCGGATGTTGCCCGCGTGCAGGAAGGCCCAGAGATCCCGCTCGGTCATGCCGGGTGTCATCGCCTCGCGCATCTCTCCCATCGTGGTCTCGCAGGCCGCCACCGAGCAGCGCATCGCCCGGATCTCGTCGGGACCCTTGATGGATCGTGCCAGCTCCATGAGCTCGGTGCCGTCCTCGAGTTGCACTCCGGCTTCGAGCAGGAGTTGCACCTCCAGGGGGCGGGCGGTGTCGAGGGCAATCCGGGGCTTGGGCCCGGCGTGCTCCCGGAGCACGTCGAGGATTTCGTCGCACCACTGTCGGGCCTTCTCCCGATAGCGCGGACCGGCCAGGAAGTAGTACGAGCTGACCGCAGGGCGGACTTCTTGGACGATCGGGTTGTGCCCACTGAGGAATTCGCAGTTGGCGAACTCCCACAGGATCACTGACCCGTCGGCCCCGACCCAGGCGTATCGAGACGGGTTGTGCATCACCCACACCTGCATGTTCGTGCTGTCGGTGGCATAGCGGATGTTCATCGGGTCGCGCAGGATCGCCCCGTCATAGCCCACTTCCAACAGTTGCGCACGGACCCGGTTGATCCGATACGACCGCATCATCGCCAGGTCGGGTAACTCCAGACCCACGGCCAGCCACTCGGCCTCGACGGCCGCCCCTGGGCCAAGCGAAATGTGGTGCAATTCCTGTCCAGCAACCCGCTCTTGTGACCCTGCAGACTGCATACTCGTGGCGATCTTGCCCACCATGTGCTCACCGATGGTCTTTCACTCTCAGGCACCCGCGGCCTCCTGAGCGCAAAATATGTCCTCGGAGGCAGCTGCGTCTAGTGGTCTTCCCGCGTCGGTCGCGGATGGCCTAGTCCGTGGGGCGCGATGGCAGACTGCTGCCCATGCCCTCGCCCTACCCGCTGCTCGACGCTGTCCTCGCCGACCCCGCCGGTCAGGCCTGGGCGATCTTGGTGCGCGAGGGGCAAGACAGCGCAGAAGTGCTGATCGGCGACATCGAGGACATCGACTTCCTCGCCGACATCCCACCCGCCCAAACCGGTATGCCGACCCTCACGCTGGTGCCGTTTCGCCAGATCGCGGAGCGCGGCTTCGACGTGCACGACGACGGCACTCCGCTGCGGGTGCTGGCCGCGACGGCATACGAACGCATCCCGGTCGCCGACCTCTCCGCGCGCCTGGCCGAGTCCGTGATCGGCGATATCGACGTCACCGACGAGCGGTTCAGCGTCAGCGACGATGATTATGCGCAGATCGTCAGGCGGGTCATCGAAGACGAGATCGGCAACGGCGAGGGAGCCAACTTCGTCATCCGACGCGACGTCCTCGGGCACATCGACGCCCGCCCGTGCGACGCCGCGCTGACCTGGTTGGCCACGCTCATTGCCGACGAGCGCAACGCCTACTGGACGTTCGCGGTGCATACGCCCGGTCACACGCTGGTCGGCGCGACACCGGAGCGCCACGTCAGCGTGCAGGACGGCCGGGTGCGGATGAATCCGATCTCCGGGACGTTCCGGCATCCTCGCGACGAGGCGAGGTGGCGACCGCGTTTCACGCGTTCATCAAGGACACCAAAGAGACCGAAGAGCTCTTCATGGTGGTCGATGAAGAGATGAAGATGATGGCGCAGATCTGCACCCACGGCGGGCGGATCACCGGGCCCTACCTCAAGCAGATGGCCCACCTCACCCACACCGAGTATCTGCTTGACGGGCTGGCCGAGTCCGATCCGCGTGACGTACTGCGGCTGACGATGTTTGCGCCCACCGTGACCGGGTCGCCGATGGAGAACGCGTGCACCGTCATCGCCCGCCATGAGCCCGGTGGTCGCGGCTACTACGCCGGCGTCCTGGCGCTGATCGAGCGCGACGACGACGGCATGGAGCATCTCGATGCCCCGATCCTGATCCGCACCGCGCACCTCTTTGGCGAGGGTGTGGTCAAGGTCAGCGCGGGGGCCACGTTGGTGCGGCACAGCGACCCGGTCTCGGAGGTGGCCGAGACGACGGCGAAGGCCAGCGGCATGCTCGCGGCCCTTGGACTGCGACCGCGCCGTGAGCTGTCGTATGCCGTGGAGTTGTCCGCGCTGCCGGGCGTCGAGCAGGCGCTGGCTGACCGCAACGATGTGCTGTCCGCGTTTTGGATGTCACCCCAGGCGGAGCGTCCGGACCTTGAGCTTGCGGGCCGGTCGGTGCTCGTGGTCGATGCCGAAGACATGTGGACCCAGATGCTGGCCCACCAAGTGCGGCACTTCGGGATGGCGGCTCATGTGCAGCGCTGGGAAAACGTCCAGGTCAGCGATCTCGACGCGGTGGACTTGGTGCTGTTTGGCCCAGGGCCTGGGGACCCCGACAACGCCGACGACGAGCGGATGACGCACATCCGGACGCTCATGCAGGCCCGGCTCGATGCCGATCAGCCGTTGCTGGCGGTCTGCTTGAGCCATCAGGTGTTGGCCTCGTTGGCGGGGATGACGATCACCAAGCTGGACCGGCCTAACCAGGGCGTGCAGATACCGGTCGACCTGTGGGGCACTCCTGCGCGCATCGGCTTCTACAACACCTTCGTGGCCCGCCCCGGCCCGGCTGAGCTGCAGCGCAACGACGGCGTGCGTATGCCGTTGGCCGTGGCCGTGGACGACATCCACGATGCGGTGGTGGGGCTGCGCGGCCCGCGAGTGGCCAGCATCCAAGGGCACGCCGAGTCGGTGCTGTCCCGCGACGGGTTGGCGACCCTGCACGCCCTGATTCGGCATACCCTGCTGGGCGATTCTTAGCTCATCCACTCAGCAACACGCGGCCACACAACCTGGCCATCGGCATACCCATGGCCCGGGCTTCGTCGTCTGCCGCTTCCGGTGACGTCTGCATTGGTCGTGCAATGCAGACGTCGACTTAAGCGGCAGGTGTCCTAGGGCGTCGGCGTGGGGATGACCGTGAAGGGGGCACCCGTGAGCGAGCGAAGCACGTCGAAGTGACGGTGATCAAGGGTCGCGATCATGTGGGTGTTGTAGCGCTCTGCGAGCACGACGTTCGATGCATCCGCGACACCGATGTGTTGGTCCCGATACGTCTCGATGACTGTTCGGGCCAGGGCAAGATCACTGGCAGTGAAGTTGGCCAACTCCCAAGCCCCGTTTCGCAATTCGTCAAGCACGGCGAGTTCCGGGCCAACTCCATGCCGAGTGGCCACGAGGTAGTCCAACTCCGCGACGACGTAGGGCGAAACCACCAGTGGCCCGACCGATGAGTGAATGGATGATGTCACCGCAAGGTGATCCGGTTCAGAAGTGTCGAAGTAGGCAAGGAGGGCGCTGGTGTCCACGATGAGCGCGGTCACCTCACTACCTCGTTCCAAAGCCAGTCAAAAAGTCATCAGCGTCTCTCGCGATGGGGTTCCCGCTAGTGAACAACCCACCTTGGGGGAACGGTCGCGTCTCGCCCACGGATTGACGGATGGACTCGCGGATGACCTCTGCTTCCGACACCTGACGGCTGGTGGCGGCCCGCTTCACCGCATCTTTGAGCTCGGGCGGAAGGTACACCGTGGTCTTGTCCATTCCGTATGGTACCACCTGTGTGTATGGCACTTGCGGTAATCCCCGGTTTGGAAATGAAGCGCTATTCGACGCTGATCGCGAGGTATTGGCTCTCCAGGAACTCGTGGATGCCAGCGAAGCCGCCCTCTCGCCCCAGGCCGGACTCCTTCATGCCCCCAAAGGGCGCAGCCGGGTCAGAGATGACACCGCGGTTGATGGCCACCATCCCGGACTGCATCTGACGGCCGACCCGAAGCCCTTCGGCATCGTCCGGCGCGAAAACGTAGGAAATCAGCCCGTAGTCGCTGTCGTTGGCCATCGTGATCGCCTCCTGCGTCGAAGACACGGTCACGATCGGTGCCACGGGGCCAAAGATCTCCTCACGCGTCAACACCGAGCCGTGCTCGACATCCCGCACGATGCGAGGTGCCAAGAAGGCTCCGCCATCGGGAGCCTGCGAAACGCTCGTCACGCGGCCACCCTGGCCCTCCGCTTGGCCCACCAGATCAAGAATCTTGTCGCGCTCTTTGACGCTGACCATGGCGCCCAGCTCGTTGGCTCGGTCGATGCCGGGGCCGATCCGCAGCGAGGTCAGTGCCGTCTGGAACTGATCGGCAAACTCGGTGGCCACAGATTCGTGGACGTAGAAGCGATTGGCGGCGGTGCACGCCGCACCGCCGTTGCGCATCTTGGCCACCATGGCAGCCTCGACTGCTCGCTCGACCGATGATCCTTCGAGCACCAGGAAGGGTGCGTTGCCGCCCAACTCCATCGACGACGGGAGCACGCGTTGCGACGTCTGAGCCAGGAGCACCTTGCCGACGTACGTCGAGCCGGTGAAGGACAGCGTCGCCACGCGGGGGTCGGCCAGCACCGCCTCGGAGACCGGCCCGGACGAGGAGGTCGTGATCACGTTGACGACCCCGGCGGGCACACCGGCACGCTGCATCACGTCGGCGACCCACAGTGCGGTGAGGGGAGTCTCCGCAGCAGGTTTCAGGATGGTGGTGCAGCCAGCGGCCAGGGCCGGTGCCAGCTTGCGGGTGGCCATCGCCGCCGGGAAGTTCCACGGAGTGATCAGGTAGGCGACTCCGAGCGGATGATGATCGACGATGATGGTCTTGTCGCCGGCCGGGGACATCCGGAAGTCGCCGCTCACCCGACAGGCTTCCTCGGAGAACCAGCGGAAGAACTCGGCGGCGTAGCGCGCCTCGGCCATCGCGTCGTTCCAGGCTTTTCCGTTTTCCAGCACGATGAGGCGGGTGCAGTCCTCGATCTCGGCCGTCATGATCTCGAAGGACCGCCGCAGGACCTCGGCCCGCTCCCGTGGAGAGGTCGCCGCCCAGGCCGCGCCCGCCTCATAGGCGCTGGACACAGCGTCCAAGCCATCACGCACAGCGGCGTCCGCGATGTCGGCGAGGACCTCGCCGGTCGCTGGATTGTGGACCGATAGGCGGCTAGCGGTGGGGACCCACTCGCCGCCGATCAGGAGTTGGGTCGGGGCGTCGATGGTAGTGATTTCAGATCCCTCTCAAGCGCTGGAAGCAGACGGTCCAGAGTATGCCGCGGCGAGGCTCACTGCATCACCATTCCGCCGTCGATCACCATTCGCCCCGTCGCCCCATTCGCCCCGTCGCCCCATTCGCCCCGTCGTCTGCCGCCTTCGGTGACATCTGCATTGGTCGGCCAATGCAGATGTCACCTAAAGCGGCAGATGTGTTGAAGCCACGACGCGGCTGGTAGGGGCAACAAGGCTTGTGGGGGAATCAAGGGTGGTGGGGGCAACAAGGCTGGTGGCGGAACCAAGGGTGGTGGGGGCAACAAGGCTGGTGGGGGCGCTGCCCAAGCCACCGTGACCGCTCAGTCTTCGAGAAAGCTCAACAACGCCAGGTTGAACTCGCTGGGGTGCGAGATGTTCACGCCGTGCGGCCCACCGTCGATGACGTGCACCCGCGCACCCTCCACGATTTCACCCGTGCGCATGCCCGAGTTCTCAAACGGAACGATGCCGTCGGCGCTGCCGTGCAGCACCAACGTCGGCACGCTGAGCTGGGTCAAGTCTTCCCGGAAGTCGGTCGCGGCGAACGCCTCGATGCACTCGACTGCTGCCGTTTCGTCGGCCTGCGCGCACAGGCCCCGAGCAGTCTCCAGCTGCCCGGGGGAGACGGCCAATTCCTCGCCTGCGGTGAAGAAGTTGGTGGTGAACTCCTCGAAGAACTCCGCGCCACCCTCGCGCACGCCTTGCTTCATACCCTCGGCTGCTTCGCGCTCGAACGGACCCTGCGGGTTGTCGTCGGTATGCAGCATGAACGGCGGCACCGCGGAGGCGAAGACCACGCTGCGCAACCGGTCCTGCCCGTGCCTGGCGGCATACCGGGCGACTTCACCACCGCCCATCGAGAAGCCGACCAGCGTGACGTCGTGCAGATCGAGCGACTCCAGCACCCCCGCGAGGTCATCGCTCAACGTGTCGTAGTCGTATCCGCTGTCCGGCTTGTCCGAGCGGCCAAATCCGCGGCGGTCATAGGCGACCACGCGATAGCCGGCGGAGGTCAGGGCCGGCGTCTGGTCCGCCCACGCCTCATGGCTCATCGGCCAGCCGTGGATCAGCACGACTGGGCGACCGGAGCCACCCGAGTCCACCACCTCGAGTTCGACCTCAGCGTCTTTGGGGGTCACGTTCACTCGGCTCATCGGGGGTGCCTCCTGCGTCAGGGTTGCGGACGTCCCTACGTTACGACCCACCCGCGCCTCGTGCGCTTTGGCCCCAACCTGCCCCGAGGGCAAACGAAAGCCGCAGGTGCTTCAGGGGCAGACCCGCGGCTTTCGCGCGTGGCCAGGGGCGGGGTCGAACCGCCGACCTTCCGATTTTCAGTCGGACGCTCGTACCAACTGAGCTACCTGGCCATCTATGAACTTGTCGTGAGCGAAAAATCCGCTGCACCCCACTCTAGTGAGTGACGTGCAGCGGTGTGACGCTGCGACCCCGACGGGACTCGAACCCGCGACCTCCGCCGTGACAGGGCGGCGCGCTAACCAACTGCGCTACGGGGCCTTGGTAGGCCTTGCGATCGTGCTACGACGCGCACTCACCTTCGAGCGCACACCGCATCCCCAACGGGATTCGAACCCGTGTTGCCGCCGTGAAAGGGCGGAGTCCTAGGCCGCTAGACGATGGGGACCTGTCTGTGACGGCCCCTCGCGCAAGCGCTCCAAAGATCCGTCGAGGACAAGGAGAGAGAATACGTGACCGGCAACCAAAGTCAAAAACTCAATCGGTTGGATTCGCCCAGGCCAGCAGGTCCGGCAGATCCCACGTGTTGACCACGCGGTCCACCGGCACACCGAGACGTTGCGCGCGCTCGCAGCCGTAGGCCTGAAAGTCGAGTTGGCCCGGCGCGTGGGCGTCGGTGTCGATGGCGAACAGGCAGCCGATCTCGATCGCCAGCGCCAGCAAGTCATCGGGCGGATCGCAGCGTTCGGGACGCGAATTGATCTCTACCGCAGTGTTGTTGTCCCGGCAGGCCTCGAAGACGGCGGTGGCGTCAAAGGTGCTCTGCCCCCGCTTGCCCCGGCTGCCCTCCACCAGTCGTCCGGTGCAATGTCCCAACACGTTGGTATGCCGAAGGCTGGCTGCCGCGACCATCCGGCGGGTCATCGACCCCGAGTCCATCTTGAGTTTGGAGTGCACCGAGGCGACCCGGATGTCGAGGGCATCCAACATCTTCTGGCTCTGGTCCAGCGAGCCGTCGTCGAGGATGTCGACCTCGATGGCCTTCAGGAGGGTGAAGCTCGAGCCGTTGCTGCTCAGCGCGGCGTTGATGGTGTCGACCACCTTCAGTTGCTTGCCGAGGCGCTCGGCAGTCAGGCCGTTGGCCACGGTCAGCCGAGGGGAGTGGTCCGTCAGCGCGAGGTAGTCGTGGCCGATCTCGATGGCGCTGGCCACCATCTCTTGGATCGGCGAACCGCCGTCTGACCAGTCGGAATGGCTATGCAGATCACCTTTGAGTGCGGCGCGGACGTCTTCGCCGCCGGGGGCCAGAGGCCCACCGGCCGAGGCCTCTAAATCCTTCAGTTTGTCGGGAGTCTGCCCGCTGACGGCCTGCTCGATGACTTCTGCGGTCGAGCTGCCGATCCCGTTGATCGACTTCAGCGATCCGGTCGTAACGAGCTCCCGGACCCGTTCTTCGGGGATCTCCAACAGGGTGTTGGCGGCCTCTCGATAGGCCTTGACCCGGTAGGTCGAGGCGCGACTGCGTTCCAGCAGGAAGGCGATCCGGCGCAGGGCGTCGACGGGCTCCATCGTCATGGCAGCCGACGCTACGCCAGGGGTGGCTTCACCGCGGCATACGGTGTGGTTTATGTCTTCCGCCACTGCGCAGCCACCGGTCACGATCGCCACCGGGGACGCCCTGACCGCTGATCAGCTGCATGGGTTGCTGCGGCTACGCGTCGACGTGTTCGTCGTCGAGCAGGAGTGTGCCTATGCCGAGCTCGACGGGCTCGACCTTGCTCCCGGCACAGAGCACCTCTGGATCGGCGATGCTGCCGCTGACGACGCCAGGGCCACGCTGCGCATCCTGGCCGACGGCGAGGCGCGACGTATCGGGCGGGTGGCCACCGCGCGGGCCCATCGTGGGCACGGGTACGCAGGAGCGTTGATGCGTCAGGCGCTGAACCACGTCGGCGAGCGGGACGTCACGCTCGAAGCACAAACCCATCTTGAGCCGTGGTACGTCAAGTGGGGCTTTACGCGGGGCGGTGCGGACTATGTTGAAGACGGTATCCCGCACGTTCCTATGCGGCGGGTTTGCTGAGCCAATGGGACCCTCCGGGTGATTAGATCTCGGGCGCGACGAAGACCAGAATCGAGGTGGTGGCCAAGATGACGAAAGCAATCGCCAACTCGGCACCCATCACCACGGCCAGCGAGTGCACGCTCCCGGACCGCTCCATCTGCTCAGGCCCAGCAGTCTTTGCTCTAGCCGCCACTGTGGCGGCGTACTTGCGGCCGTGGTTGCCCAGCGCCAACATCACGACGAACACCGCCACCTTGATGCCGAGCACCAGTCCGTAGCGCGACTCGATGAGTGGCACCACCCCACCGGCGATGGCCAAGGCATGCATCGTCCCGGTGACGAGCAAGACTGCGACGCTTGTCACGGCCACGATCGAGAACCTGGGTATCACGTCATCGAGCTCGTTGAGGTACTCACGGGGGATGAGCACCGCGGCAAGGGCCAGAAGGCCGCCGAGCCACGCGGCCGTGGCCACGATGTGGCCCATGGTGGCGATCAGCTTCACGGTTTGCCAGGGGCCTCCGACGGCGTTGGAGGCGAGCACCATGCTGGTCGCGATGATGATGACGATGGCCCCAGGCAGAAGCCGCCGCCAGCCCGCAATCGGATAGCGCACGATGTCGACCAAGAAGAACCCGGCGGCTGCCACGCCGGCGAACCGCAGGAGCAGGGCAGTGCCGTGGATCGGGGTCAGGAACTGCGTCCAGGTGGTGTTGCCGGCATACACCTCGAGCAGCGGATCGAGCAGTGAGCCGAACGTCAACAACGCGATGCCGGCCACCGACATGGTGATCAATTTGCGGTCGCGACGGCCCTCAGGCCAGACCAAGGTCCAGAACGTCAGGGTCCCGGCGAGCATCACGTAGCCCGCGTAGATGAAGAGTCGGTTTGTCCCTAGAGCGAGAGGTAAAAATTCAGAATTCACTATCCCCAGTTCAGGGCCGCGGTTCGTCAAACTGCATCGTGACTACTGCGGACTCGAATGGCAAATCCGTATTAGTTTGCACCGCAAGAGAAGTGCCTTCACCGCACGCCATATCGGACAAGGACAACAATGGGCAACTCAAACCCAGTACAGATGGCCCCGCTGCGATCACCCGCACCGGCAATTCCTGCGGCAGACCGGCCATGAGCGGGGCCGCGGCCGCCAGGCTGCGACGTGCCGTCGAAGGCACGCTGCGAACTGTCGCCCCTTCGAGTTCGTAGTACAGCTCGAACGCATCGGCCTGCGCCACGGCCACGCTGACCTCTTCTGTCACGGATCCGTCCGGAATGGACACAGGCTGATTGCCGGCGCTGATCTGCACCTGGCTGGCACTGGGCTCCGCTTCTTCGAACTCGCTCCCGGCACGGGCGATATCGGGCGGTGCGAGCACGAGACGCTCGACAGTATCCGGTAAAAGAACGAGTTCGTTCACAGTCACTTTGCCTCCGGAGGCCGGGCTAATCAGCATCAAGATGCCGACTTGATCTATCCCGGGGCCATCTTCGGGCATCGGCGTGGGGATCTGCGCAAGGCCAGCCTCCGGGGTCACCGTGACGGTGACCGCCGCTTCGTCCTCGCCCGAGGTAATTTTGGCTTCCGAGGTCTGGGTTGTGCCCTCGCCGGAGTCAGGGGAGCTGTCTTGCGTTGTCAGTTTCGGGGTCGGCCCGGGGACTGCAATCGCCTCGGGCGCAACGCGATAGAACGCAGCGGCTGATCCCAGCAACAGCAGCACCACCAGCAGGCCAAGGCACTGGCGCAGGGAATCGGAAAGCCTTCTTGGTGGCATAAATTTCTCCAAACTCGACCAGAAACAAGACTAGATGGCAAAGGGAGAGTCTAGAGAATGTTATGTTAAGCCCATTGGTCGGCAATAATTGAGTAAATTCGCCCCAAGGAGCGACATGGGATCTCTCGTCCCCGCCCTCAGAGTTGCAACATCCACGATCGCCGCTGGTGGCCTCATCGCAGTTGGTGCCTTCGCGGCCCCTGCGATGGCTGCAGAGGACGACGTCACCCTCTATATCGTTCAGGGATTGCCCGACGAGAGTGTTGATATCAGCGTCAACGGTGAGACGTTGGCCACCGACGTCGAGACCGCGGAGGTGGCCGGTCCCTTCAGTGTCAAGCCCGGGTCGAACACGTGGACCTTCACCGACGCGGACGGCGACACCCTCGCTGAGAACACCGTCGATGCGGAGGCCGGAGACAACTCCGACGTCGTGCTGCACCTGCCCTCCAGCGCCTCCGACGGTGCGGTGCTGACCGTCTTCGACAACGATCTCTCCGCGGTGACGGAAGACAAGGCGACGCTGACCGTCGCCCACACTGCCGCGGTGCCGCCGGCAGACATCGTGGTCAACGATCAGGTGCTCTTTGCCAACGTGGCCAACGGTGAGTCGCTGACCCTGGTCGTGCCGGTCGACACCTACACCGTGCAGATCGTCCCCACCGGTGAGACCGAGCCCGTTATCCTCGGCCCTTTGGATCTGACCGTCAAGGTCGGCTCGTTGAACCGCGTCTTCGCGGTCGGTGACGCGGAGGCAGACACGATGAACGTCGTCGTGCACGTCTTGGACGTCGAAGAAGAAGGCTCATCCGTGCCGGAGGTCGTCAACACCGGCACCGGTGGCCAGTTCGGCGCGTGGAGCCGGGTCCTCGCCCTGTTCAGCGGACTGTGGCGCTGAGCGACCATCGAGGGAGCCGGAGCCTGCTGTGCTCCGCGGCGATGCTTGTCGCCGCGGTGACGCTGGCGGCGTGCGGGTCACCCGCATCATCCGCCCCGGCGGCCGTCGAGAGTTCGCTCGCTGGCGATACCGCCGTTGAGACCGCAGATGGTGACGACGACCTCGGCGATGGCACCTCGGCGGCCTCGTCGCCCGTCAACGTGGACGTCGACGCTGCGCAGCAAGGAACGGCTGCGGCGAGCGAGCGAGTCCGCTTTCAGCCCGCCGAAGTGGAGCTGTCAGACGGCTCCACGGCGCCCGTCCAGCCGGCCCCCACCGTCAACGGTGAATTGGTCGTGCCCGAAAATGTCGACCACCTCGGCTGGTGGGACGGAGGTGCCTACGTCAACGATCCCTTCGGCTCGACCGTGATTGCCGGGCACATCGACTCCGCTGAGCAGGGCGTCGGCTACTTCGGCCGGCTACTAAACATGAAGGTCGATGACGTCGTGACGGTCCGCGGTGACGAGGGCGAGTTGGCCTACCGCGTGACCTCGACGGAATTGATCGACAAAGATGTGCTGGTTTCGGGCAGTCTCGCCTTCGACCAGCGCGGCGAGCACCGTTTGGTGTTGATCACCTGCTCCGGTCGCTGGCGACCTGAAGTCCGCAGTTACGAAAGCAACTTCGTGGTGATCGCCGAGCCGATCGGTCTCGCCGAATAGACCAACGCCAGGGGCACTGACCGTTCCGTGACCGGCCGGTTCCCCTGGCGTTGCTGTATCTGGGCTGAGCCGGTCCCTCAGTCCGAGGGAGCCGAGTTGGCCGCCTTGGCGGGTGACACCTTGGTTGACGCGCTCTGGATCTGCGGTAGCAGTTGGGCCATGAGCAGTGTCGACAGCGCTGAGGTGTCGCCGGAATTCTCGTCCGTGTGCACGATGACCGGTCGGGGGGCGGCCTGGGCCAAGCGAGCGCCGACATCCAATCGGCGGCGCGCCAACTCATAACCCAGCACCGCGCGGTTGTCGCGGTATGCCGTGGCCAATTGCTCCTGCGCCTTCGCCTCACCTTGAGCCGCGACCAGGTTGGTGCGGGCGCGGGTCTCGATTTCGTAGGTCACCCGTTGTGCTTCGGTCTCGCGCTCCTCCAACATCTGCGCAACGTCCTTGCGGGCTTTGTTGAGCGCGCCCTTGACTTCGACGATCTTGGCGTCCCGGACTTTCTTGGACCGCTCGATCTGCATCAGCAACGTGTCGATCCGACGCTTGCGGATCAACTCCCATTCCTTCTCGTATGCCGACAGCTCCTTCGAGGTGCGCTCACGCGTGGAGAGGTGCTCGCGGTATTGGTCGGGGAGCTGAACATCCGGGATGTTGCAGCCCATAATCTGCACGCCGTATCGGGTCAACTGCCGATTTAGCAGATCCTGCATGTCTTTGACGTCCGAGCCGCGCAGGTCATAGGCCCGTTCGGTGCGCACCTGACGGCTGCGCTGGCGGATCGCGTCCTGCACCGAGTTGGACAGCACCAGGTCGAAGTTGCCGGCGCCGATGGTCTGCACGAACCGAACCGCGTCCACAATCCGGAAGCGCAGGAAGAACTCGATGGACTTCAGCGGCACGTTCTCGTGCGTCGGGCTGGACAGCACCGGCGCGGCATACGGGATCTCGGTGGTCACGTCGACCACGTAGGCCACCCGCGCCCACGGGTGCCAGAGGTAGTGCCGGCCGGGCGGCAAGCCCTGCCCGCTGATCGCGCCGAACTTGGTGAGCACACCGACGGTGCCTTCCTCGATCTCGATGATCGAGGAGCGCCACCACCACAGGGCTGACAACGCCACCAGGACGAGCGAGCCGAGGAAGGCGAGCACGCTGAGGGTGCCGTAGTCGCCGAGGGCCAGCAGCAACCCACTGAATCCGGCCCACGCCGCGAGCCAGACCAGGGACAGCCAGCGCAGACCGCGGGCGTCCTTGGGGATGACGACCGGGACCAACGCCCCACCGTCACCACCGCGAAGCAGAGCGGCAACGTCGCCCCACCCGGCGAGGGCTTCTTTGATCGAGGACATCCCGTGGGCGCCTCGCATCGTCTGTTCACTCACCGTGGTTTCCTTCCCGGGCTACTGCGGGCTGTGACGTTTCGGGTTGCGGCTCGGATTCTGGCGTCGCGTGTCGCGGTGCCGCCTTCTCTGCTGCGGGTTCGCTTGCCGATGCGCCGTCCTCGGCGACCGAGCGCCGGATCGCTTCCATCCGGTCCTCACCGGGCAGTTCGGCCGACGCATCGGACTCGGGCACGATCTCGACCTGGGTCTCCTCCGGCGGCTTGAGCAAGTGGGTGATGTCGGCCTTGCGGCTGGCCACCCGCTCCTCGATGGCAGGCTTGCGCGACCGGATCGACTCCATGTCGGCATCGGTGAACAGCGGAGTGTCGGAGTCGCCGATCAACTGACGAGCAACCTGGAGGAAGTCGACACCCTCGGTGTCGCCGCCGATCCGGACGATCTGCGGCAGCGAAGAAGCCACCGACTCCAACTGAGCCAGCATGTCCTGCTGGTAGCGGTAGTCCAGGATCTCCGGAGCCAGTGCAGCGCTGACCGCACGGATGTCCAGGGCCTGGGCCTCCAGGAGCGCGGCGTTGGCGTTAGCGGTGGACTCGGCCTCGACGAAGCGTTGACGAGCGAGCGAGTCGGCGCGGTTGGTCTCCCGCTCCAACGCCGTGTCCATCTGCGCCTGGTAGCGCGCGATGTCGGCCTGGATCGCCGACAACGTCTCGTTCAACGAGGCGAGGTCCTTGTTGAGGTCACCGTCGTTTTGCTCTTTGCGCAGCTGCAGTTCGTATTCGTAGGTATAGGCCTCCTTGGCCACCCGGATCATCTCCGGGGCAGCGAGGTCCATCCGATACTCCTGGTTGGCCGGCTCGGCGTGGGTGATGTTGGCCGTGGTCAGCTCGACCGCCGGGGCGAACTGCGCGTTCAGCTGCTCCAACAGCTTTGAGGTGCTCTCGCCGACAAGGTCGTAGATGCCAGAGGCTTCCTGCTCGTAGATGAGAGAGCGTGTGGTCTCCGAGATCGCGTTGTTGAGCTTGTCCTGGAAGCCCTGCACGGCACCGAGCACGAAGACGAATTCGCGGGCGTTGACGATGCGGAACTGCAAAAACAGATCGACCGAGGCCTGCACGCCGGATTTGGTGGGTGCCTGGCGGATGGGCGCGTTGAAGGGGTACTCGCGGGTCACGTTGATGATGTAGGAGACACGCTTCCACGGGTTCAGCAGCGTCACCCGGCCGGGCCCGACCTCCGCCTCGACCTTGCCGAAGCGGGAGATCAGCGCCACACAGCCCTCTGGGACCATCACCATGCCCTGACGCCACCAGGCGAACCCGGCGAAGATCAGCACTAGGGCCCAGTAGTGGAACCCGAAGATCGCCGAGCTCAACCCATCGGTCGGCAGCAGGGCCACTCCCCCGACCGCGCCGAGGATCGCCAGGAGCAGCAGAGGCAGGATCACCCGTAGCCGGCGGCCCTTGGGCATCACCATCGGCGTGATGACGTGCACCGGGCCGTGCTGACCGTTTTCGTAGTAGCTGCGACTCAGATTTTCGGCGGCGTCGTTCAACGAGACCGACGCCGACTGGATGCGGGTGCCGGCAGCGCGGCTCTGGTCGCGAGCGGCGGGGAAGTCGCGGGCGTTCAGAGCAAAGGCGTCCTCGTCATTGTCTTGACGGTTGCCGCCCTGGCGCTGGTCCGACTGGCGACCGCCCGACTGACGCTGCACGTCACCCTGGCCTGACGGCATAGCTTGTTGGGTGCTGGCCCCGGCGGCCATCGATCCAACGACCTCCCGGACGTCGCTGCCGCCCGCGTATTGCTTCGCGGCATTGATGAAATCCTCGGCTCTGCTCACGTGATCCCCTTGTGCCTAGTGAACCGGCGGGCGAGCGCCCGCGGGCGGTATGCAGTTAATCATGGTCCTGCGACGATCCCACCGGGCTTGCGGTTCCGCTGGCGCAGGAGCCGGTGCGTGAGAATAGTGGCGTGAATGGTCCCCCGCGAGTGCTGCTGATCGACAACATCGACAGTTTCACCTTCAACGTCGCGGATCTGCTGCACCGTGTGCTGGGGACTGCGCCGACGGTATGGCGTCACGACCACCCGGTGGACCCCAGCGCGGCGTGGTGGTTGGGCTTCGAGGCCATCGTGATCGGCCCCGGCCCGGGGAGACCCTCGGTCGATGCCGATATGGGGATTTCGCTCGTCGCGCTGAGCCAGCACGAAGTGCCAGTGCTCGGGGTCTGTCTGGGGCATCAGGGCATCGCGCACGCCGCGGGTCGCTCTGTCGTGCAGATGGCGCAGCCCCGGCACGGCAACGTCTCGGGGGTCACTCACGACGGCACCGGCCTCTTTGCCGGGCTGCCGTCCCCGTTCGACGTGGTGCGCTATCACTCACTCCAGGTCGTGGGGCCGCTGTCTGGCGAGGGGGGTGGACCGAAGGCCACCGCGTGGGCCGATGACGACAGGGCCATCATGGGCCTGGCCGATCCTGATCAGCGGCGGTGGGGGGTGCAGTTCCACCCCGAGTCGGTGCTGACCGAGCACGGCGAGCGCCTGATCGCGAACTTCTTGGCCGAGGCGGGGGTCACCCCTGGGGATTCGAGCGGGCCGGGCCCGGTGGCAGTGGCGGTAGCGGTCGGCGACGTACCCACTCATCCCGTCATCCCCGTCGAGTACGTCCGAGTCCTGCGGATGTCAGTCGCCGAGGTCGGCGGTGCCGTCGATGCGTGGCAGATGCACGATGCGCTCGCGCAGATGCGCCAGGAGGCTCAGCCGCATCGTGAATCCGTGTGGCTCGACTCCTCCGACGGTGCCGGCATCTCCGTTTTCGCCGACGCCACCGGCCCGTTGGCGTTTACGCTGCGCCATTACGTCGGTCAGGGCACGAGGCTGTCCACCGGCGAGGAGATGGCGGGGGCGCTGTTCGACAACCTCGACATCGTGTTGTCCCGCGTGCGCCTCGCTGAGCCAGCGGACTCCGGGTTGCCGTTCGACTTCCGTCCGGGGTTCCTGGGCTATCTGGGGTATGAGGTGAAAGCGGAGACCGGCGGCAGGGTGGCGCACGCGTCCCCGAGGCCGGATGCCTGGCTCCTGTTCGCCGATCGAGCGGTGGTGATCGACCACGCGAGCCAGCGCATGTACGCCATGGCGCTGCATAGCGAGACCGAGCGGGCGGAGCAGGAACGGTGGCTGGCCACGGTCGCGCGCGTCGTCGCCTCGCTGTCTGTGCCGTGCCAGACCAGGTCCGCGAGCGAAGCTGCGGCTGAGCCAGCGCTCGATCGCACGGACGACATGGTCGCTGGGGCGGGCCGGCATACCGAGCAGGAGTATCGAGCGCTGATCCAGCAGGCGCAGGAGGCTATCCGGGCCGGTGAGACGTATGAGGTCTGCTTGACCAATGAGGTGACCTGGCCTGTCCCGGTCGATGCCGCCAGGACCTATCGGGCGATGCGCCGGATCAGCCCGGTGCCCCACGGGGCGTGGCTGGAGTGCGGTGACTTCTCGGTGCTCAGCGCGTCGCCGGAGCGGTTCGTCTCGCTTTCGGCCGATGGGCAGGTGCGCGCCGAGCCGATCAAGGGCACCCGGGCCCGGCACGCCGACCCCGAGCGGGACCAGGCGGTGGCCCGCGAGTTGGCTGCTGATGCCAAGGAGCGCGCCGAGAACTTGATGATCGTGGATCTGCTGCGCAACGACCTCCATCGGGTATGCCGAGCGGGCAGCGTCAGGGTGCCGGAGATGTTTGCCGTGCGCACATGGTCGACCGTGCACCAACTGGTCTCGACCATCACCGGGCACCTGGCTCCGCATATGGGAGCTACCGACGTGCTGCGCTCCTGCTTCCCCGGCGGGTCGATGACCGGAGCCCCCAAGGTCCGAACGATGGAGATCCTGGACGTCCTGGAGGGCGGAGCGCGGGGGGTCTATTCCGGGGCCATCGGCTGGTTGGGCTTGAACGGGGCGATGGACACCTCGATTGTGATCCGCACTTTGGTCGTGGACGACCGCGAAGGTGTGGCGGTTTTTGGGATCGGTGGGGCGATCACGGCCTTGTCTGACCCTGGCGATGAATACCTCGAGACGCTGATCAAGGCCCGTGGGGTGGCGGCGGCTCTGTGCCGTTCTGCGCGTGGAACCCCTCAGATCTTCTAAGATACCGAGCACGACCCATCCAAATAACGGGTCTGGTGCGAATAGGTCGTGATTGAATGATCAACGACTAAAGGGAGCTGGGTTTACGTATGGGGTTTGAGCACATAGATCACAGGCTGCGGGAATCGATCATGTCGAGCCCGCCGCACGGCACAAAAACGTTCCCCGTGGGTGCCTGGGTGCTCGACCCGGCGGGCTCGAGGATCACCATTTCGGTCCGGAGTCTCCTGGTGTCCTCGGTAAAACTCACCGTGCGGATCGAGGAGGGGTTGGTCTCGGTCGATGACTTCGGGGTGATCCGCCAACTGGAGATCAGAGTGGCTGCAGCCTCGGTCGACTCGGGAAATGCGCGGCGCGACAAGCACCTGCGCAGCGCCGATTTCTTGGACTCCGACATGAGTCCCTTCATTACCTACTCGGGCAGCTCCACCGGCGACGTGATCGATGGCGTGGCGCAGGTCAAGGATCACAATGCAGCTTTGCGGCTGAGGGCCACCGAGGCCACCGTGAGCGACGACGGCATCGCAACCTTCGCCGCACACGGCACCATCGACCGGCGGCTGCTGGGACTCGACCGGCTCCCTTCCGCCGTGATCGGCAATCAGTTGACCGTGGCGCTGCGCGGGGTGGCACGGGCGGCGTCCTAATCCGCCTGATCGAGCCCGACGGCATACACCTCGAGAGAATGTCCGTAGTTCCACGTGAACTGCAAGATCGGGCCCTGCTCGGAGACCGATAGCGCGCCCAGCGTGACCGAGGTGACCTGCATCGCCTTGGCCATCGAGATCAGATCGCCGGGAGTCTTGCTGGTCACCAACACGACATCTCCGCTGCTGAAGGCAATCCTGGCCACTCGTGGAGCGGGGGCAGCGCGAATCTCCCGCACCGGCACCTGACGGCCAATGAGGTCGCGGGTGCGCACATGCAGGAGGCGTATGAGGTCTGCGGATGTCTCGGCGTCGACCGTGGCAAACAGTTCTTGGATCTCGCGCTCTTGATCAGTCGATGGCTCCGGCTCGGCGGGGGCTGCCCGGAGCGCAGGAGTCAGCCCGATGCCCACTAGGAGCACAAGCGCGAACGCCGCCAGGACCCATTCCACGCCTCGATTCTCTGATGACATCCTGCGAATCACCAGGGAATCCGCTGCGTATGCCTCGTTCTTGGTCGGAATACTCCGGCGGATCGGCGCGTAGGCACCGTCATGACGACTATTGATCACATCGAACTCAACAACGGGGTCCAGGTTCCTCAGGTCGGCTACGGGGTCTTCCAGATCCCTGACGATGAGACCCAAGCCGCAGTCGAGAAGGCCCTGGCGGCAGGCTACCGGCACATCGACACCGCGGCCGCCTATCAAAACGAGGCCGGTGTAGGTGCGGCCATCAGGGCCAGCGGCCTGCCGCGCGAGGACATCTTCGTGACCACCAAGTTGCGCAACGGTGAGCAGGGCTTCGACGCGAGCCTGAAGGCCTTCGACGACAGTCGCCGCAAACTCGGGCTCGACGTCGTGGACCTCTACTTGATCCACTGGCCGGTCCCGAGCCAAGACCTCTACCTGGAGACCTGGCGGGCCTTCGAGAAGTTGTATGCCGACGGCGCGGTTCGCGCGATCGGGATCTCCAACTTCCTGCCCGACCATGTCGCCCGCCTGGTCGAGCACGCGAGCGTCGTCCCTGCGGTCAACCAGATCGAGCTGCACCCCAGTTATCAGCAGCCCGCCACCCAACAGGTGAGTCGCGACGCGGGGATCGCCGTTGAGGCCTATGCCCCGATCGGCCAGGCGCAAGACCTCGACCACGACGCAGTCACCGAGGCCGCCGAGGCCCTCGACGTGAGCCCAGGTCAGATCGTGCTGCGCTGGCACATCCAAAACGGGACCATCGTCATACCCAAGTCAGTCACCCCGCATCGGATTCAGTCCAACCTCGACGTGTTCTCGTTCGAGTTGGACGAGGCCCAGATGAAGGCCATCACGGCCCTGGACACCGACGAGCGGATGTTTCCCGACCCGCAGACGGCCGATTTCACGATGCTCTGAAATAGTTGACGAGTGACGATCACCGACATCGATGCCCTCGCCGATGCCGCTGCGGCCCTGGTCCACGGTTCTTCGCGGGTGATCCTGGGCGTCACCGGCGCACCCGGGTCGGGCAAATCGACGTTGGTGCAGGCACTAGTGCGGGAGTTGTCGTCTCGGCAGCCGCCGCAGACGCAGCGCGAAGAGGATGGAATCGGCGCGGAGGGTCCCTGGGTGGCACAGGTGCCGATGGACGGCTTCCATTTGGCCGATGAATCGCTGGAGCGGTTGGGGCTGCTGGACGTCAAAGGGGCACCGGAGACCTTCGATGCCCATGGGTATGCCGCGTTGCTGGGTCGGATCGCCGATCCAGCTCAGCGCGATGTCAGCATCTA
Source organism: uncultured Actinomycetota bacterium (assembly GCA_963803695.1). Lineage (GTDB taxonomy): Bacteria > Actinomycetota > Actinomycetes > Actinomycetales > Dermatophilaceae > Ornithinicoccus. The sequence goes on from CAWDNY010000014.1 coordinate 81,967, forward strand.
TGCCCCGACGTTCCAGCGTGAGGTGGAGCAGCCGATTGCCGGCGCTATCGAGGTGCCTCCGAGCGCCTCCTTGGTGATCACTGAGGGCAACTACCTGCTGTTGCCCGACGATCCGTGGCCGAGCGTCCGTCGGCACTTGGCCCAGGTCTGGCACTGCGCGACCGAGGAGACGCGCCGCCAGGATCAGTTGATCCGGCGGCATATCGAGCACGGCAAGAGTCCGCAGGAGGCCCGTGAATGGGCACTCGGCCCGGACGAAGCCAACGCGATTAAGGTCACCACGGCCAGTCGTGGGGCCGACCTCATCATCGGCGAGCAGTTGCTGCAGTCCGCCAAGAACTGAGAGATGCGCTCGCAGATGACCGGTGTGCGCGCTCTCAGCGCGTTGGCATAGTGCAACGGAGCGCACATCGGTCAGTGGGTATGCCGGGGGGCGGGTCGTGAGCAGCTGAAGCGGCCAGGGAGAATGGTGAAGTGAATCCCACCCTTTTGCCCGAGAGCACCGATGTCTTGGTGGTCGGCGCTGGACCCGCTGGCTCGGCCGCTGCGGCTTGGTCGGCGCGGATGGGCCACGATGTCGTGCTGGCCGACGCCGCGACGTTCCCTCGTGACAAGAGCTGTGGCGACGGCCTGACCCCGCGGGCCGTCGCTGAGCTCGACCGACTGGGTTTGGCTGACTGGGTGCGGTCCCATGTGGTCAACAAGGGTCTGCGGGCCCACGGGTTCGGCCAGGTCCTGGAGTTGCCGTGGCCCGGCGGAACGCTGCCTGACCATGGTTCGGCCGTGCCGCGCACCGAGCTCGACAACCACATCCGCGATGCTGCCCTGGAGGCCGGCGCGGTCGGGGTCCAGGGCGCACGTGCGGTGGACGTCCAGCGAGAGGGGGAGCGAGTGACCGGGGTGGTGTTCGACTCTGGTGGCAAACGGCATACCGTGCGGGCTCAGCATGTGGTCGTTGCCGACGGGGTGCGCTCCCAGTTGGGCCGGACGTTGGGCCGCGAATGGCACCGGGAGACCGTCTACGGAGTGGCCGGTCGGGCCTACATCGACTCGGATCAGTCCGAGGATCCGTGGATCTCATCTCACCTCGAGCTGCGCGGTATGGAGGGGGAGTTGCTGTCCGGATACGGCTGGATCTTCCCGTTGGGCTCCGGTGAAGTGAACGTCGGAGTCGGCACGTTGGCCACCTCCAAGCGCCCGGCCAACATCCAACTCCGACCCCTGATGCAGTTCTATGCCGATCAGCGTGCTCAAGACTTCGGCCTGTCCGGCCCGCTGCGCGCACCCACCTCGGCGTTGCTGCCAATGGGCGGCGCGGTGTCGGGCGTTGCTGGAGCGAATTGGGCGCTGATCGGCGACGCGGCCGGCTGCGTGAACCCACTCAACGGCGAGGGCATCGATTACGGCCTCGAGACGGGCCGGTTGGTGGCCGAGAGCATCCATGCCGGCGACCACCTGGGCACGACCTGGCCAGCGGTGCTGACCCATCACTACGGCGAGGCCTTCTCGATCGCGCGACGCCTGGCCGGACTGGTCACGGTGCCGCGGGTGTTGCCTGCGCTGGGCCCGATCGGGATGCGCTCGACCTGGATGATGACGCTAGCTCTGCGCTGGATGGGCAACCTGGTGACCGACGAGGACCGGGACATTGCCGCCCGGCTGTGGCGCCTGGCCGGCAAAGGGTCCTTGACCATCGACCATCGCCCCCCCTTCTGCTGACCTCACGCCTCTGACGCTCCATACGCGAGTTGCCCAGCAGGCAAGACCCCCAGGAGGCCCCCATCGAGTCGCGGGAAAATCACGCCACGGGCCCGTATACCGTGAATGTGCTGCCGATCGATATCTCGGGTCCTGAGAGGTGCAGACGGATCCGCATCCCCATCACGAGCCGAAGTCCGCTGCGTGAGACAATCTGTGCTTCGACAGCCCGACGCAAAGGTTAAGAGTGAGCGAGCTGGACACCATCCGAATCGTGACCGACGACGTCGTCCTGGTCGACGACGACGGTCGCCAGGTCGGCACCGCGCCGCGCAGCGAAGTGCACACAACGCACACCCCGTTGCATCGCGCCTTCTCGGTGTACCTCTTCGACGCCCAAGGACGCACCCTGATCACTCGCCGCGCCTTGGGCAAAGTGGCGTGGCCGGGGGTATGGAGCAACTCCTGTTGTGGTCATCCCCGACCCGGTGAGTCGACGCCGGAGGCCATCGCGCGACGGGTCCGCGAAGAACTTGGCGTGCAGGTCCGCGATCTGTCCGTGCTGCTGCCGGACTTCCGCTATCGAGCAGTCGATGCCAGCGGGATCGTCGAGCACGAGGTATGCCCGGTGTACTTCGGCCGTGTCGATCACGACCCCTCGCCTGATCCCGACGAGGTCATGGACTACGCCTGGGTGCCGTGGCCTCAGGCGGTGGATGCGTTGACTTATGCCCCCGCGGTCTTCAGTCCCTGGATGGGCTTGCAGGTGCCGCTGCTCAGTCGAGACCTGCCATCACTGCCCACCCCTGCCGCACCGCATACCCCGGCCGTCCATGAGACCCTCGGCGCGGTGGACCGGTTGCTTCAGGAAGAGGCTCGCTGGGCTCAGGGTGTGTGGGCCTCCACGGGCCTGCAACCCGAGGATGACCCGATCCTGGAGCAGGACCTGCCGACCTGGTTGGGGGCGCTTGTCGCTGGCCGCGGCAAGATGATCCGGCCCCGGATGTGCCATTGGGGGTACGTCGCGGCGGGGGCGGCGGCGAACACCCAGTCGTATGCCGACCTGTGCCGGGCCGCGGCGGCCCTGGAGATGTTGCACGTCTTCGCGCTGATCCACGACGACGTGATGGACGAGTCGACATGGCGACGGGGCCGGCCAGCGGCACACGCTCAGGCACGCGACTGGCACGCTGAGACAGGCGGCCACGGCAGCGCGACCCGCTTCGGCGACAACATCGCGATCTTGCTCGGCGACCTGGCCCATATGCAGGCTGATCGGTTGGTCGCCGGTCTGCCGCAGGACTTCCGTGACGCGTGGCACGAACTGTGCGCCGAGTTGATCGCGGGCCAGGGTGCCGACCTGACCGGTGCCGCCACGGAATCGCGGTCCTACGAGCAAGCCGATCGGGTGGCCCGGCTGAAGTCCGGCTCGTACACGATCGAGCGCCCGTTGCTGCTGGGTGCCCTTGCGGGCGGCGTCGACGCGTCGGGTCAGGCGGCCCTGCGCTCCTACGGGCGGCAACTGGGGCAGGCCTTCGCGTTGCGCGACGACATCTTGGGGGTATGGGGAGACCCTGCGGTGACCGGCAAGCCCGGCGGGGATGACCTGTGCTCGCGCAAGCCCACGGTGCTGTGGATGTTGGCTCAAGAACGACTCGTTGGCTCTGGCTTGAAGGCGCTGCACCGCGTCGGCACGGCAACCGAAGGCTCCGATGACGTGCGGATCGTGCAGCAGGCCATGGTGGACGCAGGGATACGCGATGAGGCTGAGGGTCGGGTCAGCCATCTGGTGGAGCAAGCGCTCACAGATCTGCAGACCGACTCCCTCACCGCTGAGGGCACTGAGGGTTTGCGGTTGATGGCCGAACGGGTGGCCTGGCGTGAATCGTAGGTCCGCGGGAGTGCGGTTGCGCGGTGAGGCTTTGCTGACGGGTTTTGACCAAATGGTGCGGCTCAGCCTCAAGGGCGTCTGGGCGCGCGGCGAGATCCCCAGCGAGCCCGTCGTCTGGGCGATGAATCATCACCACTGGTGGGATGCCTTCGCCGCGGCCTCGGTGCTGCGCACGCAAGGACAGCGGCCCACGGTGCTGATCTCGGACAAGAACCTGGCCCAGTTTCGGTTGTTCGACTGGATCGATGCCGTCCCGGCATCACACCCTGAGCGAGCCCTTCCCGCGCTGCGATCGGGCCGGACGCTGATCATCATGCCCGAGGGTCGAATGTTGGCGGCAGGACCGCTGGGTCCGCTGCGAGGTGGGGCCGGACGGATCGCGACCGAGGCGGGTGTGCCGTTGGTGCCCGTGGCCTTTCGAGTCGTGATGCGGGGGTCCCAGCACGCCGAGGCCTTCATCGACATCGGGGAGGCGGTCAGCGCACAGGAGCTGGCTCCGGTGCTCGGCCTGTCGCTCGCCGCGTTGGACGAGGCCCTGGCCACCGAAGACCCCACCGAGCCGTTGCCTGGCTATCGGGCTGTCGTGCCTGGCCGTGGCTCGGTCGACGGGCTCATCTCGGTGCTGACTCCATGGCGTCGATAGGCATGGCGTCGATAGGCATGGCGTCGATAGGCACGCCATCGTCTCACCGGGCGACGATGAGTCTCACGCAGCATGCCGTGCGGGCCTTCCTTGCGGTCAAGATGCTGACCCTGGCCATCAACCTGGTGCGGTTCCCGGTGCTGAACCCGGCAGCCGGCACCGACCTTCGTCGCGTGTCCGTGTTGATTCCGGCGAGGGACGAGGCCAAGCGGTTGCCTGGGACGCTGCCCGCGATGTTGGCCGAGCACGATGCCGAGGTGCTTATCCTCGATGACAACTCCAGCGATAGCACAACCCAGGTCGCGCTAGACATCATCGAGGCCTCGGGCCATCCGCAGGCCCGGGTGCTCTGCGGTGAGTCGTTGCCGGAAGGGTGGACCGGCAAGACGTGGGCCTGCGAGCAGTTAGCTGTTGCCGCGCAGGGAGACACGTTCGTCTTCCTCGACGCGGACGTCACGCTCGAGCCGGGGGCACTGGCCGCCGTGGTCGCAGAAAGGGCCAGGGTCGGCGCAGACGTCTTCTCGGTGTTCCCTCGTCAGCAGACGAAAACCCTGGGGGAGCATCTCGTCGTGCCCACCATCGACACCATTCTGTTGAGCCTGCTGGCCCATCCGTTGTTGAGTCTGCCGATCCCCTCAGCGGCCACCGCGCACGGCGCATGCATGGTCTTCGACCGCGACAGTTACCAACGGGTCGGCGGATTCGAGGGGGTGCGTGCAGAGGTCGTTGAGGACGTAGCCATGGCACGGCGCACTCGCTCGCTGGGTCTGCGCCTTGGCCTGGCGTTGGGCGGCGACCTCGTGCACGTCCGGATGTACCACTCCTACGGCCAGGTCGTCGGCGGGCTCTCACGCGGCCTGATGCCGATGAGCGCCGGGTCGCCGGTCGTCCTGCTCCTGGGCTGGGCGGCCCACCTCACGGCATACACCATGCCGTTGCTGTTGCTGCCCCGTGACCGCCGCTGGGCCCTGCCGCTCGCCCTGGGTGTGACCGAGCGCGCCCTCGTCGAGATCAAAACCAGACGGTATGCCGTGTGGCAGGCGCTGTTGGTGCCGGCGATTGCTCCCGCGATGGTCCCGCTGGTCGTGCGCGCGTTGCGTGGGCGGCCGACGTGGCGTGGCAGGACGTACGAATGAAGCCGCTGGTCCGCGTTCGCCGCACTCTCGGCTCATCAGGGCCACGGTTCGAGCTACCGGCCCCGCCGACCTCGCCGTTGGTGGGCCATCTGGGTCAGTGGGGCATCAACCCCTTGGGGGTCCTCGAAGGGGGAGCCCGGGCGGCATCTGCGCGCGGTGCGTCGACGTTTGAGTTGCGGCTGTGGCGTCGAGCGATCGTCGGATACAGCCCCGAGTGGAACCGGGGGGTCCTCGGCGACCTCGACACCTTCCGCAGCCGCGGGGGGCTGAGCGAACTCTCGCCCTATCTCAACGCGGGCATCGTCCAAACTGACGCTCCCCAGCACCGCCCACAGCGCAACGACCTCAACCCCGGCTTCACCAAGGGCGCGCTCAGCGACCTCCAAACCAGCATGGCGACGACCATCGACCAGCATCTGCCGACCGGCGACTTCGACGCGGTGCACTGGGCTTCGACGGTGGTCCGGGCGGTGCTGTCCGCCACCTTCCTGGGCACCAGCGAGACCGACCCCGTGCTCGACCGCTGGCTGGGCCCGATGGAGCAGCCGTTGCCGATTCCGTTCCTGCCGAGACCCTTGCGCTTCCGCGCCATGGACGCTCGGCTGCGCGAGGTGCTCGCGGACCCACCCCGCGGGAGCCTGGCCGAGACGTTCGCCGGCCACGGCGGCCTGCCAGAGATGCGGGTGGCGCTGGCCGCTGGCTACGACACCACAGCCCATACCCTGGCCTGGCTGCTGGCCCACGCCGCCCAGGACCCTGATCTGCTCGATCCTGCCCGGCACGACTCGGCGATCAAGGAGACGTTGCGGCTGTACCCCGCCGGATGGACCGGCAGTCGTCGGGCCGCCAAGGACATCACCGTCGACGGCGTGGACATCCCGAAGGGCACGTTGGTGCTCTACAGCCCCTATCTGACCCATCGCGACCCGGACCTCTGGGACCGCCCGACTGATTTCATACCCCAGCGGTTTGTCGATAGTCCGGTGCCGCCGTGGGGCTACATTCCGTTTGCGGCGGGGGAGCGGACCTGTCTGGGGCGGCACTACGCGCACCTGCTGATGGCCACCGCCCTGCAGGCCGTGGCCGACCGCGGCGCGTTGACCTTCACCGGCGGTGATTTCAGCCCTCGGGCCGGGGTCACGCTACGACCAGCGGGTCCGTTGAATCTGCGCCTGAAGGCCCCCCGAACGAGCCAAGCGAATGGCTCCGTACGCTTAAGCACCACCCCCAAAGGAGCGTTATGAGCAGGATCGTCATCATCGGCGCGGGCCTTTCCGGCCTGTCGACTGCGTGTCACCTCAGCCGCACCGGACACGAGGTCACCGTGGTCGAATCGCGCTCGCAGGTGGGCGGCTTGGCCGGTGAAGTCACCCAGGACGGGCACGTTTTCGACCTCGGGCCGACCGTGCTGACCATGCCCGACCTCATCGAGTCCACCCTGGCGGCCGCGGGCGGCAGCCTGGACCTGCTGCCGATGACCCAGCTCGATCCGGGATACCGCGCGTTCTTCGCCGACGGTTCGCAGATGGACATCTGGACCGACCCGGTCAGGATGCGGGATCAGATCGCTTCGATGAGCGGGCTTGACGATGCGAAGGCGTTCGATGAGTTCGTGCCGTGGTTGAAGCGGCTCTATGACGTGGAGATGCCGAACTTCATCAACCGCAACTTCGACTCACCGTTGGGCCTGGTCAACCGCCCCAAGCCCGCAGCGAGCTTGGTCGGGATGGGCGGCTTCGGCAACTTGAACTCTCTGGTCTCCAAACGGTTCACCGACGACCGGCTGACCAAGCTCTTCACCTTCCAGGCGTTGTATGCCGGGTTGGCACCGCACGAGGCTCGCGGCATCTACGCGGTGATTTCCTACATGGACGCCATCAACGGCGTGTTCTTCCCCGACGAGGGCATGCACGCGCTGCCACGTGCCCTGGCCAAGGCCGCGCAGGACGCAGGGGTCACGATTCGTCTGGATACCCCCGTGACTGTGCTGCCTCGCGATGGCTCTGGGAAGGTGACCGGCGTGGTGCTGGGCGATGAATACCTCGCCGCCGATGCGGTCGTCTGCACGACCGACATCACCACGGCATACCAGACGCTTCTTGCTGACGTGCCGACGCCGCTGTCGCTGCGCAAACCGCGCTACTCACCCTCTGCGGTGGTCTGGCACATCGGGACCAAAGACGCAGCGGCCGACCACCTTTTGCACCACAACATCCACTTCGGCCACGAGTGGGAGCGCAGCTTCGATCAGTTGATTGGCGAGGGCACGCTGATGAGCGACCCGTCTCGACTGGTGACCCTGCCGACCGTGACTGCACCGGATCGCGCGCCCGAGGGCGGCAGCACCATGTTTGTCCTGGAGCCGGTGCCGGACTTGACCGGCACCATCGACTGGGAGCAGCAGCGTGAGCCGATGCGCCAGCGACTGCTGCAGTTCTTGGAGCGCGGCGGCTATCCCACCGACATCCGCACCGAGCAGTTCGTCACGCCCGCGGATTGGGCCGATCAGGGTTTGGCCTCGGGCACCCCCTTCTCGCTGTCCCACCTCTTCCGGCAGACCGGGCCGTTCCGCCCCCGCAACGCCCCGCGCAATATCCCGGGCCTGTTTTTTGCCGGGATGGGCACCACGCCGGGGGTCGGTGTGCCGATGGTGTTGATCAGCGGCGATCTGGCGGCGCAGCGTGTGGTCTCGTACTTGGACGCCAAGGCCGCATGAAAGAACGGGCACCCACTGCGGATCACGCGATCTGCCGCACGATCACGCGACAACACGGCACCACGTACTACTGGGGTGCCGCGATCTTGCCGCGCGAGCACCGCTACGACGTGTATGCGGTCTATGCGCTGTGCCGGATGGCCGACGACATCGTCGATGCACCGGGCGCGACCAGCGGCGACGAGCGCACCGTGGCCCAGACTGAGCAGGAGTTGGCCGCTTTTGCCGAGCAGTTCCGCCTCGCCATGAACGGTGAGCCGGTGGCCGAGCCTGTCGTGCGTGCTGCGGCCGAGACGGCGCGGCGACGGCAGATCGACCCGGAGTGCTTCGACCGGTTCTTTGCGGCGATGACTCAGGACCTGACGGTCACCAGCTATGCGACGTATGAGGACCTGCTGGGTTATATGGACGGGTCGGCGGCGGTGATCGGCGAGATGATGCTGCCGGTGCTGCGCCCGACCGATAACGCGCGGGCGCTGCCGGGGGCACGAGACCTCGGCCTGGCCTTTCAACTCACCAATTTCTTGCGGGATTTTGCCGAGGATCGTGACCTCGGGCGGACCTACGTGCCGACCGACGACCTGGACCGGTTTGGCGTCGACCGGCAGATCGACCGCGTCACCCCGCAGTGGCGGGCACTGATGTCGTTCGAGATCGGCCGCAATCGGGAGTTGTATCGCAGCGCCGATGAGAGCCTGCCGTTCTTGCCGCCGGCCTCTCGCCGGTGTGTGCAGACCGCCCGGCACCTGTACTGCCAGATTTTGGACCTGATCGAGGACGCTGACTACGACATCTTCGGCGAGCGGTTGCGGGTGCCGACGTGGCGCAAAGCCGGCTACGCCACCCGGCTGATGGTCACCCCGAGCCGGGCGTTGGCGGGTCAGTCCTGATGGACCAGTGGCACTACCTGCTGGCGATGGCCGCCTGCTTGCTGATCACGCTCCCGTTGGAGTTGGTGCTCGGGGCGCGGGTATGGCGACGCCCTCGGCAGATGTTGCTCGCGCTCATCCCCGTGGTGATCGTCTTCGTCATCTGGGACCTATGGGGGATCGCCCGTGGCACCTGGTGGTATGCCGATGAGTTCATCACCGGGCTGCACCTGGGACCGATGCCGATCGAGGAGTTGGTCTTCTTCGTGGTGGTGCCGATCTGTGGGCTGCTGACCTACGAGGCGGTCGGAAACTGTCTGGTGTGGCTGCGCGGAGGGCCGCCGCCGTGGCGAGCGGGTGAGGCCGGAGATGCCTGAATACACGCTCATCGCTGTGGGCTCAGTGCTTGCGGTGCTGGTGCTGGAGTTCGCTTGGCTCAAGACCGGCATCCTGCGCACCGCCCAGTTTTGGCTGTCGATGCTGATCGTCTGGGGTTTTCAGATCCCGGTGGACGGCTGGTTGACCAAGTCCGGGGACACGATCGTGCTCTACGACGACAGCCAAACCCTCGGCATACGGGTGGGCTGGAATTCGCCCATTGAGGACTTCGTCTTCGGCTTCTCGATGATCACGCTGGGACTTCTGGTCTGGCACCGGCTAACGGCGGCCACGGTGGCCGAGCGTGATGAGGTCCACGCAGAGTGAGTCAGCGGTGGTGGGCAGTCGTCGCGGTGCTGGGCGTCTGACCCCCCGAGACGTCCGGCGATCAGGCCCAGAGCAACGGCGTGAGCCCGACCGTCAGCACAAGGACGATCAACGACAACGACCACCCGAGCCGTGCATAGTCGCCGAATCGGTAGCCGCCAGGGCCATAGACCATCATGTTGGTTTGGTAGCCGATGGGCGTGAGGAAGGAGGCCGACGCAGCGATGGCCACCGCGATGGCCACACCGCGCGGATCCAGCCCGGTGGATTGAGCTGCGGTCACCGCGATGGGCAGCATCAACAGCGCCGCTGCGTTGTTGGTGATCATCTCGGTCAAGATCATGGTGGCCAGCACCAGCCCGAGCAGCACCCCGCGGTCGCCATAGTCGCCAAAGAAGTTGACGAGCCCCCCGGCGATCACCGAAGCCAAACCCGAAGCCTGCATGGCCGCCGCCAGCCCGAAGGCCGAGGCGATCACGATGATGACCTCGACGTCGATAGCCCGCCTCGCCTCCAAGGGTGAGAGCACCTTGGTCATTACGAGCAGCACCGCGGCGATCAGGGAGCCCTCGAGGATGGGCAGGGTGTCTGTCGCTGCCAGCACCACCACGGCAAAGAGCAGCACCAAGGGGATCCATCCTCGACCCGTGGTGATCGGCGGGGTCCCGTCGAGGTTGGCGATCAGCAAGAAGTCGGCGCGGTCACGCCAGCGGTTCCGGAAGCCGGGATCGGAGACGATGATCAATGTGTCGCCGAGCCGGATGGTCTCCGTCCCCAGTCGACCCTCCAAGAGGTGACCCGACCGGTGGATGCCCAAGACCGCGGCTTGGTATGTCGACCGGAAGCCCGCGTCGCGCAGGGTGCTACCGACCAGCGGTGAGCGAGACCCGACGACCACCTCGAAGTAGCGCACCGAGGGGTTTTCCAGGTCTAGGACGTGCTTCAACTCCGATGAGGTCAGGCCCTTGATGGCCTGCAACTCCACGATCTTGGAGACCTGACCGGCGAAGTGCAGGCGGTTTCCGCCGCGCAGCACCGTGTCGGGACGCACCGGCGCGATGGTGGTGTCGCCGCGATCGATTGAGCTGAGGAACAGGCCGGTCAAGCCGCGCAGTTTGGCCTGCTCGACCGTCTTGCCGTCAATGGGGCCCCCCTCGTCCACGATCATCTCGATGGCGAAGCGGCGACTGGCATCCTCCAGCTCGGCCACCGCTGAGCGCCGGCCGGGAAGGACGGCGGGTGCGATCAGGATGATCACGGCTACACCGATCAGGGCGATCGGCAGGCCGAGCTTGCCGATCTCGAAGAAGCCGATCGGCTCCAGGCCGAGTGCAGGCATCTGTCCGGAGACGACGAGGTTGGTTGACGTCCCGATCACAGTCATCAATCCACCCAGGACCGCGGCGAACGAGACCGGCATGAGCAGCTTGGAGGCAGATAGGCGGCGACGGTCTGCCCAGGTCATGACCTGTGGGATCAGCATGGCCACGATCGGGGTGTTGTTGAGGAAGGCTGAGGCTCCCGCGGTCGGCACCAGCGTGCGCAGCATCGGCAGCCGGTAGCGGCCACGATCGCCCAACGTCCCTTGCATCATCGGGGTGAGAGCACCCGTCTTTTCGATCGCGGCAGCCACCACATACAAGGCGGCGACGGTGATCGGAGCCGAGTTGGAGAAGCCAGAGAAGGCATCTTCAGCAGGGATGACCCCCGCGACCAGGACTGCGGTCGCTCCGCCGAAGGTCACAACCGCCGGGGCGACGCTTCCTCTGGCTAGGACGACCAGCACGGCGATAATGACCAGCAGTGTGATCCAGGCGTCAACGCTCACGCGAACCCTTCTTTGTACGAGGCTCATGCGCGCGCATTGCCACGAATCGTAAATTCACTTGTTGGTG
>CAWDNY010000015.1:0-851279 GCA_963803695.1 uncultured Actinomycetota bacterium
CCGCCCTGCGTTACCAGCACGCAGCCCAGGGCCGCGACGCTGAGATCGCCGCCAAGCTCTCCGATCTCGCTCAACCCGGACGGAACTGAGCACCCACCGCGCGGCCCTGGCCCGGACCAGCAATCCGGTCAGGACAGATCAATCGCGACCACCCAGTCCTTGAACGAATGCAGCGAGCTGCTCCACGCGTCGCTCGACAGAGCCGCCACCGGACCTCGTGATGCGCGCGGCCAGGGTCTCCTGCTGCTCGCCGGCCAAGTATGAACGCAGTCTGTTCACGGATTCCGGTCGCCAGGTTTCATGCACCTCGATTCCGGCCCTGTACGGGCCCATGAGCGTGTCGTCATAGTCATATCGCTGGCCTGCTTCGTCGTCCTGCCACATCTCTTCGGCGAATGGGCCGTGGTGAGTGGCGTTGAGCAGAGGACCGAGGTCGCGGGCGTCTTTGTCCGTCGTGTGGCCTCGGTACCCCCACGCGACCAGCTTCAACGCAATCATCGACGCGAGCGTGGGAAGACGGGCCTGTTGGCCCTCTGCCGTAACTGTGATGGAGTGCTGGGCCGCTTCGGCCATTCCGGTGACGTCAAGGGTGACCCCTGGGACAGGTTCTACGATCCCGTTCTGGGCTACGGCACCGTAGGGGATGATGTCGACGCGGTGGCCTTGGACGTGGAAGACGACACCGACTCCAGTTGGACCGTCCAATGGTCCGAGGCGTTCACGGTACTCGGCCATTGACTTGACCAGGATGGTGACGTCGACATCGAGCGTCTGGGCTCCAATGGGCAGGTCGGCCACATAGTGCACCCAGTAGTCTCGAGCGAACGACCCGACGAGAGTCAACTCGGGCACGATGGCCTGTACCTCGGCAAGGACGGAAAACGGTAGTGAGCTCGCTTGGGCATCCCTCACAGCTGAATCAACCCCTGGTTGCGTAGGTCGCGCGCGACCTCGACCGCGCGGGAGTCACCATCGGCAAGTGCCTCCGCGTAGGCCAACAGCGGGGGGACGAATTGTGCGTCGGGAAGCAACCGTGGTGACCAGAACCGTTCGCGCAAGATCACGTTGCGAGTCCCGTCCGACGTGAGACGTCCGAGTTTGCGGGCTGCAGCCCAGGGTGCCGCCCCGTAGACGATGGTGGTATCAAGGCGAAGTGAACCGCCGTAGTGGGCCAATGCCAGTCCACCTCCGAGGACGAACTCCGTACTGTGGTGTGTGGGCTTGGTCCACCACTGCGGGTCTGGGCCGGCGAGGACCTGCTGATCGAGCCGGGGCAGGAGCTGGGTGGCAAATCCGTCGACCCACAGTTCGGCAAGCCGGGGAACGTCGAGTAGGTGGCGGTTGCGGCGGTGGCCGGTCAGGTGCTCACGGGCGGTGAGTTCGTTCAGCGTGTTGTGGACCGTTCCCTTGGCCACGCCGGCGACGTCAGCGACGTCGTCGAAGGTCGCTCCGGCCAGGGCGGGTTCGACGAGGAGGGCGAAGACAACCCGAAGGCTTGCCGGTCCGAGGACGTGAGGGTGGCGGCCGAGGGCGGGGGGCGCGGTTGCACGATCGGGGCGTCGCCCCTCGACGTGGATGTGCAGCCCGGGTCGGCTGATGTGGGCGTTGCCGGTGCCGTCGACGTAGTCGATTCCGGCTGCCCGGAGACGTCTGGCCAAGGCGGGGCTCACGTAGTCGAAGCCCAGGATGGCCTCGGCCGGATGTTGGCTGCGCCACTTCTCCAGTTCGACCGGGGTCACGCTGGCGCGATGCATTACGTCGACCACGGCCACGGCCTCATCGGTCGAGGTCGGCAGGCTGACAAAAAGGTCAGGCTGCTCGTCGTGTCTGTCGGCGTCCGGTGGGGTCGCGACGCTGAGTCCGAGGTCACGCAGCGTGTTGCCGACGAACTTGTTCAATTCGTTCATAAGTTCAATCATAATGAACTTTCTGCATGAATGAACAAATGCGGAGCTCATGCTGAGCATCCACGTTCAGCGGACGACCGAGATGCAAGGCGCGTGGCGGCCTCTGGCACGCCGCGCGAACGAGGACCGCACCCGCGCCAAGTCAACCTCCAAAGTTGATTAGTCCGCCCTGCATCTAATGGATCTCATCAACTTCGAGGCCCATGGCGATCGTTTCTAGCCCGATCCGAAGGGATCCGCTCGCGCCAATGGGGTTGTTAGTCGTCGCCACGGAACCCTGTAAGGGCATCGTCCAGGATGCGTTTCGCGACGCCCTGCTCGCGGGGGTCTTCGCTGGTAGTGGAGTCCAAAGCCGTGAGCACGTCCTCTTTCATCAGTGAGGTGATGAGATCCAGCGTGACGCCGTCGTTGTCGATGTGGTCGCTGGTCTCCACGGCTCGTAGCACGAAGGTACTGCGGGGATCGGCGCGCAGTCCGTAGGTCCGGACGAGGTGGTCCCGATCTCGCGCGTCGACATACCAGTCTGTCTCAGCATCTTGACGCTGGCCGGCGAGCCCCGGCAGGGCGCGGCGCCTGACGATGTTGGTTTCGCGAGCGAGTCGACTGGCGGCGGCGTCATGACCAGTGAACCTGCCGACAACGGCACGATTGCGGGTAGCGGCTGTGAGGGCGTCGGAGTCGGTGTCGCGAAGTCGGGAACGTAGCCGGGAGATCTGAGCCTGGCCGAGCCAGTCCGCGTCGTGGCCAGATAGGAGTGCAATGGCCGCCCAAGCTGTCTGACTTGACCAGCCGCGAGTGTGCCTGCCTTGGCGGACAGTATGGAGAGCGCGAACCGAGCTTCCGTCCAAGAGGCCACGGGCCAGGTAGTTCACGTCACCCCTGCGGCCGAGATGCTGCACATGCTTCTCGGTGACGCCAAGGAGGCGGGCGACCGAGCCCACCGTCATTGCGCCATCGACCATAACCTCCATACAGAAAGTATGCCTTTTCACTGACTGTCTGTATATCGTCCAGTGCTCCGGGTCTTGGATGGACACGACATGGTGGGGCCATGGGGGCGCGGTAGGGAGGCATACGGGAGGGCAGTAGGGACGTGCTGCAGAGCGCGGCGGCAGGGGCGCTCAGTTGCTCGATGAGTGCGCATCCATACCACTGACATACATGATGTAACTGGTGGCGGGGATCGTGACCCGACAACTGACTGGCACCCTGCTGGGTTGCCAATAGCGTGATCAGTCCGGTCCCCGCCACCACTTGTTAACGGCACCGGCCGGTCGGTTATGACCTAATACGAGCCTGGCCCGTCCCGGGGCCTGGTGTATGTCCTGTCTGACCGTTCCGGCCGGCGCCGACCCACCGGAAACGAAGGGCAGGACCATCATGACAAATCAAGAAAATCTCATCGGCGGCATCGACTCCCACAAAGACACGATCCACGTCGCCGGCATCACCGAAATCGGTCATCAGGTCACCGACCGTGAGTTCCCAACAACTGCCATGGGATACCGCAATGCGGTGGCCTGGCTGACCAGCCACGGGCGCATACAGGCGGTCGGGGTGGAAGGCACCAGCAGCTACGGCCTCGGTATCTGCACAGCCTTGAGTGTTGCTGGGATGAAGGTCATCGAGGTCAATCGGACCCGCCCAGCTGAGCGCCGCAAGCAGGGCAAGACCGACTCCCTGGACGCCTACCGGGCAGCACGCTCGGTGCTCACAGGGGAGGCCAGCACCTCCCCGAAACGTGCCTCTATCGAATCGCTGCGCGCGCTAAATATTGCACGGCGTTCAGCGGTAAAAGCGCAACAAGGCGCGGGCCGTCAACTCGGTGCTCTGCTGGTCAACGCCCCAGCCCACATCCGCGACCAATACCGGCACCTGACCAGCACAAAACTGGTATCCACCCTGGTCAACACCCGCCCCGGCCAGGTGAAGGACACCCACGACGCAGACACTCTCTTCGCGCTGCGATCCCTAGCCCGACGCCACCGCGACCTCACCAACGAAATCACCGAACTTCAACAGCGAATGAGCACCCGCGCCACCACGGCCAACCCAGGCCTGCTCGCCGTCAAAGGCGTCGGCACCGTTGTCGGCGCGCAACTTCTCATCACCGCCGGCGACAACCCCGACCGGCTCCGCTCGCCAGCCTCCTTCGCCGCGCTATGCGGCACCGCGCCGATCCCGGTCAGTTCAGGACGTACCGACCGCCACCGCCTCAGCCGCGGTGGCGACCGGCAAGCCAACGCCGCCCTGCACCACATCGTCAACGTCCGCATGTCCACCGACCCCCGCACCCGCGCCTACCGCGACAGCCACCTCGCCAAAGGCTGGACCAACAAAGCGATCTACCGGGCGCTGAAACGCGCCGTCGCCCGAGAGATCTACCGCGCCCTCGCCGGACGCTGCGATGTACCCGACTACAGCGACCTGCGGCCAGCACGCCAATCCAAAAACATCACCCTCACCGCAGCCGCTACCGACCTCAACGTCTGGCCCGCGACCATCTCCCAACTCGAACTCGGCCAACGCCGCGACGACACACTCGCCAACACCTACCGAGACTGGCTCAACGCCGCTTGACAACCAATAGGAGCATCACGCTGGGTTCAGAGTGCGGTCTGACTGTCTGGTCTGCGTGACAAATGCGACTGTCATAGTATCGTGACATCAGGAAATGTCATGCAAGCCAGACAACGGCGGAAGGACGTGTCATGCGCACCACCGTTCGAGACCTTGGGGCTGCCGTACGCGACGCCCGGCGCCAGGCCGGCCTGAGCCAGCAAGCCGTTGCTGATCGTGCCGGCGTCCCCCGGCAGTGGGTATCCCGGCTTGAGACCGGCTCCAATCCCGGCGCCGAACTCTGGAAGGTGTTGGACTTGCTCGCCGCACTTAACCTGATGGTGGTGCTCGAACCGGTTCCGCAGCCATCAGACGACCTCTTCGACGATCTATTTGAAGATTCGTCATGACCCAGATGAACCTCTTCCTCGACGGCGTCCAGGCTGGAGTGGTCGAGCAGACGCGTGGCGGTTCACTTGGCTTTACCTACTCCTCGAGTTATCTGGTTTCGCGCGGCGCGACGCCGCTGTCGCTGTCGATGCCGCTGGCTGCACGCAGTCACGGCAACCGTGTCGTCACCCCCTGGCTAGAAGGCCTTCTTCCCGATAACGCAGCGGTACGCGAGGAATGGGGTCGCCGGTTCCAGGTATCGGCGCGCAACCCGTTCGCCCTCCTTCGCCACGTCGGGCGCGATGCCGCCGGCGCCGTCCAGGTGATGCCAGTCGACGTTGAACCACCCGATGCCGCGCGGCGGGTCGGTGACGTGAGCCGCCTGTCCGAGTCAGCGGTGTGCGAGATGATGCTCGAGCTGACCGTGCGTGATGCCGGCTGGGCAGTCGGCGATCGCTCAGGGCGGTGGACTCTGGCCGGGGCGCAAAACAAGGTGGCCCTGCACCAGCTCGATGATGACAACTGGGGCGTCCCGAACGACTCGACCCCCACGACGCACATACTGAAGCCAACGCGCTCGCACACTCGCTTCCCCGACCTGCACGTGAACGAGTTCGTCTGCCTGCGTGCAGCCGGGCTACTGGGGCTGCGCGTTGCGGATGTCGACCTGGTTGATTTCGGCGGGGCTAAGACCTTGGTGTCCACCCGCTATGACCGCCGCCGTTCTCCCGACTGTCCTTGGTTGCGCCTGCATCAGGAGGACCTGCTCCAGGCGATGTCCTACCACCCGTTCCAGAAGTATCAGGCCGATGGTGGGCCGAATGTGAAGAACGTGGCGGCTCTGTTGGGCACTCTCGCGCTGGCCGACCGTGGCGCCGTGCGGACGGCGTTCTTCGACGCGTTCGCGTTCAACGTCCTCGTCGGTGGCACGGACGCGCACGCGAAGAACTACAGCCTCCTGCTGCGCGGCCCGAGGGTCGCGATGGCCCCGCTGTACGACTCGGCCAGCTACGCCCCCTACCTCAGGCCAGGCGAGGTGGCGAAGAGCTCGATGAAGGTGGCGGAACACTGGCAGGTGCGTGATGTCACGGTCCAGGACTGGGTTTCGGTCAGCGCTGCGCTCGGACTGGACGACGAGGAGGCGCTGGCCCGGGTAGAGAAGCTACGCACCGGCCTGCCCGATGCGGTGATGCGCGCGGCCGAGCAGGCGCCGCCGCCGTTCAGCAAGGACGCGCACCGGGTCGCCACCGCGGTCGCCCGCCAGAAACATCTGCATGTTCGGCGGCTGCCACGGGCCCGCCGCTAGACAACTTGTCCTGCGCGACGCTGGCCGGCGTCGTCCTCCGTTTCGGTAGTCGACTCGGGTCAGGGCGGGGACTCTTGCTGGCCGGGTCAGCGGATACGGTAGGCGGTCGCTCGGTGCTCGATGCGGTAGACGATGACCAGCCGCTGTGTCTCGTCGATCTCGTAGACGATGCGGTAGGCCCCACGTCGTGCGGAGCGCAGTTCGGCGATTTCGCGCTGCAACGAACCGCCGACTCGGTGTGGGTTGTCGAGTAGAGCTCCGAGCATGAACTCCACGACCGCAGCCGCAGTGCCCTCGGGGAGTCCGTTCAATTGCCGGTGCGCCGGACCGGTGACTCGAAGTCCGTAGGGGTCCTCGATCGTCACGTGGACGGGTACTGCTCACGCAACTCGTCACCGGTGATGAAGTCTCCCGCCGCATGGGCTCGTCGGGAGTCTGCGAGCTGGGCCATCGCCTGGGGATCGGAGAGCAGTTCGAGGGTGTCTTCGAGCGACTGCAGCTCTGCGGGGCTGATCAGGACGGCGGCCGGACGGCCGTGCCGGGTGACGACGATCCGGTCATGGGTGTGTTCGACGCGGTCAACCATCTCGGAGAATTTGGACTTGACATTGGCCAGGGTCAGCGTCGTGGACATGACTACTATTGTAGTCACAGTTTCGGTGACGCTTGCCGCAACTGGGAAGACGGAAGTTCGTTCAACTCGTCCACACGTTCAATCACAATGAACTTTCCACTGTAATGAACAATGGTCGGCTAACGCATAAGTGAGAGGTCGAAGAGGTCGTAGCCTCACTTATGGATTAAGTGAGGCTACGATATCGAGATGACCTCCTCTGTTGCTCCTGTTGACCACCCGGCTTGGGAGCGGTGGGCCCGGCGGGTGCCCAGCAGGTCGTGCGCGGGGGCGCCGGTCTGATGGCCCCGGCATGGCCGGCTCTGGACTACGAGCAAGTCCCTTGGGATGTCCAGCCGGGGACGGGGCGAACCCGCCAGGACCGGCTCAACGCCGGTCGCCCCTATTCAGCGAGCATTCCCCTCCAGATCCGAGACCGCGACATCGTCATCAGCGGCGCGATTACAGCGGAAGCCGAAGAGGCTGCAGCCGAGATCGCCCAGTTCGACACCGAGATGGGTCACAAACTCGCCCCCTTCGCGGCCGTTCTGCTGCGCAGCGAGTCAGCGTCCAGTTCGCAGATCGAGCAACTGTCAGCCTCGGCACGCAAGATCGCCGAAGCTGAGGTCAATGGGGTGGGTACGGCGAATGCCGAACAGATCGTGGCAAACGTCCACGCCATGACGGCCGCCTTGAATCTGGCTGACAGTCTCGACGGCGCTGCGATCCTGACGATGCATGACGTCCTCATGCGCGCCACCCTGCCGGGCCTTGCTGGTCGGTGGCGTGATGACCAGGTATGGATCGGTGGCCCTGCCCGGCTGGGGCCGGGATCACCCCACCACGCCGACTTCGTCCCCCCCGTAGCGCACAGGGTCCCCCCTGCGATCGAGGACCTGATCGCGTTCGTCCGTCGTGAGGACCTGCCTGTTGTGGCCCAGACGGCGATCGCCCACTCGCAATTCGAGACAATCCACCCCTTCCCGGACGGAAACGGCCGGGTCGGGCGGGCTTTGATTCAGGCGATGCTGAGGACCAAGAGGCTCGCGAGGCACGTGTCGGTCCCGGTCAGTTCGGGCCTGCTCGCCGACACCCAGACGTACTTCGACGCCTTGACCGCCTACCGGGCCGGCGACATCGAGCCGATCGTCTCGTGTGTGGCTCGGGCGGCGCTCCTCGGTGTCGCCAACGGACGGGCCCTTGTAGAAGACCTGATCTCGGTCCGCCGGGCATGGGACGACCGATTGACCGGACTGCGTAGCGATGCCGGCGCTCGCCGGCTCGCTGACGGCCTCCTGCGATACCCCGTTGTCGCCGCCGCGCAGGCCAGGCAGATCCTGGGCACTTTCAAGAACGAGCACCGTCACATCGAGGCGCTTGTTCAGAGGGGAATCCTGACCTTGCGTCAGGACTACAAGACCCGCAATATGACGTGGCGCGCGCAGGACATCCTTGACGTCCTGGACCATTATGGGCAGCGCATCAGCCGTCGGCATCGCTGAACCTGCGCCCCGGAGGTCAGCGCCCCTGGAACCCGGAACCCGGATCTGGCGGTGAGGCGCGGGGCCGGCTCCGGTACCCCTCGCCGGGCTCCGCGGAAGGGTTCAGCCGCCCCGGTTGAGGCCAGCTGCGCGTTTCAGCCGGTGGAGGTTGTCGCCGGCGCTCGGGGTCTCCATCGCGATCGGGTCGGCGCGACACGCGACGATCATGTCGCGCAGTCTCTTATGGTCGGTCTTGTTCAGGCTCGTATCCATAAAGTCGCGGCGGGAGACAAGGCCCGCAAGGGTGACAAAGTCCACGCGGTGGCGGCCCCGACCTGCGTCGACCACAGCAAGGTGCGCGGCGGCCTTCATGACGAGCGCGCCGAGAAGATTCGGGCGCAGGACTGTGCCCGATAGCCCCTCGACTTCTACGGTGACCGATTCGGTGCGGTGCAGCGCCTGAGTTCCCCCGGAGGCCAAGAGGGTCGGAGCGTCCCCAGCGCCTGAACGCGCGGCGGAGCGCTCCCCGACGCCGTCCGGCAAAAGCACGTCGATCTGCGCTGGACCGCGTCTCCACCGGTGCTGCAAGCCCTCGCCGGATGTCTCTGGCTTGAACTCAATATCCATGAGTGCCCTGGTGAAGGTATCCAGCATGGCCGGCGCGGCGCGGACATCGACGATCGTGTCGATGTCGTCGGTGGGGCGTCCGGGAGGGCTTCCCCGCTCAGCGCAATGAAGGTGGACCATCTGGCCACCCACGAGGGTCCAGCCCGTGGAGACTTTGGCGTGGAGCTCCATCAGTCCGTGCCAGGAGGCTGCCTGCTGCGCTGACATGGCGGGCATGACGACGGGTGGCGATTGCTCGGCCGTCATGGCGACGGGCTCGCCTCCTCGCCAGCGTAGGTAGAGGCGGCTACCGCGCGGACAATCTGCGCCGCCTTGGCGGTCTCGCGCGGGCTGTGGTGCTCGGCGAGGTCAGCGGCGAGCAGTAGCCAGTTGTCCGGTTTCAGTGCCCCGTCGGGGATGGCGTCCGGGTCGAAGACGTGTAGGACGACGTTGGCCGCTGCGTGGGAGACACCGGAGAGGAGGAAGTCTGCGGCGACGTTGTCAATGTCCCCTTCGGCGATGTAACCCTCCACAATGTCTGCCGAAGCGATGCCGGAGTTGGGAAGGCTGATCCCAGACAGGTTGATGCGACGATCCGAGCGCAGCTCGGCAAGGTCGCGCGACGAAGCGCGAAGGGACCTGCGTTGCGCCCGATTACGCAGCAGCGAGCGCAGCGAAGCCGCAATGTCGGCCGCCTGCGCCTCGTCGTCAGGCCCTGGTAAAGCCAGCCCCTTCTGGAGCAGCTGGCGCATCCGGGCGCGAGCACGAGACCGATCCCACGCAGCGATGGACGGGCCAGCTTTGGCTCCTGCTGGGGTCAGATGGCCGGCTGAGTCTGGGGCATGCGACTGGAGAGACCCATCAGCCCCGAGAGCCGCGGCCACGATGGCGAGGGACCACGCGGACTTCGAAGACAGCGGACGCCCTGCTGGATGGGCGTCCAGTCGGGCGAGGTCTGCCTCGTCGATGACCCACTGGTGCCCGATCCGTTCTGCAAATAGGGAACCATCGGCAATGCGCTGATGCACCCGCTGGGCGTTCACACCCAGGCGGTCAGCTGCTTCGGAAACGCTGACCTTGGACATGGAGCCATGGTATTCAGTTTCTAGTATTGCGGCAAACATATAAGAATGACTAGCAATGTTGCCTGACCGAACAGGGTCCGACACAGCGTGGCCGTGAGCTGGCCTGGATGCTGCGGCAGATCAGCGCACCCACGGCCGGTCATGCGCCAGGGAATATAGTTACGCACCAAGTACATCTGGTCTCGATGAACGGTCGCGTCTCGTTTACATGCGCACGGCCAGCTTCCTGTTCTCCGTGCATGCTGTCGAGCACCCAGGCGACATCGTTGACGGGGTTGGTGTGTTCGGTCATGACCTCGGTTCCTTCGGCGAGCGTCGTCGGCCACCTTGGGGTGATCTGGCACAAGCGGAGGCGCGGGGGTCACCATCGGGCGGCAGGGATGCGGCGTAGGGCGGCTTCGAGTTCGTCCAGGCGGATGCGGATGGGTCGCTTGCCGCATTGGTAGGCGGGAATGGTGCCGTCGCTGATCCGGCGCCGGATGGTGCGGGTGGACAGAGACATGATGTGGGCGGCTTCTTCGAGGCTGACGTAGACCGGTAGTTCCTTGTTTCTATTCATAGGACTTTCCCAGCGCGGATTGCCTGGCCGGGCCGGTCGTCGCTGCGCTGGGTCCATGCGCGCTGGGTCACGGCGGTGGCGCGCATCCGTGCCTGCGGGGTCGTGTTGTTCATGTGGCAACTATCGGGCGGTAACGTTACGCATCCGGGCGCCAGCCAGATATTCGTGCAGGGGGAACGTTGGTGTTCGGGCAGGTCAGACCACGTTCACCCGAAAGTGCGAAAGCCCTACTTTCGAGCGAGTCTCACGCTGCTTCGAGACCGATATGTCGTACGTCGGCGACTGTTCCCGGCGCGTCCGAGCAAACCGCCACGCCGGAGACCCTATGGAGTAGGTGTCCCCAGCTCCGGTGTTCGGTCAGTACCGAATCGGCTATCACCGGCACCCGACGCATGTGCGCCGCCCAATCTCACGCCGGGCTACCTCAGAGACCTTCTTACGTGCGGTTCCCCCGGCGATGGAGCTTGTCACTGCGGTCCCTGTAGGACGTGAGAACCCGAGCCAGAGACGGTTCGATCTCAGTGAGGTCGTCGAGGTCCATGCGATTGGTTCTCAGTGCCCACTCCAGTCGGTCCAGTACCCCGACCCACTCGCGAGCGGACCGGGGTGACTGCGCGACCGGCACTCCCACACGGCGTTCCTCGACAACCTTCTGGACCCGCACCACCTCGACCACGCGGTCGACTACTTCGACCGCCGCGAGCCCGGCGTCGGCAGCACGACGCTGCTCCCAGGCTCGGTGCCGGCAGGAGCTAGAACACCACTTCGGGATGCGTCCACGCGCGGGTATCTGCACCGGAGTCCCGCACCATCCGCAGTTGATGTTCTGACCCGCATGACGGCCAGGGCTGGGCGCCGTCGTATCGCTAGAAACCTTGCTCGAATCGTCCACTGGGGGCTCCTCCCGTGCTTAGGGAGCGACCGTTTTTATTCGTGCCAACGATATTACTGTACCCGAGAGTGCAAGAGGTGTGTAGCGCTTCGATGTTGTGAATCCGTTCGATCCTTTGGTCTCGGTTGGTGTGACGGGGCGGTGCTGGGTCGCTTGATGGCGTCATGGCTTTTGGTGCACACGGGAATGGGTCGGGTCTGTCCCAGCCAGGATGTCGGTGTTCCTGTAGTTGAGGAGGCGTATGCCGGTGAATAGGCAGCAGATCAAGCAGGCACGACGACGAGCGCGCTGGAAGTGCGGGAGAGTCGGCGCCGTGATCGCGTGGCGCGGAAAAATCGGCTAGGGGCTTGGCGATGGATATGGGAACTCTGGTCGCTGAGTGTGGCGAGGCGATTTGGGAGGGTGAGCAGCTGGCCGGGGTTGCGGTGCTCAGTATTCAGGGGGCGAGGCTCTCAGGTTCGGAGGTTGCGCAGTGGTGCGGGGGCTGAGCGCGCGTGCGGCGCGACGCCTAGCTCATGGTGTGGCTGATGACAAAGGGTCTGCCCAGGGCAGGTAGAAAACCACGGGCAGCGCGTTGACGTGGGCGAGTGCCGGGAATCCTCGCTGTTTGCTTCGACACAGCACCTGCGTCCTCAGAGATTCAGAGCTTGCACATCGCTCACTGTCAGACCCCATCTTCCGGCGAACATCGCGGATAGCGCAGCCCTGCTCGCTTCGATGGCCTGACGGTGTCGGCGCTCGTAGCGTGGCGAGACCCTAAGAGTCCTCATGTTCAGGTTCCGGAGGCGCCTGACTTCGGCGGCGACGTTGTCGTGGAACTTTTGGTCAGCGACCACGGTGAAGTCCAGTTTCGGGACCGGGGCGTCGCCGATCACGTCTGTGCCGCGGGCGTAGTAGCCGCCGCGAAATACGCTGCCACGCTTGCGCAAGAAGTACTCGATCGGTGCTTGATCAAGCAACCCCAGCACGAAGTCGAGGCTGTAGTGCGGGTGCTTCGGGAAAAGACACACCTCACCTCCGGTACCGCCCGAGGCGAAGACAGTGCCTTTGGTATCGAGACCGTACTTGTCACCCCGCTGATTGTTTGTGTAGAAGATCTTCGGTGCGCGGGTCGCGTATCCGATTGCCTGAGTTCGTCCGTAGATGTAGAAGGCCTTCTTGCGCTCCTCGGCCGCCATGCTGCGTTTGTCGAGCTCTCCTTTGTGAGTGAGGAAGTACTCATATGCCAGGGGGTACTTCCGCTTCATCACCTTTTCCGGGATGACAGCAACACCGGAAGTGGAGGCTGCGGACTTGGTCGGCGCGTACGGGAAGAGGATCAGGCTGTCGGGCACAACTTCGTGGTGCGATCGGATGCCCTTCGAGTCGTTCAGGTAGGGCCGGGTCACGGCACGCTCCACTTGCCACTTGGAACCGTTTGAATCTGCCCACTCAACCACTTTCCCGACGATCCGAGGCTTCGGGATGACGTACAGCTTTCCCTTGCTCGTCTGGATCCCGTTTCGTTCCTCCACGACATCTTCGAGGGGGATGGAAGATTGGTGGATCGCGCGGAGGACCTTCTCTTCGGCGTGTGAGGTGGGAAGCACCCAGGCACCCTGGATTGACGTGGGCAGCCCTTTTGACGAGATCGAGTACGTCGATGTCGTGCCCTTGACGTAGTCGTCGATGCTGGCCGGCTCCGAGTAGGTAAAGGTTCCCTGCGCCGAATTCCTGGCGACGAGGGAACACACGTAGATGGACTTGCCGGGGAATACCTGCGCCTCGCGGAAGTTGTCGAGGCGGACGAGGGCCACACGGCTGCGCAGAAGTTTCCGGAGCTCCCTTGCTGCTACAACGGTCATCCACTTGTTGGGAATGACGAGACCCATCACGCCGTCACCCCTGAGGTAACTTGCGGCGAACTCGACGAAGGCGAAGTACTTGTCGAACTGCTGGAACGACGTCGAGTAGTTGGACTTAAGGTAGGCGAGTTCGACGGCGTCGAACTTCTTCATGTCTTCGGTCTTCATGTACGGCGGATTGCCGACGACAAGATCCGCGTCCGAGGGGAGGGAGGTCGTCGCGCGGTCTAGTGGATTGGTGAGTTCCTCTTGCTCCGGAGGGACTCCTTCGAGGGCTCGAACGAGGGTGTTGCCGCACCAGATGTTGTTGTCGAGATAGGGCAGGATGCTTGTGCTCCGACTGCTAGGCAGTGTGTGCTTGTTCTCGTCTTGAAGTAGCCTCACCAGTAGGCTGAACTTCGCAACCTCGACGGCGTTGTAGTCGATATCGATCCCGTAGAGGTTATCGACGAGCAGTCGACACTTCTCCTCGAACTTGAGTCGGTAGTCGTTCGGCCCAACCTTGAGGAGCAAGCGCGATCTCGGGGAATGTGCTGCTGTTGCCGTCTGGATAAGGCGATCAAGCACGGCGAGAAGAAAACGGCCAGACCCAACCGCGAAGTCGAGTGTTGTTGGCTCAGAAGTAGCTGTGTCAAGGGCCGCGATGGCTTCATCGACGGTCCGGTCAACTAGTTCCTGCGGTGTTGTCACCACCTCGCGGTGCTCGTATTCGCGCTTTTCCTTAAGTTCGACGCGGGCAGGACGCAGTCCTCCAGGCTGGACGATCACCAGGTGTTCGGCCAGCGTGGCTTCGTAGACCAGGCCAAGGAAAGTCGCGTCCAACACAGCGAACGAGAACGGAGATTGGGGCGAGTAAAGGTTCGTGACGATGCTTTGAATGACCCGATCGCGCACCTTGACGGATGTCTCGCCTATGCGGGACCTGAACAGGCCAGTGTTGTAGCGACGGTGCAGTCGGTTGAGCAGCGTCGTGACCTTGGTCGTACCTCCGGCAGCTGCGTCTCGGAGCGTCCGTTCACCTTCAATGCCGCGGTCCTCGCACATTCGCACGAAGATCAAACGATTCAATAGGCGCTGAACGGCGTCGTTGAGGTCCACCTCCGAGATCGACTCGTCCTGTGCGTACAAGTCGCTTCCCAGTTCGAGCCGCCATTGGTTGAAGTGCTTGATGAACTCCTCGCCAGCCGGGACTGGTTGCCTAGGCGACTTCCCGCGGAACTGCTCGTGCCACGTCGGGGCTGTGACAGCGACACGAGAGAGAGTCGAGCGGATCTCGTCCAGCTTCCCGAGGAATTCCGTGTAGTTCCACCGATAGATGCGGCCAGTTGCCGGGAGGTCACCGGTCACGATCGGGAACGACGTGTCGTACACGATGAGGTCACGGAAGTTCGTCAGCACCGAGACTGGATGTCCATCCGTGTAGCCGTAGCGGCGAGCCTGTCGTGTGGATTCCATGTGACTGGTGATGTCCACGCTTGGCTTCTTCGCTTCGACGTATATCCGTCGCTGGCCGCCCACTAGAAGCGTGTAGTCCGGGAACTTTGTAGCAGCGTCTTCTTGCTCCTGAGACTCCTCGCGACGAACGTCTTTGAGGGCAGGTGTCACCCCAGCGAGGTTGGCGACGTCCCATCCGAGTGAACTGAGCAGTGGGTCGATGAACTCGCTACGAGTGTCGGACTCTTTGTAGACGCCCCCTGGACTCGTGTAATGGGGCTCATCGGCGGCGAACTTTTCGACGAGACGCTCGATCTCCGTGCCTGCCGCATCCGTCATGCCCAACACCTGACGCGCGCGCAGCGGTCCTCTAACGTGAGCCGAGCATGTTCCATGAGGCAAGCATGTCGGATCCGACGCGATGAGTGTTGAGACTCGCCGGAATTCGTCCGGGCTGAGCGTGGTTTACAGGGCTGTCGGTGGTGGCTGCGAGGATGCGGCAATGAAGATCCGTACCGAGGTATCCGGCGATAAACTGCGCGGTGGCTTCTACAGCCCCGATGCATTGGTCGACGTGTGCCTGGACCGAGCTTTCGATCTAGTGAGTGGTCGGGAGCATCTGAGGGTGCTTGAGCCGTCCGCCGGTGACGGTGGTTTTGTTCGGGGCCTCGCTCGCCACTCCCTCGTAGGGCACGTCAGCACCGTGACCGCCGTTGAGATCGTTCCCGAAGAGGCGGCCAAGACCGAACGCTCTCTGGCGGATGCAGGTCTAGCGGGTACCGTTCTCAACGGTAGTGTTTTAGATCCTTGGATACTGAGTCAGGGGTATGACGTTGCGGTCGGAAATCCGCCGTTCGTCCGCTTCCAATTTGTGTCCGCGGAGGATCGATCTCATATCGATGAGCTCGGCCGCAGGATCGGCGTTCCTTTCAAGGGCGTCTCTAACCTCTGGATCCCCGTTCTGCTGACGGCGCTCAGCGACCTTCGAGACGGCGGAGCGTTCTCGTTCATCATTCCAACCGAGTGCTTCACGGGACTGTCCGCTCGTGCCGTTCGAACCTGGCTCGGCCAACATGCGACGCAGCTGAGGGTGGACCTGTTTCCTCCAAAGTCGTTCCCCGGCGTTCTTCAAGAGGTTGTCATCCTTTCGGGGCAGATCACCCGTGGTTCAGCGAATGGCGCCAAGGTCCTCGTGTACGACCATGCGCAGCAGGATTCGTGGCGTCACGTCCTCGACGAGGACGCGCCGACCTGGACTGGTCTCCTCCTGCGACCGGATCACTTGAACGCAGTCGACGCCGCCCTGGGGTACACCGGGGCACTTCGGTTCAGTGAGGTTGCCAAGATGTCGGTTGCAACTGTTACCGGCGCAAACGACTACTTCTGCGTTGACGATCCGACCCGGGCGCTCTTCGAATTGGACGATTGGTCGCGGCCATTGCTGGATCGTGTGCGACATGCCCGAGGTCTGATCTATTCGGCAGAGGATCAAGAGGCGAACCACGCTGACGGACACCCAGCGTGGCTCTTGGACAGCAGTTTGACGCCAGAGCCCACCGAGGGCGCTCGTGCGTACATAAGCAACGGTGAAGCCAGAGGACTGCACACTCGCTACAAGACGCGCATCCGCACACCATGGTGGCAAGTACCTGTCGTTCGACCGGGAACGCTAATGCTCTCAAAGCGATCGAATCACTACCCGCGCCTGATTCAAAACGCAGTCGGGGCAGTGACGACGGACACGATCTATCAAGGGTCTCCGCTGCCGTCGTTCGAGGGCCGGGAGCGGGACATCGTCGGGTGCTTCCACAACTCACTGACGCTCTTGACCGCTGAGATGTACGGGAGGAGTTTCGGTGGAGGCGTCCTAGAACTTGTGCCGAGCGAGGTGGCTTCGCTCGCACTCCCACTGGTGCCGGTGCCGGAGGCCGAGTTTGCTCGACTCGACGAATTGGTCCGACGAGGTGCGTTTGTAAACGACGACCTTGTCGCCGAGACGGATACGCACATAGCGACGGCATTGGGCGCTGACCGAGATATGTGGCGTCTGTTGGGAGAAGCCAGGACCTTCCTACGTGACAGGCGGCTGGCCCGCAACTGAGCACTAGGTGTGGCACCACTCGCGCGGGGGCTCGTCGGTCGCCGATATCGGGGGGGTGTCGTGGCGGTGACTCCAAGCTCACCCGCCTCATGCGGGCGACGGTTGTGGCGCTTTGAGGCAATACGCCGAGGTCCTCTCGGCGTGACATAGCGGTCCGCAAGAATTCCCGCAGAGACCGATTCTCGCCAACGACGCCCAATGGTTCCGAAGACGCGTTTACGCTGGCAGACGGTCAAGTCCCGAGTGATGGTGTAGCGCTGCGTAATCTCTTGGGGGTTTGGCGCTGAGCGCGGATTGGTCCTCCTTGTCGGCATCTGGGGTGGTTGTGGTGATGATGGTGAGTCGGGATCTGGCGAGGATTTCTAGGCCGAGGTAGCAGCGGCCTTCGGCCCATTCGTCGGTTTGTTCGGCGAGCACGGCGCCGACGAGGCGGATGATCGCGTCGCGGTTGGGGAAGATGCCGACGGAATCGGTGCGCCTGCGGATTTCGCGGTTAAGCCGTTCGTTGCGGTTGTTCGACCAGATCTGCTGCCAGAGGCCTTCGGGGAAGCTGGTGAAGGCCAGGATGTCTTCGCGCGCACGGCCGAGGTGCTCACACACTTCGGGTAGCCGGTCGTCGACGTAGTCGATGAGCCGATCGAACTGCGCGGCCACCGAAGATGCGTCGGGTTGGTCATAGACCGAGTGCAGCATCGCTTTGACCGCGGGCCACATCGATTTCGGGGTCACCGACATCAGGTTCGCCGCGTAATGGGTGCGACACCGTTGCCACGCCGCACCAGGCAAATTCGCCGCGATCGCCTCCTTCAACCCGGCGGGCGCGTCCGAGGTCACCAGGCGGACCCCGCCAAGGCCGCGGGCCACGAGGTCCGCGAAGAACGTGTTCCACGCCGGCCCCGTTGCGACGTCGCTACCTGGATGCCGAGTACTTCGCGGCGCCCGTCAGCGTTGACCCCGGTGGCCACGAGCACGACGGTGTTCACCACCCGCCCACCTTCACGCACCTGCACGGTCAACGCGTCAGACCAAGAACCGTGGGCGCCATTTCGGGGATGTCGTCGTTGGCCCCGAGGTGCGTTGCCGGGTCGTTAGAGGGTCTCGAGTTCAGCGTCTGCGGTTGCACTCAAGGTCTCGGTAACGCACGTGCGGACACCTGGGCTCCCTGGCGCTCTGGGTTGAGCATCTGGGGTACCCGGACAAGGGGACACCTGGTCCGGCGTGCAGCGGGGACCGGATTGGGCAGGACCTGTTGCTGCCGCTCGGCGCGCTACTTCTAGCCGGGTTATGCGAGTTGGGCTTCATGGATAGGATGAACTGAGGCAGCACGGTGGTAAGGGGGGCACCCCCTCGGCTACCGCTAACCGATGCGGGAGAACCATTGACCACGACAGCCCGTCAGGCGAGTCCTGAAACCGCGCGATGGGTTGTGCCCAAGAGGGTGACACGTGCGGGCGTTGAAGAATGGCTGGGCAGTTTGCCGGCCAATACCCACGAGGTTCTAATTCACCTGGGTTCCGCCGGTTGCACATCCGGGCCAAGCGGATCCGAAAGCCTCCAATCCGCTATATGCGTTCTCCAGCGCCGCGGCGTTCGTACTCGCCTCTCCTTCCCAGATTCCACATTTTCTGACGGCGATCGGTTGACTCCTTTGATGCTGGGCTCCGATCCGAGATCCGCAGTTGAGGTTGGGGGGACACCCGCCGAGCGGACTTTGGCGTACCGCCTCCCGGGCCTCCTCCTTGCCCAGCTTTGCGAGCCAGAACGGGGTCAAAACCGACTGAGCTCGATACGCCTTGCTCAGAAACACGCGATCCGTGAACAGAAGAACATGTTCGGGCATGGGAAGTTCCGGAGTCTCGTTGCTCTCGGTGGCGACGAAGATCGGCGCGTCCACGTTCGACCCAACGATCAAGATCGACAGGCAATCCTAGAGAACGAGATACTCCGCTTGCTTGGCAGGGGCCAGTACCATCCCAGTCGGAATCGGGGTATGGACGAAGTCATCGAGTTCATATACCAAGCTTGGGAAAACTCATTCGACCACGCCCGGATAGGCTTGGCCGGAGAGACGATAAAACAGGTACGAACGGTCTCCATGGAACGGCACATCGTGGGCACCGGACCTGGGGCCGTCTCCATCGAGAAATTAGCACCAGATCGTCGGTCTGCACTTAACAGTTACCTTCGACGCGCTCAGAAGTACGCCCGGACCCAGGGTCAGGACCCGAAAATCATGCGGCTGTGGTCGTTCACCATCGCAGATGGGGGGGTCGGCGTGGCAGCACGCATGCAGGGCAGCACAGGCATCTACCAACAAAGTCTTGGGAAGGAAGCGATGTTGGTCCAGGAGTCCGTCCTACCAGGCGTCACAACCAAACCAATCGGACTACCCGGTCGTGGATCCGGGTTTACCAAAATGATGCGAGCCACACAGAGGCTCGGCGGACTCCTCGAAATACGGACTGGCCGACTGCTCTTCTCGCGGACCTATCTGACCGAGTCCGGCGACAAGGAAGGCGGCCTAAACTTCAGCGACCGCAACGACGACGCGTATAAACTGACCGGCCACGAAGCCGAACAGGTGCTTACCGCCGGTACCGTCATCTCGATCCTGCTGCCTGAGTTGGATTTGTCCGGCACGCGGCCTCGTCGCGTGAACTCACGTTGAGACTGACAGTCGCGGACCTCGATTCGAATGAGTTGCCGCACAGTTTCCGCGCGGCTCAGCTTGCCGGCTTAGAGGACAACACCGCGAGCCTTTTGTACGTTCCCCTGCCAACGAGCCTGAGGATCCGAGGCCTCGACGACGTCATCGCTGGCCTACCTCCGTGGGCACTGCGCAATCGCATGACCGTCTTAGGGGTTCATCCGCAGACGGCTCCTCTGCTCGACGAGGACGCGTTGGACGACATCGCAAGACGCGTACCTGGGACGCCCCTGTACCTCTTGACTCATGGCGCCAAGTCCGGGGCCGTAGAATTGCGTTCCGTTCGGGGTCCCTCGATCGAAGGTCTTGACCAGGCACGGGTCATCGAGGAAATACGCGCGGCCGACATGCAGTCGATCCTGGAGTCACCTGGCGCACTACTTCCGGGTACGGACCGTTTCCACTACGCAGGCCCAAACGACCATCACTACGGCTCGTTCCTTCGACCGGGTTTTGCGTTGACGACGAACAACAAACTCGACCGAGTCTCATTTTGGTTGCTGCCGCACGTACGTGGCCGTCGCAACATCGTTGTGGACCACTGGTCGATGATCGCAATCGCGCACCACGCCTACACCTACGCCTCTCGCTTTCTAAGTGCGAAAACGGAGGATCCTCTTATTGAAGCCTTACGCGGATATGAGGCTATTGACACACTTGCTCCGCGACTGCGCCGCGCGTTCCCTCAGCCCAGCTCCGCCCAGGCGCTCTTGCTACTGTCTATTAACAGTAGTGGGTCGATGGCGCATGACGTCGTCCTCCCCTCGCTCGAACAGGCCGTACAAAGTAATGCAACGGTTGTAGCGCTCGCGTCTGCATCTGGTGACGACGACCGTGAAGTCGAGGCGCTCGTTCGCTTGGATGAGAGCTTCCGCCGGCAGTCGGCTGACTCCTGCTCGCTGTGCGACCTCGGCCGCACAGTGCTCCCGATCGACAAGAGCACGTACCTCCTCAAATTGGCTGCCTACACTGAGACGACCGCGATACGCGCCCTTGATGCAAAGGCGACGAGGGAGGTGATCGAGGCCTACGCTGGCATAGGTGCCTTTGGACTGCACCGGAGCCACACCGAAGCCGGCGACGAACGCCATCACGGTTTCTACATTGACGTCCTTCCAATGATCAAGACCCAACGATTCCAGGATGCCCTTCGCGAGTGTCTGGCCTGCATGTCGGGCGTGAACCCAACAGTCGTTGTGTGCCCACCGAGTGAAGCAGCCGCCACGCTCGCCGAAGAGGTCGCACAGATTCTTGGCGTGGGGAAGGTGCTGATGTCGGAGGAACAGGGCCTCCGGAGCTTGGGTGAGGACGCCGTTCGCGTCCTGTGCAAAGCGTCCGACATTCTTCTCGTGGACGACGTCGTGATCACCGGTCGTCGAATCGAAGGGTTTAGGCAGGAATTGATCTCGCTCCGTCGATCGCTCGGCGTGTCCGGCGACTTCACAATGGGTTGCCTCGTCGGGGTCGCGCGAGCACGTGATGAGAAGGCACTTCAAGGGTGCAGGGACTTCGTCCACCACCGCAGGGAGATCAACGAAACCTTCGCTGCCGTCGAGACGCTGCATCTGCCCAACTGGGACGAAAGGGACTGTCCTTGGTGTCGCGAGCTACGGGTGCTCGTGAAACTGCCCGCGGAGCTTGCAGACCTTCCGGACGTTGAGGAGCGCATGCAGCAGTTGGGGCGAACAGACGGTCTTTCCACGCCCTTCTTCACCGTCGGTACGATGGCTCGTGCTGAAGCCGCGCCACCGTCGGACGCTGACGCGTGGCTGGCCCAGAGCCAAGAAAGCCCTCTCACCGACGCGTACGGAGACCGATTTTGGGAGCTCAACCCGGGCTCCGTGTTCGGGGACCTCCAAGGGGTCGACTTGGTCGTGAGCGTAGCCGCTGCGGTTCACGGGCTGCGAGCTAAAGGCGTCGGCGCCCCGGGCTCGGTTGAGCCCCGGCTCGACCGACGGTTTCGGCCCCCGATTTCGAAGGTGCTCGACCCCAACCTCTACCTGTTCGGGCGCTTCTATGAACCCGTTCTGCTCGCCAGCATCCTCCGCGCCTGCAACGAGTGGGACATTCGCAGCCCCGACATCGACGCCGACCTTGCATCGGCCATGGACCAGCAGCTTTCCTACTTGTCTTCAGGCGAGTACCTCCTTGGAGAAGCCATCATCCTCGCGAAGTTGGGCCATCTCCCCCGCGACTCCGTCAAGGCTCTCGCGACGTCCCGGGGTGGCGATCTGGCAATTGTTGCCAACACGATTCTCTGACCGCTGAAGCCACGCTCGAGCGGGCTGCGTAACTCGGACGACGCCGGCGTGAAACGCGCGCCATCCATCGCCGCTGCCAGCGCGTGCCGAGAGGCCCGGACAATTCTGGTCCCCCCCGGGGGGGACCAGCCGACTCGAAATGTGTCTCCTCTTGGCGCTGAGATATAGCCCTATGTGGGCGCCATGACGCGGCGGAAAGACGCGCCGGGCACTGCGGACGGGATAGCCGGCACGTGGCAATGTCAGACGGGAACCGTGTTGGTACCGACCCTCTACCCGCAGCCAGGCATAGGCGGCATTGGGTGAGGAGTTACTCGCTGTCATCGTTGCCGCCCCCGCGGCCGAGCCCGTACAGCCGCTCGTCCAGCGCAGCGACGACGTTGTACCACCATGGTCTACCGCGATCGTCGTAGCGTTTCAGCAGTTCATCGAGCTGATCATCGTTCCAACGCGACATCAGCTGGTCGAGCGCAACTATCCGGAGGTCCTGGCTATCCAGGTACAGGGCTTCCTCCAGATCTGCGTCTGACACTCCGGGCTGACGAAGCTCCCACGCACGACCCGCGTCCTGCAGCGTCTGGATGTCGCTATCCCGCCAAACGGATACGGCCGTACTCGCCAATGGGCTGTTAAGGACAAGGTCCTTGTCGTCTGAGAACCCATAGCTGTCAAGCACCGACAGGTCGCCGAGGTCCGGCACGGTGCGATCGGGATCTGCGTCCAAACGCGCAACCATCGTCACCAATGCGCGGAGCGCAGAGGACCGAGACGCGTAATGGTCGCGCCGAAGTTCGTTGACGACACGGTCGACGTCTGCCTCTGTGATCTCGGTAGCTTGCGATAGAGCGATGCAGGCCGCGGCCTTGGCTGTCGCGGTCGTGTGGTGAGCGATCGCTGCGTGCTTTTCCATCAGCGGCGCATTGCGCTCGTTGAGCCACTCAGAGGTGCCGTCTAACACCTCGCGGGCCGACTCGAGACAGGCGCTTGGACTCTGAATCGTGAGGGCGACCCATGCCGTTGCGCTGAGTGTCTCGCCTCGATCGATATTCTCCAAGGCCCTTCTTGGCATGGTCGCGGCCAAGATCCGGCTGACCAAGTCCGCCGACCCGAAATTGTCGAGCTTGTGCAGTTCCGCAACCTGGGAAACGGTCCAGTCGGGATCCCGCTTCGCCCGCTCCACAAGGGTATGTTCAACGTCGACGGATCCCAGTTCGAAGATCGTCTTCAACTGCCTTGTTGAAACGTTCTCGTGTTCGACGATTTGGAGAGCCGCTGCGACAGCGACGCGTCGATGGGTTCCCGTCAGCAAGCCGTCCCACTGCTCAGCCGGCAGCTGAGGAATCGAATTCACGACGAGGTCACGAAGCGCCGACGTGTCGTCCTCGCTGTATCTGGTCGGTGCGAGGTCGGCGACAGACAGCGAGTCGCCAGCCATCACATTGACGGCCACCCGAATCAGGTTCCGGGTTCGGTCGTCGAGCCCATTCAAATCGGCAACCCTCGTGAGGAGCTCGGCATCCTTCGGGCCCGCGACCGTAACCACGTAGTTAAGAGCCGAGCCGATACCTGGAAACATCTCGAACAACCTGCCCCATCGAGCTGCCATCTTCTCCGGCGTCCGCGACTCCAAGAGCACGCCTTCGCCATCGACGTCGGACGGGTTGGGCTCCCAGAGCGACTCAGGACGGATCTGATGTTCGGTCAGGAAACGCAAGACTCCTCGCACCACATTCTTGTCTTCGTCGGACGCCAACGTTGCCAGCTCGGCTATGAACCGGTCGCCCAACCGGTCAGGCTCAACCACACCCCACATCGGAACGATCCGGTAGGCGCGCTCAGCCGATGCGTAGTTCTCGAAGAACGTTCGGTACCAAATCCTGACCTCGCCGAGCGTCAGGTCAAGGTCGTCACGGTTGCTGAACAGACGGTTGAGATGGTGCGCCCCCAGCATCCCAACATCCTTTGCGAACGCCGCCGCGGCCAAGGTCACGCGATCACGTGCGTCCGGGTCAATGGGCGCCTGGCTCAAGAACACGTTTGAGAACGAAGTCAGCGCGGAGACAATCTGACGCTGGGCCGAGTCCAGCTTTTCCGGCGCTGCGTCGTCCGACTCGCCGTCATCGGCCTTAGTCTCGGCTGCCTCGAGGGTCTCCGGCTCATCGTCCGCAGGGCTCGACCCCGACGAACCCGCGGCCTGGTTCGTGGGCCCGGATGGCACGTCGTCGGCCAGACTCAGCGCGTGCGGCAGCAAGAAGTTCATCACTTCCAACGCGAGGTTATCCGCACTGCTGAATGGCTTGTGGAGGACCAGCCGCTCGGCCTCAACACGCTCCTTGAACGCGAGCACCGCCTCGAGTTGCGGCCCCATGTCTAGCAGCCGCTCTGGGTCGATGGCGCGGAAGTACATCCCGATCGCCGGCGTGGCCCCGCCTTCCTTGCGACGCCTCAACGCGATGTTGAACTCTTCGGAGAAACCGGACGAGTCATTGTCGGTGGGCGTGCCCCACCGCATGTTCAGAAGGCCGACGAACACGTCGCAGTCATAGACCAGGGGGTTGATCAGATCCTGGGGAGCTCCCGCATCAGGCAGCACCTCTTCCCAGCCCTCCATGGAGACGCGGACACCCCGTCGGCGGAACATCGCGTTAAGGCGCCGCTCGAGGTCACGAAGCGCATCACGCTCGTCGGACAGGTCCCCAGGTGAGGCCATGAAGACGCGCAGCTCGCGCAGTTCCTTCTCCACCACCACTCCTGACCGCAGGACCCGGTCCTCGGGTTCGTCTGCAAAGCAGACTAGCGGCCCCCTGCCTCAAGGAGTGTCGTATCTGATGCGCCTGACCGACGTGGTCTTGCCTCTTTGGCGACGCGGGCGCGTCAATCTGGGCGCCTTGACGGTGGAGTCGGCCTGGGGCGCGGTGCCAGCATTGCTGCTGGCCCGTTTCCCCAGGCCGCTCGCCGAACCCGCCGTGCGTGTCTCCACGCAACGGGCTCTCCATGGTTCCTGCCGTGGGTTGGTTCAGGCAGCCGGGGCCCATGGGTTGGGGATCTTGTTGCCCCGGTAGCGGTACCGCGTGATGGGTATCGTTTCGGGGTTGAACAGTTCGATCCCGCCCGCGCTGATGGGGTGCCACCGGCCTGTGTGGTCGGTGAGCCAGCCTCGGACGTCCTTCCACTTCCAGCGGTGCCGGGTTCGCATCATCCGCACGAGCCGCCACCAGGTGTACTGCTGTAGGTGGCTGAAGGTGCGTTTCGCGATGGCGTGCTTGAAGTAGTTGGTCCAGCCGCGCGTGATCTGGTTGATCCGGATCAGCACGGCCCGTAGGTCCTGCTGTGACGTCCTGGGGGTCAGGGCACGGATCTTGGTCTTCACCGACTGGAACGGCCGGTCGGCGATGAAGGTGTAGACGTACCACTTGTTGGTGCCTCTCTTGCGTTTCCACTGGATGCGGAACCCGAGGAAGTCGAACCCCTTGCTCATGTGCACGATCCGGGTTTTGGCTTCGGAGAGCCGCAACCCGAGTGGAGCGAGCACGTGAGCGATGTCCTCGCGCTGGCCCAGCAGGTGGTCTTCGGTCCCGTCGGTTAGCACCACGAAGTCGTCCGCGTAGCGGACCAGGCGCCAGTTCGGCAGGTCCTTGCGCCGCCTGCTGCTGCGTTGATAGGCGGTGCCCATCGTCCCGCCCGGTTTCCATGGCGCATGGAGGTGCTCATCGAGCACTGCCAGCGCGATGTTGGCCAGTAGCGGGGACAGGATGCCGCCTTGCGGCGTGCCGGCCTCAGTGTTCTCGTGTTCGCCGAGTTCGGTGAGGATCCCGGCTTTGAGGAACGCCTTGACCAGCCGTAGCACACGCTTGTCCTTGACCCTTGACCGAACCCGGTCCATCAGGGCCGTGTGGTCGATGGAGTCAAAGCACGCCTCGATATCCGCATCCAGCACCCAGCGGTAACCCTTGGTGCCGAAGTGGTGAATCTCAGCGATCGCGTCGTGTGCGCGCCGCTGGGGCCGGAACCCGTAGGAGACCGGCTCAAAGTCGGCCTCAAAGATCGGTTCCAGCACCAGTTTCAACGCAGCCTGGACGACCCGGTCGCTCACCGTCGGAATCCCGAGGCGACGCACCTTTCCCGACCCGCCCGGTTTGGGGATCTTGCGTTCCCGCACCGGCTGAGGTCGGAACTGTCCGCCCTTGATCTGGGCGTGGAGGTCATCCAGGAACGCGGAGCGTCCCACCTCCTGCTCGATCCGGGTGATGGTCCACCCATCCGAACCGGCGGTGTTGGCCCCGCGGTTGGCCGCGACCCGGTCCCACGCCGCGATCAGCGTGGCCGGGTCGTGCACGAGGTTGAACAGGTCGTCGAACCGGCGGCCAGGATCGGCCACCGCCCAACGGTGAAGCTTGGCCTGCATCTTCGATACCCGCCGTCGCGGACCCACCCAGTCCTCACCGGATGGGTCCTCGCCGGTTGGGGCGTCACCATTCGGTGGCGCGTCTTTCGGCATTACAGTCTCCAATCTCTTCTCGTTACCACTGCCGCCCTTCGCCATGTGACCGGCTTTCCCGGCCTCGGACTACTACGGCGGCTCCGCCCCACCCCAGGTCGCTCGACTGACGGTGGGCCCAGCCCGTAGTTCCACGCTGGCGGCGTGGCCCCGGGCAGACCAGGGGTGGTTCCCGTGTTCACTTATTGATCGCTCGGCGAAGGAGGCACCCGACTCGGCCCCTGCGACATCGCCGTGGCTACCCCGCAGCACGTCACCACGGCCTCCCCATCCGCTCGCCGACATTCCGGGGAGTTTGCCCGCCTCCGTGATGAGGGAGACAGGTGCGCGTCGCGTCCGGCCCAGATCCACCAGGTTCGAGCCGGTGCGTCCTTGAGAGGCGTAAACGTCGGTTCCTCGCGTATGCCTTTCCGCCACGCTCGCCACACCCGCGCCGTCTGGCAGTACCGGCACGTCATG
Source organism: uncultured Actinomycetota bacterium (assembly GCA_963803695.1). Lineage (GTDB taxonomy): Bacteria > Actinomycetota > Actinomycetes > Actinomycetales > Dermatophilaceae > Ornithinicoccus. The sequence continues at coordinate 26,703 of CAWDNY010000015.1, forward strand.
GCTTCGTCAGGGCTGCTCCCACCCGCCTCGGCACCTCCCGAGACCGGCTGCCCTCAGCTTCACCGCCCTGCTGCGACAGGACGGCGGCGAAGGTCTCTCACCTCCTACTCGATCAACAAACGCCTCACGGCGCACCGGCGCTATGACGCACTCTGCGTTGGCAGACCTTGAGTCGGTGTCTACCGGGCGCTTCAATGCGGCGCGGAGTTCTCGAACTGCCGATAGGTTGCTCGGGCTGTCGGGGTCGGGTTCATCCGGCACGCTAGCGAGCCGGCGGAGCCGCTGACGGCAACCAGATCCCTCCCGTCGACGACGAACGCGGGTGATCCAGCGACACCGGAGGCACTTGTCTCCTGCTCGGTATCAACGGTGCTGACCGTGAAGGTCTCGTAAGGCAGCCCAGCGTCCGTGAGCGCAAAACGAGGCAGTTCTGACGTCTTCGCGGCATCGGGGGACGTCGGGATCAGCAGCAGCTCGACTTCCATCTCGCCATCATGCTCAGGATGAAGAACCTGGGGTAGCCGCCACGGCGTGCCCGCCTGGCCTCGAAGGGAGCGCGTTGGACTTCGGTTCGTCTCGTCGGCGGGGGACCGTACCGCCGACGAGGGGCAGGAGCGAATCGCTTACGCAATTTCCGCCATTGCGATCGGCGTGTCGTTGCCTGAATCATCCGAAGGGCGCGGCATGATGTTGAGGCCTATACAACATGGGCCGCTGTGATGCGCACCCGCCCATCAGGGTGCCGAAGAGCGACGAGGAGTCAGGGTGATCTGACGCTGGGAAGCGACGACGGGGAAGTCGGCGTTACGCAGGCGGGTAAGGAGGGAGGTCACTCTTTATGCCAAACCGCAAGCAGACGAGCAAGAACGTCGCCAAGAAGGCTAGCGCCATCCTGCGCGACGGGCGCTCAAGCAAACGGTCAAGAACCGTAGCCGGATCCGCCTTGGCACAGACCAAGCGCGGTAAGTAGTTCGCGGCGCGTTCGGGCGACCACCACGATCGGATGCGCCGCCAACCGACAGGGCGCGGCCGCACCTCGTCGAGAGGACAGCGTGCCTTGCGGGGGTGGCAGTACGAGTGCCGTGATGGAAAACCGAACGGCGTTCACGGTTGCGAAGGCAGGTGGCCACCTGTCGGGTCGGGTCCGTGAAACTGGGCCACGTCTGCTTGCCGTGTGCGGCGGTTTGTCGGCGAGCGCCAGCCACAATGGTGGCTACCTCGAAGCTTCCTTTAGAAGGCGACTTGCTAAAGGGCGCCCACGCCAGCAACCAACGCCGTAACGATCGCACCCGCCAAAACCCCCACAAACACTTGACCCACCACTCCTGCGCTATGGGCGAACCTACCGGTTTGTGGGTGCTCAACCGCCACCGCAGCGCGAACACGGGCGGGAAAGCCAACGAAGGCAGCAACCTTTCCAGCCAGTTTTCCTTCGATCGCAGCTGCCTCAACCGCCTTGGCTTTAACTGAGCCGATGATCGCCTCGCAGCAGTCAAGGACCACCTTCACGGGCAATGTCTGTGGATCATCTAGTGAGTGCTGCCACGCGGGAGGGGATCGAGAATTCAGGTCTGATGGAACTGTGTTACCAACACTCGACGGCTCTCGTCACCGGCGGCCATGCTGGCCTTGCCGGTTGCTCGCGCAACGCGACCGAAGAGATCTGCCACGGCACCTTCGGCTCCGACCCTGGGCTGCAACTGCGTCATTGTGAGCCTTACAGGCCTTCCTTTTAGTTCCATCTGGCACACCGCTCCAAAGTAAGAGTCACGGAACTCAGCCACTTGAAGCGCCCTTTGCCCCAACCGTGCACTCGCACGCACCATCGCCCTCCATTCATCGATCCAGCCGGGTCCCATGGTGAGTGAGGACACCGACTGGCCTGCTCTGGTGATCTCGGACGGTGGGCCCTCTTAAAATGAGGGATCTACTGGAAATGAGATCAGCAGTGACTACATCACGTAGACGGTTCAGCCAGGAGTTCAAGGACGAGTTGTGTCAGGAGGTGATCTCGACTTCCAAGACCATCAAGGACGTTGCTGTTGCCTATGGCGTCGGGACTGAGACGTTGCGGAACTGGTTGCATAAGTACCGCGATGCCCAGGGCGGCACCGAGACCGAGTTAACGCTCACCGAGCGGGCCCGGTTGAAGGAGCTCGAGCGGGAGAATTCTGAGCTTCGGGCCGAGACGGCGTTCCTAAAAAAAGCAACGGCTTACTTCGCGAGGGAGCAGCGACAGTGAGCAAATACGAGTACATCGACTCCTGCAAAAACGACGCATCCGAAACGGACCCGATCGCCAAGATGTGCGCCTGGTTGGCGGTCTCGACGTCTGGGTTCTATGACTGGTTGGCGCGGCCAACGTCAGCGACAGCAGCCCGCCGGGCGGTGTTGACGGACCGTGTTCACCATTTCTTCGCCGAGACCCACGGGACGTATGGGTATCGGCGGATCCACGCTGATCTGGCCGCAGAAGGTACCGAGTGTTCACCAGAACTGGTGCGCCAGATCATGCGCGATGAAGCCCTGGTGCCTTGTCAACCACGACCGTTTCGGGTCACGACCGACGCCGACGCGCAGGCAGCTGCGACGATGCCGGACCTGGTTGAGCGGGATTTCACCGCGGACCGACCTGGGGCTCGCTTCGTCGGCGACATCACCTACATCCACACGTGGGCTGGGTTCATCTACCTGGCCACAGTCATCGACTGTTACTCCAAGAAGGTCGTGGGGTGGTCGATCGCCGATCACATGCGCACCGAACTCGTTGCGACAGCGTTGAAGAACGCGGCCGCAACAACGACCATCGCCCCCGATGCGATCTTCCACTCCGATCGCGGCAGCGTCTATACCTCAGCGCACTACCGGGCCCTGGTCAAGGCGTTGGGGATGCGTTCCTCGATGGGCAGAACAGGTGTCTGCCTCTTAACCGGCTAATCGTGTTATCCATGCAGGTCAGCGACACGCCACGGGCCGGGAGTTTACGTGGTGTTCGGGACGGTGGTGCTACACATGTTGCTTATGGACATCGGGTCCGTGTTGCGGCTCCAAGAGGACGGCGAGGGATGGGCACTTGCCGGTGAGTCGGCCGCGCGATACGGGTTGGTCAACGAGTATTTGAGTCATCTGCTGGACCGGAACTACTCCCGGTTGACGGCCCGGGCCTATGGGTATGACCTGCTGGCGTTCTGCCGGTGGCTGCTCGAGCAGGATCTGGAGCTGGGGGCGGTCTCCACCGACGTTTTGCTGGACTATCTGAGGGCCTGCCGGGAGGCGAGCGTGCCGGGCCGGCCAGGCACGAACGTGGTCACGATGAGCGGGCAGCGGATCGACCGGTACGCAGCCACGACGATCAATCGGCGCCTGGCCGCGATCTCCGGGCTGTTCAGCTACGCGGGGTTGCGGTCCCCGGAGGTGAAGAACCCGGTCCCGCGCGGCAGGGACGCTCGTTGGACTGCCTCTGGGGAGCGGTCGGGGATGTTGGCGCACACCAGGCGCAGGCGCGCACCACGGTCGGCGCTGCGTCTGCGCGAGCAGAAGAAGTTGCCGACGGCGCTGTCCCTGACCGAGGCCGCCACGTTGGTCGACAGCCTGCGCACGTGGCGGGACCGGGCGATCGCTGGGTTGATGCTGTGGTGCGGGCTGCGATCGATGGAGGTCCTGGGACTAGACGTCAAGGATGTCGACATCGGCGGCCGGTGGGTCACCGTGACCGGCAAGGGCAACAAGCAGCGACGCGTCCCGCTGGATCCGGACGTGGCTTCGGTGATCGATGTCTACCTGCTGGCCGAACGCCCCGAATCCGACTCCGACCGGCTCTTCTTGGTGGCCAAGGGGCCACACCGAGGGCAGGGCCTGAGCCCGGCCGGGCTGCGCACGATTTTCCGGTACCACCGGGATGTGTCCGGCGTTGCTGGCGCTCACCCGCACGCGTTGCGGCACACGTTTGGCACCGTCCTGGCGCAGGCCGGGGTCGATCTCTCGGTGATGCAGGCTCTGCTCGGGCACGCGCACGTCGACACCACCGCACGGTATGTCCATCTGGCTCCAACCCACGTGAAAGCAGAGTTCGATGCAGCACGCGAACGCATCCGTTCCCACACTCACCAGGCCTGACCTCACTGGTCTTGTCCGCGGCCCAGCCCTTCTGCAGGCGTACCAGGATCATCTGGCCGCGACCGGGCGCGGCAACACCGCCTATGCGCAGGCAGCGAAGACGTTCTTTCGCCGGTGGCCGGACCCGCAACTGTGGGCCGAACAGTCGTTGCCGACCCGGCTCGCGGCCAACAGCGCAACTCGCCCGATCCTCACGTTCTTAATGCTGCACCACGGCCTACGCCCCGGGTATGACTACCTGCTGGAACGCAAGTTCGCCTCCATCTGGCGCGAGATCCGCACCTGTCCGCTGGGAGCCGAGATCGACCGGTTCCTGGTCGCAGCAGAGGATCTCGGGTTCAGTCACCGGGTCCGCGTCGCGACCGGTTCCCAGGTCCCCGTCCGCTTGTTGATCCAAACCGGGCGCCGTATCGATGAACTCACCCTGGATGACCTTGATGAGTTCATGACTGCGTGCCGCCGACGACAGGAACGCACGGGCAAGGGACACCAGCACTACCTCGCCGCGGTCGGCCACACGCAGCGGGTGCTGTTCCATCTCGGCGTCGTCGACCACGCGCCCCACCCACACGGACCGCTACCGCTACCCGAGCGCCTCGCCGAGGTGACCGCGCCGCTGAGGGATGAACTGATCGCCTACCTGGAACGCAAGACAGCAACCTGCACAGCGAAGACGGTATCGACGGTGACCACCCGGCTCAAGCACTTCGGTCTTTTCCTGAACCAAACCGACCCAGCCCTGGTCTCGGTGCGCGAGTTGGACCGTCGCCGCCACATCGAGCCCTTCCTCGCATCGTTGGTCGACACGGTCAACACCAAGGACGGGGAGCCGATCAGCATCGGGGACCGCAACCGCCGGGTCGTGGCCGTGTCCACGTTCCTGACCGACATCACCGAATGGGGGTGGGACGCGGCACCGCCACGCAAGGTCATCTTCCGCGATGACGTCCCCAAACTTCCCAGGGTGCTGCCGCGCTACCTGCCGCTGGACGCCGACCGGCGGTTGATCGCCGCCCTGAGCGATCACCCCGCCAACGAGGTCGCGGCTCTCGCGCTGCGCCTGCAACGAGCCTGCGGCCTGAGGATTGGCGAAACGCTCGACCTCGAACTGGACTGCGTTCACCAGATCGACGGCAATGGGTCCTGGCTCAAGGTCCCGTTAGGAAAGCTGGACACCGAACGCATGGTCCCGCTGGACACCGAGACCCTCGCGCTGCTGGACCGGATCACCCAACTCCGCTCACCAGGGCGCCCGCTACCGCACCCACGCTACCGGCGACCCGCCCAGTTCCTGTTCACCCACCACGGCCGCCGCATGGCGCAGAACTCAATGCGCGACGAGCTCGACCACGCCAGCGAGATCGCCGGCCTGGGTCATGTGACCTCTCACCAACTGAGACACACCTACGCCACCGCACTGGTCAACGCAGGCGTCTCCCTGCAAGCCCTCATGGCTCTGCTCGGGCACGTCAGCGCAGAGATGAGCCTGCGCTACGGGCGACTTTTCGACTCCACCGTCCGAACCGAGTACGAACGTGCCCTTGACCTGGCCAAAGAACAAGCCCGACAGCACACCCCGACAGGCAGCCCCACACTCTCGGGACGGATCCACCTGCCTCTGGCCGACATCACCGGCGGGGCCGATTGGAAAGAGACCCCGCTGCTGAAGTCCCGCCTGGCCGGCGGGTTCTGCCTGCGCGCACCCGCCCAAGGTGCGTGCAGCTATGCGAACATCTGCGAGCACTGCCCCAGCTACCGGTCCGACCCGTCCTCCCTACCTATCCTGGCCGCACAACGCGTCGATGCCCAAGCCCTAGCTCAAGACGCCGAACGGCGAGGGTGGATCGACGAGGCCGACCGCCACCACCAACTCATCGCCCGCCTCGACGCGCTGATCACCGACACCCAGGCGCCCACCGGATGACCCCCGCAAGCCGCAAGATCAACGACATCGAGCGCGCCTGCTCCGACCTGGCCCACGACGGCCTACCCGTCACCTTCGCCGCCGTAGCAACCCGCACCGGCACGGCACGCTCAACTCTCTATCGCAACACCGCGCTACGCACCATCGTTGAGCACCACAGGCAAGCCCCCGACGGGCCCCTCAACCCGATCACTGACGAGATCGCCACGCTGCGAACAGCGGTGAACACACTGGCCCAACAAGTCCGCCGCCACGAGCAGCAACTCCGCAGCCTCCGCAGTTGACTTCATTAACCGGTCAATGGAGCAACATGCGGCTGATTAGCCGGATAATGCTGGGATAACGCGATGGCCGAATCGTTCTTCTCAAGCCTGAAGAACGAACTCGTCTACCGCACCGTGTACGCCACGAAAGCACAAGCCAGACGAGACGTCATCGGCTACATCGAAGGGTTCTACAACTCACGCAGACGCCACTCCGCGCTGGCCTACAAAACGCCGAACGACGTGCACTACCGTTACACCCACACGGCAACAGCAGCATAAGAAAACCCATCAAATCCGCTGTCCGAAATCACCGCAGCAGCCCAGACACTTCTGCCTCCGCTAATGAGACCGAGCAGGTTTCTCAAGCGAGGGAAGGCAAATCCACGCAAGCCCCTCCTTAGGGCGCGTTGACATCAGTAGGCTGCCGTCAGGACGCAGCGAATCCAGCGACCGCGGCGCACGGTCAGTCAGGCGCATCGCATTGCCTTGCAAAAGGACTTGTGCGGGACCGGACCCCGTGTTAGTCACCGTCGAACTTGCGCCAGACGCAAATGATCTCGGCCCCCGGAATCACTAGGCTGTGTGAGCCGAAGTTAGCGGCTTTGGTGAGAAATCGTGCTCCGAGGGCAGAAGGTCCCCTTGGCGTCTCTAGGACCAAGGGCGGAGTGAGAAATATGGTAGGCGTTCCATCCTCGTCAACACTATGACCACCAAGGTAGCCAGAAACTAGACGTCCGTCTCGAAGTTCGACACTAAGAACGCAGTCCTGGTTGCCTAGTGCAGGTACCCAAATAGGTACTTCAGGGGTGTAGGTTGACCGGTCATCGCTAGAACGCTTTCGATGCCAACGTTCAGCCTTGGCGGCCAGCGCTGCCAGAGCACAGGCGATCCCAACAAAGGCCGCCACGGTCCATGACACTTTCGTCGCATGGGACTGGACAAACTCCACTGACAGGTCTGCTGGATTTATCAAGTGCGCACCGATCTTTAGTTCCCCTAATCGGTCGGGCAGAGAAACGTAAGCGAGCAACGTGACTCCGGTCGCAACTGCTCCTGCCGCCACGACCTCGAAGAGTTCACCTAGCGCGCTCCGCGCGGTCCGCGGGCTTGCGGCCTGCCTCCAGTAGACCCAGCCAGGCAGGAGAATGAGCGCCACCGCCAGGGCCGCAGGTCCCGCGACCACCCCAACTACCTCTTCCCGTCGGGCTTTGGCGGGTTAGGCTTGGGCCGCTCACTGGGCTTGGTTCTGGGATTGACCATGCGATTCCCCTTGGAGAAGTTCTCCTTGCCCGATTTTCGGCCGGTCGGTTTCTTGTCAACCATGGCAGTACCCTAGACGTCCGTTCTGACAGGAGACCCCACTTTGGGCAAACCCTTTGCTTTCCTTCGAAGTCTCCGCGAGTAGCCGCAAGAAGCTGCACACTTGGCCAAGACACACTGCGATATCGACGCCTCTCTGCGCTAGCTCAAGGTGTTCATCGAACCTCATCGACTCGTTCGAAGCCCTTGGCCTGTTCTCATAGACACGCCCCAGGACGGCATCGGAATTGGGACAGCCTGCGGCATGCGTTGGCGCATGGCTACTGGGTCTGAGAAGTAAGGTGGTCCCCGGTACGCACAGCGTAGGGCGAGGCTGATCGGAGATAGGACTCGCGTCAAACTGAGCGCAGTGAGGCAAGCAGCGCTGTCCTATCATCAGGGCATCCGTGAGTACAGGAGCGACATGAGGGTGATCGAGCAGTTCATGTGGGGGTACCAGGCTCTCTTTCGCCGCGATCTTGAGATGGCTGCCGAGGTATCGCTGGTTTCTGTGGGCTTGACCGTTGCCCCGGTGGCGTTGCTGATCGGCTTTGCGGAAGACCCCGGTGGGCATCCGATCTGCGTAGAGCCAGAGGGCATCGGCATCCTCCCGGGGGTCTTCGCCGACTGCGCGGCCAACGGTGATGCAGCGTATGAACGTCACGCAAGCCGGCGGATGATTAATACGGATAGGGGACTTCATGATCAATTCCAGGCCGGGGTCCTCGACAAGTGTCGAGCCGCCGCCCTCGGCGAGGCATTGAACGCGCAAATTGACCACGGTCTGAAGCGCTGGTTCGTCGGCCACTCCGCTCGCGTGGGCCGGTACCGGGTCTATCCAGTGATCGGAGTGCTGCAAAACAGGTGGGATGCGCTCCCGACCCTCGCGCATCGCGATCATGACCACCGCAACGAGATGCACCTGTCACTTCAAGAGGCAGTCGTCCGCGAGCTTCTGCAGAACGCTTCCTTCGCGCTCTCGACTTCCGACCAGCCACAGGGCATTCGACGCAACGACCGGGACGAAGTTGTTCGACGAGCCCTTAACGCTTTCGTTCGTGCCCTCGTCTTCTTTAAGGGCGACTTCATGGGCGGTGACCTCGTCTCTTCGTTGAATGCTGTCGCCGCGCAGCCTTACGAGGGGCGCACTGGTGTCGGCACCATGCTGCTGGGACGCGAGACTGACTACTCGCTCGAACTGAAATTCGAGAGTCCCATCCGGCTCAGTCAAACCCGCGCGCTACGGAAGGCACTGGAGATGACCGATCCCGGTCTTCACTTAGTGACAACCGGAAAGGCCGCCCTCGGACTGGGTCGGCTGAAAGACGACTACGTGCCCGAGCGCGAGGCAGCATTCTTCCTGCGTGTTATCGGCCGAGGCTCGTGGGAACTGGAACACGCGGGGGTCCCGTTGTTGGTTGTGGCCGATGGTCACGCGGCGGTCCCCCGCGAGCGTCTAGGTAGGTCGAAGTTCGAGGACGCGGCCGAGCGACTCTTCGGTGACGACAGAGATGTAGAGCGGCTATGGGACCTGGCAATCGCTGCATCTCGCCAGGCGCACGGAACGATGCTCGTAGTCCATGTTGATGCAGCGGCGGAAGCAATTCGTCTCTCTCCACCAGCGATGCGTGTCGAACCCTGCCCCTTAACTGACTCGACCCTCCTCGCGGTTTCAGCCATAGACGGTGCCATCATCGTCAACCCTGGTGGGGAGTGCCACGCGGTGGGTGTGATTCTCGACGGACGCGCCGCCCTAGGACTAGGCGACGCGAGCCGTGGCGCGCGCTTCAATTCGGCCCAGCGCTATTTGGCAGAAACCAGAGGAAGTTGTCTGATCATCATTGTCAGCGAAGACGGGATGCTCAATCTGATTCCCGACTTGCCCCGTCGCCTGAGAGCTTCGTATGTCGAGAAGCTCCTGACCGATGTCGAGTCACTGTCCCGCAGTGAGCCCGTCGATTTTGAGGCATTCTTCAAGCGCGAGGAGCACTTGCGATCACTTGCGTTCTATCTGAATCATGAACAATGCGAGCGCGCGAATAGTTCACGTGAGCGAGTTGAGAGATATCGTGAGTCGTCATTCGTGCCTCACGGTGGGCTGGGTGGGATCACTCGGGTTGGGTACGCGCTGCTCGAACCGGACTCGCGCCTCGACAACTCCTTCTTCCTCGACGAAGACCAATAGGCGTTATCTCCTCCACGCGATGGGCGTTCGCGCTGCGGTTTCCGGTGGCCGCCTCGGCTCCCTGTCGCAGTGATCAGGCACGGCTCGACAAGGTTCCGGCCGGGGCGCAACTCAACGCCAGGATGGAGAACCGTAGTGGGATTCGTCAGCGTCTTAATGTCGGCGCGATCCGTCCGAGCGAAGCACAAACAGCGCCTATCGGTCGATCAGCCCGTCTTGAAGGTGCGTCAATCTGGGCGCTTTGACGCGGCAAACGGGTGTCTCATAGCCACCAGGTTGTAGACACACCGCCGAGCATGGCCCCTTGGCCGGTGCGGGAAGTGCCGCCCCTTCACAGGTGGGTGGGCTCACTTGTCGCGAGCACCATGGTTACTGCGGCTACCGGCACTACGAGCCGCAACATCAAGATGCAGAACAAGAAGGAGGAATCGATGTCGCAGAAGGGCCAGAAGTGGAAGCGTCCGGGCCCGGCGTGCTCGGCGCAAGCGTGAGGTCGGCAGGCCGAGGTGTGGGTTTGTCATAGGCGCCGATGTCTTCGACAAGGATCGGCCTGCTCGCCAAGCCGGCCCCGAGAAGGAAATATGGCCCAAGACGGCAATGACCAGGAGCATCTGGTTGTCCGGGTTCGGCTCACGCACGTACTCGATGCCTTCCTTGCGGCGCCATGCCGCCCACTTGGCCTGCGACGCCGCGCCGTAGCCGGCGACCGAGTCCGCGACAGGACCAAGCGGGATCTGACGGCTCCCGCGCGACAGCCCGCGCCGACTCGAATAGCAGATCACGGTCGATCCCGTGCTTGGCTAACTGCACGATGTCGACGTAGTCGCGCCAGCGCGTGCTCGTGATGCCACGCTCGAGAATGGTGATGCCCTTCTCCGCAACCGAGGCTCCGGGGCCTAACCCCAGCATCTCGATTGGCTCACCCAGGACTCGGGGGATGGACACCATCTGCGGCAGCGGGACAACGGAGTCCCCCGTCGAGATGTCCTAAGCCACGACTAGCCGCGCTCTCTCAACCGTGCCGTGTACCCGTACCCGAACGCCGGGGTAGCCAGCCGCCTCTCGGATGGTCTGAACATTGAGGCTGGCTAGTTCGATTTCGAGCCCGTCGCGGGTCTCGACGGCCGCGACATCCCTCACGACGTGTGCGACGTGTGCCGCGGTGGCGGAGGTCGAGAGAGCCTGAGAGTCGACGTCCTTGGTTGGCCGGCGAAATCCGTAACCGGCTAGCAGAATGCCGCCTTTCAGCACGAAGTCTCTCCCGTGCGCAGTCCGCTGAAGCCGGTCCAGGAAGGGCTCCAAACTATGGCGCGTCATCAAGTCGCTGGTCGTGACCATGGCATCAGTCTGCCGTGACGCTAGCGCTTGGTTTCGAAGTTGCTCGAAGACTCGGGCGCCACTCATGATCAGAGCAGCGCCTCCAGCGTCCGCAGTAGTGGGCCGCGAGCCCGCGGCAGTTTCGACGCGATCTTTAACAGGTCGGCAGGTTTCCCGCCTCGGCGAAGCCACGTCCGCAGCGCGTCTCGCCCCAACTCATAACCCAACAAGCCGCGTAGCCGGAACGCGTCAGCGATGGACCGCTCCTGGCTATAGATGCCAATGCGCATGCTCGCGCCCGGGATGGCGATGGTGGTCCGACCTAAGCTGAAGGAATCGGCAGCGAAGAGATGCCAGGCAATCGGCCGCTCAGTCGCCGGAGCGCGGCTGCCCCTTGGAATGGCAATGTCAAGTGCTTGAGGAATCTCGTCGGTCAGGTCGTAGTAGGCCAGTGCCGACGTCAAGCAGAGTGTCCCCTTGGGATGCTTGGCGGCCGCCTCCAGCCAGTCCCAGTCGGCTGCATCAGCGTCGGAGGGGAGGTAGAGGCCGCGTGCAATCTTCTCGTAGGCGCCGGCGTTTGCGCGCCGGTAGAACGTGCTGCGGGACGTGGCGCGCTCACCAGCACGAAAGAGTTTCGCGTTGGGCATCTTGTCCTCCTCCCATTGGAACAAACCGTATACCGATAACTATATCTGTATACGTTTTGCTTCGCCAGTTCCGTCTCTCGAGTCTTCCCCGCCAGCCTGAACTAGCGTCGTGGACGGAACACCAGTGACTGGCAGAGCGGCGAGACAGAGCGGGCACGAACCTAGGTTCGCGGTGACTTCAGTGGACAGAGGTTGCCTTCGATGTTGCACGTATGATGCACGAAACAGCCCACCAGCGGTCTTTGGGGGCGAAACTGCAGGAGCGTGACTTGGATTCGAGCATCGTCTCGCGGCCATCGGATGGTGGAGTTGACGCGCACGTGGGCCGTGACCCTGAAGTGCTCATTCACGTCGAGGACCCGGTGGCGGTCCTGCAACGATGGGAATCCTCCGGGGGCATCTGGCGACTGACCGGTCGACGCGGCGACGCGATCACCATCAGCCTGTGCCAGTGCGACGGCGGCACCGAGGTAGACCGGTTCACCTCGACCAGGGGTGAGTTGGATCTATACCTAGCGGGCCGCACCGCCAGCGACGATCTGCCCTGACTCAATCCCTGGCCGCCAACTCCAACGAGATCGCTCTCGGGCAGACGCGTCCTGGTCCGGCTGGCGCTGTCCGGTGGGTGCCAAGTGAGTCCGGAGGTCATAGTGTTGGGCGCGATCACGAGTTCACGCGGCCGCCATCCCTTGTGGCCGACTTCGACGGAACGGCTCTGATGGAAGACACGCACGGTCCTCGCCACGCACCAGCGAGCCACCACAGCATCCGACGGGTGCGCTTGGACGGTTGGGGATCGGTCGCGGACGCGTCTCGGAGGCTCGCCGAATTGGCCCGATCCTCGCGCGTTGGCCGCGAGGACAAGGCAAAGTTTGACGAGCTCCTGGACGAGGTGTCGCCGCTGGAGACGTATTGGGCCAAGCCCGGCGTGGATCGTGTCGAGGCGTTGCGCGACCTGGTGAAGTCGCACGACTTCACGCAGCTGGCCGAAGCGACGCAGACCATCGCGCATAGTGTCGTGCAGGACGCCTCATCGTCGGGGCGGACGCGACCAAGTTTCGAAGTGCTTGTCGTTGCGGACAGTCTGTCGCCGGATGAGTCGCTTGCCCCCCAGTTGGCTCGCCAGCGTCATCACGACGATGAATTCGACTACGAACTCGTCTTTGTCCCGAGCTTGGAGGACGCGCTGATCGCGGTAGCGGTTAACGCCAACGTGCAGGCGGTGCTGATCCGACCCTCGTTCGAAGTGCGCTCGCGGCTCCGGGACCAGGTCGACCTGTCATCCATCGTCCACCTCGTCCCGCCGTTGGACAAGGACTTGGACGGCATCACCGCCGCCGAGCGCATCGAGCGGCTGACGGACGGCATACACGCTTTGCGTCCCGAGCTCGACCTCTATCTGGTGGGTCACGTCGCCCTGGAGGCCATCGCCAGCGACGCCTTCCAGGGTTTTCGCCGGGTGTTCCTGCGCCAGGACCCGGTGGAGTTGCACGTCTCGATCCTGCGAGGTATCACCGACCGCTACCAGACCCCATTCTTCACGGCCCTGCGCTCGTACAGCCGCCAGCCCACCGGCGTCTTCCATGCTCTGCCCATCTCAAGAGGCAAGTCCATCGTCGGCTCGCCCTGGGTGGGCGACATGGTCGATTTCTACGGGCTGAACATCTTCATGGCCGAGACCTCGTCGACCTCGGGTGGGCTCGACTCGCTCCTGGATCCGGTCGGACCGATCAAGAAGGCGCAAGAGCTGGCGTCCCGGGCTTTCGGGTCGCATCGCACCTACTTCGTGACCAACGGCACGTCCACGGCCAACAAGATCGTCGCGCAGTCCATCGTTACCCCTGGCGACATCGTGCTGGTGGACCGGGACTGCCATAAGTCCCACCACTACGCACTAATGCTGGCCGGTGCGCTGACGAACTACCTCGACGCCTATCCGCTGGACGAATTTTCGATGTACGGAGCGGTGCCGCTGGCGTCCATCAAGGCGCAACTCTTGGCGTATCGCCGCGCGGGCCGCCTCGATGAGGTCAAGATGTTGGCACTGACCAACTGCACCTTCGACGGCATCGTGTCCGACGTGGAGCGGGTCATGGAGGAATGCTTGGCAATCAAGCCCGACCTTGTGTTCCTGTGGGACGAGGCGTGGTTTGCCTTCGCCGCCTTCCACCCCACATACCGCAAGCGCACGGCCATGGACACGGCTCGGCGATTGCGTGAGCGGTACCGCGACCCGGCATACAAAGAGCGGTTTGAGAAGCAGCAGGAAGAGTTGGCCGACGCGGACGACGAGACCTGGCTGACGACGCGGCTGCTTCCGGACCCCGACCAGGTGCGGTTGCGGGTGTACGCAACCCAGTCAACCCACAAAACACTCACGGCCCTGCGGCAAGGCTCGATGATCCACGTCTTCGACGACCAGTTCGGCTATCGCAACGAGGAGGCGTTCCGCGAGGCCTACATGACGCACACCTCCACCTCGCCGAACTATCAGATCCTCGCCTCGCTGGACGTCGGTCGCCGGCAGGTCGAGCTCGAAGGCTTCAAGCTTGTCCAGCAGCAGGTCGAGTCGGCCAAGATGCTCCGGCGCGTGATCGCTAGCCATCCCGTGCTGCGTCGTCGTTTCCGGGTGCTCACCGGGGCCGACCTGATCCCCGAGGCATACCGCCAATCTGTGGAGGACAACCCAGATCTGGAGGATTCCACGACGCTGACCCCCCAGCGATGGGAGCACGACGAGTTCGTCCTGGACCCGACCCGGGTCACGATCTGCATCGCCGAGACCGGGGTGGACGGCGACACCTTCAAGCACGAATACCTCATGCGCAGGCACGGAATTCAGGTCAACAAGACGTCACGCAACACCGTGCTTTTCATGACCAACATAGGAACGACCAATAGCTCGGTCGCCTACCTGGTGGAGGTCCTGCTCAAACTGGCGCAGGAGATCGATGACGAAGTGGACCGGATGGGCCCGATGGACCTGCGCGCCCACCAGCGCAAGGTCGAAGCGGCGCAGGGCCGGCCGTCGCTGCCGGACTTCTCCGCCTTCCACACCCGATTTCGCGGTGACCCCGACGGCGAGACCCCGGAGGGCAACCTGCGCGAGGCCTTCTTCATGGCCTACGACGAGCACACATGTGAATACCTCAGCGGAGCAGACGCCACGGCCCGGATCAATGAAGGGCGCGACGTGGTCTCGGCGACCTTCGTCATCCCGTACCCGCCGGGCTTCCCGATCCTTGTCCCTGGCCAGGTCGTCAGTCGAGAAATCCTTGACTATGTGAGCGACTTGGATACCCGTGAGATCCATGGGTATGCCGCGGGCTTGGGTTATCGCGTGTTCACGCAGGAGTCCCTGGCTTAGACGGGCCCCAACGCCCGCGTCAAGTTAATACCTTGATGGTCGGCGCAAATAGGGCGCGACATCGTGGGCGAGTTCTCGCAAAGTTGGCTGCTTCTTCGGCTTCGCCTCAGAGGCGTGCATGTGGCCATCAGGCTCCGAGCTTTGCTGCCTCAATAGATCGCGGACCGGCACGTTCGAAAATATCTCTTCGGAAAGGGCCTGTGCAGCGCGCCTCGAAGCCGGGTCAAGACGTGGCGGACCCTCGGGGTCTAGAGCTTCGTCGGTGAGGCGCACGGAATATGCCGAGTCTTCGCTGATGAGCGTTGCCAGTTTTGATTCGGCTTTGCTCGTCTCCTTGACGCCACGCGCTGCCTTCTCCAAGCGATAAGAGGCCGACAACATGAAGGTGACAGCAGCGACCGCAGGCACGGTGATCATGAGCAGCGCCATCTCCAGGGGGGTCATGACTGCTCCTCCAACACCAGTGAGCGGGCCACCGCGAAGTTGTCCGGCAGGCGTTGCAGTGACACCAAAATTACCGCTGCCCAACCGAGGAGAAGCCCAGCGAAGATAACCAAGAGTACGGCGACGACAACTTCGAGCTCCTTCCCGCCCTCAAGGGCGACGCCCGCCAACGCGAGGAGGGCAGACGCGGCAGTGGCACCAAGTCCCTTGGCGAGCCCAAGAAGCCGGTCGCGTTCCCATTCGAATAGTTGAGCCACCGCCTCCTCGGGAGCCGGTCCAACTCCGGCCCTCAAGACGGCCAAGACCGAGACCGTGGGGAAGAGCAGCGTCCGTGGCCACGGAATGTGGTCTTCGGATAGTCGGCCAAACATCATCGTCCTCCGATTTCGACGGCTCCAGCAAGCCAAACCCTCCCCAATAGTAGTTCCGTCCCGGTGCGGGGCGCCTGGGTGACCAGGCGGTTGTTTGGATTTGCTTTTCCGGTCAACCGCTCCCGGGTTCAGGGGAGGGATGGCGGTGGTCCTCGTATGCTGAGCGGTAGGTGCTCACGCCAGGGCGCGGGCATCGTGGTCTGAGACAACAAGCCCTAGCGAGAGGCTTCGTATGGACGAAGACAGGCCCTGGCTCGCGCGGCAATGGGGGCTTGTCGTGCGCCGGTTCAGGTTGGAGCAGCCTCCGAAGGTCCTTTTGGTCACGACCGCTCGGCTCACCGCCGCAGCTGTGGTGTCCTACCTGATCACAATCGCGCTGATCGACGGCCCCGTCGATCTGACCTGCGCCTTGACTGCCCTTCTGGTCACCCAGACGTCCGCAAGGTCCTCGGTCAAGATGGGCATGGTGCGGGTGGGTGCCGTGGTCACCGGGGTGTTCGTGGCGATCGCGTTCTCTGCGTGGGTTGGCCTGTCGTGGTGGTCCTTAGGTGCGGTCATCGCGGTCTCACTCATCCTGGCGGCCATCTTTCGCCTGGGCGATCAGGCCCTGGAGACACCGATCAGCGCCATGCTGATCCTCGCGGTGGGCGGGCAGGACATTGCCGCCGAGGTGCGGGTGCTGACGACCTTGATCGGGGCCGGAGTCGGTATGACGTTCAACCTCCTGCTGCCCCCACGGTTGCCCATCGAGAGCGCGGTGCGACGAGTCCAAGACGTGGCTCGAGAGGAAGCTGAGTCGCTGCGCCAAGCCGGGTGGTCGATGGCTCAACGCCCGATTACCCGCGGCGAAGTCGGCACCTGGCTGGACGGAGCGCGCTCAGCCTCAGAGACGGCTCGGAAGGCGCACGAGGCGGTGACGTCGTTGGAAGACGTGCGGCGGCTCAACCCTCGATCGCTGGGTGCTCCCCGAGTGGAGCCGATCCTGACCTCCGGCCTCGACGCGTTGGATCGATCGCTGTTTGCGGTCCGTGCGTTGTATTTCACGATGCACAAGGAAGCGCCCGAGATGAAGACCAGCAACGACGGGTACGGCGAGGACGTCCGTGCTGCCTTCGCCGTGCTTCTGGAGCACGTCGCCGACACCGTCGATGCCTTCGGTGAGTTGGTCAAGGCTGACGCTGACGGTGAGGACGCGGAAGTGGACCGAAAACTCGCCGCGAGTATGGAGGCCAGCGGCGAAGCCAGGGCAATCTTGACCGACTTGCTCATGGTCGACGCACGGACCGAGACGTCGCTGTGGTTGCTGCGCGGGTCGATCCTGGTCGCGGTCGAGCAGACGGTGGAGCCATTGCGGCTCCAGGATCGAGCACGCCTGCGTCAGCAGCGCAACGTCCGGCGCCTTGGGGTGCTCCCGTGGTCGGGAGTCGATCACTCGAAGTAGCCGGGGTGCCGTCAGTCCGGCACGAAGCAGGGGGTATCGACGTAGTGCCGTGCGTCGTCGGTGACCCGCGTGAGACTGGCCACAAGGAGGTCCGGGGATTCATCGAGCCGTCGGAACCGGGGAAGGACGCCAGTCTCGAGCCAGCGCCACCGATCCTCTAGGCAGGTGATGCGGGGCCAGGCCTGCGCGCGCAAGGTGTGGCCAAGCCCGCTTTTGAAGGAATGCAAGTAGAAGGAGGTGAAATAGCGGACCTCCTGTCTCACCCCACGGACTTCGAACGCCGTCGTCGATCCCATCGAGATCATGCGGGCGAACATCCGCGAGATGCGATCGAAGTGCGGCTGCACGATCGCGCGTTGCTCATGGTCGAGCAGTGCGACGTTTCCCTCCCACACCAGGTCTTCACCTCGTCGCCGATCCGAGGGTGACGCACTCTCGTCGGTCGCCAGTGCGCGACCCTGGTCAATCGTCTCGAATGCAGCCAACACGCGGGCGTAGTGAGGCATGGGCGCAAGGAGCAAGCGAAGGCGCTCCATACCCTGATCGTCAGCCAGGTAGGCGAGGTGGACCCAGAAGATGTCGGAGAAGATGGCGTTGTTGGCCTCGCGGATCGTGTTCGCGTCGTCGGTCAGGCGGCCGCGCCGACTCAGACTGCGCGGCAGATCGATGTAGCCGCTGCGGTCGGTGTCTAAGCGGAGTGGAAACAAAACCAGCCGAATGTGGTGCGAGGCAATCGCCGCCATTGCCGCCCACTTGAAGCACTGGGGATTTTGCCGGTAGAGCCAGGCATACCGGGAAGAGATCTCGACGTTGCGGTGGAAGGCGCAGCAGGGCGGGCTCAACAGCGCGTCGGCTTGGGCCTTCCACTCTTTGATCGTGTCCGGAGTGGGTTTCGGCCCAGAATCTGTCGCGTTCACTGGCGGCACCTCCACGCGGTCTGCCTCTGGCGTCGCGAGAGCACCGCCGGAATGAACCTATACCGAGAAGCGGACGCGCAGGTCTCGGCGATTCGGTGTGAACATAGCCCGCAAGGAGATGTTTGACGACAGACTGGGCAGATGGATCATCTTCCGGTGCCGCCGTTGGCGCAGACGCTAGGGAAATATCTGAGGGCAGTGCGTCCGCTTCTCTCGTCGGAGGAGTGGCGGCAAACCGGAGATGCAGTCGCGCAGACTCTTGAGGGCGACGGGCCGGCGCTTCAGGCGGACCTTGAGGCTTTTGCCGACACGGAGAACGCTCAGGGCCGGAGCTGGCTGTCGGCCGCCTGGCTGAGGGGATATCTGGCTATCCGGACACCGCTGCCGCTGACCAGCAACGTCGGCTTCCAGATCCGAGTCCCAACCCACCTGGACGCTCAGCCGGGTGTGCTCGCCCCGAGCGGGAGCGCTCGAGCGGCGGCAGTGATCCACAGGTTGGCCGCCGTGCATCTGGCCTGGCTTCGGGGCGAGTTACCCGCCGAGGTGACGCCTCGCGGCGAGTCCGTATGCGGTGTGCAGCGTGAGGTGCTAGCTGGGGGTGTGCGCCACCCGGCGTTTGATATCGACGAGGTCCGGCCGGGCAGCCTGACCCCCGAGCGTCGAGAGATCGGGCTGCTCCTGGATGACCACTTCTTCGGCGTGCCGATCAGCGACGAGCACGGCCGACTCCTCTCGGTGGAGGCGCTGGAGCACGGCATCGACTCCGCACTGGAGCAACGGCCGGTTGGCGGGACCCCGGCGGATCCTGGTTTCACTGCACCGTCCTATCTCGGCAGCCAGGCGGCGTCGGCATACCTCAACCGCCTGCTGGAAGACCCCGCCAACAGCCGCGTCTACGACCGGCTAACTCACGCGCTCTGTGTGGTCAATCTGATCCGGACGCCGGACACCATCAATGAACACCTCCGACGCACAGCCTTCCTGCCTGGCCAGGCGTGGGCCTACACCCCGATCACCTATCAAGTCAGCCTCGCGGATGACTTTGTCGGCATGCACCTCGAGCACAGCCGGGTCGACGCAGCGACCCTGAAGACCGGGCTTTCGCTCGCCCAGCAGGCTGACTGGATCGGCGAAGGTGGGGTCGCCTCCCAGGAGCTCACACAGGCTGAACCCCTGGCGTGGACGTTCCCCGAGGACATCGCAGCGGAAATGAGCCGGGACATCGCCGCATACCGTAGAGCGGCTGAGGAACTGCGGCTCGACAAAATGATTGTCACGAGGCCCGTCCCGGTCGATCTTCCGTTCCGGGTCAGCGACGATGCGGTGTGCCAGTGGGTCATGCTCTACGCCCAAGTCGCCACCCATGGGCGGGCACGCAGCACCTACGAGGCGGTTGACCTGCGGCACTTCCAGGCCGGGCGCACCGAGTGTTTGCGATCCGTCACGCCGGAGGCGCTCGCCCTGGTGCGCGCTCTGCTCGCGGGCCGCGCGGACTCGGCCCTGCTGCATGAAGCGCTCGGTGCGCACAAAGAGTGGATCAAAGCCTGCAAGACCGGTCAGGGCATCGACCGCCACCTCACCGGCCTGTCCTTCATGGCTGCTAAGACCGGGCGAACGCTCCCGGTGGAGCACGACGCCGGATGGGGCCACCTGAAGACGGACTTCTTGTCGACGACGAGCATCGGGGATCAGGACCAGATCGCCGGTATGGCGTTTGCCCCCACGAGCGAGGGCGGCATCGGGATCAACTACACGCCGCTAAAGGAGCACTACGAGTTTCTGGTGATCTCGCGCCGAGCGCACCATGCCGAGGTGCAGACGTTTCGGGGGCACCTCACCAGGGGTGCCGATGCGCTGGGTGGGTTGCTGGCGGAGATGGTCGAGACGTCGACGGAGTCTTAGACGTCGGCTTCCCAACTTTCCTTCATCAGTGCCAAGGCGGCTCGCACATCCGGTCGTTGGCCGCTGACGTCGCGATGAACGGCATACAAACGTCGGGTCGGTGCGCCCTGCAACGGAAGAGCGACCAGCCCGGGTGGGAGGTCACCACGACCTAATCGGGGGAGCAGGCAAATGCCGAAGCCTTCGAGGACCAGGCGGAGCCGGATGACCAAGTGCTCCACGGTGGCCCCGATGCGATAGCTCAGCCGGTGCGCATCCAGGGACTGCAATAGCCAGTCGCTGAACACGCCGGGAGTTTCATCGATCCACACTTGGTGATCGAGCTCGGCGAAATCGACGCCGTCCGGGCCGACCGTGAAGCCGTGGTCCTCGCGAACCACCAGGTCGACCGGGTCCAGCCCGATCGGAGCGTCGGCGACGCCGTCCTGAAGCCGCACGTGACGGTCGGTCCAGTCGTGCACGAGTCCCACGTCCACGGTGCCCGCGCGCACCGCTGCGACTGAAGCCTGCGGGCTGAGCTCGTTGAGCGTGACCACGAGGTTGGGGTGCCGCTCCCGTAGGCCGATCGCCGCAGGAATCAGCAGTCCTCGGAATCCGGTCGGAAAACTGGACATCGTCAGTGAACCCGAGACATGCCCGTCCAGCATCTCCAGCTCCGAGCGGGTCGCCTCATCGAGGTCACGCATTTGCTGGGCCAGCCGGACGAGCAGCGCGGCGGCATCCGTCGGCACGTTCGCCCGGCCCCGACGATGCATGATCGGCTGCGGCACCTCTTGCTGCAGACGACTCAACTGTTGGCTGACAGCAGAGGCCGTCAAGCCCATCCGGTCGGCCGCGCCAAGCACCGTGCCTTCCTCGACGACGGCTTGCAGAGTGAGGAGATGGTCTGGATTGAACATGTAGCAAGTCTTACACAAATAGGTCTGTTTACGTGACTTGTGCTTACGTAATGGATGAGCGAGAGTTGTGCATACACCGCTCCACAGGGGGCCATAAACCACCACTCAGTTCTTCAGAAGGAGCACTTCACATGATCGCAGCAATCACTTTGACCGCCGCTTCCGTCGCCACCCTTTACGGCCTGGGCCGTTTGCGTCAGACTCCCGCCGAGCGCGCCTCGATGGCCATCGTTCCCAACGTCGCTGGTGGCGTGAAGACCGTTGCGGAGACCGGCGCGGGCATGCGTCCGGTGGAGCACCTCCGCGGCTGAACGACCCCAGACGCGCCACGGCGCGTTGATCCCGGGTGACGATGATCCTGCTTAACAGGCATCGGCACCCGGGATTTCTGTATGCCGGCCGCCGAGACTGCATACCGGCTGGTGATCGCGCGGCGATTCCCTTTCGTGCCTTTGTCCCGCGACACGCCCGAGCTTGAGCGGCTGACGGGTGCATATGCACGGCTGAGCCGGTTCTGGCGGGCGTGTCGTCGGCAGATTGGCGCACAAAGCCGATGTCGTGGCGTGTCCGGGATCACACGGGAGGTTGCGCTCGGGTCGGTGGGAGAGTCGCCGGGAATCGTGGCTAGTCGCCGGGGCGGACGATCACCTTCATCGAGGCGGGGTCATCGTGGACGGCGGTCAGGGCGGCCTCGGCGTCGTCAAGCCCGAAGTGTCCGGTCACCATGGAGTCCAGATCGACGCGGCCAGAGGCCACAAGCTCGATCGCGGTGGGCCAGGTGTTGGCGTAGCGAAAGGCCCCGGTGATGATGAGCTCTCGATCCTGCACGTAGGACAGCGGCAGTTCCACGGTGTCACCCCCCATACCAACGAGCACCACGTAGCCGGCTCGGGCCATGACCGAGACCGCATCCCAGGTGGCGCGAGCATTTCCGGAGCACTCGAGCAGCACGGTGGGCTCGATGCCGGCCTCTGCCAAGGCGGTCTGGCTGACGTCGATGCTGCGCAGGCCAAGTTTTTCCGCGAGCGCCAGGCGGTGTGGGTTGACGTCTGTGACCGTCACTGAGTCCGCGCCGAACGCTCGGGCAGCCTGCGCCGCGATCAAACCGATGGGCCCAGCCCCGGTGACGAGCACGTGGCTGCCGGGCCCGACGCCAGCGCGTTGGCACGCCCATACCCCGACGGAGAGCGGCTCGATCAGCCCGGCGGCGTCATCGCTGAGACTGTCAGGAATCGCAAAGACGAACGACGCGGGCATCGCGACGTATTCACTGAACGCCCCGTCGTATGGCGGGGTGGCGAAGAAGCGCACGTCTGGGCAGAGGTTGTAATGACCGGACAGGCACTGCGGGCAGTTGCGACAGGGCACGCCGGGCTCGATGGACACACGTTGACCCACTGTGAGACTGCTGACGTTGGTCCCTACGGCGGTGACGACCCCACCCGCCTCGTGGCCAAGCACCAGGGGGGAGTCGACGACATACGGCCCGATCCGGCCCTTCTCGTAGTAGTGAATGTCCGAGCCGCACACCCCCACAGAGCCGATCTTCACCAGAACCTCATCGGCCTTGGGCTCCGGAATCTCGCGCTCCTCGAGGCCAACATCATGAACACCCCTCAGGACACTGACTTTCATCGTCGGCACAACCATCGCCCCTTGAATCTCATTTGAGCGCTCACTGAGTTGCGGCGCTCAAATGATACTGTATGCGACACGAGGGGACGTGAACACCCCGGTGACAACGATGTGAGGAGCAGCCATGCCGTCGACGGCGGCCACTCATGCGTTCAAAGGTCCGTACGAGATGGTGAGGGCAGCTCAGATCGCTCGGCTCTTCTACTTTGAACGGCACTCCAAAGTGCACATTTCAGGTTTGTTGGGCATCTCGCGCTTCGACGTCGCACGATTGCTGGACCTCGCTCGAGCCAGTGGGATGGTGCAGATCGCGGTCAACGAACCCGGATCCCTCGACGTGGACCTGAGCGCGGAGCTGCGTGATCGGTTCGGGCTGCAGCACGCCGTGGTGGTGCGCTCGCCAGTTCAGGACGACGCCGAAACACGCGATCAGATCGGTCGAGCCGCGGCAGACCTTCTCAGTGAAATCTGCCGCCCCGACGACGTCATCGGGATCGGCTGGGCGCGGATTGTGTTGGCTATGGCCGAGCACGTGCACGACCTCACAGCGCAGCGGATCGTCCAATTTACCGGTGCCCTCACCCGGCCTGACGTCGACGCGAGCGCCCCAGAGGTGGTGCGCCATGTGGCCCGCCGAGTCGGTGCCGAGTCCTCGGTCTTCTACGCGCCGATGCTGGTCAGCGATGCCCAAACAGCCCTGGGGCTCTATCGCCAAGAACAGGTCGCCACAGCGATGGGTCACTTCGGGTCGGTGACCAAAGCGATTGTGGGCGTGGGCGGTTGGGATCCGCCGCATTCGACGTTGTACGACGCGCTGACCCCGCAAGAGCGTGCGGCCATGACGCGCATTGGCGTGTTCGTCGACCTGTCCGGGGTGCTGTTGGATGCCAATGGGCAGGCCATCGAGACACCTTTGAGCGACCGTGTCATCGCGATCACCGCCCCGCAGTTGGCTCGAGTTCCCGAGGTCATCGGGCTCGCCTACGGCATCGATAAGGTCCCCGCGGCGCGCGCTGCGCTGGGTGGCGGTTACCTGCAAGGGCTCGTCACCCACACCGCATTCGCGGAGGGGTTGCTCAGCACTTCGTGACGCGGCCCGGAGCAGTAAACGGCTTGTGCGTCATGTCCGTCTTTGCGACGCTGAACCCCTCATGGGGCATCTGGAGATCAACGGAGTGAGTTACGTGTTGGCCGACGGCCGACCGTTGCTGACTGATGTCTCCCTGCGCGTCGGGGAGGGCACGAAGGTCGCGCTGATCGGACCCAACGGCACCGGCAAGACGACGCTGATGAGGCTGCTCTCCGGCGACCTCGACACCCATGGAGGGTCGGTGTCGGTCACCGGCGGCTGTGGGGTGATGCGACAGTTCATCGGGACCATGGGCCGCGAGCAGCTCACCGACACCAACGGCCGTGCTGCCGACAAGCCGTCCGTGCGGGATCTGCTCGTCTCGGTCGCCCCACCTGGGGTCCGCCAGGCTGCCGATGATCTCGCTCGGTCCGAGGTGGCGCTGATCGAGGTCGACGATGAGCCGGTCCAGATGGCCTACGCCCAGGCTCTCGCCGACTGGGCCGACGCCGGCGGGTACGACTACGAGGTCTTGTGGGACGTGTGCACCGTCGCAGCCCTCGGCATACCGTTTGAGAAGGTGCAGTGGCGCACCACGGACACGCTGTCCGGCGGAGAGCAGAAACGGTTGGCGCTCGAGGCGTTGCTGCGCGGGCCGGATGAAGTGTTGCTGCTGGACGAACCTGACAACTACCTCGATGTGCCCGGCAAGCGGTGGCTGGAGGCGCAACTGGCTGAGTCGCCCAAGACCGTCTTGCTGATCAGCCACGACCGCGAGTTGCTGGCGAGTGCCGCCACCCGCGTCGCCACCCTGGAGCCCTCGTCGGCTGGCAGCACACTGTGGGTCCACCCCGGCTCGTTCGCCGGATGGCACGCCGCCCGAGAAGCACGCAACGCCGCCTTAGTGCAGGACCGCCGCCGTTGGGACGAAGAGCGCCAGGCGATGCAGGCCCAAGTGTTGTTGTACAAGCAGAAGGCCAAATACAACTCCGATATGACCTCGCGCTATCAGTCTGCGCAGACCAAACTGCGCAAGTTCGAGGAAGCTGGGCCGCCCGAGGTAGTTGCCATCGAGCAGAAAGTCACCATGCGACTGCGCGGCGGCCGGACGGCCAAACGGGCGGTGATCTGCGAAAACGTGGGCCTGACCGGGCTGATGGAGTCGTTTGATCTCGAGGTCTGGCACGGCGAGCGGGTGGCCGTTCTGGGCAGCAACGGCTCGGGCAAGTCGCACTTCCTGCGGCTCCTGGCTCTGGGCGGCAGCGACCCCGACATCGAGCACCAACCCGTGGGGGACATGCTGCCGCAACCGGTCGACCACACGGGCCGTGCCCGGCTCGGCTCCCGCGTGCGACCCGGCTGGTTCGCCCAGACGCACGATCACTCAGCCCTGCTTGGGCGCACGCTGCTGCAGATCCTGCACCGCGGGGATGAGCACCGCGCCGGTATGCCGCAAGAACAGGCCGCCCGAGCCCTCGACCGTTACGAGTTGGCTCGCGCCGGCGAGCAAACCTACGAATCGCTCTCCGGCGGCCAACAAGCACGGCTGCAGATCTTGCTGCTGGAGTTGTCCGGGGCGACGCTGCTGCTGCTCGATGAACCGACCGACAACCTCGATCTGCACTCCGCCCAGGCGCTCGAAGAAGGCTTGGATGTCTTTGAGGGCACGGTGCTGGCGGTGACTCACGACCGCTGGTTTGCCAAGGGCTTTGACCGATTCATCGTCTTCGGTGCTGATGGCCGGGTGCGGGAGACCGACGGGCCGGTCTGGGACGAAGCGCGGGTGGCTCGGCCACGCTCATGAGCATGCCGACCGCTCAACTAGCGACCCCGAGGAAGATGCGCCGGGCCGGGCGGTTTTCGTCGGTCTGCTCCAACAGGCACGTCACCTCGAAGCCGGCCGACGCCAGTGCCTGGCTCCACTCGGCCTCGGCGAAGAGCCCGAAATGGTGCCGCTCCGCCTCGGTCGTTAACGTGCCGTCAGCGTCGCGCAGCGCGTAGACGTAGTCCGTGACGACCTGCCGGTCATCCGAATCCTGATACCGGGTCCACTCCAGATAACGGATGCCGCTGCCGTCGGGGGCATCGCTGCCTCCGTGGTCGGTCTCCGGGTCGAACGTCTCGCTCAGGTGATCCGGCATGACCACGAGTAACCCGCTCGGCTTCACGTGGGCACGAGCCGTCGCGAACGCTGCGTCGAGGTCGTCCTCGGTCAGCATGTAGTCGATGGCGTCGTGGATGAGCACCGCATCGAAAATCCGGCCCAGGCGCAGGGCCCGCATGTCGCCCTCGAGGTGCTCGCACTCGGGATTCAGAACAGCCGAGACTGCCAGCATGTCCGGGGAGAGATCGACCAACGTCATCTCGAAGTCCCGCTTCAGGTGGACGGCGTTGTGCCCGCCCCCGCTGCCCAACTCCAGCACCGTGTGGACGGGGTCGACGCCAGTCTTGAGTAGCCCAGCGATAGTCGCCGCTTCGTCGGCGTATTCCTCGGGAGGGCTGAGTAGGGGCCACCAACGGGCCAGGTCGGCATACATCCGAGGGGTGTCCACGAGGACATTTTGGCACCGGGCACGGCGCTCAGGCAGGTGGGAGTATGAAGTGCTCACGAGTTCGGTCCTTGCCGGTGCGTTGACTCACCGCAAGCCGCAGTTGTCGAGATAGGGCTCGCGATTCAGCCGCAGCGTCGGCAATAAACACGGTGCCTTTCCTCTTCTTGACGACGCCAAAGGCCCGACCATGGGGGCTCTCCAGGACGTACCAATGATCACCTTGTCTAATCCCTACTCTGAGCATGAGTTTCGTCCATACGGTGGCGACGTGTAGGGCGTAACCGCCGGGGAGGCTGATCGCCAACGCCACCCACCACGGTGTGTGGATCACCACAAGGCAGAACGCGGCGATCAGCACTGCCAGTTCTAAGGACAGGTACACAAACGGAAGGGTGAACATCCCCAGCGAGCCTCCGCGCAGCAGACGGCATACCCGCCGAGTCGCAGCCGGGTCCGTGGCATCGAGAACCTCGATAGCAAACTGAGACTGCTCCACTTTTTCCTCCCGCCGGGGTCCTATGTCCATTACCAACAATTCGGAACCGTACGCGAAATGGATGGCGACATCTGCGCATTCTTTTTGGGTGAAACTGATTCAATTTTCAATAGGGGGTATCGATCTCACCATAGGCATTGCCGCACTAATGAATTGGCACCGAATCAGCCGATCGGCTGATCAGTGTCGACCGGCTGTGACCGATCGGCTGAAGACGGGGTATGGCTCGCTTCATAGCGTTCATGACATGACATCAGCACCTACCTTCACGCGTGCACGCCCTAGCGCGGGAAGCAGCGTCTCGAACAGGCCGAACCCAAACCTCGGTCATTGAGGTCGCTCTGACGCAACTCGTCGCGGAACTTGACGCTCGAGGCAGCGGCGCGGATCGGCGTGAGCACGCAAACGCAATCGTTGCAGACATGCAATGTCGCGTCGAGGCGGCCACCGTCGACCTCACGACCAAGGACCCGTATGACGACGCGGGTTTGTCGCTGTGATTGTGGACAGCTCGGCCATCATCAGTGTGCTGCGCGGTGAGCCAGACGCTCCGGAGCTGCTCTCGGTCATGCTCGGGGCCCAAACGGTCCGAATTTCCGCCGGGACGTATCTCGAAATGGGGATCGTTGTGGACCGACTCCGAGATCCTGTGCTGAGTCGACGACTTGACGAACTCCTACACGCTGTTGGTGCCGAAATTGTCGGCGTCACCGAAGACCACGCGAAGGTCGCCCGGCAGGCCTATCGCGATTTTGGCAAGGGCATGGGACACCCCGCCTCCTTGAACTTCGGGGACTGCTTCAGTTACGCCTTGGCCATCTCCCTTCGTGACGAGTTGCTCTTTGAGGGCAACGACTTCTCGCAGACCGACGTCGTGGCCGCACGCACAGTTTGATCTGTTTGCTCAGTCTTGGATCGGGTTGCCGTGCTCGGGGCCTTGGACGCCGATCGAGGCTCGGTGATCGGCCACGTGAGAAGCGCGACAGATCGCAGGAGGGTCGCTGCGGGCGCTGGGTTGCCTAGGCTTGACCGAGTGAAAGCCGTGCAACACGCCGCGTATGGCGTGCGACCAGCGATCGTCGACGTGCCTGAGCCGATGTGCTCGCCGGGCGGAGTCGTGGTGGCCGTAGGCGCGACGGGGGTGTGCCGCTCGGACTGGCACGCCTGGCGCGGACATGACCCGGTCGATCTGCCGCATATCCCCGGGCATGAGTTCGCCGGGCGGATCGCGGAGGTCGGGGCGGCCGTGAGGCGGTGGCGGGTCGGCGACCGGGTGACCGCGCCCTTCGTCTGCGGATGTGGCGAGTGCGAGTACTGCGCCGCTGGGCAAGGCCACGTGTGTCCCGACCAGACGCAGCCTGGCTTCACCGGTCCGGGAGCGTTCGCGGAGCGCGTGGCTGTGCATGCGGCTGATTTCAACCTCGTGGCTGTTCCTGATGCTCTGGATGATGTCACCGCGGCCTCGTTGGGGTGCAGATTCGCGACGGCATACCGAGCACTGACCATGCACGGACGGATCCAGCCCGGTCAGTGGTTAGCGGTCCACGGATGTGGCGGGGTGGGTCTGTCGGCGGTCATGATCGGGGCTGCCTTGGGGGCTCGCGTGATTGCGGTCGACGTCAACGCTGCTGCGCTGGGGCGGGCGCGTGAACTCGGTGCGGAAGTGGTCATCGACGGCTCAAGCGACGTCAGCAGGCAGATCCAAGCTCTCGGTGGGGCGCACGTCTCGATCGACGCGCTGGGCCGGGCCGGCACGGCGATCAATTCGGTATGCAGTCTGCGCCGCCGAGGCCGCCACGTGCAGGTCGGTCTGCTGCTGGGTGCGGCTGCCACCCCGCCACTGCCGATGGATCGCGTGGTCTCTCACGAACTGGAGATCTACGGCTCGCACGGCATGGCCGCTCACGAATATCCGGCAATGCTGGCCGCCGTTGCCTCAGGAATCTTCGACCCGAGCCGCCTCGTGGGTCGCATCGTGCGACTCGAGGACCTCCCTGACGAGCTCTGCGCCATGGATGCGCCCAGTGAGTCGATCGGCCTCACCGTCGCTCAACTCACTTCGCCCACACCAGTGCTAGGACACGACGAACGGTGACATCAGCGAGGAGGCATTCGCAAGGCACCGTCGAGGCGGATGACCTCGCCGTTGAGCAGCGGGTTCGAGGCGATGTGGGCGACCAGCGCCGCATACTCACTTGGTTTGCCCAGTCGTGATGGGTGCGGGACCAGCGCTTCGAGGCTGGCCTTCACCTCACCCGGGAGTCCGTCCATCATCGGCGTCTCCATGACCCCCGGCGCGATGGTCATCACGCGGATGGCCTTGTCGGCGAGATCCCGGGCGGCGGTGATGTTGAGTGCGACGATGCCGCCCTTGGAGGAGGAGTAGGCAGCCTGCCCGATCTGGCCGTCGTAGGCCGCGACGGACGCGGTCATCACGATGAGCCCGCGGTCGCCGTCGAGCGGCTCGTTGGCCACCATCGCCTCGGCAGCCAGGCGCATCACGTTGAACGTGCCGATCAGGTTGATCTCAACCACGGTGCGGTAGTCGTCCAGACTCAGCGTCCCCCGCTTGGACAAGATGCGCCCTGGGGTGGCGACTCCCGCGCAGTTGACCACGATGCGCAACGTCCCGAGCTCGTCGGCGACGGCGATGGCCGCCCGGACCTGCTCCTCATGACGCACGTCGGTGGGGGCGAAGCGCGCGCGCTCACCCATCTCGGCGGCCACTTCCTCGCCGCGGCCACCCGGCAGATCGACCAACACGACGGACCCCCCGTCGGCGAGGATGCGTCGGGCGGTGGCTTCGCCGAGGCCGCTGGCACCCCCGGTGATGAGGGCGACGACATCTGAGGTGATCTGCACGCTGACTCGCTTTCGCTATCGGTCTGGCTGGCTATTTCTTTTGTAGCTGGCGGGCAATGACCAGCCGTTGGATCTGGTTGGTGCCCTCGAAAATCTGGGTCACCTTGGCTTCGCGCATAAATCTTTCGAGCGGGAAGTCCTGGGTGAAGCCATATCCACCGAGCACCTGGACCGCGTCCGTGGTCACCTTCATGGCGGAGTCGGTCGCGACGAGTTTGGCAATGGACGCCTCAAGACTGTGCGGCAGGCCCGCATCTCGCAACCGCGCGGAGTGCAGGTATGCCGCGCGCGAGGCCCCAACGGCTGCGGCCATGTCCGCAAGCAGGAAAGCCAACCCCTGATGGGCGATGATCGGCTTGCCGAACTGCTTACGCTCCAGGGCGTATGCGGTCGCCTCGTCGAGTGCCCGTTGGGCAAGCCCGGTGGCAGTCGCGGCGATGCCCATCCGACCGGAGTCCAATGCGGCCAGTGCGATCGTCATGCCCTGACCGGGCTCGCCCACCAGTCGGTCTGCCTCGACGAAGACGTTGTCGAACAGGACGTCGGCCACTGGATCGCAGGCCAAGCCCATCTTGCGCTCGGGCTTACCGAAGGTCAGCCCGTCCGCGCCGGCGGGGATGAGCATCGCCGATAGGCCACGTGGGCCGTCGTCGCTCGTGCGCACAAAACTCGAATAGAAGTCGGCATGCCCGGCGTGGCTGATCCACGACTTGGTGCCGGAAACGGCATACCCGCCATCGGTCTCGACCGCCTTGGTGCGCATCGCCGCGACATCGGATCCGGCCTGCTGCTCGGAGAGGCAATAGGCCCCGAGCTGTTCCCCGGAGAGCATGTCGGGCAGGTACTTCGCTTGCTGCTCCGGCGTGCCGAATGTCGCCATCGGGAAGCAGGTCAACGAGTGCACGGAGACCCCGACACCCACCGACATCCACGCGTAGGCGATCTCTTCGAGAACTTGGAGGTAGACCTCGTAGGGCTGAGCACCGCCGCCGAACTCTTCCGGATACGGCAGTGAGAGCAGGCCACTGTGGCCCAACATAGCGAATATCTCGGCCGGAAAGCGTGCCTCGGCTTCGGCCGCATCGGCAGCAGGCATGAGCTGCTCTGCTGCGATCTCACGCACGAGGGCCATCAAGTCCGCAGCTTCTTCGCTGGGGAGGACACGCTGCACAACCATGCTCGGCACTGTAACGAGTGACGCTGGGGCAATCGCCAACCGGTCGCCTGGTGTCCCCCAGCGGCCTTGGTTTTCGCCAGCCCAACACGTCCCAAGTCCCGCGACACGCCCGACCTGAGCGGCCCAGGCGAGCACGTGCACGCTCAGGCCGTTTTTGACGGGCGTGTCGGCGGCCCGAAGTGACTCAGAAAAAGATGACGCGGTAGGCGTCGTCAGCTTGGGGTGGAGGAAGGTGAACGAGCCCAAGCCTTAAGCGGGATAGACGACGACTTCGGTCGCTTTGGCCCCGGCATACACCCGTCGTCCGGCGACCAGCCCCAACTCGGCCACTGCGGCCGTCGTGACCTCGGCGATCAACGGCACCGGACCATCGAGCCCGACCCTGGCCCGTTGGCCAGTGATCGTGACCTCTCGCACGGTGACCGGCCAGATGTTTCGCGGTGATCCCTCGGCGCGAGCGGGATAGAGCGCAACAGCGGCCGGATCGATTGTGGCCCACACGCGCGAGCCCGCCACCACGTCTGCGGGAGCCTCCGCTGTGACCACCACACCGCCGGGCACCTCGACGACCACTTGGCTGCCGACGCGGAGCGTTCCCGACAGGAGGTTGAGCCCCACGATGCGGGCGACGTAGGGGCTGCGCGGACGGGCGATCACCGCCGCGGGCGTGTCAATCTGCACCACCCGCCCGGCTTCGAGGAACACCAGACGGTCGGCCAGCGTCAACGCGTCCAGCGGGTCGTGCGTGACGATCACCGTGGCTCCGGCGAACTTGCGGAGCCGGTGATGCAGGTCCGCGCGGGTGAGCGATCGGGTATGTGGATCGAGGGCCGACAATGGTTCATCGAGCAGGAGCAGCTCCGGGTCGGTGGCCAGCGCGCGTGCCAATGCGGCCCGCTGGGCTTGCCCAGTGGAGGCGGCCCCCGGTCGACGTTGGGCCATCTCCGCGAGACCAACGCGTGCCAACTCGGCCAGCGCTCGAGTCCGAGCCGCCGACTTCGACACTCCTCGTGAGCGCGGCCCAAAGGCGACGTTGTCCAACAGCGATAGGTGGGGGAAGAGCAGCGGGTCGGCGAGCACCAGCCCGACTAGCCGGTCTTGAGCGACCAGATGAATGCCGCGCTCGGGGTCGGACCACGGTCGAGTGCCCTCGATCGTGCCGCTGGTCAGCGGGATCAAGCCCGCCAGGGCAAGGAGCAGGGTCGACTTGCCCGACCCGTTCGGCCCCAAGACGGCGGTCACGGTGCCGGGTGTCAGGTCGAAGGCCGCGGTGAGCTCGAAATCTCCACGCTGAATGCCGACATCTACCCTCAGCGGGTCCAGCGGCGGGACGCAGGAGGTCGCCGCGCTCACGGCATCCACCGGCTACGCAGGGCTCCCAAGACCACAACGCAGATGGCCAGCATCAACACCGATAGAGCCAACGCAGCGTCGGGGTCCTGCTCCAAAGCAGTGAAGACGGCCAGCGGCACGGTCTGCGTGCGCCCGCTGAAGTTGCCAGCGAAGGTGATGGTGGCACCGAACTCGCCCAGCGCTCGCGCCCACGCCAACGCAGCCCCGGCGGCCATGCCCGGCGCGACCAGCGGGATCACCACGGTGGTGAACGTCCGCACGGGTGAGGCACCGAGCGTCGCAGCGATCCCGTCATACCGAGCGTCGAGTCCGCGCATCGAGCCTTCGACGGAGATGACATAGAAGGGCAGCGCCACGAAGACTTCGGCAAAGATCACCGCCACCGTCGTGAACGGGATGGTGATGCCGAGCGCGGCATCGAGCGGCCCGCCGAGCACCCCGGTGCGTCCCCACGCCGCGAGCAACGCCACACCGCCGACCACCGGCGGCAGCACCAGTGGAACGGTGACCAGCGCTCGCAACCAGGGCAGCAGTCGATGCGTCCCGCGAGCCAAGACCCAGGCCAAGGGGGTGCCCAGGGTCACCACGATGACCAGCGAGATCGAGGTAGTGATCGCCGAGAGCCGGACCGCTTGGAGCGCGAGCGGGCTCGTGATGTCCCCGAGCAGTCCGGGCCAGTCGACCCGCAGCAACAGGGCGACAAGGGGGAGGAGCAGCACCCCGATCGCGAGCCAAGCCGGCACCAGGATCGGCCAGCGACGCGCCCCGCGCCCAGACATCGGGAGCGGCGATACCCGAGGTGATGTGACGCTCACGGGGCCCCGAAGCCAGCCTTCGCCAGCACCTCCTGGGCGTCATCGCTAGTCAACAGCGCGACGAACTCGGCTCCGCCCTCGCTGCCATCGACGCTAAAGGCCGGGTATCGGTTTTCCACTTGCGCCCCTGTCGGCACGGCGACAGTTTCGATGTCGCTGCCCAGAACCGACGCCGCGTCAGTCACGTACACCACTCCGGCGTCGGCCTCACCGGAGGCGACTTTAGCCAAGGTTGCCCGGACATCCGGCTCGTAGGAAGCCACATTGGGTATCACCTTGGCCAGGGCCAGCATCTGTGCCGCCGCATCCCCGCATGGCACCTGATCGGCGCACAGCACAAGCGTGACGTCGTCACGAGCCAAGTCATCGACCGAGGTGATGCCCGCAGGATTTCCTGGGGCCAGCGCAACGGTCAGGATGTTGGTGGCCACGACACTCGGTTCGCTCCGAGCAAGGTCGGCGTCCAGCGACTCCAGCGGCCCCTCGCCGGCCAGGATCACGACGTCTGCGTCAACGCCGGAGTTCAGTTGTTGCACGATCTGGGAGGAGCCGGCATAGGAGACCTCGAAGGTTTCGTCTGACCGGTCCTGCTCGGCTAACTCAACGATCTGAGGCATGACATCGGCCAAAGAGGAGGCGGCCAGGATGGTGACCGTGCCGTCATTGACCTGGACGCACCCGGACAGCGTCAGCGGCAGGCATAACCCAAGGATCAGCAACCCCTTCACTGCGGCACGCCGACGGTCACGTGGGTGGCTTTGATGGAGGCCACCGCGACACTGCCGACCTCGAGGCCCATTTCCCGTACGGCCTCGGCGCTGAGCAGCGACACCAACCGGAAGGGTCCGGCCTGCAGGTCGACTTGAGCCATCACGGTGTCCATCACGATCCGGATCAC
The DNA here is from genome assembly GCA_963803695.1 of uncultured Actinomycetota bacterium. Classification (GTDB taxonomy): domain Bacteria; phylum Actinomycetota; class Actinomycetes; order Actinomycetales; family Dermatophilaceae; genus Ornithinicoccus. The sequence continues at coordinate 60,655 of CAWDNY010000015.1, forward strand.
GATGCCGCGCATCTGATTCCGAGATGAAGTCGTGCCGAGTGTGCCGATCGGCGCGGGGGTATGCAGTTCGGCGGCGAGTGCCGCGACCTCGATGCCCGGGATGACGGCTTTGCCTGAGGCGTCCTTGCTAGCGGTCAACCGTCCGCTATCGACGGCTCGGCGCACGGTGTCCGGGGATACGCCTAAGAGCTCGGCAGCCTCTACAACCCGCATATGCGACACGAGAAGCAGCATACAGCCGCAAATGCAGGGCAATGCTGTGAAGGTGGCTGACGTTATGTCGGGTCGAGCGGTGCCAGGTCGGGGCGTTTCGGGCTGACGTGGTCACCGGAGGACTTGCCCTGCACCCGTCGTTGCACCCATGGCCCGGCATACTCCCTGGCCCACAGGGCGTTGTTGCGGATCATCTCGATCCGGCCGGGGGAGGGTTGCGGCGGGAGCGGCACATGCCAGTCGGCGTCGGCGGGGTCGTGACCGAGCGCCGCGTATGCAGCCAGGGCGACACGTCGATGGCCCTCAGTCGTCATATGGATCCGGTCGTCCGCCCACATACGCCAGTCCTTCAAGAAGTCGAAGCCCCACTGGTTCAACACGTAGCAACCCTGGCGCTGAGCGATCTTCCACACGTGTGCGCTGTAGATCGCCATCCGGCCGCGGTAGCGCTGGATCACCGGGGCCTCTGAGGGGTCTGACGGCGTGACGAGCAGGACGTCCGCGCCGGTGGCACGGATCTTGGCGACAGCCTTCTCCAGCTCGGTGGCGAGCGCGTCGAGGTCGGCCCGGGGGCGCAGGATGTCGTTGCCTCCGCCGGCGAGGCTGACCAGGTCGGGGTGCAGGCTGATGGCCTGATCGGTCTGCTCCCCGGCGATCGCGTCGAGCTTGCGGCCACGCACGGCCAGGTTGGCGTACTGGAAGCCGTCGACGTGTGAGGCCAGCAGCGAACTCAGCCGGTCGGCCCACCCGATGAACGCGTCTTCGGCGTTGGGATCGTGGTCCGACATGCCCTCGGTGAAGCTGTCCCCAATGGCGACGTAGCGTCGCCACGGCTGCGCCTGCGGGCGGACGCTGCCGGCTCGGTGTGGCGAGCCCAACGGCATACCGGGCATGTCGTCGCTCGCAGCGTTGTCGGTCACGTCAACGTCCAATCGATCGGCTCCCCGCCTTGAGAGCGGAGCAGGTCGTTTGCGGTGCTGAAGGGTTTGGAGCCGAAGAATCCGCTGCGCGCCGACAGGGGTGAGGGGTGCGCGCTCTGCACCGTCGGCACGTCGCCGAGGGACGAGGCCAACGACCGAGCGTCGCGGCCCCACAGGATCGCCACCAACGGTCCGCCTCGCTTGACCAGGGCGTCGATGGCCATCGCCGTGACGCGCTCCCAACCCTTGCCGCGGTGGCTGGCCGGGGCCCCAGCGCGGACGGTGAGCACCCGGTTCAGCAACATCACTCCCTGCTCAGTCCACGGGGTCAGGTCGCCGTTGGTCGGCATCGGGACGCCGAGGTCATCGACGAGTTCGGCGTAGATATTGGTCAGGCTGCGCGGGATGGGGCGCACGTCGGGAGCCACGGAAAAACTCAGACCCACCGCGTGTCCCACCGTGGGATACGGGTCCTGGCCGACGATCAAGACACGGACGTCATCAAGGGGTTGGTCGAAGACTCGAAGGACCTGCGGTCCCGGCGGCAGATACCCGCGGCCCGCGGTGACTTCTTCACGCAGGAAGGTCCCCAGCTCGGCGACAGTGGCCTGCGCGGGGGCCAACGCTTGAGCCCAACTCGGATGCACCAGATCGCGCAGCGGGGTGGGGGTCGAGGTCACTGCGCAACTGTATGCCGAGCCTGCTGCGAGCGCGGAAGAAAGCCGAGGCTCTGATCGGTGGATGAGGGCGCGTGAATGACGCGTCGAAGGTGAATGACACGGATGTCATTCCGCCGTAGACTGCGCGGTACTTTGCATCCAGTTCCTCGGAAGGACCTGACCTATGGGCGCCGCTCACCAGATCGAGCATGCTGTTGAAGCGGGAGGTTTAGGGGCTGACGACGCGCGTCTCCTCGACTTCGAGGCCAAATGGTGGCAATACCAGGGGGCGAAAGAGTCAAGCATCCGTGATGAGTTCCAGATGAGCTCGACCCGCTACTACCAGCGACTCAACCAGTTGCTCGACTCCGAGGCCGCGCTGGCCTACAACCCGTTGCTGGTCAAGCGACTGCGTCGAATGCGGTCTAGCCGCCAACGGGCCCGCTCGGCCCGTCGTCTCGGATTTGAGGGACGGTAGTCCGATGGCTTCAGACCTCGAGATCGCTCGGGCCGCAACGCTGCGCCCGATTGGTGACGTCGCCTCCGACATGGGCATCCCTGCGGAGTTCCTAGAGCCCTACGGCCGCAATGTCATGAAGGTGGGTCTCGAGGCAATCGAGGCCATGTCAGATCGACCGAAGGCCAAGTACGTCGTGGTCAGCGCGATTACCCCCACGCCGCTGGGCGAGGGCAAGACGACGACCTCGGTCGGACTGGCCCAGGGCATGGGCAAGATCGGCAAACAGGCCGTGCTCACGCTGCGCCAGCCCTCGATGGGCCCCACGTTCGGCATCAAAGGCGGTGCCGCCGGTGGCGGGATGAGCCAAGTCGTCCCGATGGAAACCCTGAACTTGCACCTGACCGGCGACTTCCACGCGGTCACGGCGGCGCACAACTTGCTGGCGGCCATGGTGGACAACCACCTGCATCACGGCAACGAGCTCGACATCGACGTCCGCAACATCACCTGGCCACGGGTCCTCGACGTCAATGATCGCGCGCTGCGCAACATCGTCGTGGGCCTGGGCGGCCGACTCGATGGGGTGACCCGACAGACCAGCTTCGACATCACCGCGGCCTCTGAGGTCATGGCCCTGCTGTCGCTGTCCAAGGACATGGATGACCTCCGCTCGCGTCTGGGCCGGATCGTCATCGGCTTCACCCGCGCCGGGGCTCCGGTCACGGCTGAGCAGTTGCAAGGCGCAGGCTCGATGGCTGTCATCCTTCGCGAAGCGCTCAAGCCCAACCTGTTGCAGACCCTCGAGGGCACTCCCGCGTTGATCCACTGTGGGCCGTTCGGCAACATCGCCACCGGCAACTCCTCTGTGGTGGCAGACCTGGTCGGACTGCGTGGTGGCGACTACGTCATCACCGAGGCCGGTTTCGGCGCCGATATGGGTGCCGAGCGCTTCTTCAACATCAAGTGCCGCGCCTCGGGCCAGGCGCCGGATGCCGCGGTCGTGGTCGTCACCACCCGTGCGCTCAAGGCCCACTCCGGCAAGTTCCGCATCGTGCCGGGCAAGCCGCTCCCGGAGGAACTGCTGGCCGAGAATGTCGGCGATGTCGAGGCTGGCGCGCCGAACCTGATCAAGCAGATCGAGAACATCCGTCTGCACGGGGTGTCCCCGGTCGTCGCCATCAACTCCTTCCCCACCGATCACGCCAGTGAGCACGAGGCTATTCGCCGGATCGCCGAGGCCGCTGGAGCCAGGGTGGCCGTGGCTAACCACTTCAGCGAGGGTGGGGCCGGGGCGATCGACTTGGCGCAGGCCGTCGTCGAGGCCTGCGAGGAGCCCACGACCTTCAAGCCGCTGTATGACTTGGAGATGTCGCTGCACGACAAGATCGAGAAGGTCGCCCGTGAGGTCTACGGTGCCGACGGGATCGATCCGTCGCCGGAAGCAGCCAAGCAACTCGCGGCATACACCGAGGCAGGTTTCGGCAACCTGCCGGTCTGCATCGCCAAGACGCATCTATCGCTGAGCTCGGACGCGTCACTGCTCGGCGCGCCGACCGGATGGCGTATGCCGGTGCGCGAGGTCCGCGTGTCGGCCGGAGCCGGGTTCATTTACCCCATCGCCGGCGCGATGCGCACCATGCCAGGACTGTCCCGCAACCCGGCGGCGCACAAGATCGACCTCGACGAGGACGGCGAGATCGTCAACCTGTCCTGAGTTTCATAGACAACGAGAGGGCCTCGGCGCGTGTTGCGCCAGAAGCGGCAACAGTGCCTCCGACCCCCCTGATCCGTTGCTCATCGCAACCATCAGCAACACCCGATGGCGGCTAGGCGAACCAGACGACGAGGCCGGCGGTGATGGCCAGCATGATGCCGGTCAGCACGCGGTAGTTCGCCCAGATTGGCGTGCCCTCCAAAGCGTCGGACTCCTCACGCCAGTACTTGTTCTTCCAGGTCAGCTCGTCGGTCTTCTCCAGGTCAGGTGTCTTGCCGAGGACGCTGATGCCCACCAGCATGGAAATCGCCACAACCAGCAGGGCACCGGCGGCATAGAGGAACTGGATCGTGGGCTCTTCTGGCCGGACTTGGGTGAAGTAGAAGGCCACCACGCCGAGAGGCTGCAGGATCACCAACGTATAGAAGGCCGCATCGGCATTCAGACGCTTCCAGGCGATACCCAAGAGGAATACGGCAACCACGGGCGGCACCAAGAAGGACAGCACCGACTGCAGGTAGTTGTAGAGCGTGTCGAACTGCGCGATGAACGGGGCCCACAGGATCGCCACCACCAGAGCCACGATCGTGGAAATCCGTCCGATGAAGACCAGGCTGCGTTCAGAGGTGTCCGGGCGGTAGGTCTTGACGAAGTCCATCGTCACGATCGTCGACGCCGAGTTCAGGATCGAGTCCACGGTCGAGGTAATCGCGGCGATGACCGCCGCTAGGATCAGCCCGCGCACGCCCACCGGAATGAGGTCGAAGACCAACGTCGGGAACACCGTGTCAGGGTTGTCCAGGTTGGGATAGAGCGAAATGGCCATGACGCCGGGGAAGATGAACAAGAAGAGGAACGACAGCTTGATGAAGCCGGCCATCAGTGCGCCCCACCGGCCGTGATCCAAGGTCCGCGCGCCCAGCGTTCGCTGGACCACCAGCTGATTGGTGGTCCAGTAGTACAACCCGATCACCAGGACACCGGTCAGCAGTCCGGGCCACGGAAGGTCGGCGTTGTCGGCGGGCAGGATGAGGCTCATCTTGTCCTCGCCTGCGGTGTCCGCCATCTCGCTCCACGACGGGATGGCGCGCCACGTGGCGATGAAGACGATGAGGCCACCCAGGATGGTCACGGTCGCCTGGATACTGTCCGAGACCATGACTGCACCCAAACCGCCGATGACGGTGTAGATCGCAGCGAGGATGGCCAGAGCGGCCACGGAGACGATGATCGGAATGTCCGGATACAACGTCTGAATGACGACCGCTCCGGCGAAGAGAGCGGCGGCCATGTCGATGAACATGTTGGCGAACAGGTTGAACCCGGCAAACGCCATGCGTGAGCGCCGGTCGAAGCGTTTCTCCAGGAACTCCGGCAACGTGTAGACGCCGGAGCGCAGGTAGAACGGCAGGATGAAGAAGATGAACACGGCCAGGATGACGGTGGTCATCCACTCGTAGGCGAATATCGAGATGCCTTGGCTGTAGGCGCCACCCGCTAGGCCGACAAATGTCGCACCAGACATGTTCGTGGCCACCAGCGACAACCCCACGAAGGGCCAGATGAAGTTCCTCCCACCCAGGAAGTAGGCCTCGGTCGCGCTGCTCTCCTTCCCGCTTTCCTTGGCCACCGCCGCAGCCTTTTTCTTCTGCCGTGAAGCGACCACAAGCGGAATGATTCGGCTGAGCAGCAAGTACACCAGGATGACCGTCAGGTCGATGGGACCGACCGAGAAGTCGGGCGCTCCGCCCCCGCTGTCCTGCACAGGCAACATTTGGGTAGGCAGCATCACTTGTCCCTCCGCACCACGAGCACGGGGCAGGGCGCATGACGCACCACGCCTTCGGCATCACTACCTAACAAGACGCGGGTAAAGGCGTTGAGCCCCCGGCTTCCCAGGACGATCAGATCGGCTTCGATCTCGTCACGCAGCCGCAGGATCTCGTCCGTGGCCCGTCCCAGGCGTACATAGGTCTGGGTCGGCGTCAGTCCCGCTGCCACCAGCACGGCAACCTGCTCATCGAGCACCACCTGAGCCTCGGCACGCATCCGGATGAGCTGGTCGTCGTTCAGCGTCCGCGAATTCGTCCAGCCGGAGACCAAACCCACGTGCAGGACATGCACCTCGGTTTGGGTCGATCGGTGGAGGTCCAGCACGTGATCGATCGCCATAGTGGATTCAGGCGACCCATCAACGGCCACAAGGATGCGGTGCGGGAACTGAGGCATGGGTTCTCCGGGAGGTCGACGGTGACGGCCGAAATACACCGTAAGCCGGACCATCGATCTCCGCATCTCGGGACGTCAGCATGCCCGCTACGTAAGGCGGAGGGCGACTGATGGCCCTACAGTTCTACGGGTGGGCCAGTTGACGTGGCAGGAAGTCGGACCGGGTGTGATGGTCCGTCGTCACCACGAGTTGGACCTCAACTGTGGTCTCGTGATCGGCGAAGATCGGGTCCTGGTCATCGACACGGCCACAACGACGCATAGCGGCCAGGAGTTGGCCGATGCCGTGCGGAAGGTCACGCCCTTAGAGCAGGTAGTGGTCAACACCCACGCCCACTACGACCACTGCTTCGGCAACGCCGCCTTTAGAGATTCGCAGATCTATGCTCATGCCGCGGCAGCCGAAGGTCTGCGTCGAACGGCCGAGCAACAGCGTGAAGCCGCGATGGCGCACCTGGATCAGGAGAATCGGCACGAGGACGCGACGTTCTTGCGGGACACCGAGGTGGTCTTGCCCTTCTACCTGATTGAGGACGACCTGTCTCTGGATCTCGGAGGCCGCACCGCGCATCTGCTCTTCGGCGGTAGGGCGCACACCGACCATGACCTGGCGGTGTCGGTCCCGGACGCAGGTGTCATGTTCTGGGGCGACATGGTCGAGCAGGGAGCAGACCCCGCCATGGAGGACTGCTACCCGCTGGAGTGGGCCGCCACCATGCACGCGCTGTGCAAGTCGGCTCTTGTGCGAGAGGCCACCGTGGCCGTGCCAGGGCATGGCGAGGTCGTCGATGCTGACTTCGTCACCACGCAGACCGAGCAACTGCGGCAGCTGGCGGCCAGTTTGCAGGACGGCTTGGACAACCACGGCCGCGACGTGAGCGCTCTGATGGATCGATGTCGTGGGCTGGGTCTGCAGGATCGGACGTTGCGCAATGCGGCGGTCCGGGCCCTCGAAACAGTAGGCGGGCACCCCGAGAGCGGGTCGGACACCAAGGTTCCCCAAGGGCCGGTATGAGGGGCTGATCGCCACGACCCTGGGTTCAGTCCCAGTCGGCGCGAGGGACAAATCGCCGCAACACACGGCATACCTATTTGCACTCGGGGGGGTCGAGTGCTAATCATTGACCTAGCACTCTCACCATGAGAGTGATAACAAGTGCATCGACCGATCTGTTGAGGATCAAGTGCGCGGTGGCGACGTGAGCCACAGCGACTCGATTCGTCCGTCGCGGGCGACAGATTGGCCAACCAAACGCTGAGTGTGTGGGAGGAACCACCCCAATGGCCAAGATCATTGCATTCGACGAGGAGGCTCGCCGAGGGCTCGAAAAGGGTATGAACACCCTGGCCGACGCCGTCAAGGTGACCCTGGGCCCGCGTGGCCGCAACGTCGTCCTGGAGAAGAAGTGGGGAGCGCCCACGATCACCAACGACGGTGTCTCCATCGCCAAGGAGATCGAGCTCGAGGACCCGTACGAGAAAATCGGTGCCGAGCTCGTCAAGGAGGTCGCCAAGAAGACCGACGATGTCGCCGGTGACGGCACGACGACCGCCACAGTGCTGGCTCAGGCCATGGTCCGGGAGGGCCTGCGCAACGTGGCCGCTGGTGCCAACCCGATGTCGCTGAAGCGCGGCATCGAGGCCGCCGTGGCCGCCGTGAGCGAGAAGTTGCTCTCGATGGCCACCGACGTGGAGACCAAAGAGCAGATCGCGCAGAGCGCCTCGATCTCTGCGGCCGACACCGAAATCGGTCAGATGATCGCCGAGGCGATGGACAAGGTCGGCAACGAGGGCGTCATCACGGTCGAGGAGTCCAACACCTTCGGGTTGGAGCTCGAACTGACCGAGGGTATGCGGTTCGACAAGGGCTACATCTCGCCCTACTTCGTGACCGACACCGACAGCATGGAAGCCGTGCTGGAGGACCCCTACGTGTTGATCCTCAACTCCAAGATCAGCGCCATCAAGGACATCGTCCCGCTGTTGGACAAGGTCATTCAGTCCGGCAAGCCGCTGGCTATCATCGCCGAGGACGTCGACGGCGAAGCGCTGGCGACCATGGTGCTCAACAAGCTGCGCGGCCATCTCAAGGTGCTTGCCGTCAAGGCTCCCGGCTTCGGTGACCGCCGCAAGGCCATGCTCGGCGACATCGCCGTGCTGACCGGTGGTCAGGTCGTCTCCGAGGAGGTCGGCCTCAAGCTCGAGACCGCCGAGCTGGACATGCTGGGCAGGGCTCGCAAGGTCGTCTCCAGCAAGGACGAGACCACGATCGTGGAGGGTGCTGGCGACGCTGACGCCATCTCCGGCCGGGTCAACCAGATCCGCAAGGAGATCGACAACTCCGACTCCGACTACGACCGTGAGAAGCTGCAGGAGCGTCTGGCCAAGCTGGCCGGCGGCGTAGCAGTCATCAAGGCCGGAGCGGCGACCGAGGTCGAGCTCAAGGAGCGCAAGCACCGCATCGAAGATGCCGTGCGCAACGCCAAGGCAGCTGTCGAAGAAGGCATTGTCGCCGGTGGTGGCGTCGCCCTCATCCAGGCTGCCAGCGCCTTCGACACGCTCAACCTGACTGGCGACGAGGCCACTGGGGCCAACATCGTCAAGGTCGCCGTCGAGGCGCCGCTGAAGCAGATCGCCATCAACGGCGGTCTCGAAGGTGGAGTTGTGGCCGAGAAGGTCCGCAATCTGCCTGCAGGCCACGGCCTGAACGCAGCGACCGGTGAGTATGGCGACATGCTGGCCTTCGGTGTTGCGGACCCGGTGAAGGTGACCCGCTCTGCCCTGCAGAACGCGGCCTCCATCGCGGCCCTGTTCCTCACGACCGAAGCAGTCATCGCCGACAAGCCGGAGAAGGCTGCGGCCCCGGCTGGCGACGGCGGAATGGGTGGCATGGGCGGCATGGACTTCTGATCCACCGCTAGCACACGTACAACGGGACGGCTCCTCACTCGCAGGGGCCGTCCCGCTGTCATGTCCGGTCACCGGACGAACGCAAGACCATCGCTGGCTTGGGTGCCGCGTGCGACCGATAAGGTCGACGCTTGTGACGATCTGGGTTGATCCGGCGGTGTGGCCGGCGCATGGCCATCTGTGGTCCCACGTCATCAGCGACGTTTCCTTGGGCGAGTTGCACGCCTTCGCCCAGCGGGCCGGCATACCTTCTCGCTCGTTTGAGGGCGATCACTACGACGTCCCCGAGCAGCGCCTCGACGATGTCATCGCCGCTGGTGCCACTGCCACCAGCGGGCGCGATCTCGCCCGGCGCTTGGCGATGAGTGGCCTGCGGTTCCGCAAGCGCAAGGGGGAACGGCCGTTGGGACGGTATGCCGACGCTCTCGTGGCCGTGGGTGGGCCGCATACCTTGGACATCATTGCCTCGCCGTTGGAGCCACTGCCAACGGCCGGTGCCGCGGTCGTGCTGGTCAGCGACGGCGCGCAGATGGTGCTGGTCCGCAACGATTCGCGGCCCGGCTGGGCACCGCCGGGGGGCAAGCGCGACGAGGGCGAAACGGTGCGCCAGGCTGCGGTCCGCGAACTCGCGGAAGAGACCGGTCTGCTCTTCGAGAAGTCCTCCCTATCGCCGGTGGGTTACGAGCGGATCACCATCCCCGCCGGGGAGTCCCAGGGGATGTGGACCGATGGGCCTAACTACATCGCGGTCTTCGCCACCCCGGTTCGTGCTCAACGCCCGGTGACGACCCAGGCTGAGGATGTGCTGGAAGCGCGGTGGTTCACCTTCGACGAGGCCGCTGCAGAGTGCGGGCACGAGCCCTGGTGGCTCATCGTGCAGCACTGGCTGGACAGCCGGAGCAACTAGGTCGACACCGGACCCCCAACGACTGCGCCCCGCCATCCAGCCCCGGCTTTCGGTACTCACCAGCCACCGGTATGCGGCTGCTTTGCCGACGTTGCGGGGCGCGACCGACCCGAACGCGTGGCCGGACGGTATTTCGGCCCAGGCAGCATGGATGAGACCGAGGTGCACCAGTGGTCGGTTAACTGACATCGCCTACCTCTGACGTCGCTGGTAACCTGTACTTGACTATGGAAGAGACTCAGATCACGCGAGGAACACATGCCAACGCACGCCATTGGAGGACCACGAGCGCGGGCTTGGTGCTCGCCCTCTCGCTGGCGGCCTGCGGCGGAAACGCTGAGGAGGAGCCAGCCGCAGATACGACCCCGGCCCCCACGGAGCCGACAGAGGTCCAGGAGTCGGCCGAGTCCGAGGAGGGCAGTGCTAGCGCCACAATCACGATCAAGGATTTCGCCTTCGAGAGTCCCGAAACCCTAGCCCCGGGCACCGAGGTCACGGTGACCAACGAGGACAGCGTCGGCCACACGGTCACCTCCGACGACGAGGGGGTCTTCGATACCCCGGTGGGCCCGGGCGAGACGGTCACCTTCACCGTGCCCGACGAGGTTGGCGAGTACGCCTTCTACTGCATTCCGCATCCCTACATGACCAGTACCCTGATCGTCGGATGAGCACCGGTTCCGGTCGGGGCAGCCCCGCCGAGTTGGCCGTGCGAGCCACAGTCGTCGTAGCCCTGGTCATCGACGCCGTGGTGCACCTGCGACTCGCGAGCAACTACCAGTTGGCCGCCCCCGGAGGAATCGGCGGGGGAAACCTCTTTCGGATCCAGGCCGGGGCAGCCATCTTGGCGGCCCTGTACTTGACGTGGCGAGGCAGCCCCGTTGCCTACTTGGTCGCCGCGGTGGTCGCACTGTCGGCGTTCGTCGCTGTCGTCCTCTACCGCTATGTCGACGTTCCGACATTAGGCCCCATACCCGCAATGTATGAGCCGTTCTGGTATGGCGAGAAGACGCTGAGTGCCGTGGCTGAGGGCCTCGGCGTTCTTCTGGCAGTGCTGGGTCTAAGTCTGACCGGTCGAGCGTCCCACTCCACCGAGGATGGGGCTGCCGCCTAAGTCTCAGCCCCGCGGCGACGTGTCGTCAGGACAGCGCGACGCCGGGACCTCGAGACAAAGAAGCGATCTCGGCCTCGATGTTGGCGCGCGCCCGGTCCTGCCAGGCTTGCTGCGCGTATGCCGTGCGATAGATCTGCGCGCGCTGTCCGAAGCCGCGCAGAATGTGCTGACGCCCGTCCTTGAAGAGTTCTGGCGGCACGTGTGCGTACTCGCCGCGCACCTGGCGTGCGTATTCCCGGTAGCGCTGGGCCGGTGCCGACAGGATCCATAGGTCGGCATCATGGAACGCGTCGAGCAGGGCTGAGTCTGTTGCCGTCGACGCGTGAGGACTCGGCACCTGGTGGTCCACCGTCATAACGATGAGGGCCTCGACGGCGTCGACATCGATGGTCTCGACTCCGAGTCGATGCAGACGGTCTCGCGCCAGCGTGGCGCTGCGCTGCTCATTGCTGCCCGGCGTGGCGCGCGGGTCGTAACTGACGTCGTGGAACCAGGTGGCCATGTGCGCCACGGCCATCGCCCGCTCGTCCAGAGCTGTGCCGTGGGTGCTGAGTTGATGGAGAGCGGCCAGCATCTCGGCGACGTGTCGCAGCGAGTGATAGGCACGGTTCGGCTCAGTCCAACTGCGCACGATGAACAGCCCCTCGGCATCCCACAAGGCGGACCCGGCATCCGGGGCTATCGCTTCAATGTCGCGGCGAAACTGCCCGCGTGCGTCCGCGATAGCCCAGGGTGCCGGAGATGTCATGTCGGTGGAGCCTGCGACTTCGGGCCGGCACCCCGACGTCCGGCGGCCCACAACTCGCCCAATCGCGGGTCACCCTTGGCCAATGGAGTCTGGGCGATCCGTCCGTCGATCCCGACCACGGACAAGTGGGTAACCAGGGGCCCTTCAGGCTGTGGCGTGACCTCGTCGATCTGATCCCACGTCCATGACCATCCGGGACCAAACCCGTTCTGCACCGTGATGCCATGCGTGTCGGCCAACACCCACTGACGTCGACTGCGCAGAGCCATCACGATCCCGATGGCCGCCCAAGCGAATCCGAAGGGCCACACCCAAAAACTTGCCCCGTCGACCAGGCTGCTGATGATCCACAAAGCCGCGATCACGGCCTGCGCGGCCCAGATTGCAGACACGAGTCCGCTGGCTCGTGGCCGTAGTTTCTCTGGCTGCATGGCACCTTCTTTGGGGGGAGTCGTGAGCCTACGGGACCCCCGCGGCGGGTTCGCCGACGGCTCTGAGTCGCTCCGTGTGTCGGGCCCGGTCAGCTGAACGACACCGCTTCCTTGGCGCTTGCCGACAGGTCGCTGGCGAGGCCTTTGGTGCTGCTGGAGATGTCACTGGCCAGGTCCTTTGCCGACCCAGTGGCGCTCTTGGCGGCGGACTTCGCGGCGCCCAAGGCACTCTGCATGGTCAGCGTGACTCCGACTCCGACCAGCCATGAGTCCTTGGCGATCGCCAGGCCCTGTGGTGTGGGACGGATGCTGTTTTCCTGCCGCATCCCGGGCACCTGCCAGTAGAGCCCGAGCAGTCCGGCACCGAACCCTGCCAACGCAGTTCCGGCCACTCCAGAGGACACCTTGGGCACGAGCAGCGCCGCGCCGAGGGCGATCTCCCCGTAGGCGAGCAGCTCGGTGAAGTCCTTGGGCTTCATACCCTTGACCATCGGGTATGCCGTCGAGGCCATCCCGTGGATCCCTTGAGCCGTCTCCTCGTCGGCACCCAGTTTGCTGATGCCCGAGTTGAGGATGAAGGCACCGGTGGTCAAACGCAGCGGTATGTGGGTGGGGTGCATCAAAACTCCTGGGGGTCGAGGGTTAACACCGGACGTGACCTCAACATCGAACCACAGGGAGTCGTGGTTGTTGGCACTTCCTGCGCGGTGTTTCAGCGTCCGTCGTCGGGCCTGGTGTCCAGGGTGACGCTCACGCTGTCCTGCTGCCCGTCGCGGATGTAGCCGATGGTGGCCTCCGAGCCCGACGTGCGCTCGCGGACTTGGGCGACCAACGCCGTCGAACTGGGCACGCGTTCATCATCGATCGTGGTGATCACATCGCCGGCGCGCAGACCAGCGGCCTCCGCAGGCGACTGGGGCTCCACCCGGGAGACCTCGGCTCCCGTGAGGATTGCTCCATCAACGGGTGCCTCGCCCTCGGCCAACTCAACGCCCAAGAATGCGTGCTCAACGGTGCCGGTCTCGATCAACTGGTCCACGATGTTGGTGGCCACAGTCACCGGGATGGCGAAACCGATGCCAATGCTGCCGCTTTGACCGCCGCCCCCGGTCGGCAGGGAAGCGATGGCCGAGTTGATGCCGATCAGTTGGCCGTTGGCGTCGACCAACGCGCCACCGGAGTTTCCGGGGTTGATAGCGGCACTGGTCTGGATCGCGTTGGTCACGGCTGCGGTGCTCGGATCATCGGTTGACAGAGGTGCGGTGCTGACGGGACGATCCAGTGCGCTGACGATGCCGGTGGTGACGGTGCCGGACAGACCGAGCGGGTTGCCGATAGCCATCACCGGGTCGCCGACCGAGAGTTTCTGATCGTCACCGATCCCGATGGCGCTTAGGTCCGCCGGTGGCTCAGTCACCTGCAACACAGCCAGGTCGGTCGAAGGATCTGAGCCGGTGACCTCGGCGGCATAACTGCGTCCGTCGCTCAACGTCACGCGCACTTCTTGAGCACCTTCGACGACGTGCGCGTTGGTGACGATGTGGCCCTGGTCGTCCCAGATGACCCCCGACCCCTCGCCGCCGCCGGCCGCCGTGCGGACCTGAATGGAGACGACACTGGGGGAGACCCGGTCGGCGACCGAGCCCCAATCCAGTCCGTCTGCGTAGGACGCAGGCGTGGCGTTCGCGTCGCTAGCGCTGGCGTCCGCTTCCACGGTGCCTCCTGCGGAGGTGACCACGGGCCCGTCGGCCGTGGTCGCGACAACGCCGTAGGTGCCTCCCGCTGCCAAGACGGCAGAGAGCAGACCAACAGCGGTCAGGTCAGCAAGGCGCGCGCGCCGACCAGGTGAAGTCGCGGACATGATGTTCCTCCAGAAAGGGCGATGTGGTGTGAGACGTGATGTCTTCGTGTGCTTACATCAGACACCCGTGGCCTCGGCGCTTCCTGGCGTTTGGCTGTGCGCCGGCTGGGTGCGGTTAGCGTCGCGTGTCGGCGTTGCGCTGAGAACGGTCCAGGGTCACAGCATCTGCGCTCGGCCAGTCCGATTCTTGCTCGTCGATGGCCGATTCGTCGATGGATTCGTCCTCCAAGGCCTGGTCCTCCAAGGCTTGAGCCCGAGATTGCATCGGCAACTCGACACGGAACGTGGCCCCACCGCCAGCAGTGGGGGTATGCCGCACAGTTCCGCCGTGTCGGGCCACGATCGTAGCGACGATGGCCAGGCCCAGCCCGCTGCCGCCGCGCTCTCGGGTCCGCCCGGCATCGGCTCGGTAGAAGCGCTCGAAGACACGCTCGGCGGCACCTGGATCGATGCCCTCGCCGTGGTCGCGGACCTCGACGACGCAACGGGCGGAATCGACACCCAGCGCCACCTCGATGTTGCTGCCCTCAGGTGTGTGGGCGATGGCGTTGGCGACGAGGTTGGTCAGCACCTGGCGGAGGGCTCCGTCGTCGCCGAGCGCGATCGGTCGTCCACTGCCAGCGCCCAAGGGCACCAGGCGAACGCCACGGTCCGGAGCTCGGACCCGCGCGTCCTGCACGACGTCTGAGCTCAACACCGTCAGGTCGACCGGCTCCCTCGCCATCTGGTTGGTGCTGTCCCAACGGGTGAGCAGCAGCAGCGATTCGACCAGCCGGGTCATCCGGGTCGCTTCGTCCTCGATCCGCCTCATCGCGGTGGCCACGTCGTCGGGCTCGCGGACTCCGCCGACGCGATACAACTCGGCATACCCACGCACGGTCGCCAACGGCGTCCGCAACTCGTGCGAAGCATCGGCCACGAACTGGCGCATCCGTTGCTCCGATGCCTTGCGCACGGTGAAGGCTTGCTCGATGTCGGCAAGCATGATGTTTAACGAATCCGACAGAGATGACACCTCGTCCTGAGCGGCGGGGGTGGGCACCCGCCGGGTGAGGTCTCCGGCGGCAATGGCCGAGGCGGTGTCTTCGATCTTGCTCAACGGACGAAACGCCCGCCGCACCGCCAGCCAGCCGAGGACGGAGACGGCAGCCAGGGTGGCCAAACCCACCAGGAACGTCAGTTGCCAGAGTTGTCTGACGGTGTTTTCGATGTCAGTCATCGGCACGGCCACGGCGACGGTCCCCGCGTCGTTGGGCAGCTGGGCCGTCGCGACCCGCCAGTTAGTGCCGCCCGGGGCTTGGACGGTGAAGGGATCGCGACCGATGGTGGGGTCATCGAACTCGACGCGGCCCAGGTCGGGGTGATCTGGGTCAGTGGCCGTGGTCACGTAGGGAAAAGGGGTGGAGTCGGCGGCCCGCGGGGTAATCACCACGTAGTAACTGTTCGGCACTCCAGCAGCCACGAACGCCCCACCCTCCACGGACCGGGAGTAGGCGGACACCCCGAGCGGAATGATGTCTTGCCGCAGGTCCTCATCCAGACGGTCGGTCAGATAACCGCGCAGGAACATCGTCGTCACCGAAGCGGTGACCAGGTAGGCCACCAGGACCATCACCACCACGACCGTCACCAGTCGTTTGGTCAGGGAAAGAGCGTGCAGATGCCGGTATGCCGTCGCTTTGACGGAGCCGACGAAGCTCACGAGCTCAGCTGCGGGGGGCGCGCAGCACGTATCCGACGCCGCGCTTGGTGTGGATCAGGGGTTCTAGATCAGGATCACGGTCGATCTTGCGACGCAGATACGAGATATAGGACTCCACGATCCCCATCTCGCCGCGGAAGTCGTAGTCCCAGACGTGGTCCAGGATCTGGGTCTTGGACAAGACTCGACCGGAGTTGACCATGAGGTATCGCAGCAGTTTGAACTCAGTGGGGGACACCTCGATCACGTTGCCGGCGCGACGGACCTCGTGGCTGTCCTCGTCGAGCTCCAGGTCCGCCACGCGCAGGGTCATATCGTCCTCCGGTTCGCCGTCTTGGGTGCGCCGCAGCACAGCGCGGATACGGGCGACGACCTCCTCCAGGCTGAACGGCTTGGTGACGTAGTCGTCGCCGCCCACCGTCAAGCCGGTGACCTTGTCTTCCAACGAGTCGCGAGCGGTGAGGAACAGGACGGGCAGCTCGCGACCGGTGTCCCGCAGCCGGCGGGTCACGGCAAAGCCGTCCATATCGGGCAGCATCACGTCCATCACTGCTAGGTCTGGCTCGAACTCCTGAGCCATCTGCAGTGCCGTGGCGCCGTCGGCGGCCGCGTGCACCTCGAATCCGGCGAACTTGAGGCTGGTGGACAGCAACTCACGAATGTTCGTTTCGTCTTCGACGACGAGAAGGGTGGCCTCTGGAGTGGTCATAGTCCTATTGTCGGCAGTTTTCCTGAGAGTTAGCTGACAGTCGGCTGGGAGGGTTTGCGCTTCGCGTCAGGACGCGGAGGTCAACTCGTCGAGGTCGTCGGCATCGATAATCCGGTATCCGTACCCCTGCTCGGCCAAGAACCGCTGGCGATGCGCAGCAAAGTCGGCGTCCACGGTGTCCCTGGAGACGATTGTGTAAAAGTGTGCGGTCCGTCCATCTCCCTTGGGCCGCAACACCCGACCAAGGCGCTGGGCCTCCTCTTGACGCGAACCAAACGTGCCGGAGACCTGGATGGCCACTGAGGCTTCGGGGAGGTCAATGGAGAAGTTCGCGACCTTGCTCACCACGAGCAGCGAGACTGTGCCGGCACGGAACTGGCCGAACAACTTCTGCCGCTCCGCCACTGTCGTCGACCCGGTGATCAGTGGTGCGTCGAGGCGTGCCGCCAATCCTTCGAGTTGGTCGATGTATTGGCCGATGACCAGCGTCTGCGCTCCGGTATGCCGCTCCACCAGTCGCTGCACTACCGCGTCCTTGTCACTGGCGCAGGAGGCGAACCGGTAGCGCTCTTCTGGCTCGGCGACGGCATACGCCATCCGCATCGGCTCGGGCAGGCTGACCCGGACCTCGACGCAGTCGGCGGGCGCGATGTAACCCTGCGCCTCGATGTCTTTCCATGGCGCATCGAATCGCTTGGGTCCGATCAGCGAGAACACATCGGACTCGCGGCCGTCCTCACGGACCAACGTCGCGGTCAGCCCCAGCCGGCGCCGTGCCTGGAGGTCCGCGGTCATCCGAAAGATCGGGGCGGGCAGTAGGTGCACCTCGTCATACAAGATCAATCCCCAGTCCCGGGCGTCGAGCAGATCGAGGTGGGGATAGATCCCTTTGCGCCGCAGTGTGAGCACCTGGTATGTCGCGATGGTGACCGGGCGGATCTCCTTGCGGGAGCCGCTGTATTCACCGATCTCGTCCTCGGTCAGCGAGGTCCGGGCCAACAGCTCGTCGCGCCACTGGCGGGCAGCGACCGTGTTTGTGACCAGGATCAACGTCGTGGTGCCCGACTTCGCCATCGCTCCCGCGCCGACGAGGGTCTTGCCCGCGCCGCACGGGAGCACGACGACCCCCGACCCGCCGTCCCAGAAGCCGTTGACCGCCTGCTCCTGATAGGGGCGCATCGTCCATCCGTCATGCACCAACGAGATGGGGTGGGCCTCGCCGTCGACGTAGCCAGCTAAGTCCTCGGCCGGCCACCCGACCTTAAGCAACTCCTGCTTGAGGTGCCCTCGCTCGGAGGGGTGCACCGAGATCGAGTCAGCGTCGATGCGGTCGCCGAGCAGCGGTTTGATCTTCTTGTGGCGCAGGATCTCGGCCAGCACAGCGCGGTCGGTGGTGCGCAGCACCAGACGGCGCGGCGGAAGCCCCGTGCGGGGATCCAGCGGCGTGTCAGTCTCGGTGTCGGCTTCGCTGGTGCCACCCAGGTCGGGATTGGCCAACTCCAAGGTCAGCCGTCCGTAGCGGTCCATCGTCTCAGCGATGTCGACCAGCAGCGCGTTGGGCACGGGATACCGGCTGTGCCGGACCAACGCGTCAACGACCTGCTCGGCGTCGTGGCCAGCGGCGCGGGCGTTCCACAAGCCCAACGGGGTGACTCGATAGGTATGCACGTGCTCAGGGGCGCGCTCCAACTCGGCAAACGGGGCGACCGCACGGCGCGCGTCTTCAGCGCCGGGGTGATCGACCTCGAGCAGGAGGGTCTTGTCGGACTGGACAATCAAAGGGCCTTGGCTCATCGAGCAGGCAACGATACGCCGCGCATCAATCATTCCCGACGAGCGCGTGAGCGACCGGCATGATGGCCCGATGAACACCGCCACGGGGCAGTGCCTATGCGGGTCCGTCACGTTCACGGTCAACGGGGCGCTGCGGGACGTCTACAACTGTCACTGCGTCCGTTGTCGGCGGTTCACTGGCCACCACATGGCCGCAACGGCGGCCGACACTGAGGACCTCACCATCGACAGCGGTGCTTCGTTGCTGACCTGGTTCTATCCGGTGCCGGAGGCTGCATACGCCTTTTGTCAGACCTGTGGGTCATCACTGTTTTGGCGATCGGGCCAGACGCCGGAAGTCACGTCCATCTGCGCTGGGGTGCTCGATCCGCCCACGCATCTGCGCACGACCCTGGCCTGGTGGACCTGTGATGCCAGCGACTACGCCGCCCGAGCCGACCTCGTGGAGTTCGACACCGAATGACTGCGGGGCGGATGGGCCAGCGAGCCACGGGTAGTCCAACGCGGGCGAGCGGGGGTAGTCTGCTCCGCGTAACGCGCTCCGGGGTCGGTGTAACTCCGAGCCGGCGGTAACAGTCCGCGACCCGACCGCAGCCAGCGGCCGGTTGACCTGGTGAAACTCCAGGACCGACGGTGAAAGTCCGGATGGTAGGCGCGCGTGGCCCTGCATTTCGCAGGTAGGTGATCGGCTGGTCGCCTCGACGGTGTACGCATCGTCGTGGGTGCGGCTCGTCGTTCGTCGTCGCCGTCGGCACCACGCTGACCCCCCGGAGCTGAAGACCAGCGACGAGCGAGGGAAGCGGTGAGTATGCAGGGCGACATCGATGTCGAGATGCTGCGGTGCTGTGTCGCCGCTGCGCGGGGCGGTCCTGAGGTCAACCCGAACCCTCGCGTCGGGTCGCTCATCCTCGACCCCGCTGGGACGGTATGCGGCGTCGGCCATCACGATGGTGCCGGCACTCCGCACGCCGAGATCATGGCGCTCGCCGAGGCCGGTCAGCGGGCCTGCGGCGGCACGGCATACGTCAGTTTGGAGCCGTGCGCCCACCACGGGCGGACGCCACCGTGCGCGCAAGCCCTGCTCGAGGCAGGTGTCACGCGCGTTGTGTATGCCGTGGCCGACCCCGACCCGCGAGCGGCCGGCGGAGGACGCTGGTTGGCGCAGCGTGGGGTCCAGGTCGATCGCGTCCCGCTGCCCGAAGCCGAGGCGATGGTGAAGCACTGGGCCTTCGCCGCCAAGGCCCAGCGTCCGTGGGTGACCTGGAAGTTCGCTGCGACGTTGGACGGCCGGGTGGCCGCCAGCGACGGATCGAGCGCCTGGGTGACCTCTGCCGCCGCACGGGCCGACGCTCACGACCTGCGCTCACGCTGTGGGGCGATCATGGTCGGCACCGGGACGGCGCTGGCCGATGACCCCACGCTGACCGCTCGCCACGAGGACGGCTCGCTGTATGCCGACCAGCCGCTGCGCGTGGTTGTGGGCCGCCGGGACCTCCCAGCGCAGGCCCGCATCCATGCCCACAGCCGCGACGGCGAGGTGCCAGCGGTGGCGCCGCTACGCCATCTGCGCACGGGAGATGTCGCCGAGGCGCTGAGCGAACTACATAGCGCGGGCGTGCGGCGCGTGCTGCTGGAAGGCGGGCCAACCCTGGCCTCTGCCGTGTGGCAAGCCGGGTATGTCGAGGAGGTCGTGGCCTACCTCGCCCCCGCACTGCTCGGATCCGGTGTCGCCGCCGTCGGTGATCTCGGCATCACGACCATGGTCGACATCGCCCGCCTGGACATCACCGAGGTCACCCAGATCGGCCCTGACGTTCGTATCACCGCACACCCACGCCACACCCCGCAGGAGGACTGAGTAGCCGTGTTCACCGGAATCGTCGAAGAGTTGGGCGAAGTCGTGGCGATCGACCATCTGACCGACTCGGCCAGAGTCCGCATCCGCGGCGACGTCGTCACCGCCGATATCGGCCACGGAGACTCGATCAGCGTCAACGGGGTCTGTCTCACTGTGACCGACTTCGGCCGTTCTCAAGCGGGGGGCGGCGAATTCAGTCTTGACGTCATGGACGAGACGTTGAGCCACAGCAGCATCGGTGATCTCAGCGTCGGAGGTCGGGTCAATCTGGAGCGAGCGCTGCGCAGCGACGGACGTTTTGGCGGGCACGTGGTGCAAGGTCACGTCGACACCACCGCTCGACTGCTGCAACGCGTGCCCGGCGAGAAGTGGGAGGTCTTGACGTTCGAGCTGCCGAAGGAGATCTCCCGATACGTCGTGCACAAGGGCTCGATCACCCTCGATGGCGTGTCGCTGACCGTGAGCGATGTCCTCGACGGACGGAGCGGGGGCCACGATTCTCCCGCGACATTCTCGGTGTCGCTGATCCCCACCACATTGGCGCTGACGACCCTAGGTCAGCGGGCCGTCGGCGAGCGCGTCAACGTCGAAGTCGACGTGCTGGCCAAATACGTCGAGCGACTGATGATCGGAGTGAGCGATGAATGAGGAAGTCTTAGCGATCGCCGCAGCCCTCGACGCGCTGCGAGCCGGTCGACCCGTGTTGGTGCTGGATGACGTACACCGCGAAAACGAGGGTGACGTCATCCTCGCCGCCCAGACGATCACCCCGGGCTGGATGGGGTGGACGGTGCGGCATACCTCTGGCTACATCTGCGCACCGATGCCGCACACCTGGGCTGACCGGCTGGACCTGCCGCTGATGGTCCGGGACAACGAGGACCCGTTCCGGACGGCATACGCCATCACCGTCGACGCCGCCGTCGGCGTCACCACCGGGATCAGCGCGACCGACCGAGCTCGCACCGTCGCAGTCCTAGGGGATGCGCGATCGGTGTCCAGCGACCTCATCCGACCCGGCCACGTCGTGCCGTTGCGCGCCCGCGCCGGCGGGGTGCTGGAACGGCCTGGGCATACCGAGTCGGCCGTCGAGTTGTGTCAGATGGCCGGCCTCACTCCGGTCGCGGCCATCGCCGAGCTGGTGGACGACGAGGGCGAGATGCTCCGCGGCGACGATGTCCGTGCACTCGGTCAGACCCACGGGCTCCCGGTGTTGACCGTCGCCGAACTCGTCGCCTACCGTGCGGCGCAGCCATCCCCGTCCGCAGCGCTAAGGAGAACGTCATGAGCGGTTCCGGAGCACCCACGGTGCGCGTCAACGGTGCCGGGTTGCGGGTCGCCGTGGTGTCCGCTTCGTGGCACACGCAGGTGATGGATGGTTTGCGGGCTGGGGCTGCACGCGCGCTGGACCAAGCCGGCGTGGCTCGGCTCGATGAGGTGCGGGTGCCCGGCAGTTTTGAGTTGCCAGTGGCCTGTATGCGGCTGGCTCGCTCCGGCAAGTTCGACGCGATCGTGGCGCTCGGTGTGGTGATCCGAGGGGGCACGCCGCACTTCGACTACGTCTGTGAAGCGGCCACCATGGGATTGACCGAGGTCAGCGTGCAGACCGGGCTGCCAGTCGGCTTCGGGCTGCTGACCTGCGACAACGAGCAGCAGGCGTTGGATCGCGCGGGACTGGAAGGCTCTGTGGAAGACAAGGGCGACGAGGCGGCCTCAGCGGCGATGGCCACCGCGATCGCGTTGCGCCCCTACTGAGCCTGTCGTGGTTGTCGCTATGGCTCGGCGTGATGCCTGATCCGGCTCAGAGGTTGCTGGTGATCTCGGCGTCGTCGCGCAGATCACCGATGATCCCGTCGACGGCTTCAGACTGGGCCTCGCTGAGCAACTGCTGCTCCAATTCAGCCTGCACCTCATCGAACGGCGGAAGGGTCGGTGCGGCTGCATCCGTGCTGTCCTCGCCCGAGTCTTCCTGCTGACCCGACAACTCGTCATACAGGGTGCGGATGTCGTCCCCGCTCGGTTGCTCGACGTCGGCAGTGTCGGTGAGGTACTTCTCAATGGTCAGTTGCTTGGCGACCTCGGTGCGCACCTCGTCCTCGGTGAAGCCTTGCGCATCCAACGTGGTCAGAAAGTCCTTGACCGATGCCGCGCCGTTGCTCGCCGCCAACTCCTCGATGTCGGCGTCCACCTCGGTGGCGCTGACCTCGACTCCAGCCTCGTCGGCGGCCTGACTCAGCAACAGATTGTTGATCATGAAGTCGAGGGTTTGCTCCTTGAGCTCGGTCTGGTCGACGTCGCTGCCGGCCTGTTGGGCTTGGGCAGCAGCCTGATCGAACTGCGGCTGATAGGCACTGACGAACGCTTCCTGGTCGATGTCCTCGCCGTTGACGGTGGCCACCACCTCGGGGAGGTCGGCCAGATCAGCTTTCGCTAGGTCGCCGAGGCCGTCGGCACCTGGGGCAGCGCTGGTCGCTGCCGCATCATCGCCCGCGGTCTGCGAAGCGGTATCGGCTGCTTCATCGCTGCCCCCGTTACAGGCCGCCAAAGCAGCCATGGCCACGACTGTGACGGCGGCTTGTGCCATCCGCCTCCGGACACTGTGCGTCATTGTTCCCCTTGAGTCGTCGAAGCCGGCGACGCTAACACGCTCGGCCCTACTCCATACTCAGGATTATTGTCCGACAATAATCTGCCGCCGAGCCGCCGAGCCCCCGACGTCTGCCGCCGAGCCGCTGAGCCGCTGAGCCGCCGAGCCACCGACGTCTGCCACCTTGCGTGACGTCTGCATTGGCCAGCCAATGCAGACGTCATCGAAAGCGGCAGCAGTGGTGCGTCGTGAAATTGACCACGTGGCTTGAAAGACCTCGGTCGGCGAAATGGCACAGTGGGGACATGTCATCCCTACCAATGGTGCAACCGCGGATGGGTATGCCCTCTCGTGTGACCATCTATGAGGTTGGTCCGCGTGATGGTCTGCAAAACGAGTCGACACCAGTGCCCACTGAGCTCAAGGTCGAGTTCGTGCAACGTCTGCTGCGAGCTGGCCTCGACACCGTGGAGTTGACCTCGTTCGTCCCGGCCGCCTGGGTGCCCCAACTCGGTGATGCCGAGGAGGTCGTGGCCGGTCTCGGGTCAGCCGCCATCGGCCCCAGCCGACCGGTGCTCGTGCCCAACGAGCGCGGCCTGGACCGCGCACTGCATACCGGAGTGCGGGCCGTAGCCATCTTCGGGAGCGCCACCGAGTCGTTCGCCCAACGCAACCTGAACCGTTCGATGGCGCAGTCCGTGGCCATGTTCGCCCCGGTGGTCCAGCGGGCATTGGACGCCGAAGCGTGGGTGCGGGTCTACGTGTCGATGTGTTTCGGGGACCCCTGGGAGGGACCGGTCCCGATCGCCCAGGTGGTCGATGCCTGCTCTGCGCTGATGGATCTGGGGTGCGACCAACTCTCCGTCGGCGACACCATCGGCGTGGCCACCCCCGGGCACGTCGAGGCCCTGTTGGACGCGCTCGAGCGCGCTGGCATCGGGATCGATCAAATCGGGGTGCACTTCCACGACACCTACGGCCAAGCCCTGGCCAACACCATGGCCGCGCTCGCACGGGGAGTCACGGTCGTGGACGCCTCTGCCGGCGGCCTCGGCGGCTGCCCGTACGCCCGCTCCGCCACCGGCAATCTGGCCACCGAAGACCTGGTCTGGGCGTTGAACGGCCTCGGAATCGAGCACGATGTCGACCTCGCTCAGTTGGTCGAGACGAGCGTGTGGATGGCCGCCGCGTTGGGGCGCCCATCGCCGAGCCGGGTCGTCCGGGCGTTGGCGACTGTCCACAGCCCGGATTCCGGGGGCGACTGATCCACATCGCGTGGGGCAGCAGGACGCACGAGGAGCAAGCGCATACGGTGTCTCCATGCAATCTGGGATCGACCGCAGCCACATGGACGCCAACGTCCGACCGCAAGACGATCTGTTCGAGCACGTCAATGGGACGTGGCTCAGCACGGCGGAGATACCGCAGGACCTGAGCCGTTACGGTGCCTTCGACGTGCTCCGCGAGAATGCCGAGGCGAACGTCCGAGACCTGATCGAGGAGGCCGCGGCGAGCGAGCCGCCGTTGGACAGTCCTGCGGGGAAGGTCGGCGGGCTGTTTGCCAGTTTCATGGACACACTGCTCATTGACGCCTTGGGTGCCTCGCCATTGGTCAAGGACCTGGTCGAGATCGCTGTGGTGCACACGGCGAGCGATGTATGCCGTGTCTCCGGTTCGCTGCAGCGCACGGGCGCCCAAGGGCTGACACACCTGTGGGTCACCGCCGATGCCGGCAGCCCACTGGACTACATCGTCTATTTCCACCAGGCCGGTCTAGGGCTGCCCGACGAGGCCTACTACCGCGACGAAGAGCATGCGTCGGCGCGCACGGCCTATCGCCATTACCTGGGCACCGTGCTGGACTTGGCGGCTCCGGCGCTGGCTGAGGCCGGGCTGGAGCTGGGCGCGGATGCGGCCGAGCGGGTCTATGCCCTCGAGGAGCGGATCGCCTCCCACCACTGGGATCGGGTCGCCACCCGCGATGCGGTCAAGTCCTACACCAAGATGTCGGCAGCCGAGCTGGCGGCAGCGACGCCCGGGTGGGACTGGGCCGCCTGGGCCGCTGGGCTCGGTGCGCCCGAGCACGCGATGTATCACATCGTGGCTCGACAACCCGACGTGCTGACCGCGCTCGGCGTGGCCCTGCAGGAGGTGCCTATCCAGGATTGGCAGGCCTGGCTGACGGTGCGTCTGCTCGATGCACGGGCTCCGTACCTCAGCGATGACTTCGTGAACGCAAGCTTCGACTTCCGCGGCAAGGCGCTCAGCGGGACCCCGCAGATCCGCGAGCGGTGGAAGCGTGGGGTCGCTCTCGTCGAGTCCTTCCTCGGTGAAGCCGCCGGGCAGTTGTACGTCGCCAAGCACTACCCACCGCAGGCCCACGAGCGGATGCAGATCCTGGTCGACAACGTCATCGAGGCGTTCCGTCGGCGGATCGGTGAGTTGGAGTGGATGGGCGAGCAGACGCAGCAGGAAGCACTGCACAAACTCGATGCTTTCCGGCCCAAGATCGGGCACCCGCCCACCTGGCGTGACTACTCGGCATACGAGATCGACCCTGCAGATCTGGTCGGCAACGTGCGCCGCGGCAACGCCTTCGAGACCGACCGGGATCTGGCCAAGATGGGCCAGCCGATCGACCGCGACGAGTGGCTGATGACGCCGCAGACGGTGAACGCGTACTACCACCCGATGCTCAACGAGATCGTGTTCCCGGCCGCCATTTTGCAGCCCCCGTTCTTCACGGTCGACGCCGACGACGCGGTCAACTACGGCGGCATCGGCGGTGTGATTGCCCACGAGATCGGGCACGGATTCGATGATCAGGGCTCTCGATACGCCGGCGACGGATCGCTGACCGATTGGTGGACCGAGGCGGACCGAAGTGCCTTCGACGAGCGGGCTCAACGGTTGATCGAGCAGTTCGACTCTCTCGCGCCGCGCGAGGCACCCGATCACACAGTGAACGGTGGGATGACGGTGGGGGAAAACATCGGTGACTTATGCGGTGTGGAGTTGGCCCTATCGGCATACCGAATTGCCAATGAGGGCCACGCGCCGGAGATCGACGGGTGGACCGGTGAGCAGCGGTTCTTCCTGGGATGGGGTCAGGTGTGGCGCGGGATGGCGCGGGTCGAAGAGGCCAAGCGGCTCATCGCCGTCGATCCGCACGCCCCAGCGGACCTGCGTGGCAACACGGTGCGCAACGTCGACGCCTTCCATGAGGCGTTCGACTCTGCGCCCGGTGACGGTATGTGGCTCGACCCACAGGAGCGCGTCCGCATTTTCTGAGCTGGACACATCCGCCTCCCTTGCTCTGGATTGGCGGCCCCCGGCCGATCCGCCACCGATTCTGCTCCTCGACGAGCCGACCATCCACTCTGTCTCACTTGTCACTGAGTTAGAGGACGCGATCCGGGACTACCCGGGCGCGGTGGTGCTGGCCTCACACGACCGGTGACTGTGCGATGGCTGGACGGGGCCCCGCCTTGTCCTTGGCCAGCGGGAGCGCTGAGGCGGCCAACCGCTCACTCAGCCGGGTCAGGGCCTCGCCCAGGGCTAGCGGCTCGATGACCTCGAAGTCGATGCCCATTGAGGCGAGGTGCAATGCGAGATGCTCCAGATCGTCGGCACCCGTCGATACAGGGCACGTGCCAGACGTCTCGGGTGTGACCGTGACGGCGCGCGGGCGCACCCGGGCCGCAACGGCATCGGCGCTCGCCGCCATACGGACGACCGCCTGGTGCCGGTAAGGCGAGGACGTCAGGGAGGCTTGCACGTATGCCGCCGGCTCGGGGTGATCGCGCACGGTGAACGTCAGGGTCGAGTTGGTGACCCGGCGTATCCGATCCAAGCCGAAGGTGCGCCAGTCCTCTCGCATGCGGTCCCAGGCCATCACATACCACCAGCGTCCGGTCGCGACCAGCCGATAGGGCTCCACCGTGCGCTCGCTGACCGAGCCGTCGCGGGCCGCATAGGAGATGGTGGTGCGGACCGTGTCCCGGCAGGCGCGCGCGAGGGCGAGCAGCGTCTCGCCGTCGACCTGACTGCCCTGCGCCATCAGTGTCTGGGTGACATCGAGAATCGCGCGTATCTCTGAGCGAAGCCGCGGTGGGGTTACAGCGTCGAGCTTGGCCGCCGTCGCCAGCGCAGCCTCACTTGCACCAGCCACGGAACCTCCCGCCGCCCAGCGCAGCGATACGGCCACGGCGATGGGCTCCTCGTCCGTCAACAACAGGGGTGGTAGGACCTTGCCCCCGGCCAGGCGATAGCCGCCGCCGGCGCCTCGAGAGCTCAGGACGGCATACCCCATCTCCCGTAGCCGACCGACGTCCCTTCGCGCACACCGTTGGGCCACGCCAAGCCGTCGGGCCAGGTCGTCTCCGGTGTGCACGGGAGCGACCTGCAGCAGGCTCAGCAGGGCCAGGACCCGTTCCGTGGTGCCCATCACAGGTCAATAGTGGCGCAGATAGCGGACCATCACGATCCTCTATTGATGCCAGGCTTCGGATATGACGAATTCAACGCAGACCACACCGGCGACTGGACTGGACCGCCCTGTTGATCGAGCAGTTTCACTGGCACTGGGAGCAGCAGGCACGACCCCGGCTGGTGGGCCTGAGTGATCAAGAATATTTCTGGGAGCCCGTGCACCCGGCCTGGAACGTGCGTCGTCGCAGCGATGTGAAAGCCGAAGACGCGGCACCGATCATGGCGGGCACCGGCGACTTCAGCATCGATTTCGCGATGGAGGTGCCGCAGCCGCCGCCGATGACCACGATCTCCTGGCGGCTCGGCCACATCATCGTCGGCGTCCTCGGGGAGCGCAACGCGGCGCACTTCAACGGCCCGGCGATCGACTACCCCTCGTTTGCGTATGCAGGCACGGCCGACGAAGCGCTGGTTCAGTTGGACGATGGGGTGGGCCGATGGCTGCACGGGATCGAGAGTTTGGGCCCGGATGATCTCTCGCTGCCATGCGGCGAAGCGGAGGGACCGTTCGCTCCAGCTCCTATGGCCACCCTCGTGCTGCACATCCATCGCGAGCTGATCCACCACCTGGCCGAGATCGCGCTCTTGCGCAACCTCTGGGCGCACCGAGACTAAGGCTGCCAAGTCCCGAAGAAACGGTTCGCACGCCGAACGACGGCCATATTGGCTTTGGCGACATGGGCACTCTTCGCCAGGCTCTCGAGTTCACGACGGACATACGTGGACAGCGGGAGCCCTGCGGGCGGCCGCATCAGCAGGACGTTCTCTGCTCGCCGGGCGGGACTACGTGGCCGTGCGAGCACCAGTGATCCGGTGCAGCAGCAGCGTGCGAGCCTGATCGCTGTCGCCCACGCTGGCTCGCACTCGGCCGCCTTCAACACGATGCGGTCGGATCAGCATCCGCTGGACCCCGCCGACGTCGTCGACGTAACCGACCCAGACTGCCAGCCCGTCAGCCGCAGCTTCGCGAAGGAGCGATGCGGTAACCACCGGATCGGTGCTGGAGACGTAGCCGTGCTGATCGTCCTGCTCGTGCACCGCCCGGACGCTCTCGCCGTGCCGCATCGCCACCACGATCTGCCCGGCCACGTGAGGGTCCACGGTGCTGACGGCCACTGCTGGCCTCGATCGCCGAGTCGTGCGGTGATATCGGCCCGGGGCGAGCGAGACTCCACCATCGGCCCCCTCGGCCACCGGCCCATATTGCTCCTCGCGCAGCAAGTCCAGCACAGTCGGGGCTGGCACCGGACTGACCAGCACCGTCGCGGCGATCCGCCGCAGCTGCAGCAAGGCCAGTGCCCGGTCGGCTTGCACTCGATCCAGCAACGCTTCGTCGTCGGAGCGGACGTATGCCGAGCACGCGCCAACCCTGGCCACCCCGTGCCGCCGGGCGACATCGCGCACCAGGTACTCCAACGGTTGGGGGATCCCGGTGCGGCTGATCGAGGTGATCTCGGACAGCAATCGATCAGCCGACCAGCCAGCGTCCAGCGCCCGGCGCAAGGTCGATTCCGTGATCCGGTAGACGGTTGCGCCGCCTCGGGACTCGACGTCGCTGACCATGCGCATGATCGACTGGGCCGGCCCGTCGAGGCGTCCCGGTGCTACTGCTGTGAGGTCGGCCTGCAACAGCACATGATCGACGGCGACCGGGATGTGCGCGGCCATCGCCTTCAATGCGCCAGCAACGTCGCCGGTGACCAGGCGGCGACCGGGTGTGCTCAGAGAGCCCCGGCCCAGAATCCCTGCCCACTCGGCTTCACGCAGCACCACCGCCACGGCCGGGCTGTTGCCCGCCGCGGACGCACGCTGCATACGCAAGGGGTGGTGCCACCGGAGCAAGTCGACCACGACGTCTGGGTCGGGTGCGTACCCCACCGGGAGTGCGGCCAGTGCGCTGAGCACGTCGCGGCGTCGTTGCCGTCCGGCGGGCCACGAGGTTTCGGTCGAGAGAGCGTTGATGCGTCCGCCGTCGGAGTTGCCCACCAGCGAGGGTGCGGCCGAGGTCGTCATCCATGCCTGGGCCAACTGCGCCCAGCGACGTTCCGGCGGCTCCTCGGCCCAATCGTCGGCGTCTCCGGTCGGCATCCACGCATCGGAGCCCTTCTCCCCGCCGTCGTCTCGGGCCAACAGGCCGGCTGCGTGCATGACCTCGAGCAGCCAGGCGGCCTGGGCGGTCGTGACCTCGAGATGGGTGGCGAGCCGGTTGAGGTCCCGCACGGCGAGTCCACCGGTGCGTAGGACGCGAGGAGGGTTGGCCCCCCAGGAGTCGATGACCTCACTGGCGAGCACCATCAACTCCGCTGCCCGACCGCCGACGGCAGCATCGGTGACCTCGACGTCCACGGTGGCGTGGACCTGAGGTGGACACGGTGCCAGCAGGGCGGGATCGGCATAGAGGCGGCCCTGCCGCAGAGCCAACGCCACCTGCCGAGGCATCACCACGTGCGAGGAGTCCACCCGCTGGAGCAGGCCCGCCTCGGTCAGGACGCGGCCAGCCGCGCCGAGAGACCCTGGCGCGGGCGAAGGCTCGTGCGACAACACGCCGGTGGCAGGTCCCCAGGTCAGTGCGCCCAGGATGGCCTGGGATTGGCGATCCAGACCCTGCGTTGCGGTCGTGACCGCCGAGCCTTGAGGCGCACCCGCTGCAACCGGGCCGAGTCCCGCCGGATCGCCGATAGCCTCGGCGGCGGCGCGGGCCACGTGCAGCCCATCGCTGCTGCGCCAGAGCAGCGCTGTGGCCAGGAGGTCAGCCAGATGCTCGCTCACCACGGCCGAATCCGCTGGCTCACCGAGCAAAGCTGCCACGGACGCTGCGTCCGCAGGAGTGGCGACCAAGGTGGCCTCCAGGGTATGCAGATGGGCCAGGTCCAAGCCGTCGAGCGCGCGCTCGGTGCTTGCCCGGGTGTTGGCTCGGGCGGCCAGAGTGGTGATGTCGTTGGGGGCTGGACGGGCCAGGTCAGGTCGGGCCGCCAACAGCAGCGCCAGATCCTCATCGCTGCGGTGGCGAAGGTCATCAGCCAAAGAGCGAGCCACGGGCACGGGGGACTGATCACGGGTTTCGGGCACTGGCCCACATTAGTGCCGTCCCACGGGCCACTCGGTGCCGCTCGACTCTTGAGGGCTTTGGTCCACTGTTGCTGGGTGCGCCGAGGGTATGAGTGTGCCCAACGCGGCAAGAGTCGCTGGCACCGCTGGCGTCCTGACACTGGACTGGCCGGAGATGACAAGATCGCGGGGTGCATCCCTCGACCGCGCTGGCCACTGTGCTGATCGATGAGTGGGTGCGCTGTGGGGTGCGCGAAGTCGTGCTGTGCCCTGGATCGCGCTCGGCACCCTTGGCCTACGCCGCCCTCGAAGCCGAACGCGCCGGACGGCTGCGGCTGCACGTCAGGGTGGATGAGAGATCAGCTGGATTCTTGGCCCTTGGGTTGGCCAAGGTGTCGAGAACTCCGGCTCTGGTGATCACCACCTCGGGCACCGCAGTGGCCAATCTGCACCCGGCCGTCCTGGAGGCCTCGCACGCCTGCGTCCCGTTGATTGTCATGTCTGCGGATCGCCCGGCTGAGTTGCGCGGGACGGGTGCCAATCAGACGACCACTCAGCCCGGGATCTTCGCGGGCGCGCTGCGCTACGAGCACGATCAGCCACCCGCCGAGGGCCGCACGGGCGAGCAGGCTTCCTGGCGCTCGACCGTATGCCGTGCCTACTCCGCCGCGGTCGGACGGGCGGGGGATCCGGGCCCGGTGCTGTTCAATGTGGCGCTGCGCGATCCGTTGGCACCAGATCTGTCCGGCTCCCCGGAGTGGCCGGAATCATTGGAAGGCAGAGCGGGGGGTATGCCGTGGGTCACCTGGTCGCACGTGCCATCGAATCAGTACGCCTCATCGACTCGACGCATGCGTTCAGGGACGGAACCTGAGCAGGAACAAGCCACACCTCGGCATACGCGGACGTTGGTCGTGCTGGGGGATCTGCCCGATCCGGCGATGGCCGCGCAGGCACTCGACGTGGCCCATCGCCAGCACTGGCCGGTCATCGCCGAGCCCTTTGGCGATCAAGGCATTGGTGAAGACGCCGACGTCCTGCCTCATGGACCGCTGTTGCTGAGCGACGAGGCGTTTCTGGCGCAGCATCGGCCTTGGCGGGTTTTAGTGGTCGGTCGGCATACGTTGCATCGCGAGATCGCCGTCCTGACCCGCCACGTAGACATCGTCGTGGAGCACGTCAGCGTCACCGCGCAGTGGAGCGACCCCTCCCACGTCGTGTCCCGCGTCCTGACCTGGGACGAGTTCATGGCCTCATCGAGCGCCAGCGGGGACGTCGACTGGGCCCGTCGGTGGGCGGCTGCGGGCCACGCCGTGGCGGAACGGGTGGCTGCCGACGGTCTCGGTGCCGAAGGTCGCGGTGCCGAGGTCGCCGGGCTGTCCGTCGGGGCACTCGTCCTCTCGGAATTGACTGCCCAGGACACCCTCCTGCTCGGCTCCTCGAACACCCCGCGTGACCTCAACATGGCCGACCCGGCAGCCCCGGACCGCCCGGTGGTCGTCGGCAACCGCGGACTGGCCGGGATCGATGGCACCAATGCGTCGGCCGTCGGCATCGCCTTGGCGGCAACCCAGGGCAGAGTGGTGGCGCTGATGGGGGACCTGACTTTCGAGCATGACATCAACGGACTCCTGATCGGAGCGAACGAGCCTGTGCCCGACCTGACCATCGTCGTGGTCAACGACCAAGGCGGCGGGATTTTCGCCACCCTCGAATACGGCCACCCACAACGTGCGGCGGACTTTTCCCGCATCTTTGCCACGCCGACCGGGGCCAATCTCGCTGCACTGTGTGCCGGTATGAGGGTGGCTCATGTCCTCGTCGACACCCTGGCCGACCTCCGCGTCGCGCTCGCTGAGCAAGCCAGCGGGATCAGGGTGATCGAAGTCCCCATCGACCCCGCCACCGACACAGCAGCGCGCGAACGCCTGCGCCGGCATCGGTAGGCCGTCGCGCGGCGTTCGCGGCTGCCTCAATGTCAGCTCCCATCAGTCCTCGTCGAAGGTCTTTGCGAAGCCAGGACGGTCGGCTGTGCGAGCGCGCACAAGCCGTACACCGGTCGCAAGCAGCCACACGATCCACGCGGCGAGGCCGGGCATCCCCACGAACAGGAGCGCGGAGCCGTCCGCGATGGCGAGGCTGGCCAACCCGGGGGCGAAAAGCAGGCATCCCCCGGCCAAGGCGAGCAGACGCTGCCACGGCGGTGTCAGCCCGCTCGCATGCGCCGCGAGCGCAGCGCCGATGAAGGTGGTGCCGAGCGCTGGCAGCGCCAGCGCGAACGCTGCTGCATGCAGTTGCCAGGCGAGCTCGAACACTGCGCTCGGCGCGGCGAGTTCGCCCGCACCCCCGCGGCGCCCGACGAGCCCGTGCAGAGCGGTCAGGAATCCGAGCAGCAGCGGCAGGTGCAGCGCCTCCTGGCCGACCGCGATCGCGACCACGGCCCGGTTCTGCTAGTGCCAAGCGAGCACTTCCCCGATTGGGTCCCCGTAGCCTGGCGCTCCGGCCCACCCAAACATCGCGTTCTGGATGGCCATCGACGCTGCGAGCGCGATCGCCGTCCCGCCCGAGACCAGTGATCTCATCCTCTATTCCTTCGCTGCGGTCGGTTGAGCGGTGATTCCACGACCGGAGACTCCCACGAGGGGCACATCGCCCCCAAGACCCGTCTTCTGGCCGGTGCGGTGCAGCTCGTTGTCGAGGCTGGTTGCCAGGGTCGCCGGTGCTGCAGTATGGCGTGGCCAGGTCCAGGCGGAGCGCAAGATGAAGGCTAGGAGTAGCACCTCGAGTCCGATGGTGAGGCTGTAGTAGATGGCCCAGTCCTGAGATGTTCCTGCCGCGTTGAACACCATGAGGGGGATTTGAACCGATGCCACGACAAGGTTCGTGGCGCGGTTCGCTCGGGCGGGCAGCGTCATCGAGAGCGTCACCATAAGGGTCGGGATTCCTATGATCACGACGAATATGGTCATCAACGTCGGGGTGATGCCGAACTCAAAGATGCGGCCACCCCGGATTTGGTCGATGGCACCGGGCTGGTAGAGGTGGTAGTAGTCGATGTAGATGACGAAGAACATCAAGCTGGTCCAGGCTGCGGCGATCTTGGCTTGCACGGGCAGCCGCAATTCCTCCAGCGTGCTGCGGGATCGCGGACTTGCTAGTGCGGCGTGCGGTGGGGGTGTTTTCATCAGAGTGCTCCTTGCCTTGGTTGGGTGAGTGCTTCCACGATCACCGGTGCCAGCGGCGGGCACATCAGCCACCGGGCCTGGTCTGTCTTGCCCGTTGGCACAGTCGTCCTCTTGTACTTTCGGCGGATCCGCCGATCACATGGGCTGCCTAGGCTGGCCGCATGGGCACTGACGCACTCCGCTCGCTGTGGGGCGAACCTCGACCCGCGGAACCCCCGGGCAGGGGGTCTTGGGACTGGGCCCTGGTCGCAGTGTTGGCCTTTTGGTCCGTGCTGGAAGCGGTGCTTGGTGAGAACCTGGCCCCACGCCCGCTGCAGGTGCTCGCGGTGCTCGCGGTCCTGGGCCCCCTGCTGTGGCGACGCGAGCGTCCGCTCGTTGCGGTCGCGGTCACCTTCGGCACCCTAACGATCATCGACATCCTCAGAATCCTTACGGGGTCACAAGGAGCGCTCCTGGCAAGCACCTCCGCAGTGCTGATCCTGACCTACGCCCTGTTCCGGTGGGGTTCGGGCCGGGAAGCCGCAAGCGGCTTGGCCGTTATTCTGGTCTGGCTGCCCATCACCTTCATTGCCGACCAACTGAGCCTGGCCGAGAAGGTCGCCGGGTACGCGGTCTTCCTGTTCGCCGCCGCGCTCGGCGCCGCGATCCGCTATCGCGCGAGAATCCGGATCCGCGACGTCGATCAGGCCAAGGCTCGCGAACGCGAACAGCTCGCTCGCGAGCTCCACGACACCGTCGCCCACCACGTCTCGGGCATCGCCATCCAGGCCCAAGCAGGACGTGCCGTCGCAGCCTCCCACCCCGAGCGTGCGATCGAGGCCCTGGCCGTCATCGAGGACGCAGCAACCCGGACCCTTACTGAGCTGCGCGCCATCGTCGGCGTGCTCCGCGCCGCCCAGGACACCGAGTTCGCGCCGCAACCTGGCGTGGCCGAGGTCGAGCAGCTCGCCACCGATGGCCCTACACGTCCCTGCGTCACGGTGACGCTGTCCGGCGAGGTTGAAGACCTCAGCCCGGCGGTCGGGGCCGCGATCTACCGCCTGGCTCAGGAGTCCATCACCAACGCTCGACGGCACGCCCGCCACGCGACCCAGGTCACCGTCGCCGTCACAGGCGTCGACGACCGGGTACGGCTGACCATCGACGACGACGGCTCCTTGCCCGCTGGCGGCCACGCCCCAGCGGGCTTTGGCCTGGTGGGTATGCAGGAACGCGCCACGCTGCTCGGCGGCACGTTCCACGCAGGCCCCACCGCCGAGCGGGGCTGGCGTGTAGAAGCGGTCCTGCCCCGAACCGGGACGCCACGATGAGCATCCGGGTCCTCATCGCCGACGACCAACCCATCGTGCGCAGCGGCCTGACGATGCTGCTCGATGCCCAACCGGATATCGACGTGATCGGCGCAGCCGCCGACGGGCGCGAGGCAGTCCGCCTCGCGCAGCAGTTGCGCCCCGACGTCGGCCTGTTCGACATTCGAATGCCGCTGATGGATGGCGTAGAAGCCACCCGACGTCTCGCTGGCCCCGACGTCGCCGACCCCTTGCCGATCGTGGTCATCACCACCTTCGACCTCGATGAGTATGTCCACGGGGCGCTCAAAGCTGGTGCCCGAGGGTTCCTGCTCAAGGACGCCGGCCCCGCCCTGCTGACCCAAGCCATCCACGCCGCCGCCAACGGAGACGCACTGATCGCACCCAGCGTGACCATCCGGCTGCTCGCCGCGTTCGCCCACACGCAGACCTCACCGCCGAGGCAGCCGATAGAACCCCTCACCGCCCGCGAAGAACAAGTGCTCCTTCTCGTAGCCCAAGGCCTCACGAACAGTGAGATCGCCAGCAAGCTGTACATCGCCCAAAGCACCGTCAAAGCCCACCTCGCCAGCCTCATGCGCAAACTGGGTGCCCGAAACCGCGTCGAAGTCGCCATGTGGGCCCACGAGACTGGCCGCAATTAAGAGAAGGAAGCTCCCCATCGCGTCCGCTGCAGTTAAGCGCCTTAAGCACCGAAGGGTCCGCCCCGTTCAACTTCGCAAACCCTCCTCAGAGGCCCACCACGACATCCATCGCAGACGCCGTCGTTCACCGATTGGGGATCCCCTACCGGAGGTAAGAATGGCGGTCTCGGCCCGTCATGCGAGTGGCAGCGAACAGATTCAGCTCACGCTTCGCCGGTCCGGCGGGCTGTCGTATGCCGAGCGGCTCAGTCAGGTTGACCCCGGCGTTGGGCGATGGCTGCGGCATTGAGAATGATGTCGGCGACATGGTCCGACGTGGTGTGCCGCTTCAGCCAGCGTGAGATGTTCCATTTCTCCGCCACTCCTGTGGCCTCAAAAGCCCGACCGTCCTTGGTCTCGATGGTCAATCCGCTGTAACCAGCCCTGGCGTCCACCACCTGAATTAATGGAATAGACCGGTGAAAGATGAGCCCTCGGGCATAAACGGTTGCCTCGCCCAAGCGCACGACCGGCACGAACGGGCCAACAGTAAAATAATGCCCAACGCAGTGAAGAGGGTAGTGAAGCCCAAGTCCACACCACCATCGAAGTAAACAACGGTGGCCACCAGAAAGTTGAGGCCTACTGCAGGGAAGAAGAGCCGGTAGAGCAGCGGAGTTCGCCATGTGCCCGTCAACGGTTCACCGGTGGCCCGAGCCGCCCTTTGGGCCATGCGCCAAGCCCGTCGTGACTCCCATTCTTCGCCAATTCCGGAGCCAGGAGACACCCGCAAAATTCTACTGGTAGCCGTAAGCGCCAGCGGGATCCACCAGTGACCCGTCGTAGGCGACCAATACTTGACACAAGGCCGGCCACCAGTTTCGCCGCATCCAGCTCGGATGACTCTTGTCCCAGCAAGGGCAGGGATTTCGTTCCCCCGGGGGCCGGACGCATCAGCGACGCAATGCCTTGAAGGTCGGACTAGCGGTCTCGATAGGGGAACCCCAAACGACGAACACACACGTCGTCGAACTCTCCGCAGCGTGTTGTCCGGCTACCAGCGCAGCGTCGCAGACCACCACGACTACGCAGAATGGGGCGTGGGCACACGGGTGCCCACGCCCCGTCTCGAGACGAGTGGGACCTCAGGCTGGCCGACCTCAGAACCCGCTCGTGCCCAACGGCTCGGCGTCTGCGCGCATCGCCCGGGACAGCTCGCGGACCGCACCGGCGCGGTGCTCAACGACCCATCCTGCGGCGGCCTGCGAGGCGATCGAACGCCCACCGAGGTATGCCGACCCGAGCACCGCAACGCCGAGCTCGAGGTCAGCAGGATCATCCGTTGGCTCGCAGCGACCGACTCCGTCGGCGTCCACGGTCAGCCGCCAGCGCCGTGCATTCCACGGGCACACGTCGTCTGTGACCTCGATTACGACGTCGCACGCCGCGGCATACCCACGCTCGGCCAGGGCACGCGGGACATCAACGAGGCGGACCCACAGGGCGTCGGTGACCTTCATCGCGCTCGACCGGGGTCCACCAGCCCACCACACCAGCGGGTCGTCCGTGCTGCGCGCGTAGAACTTGACCTTGCTGATCAGGTCGAAACTCAGCAGGCGCGTGGCGAGCGCCAGCAAGCTCGGCGCATCGACAGCAGCCATCTCGCCGACCCGCATCTCGCCACCCGGATTGTTGTGGTCATCCCACTCCGAGATCCGCCGCACCAAGGCATAGCCCACGGGCGTGCCTCCGCGGGTGGCGAAGACGACCTGGCGTTGCTCCTTATTGCCGCGCGCCTTCGGGAAGTCCTCGAACCACCACTTGGCGATCCGCTCGGGCCGAGTGGCCGTGCCCAACGTGTGCTCGGCGGCCTCGACCTGCAGGGCGTGGATCGCAGCCGTCGCCTCGTCCGTGTGGGCAGGCACCATGTGGGTCTCGATGCCCTTGGCGGCCGTGGCGATGTGCTTAGGGGCCGTCAAGTCCGTGCCGCTGCTGACCTCCAGCATGACCTCGAGCGAGGCCGGTCCGTATCCGTATCGT
The DNA here is from genome assembly GCA_963803695.1 of uncultured Actinomycetota bacterium. GTDB lineage: Bacteria > Actinomycetota > Actinomycetes > Actinomycetales > Dermatophilaceae > Ornithinicoccus. Next base: position 98,168 of record CAWDNY010000015.1, read on the forward strand.
CCGTAGATTGCCACCTCGGCCGCCCATAAGCCGGCGATCGCCGACTCGCCGGACGCGTGGATCCCGTGCAGGTGCTCGGTCATCATCGAGCTCAAGATCCCGCGACGACGGTGGTCCGGGTGGACGCCGACCCAGGTCAGCCCGTTCATCGGCAGCCGGGTGACTGCACCGTCGGCGGCGGGCGCACTGAGGTGCATGTCGAAGGCACCGTAGATCCCGACTAACTGCGGGTCCGAGCTGGGCACCACACCTACCCGGTCACCGGCGTCGACCTCGACGGCCCCGCCTCGGTCGTAGTCGAACTCCCGCACCACCTCTTCTGCCGTTGCCCCCGGCACCACCTCGAACCAGACCGTGTGCTCCAGCGCGGCCATCCGCTGCGCATCGGCGGGCGTCAGGGACGTCGAGCGATACGGCCAATCGGCCGGAGCCGGTGCCGTCGTCGAGTCTTTCGCGTCATCCATACCCCAAAGCCTGCCCGAACCGCCGCGGTGGCGCGAACGAATTTCGGCGACGGTCGGCATACCTGGGAGAGTTCAGCCAGTGAGTTCATCCATCGCTGCCCGTCCCGCCGCGACCACCGCCGGATCACCCGCGGCGATCATGGTGGTCTTTGCGATGGCCGGGTTGGTGATGGCCCAGACCTTCGCTCGTATGCCGGCGATCCGCGACGCGGTCGAGGCCAGCAAGGGTGAGTTGGGGTTGGCTCTGATCGGCGGCGGTCTGGGGTCGCTGCTGGCGATGCCGTTCACCGGCCGACTGGTCGATCGCTTCAGCACCAAACGGGTCGTCACGGTCACTATCGTGCTGGCCTGCGCTGGCTGGAGTTCGCTCGCGTTTGCGCCCAACCCGTGGGTGCTCGGCTTCGCTTTGCTCCTGACTGGGGCACCCGTTGGCATTTGGGACGTCGCAATGAACGTACAGGCCAGCCACGTCGAACGCCTCCGCGGCCGATCGTTGATGCCGTTCTTTCACGCCGCGTTCTCGGCTGGCACGGTCATCGGCGCGGGTGCGGGAGCGGCAGCCGCATGGCTCGGATACGGGTTGCTCCAACTGCCGGTTATCGGGGTGATCGCGATGGTCATCGGGCTACTCAGCGTCCGCCACTTCATACCGGATGAGTCGACCGATGACACGCCTGACCATGGCAGAAGTATGGAAGCCGTGGCTACGGGAGAGCGTCGCCCCGCCCGGCGCGGGGTGACCCCCCTCGAAATCATGATCGGTGTGGTCTGTCTCGGCGGGGCGTTGGCTGAAGGCTCGGCGAACGACTGGCTGGCCATCCTGCTGGTCGATGTGCAGGGGGCACCCGCGGCCTGGGGTGCGCTCGCGTTGACTGCGTTCAACGTGGCGATGATGACGGGCCGTCTCTTGGGCAGCCCTGCCATCGACAGATTTGGCCGCGAGCGCGTGGTCCAGGCAGGCGGACTCTTGGCGACGGTAGGCATCCTGATGGCCAGCCAAGTGCCGTCGTTGCCCGTGGCGCTGCTCGGCGGCCTGATCTGGGGTCTGGGCGTCTCCACGATCTTTCCGGCCGCGATCTCGGCGGCAGGGGAGATCTCCGGGCGGGGCAACCGGGCCATCACCGTGGTGAGCACCATCGCCTACGGGGCGTTCCTGTTTGGCGCTCCCACGATCGGGCTGTTGGCCGAGGCGTTTGGGCTGAGTCGAGCCCTCTTCGTGGTGATCGCGTTCCTACTGGTCATGATCGTGCTGGCCCGCAACCTGAGGCCTGGGCCTTTGGTGCCGACCGCTCAGTTGCGCGAATCGATCCAGTAGCGACGCTTCGCCGGGACGCCGTCCGCAACGTGCCGGATGTCCTCCAGGACGCCGCCGCACCGCTCAATGACGCGGATCGAGCCGATGTTGTCCTCATCGCAGGTCACCAGCACGTCGTCGACTCCATGCTCGGCCAATCGCTGGACAGCGAGCCGGAGCATCGCAGTTGCGTATCCCCGACCGCGAAATGCCGGACGGACGGCATACCCCACGTGTCCGCCGAGCTCGAACAACATCGGCGTGAGGGTATGCCGGATCGAGACTCGTCCCACGATCTCCGGGATCTCGGTGCCCACCTCGCCCACCAAGAAGTCTGCCGGGACGTGCCCCCTGGCCAAGTCGATCCCTTGCGCTTGGCGCTCGAAGGTGTCGAGTTGTTCGCCCCAACTCAACTCCGGGGAAAACAAAAAGGCGAAGCCGATCTCGCTCAACTCGGCGTGGCCAGCCCGCATCGCTGCCTCATCGGCCATCCGGGGTGGCCGCAGTCTGAGCCGGGCGGTGCGGTCGGGCATCCTGCTGTCCTCCTGCCGCGCGGACTCAGCCCTCGAGGGCATAGCGCATCGCGGCCAGCTTGATCTCGGTCTCGGCCAACTCCGCCTCCGGGTCGCTGGCGGCCACGATGCCGCCCCCGGCGAACAGCCGCATCCGCCGAGGGTCGTCGCACAGCTCGCCGCAGCGCAGTGCAATGCCCCAATCGCCCTCGCCAGCGACATCCATCCAACCCACCGGCCCGGCATACCGTCCCCGATCCATCCGCTCCAGGTCGGCGATGAGCGCGGCCGCCTCAGCGGCTGGGGTGCCGCATACGGCGGCCGAGGGGTGTAGCGCGGCGGCCAGTCGCAACGATGTGGCCTCACCCGTGTGCACTCCGCTGATGTCGCTGGCCAAGTGATAGACGTCCGGCAGTTTCAACACAAACGGCTGCTCTGGGACCGCCAAGTTGCGGCAGTGCGGGCCAAGGGCGTCAGCCACGGAACGGACGGCATAGGCGTGCTCTTCGAGGTCTTTCTCGCTGGAGATCAGTTTCAGTTGCGGGTCGACATGGTGCTCGGGCTTGAAGTCGGGGTGGTCCTCGGCCACAAGGCGCTTGGCGGCGTGGCTGCGACGCACCGTCCCGGCCAGCACTCGCGAATGCACGGTGCCCTCCAACAGACGGACCAACATCTCCGGCGTGGCCCCGACCAAGCCGTCGACGGCAAACGTCCACGTTGCGGCGTATCGCTGAGCCAACCGGCTTAACACACGATGTAGGTCGATGGGCCCACCGGCCTTGGCCAACTCGTCGCGGGCCAAGACCACCTTGTGCACCTCGCCCGCCCCGATCCGATCGATGGCGCGCGCGATGACGCCCGGCCATTCCTGCTCGGACACCGATCCGGCGACGATCTCGATCGGCGTGGCCAGATCGCCGCTCGGCTCTTCGGCGGGGTCGAGGTATGCCGAAGCGTAAGTCTCGTCGGGGTGCTGCGGATCGGCGGTGATTGTCGTGCGCCAGGACCGTCCCTCCCGGCGTCCGATTACGACCTCCGGCACCACGAGTCGGCTCTGATCGAGGGAGTCGGCGGAAAAGCTGAAGGAGCCGAAGGTGATGAGGCCGGTGCCAGGCAGATTCACGTCGTTGCGGACGTCGGCCTCGGCGCTCACCTGCTTCCACCACGACTCGGCGTCGGCGAAACGGGTGGTGCCGGTGGTCAGGCACCGGGCCACGCGGCCCCAACCGACCAGGCCGTCCCCCTCACGCAGCCACGAGCAGATGGTGCTGGGCGTTACAGAGCCTGGGACCAACGTGAGCAGGTCGACGTTGCTGGCCAACTCGTCGGTGATGTCAACGGTGATCGCACGCAGGCGGGGGAGGGCGAGCACGGTCACAACGGACCACTGTATTGCGCGAGTGCGAGGATGAACGCATGACCCGTGCCAGCCTGGACAAACGCCCGCAAGACGTCGCTGAGATGTTCGACGATGTGGCACCTCGCTACGACATCACCAACGATGTGTTGTCCGCGGGCCAAACCTACGTATGGCGTCGAGCCGTGGTGCGTTCAGCGGCGGCCGAGCCGGGGGAGCGGGTGCTTGACATCGCAGCGGGGACGGGCACCAGCAGTGAGCCGTTCGCCAACGCAGAGATCGAGGTCGTGCCGGCGGATTTCTCGCTCGGGATGCTCCGGGAGGGGCACCGCCGCCGACCCGATATGCCGTTCACCGCCGCTGACGCTCTGCATCTGCCGTTTGCCGACGACTCCTTCGACGTTGTGACGATGTCGTTCGGCCTGCGCAACGTCAGCGACGTGGCCTCGGCCCTGTGCGAGTTCGCTCGGGTGGCCAAGCCAGGTGGGCGGTTGGTGATTTGTGAGTTCAGCCAGCCGGTGTGGAAGCCGATGCGGACGGCATACATGGGATATCTGATGCGGGCGCTGCCGGCGGTGGCCAGCAAGATCAGCTCCAACCCAACCTCGTACGTGTATTTGGCCGAGTCCATTCGAGCCTGGCCATCGCAGCAGGAGCTGGCGCTGACGATTTCCCAGTCAGGGTGGAGCTCAGTGACGTGGCGGAACCTGACCGGCGGCATCGTCGCCGTGCACCACGCCGTCCTGCGCTGACGTCTGCGCTACAACTGCGCCAGTTCTGCTTCGCGCTCTTCTCTGCTCCCATACGTTGCCGGGGCGCATCGCCCGTGATGCCGGGGACGCGCCGGTCCCGATCGGCCTGAGGGTGCACATGCTCCCTGTGGCCGCTCAGGTCGGGCGTGTCGCAGGCTTTGAGCCGCTCTGGCTCACATCCGTTGTCTCGGTGACCAAGTTGGAACTGCTGGGGTTATCGGAGGCCCCTTGTGAATCGCTTCACAAGGGGGTTGGCGGGCTCTCACCGTCCCGTATGCTGCACCGCGCGGGCCAATTCCAACGCGACCCCAACGGCGCGGGACGTGGGATGACCCCTAGGATTGGCTTGGCCTCACCATGACTATGCGCTGGCACCGAAAGGAGTGTGGGACGGGATGACCGATCCTTACCTTCCGATCCTGTTTCTGTTCGCCCTGGGCTTGCTGTTTGCCGGCGGCTCGATGGCGGGTGGGGCTGTGATGGGTCGCAAGACCTACAACCGCGCCAAGTCCGAGGCCTACGAGTGCGGCATCCAGCCCACCCCGCAGGCGCTCGACGGCGGTCGAGTGCCAATCAAGTACTACCTCACGGCGATGCTCTTCATCGTCTTCGACGTCGAGGTCCTTTTTCTTTACCCCTTCGCCGTGGCCTTCGATCAGGTCGGATTGTTCAGCGTGCTCGCCATGATGCTGTTCCTGTTCGTGGTCTCCGTCCCCTTCATCTACGAGTGGAGCCGGGGCGGTCTGGAATGGGACTAACAACACAGGGAGTGTGTGAGTCATGGGTCTAGAGGAAAAACTTCCCTCTGGCATCGTGCTGACCTCGGTCGAGGGTCTTGTCGGCCAGATGCAGGCACGCTCGGTGTGGCCAGCCACCTTCGGGTTGGCCTGCTGTGCCATCGAGATGATGGCCGTGGGCACGCCTGACTACGACATCGCCCGGTTCGGTATGGAGCGTTTCGCCGCTACCCCGCGCCAGGCTGACCTGATGATCGTGGCTGGCCGCGTGAGCCAAAAGATGGCCCCCGTCGTGCGCCAGGTCTATGACCAGATGCCCAACCCGAAGTGGGTGCTCTCGATGGGTGTCTGCGCCAGCTCGGGCGGGATGTTCAACAACTACGCGATCGTGCAGGGTGTCGACCACATCGTGCCCGTCGACATCTATTTACCGGGGTGTCCGCCCAGACCTCAGATGCTCATCAACGCCCTGTTGGAGTTGCACGAGCAGATCCGCTCCTCGAAGTTCGGCGTGGACCGCGTCAAGGCAGCGCGTGCCGCTGAGGCCGCTGCGATGAACGCGACCCCGACGCACGAGATGAAGGGGTTGCTCGCGTGACGACAGCGAAGCTGGGTCCCACGCTCCGCGTGGGCGGAAACGAAGCGAAGCGAGGCCCGGAGCGAGCGCGGAGTCACGTGAAGAGGAGCATCGCGTGAGCGAGGACAAAGCCAAGAAGGACGCCGTTGCCGAGATCGAGACCGCCGAGGTCGCTGGCGACGAAAATGCCGTCGGGGACGGCAAGAACACGATCGACCGGGTCAATGCCCCTGAGGCCAACGAAGACCAGTTGGTCAGCACCACGCAGGCCCAGGAAACCGGTTCGGGCTCGGTCAGTGCAGTCGACCCCGAGGCGAGCCTACCCACGCAGGTGGGCGAGCGTCGCGGCATGTTCGGCGGATCACTAGGCCTGGATACCTCGGGGTATGGGGGGCTGGTCCAGCCGATTCTGACTCCGGGATCCGCAGAGCGTCCATACGGCGGATATTTCGACGAGATCGCCGATCACCTCATCGACGTCCTCGGCGACAAGCACGACAGTGTCATCGCCCGCACGGTCATCGACCGCAAAGAAATGACGCTGCACGTCCACGCCGAGCACCTGCACCTGATGGCGCAGAGCCTGCGCGACCACGCAGGTCTGCGGTTCGAGATCTGCAGCGGTGTCTCCGGTGTGCACTACCCCGAAGAGACCGGGAGCGAGTTGCACGCGGTCTATCACTTCCTGTCGATCACCAACAGTTCCCGCCGCGTGCGTGTCGAAGTTGCCGTCCCGGATGACGACCCGCAGATTCCCTCGATCGTGGGGATCTATCCGGCGGCCGACTGGCACGAGCGTGAAACGTACGACATGTTCGGCATCGTCTTCACCGGTCACCCGGCCCTGACGCGCATCCTGATGCCCGACGATTGGCCCGGCCACCCACAGCGCAAGGACTACCCGCTCGGCGGGATCCCTGTGGAATACAAGGGGGCCACCATTCCGGCTCCCAGCGAGCGTAGGAGTTACACCTGATGGCGGCTACTACTCACTCAGAGTCCACCGAGACTCAAGACCTCTATGGCGACGACGAAGCCGGAGCGGTCTTCACCGCAGGCGGCGGCGACTGGGACCAGGTCGTCGAGGACATCGCGGCCGTCGGCGAGGAGCGCATCGTCGTCAACATGGGGCCGCAGCACCCCTCGACCCACGGCGTGCTGCGCCTCATCCTCGAGCTCGACGGCGAGACCGTCCGTGAGGCGCGCGCGGGTATCGGCTACCTGCATACCGGCATCGAAAAGAACATGGAATACCGCACCTGGGTGCAGGGCACCACGTTCTGCACGCGGATGGACTACCTGACCCCGATCTTCAACGAGACGGCATACTGCCTGGCCATCGAGAAGTTGCTCGGCATCACCGATCAGATCCCGCAGCGCGCCAACGATATCCGCGTGCTGACCATGGAATTGAACCGGATCGGTTCGCACATGATCGCGCTCGGCACCGGTGGTATGGAGCTCGGCGCCACCACCGTGATGACGCTGTGTTTCCGCGAGCGCGAGCGACTGCTGCGGTTCTTCGAAGCGGTCACCGGGTTGCGGATGAACCACGCCTACGTCCGCCCCGGCGGGGTAGCCCAAGACGTGCCCGCTGGCGCGCTGGACTTGCTCGAAGACGAACTCGTGGACCTCAAGCGCGGCATGCGCGAGTTGGAGTCTTTGTTGCTTCAGAACCCGGTGCTGCGTGGACGGACGGTCGATGTCGGGCATTTGAGCCTGACTGGTTGTATGGCGCTCGGCATCACCGGGCCGATCTTGCGGTCCACGGGCTTGCCGCATGACCTTCGCAAATCCGATCCGTACTGCGGCTACGAGACTTACGACTTCGACGTCATCACCCGCGACAGCATGGACGCCTACGGCCGGCTCTGCATCCGGATCGACGAGATGTGGGAGTCGATCAAGATCTCCGAGCAGGCCATCGCCCGGTTGCGCGCCTCGGAGGGCGAGCCGGTGATGGTCGCCGACAAGAAGATCGCCTGGCCAGCCCAGCTCAGCGTGGGTGCCGATGGCCAAGGTAACTCCTTGGATCACATCCGCAAGATCATGGGCGAATCGATGGAGTCGTTGATCCACCACTTCAAGTTGGTGACCGAGGGCTTCAGGGTCCCGCCCGGACAGGCCTACGCAGCCATCGAATCTCCCAAGGGAGAGTTGGCAGTGCACGCAGTCTCCGATGGTGGGACGCGACCGTTCCGAGCCCACTTCCGCGATCCATCCTTCAACAATCTCCAGGCGGCGTCTGTGCTCAGTGAAGGCGGCCTGGTGGCCGACGTGATCGTGGCGGTCGCCTCGATCGACCCCGTCATGGGCGGTGTCGACCGATGAGCGGTGTGAACAGATCCAGCGCCGAGGTCCCCGGCGACACCCGGGAGCAGTTGCACGAGGCCGTGACTCACGGGCCGATCCACCACCACACGCCGCTGAAGCCCTCCCAGGAGGAGTATCCGGCCGACGTGCTCGAGGGGATGCGGGCCGACGCCGCCAACATCATCGCCAAGTATCCGCAGGCACGCTCGGCCCTCCTGCCGTTGTTGCACTTGGTGCAGAGCGTCGATGGTTATATCACCGGTCGCGGCGTGCACTTCTGCGCTGAGCAGTTAAACCTCAGCACCGCCGAGGTGAGCGGTGTTGCCACGTTCTACACCCAATACAAGCGGCACCCGAACGGCGAATACACCGTCGGGGTCTGCACCAATACGCTGTGCGCGGTGATGGGCGGGGACCAGATTTTCGACGAGCTCAGCGAGCACTTGGGGATCGGGCACGACGAAACAACCGCGGACGGCAAGATCACCCTGGAGCGGGTCGAGTGCAACGCGGCATGCGACTACGCACCTGTGGTGATGGCCAACTGGGAGTTCTTCGACAATCAGACCCCTGCGTCGGCCAAAGACCTGGCCGATGCCTTGCGATCGGCGCAGGACGTCGTGCCGACCCGTGGCGCGGCCAAGGTGTGCACGTTCAAGCAGGTCTCACGCGTCCTCGCCGGATTCAGCGACGGTCGCGCTGACGAAGGCATCGGGGCTGGTGGTCCCTCGCTGGAAGGTCTGCGTCTGTCCCGCGAGCACGACTGGGTCGCTCCAGTGGGGGCTAAGAAGCCGTACGTTCCCGGTGAGGGCCACGAGCCTGAGCGCAGCACGGGGTTCGACACTGCCGCAGCGGATGAAGGCACGACACCGAAGGCAGGTCAGCGTAGTTCCACCAACGCGCCGACCAATGACGCCGACGAGAAGGCTGCCGACGGGCACGTCAGCACGACCGGCAAGCGGAAACGCAATCGGAGCAAAGGAGGCGACACATGAGCGCTCAACTGACGCCCATCCTGTCCCAGTTCTGGGACCACCCGCAGTCGTGGACGTTGCAGACCTACGAAGAACACGACGGATACAAGGCACTTCGTACCGCCTTGGACACGCCCCAGAAGGACTTGGTCGAGATGGCCAAGTCCTCGGGTTTGCGTGGTCGCGGCGGTGCAGGATTCCCGACCGGCCTGAAGTGGAGTTTCCTACCTCCCGACGACGGCGGCCCGCGTTACTTGGTGATCAATGCCGATGAGTCCGAGCCGGGGACCTGCAAGGACACCCCGCTGTTGATGGCGGCCCCGCACTTCCTCATCGAGGGTATGGCAATCACCTCGTTCGCCATCGGCTGCAAGCACGCGTTCATCTACATTCGCGGGGAAATCGTGCACGTCTTCCGCCGGGTGCAACGCGCGGTGGAAGAGGCCTACGCCGCCGGATACCTCGGCAAAGACATCATGGGCACCGGGTTCGACCTAGACATCACCGTGCACTCCGGGGCCGGTGCATACATCTGCGGTGAAGAGACCGCGCTGTTGGACTCCCTCGAGGGTCGTCGCGGGCAGCCGCGTCTGAAGCCCCCGTTCCCGGCAGTCGCTGGGCTTTACGCCCGACCCACCGTGGTCAACAACGTCGAGAGCATCGCCAGCGTGCCCTCGATCGTGTTGCACGGCAGCGATTGGTTCTCCGACCTCGGCACCGAGAAGTCCAAGGGCTACGGGCTGTTCAGCCTGTCCGGACACGTCACCCGCCCGGGCAATACGAGGCCCCGCTCGGCATCACCTTGCGTGAGCTGCTCGAGATGGCTGGCGGCATCCGTGAGGGACACGAGCTGAAGTTCTGGACCCCCGGTGGCTCCTCGACGCCGATCTTCACCGACGCGCACCTGGACGTGCCACTGGACTTCGAGTCCGTCGCGGAGGCCGGGTCGATGTTGGGCACCCGCGCGCTGCAGATTTTCGACGAGACCACGTCGGTGGTCCGCGCGGTGTCTCGCTGGACCGACTTCTACGCCCACGAGTCGTGCGGCAAGTGCACCCCCTGCCGGGAGGGCACCTTCTGGTTGAAGCAGATCATGGAGCGCCTCGAGGCCGGGCACGGCACGGAGGATGACATCGACAAGTTGGTCGACATCTGTGACAACATCCTGGGTCGATCATTCTGTGCGCTCGGTGACGGGGCCACCAGTCCCATTACCTCTGCGGTGCAGTACTTCCGGGAAGAGTTCGAGGCGGGATGCACACCAGTTGCGCCGAGTTGTTCCCACCCCAGCACTCGACGTTGTTCGTGAAGGAGACGCTCCCCGCATGACGGTCAACACCTCACCCGCAGCCGGCGGCAACGCCGTTGACGACGGCGATAACGCGGCCATCCCTGACGACATCAAGAAGGTCACCCTGACCGTTGACGGTGTCGAGGTGACGGTCCCCGAAGGCACCCTCGTCATTCGTGCGGCCGAGCAGATCGGCGTGCAGATCCCGCGCTTCTGCGACCACCCGTTGCTCGATCCGGTCGGCGCGTGCCGCCAGTGCCTTGTCGACGTGGCGATGCCGGACCGCGAAGGCAACGTCCGCCCGATGCCGAAGCCCCAGGCTTCGTGCACCATGGCCGTGGGCGAGGGGATGCAGGTCAAGACTCAGCACTCTTCCGCCGTGGCGGAGAAGGCTCAGCACGGCGTCATGGAGTTGTTGCTGATCAACCACCCCTTGGACTGCCCGGTGTGCGACAAGGGTGGGGAGTGCCCCCTGCAGAACCAGGCGATGTCCAATGGGCGTCCGACCAGTCGCTTCGAAGACATCAAGCGCACGTTCCCCAAGCCGATCAACATCTCGGCCCAGGTCCTGCTCGACCGCGAGCGATGCGTCCTCTGCGCACGCTGCACCCGGTTCTCCGACCAGATCGCCGGTGACCCGTTCATCGCGCTGATCGAGCGCGGTGCCCTGCAGCAAGTCGGCATCTACGAAGAGAAGCCGTTTGAGTCCTACTTCTCCGGCAACACCGTGCAGATCTGCCCCGTGGGTGCCCTGACCGGATCGGCATACCGGTTCAGGTCTCGCCCCTTCGACCTCGTCTCGACCTCCAGCGTCTGTGAGCACTGCGCGTCCGGCTGCTCGATCCGCACCGATCACCGTCGCGGCACCGTGCTGCGACGGATGGCGTTGGATGACCTGGACGTCAACGAAGAGTGGAACTGTGACAAAGGCCGCTGGGCCTTTACCTATGCCACCATGCCGGACCGCCTGCGTGACCCGGTCGTGCGAGGCGCTGACGGCAACTACGCCGTCACCACCTGGAACGAGGCTCTGGGTGCGGCTGCGGTCGCCCTGCACGCCGCGACATCGACCCCCGATGACGGCGTGGGGGTTCTCGTGGGTGGCCGTGCCACGGTCGAAGACGCCTACGCGTACAGCAAGTTCGCCCGGGTCGCGCTGCATACCAACGACATCGACTTCCGAGCCAGGCCACACTCGGCCGAAGAGGCCGACTTCCTGGCCTCCAGCATCGTCAACCACTACGGTCTGACGTATGCCGACCTCGAGAGCGCCAGCGCGGTGCTCCTGGTGGGACTGGAGCCCGAGGACGAGAGTCCTATCGTGTTCCTCCGCCTGCGCAAGGCGGCCCGCAAGAACAAGACTGCGGTGTATTCGGTCGCACCCTTGGCAACTCGCGGGCTCGCCAAGATGAACGGGACCCTGATTCCGGCCGCTCCTGGCACCGAGCCCGAGATCCTGCACGCCCTCGGAGCTCGACGTCAGCACGAGGGAGAGACCCAGGACGGGGTCACCGAGCCACTGCCCGGCTCCGACCCCTTGCCCTTGGCATCAGATGCGCTCAACGGTGACGCCATTATCCTGGTCGGCGAACGGCTGGCGAGTGTGCCTGGTGGCATGTCGGCAGCAGCGGCATTGGCCAACGTGACCGGAGCCCGCATCGGTTGGGTCCCGCGGCGCGCCGGAGAGCGCGGTGCACTGGCCGTCGGCGCTCTTCCGACCTTGCTGCCCGGAGGCCGCCCTGTAGACGAAGAGGCTGCCCGCGCGGAGGTGTCGCAGGCCTGGTCCAGCGATGTGCCTGCGGCCGAAGGCAAAGACACCACCGCCATCCTGCGGGGTGTCCTGCAGGGGGAGATCTCCACTCTCATCGTGGGTGGTCTGGACCCGGATGACCTTCCGGACCCTGTGCTGGCCAGAGCGGCGTTGGAGAAGGCGTTTGTGATCTCGTTGGAGATCCGCGAATCAGCCGTGCACGACTATGCCGACGTGATCCTGCCCGTGGCCCCGCAGCAAGAAAAGGCGGGCTCGTATGCCGACTGGGAGGGCCGCTTGCGTCCGTTCGAGAAGGCGCTGACCTCGAACGCCTGGAGCGATCACGCCATGATCGACGCGTTGGCCGCCGAGATGGGCGTGCACCTCGGTGCACGCAGTCTCAGCGCCCTGCGGCACGAAATGACCGGCTTGGGTGCCTGGGAGTCGCCGCGCTCGATGAGCGTGGTCTCACCCATCGCACCCGAGGAGCCGGGCGAGGGAGAAGCGATCCTGGCCACCTGGCACCACCTGCTGGACGCTGGCTCGTTGCAAGATGGCGAGCCCTTCCTGGCTGGCACGGCCCCGCTGGCCTCGGCACGGATGTCGCCGCAGACCGCCGCGTCCATCGGTGCCGTCGATGGCGGGCAGGTGTCGGTCAGCTACGGACTGGGCACCATCACGGTGCCGCTGACCGTGACCGACATGACCGACCATGTCGTGTGGTTGCCGACGAACTCCGCCGGATCAGCGGTGCGAGCCACCCTGGGTGTCGACGCCGGAGCCGTCGTGCGTATTGCGTCCGCCAACAGTCCGGTCGCTTCGGAAGGTCGTTCATGATTACCGCCTCGATGTCTGCGCTGAACGCTGGCCATGCCCTGGTTGCCTCTGACCTGCCGTCCGCCGACTTCAGTGACACGCCCTGGTGGCTCTCGCTGATCAAGGCGCTGATGATCTTCGTGTTCTTGCTGCTCAACGTCCTGGTGGTTATCTGGTTCGAGCGTCGGGTCATTGGCCGGATGCAGCAGCGTCCCGGGCCGAACCGCTTCGGCCCGTTCGGTTTGCTGCAGACGCTGGCCGACGGCCTGAAGCTGATGATGAAGGAAGACGTCACGCCCAAGGCCGCTGACAAGGTGATGTTCGTCATCGCTCCGCTGATCGTTGGTTCATTGGCCTTCGTGTCCTTCGCCATCATCCCGATGGGCGGCACGGTCGAGATGTTCGGCCACACGACTCCGCTGCAGTTGACCGACACCCCCGTGGCCACCTTGTTGGTCTTGGCGGTCGCCGGTGTCGGGGCCTACGGATTCGTCCTGGCCGGCTGGTCCTCCGGCTCGACATACCCGCTGTTGGGCGGGCTGCGTTCTACGGCGCAGGTCATCTCCTACGAGATCGCGATGGGTCTGTCCCTGGTCGCGGTCTTCCTGTATGCCGGGTCGATGTCGACCTCGCAGATCGTGGCCGCACAAGCCGACTTGTGGTACGTCGTGCCCCTGTTCTTCTCGTTCGTCATTTACCTCGTCACGATGGTGGGGGAGACCAACCGACTGCCGTTCGACCTGGCCGAGGGCGAGGGCGAGCTCGGCGGTGGCTTCCACACTGAGTACTCGTCGATGAAGTTCGGCATGTTCTTCCTCGGTGAATACATCAACATGTTCACTGTGTCGGCCTTGGCGACGACGCTGTTCCTCGGTGGCTGGCACGCCCCACCCGGTATCGCCGCCATCAACAGTGGGATGTTCGATCAGGGTTGGTGGGGTCTGATCTGGTTCACCATCAAGATGTGGCTGTTCATCTTCGGCTACGTGTGGTTGCGTGGCTCATTGCCCCGCGTCCGCTATGACCAGTTCATGAAGCTGGGCTGGAAGTACATGATTCCGGCGGCCCTCGTGTGGGTCATCGCGGTGGCCCTGATCCGCGCCGCGCAGATCGGCTACTTCGGGGACAGCCGCTGGGCAACGATCATCACCGTGGTGCTCATCGCGGTGGCAGTCATCGTGCCCTTGACGCTGATCTCGCTGAAGAAGGATGCGCACGACCGCGACGACGAAGAAGCGCGCATTCCACCCGCCGAGATCGATCCCTTCGCCGGGGGCTATCCCGTGCCGCCCTTGCCAGGGCAGCGGTTGGTGGAGCGACCCAAGGCCGTCAAGGCTGCTGAACCGGTGACTGTTGATGCCGGTCCGACGTCCACACTCGACACATCGGAGGACGACCGTGGCTGACGAAGACCAGAAGGCTCAAGACATCGAAACCACCGGCAGCAAAGGGGAGGACATCCTCAAACCGGCGGGCAGCACCGGCAAGAACACCGACGACATCGCCCCCGCTCGCCGAGCCAGCGATGGCAAGCAAGAAGACAAGAAGACAGGGTTCATGTCTGACTTCTTGGCACCGGTAGCCGGTTTCGGTGTCTCCTTCAGCACCATGTTCCGCAAGGTAGCAACCGAGGAATACCCCGAGAAGCCTCGACCCACCCAGGCCCGCTTCCACGGCCGACACCAACTGAACCGGTATGCCGACGGTCTGGAGAAGTGCATCGGCTGCGAGTTGTGCGCATGGGCGTGCCCCGCCGACGCCATCCTGGTCGAAGGCGCGGACAACACCGACGAGGCACGTTTCTCCCCGGGTGAGCGCTACGGCCGCGTTTATCAGATCAACTACCTGCGTTGCATCTTCTGTGGGCTCTGCATCGAGGCATGCCCGACGCGCGCCCTGACGATGACCAACGAATACGAGTTGGCCGACAGCGAGCGGGCCCCGCTCATCTACGAAAAGCATCAACTCCTCGCACCCATGGGTGAGGGTATGCTGCGCGCGCCCCTTCCGATGGCGAAGGGCACGGACGACAGTGACTACTACAAAGGTCACATCACCGGGCCCGACCAGTCGCAGCGGGACTACGTGGCTGCTCGCGATGAGCAGCAGGACAAAGGTTCAGCAGCTGATCACGACAACACGCAGGAGGTCTACCGGTGAGTGGAGGAGAGGCTCTGCTGTTCTGGGTGCTCGGTCCTGCCACCATTTTGGGGGCTTTTGGTCTGCTGTTCTCTCGCAAAGCGGTCCATGCCGCCATGTCGACGGCTCTGGTGATGATCAGTCTCGGTGTCTTCTACATTGCTCAGGACGCTGAATTCGTCGGGATCATCCAGATCTTCGTCTACTCCGGTGCCGTGATGATGCTGTTCCTCTTCGTTGTCATGCTGGTCGGCGTCGACGCCTCGGATTCCCTGGTGGAAACCTTGCCCGGTCAGCGAATCTTCGCCTACATCTTTGCCGTCGTCTTCGCCGGAGCCATCATGTTCGGACTCTCACGGGTGGATTATGGGGAGCCGGTCGGATTGGCCTCGGTGCAAGAAGAAGGCACCGTCACCGGATTGGCCCGCGAGATCTTCACGCGCCAGGTCTTCGGCTTCGAGATCCTCGGCGCCTTACTAGTCATCGCAGTGATGGGTGCCATGGTCCTGGCCCACCACGAACGGCTGACCCCGCACATCTCGCAGCGCAACCGTTCGGACCAGACCATTGCCTCGGGCAAGTGGTTGTCCGGTCGCCCGAACCCTGGGGTCTACGCGCGGCACAACGCAGCCGACACCCCGGCCCTGCTGCCCGATGGCACACCGGCCGAGGTGTCCGTGCCACGAGTTCTTGTGGCCCGCGGTCAGGTCGCGTCCATGACCGGCTTCGCGGCCACCACCGACGCGGCATACGAAGCGATCGGCGAGCAGAGCGGTGACGAGGTAACCCTGATGGGCCAAGACGAGCCCGATGGCGAGCCCGTGGACGGAAACGAGGGCCGATGACGCTTGCTGCCTACATCTATCTGTCCACGATCCTGTTCACGATCGGTGCGCTGGTGGTGCTCACCCGTCGGAACACCATCGTGGTGTTCATGGGCGTCGAGCTCATGCTCAACGCGTGCAACTTGTCGTTGGTGACGTTCTCCCGGATGCACGGGACGCTGGACGGACAGGTATACGCCCTGTTCGTGATGGTGGTCGCTGCGGCCGAAGTAGTCGTCGGTCTAGCCATCATCATGTCCATCTTTCGCGCCCGTCGATCCGCATCCGTGGACGACGCCAACCTTCTGAAGTTGTAAGGAGCGGGCTGAGTGTCTCTTTCTCATACCGTCGGCTTCGCGCTGGCCGACCCCAGCGCTGTCCGCGCCACCGAAGCTGACGGCTTCGCCGCGTTCGGGTGGTTGATGATCGCGCTGCCGCTCTTGGGTGCAGCCATCCTGCTTGTCGGCGGCAAGGCGACGAACTCTTGGGGACCAGCACTCGCTGTGGGCCTTTCCTGGGCCAGTTTTGGTGTAGGCGTGGGCATCATCGCCCAACTGGCGGGTATGCCGAGCGAAGAGCGCGCCCTATCGGTGCAACTGTGGGACTGGGTGTCGGCAGGGACGCTGAGCGTCAACGTCGGTTTGTTGCTCGACCCGTTGTCCTTGACCTTCGTCATGCTGATCACGTTTGTCGGCTCGCTGATCCACGTGTACTCCATGGGATACATGGCCCACGATCCGGACAAGCGCCGCTTCTTTGCCTTCCTGAACCTCTTCGTCGCCGCGATGTTGATCCTGGTGCTGGCCGACTCATACCTGTTGCTCTTCGTCGGCTGGGAAGGCGTGGGCCTGGCTTCGTACCTGCTCATCGGCTTCTGGAACTGGAACCCGGAATACGCCACCGCGGCGAACAAGGCGTTTGTGGTGAACCGCATCGGTGACGTCGGACTCATCACGGCCATGGCCGTCCTGTTCTCCAGCCTGGGGGCTCTGGACTTCGCAACGGTGCACGGCGAGGCAGCCTCGATGAGCCAAGGGACGCTGTTGGCGGTGGGCCTGCTCCTGCTGCTCGGAGCCTGCGGCAAGTCGGCACAGTTCCCGTTGCAGTCCTGGCTTGGGGACGCCATGGCCGGCCCGACCCCAGTCTCAGCGTTGATCCACGCGGCAACCATGGTCACCGCTGGCGTCTATCTGATTGCCCGTAGCCAGGCGATCTACGACCTGACGCCAGATGCGCGACTCGCGGTGGCCTTCGTCGGAGCGATCACACTCATCTACGGTGCCATCGTCGGCTGCGCCAAGGACGACATCAAAAAGGCTCTGGCCGCCTCCACCATGAGCCAGATCGGCTACATGATGCTGGCCGTGGGACTGGGCCCGATCGGCTACGTCTTCGCCATCTTCCACCTGGTCACCCACGGCTTCTTCAAAGCAGGCATGTTCCTGGGGGCCGGCTCGGTCATGCACGGCATGAACAATCGGGTGGACATGCGCCGGTTCGGTGGCCTCAGCGGGGCCATGAAGATCACCTGGATCACCTTCATGATGGGGTGGCTGGCGATTTTGGGCGTGCCGCCGTTTGCCGGCTTCTGGTCTAAGGACAAGATCATCGAGGCGGCGTTCGTCGGGGAGGGCTGGCAGCCTTGGGTATTTGGGATGACGGCGCTCATTGGTGCCGGTATCACCGCCTTCTACATGTCTCGGTTGTTCTTCATGACCTTCCAGGGCACGGCGCGTTGGGAAGATGACCAGCATCCGCACGAGTCGCCACTGTCCATGACCATTCCCATGGTGATTCTGGCCGTGGGGTCAGTGACGCTGGGCTTGATCTTGGGCTTCTTCGGCATCCTGGAGAACTGGCTGGAGCCGGTCTTCGGCTCTGAAGAGCACGGGGAACCTGTCCTTGCGGTGTGGCTCATCATCGTGCTGACTTTGTTGCTGGTCGCGGCTGGGGCTGCCCTGGCCTACAAGATGTACTGGAAGGACGACGTGCCGCAGACCGCTCCGGAGGCCACGTTGCTCACACGTGCGGCCCGCCGCGACCTGTTCCAAGACGACTTCAACGAGGTGTTCCTGCGAGCGCCAGGACAGGGGCTAGTCGATATCGCCACAGCAACTGATCGCGATGTCGTCGAAGGCGGATTGGTCGCCAAAACCACAGGCGGGGTGACCGGGTTGTCTACGCTGCTGCGGCGCACCCAAACCGGGTTTGTCCGCTCGTACGCGATGACCATGCTCATCGGCATCGTCGCTATCATCGCCGCCGTGTTGGTGATGCAGCTATGAGCGACTTCCCCTGGTTGACCAGCCTGCTCCTCGTCCCGCTGCTGGGCGGGGTCGTGGTCGCGGTGCTGCCCAAGGGCTTCACCAAGGTGCGCGAAGTCGCCCTCGGCGTTTCCTTGCTCACGCTCGTGCTCGGCATACTCATGGCGTTGCAGTTCGAAGTCGGGGCTGACACTCAGTTCCAACTCGCTGAGGTGCGCTCGTGGATCCCTCAGTTCGGGGTGAGTTATGCCCTCGGGATCGACGGCATCTCGCTCACCATGATCCTGCTCGGGGTGGTGCTGGTCCCCATCTGCTTGCTGGCCGCGTGGGAGGATGTGCCGCTGGAGGAGGGACGGCGCCAACAGGGCTACTTCGCGCTGATGCTCATCCTGGAAGCCTTCATGATCGGCGTGTTTGCCGCCACGGATGTCTTCTTGTTCTACGTCTTCTTCGAAGCGATGCTGATTCCGGTCTACTTCTTGATCGGAATGTTCGGCGGTCCCGGGCGGGCCAAGGCAGCCACGAGCTTCCTGCTGTACTCGCTGCTCGGTGGACTGATCATGCTGGTCGCCGTCATCGCGGTCTACCTCCAAGGCCCCGGCGGCACCGACGGCTTCCTGATCGAGAACCTCACCGGTCTTGAGATCAGCACCTGGGTGGAGCGCCTGCTGTTCCTTGGGTTCTTCATCGCCTTCGCGATCAAGGCCCCAATGTGGCCGGTGCACACCTGGCTGCCGCACGCGGCCAGCGAGGCTCGCCCCGCAACGTCCGTGTTGTTGGTCGGCGTGTTGGACAAGGTCGGCACGTTCGGGATGATCCGGTTCTGCCTGCAGATGTTCCCCGACGCCAGCCGCTGGGCAACCCCGGCAGTGATGACGTTCGCGGTGCTGTCCATCCTCATCGGAGCAGCCTTGGCCATTGGCCAACGCGACATGATGAGACTGATCGCCTACACCTCGATCAGCCACTTCGGCTTCATCGTGCTCGGCATCTTCGCAGTGACGACGGTGAGTCAGACGGGCTCGACCCTCTATATGGTCAACCACGGTTTCACCACCGCCGCACTCTTCCTGATCGGTGCCATGTTGATCCAGCGCCGCGGGTCGCGAGACATCATGGACTTCGGCGGCTGGCAACGAGTGACTCCGCTGATCGCAGGTTCACTGCTTATCGCGGGTCTCTCCGGACTCGCGTTGCCCGGGCTGAACTCCTTCGTCTCGGAGTTCATGGTCATCATCGGCACCTTCCAGACCTACCCAGTCTTTGCCGTCATCGGCACGATGGGCGTCATCTTGGCCGCCCTTTACATCCTGCTGATGTACAAGAAGGTGGCGACCGGGCCCAAGCCGGAGGGGTATGCCGACGTGCCGGACATGAGCTTGCGCGAGAAGGCAGTGGTGGCACCGTTGATCGGGGCCTTCCTGTTCCTCGGCTTCTATCCCAAGCCTGCCCTGGACGTGCTAGAACCCGCCGTCCAAACCACCTTGCAGTACGTCGGGGTGAGCGATCCGGCGCCCTCCGGTGATCCGGCCAACGCAGCCGAAGGGAGTGAGGACTGATGGAGTTCACCGCTCCTGAGATCGACTACCTGGCTCTGCTGCCGCTGATCATCGTCTTCGTCGGCGGTCTGATCGGGGTCGCCGTCGAGGGATTCGCCAGCCGCTCCCGGCGATACGGCATCCAGATGCCGCTGACCATCGTGACGCTCATCGCGGCCCTGGGGGCGGTGATCTTCATTGGCCCAGACCACCAAGGCCTCACGGCGGCCGACGCTGTCGCCAACGACGGACCAGCGCTGCTCCTGCAAGGCCTGGTTCTCTCGCTGGCGATCATCGGCGTCATGGTGATGAGTGAGCGCCTGGGCGGCAACGCCCCGGACGCTTTCACCCAAGCCGGTGTCTCCGTGCCCGGCTCCGCAGAAGAGGCCTTGGCCGTCAAGGTCGGTGCGACTACCACTGAGATCTATCCCCTGACGCTGTTCGGCATCGGCGGCATGATGCTCTTTCCGATGGCGAACGACCTGCTCGTGATGTTCATCGCGCTGGAGATCCTGTCGCTGCCGCTCTACATCATGTGTGGCCTGGCCCGCCGTCGCCGCCTGCTCTCCCAGGAAGCTTCGCTGAAGTACTTCCTGCTCGGCGCGTTCTCCTCGGCCTTCTTCCTGTTCGGCTCCGCGTTGATCTACGGCTACGCCGGCTCGATGCGCTTCGATCAGATTGCCTTGGCCATCACCAGCGAGATCGGGATGGACGGACTGCTGGTCCCCGGCCTCCTGCTCATCGCCACCGGCCTGCTGTTCAAGGTCGGAGCCGTACCGTTCCACGCCTGGACCCCGGACGTCTACCAGGGCGCGCCGACTCCGGTCACCGGCTTTATGGCCGCCTGCACCAAGGTCGCCGCTTTTGGTGCACTGCTTCGGGTCTTCTACGTGGCTGGCGAGTCGGCCCGACTGGACTGGCAGCCCATCCTGGCCGCAGTAGCGGCACTGACAATGATCGTCGGGGCCGCGATGTCCGTCGGTCAGAACGATGTCAAGCGCTTGCTGGCCTACTCCTCGATCGCACACGCCGGATTCATCCTGGTCGGCTTCTTGGCGCTGGACTCCGCTGGCGTTTCGGGCACGATGTTCTACCTGGCGGCATACGGGTTCATGACCATCCCTGCCTTCGCCCTCGTGACTCTGGTGCGCTCGGCCGGCAGTGAAGCGACGCACGTCTCGCAATGGTCCGGTTTGGCCAAGGCCCACCCGTGGGTGGCTGGTGCCTTCAGCTTTCTCCTGCTCGCCTTCGCCGGCATCCCGCTTACGTCTGGTTTCACCGGCAAGTTCGCCGTCTTCTCAGCCGCTATTGCCAACAACGGAGCCTGGCTGGCCGTGATCGGCGTGCTGGCCAGCGCCGTAACGGCATACGTCTATTTCCGGCTGATCGTGCTGATGTACTTCGGTGAGCGCACGGGTGACACCGTGGCCGTTGAGCCGTCGGCGTTGACGACCTTTGCTGTGGCTGTCGGACTGTTGGTGACCCTCGGCTTGGGCATCATGCCTTCGCCGATGCTGGAGTTGGCTCAGCAGGCATCGCAGTTCATTCGGTGATGAAGGCTGCGCCGACCTTGATTCCTGGCGCCGACGGGGATGTGCAAGAACGCTTGGTCGAGGGCCTTGAGGCAGTCGACCGTCGGCTTCGTGAGGTCGTTGACCACGAGGACCCCTTCATTGCCGAAGCGGCTGGCCACCTGTCGAACGCCGGTGGCAAGCGGTTCCGTCCATTGTTGACCTTGCTGTCGGCACAGGTCGCGGGTTCACTGAACGAGCGCGTCATCGAAGCCGCAGTCGGAGTCGAGCTGACTCACTTGGCCTCGCTGTACCACGACGACGTGATGGACGAGGCGGAGTTGCGCCGAGGCGTCCAGAGCGCCAACGTGCGCTACGGCAACGCAACGTCGATCCTCGTCGGTGATCTCCTCTTCGGGACGGCCTCGTCTGTCATCGCCGATCTTGGGGCGGAGGCCGTGAAAATCCAAGCGGAGACGTTCGTGCGGTTGTGCTCGGGCCAGATTCGCGATGAGCGACCCCCCGCGGCAGGCGCGGACGCGATCGAGCACTACCTCAGTGTGCTGGCGGACAAGACCGGTTCACTGATCGCCACCTCCGCTCGCTATGGCGCGATGTTCGGCGGAGCCAGCCCGGAGCTCGTCGTGACCTTGGCGTCGTTTGGTGAGCAGCTCGGCACCGTGTTCCAGCTCGCCGATGACCTGCTCGACATTTCCTCGGATCTGGACGAGTCAGGAAAGGTCCCTGGTGCGGATCTGCGTGAGGGCAAAGCGACGCTGCCCGTCTTGTATGCAGTCTCGATGGCCACGCCGCAGGACGCCCGCCTGGTGGAGTTGCTGAGCGGTCCGATCGCGGACCCTGCTGACGTGGCCGAAGCAGTGGCCCTGCTGCGCAATCACCCGGCCATGCAGGCCGCACGCGATCACACCGCTGAGTTGGCCGCGCGCACGAGGGAATTGGTCGATGACATCGGGGACGGTGCTGCGGTCGAGGCACTGCGAGCCCTTGTCGATGGCGTGGCCGATCGCTCCCGATAGCGGTCGGCCGATGAGCCAAGACCGGCCCAGACCCGTCCTGGCCGGGGCCGCCGCGATGCTGCCGTTGGCGATCCTCATGGTCGGCTCGGTCTTGGCCAGCTCGGTCGCCGATGGCTCCTCAGCAGCCGGGGTGGACTCAGCTTTCGCCGTGACCGTCCTAGCAGTGCTCGCGGCCGCCCTGGTGAGCGGACTGTCTGTCTGGCTCACCCACAGCGCAGCGCGGATGATGCTGACGGTGTGCGGTGCCGCCAGTGCTGGCGGCACGGCATACATCCTGCTCAGTCAACTGGGGGTGCCCCCATTGCTCGGCGCACCGGTGATGGCCATCGTGGGCGTGGCCTGGGGTCGGTGGGTCTTTGCAGTCTTCGCCTTGGCACCGCCGACCCGCGCCCTGTTGCTGGAGGGCATACCCGAGCGGGACCGCGTCGTGGCGTCGTATGCCCGCGGTTCAGGCGCCGAGGGTGCCACCACAAAACCCTGGTCGGTTGATGTGGCGTCCGCGCGGATGCAGCGATTGGTGATCTACGGCGTCGTGGTTTTTGGGGCGATCTTCGCCTTGTCGTGGGGTTCGGTGTCGGCCTGGTGGCTCACGGTGCTCGGGGTGTTGGGCGTCGGTTTTTGCCTCGTCATGGCCTCATGGTCCAGCGTTCGCCTGTCCATCGACGATGCGGGTCTGACCATCCGCTCATTACGCCTGCCCATCACGCTGGTGCGGGTCCGGGCGGCTGACGTGCTGGGAGTGGGCAGCGTCGAGATCGACCCGATGGTGTGGGGCGGCTGGGGGCTGCGCTGGAACGCCCGGCACACGGCATACATCAGCAGCGGGGGACCGGGGCTCATCGTTCATCGAAGCACTGGCAGGCCGTTGGCCATCGAAACCCCTCAAGGGACAAGGACGGCCAACGACGGTGCGCAGCGGCTGCGCCAGATCGCCAGTGCTGCCCAATCGCGGTGACCTCTGCGGACTACTTGAACACGTGGATCACGCTCGGGCGCGGCTGACCAGCACCCTTGTAGGGGAACTGCGAGACCACGTTGGAGGGGGTGGCCCCATCCACCTCACCGGGGTGTTGCACCGCGACCAGGATCGTGTTGGTCTCTGGCGAGACCACCGGACCACAGCATTCGGCCCCGACCGGCACGGACAGGAACTGTTGCACGTGGCCCTTCTCGTTGCTGCGCACCGGCATGAAGAACAACCCGTCGCAGGCATCGAGCGTGCCCGGCATGCCATCGGTGGCGATCCACATGTTGCCGACAGAATCGAAGGCGAGGTTGTCCGGGCAGCTGATCGGGCTGACCTCGCTCTTGTCGTAGCCGGCGAAGTAGGTCGTCGGGTCGTGGGGATCCCCGGCAATGAGGATGAGCTTCCACCAGAAGCGGACCCCTGTTGGGTCGTTATCGCGCTCGCGTAGCTCCAGGATGTGGCCGTACTTGTTATTGGCGCGCGGGTTGGCTTCGTCGATCTGCTCAGGAGTTCGCGCGGTGTTGTTGGTCAGCGCCACGAACAGTCGACCGGACGTGGGACTGGGTTGCACATCTTCGGGTCGGTCCATCTTGGTGGGGCCGACCTTGTCGGCAGCAAGGCGAGTGTGGATGAGCACCTGCTCGACGCTGTAACCGGGGACGTGAGAGGTGTCGTCCACCACGAGCGGAAGCCACTTCCCGGTGCCGTCGCTGACGCCGTCCTCGAACCCGTCACCGTAGAACTTCGCGACGTAGAGGTCTCCGTGAGACAACAGGGTCATGTTGTGAGTCTTGTCGCCCGCCCGGTAGGTGTCGCGGGAAACGAACTTGTAGATGTAGTCGAAGCGCTCGTCATCGCCCATATAGGCCACCGCATGACCGTTGTCGGCAATGCGAATGTTGGCACCCTCGTGCTTGAACCGGCCCATCGCCGTGTGCTTGACGGGTGTGGACGTCGGGTCCTGCGGGTCCACCTCGATAATCCAGCCGAACCGGTTGACCTCGTGTGGCTCGCCGGCCACGGAGAAGCGCGAGTCGACCCGCTCCCAGCCGCGCCCGCTCGAGGTAATGCCATAGCGGGCGAGCGCCCCGTCATCATCGGGTGCATTGGTGGAGTCGAAGTATTGGTTGAAGTTCTCCTCGCCGGAGACGACGGTGCCCCAGGGGGTGTCTCCTCCCGAGCAGTTGTTCAACGTACCCAGGACCCTGGTGCCGGTGCTGTCCGCCGACGTCCGCAGTGCCTTCGCCCCGGCGGCCGGTCCGTCGAGCGTGAACTCGGTCCAGGCGTGCAGGCGCCGGTTGCGGACTCCGTCCTGGCGATATCTCCAAGCCGAACGTTGGTTGCGGCGAGCCACATCAACGATGGTCATGCCATGCGCGGCCATGATGATCTCGATCTGGTCCTCGCTGAGGTCGCTGGAGTCAGCAACGTCCCGAAACATCAACTGGTCGTTGGTGTATTCGTTGTTGAAGATCAAGACCCCGCGGTTCTGGCGATACCCGCTGGTGGCGTCCGGCAGCAGGGTCGTGTAGTCGCAGTTGTAGCCGGCCTGGCGCTTTTGGGCCTCGAGGCTCTGGGCTTCGAAATCGAAGTCGGGGGCATCGCGTATGATCGGGTCTCCCCAGGAGATGATCGGCTCCCACCGGTAGCTGAGTGGCAGGACCACCTCGTCCACGTTGGAGGGAGTCGAGGCAATGGGCGTGAAGTCTGCGAAGTGCTTGCCCCGAGGGTTGGCCTTGGGTGGTGCGGCAGCAGATGCGCCTGACGGCTGAGCTATCCCCCACGCTGTCAGACCAGTGACGGCGGCACCGAGACCACCAGCCTTGAGCATGCTGCGTCGCGAGAGGCTTTCGGCGACCACGTCGCCGAAGTAGTCGTTGTCGCTGGTGTTCGGAACGATCTGAGAACACGCGTCGCCGCAGCGGTATCGGCAGGTCATAGCGCTGCGGCCGGCGCGACGATGAAGTGGAGTCAGGGCAAGGTGACGCATGAGTGTGGAAGTCATAGCCGCGAGGGTAGGCAGCGCCCGAGAACTCAGCGCAACGGCTGCCGAAACAGTCGATGTTATGTAGGTGACGCGCCGCCGTCCGAGCGCAGCACCGCTACGGCCGCCGTCACCCCGTCCTCGGTCTGAACTCGTTCCGCGAGCGCACGAGCACATCCGGCCATGACGTCGGCGGTGGGGCCAGCGGTGACGGTGTGCAGCGCGGTGCTCAGCCCCGTGCGGGTCATATTCGTTCGTCGCAAGGGCGGGGGAGCGACCCCGAGCCGATGAGCGCGGTAGGCCCAAAAGGGTTGATCACCCATGTGGGCCACCACGACCTGCGGGGTGCCACTGCGCACCGCTGATCCCGTGGTTCCCGCACCGCCATGATGCACCACCGCGCTACAGCGTGCGAACAGCCAATCGTGGGGGACATGGGCGATGACGGTCACATCCTCCCGCCCACGCAGGTAGGCGCCCACACCGGTCCAGCCGTCTCCGATAATCGGGTGAACGCCTGCGTCGTGGGCGGCACGGACCAGCAGGTCAGCCGTCCCGATGGGATCGGTCGTGGTCATGCTGCCAAAACCCAACGAGGCAACGGGGCGCCCACGAGCCTGCTGAGCGGCGATGACCGTTTCAAGCCGCTGGGCCTCAGCACCATCAAACGGTGGGCTGAACGGCGGCCAGTAGCCCGTCAGCGTCACGTTGGGTTGGTCTGGAGCGGGCGCGACAACATACTGACTGGTGCCAACAAGCATGGGCGTGGCCCGAAGGCGCTCCAGAAGCCACCCGGACCGGGTCCGTGGGTGTCCCAGCCGCTCGCGGATCTGGTCGCCGGGCACCCTCAGTAGGCGGTAGGAGGCGCCGAGGACGGCACGTCCAGAGAGGGCGTTGAGCCCGGTGTCGCGAGATGGCAGCAGCGCGGTCGGGGAGCTGGCTCCGAATCGGCTGGGCAGGACAGGCGTCAGGAGCGCGACGGCATGGTCTTGGTCGCGAGCCGCGGTCAGGCTGGCGCAGGCATCGGCGGTGAGGATGCCACTGACGACCAGGTCCGCGTCCCGAGTGTGCGTCCATAGGCCTTCGATGAGGGGCTGGGCGAACGTGTCCAAAACCCGCCCCAGTGCCCGACTTTCACCAATGAGTGTGCGATGACCACCAAGCCACTGTCGTCCCACGGCTGAGCGCGCGGCTTGCATGACCGAGATATCGAAGGGCAGCCACTCCAACCCAGCCGCCAGCACCAAGGCCTCGAAGTCTCGACTGGCCAGCACACTCACCTGGTCACCGGAGGCGCGCAAGCCTTGCCCGAGGGTGATGATCGGCGCGACGTCACCGCGCGACCCCCAGGCCACCAGGGTCACTCGGCGGGCCACCTGCGCAGTTTACGTCGCGGTGCGCATGGCGATTCGATGCAGGCGGTGATTGCGACCGGCCGCAATAGAGGAATCGAGGGTCAATACCCCCAAAGCCACCCACACGAGCGCAAACCCGACCCACCGCGATGCCGGCATTGATTCACCCAGAAGCACTACTGCACTGAGCAATTGAAGCACCGGGGTGATGAACTGTAGGAGGCCGATGGTGGTCAACGGCACCCGGCGCGCCGCCGCGGCGAAAAGGAGCAAAGGAATTGTCGTCGCCACGCCGGCGCTGATCAGCAGCCACGTATGAGCCCAACCCTGCGTGGTGAAGGTCTGCGCCCCAGTCGCCGTGAGATAGACCAGCACGGCCAGGGCTAGCGGGGCGACCACCATGGTCTCGGCGGTCAAGGACTGGATGGCCGACAACGAGGAGCCCACCCGCTTCTTGACCAAGCCGTAACTCGCAAACGTCACCGCCAGACTGATTGAGATCCACGGCGGACTCCCGTAGTCGAGCGTGAGATAGACAGCGGCAATTGCCCCGATGCCGACCGCCACCCACTGGGCGGCGCGCAGCCGCTCGCGCAGCACCAGCACCCCGAGACCGACGGTCACCAGCGGATTGAGGAAGTAGCCCAGAGCGGCCTCGGTCACGTGGCCGGTCAGCACCGCGAACGTGTAGATCGTCCAGTTGGTGGCGATCAAGGCACCTGCGATGGACACTGCGGCCAGCATGCGTGGGCGGCGCAGCAACTGACCGAGCCATCGCAGCCGACCCAGCACCGCGAGGATGATCAGGCACAACAGAAAAGCCCACAGCACCCGGTGCACCAAGATCTCTATCGCCCCAGCGGGCCGCAACTGCGCGAAGTAGAGCGGGAACAGCCCCCACAGCGTGTATGCCGTCAGGCCGTATGCCGTCCCGGTCCCCGCCCTCTTGCGCTCAGCTCCGGACTCAAGCGGCCGCTGCCCGGGAGGCCGCACCCCCGAGGTGCTGCTCACGCCTGGACGGTCCAGGTGTCCTTGCCGTGCAGCAACTCCTGCAGGTCGGCGTCAGAGGCGGTGCCGCCAGCGCTGGCGCGGGCGCCGTCGACCTGGGCTCGGACCTGATCGTCGTAGGTCGGCCGATCGACCTGGCGGAAGATGCCCATGGGCACGTGAGCCATGCTTGGGTCGTCCAGCCGCGACAACGCGAAGGCTTGCGTGGGATCGGCGGCCGCCACATCGTGCGTCACGAGGTCTGCCTCGCTGGCCTGGTCACGGGGCACGACCGTCATACCCGAGCCGTTCCGGACGACCACGTGGTCCTCGCCGACGCGGATGGGTTCACCGTCGTGGAGGTAGGCAATCCGGGCCTTACCCTGGTCGCGGTCCTTGATCAAGCGGAAGGCGCCGTCGTTGAAGATCGGGCAATTCTGATAGATCTCGACCAGCGAGGTGCCTCGGTGAGCGGCCGCCGCGCTGAGCACCTCCATCAGGTGCCCGCGGTCGGAATCCAAGGTGCGCGCCACGAATGTGGCCTCGGCCCCGAGGGCCAACGACACCGGGTTGAACGGGTGATCCACGGAGCCGACTGGCGTCGATTTCGTGACCGTGCCGACGTCAGAGGTCGGCGAATACTGCCCCTTGGTGAGGCCGTAGATCTTGTTGTTGAACAGCAAGATGGTGAGGTTGACGTTGCGCCGCATGGCGTGGATGAGGTGGTTGCCGCCAATGCTCAAGGCATCACCGTCGCCGGTCACTACCCATACCGACAGGTCACCGCGTGAAGTGGCAAGCCCGGTGGCAATCGCCGGCGCTCGACCGTGAATCGAGTGCATGCCGTAGGTGTCCAGGTAGTACGGGAAGCGTGAACTGCACCCGATGCCCGAGACGAAGACGATGTTTTCGCGGCGCAGCCCAAGGTCGGGAAGGAAGCCCTGCACGGCGGCCAGGACCGCATAGTCACCGCAGCCGGGGCACCAGCGCACCTCTTGATCGGAGGTGAAGTCCTTCTTGGTTTGGGCCGGTGCGTCCTCGGCAGGTGCGGGCACCCCGGAGGTGCCGCTGGTCGGCATACCCAACGAGGTGGTCTGCGTGCTCATCGGATCATCTCCTCGGCAATGATGGCTTCTTTGTGCAGGACTTCAGCGAGCTCGCTCGCGGTAAAGGGCAGGCCGCGGACTTGAGTGTGCGACTGCACATCGACCAGGAAGTGACCGCGAAGCAGGAGAGCCAACTGCCCCAGGTTCATCTCCGGGACGATGACGCGGTCGTATCGGCGCAGCACGTCGCCGAGGTTGGCCGGGAAGGGATTGAGGTGGCGGACGTGGGCTTGAGCGATGTCGGTGCCCGCGTTGCGCACCAGGCGTGCCGCAGCAGAGATAGGGCCGTAGGTCGAACCCCAGCCCAAGACCAGCACACGCGCGGCACCGCTGGGGTCATCGACCTCGATGTCGGGAATCGTCTCGGCGATCTTCTCGATCTTGGCCGCCCGCAGACGCACCATCTTGTCGTGATTGTCCGGGTCGTAGGAGATGTGGCCAGTCACGTCGGCCTTCTCGATGCCGCCGATGCGGTGCTCCAGACCGGCTGTGCCGGGGATAGCCCAGGGTCGAGCGAGGGTGGCCGGGTCGCGCAGGAACGGATGGAAGATCGGCTCGCCCTTGTCGTCGCTGCCGTTGGGCTGAGTGGCGAACTGCACGTCGAGCTCTGGCAGATCATCGACGTTGGGCACCGACCAGGGCTCGGATCCGTTGGCCAGGTAGCCGTCCGAGAGCAGGATGACGGGGGTGCGGTATGTCGTGGCGATGCGCACCGCTTCCATCGCTGCGTCGAAACAATCGGTGGGGGACTGGGCCGCCACGACCGCGACTGGTGACTCACCGTTGCGTCCGTAGAGGGCCTGAAGCAGGTCGGCCTGCTCGGTCTTGGTCGGCAAACCGGTCGAGGGTCCGCCGCGCTGGATGTCGATGACGATCAGCGGCAACTCGGTGGCCACCGCCAAGCCGATGGTTTCGGCTTTGAGCGCGAGGCCGGGTCCGGAGGTGGTGGTCACTCCTAAGGCGCCGCCGTATGCCGCCCCGAGGGCCATCCCGACCGCTCCGATCTCGTCCTCGGCCTGCAGCGTGGTGATGTTGAATCGCTTCAGCGCCGACAAGGCGTGCAGCACGTCGGATGCGGGGGTAATGGGGTAGGAGCCGAGCACGAGGGGCAGACCGCTGCGGTGAGCCGCGCTGACCAAGCCCAAGGCCATCGCCTGACCGCCGGTCATGGTCCGGTAGGTGCCAGGTGTCATCGGAGCGGCCGCAACTTCGAACCGGACCGCGAAGTCTTCGGTGGTTTCGCCGTAAGCGTGACCGGCCCGAAGTGCGGTCAGGTTGGCCTCGAGCACCTCTGGGGACTTGGCGAACTTGGCGCGCAAGAACGCTTCGGTGCCGTCCAGGGGCCGTGAATACAACCAGGACAGCAGCCCTAGGGCCAGCATGTTTTTGGCCCGTTCCTTCTCCTTGCGGCTCAGCGAGAAGTCGGCGAGCGCCTGGACGGTCATGGAGGTCAGACCCAGGGAGTGAACGTGCCAGGACTCGAGGCTGTCGTCCTCCAGCGGCGAGACCGCATACCCCACCTTGGCGAGGTTCCGCTTGGTGAACTCGTCCGTATTGGCGATCACCGTGGCTCCGCGTGGCAGATCGGCGATGTTGGCCTTGAGTGCGGCGGGGTTCATCGCGACGAGCACATCGGGGGCATCGCCTGGGGTCATCACGTCGTGATCGGCGAAGTTCAACTGAAAACTGGACACTCCGGGCAGCGTGCCCTGGGGTGCCCGGATCTCGGCCGGGAAGTTGGGCAGCGTGGAGATGTCGTTGCCCATGGAGGCGGTCTCAGAGGTGAAGCGATCGCCGGTCAACTGCATACCGTCGCCGGAGTCTCCGGCGAAACGGATCACGACACGGTCTAATCGGCGAGAAGGCTTTTTACTCATACTCAGTCCAATGTTACGGGACCGTAGGTTAATCCCCCGAACTGACTCGCGCACGTTGGCTTGCGGGGCAGGACAGATGGGTCAAACTTGGCCGATGCGCATCTGTTTTGTCTGCCTAGGCAACATCTGTCGATCCCCAGCCGCTGAAGCCGTGTTCGTGGAGCTGGCTGCGGCGAGGTCGGATGTGCGGGCCATCGTCGTGGAATCCGCTGGCACAGGGCCCTGGCACGTGGGCAACCCGCCGCACCCCTTGACGCTGATCGAGGCGCAGCGGCGCGGCATACCGATTGATCATGCAGGCCAGCAATTTGGTGTCGCCGACTTCGATCGCTTCGATCTGATCGTGGCCATGGACGGCGGCAACGTCGCCGACCTCGACGCAATGGCGCCCGACGATGCCGCACGATCTCGCATCGTGAGGTTGGGGTCGTTTGCGCCAGGGGCCGACGGGAGCCGATGGGCCGGGGCCGAGGGTCTGGACGTGCCGGACCCGTATGGCGAGCCGCAGGAGGCCTTCGCCGCCATGTTCGACCAGGTCGAAGCCAGCTGTCGGGGGTTGCTCGACTGGATCGCCGACGGCAACGCCGCCTGAGGCGTGCGGCCCGGTGCTGCACTTCCCGTCTGGTGCTGCGTTGCAGTGCAGCACCAGACGGGAAAGCGAGCTCACGGCGTGGGGGTACGGCCGTCCTGCACCATTGAGGTGATCCGCTGGTTGGCTTCATCGGACAGCGCATCGATCACTGCCTGTGGGTCGACTCCCTGCTCGGCGGCAATCTCGGCCAGGGTGGTGTCGCCCTCGGCCAACTGCGCTCGCAGGTCTGCGGCGTCGAGTCCCAACACCTCGGCTGCCGCTTCTAGGCCAGCTCCACGGCCCTGACCTTCAGTGCTTTCTCCACGCTCGGAGCCGGGACCGCCGCCGTGTCGGCCACCGCCCTGGGCTCCTTCACCCGGTCCACCATCGTTGCTTTGCGGGCCGGACTCAATCAGCGCGTCGCTGACGGCGTCAGCCTGCTCTTGAGTCAGGGTGCCGTCGCTCACCAGCGGTGCCACGACGTCGGCGAGACCGTCTGCCCGCGCGGCCTGTCGGTCCTCTCCGGAGGTGTCATCCTCGGCGGTACTCCCGCCGTCAGTGTCTCCGCCGTCAGTGTCTCCGCCGTCGTCGGACCGCTCCGTCGCGTCGGCCTGGGCGGCATACGAGACGGTTGTGCTGTCAGCGCTAGCGCTGGTGGCGCTAGCGATCCCACCGGCTGCGAGGGTGGCGACTCCGATCAACCCGGCGAGGGCTGCGGTCGCTGCTCGGGTATGCAGTGTGCGCGGTGCTTTCATCGTTGCGTGACTCCTTGGAAGGGGACCGAGCCTGTCTCGATCGACGAGAGACCACGCTGAGGGCCCTTGCTGTGCGGAGCCTTTGGCGGGCCTATCGCCTCGCTCCGAATCTGGCTCTGCGCCTGAGCGACGGCCCAGTCATCGCACAGGATCTGCACAGGGAAACCAAAGCGCATACACACGCTCACCCGGCGTACTTCCGACGTGAAGACCACCAACGACACCATGACGCGACTCGACGGCGCACCCCTGCGCGTGCTCGTGGTGGACGACGAGCCGATGCTGTCGCAGCTGCTGCAGATGGCGCTGCGCTACGAGGGGTGGCAGGTCAGCACCGCCGCGACGGGGTTGGAGGCGTTGACGCTGGCGCGGACCTTCGCGCCGGACGCGGTGGTCCTGGACGTGATGTTGCCGGACATCGACGGCATCGAAGTGCTGCGGCGGCTTCGGACGGGTGACGAGGACGTGCCCGTGCTGTTCTTGACGGCAAAGGACGCCGTGCAGGATCGGATCGCAGGCTTGACCGCCGGGGGAGATGACTACGTCACGAAACCGTTCAGTTTGGAGGAGGTGGTGGCCCGCCTTCGAGCGTTGATGCGCCGAGCCAGCAGCTCGATGACGGCGCGCACTGATCCTCGGCTCGTGGTCGGAGACCTGGTGATGGACGAGGACAGCCGCGAGGTGTGGCGCGGCGATGCGGAAATCGACCTGACGGCGACCGAATTCGAGTTGCTCAGGTTTTTCATGCGAAACCCCAAGATCGTCCTGAGCAAGGCCCAGATTCTGGATCGGGTGTGGAACTACGACTTCGGGGGAGCAGCCAACGTGGTCGAGTTGTACGTCTCATACTTGCGCAAGAAGATCGACGCGGACCGCGAGCCGATGATCCATACCCGGCGCGGTGCTGGATACGTGTTGAAGCCGGCTTCCTGACGGTATGTCTCCCTCGTCCTGGAGCCTGCGTCGCCGCCTGACCCTGGCCATGGTCGGACTAATCACTGTGATCACGCTGACCATCGCCATCCTCAGCGTGGTGGCATTGCGCGCCTACCTGATCGATGAGTTGGACTCACAACTCGTGACCACCCTTCAGCGCAGCCAAACGGCCGTACAAGGCAACGGTCCGCAGGACTCGGGGCGCCCGCTGAGAGCGGATGACAACGCTCTACAGCGGCTCCTGGGACCAGGCCAGGGGGCCGATACTGTCGCCGGAGTGATCGGCGCAAACGGAGTGCAGCGCGCTGCGGTGATCGACCAGGCAGGAAGATTGCAGCCGCTGAGCATGACTGAGCAGGACGTGCTCTTCGACACGCCGGTCGATGGAGCCACGCGCAGCGTTGACCTGGCCGGGGATTTGGGGGCCTACCGCGTCGTCGCTGCACCCGGTGTCGACGGCGACACGATCGTGACTGGCCTGGCGCTCTCGGGTGTGCAGGCCGCGGTGACCAGGCTGATTATCGTGACCTCCATCGTCGCGCTGGTCGCTGCCCTTGCGGCGCTGATCGCCGGATCCCTCATCGTTCGTGCTGCACTACGGCCCCTCGAACGAGTCGCCGGCACCGCAACCGTGTGGCACATCTCCCTTTGGATTCCGGCGAAGTGTCCCTGGCGGAGCGGATGCCAACTGGCGACACCAACCCGGCGACCGAGGTCGGCCAGGTCGGCGCAGCGCTGAATCAGATGCTTGGACACGTTGAGGACGCCCTCAGCCAGCGTGAGGCCAATGAGCGGAAGACCCGCCAGTTCGTCGCGGACGCGAGCCACGAGCTGCGCACCCCACTGGCAGCGATATTGGGGTATGCCGAGTTGACCCGCCGCGCGCCGCATACCCTGCCCCCGGACGTCACCCATGCGATGGCCCGGGTCGAATCCGAGGCCACCCGAATGAACGGAATGGTGGCCGATCTGCTCCTGCTGGCTCGCCTAGATAGCGGTCCCGAGCTCGTGGTGGAGTCAGTGGACCTGCGTGTGGTGGTGGCCGACGCGCTCAGCGACGCCCATGCGGCCGGGCCAGGGCATAAGTGGTCGATCGAACTACCCGAGGATGAGGTGCTCGTCAATGGAGATCCCGATCGACTGCACCAGATCGTGGCCAACGTGTTGACCAATGCGCGCACACATACCCCAGAGGGCACGTCCGTCGGGCTCGTCCTGGCTCAGCGAGAGGGCTATGGCGACATCGTGGTGACCGACACTGGTCCGGGGATTCCCCCGGAGCTGCTCGACGGGGTGTTCGAGCGTTTCGTCCGGGGTGATAGTTCACGATCCCGCAGGGCAGGCAGCACTGGCCTGGGCTTGTCGATTGTCTCGGCCATCGCGGCGGCTCACGGCGGCGAGGTGCGGGTGCAGTCGGTGCCTGGACGCACGTCATTCACGATCAGCCTTCCGGTGTCCCCAGCGACACCTGGTGCGCAAGACTAGGGACCGTGCTTCCTGCGACCGTGCCTGCGGACCTCACCGAGGGCTTTGCCGTCGGTGAAATCCGCCCGGTTTCGGGCGGTTCGATCTCGCACGTGTTCGTCGGGCAAACCCCCACCGGCCCCATCTTCTTCAAGAGCAGGCCCCACCCTCCGGCAGATTTCTTCGAGCGCGAGGCGGCAGGCTTACGAGCGTTGCGCGCGACCGGGACCGTGCCGGTGCCCGAGGTGCTCAGACAGCGGGCCTCAGGACTGGCTCTGGAGTGGATTGAGCATGCGGATCAGCCCGGGGGCGACCGTTCCGCCATCGGCGCCGAAGAGTTCGGCCGAGGCCTGGCAAGCCTGCATTCCCATGTCGGACCACACTTCGGCTCCATCGATGATCGACCCCATGGCTACCTCGGCTCGGTGGGCCTCGACCTGCGCGATCACGCGGAGTGGTCAGCGTCCTACCTCCAAGATCGGGTGCTCCCGCTGGCCCGACAAGCGGTGGCCGTAGGCCGCCTCGAGCCGTCCGCCCTTCCGCTCGTTGATTGGCTGGTCAATCGAGGGCCCGAGGTATGCGGACCGCCTGAGCCGCCCACGCTGGTGCACGGAGATCTGTGGTCCGGCAACCGGGTGATCGGCAACGATGGTCGTCACTGGCTCGTCGATCCCAGCGCTCACTATGGCCACCGAGAAATCGACCTGGCCTTGATGCGGCTGTTCGGCGGCTTCGCGGAGCCCACCTTCGCGGCATACATGGAGGTGTTTCCGCTGGCCCCTGGGTGGCAGCATCGCACTGCCCTCTTCCAACTAGCGCCCCTCTTGGCCAACACCCTGATGCACGGCCCGACCTTTAGCGAGAGCGTGATGGAGCGGCTTCGTCGGGCCACCGCAGCGAACTAGCTGCCGGTTGGCAGAGCCGCCTCTAGCAGGGCCTTCGGGTCGCTGAGGTGAATCATCGCTGAGGCTGCGGTCGCGTCCACGACCAACCCATTGATAAGGCCACCGCGGATCGCGGCGATGATCGCTGGTGCCTTGGCCCCGCCTTCGACAATTGCTGTGACCTGAGGAATCTGAGCCAAGTCTGCCCCTGACAGGGTGATCAGCCGGTGCGAGAAGGCGGAGGTGATGACGCTGCCTTGGCTATCGAAGAAGACGCCGGCGATTTCACCGATGACACCAGCCTCAGTGAGTTCCTGATGCTCGGCCGGTGTGGCCATGTCATGCACCGTCGACAGGCCGGGGCCCCAAAGGCCCAGGCCGACCACCGCGTGGGTGACAGCCTCCACGGCTCGCAATCCGTCGCTGACACTGGATTGACGTCTCACGGTGCTGGCGCTGGCCGCGTCGTCGAGGATGAACGGCGCGTGGAAAATGACCGATGCACCGTGACTGACCCGGGCCGTTTCCCGGACGATATCGACGGCGCTTGCGTTGACCCCAGGCAGCTCCATCGCCCCACTGAGTTGGACGACTTGAACGGCCGGAACATCACGCAACGCGTTCGTCATCGCCAACACTGAGCGTGACCATGGCAGGCCCAACACGTCGTGTTCGGTCAAGATCTCACTCATCAGGTCAGCCGCAGTGCTTCCCAATGCTGCGCGAGTGTCGGTATTGGGCGCTTCGCTGCAGGCCACGACCACGCAACGGCGCAGGCCAAAGCGCTGGGCGAGTTGCGCCGAAGCGTCCATGTCGACCCCTCCGACGGTGGCGATGGCGATGGTGACTAGGCCGGTTTCCAAGGCGCTTTCCAAGAGGCGCGCAACCTTGAAACGGTTGATGCCCAAGTCGTCCGCGATGTCCTTCTTCGACTCGCTTTGGAGGTAATAGCGACGCGCGACGGTGGCGGCCAGGACCGACTCAGCAGGTCCCATCGACGCAACCATTGCACACCTCCTTCTGCAGTCGCCGCCATCGGTCGACTGCACCTGAGTATCAGTGCACGCTCGCCAATGGCGCAAACCCTTGACACTGGACCTCTCTGAGCAGTTTACTCATTTGTGCACCGCGTTGCTCGTTTGAGCAGACACGACACTGGGGTCCGCGCGGCGGGCCCGAACCATAGGGAGTAACAGATGCGTCAACGACGATGGATCGCTCTAGCGATGACCGCCACCACGGGAGTCGCCCTTTCTGCATGTGCCGGCGCCGGCGGCAGCAGCGGCGGTGGCGGCGGAGATGACGAAGAGGGCGGTACAGTCAACGTCCTCCAAGTCAACAATCCCCAGATGGTGGACCTAGAAAAACTCACCGCAGAGTTCTTCACCCCCGAAACCGGTATCGAGGTCAACTTCACGACCCTTCCGGAGAACGACGTCCGTGACCAGATCAGCCAGGAGTTTTCCGCGCAGGCCGGTCAGTATGACGTCGCTTCACTGAGCAACTTCGAAATCCCGATCTACGCCAACAACGGCTGGGTCGCCAACATGGACGAGTACATCGCCGGTGACAGCGACTTCAACCAGGAGGACATCCTGCCCCCCATGGCGGAGGCATTGTCGGTTGATGGCTCGGTCTATGGCCAGCCGTTCTACGGCGAGTCGTCCTTCACGATGTATCGCAAGGACGTCTTCGAGGCGCAGGGCCTGGAAATGCCCGAGAATCCCACATGGGACGACATCGCCGGACTTGCCGAGCAGCTCGACGGAGCGGAGCCCAACATGTCGGGTATCTGCCTTCGTGGCCTGCCCGGTTGGGGACAGGTGCTGGCCCCGATGACCACCGTCGTCAACACCTTTGGTGGCACGTATTGGACGGAGGACTGGGAAGCGCAGGTCGACTCGCCCGAGTTCAACGAGGCCGTTACCTTCTACACCGAGTTGATCAATGACTACGGTCAGGCGGGAGCGGCCCAGGCCGGCTTCACCGAGTGCTTGAACAACCTGACGCAGGGTGACTCGGCCATGTGGGTCGACGCCACGTCGGCCGCGGGCTCGCTCGAAGCCGATGGCTCGCCCGTTCAAGGCAAGATCGGCTACGCCCCCTCGCCGGTGAAGGAGACCGACTCCTCGGGTTGGCTCTACACCTGGGCGTGGGGCATTGAAGAAGCCAGTCAGAACAAGGACGCCGCATGGGAGTTCGTCTCATGGGCCTCCAGCCAGGAATATGAAGAGCTCGTCGGCACCGAGATCGGCTGGTCCAGCGTGCCGGCAGGCAAGCGAGCATCGACGTATGAAAACCAGGACTACCTCGACGTCGCTGGTGCCTTCGCCGAGCCCCAGGAAGCGGCCATTTCGAACGCCGACCCGGCCAACCCAGGCGTGCAGCCGCGCCCGGCACCCGGTATCCAGTTCGTCGGTATCCCGGAATTCCCCGACTTCGGCACCACATTCAGCCAGGACATCAGTTCGGTCATTGCCGGTCAGATGACCGTCGATGAGGCACTAGCCAACGGTCAGCGTTTGGCCGAAGGTGTCGCTGAGAGCTATCAGGAGTAAGAGGCCTTGACCTCACAGAGCACGGCCGCCGCGGTGGAGGAGAAGAAGACCTCCTCGACCGCGGCGAGCCGTTCCGCGAAATGGGCTCGCCGGGCACCCCTCTTGCCGGCGTTGATTTTCGTCATCATCTTGACCCAGGTCCCATTCCTGACCACGCTGATCATTTCTTTCACGGATTGGGTCGCCTTCCGACCTAACGATCGCGGCTTCGCCGGGTTCGACAACTACCAGACCGTGTTTTCCGATCCCGCGGCTCGCAGCGCTGTGTTCGTCACCATCATCTTGACCTTGACCGTCGTGTTGGCGTCGCTGGTCATCGGCCTGGGGATCGCGCTCTTGCTCGACCGATCCTTCTTCGGCCGCGGCATCGTGCGCACCATGATGATCACACCCTTCTTGATCGTTCCCGTTGCGGCGGCCCTGGTCTGGAAGCACGCGCTCTACAACCCGACCTACGGGCTGTTCAACGGCTTGTTGAGGGTGATCTTCGGAGAAAACGCACCAACTCGGGACTGGATCAGTTCCAACCCACTGATCGCTATCGAAGTCTCGTTGATCTGGCAGTGGACACCGTTCATGATGCTGATCCTGCTGGCTGGTTTGCAGTCCCGGCCGATGGATGTCGTCGAGGCAGCCCGGATCGACGGGGCCAGCTCCTGGCAGATCTTCACGAATATGACGCTGCCGCACCTTCGGCAGTACATCGAACTGGCTGGATTGTTGGGTGCTATCTACGTGGTGCAAAACTTCGACCACGTGTTCACTCTCACTGCAGGCGCTCTCGGCACGGCGAACCTGCCGTACTACATCTATCAGACCGTCTTCAGTGCTCAGGACTATGGCGAGGCCTCTGCGGCCGGCGTCGTCACGGTGATCGGCACCATCATCATCGCGACCTTCGCCCTGAGGACCGCGTTCAGCTTGTTCCAGGAGGAGACACGATGAGCAGCACGGAGCAGGAACACCACGCATCTAAGGCGAAGCCAGCCCACGGCGTTCCGCCCAAGGTTGCGGATATGGAGGGGCTGAACAGAAAGCCTCGGTCCATGGCCACGATCTTGCTGGGCGTGCTGGCATGGCTCATCGGTGTGATCTTCATCGTGCCGGTGCTGTGGATGATATTGACGTCACTTCACGCCGAGACCGCTGCTGCCACCCGGACCCCGAATTTCTTCGCCCCACTGGTCTTGGACGGCTATCGCAGCTTCATGGATGCCGGGCCTTGGCCACCGCTGATCAACTCGGCGTCCGCCAGCCTGATCTCCACGGCGCTGGTCCTCGTGTTGGCTTTCCCGGCCGCATACGCCTTGTCGATCAAGAAGGTGGAGAAGTGGACGGACGTCATGTTCTTCTTCTTGTCCACCAAGATGTTGCCGATCGTGGCCGGCATCCTGCCGCTCTACCTCATCTTCCTTCAACTGAACATGCTGGACAGCATCTTCACGTTGATCTTGATGTACACGGCGATGAACCTGCCCATTGCGATCTGGATGTTGCAGTCGTTCTTGGCTGAGGTGCCGGTTGAGATGCTCGAAGCCGCTCAGGTCGATGGAGCCGGATTGCTCCGGACGCTGATCTCGGTCGTCGCGCCGGTCGTGATGCCCGGCATCGCTGCCGCTGGGCTGATCTGCTTCATCTTCAGTTGGAACGAGTTGTTGCTGGCTCGCGTGCTGACCAGCACGGTGGCCGGCACGGCACCAGTGTTCTTGACCGGGTTCGTCACCAGCCAGGGCCTGTTCTTGGCCCAGGTCTGCGCGGCCTCGGTGGTCATCTCGCTGCCAGTACTCGTCGCCGGATTCGCGGCTCAGGACAAGCTCGTTCAGGGCCTGTCCATGGGTGCGGTCAAGTGACCCGACTATCGACAGCCACTCTGCAGGAGTTCGAGTCCAGCCTGAGCATTCCGACGTATGACCGTTCCGAAGTGCGGCGAGGAATCGTCCACTTCGGAGTGGGCGGCTTTCACCGGGCCCATGAGGCGATGTATACCGATCGCCTCATGGAGTCCGGGGAGGGCCTCGACTGGGGCATCTGCGGGGTGGGCGTGCTGCCGCACGACCGCCGCATCGTGGAGACGCTGAACGCTCAGGACGGCCTCTACACCTTGGTCGTCAAGCACCCCGACGGTCAGCGCGAATCGCGGGTCATCGGATCGATCATCGAGATGCTCTTCGCTCCGGATGACCCGGCGGCGGTCGTCACGGCCATGGCCGAGCCGGGCACGCGCATCGTCTCGCTGACCATCACTGAGGGCGGGTATCTCGTCAATCAGGTGACCGGTGAGTTCGATGTCGCCGACCCGGCGATCCAGCATGATCTGGAAGATGGGGCCTCGCCCACGACGGCCTTCGGGTTCATCGTCGAGGCCCTACGCGTGCGGCGGGAGGCCGGGACGGATCCCTTCACGGTGATGTCGTGCGACAACCTGCCGGGCAATGGTGACATCGCACGCACCATGATCACCGCGTTTGCTCGACTCAAGGATCCAGACCTCGCGGACTGGATGAGCGAGCATGTCCCGTTCCCCAACTGCATGGTGGACCGCATCACCCCGGTGACCGCACCAGCAGACATCGAGGCGCTGGCCGAGACCGGCGTCGAGGATGGCTGGCCGGTGGTGTGCGAGCCCTTCACGCAGTGGGTCTTGGAAGACCACTTCGTGTCGGGCCGCCCAGCGTGGGAAAACGTCGGCGTCCAGATCGTTGAGGATGTCGTGCCGTTTGAGTTGATGAAGTTGCGGTTGCTCAACGCCAGTCATCAGGCGCTGTGCTACCTCGGCTACCTCGACGGATACACCTACGCGCACGAGGTCTGCCAGGACGAACTGTTCGTGAAGTTCCTGTTGGGCTACATGGAGCACGAGGGTTCACCCACGCTGCCCCACGTGCCGGACACGGACCTGGACGAGTATCGGCGCACGCTGATCGAGCGGTTTGCCAATCCTGAGGTGCGCGACACTCTGGCGCGATTGTGCGCGGAGAGCAGCGACCGCATACCCAAGTGGTTGATGCCCGTGATCAGGCACAACCTGGAGCACGATGGTCCGATCGAGCACTCTGCCTTGATCGTCGCCTCGTGGGCCCGGTATGCCGAGGGTCGGGACGAGCAGGGCAACCCGATCGACGTGGTGGACCGGATCAAGGATCGGGTGATGGCTGCAGCTGCCAAGCAGGATGAGGACCCGATCGCGTTTATTCGCGATCCTGACCTCTTCGGCGACGTGGCAGACAACGAGCGGTTCACCCACGCCTATCAGGAGCATCTGGAGTCGTTGCATGCTGACGGCGCACGCGCCAGTCTGGAACGTCTCGTCCACTCGTAACCCTGGAGGTTCACCCGTGCAACAACTCGTCGCAGGCATTGATAGCTCGACCCAATCGTGCAAAGTCGTCGTCTGCGACGCACAGACCGGCAACGTGGTGCGGCAGGGCCGGGCCACCCATCCGGATGGGACCTCCGTTCATCCGGACCGGTGGTGGAATGCCGTCGAGCAGGCCAGTGAGGGCGGTCTGCTCGACGGCGTCGCCGCGATCGCCGTCGGCGGTCAACAGCACGGCATGGTCACCCTCGACGAAGACAACACGGTGGTGCGGGATGCCCTGTTGTGGAACGACACCCGATCAGCGCCCGACGCCAAGGACTTGGTCGAGGAATTGGGCGGCGCGCAAGAGTGGGCGACCCAGATCGGCAGCGTGCCGGTGGCCAGTTTTACGGTCTCTAAGGTGCGCTGGCTCGCTCGTTGCGAGCCTGAATCAGCCGAGCGAGTTGCCAGCGTCGTCTTGCCACACGACTGGCTGACGGGTCGGTTGTTGCAGGAGCGCGGCGGGTTCGACGGCTGGACCACCGACCGCGGAGATGCATCGGGCACCGGCTATTGGTCGGCCCATACGGGCACCTACCGCGAAGACATCATGACCTCCGCGCTTGGGCACGAATTCGCCGGGCCACGGGTTTTGGAGCCAGCCGAATCAGCCGGCACAACCACCGACGGCATGGTGGTGGCCGCTGGCACCGGCGACAACATGGGTGCCGGGTTGGGCCTGGGCCTGCAGCCTGGTGACGTGGTGATCTCCCTGGGCACCTCAGGCACGGTGTTCACCGTGTCCGACGTATGTCCTGCTGACCCCAGTGGCACGGTGGCTGGTTTTGCCGACGCCACGGGCGCATACCTGCCGCTGATGTGCACCCTGAACGCGGCTCGCGTGATGACCGCTACGGCTTCGATGTTGGGGGTCGATCTGGCCGAGTTGGACGCATTGGCCATGGCGGCAGTACCAGGTGCCGGGGGATTGACTTTGCTGCCTTACCTTGACGGAGAGCGCACCCCGGATCTTCCCGAGTCAACCGGCACCCTGAGCGGCCTGACCAGGGAAAACGCCACCGCGGAGAACCTCGCCCGGGCTGGCGTCGAGGGCATGCTGCTGAACCTTCGGGGTGGCATCGATGCGTTGCGCGGGCAGGGCGCACGAGTCGAGCGGGTCCTGCTCATCGGCGGCGCATCGGCCTCGCGAGCGGTGCAAAGCGTGGCGCCGTCGCTGTTCGGAGTGCCAGTGTCTGTTCCCGAGCCTGGGGAGTACGTCGGCATTGGCGCAGCGCGCCAAGCGGCGTGGGCGCTCGCCGGTGCGGACGCACCCCCGGACTGGCTTCTTCGGCTCTCCACCGAGCCCGGGGTCAGCGATACGACAGCGTCCAGCGACGTCATTGATGACGTGGTCGGCCGATATGACTCGTTGCTCTCGACGATGCACGGCTTGTAGTCACGATCGACGCGATCAGTTCCATAGCGAAGCACGGCCAGCCGATAGAGCGATGGATCGCCTAGGCTGACCGAGATGACGGAATACGCGGTAGTGCTGGTGGTGGCCCTGCTGGGGGTCGCCCTGGTCGCGTCGGCTGCGGGAGTGCGCCGAATGCTCGCGCCGAGCCACGTCACGGCAGCCAAGACGACCACATACGAGTCGGGTGTCGATCCCATCGGGGACGGGTGGAGCCAGGGGAGTTTGCGCTACCTGATCTTCGCCTTCTTGTATGTGGTGTTTGCCGTGGACGCTGTCTATCTCTTCCCGTGGGCGCTGATTCTGCGCACCGAACTCGGGTTGGCTTCGCTCATCGAGATGGGCATTTTCATCGGCGTCCTCGCGCTCGGGCTCGCCCACGCCTGGCGTCGCGGCCTGCTGCGGTGGTGGTGACGTGACCGACTTGCCTATGCCGCGCGTCGGCCCAGCCGCCGATCGAGCCCCGACTGCTGTGCGCATCGTGCTCAACTGGGGGAGGCGCTACTCGCTGTGGGTGTTCAACTTCGGCCTGGCCTGTTGCGCTATCGAATTTATTGCCGCCTCGATGGCTCGGCACGACTTCATCCGCCTCGGGGTGATCCCGTTCGCTCCTGGGCCGCGCCAGTCCGACCTCATGGTGGTCTCGGGAACCGTGACGGACAAGATGGCTCCGGCGATCCGGCGGCTGTACGACCAGATGCCGGAGCCCAAGTACGTCATCTCGTTCGGTGCCTGCTCAAACTCTGGCGGTCCCTACTGGGATTCCTACAGCGTGACTAAAGGTGTCGACCAGATCGTGCCCGTCGACGTCTACGTCCCCGGCTGCCCGCCCCGTCCCGAGGCGCTGCTGCACGGCATCGTCACCTTGCAGGACCAGATCAAGGCTGAGCGGCCGGGCCGGGCACGGGATCCCCGGGCTGCCAGCGCAGCGACTCTGAGTCGCGCCTCGGTAGCGCCACCCGCGAAGGTGGCGGAGTGACCAGCGAGCTCGAGCGCGGAGTGCAACACATCGCGGTGGAGTTATCCGACTGGCTGAGCGAGATCGAGGCCAGCCGCGAGGCCGGATACGACTTCTTCGATTGGCTATCCGCCGTCGATCACACAGGGGACCGCGGTGATGGCACCAGCGAGGCCGAGGCTTCAAGCGTTGCCGAGAGCGAGGCAGCTGCGGGTGACGCGGTAGCGGGTGACGCGGTAGCGGGTGACGCGGCTGAGGCCGGGCCCACCCGCGGTATGCAGATCGTCGTGCACCTGATGGCCAGCGCGGAGCAGGACCGCATACCTGCGCCGTTGCCTCGGCTCCTGATGAGCACCACGGTGCCTCCGGGGGGATCGATCGCCAGTGTGACGTCGGTTTTTGCGGGCGCTGCGTGGCATGAGCGCGAGACGCACGAGATGTTTGGGGTCGACTTCACCGGTTTCGACGACGGGACGCCCGCAGGACTACGGCCGTTGTTGCTTCCCGAGGGTTTCGAGGGCACCCCGTTGGCCAAGTCGTTCCTGTTGGCGGCGCGAGCCTCCAAGCCGTGGCCGGGAGCGAAAGAGCCGGGGGAGTCCGATGGGGATGTCACCGGCAAAGCAACGGAGAAAGCCGACACGACGGAGTCTGGTGCCGCAGCGGCCGAGTCACCAGCCCGGCGCCCGCGCAAGCGACGACGCATGCTGCCGCCGGGAGTGCCCGACCCGTCCTGGGGTCCTCGGACTCCGCGCAAGTGACGCTCAGCATTACCTGGCCGCGGGGAAGCGAGTATGCAGATCTTCAGGGCGTGGTTGACACCGAGGCTAAGTTATTTGTATGACATGGGGGCCCTCGGAGAAGGACACATGTAGGGACGTGATCCTTCCCGCGCTGGGACGCGTCGGCTGGGCAACACCGATGATCGTTTCTGAGTATCCGGTCAGGGCAAGGCGGATCATGTCGACGGGCGGGGTGCAGCGAGCCCTACCGGATGGCCGAGTCGACTATGTCCTAGAGATTCAGCCTGGATTGCCCGTTGCTCTCGTGGAGGCCAAGCGCGCTT
This sequence comes from uncultured Actinomycetota bacterium, assembly GCA_963803695.1. GTDB lineage: Bacteria > Actinomycetota > Actinomycetes > Actinomycetales > Dermatophilaceae > Ornithinicoccus. The sequence goes on from CAWDNY010000015.1 coordinate 142,555, forward strand.
ATCGTCACGCCTCTGACGGTGTTCAGCAGAGTGTTCGCTATGCCGAGCAGCTCGACGTTCCGATCGCCTACTCCAGCAACGGTCAGAGCATCATCGAGCGCGACATGACCTCGGGGACTGAACGCGAGGTGGAGTCGTTCATGACTCCCGCAGAGGCGTGGGGGCGATATGTCGAGCACCACGGCCTCGATGACGAAGGCGCCGAGTTGTTGCTGCCCCATTTCAACCGAGAGAAACGGTCGGCCACCGGGGATGTCGTGGAGCCGCGGTGGTATCAGCGCGTCGCAGTGCATAGCGTCTTGGCAGCAATGGCGCGTGGGGAGCGCCGCGTCCTCGTGCTGATGGCCACGGGGACCGGCAAAACCTTCACGGCGATGCAGATCGTGCACAAATTGCGGGTCCATGCACGACTGGTTAACCCCGAGCGCAATCACCGAGTGCTGTATCTCGCCGACCGCGACGCCTTGGTCGAGCAGCCGAAGCGGAAGGACTTCTCGGTGGCCTTCGGTGACGGGCCGCTATGGCGCGTGTCAGGAGGCGCGACTCGGGCTCGAGAAATCTACTTCTCCACCTATCAGGCGCTGTCCGGTGGGGCCGAGGAAGCCGAACTCTTTCGAGACTATCCGCCGGACTTCTTCGACGTGGTGATCGTGGATGAGTGTCATCGGGGCAGTGCATCTGAGAATTCATCCTGGCGCCGCGTGCTCGAGTATTTTGCGTCAGCTACCCAGATAGGTCTCACGGCAACGCCGAAGCAAGACGAGACCGTCGACACCTACGGCTACTTTGGTGATCCCGTCGTGACGTACTCGCTGCGGCAAGGCATCGAGGACGGCTACCTCGCGCCTTACCGGGTCCGTCGTGTGGTGCTCAGCCCCGACAGTGACGGGTGGGAACCGCAACCCGGCCAGCGTGATCGGTTCCAGCGCGAAATTCCCGAGGGCAGATACGGAACGCGGGACTTCGAGAGGGTCATTCGACTGCTGATGCGCACTGACTTGGCCGCCAACTACCTCAGTCGCACATTGCGCCGCGATCCTAGCGCCAAGACGATCGTGTTTTGCGTTGACCAACAACACGCGGACGACATGCGTCGAGCCCTCATCAACGCAAATCCCGACTTGGTGGCTAGGGACCCTGAGTGGGTGGTGCGCATCGTCGGGGATGAGGGCGAAAAGGCCAGACTGCTGGAGAACTTCTCCGACCCAGAACGGTCTTCACCCGTGGTCGCGACGACCTCGCGCCTGCTCTCAACTGGGATAGATGTTGAAGACTTGAAGTATGTGGTGCTCTTTCGTCCGGTGGGGTCCATGGTGGAGTTCAAGCAGATCATCGGACGAGGCACCCGGCTCTACCCAGATAAGGGCAAGACGTCCTTCGAGATCATCGACTTCGTCGGTGCCACGAGCCACTTCGCTGACCCAGAGTTCGACGGGTTTCCCTTTCACAGTGTTGACGTTCGCGTAGGCGGTGACGCGGAGGAGGAGATCACAGATCTGGGGTCCGTCGGGGACGACACCGATGGCGACGTGGCGGACTCCGGTGTCGCTGAACCAGAGCCTGACTTCAGCGCGATTAATCCACCCGACGTAGATGACACACGGACGGCCGATTCGCCCCCTGAACGGGTGTCAAAACTCGTCGTCGACGATGGGTTGTTCTACGTGGTGGCCGAGTCGCTACAGGTTCCGGATACTTCTACCGGTCAACTCGTACTCACGGACTATGCCGATTTTGTCGCTGCCTGCGTGCGGCGACTCGCGTCGAGTCCGGCGGACTTCTCCCGGCGGTGGGCTCGTCAGCCATCGCGATTGGGAGTGATCGCGGCATTGGGCGAGGAGGGCGTTGACCTTGAATCCCTCCTGCCACCCGGAGTCGAGGATGTAGATCCGTTCGACGTCCTGGTGCAACTGGCTTGGAATCTTCCCGCTCGGACGCGGGCCGAACGGGTTCGCGGCGCTCGAAACGCCCACTACGCCGATTTGGAGGATCGCTCCGCCACCGCCAGGGCGGTGATCGAGGGACTACTCGATAGGTATGCGGCACATGGGTTGGCCGAGATCACCTCAGCCGAGGTGACGCGGGTGCCGCCGCTCTCTGATCTCGGCTCACGGCGTGATATCGAGCGTGCCCTCGGCGAGGGCCACGGACTCCGGGCGACGGTAGAAGAAGTCCAAACGTGGATCTACTCTCAAGAATTTGTACCTTTACGCGATCGAACCGCGTGAAACTATATATTTCGTATAGTTATCCCTGATAGGGTCAAGGCATGCCCGGACCTAGTCAAGACCTAAGGCGTCAACTCCACGAGTTGGCCTTCGGTCAGGCGGGCTACTTCACGGCCGCCCAGGCTATCGCCGTCGGCTACAGCTACCAGTCGCAGAAGTACCACGCAGACCATGGCAACTGGCTCCGTGTTGATCGCGGCCTCTTTCGGCTTCCCGGATGGCCCAGCGAGGCTGAGGACACTTATGCGCGCTGGGTCCTGTGGAGCGGCGGGCGCGGCATCGTCTCGCACGATTCGGCGCTCGCGCTGCACCACCTCTCCGACGCTAATCCTGTGCGGGTCCACCTCACCGTTCCGCGGGATTTCCGCATGGCTGACGAGGCTGTCGTGACCCACCCGGGAGAAGTCGGTCCTGAGGACTTTGAGGTGCGCGGATCCTGGCGGATTACCACCCCTGAGCGCACGCTCCTCGACGTTGCCGGATCGGACAGTTCGCAAGAAATCGTCGACTCCGCCGTCGCGGATGCGCTGAGAGACGACAAGGTCACGAGGCGCCGACTGCTTCGAAGGTCGGGCGACGCCGATGACCACACGGCCCTCCGTCTTGAGCGGGCCCTTGCTCAGTTCGCCGAAGCGTGAGCGCCTCGCAGAGCCGTCTGCGCTCAGTCAATGATCGGATCAGGGTTGCTGCTGGCGCGCGTGGAATTGATGCGAATCGCCTACGCCGTAGCGTGGTCTTTCACCGCTTGCTGGCTCGGCTCGAGAACAGCGGCCTGATATTGAAGGGTGGCTACTGCCTGGAGATACGTCTATCGGGTTCGGCTAGAGCAACGAAGGATGTCGACGTCGTGGGTCGACTTGCGCTGATCAAAAATGGCGACGACCTGATGAACGCCCTGGAGGCAGTCTTGGCCGCGACTCCGCTCAATGATGGCTTCACCTTTCGACCCGTGCGAGCACAAGCCATGAGGGCCGACGAAGCGGGAGCGGCGGCATGGCGAATCCGCTTGTCCGCGCACCTCGACGGTGCGTTCTTTGAGCTGGTGGTGCTCGACCTCGTGGCTCAGAACGCTGAGGTAGTGGGTGCCACGGAACGTCTCGTCGTGCCGCCTCCGCTTGCCCTTGATGGCATAGGCGAGGTCACCGTGGAGGCAGTGGATGTGTATCAACACGCGGCGGAGAAGTTCCACGCCTACTCGCGGATCTATGCGCAGGAGCGACCCTCCTCGCGGGTGAAGGACCTGGTCGACTTGGTCCTTCTGATCGAGGCCGGACTGCTCACTGAACCAGGTCAATTGCATGCACGGCTCAAGGTCGTCTATTCCGTGCGCGACGAGACATCTCCTCCCGCAAGCCTGCCCTCACCGCCCGGAGACTGGGCCAATCCGTATGCCGCTCAGGCGGCGGAGCTGTCTACCCATGCCATCACGACCGACGCGGCATACGACCTGGTCGCGCGTTGGTACGCCGCGGCACTGAACGAAGGGACCCCGCAGTGACGCCACCTCGTGCCAAGAAGAACGCGCAGCCGCCCACGACGAGAGCTCGCCTCCAGTCGGTCATCAAAGAGTCGCGCAATGTCATGCGCAAGGACGCTGGGCTCAACGGCGAACTCGATCGCTTGCCCCAACTCGCCTGGTTGCTCTTCCTCCGTGCCTTCGATGAGGTCGAACAAGATCGTCAGATCGCCGACGGGAACTACCAGCCCGCCATCGTGGGAAAGTATCGATGGTCGCAGTGGGCACGAGGCGACACGACGGGCGAGCCGCTCTTGACGTTCGTCAACGATCAGCTGCTGCCCCACCTGCAAGAGCTACGGGGCTCGGGCAAAGCGGGCGATCCGAAAGACACGCTCGCGTCGATCTTCAGCAATGTGACCAACCGGATGCTGAGCGGACACCTGCTCAAAGACTTGATCGATCAACTCGACAGGGTGGACTTCGCCAACCAAGACGACCTGCACACGATGGCTCACCTGTATGAGTCGATGCTCAAGGAGATGCGAGATGCTGCGGGGGATTCCGGGGAGTTCTACACGCCTCGTCCGCTGGTCCGGTTCATGACCGACATGGTCGATCCCCAGATCGGCGAGGTGGTGATGGATCCAGCAATGGGCACGGGCGGGTTCCTCGTCGAAGCCTTCGAGCACATGATCGCCCAAGCCGAAACCGCTGTGGACCGGGACACCGTCAAAGCCTCGATTCGCGGCACCGAGAAGAAATCGATGCCGTTCCTGCTGGCGGAGATGAACTTCCTGCTGCACGACATCGACGGGGCGCGGGTCGTGCAGACCAATGCGCTGGCGAACGGGATTTCCGAGATGCGCCGGGACGGCGTGAACGTCGTCCTCACCAACCCTCCCTTTGGTGGCGAAGAGGAGAAGGGTGTCCAGGACAACTTCCCGGCGGGGATGAAGACCTCCGAGACGGTGTGGCTCTTCCTGCAAGCCGTGATGGCGAGATTGGAGCGGCACCAAGGTCGGTGCGCCATCGTCGTACCCAATTCGGTGTTGTTCGACCAGGGCATTGGGGGGCGGATCAAGAATGGGCTCCTCGAGAAGTTCAACCTGCACACCGTGCTGCGCCTGCCCAACGGAGTCTTCGCCCCTTACACGCTGATTCCGAGCAACGTGCTCTTCTTCGAGTGGGGTAAGCAGCAAGATCACATCTGGTACTACGAGCACCCTCTGCCCGAGGGGCGCAAGAACTACACCAAGACCAAGCCGCTCGTCCAAGAAGAATTCGCCGCTTGCGAGGCGTGGTGGGGCGGGCGCTCCCGGGAGGGGCGTATGGAGACGGAGCAGGCGTGGCAGGTCGAAGTCGCCGATGTCGTCGAAAATGGTTATAACCTCGACTTCCGCAATCCCAATCGGCCAGAGGACCTGACACACCGACCTCCGGGTGAGCTTGTCACTGAGTTGATCGACACGGAACGCGAGCTTTTGGGTCTGCTCGAAGAGTTGGAGCAACAGGTCAAGGACTTCTCCGCGTGACCCAGACCCTACGGCTCGCAGACGTCCTGTGTCCTCGCCAGGGGGAGGTCATCGACGAGGACGCCACGTATGGGATCGCTGGCGTCTATAGCTTCGGGCGTGGTCTCCTACGCCGACCAACAATCAAAGGACACGAAACTAGCTACAAGGCTCTGACGCGGTTGCAGAAGGACGATCTCGTCTACTCAAAATTAGGTGCTTTCGAGGGAGCAGTTGCCGTGGTCGATTCGTCGTTCGACGGGTCGTATGTTTCGCCGGAATTTCCGGCCTTCGCGATTAACGGCGACGTGGACCCTAGGTATCTCCGTCACTACGTCACTTCGGAGCGATTCGAGGAGCAACTGCGGGCAGTGAGTTCCGGCATCGGGGCGCGTCAAAAGCGAGTTCACCCATCGGCATTCCTGAACCTGATGCTTCCCCGGCCGTCGCTACCTGAGCAGCGCCGCATGGCCGCCTACCTCGATGCACTTGCAGCCAACCTGTCCGCGACAGCGGCCTTGGCCAGCGAAGCGCAAACTCGACTTCCCGTAGGCACACTTCCCCGAACCATCACCCTGAGGACGGACTCAGAGAACCTCCCCACCGTGACGGTGCGAGATCTCGTTGATCCCGTCAACGACACCGTTCATCCGGGTGACGACCCACGAGGAGCGACTGAATTCGTCGGCCTAGAACATATCGAGTCTCATACGGGTCGAAACTTGGGCGGCCGACCCGTTGGTGATGAGACCGGCCGCAAGTTCAGATTCTGTCCTGGAGAAGTCACCTACGGATATCTCAGGCCGTATCTCAACAAGGTCTGGGTTGCCGACCGAGTTGGCCTCTGCTCTGTCGAGCAGTTCGTCCTTCGCCCTCGGGCGGGCGTCAACGCAGACCTTGTGGGACACGTTTTACGCGGTGCTGCGGTCCTTGATGCAGCGATCGGAGCCACCAATCGACTCCAGTTGCCACGTCTCAGGTTGGAGACGCTCATGAGTATCGAGGTGCCTGACGTTCGTGAGTGTTCGCCGCCATTGCTTCGGAGCCTGAACGACCTAAGGCACCGCTTTGTCCGTTTGGAAGCGCTGCGTGCCCAAAGGACGCATCTTATTGGAGGAGTGCTACCTGCCGCACGAAACGAGATTTTCAGCGCGATGCGGTGACGCTGCACCATTGATCCCCGGCGACTACGACGTGGTCGAGGAACCTCAACCCAACCTCCTTCGCAGCCGATTGCAGTCGCTTCGTCACCTCGATGTCATCTCCGCTCGGATCCAAGGCACCGCTCGGGTGGTTATGCGCGAGAGCGATGGCTACCGCATCGTGCCGCAGCGCCAGAGACAGCACTTCGCGGACCGGGACCACGCTCGAACTGGTACCGCCGGACGCGACGGTGAGCACCCGGCATACCCGATGTCCCCCATCGAGCAGGATCAACAAGACCTGCTCTGTGCGTGCTCGCCCGATCCGAGGCATCGCGACCGCCGCGATGTCTGCGGACGTGCGCACCTGCGGACGATCCGAGAGAGATGCTCGGTCAGCCAACGCAAAGGCAGCCACGAGGCGGCATGCCTTCGCGGTTCCGATGCCGGGCGTGCGAGCGAGTTCGTCAACGTCCGCGCGAGCCAGGCCACCGACTCCGCCCCAATCGCCGAGCAATGATCGTGACAGTGCCAGAACGCCCTCACCTTGACGACCGGTCCCGAGGTGAATGGCGACGAGCTCAGCGTCCGAGAGCGATCCTGCGCCGACAGACATCAACCGCTCGCGTGGTTGGTCGTGGGCTTGGGGTGAGGGCACCCTCGCACCGTAGGTGATCCGCAGCAGAGCGGGGCTGTCTGTCCACAGGCAGGAATCGGAGCGTAGATGGTCAATGCCGCTGGTGTGGGGGTCAGATCGGTAGGCTGAGCCGCGATGCTCGCCGACCTACCGATCGCGCTCGAGGTGATGCTCAAGGCCGTGGTGGTCTTGGGCGCATTTCTGACGCTCCCGTTGCTGGTGGGGCAGACCGAGCACAAGGTCATGGCGCACATGCAAGGTCGGCTCGGGCCGATGGAGGCCGGCTTCCACGGGATCGGCCAACTCGTCGCGGACGGGATTAAGTTCACCCAGAAAGAGGACATCACGCCGGCGGCGGCCGACCGGCACGTCTTCCGGTTGGCGCCTGCCGTAGCCCTGATTCCCTATCTCGTGGCGATGGCGGTGATTCCTCTGTCCGCGACCTGGGTTGCTGCAGACGTGCCGGCATCGGTGCTGTTGGTGCTGGCGGTGACCTCGGTCGGTGTGGTCGGGACCCTGATGGCGGGCATGGGCAGCGGCAACAAGTACTCACAACTGGGGGGTATGCGGGCCTGCGCACAACTCGTCAGCTATGAGTTGCCGATGGTGCTGGCCGCGGCGTCGGTGGCCATGGCCGCCGGGACCCTGTCGCTGACCGGGATTGCTGAGGCGTGGACTCCGCTGTGGCTGCTCTGGCAACTGCCTGGGGCATTGGTGTTCCTGGCCAGCGCGGTCGCGGAGTTGCAGCGAACCCCCTTCGACGCTCCCATTGCCGACGCCGAAATTGTCTTCGGGCCGTTCACCGAGTACTCAGGGCTGCGGTTCGCCTTCTTCCTGCTGGCCGAGTATGCCGGGATCGTGCTCTTCTCGTTGCTGTTCGCAGTGCTGTTCTTAGGCGGCTGGGCCGGCCCGTGGTCCGACACGATGGGCCCCGTGTGGACGCTGGCCAAGGGCTTCGGGATCGCCGTCTTCATCATCTGGCTGCGAGTGGCCTGGCCGCGCGTGCGGGAGGATCAATTGCAGCGTTTCGCCTGGACAACGCTGCTGCCCGTGGCGCTCATCCAACTCGCACTCACCGGGATAGGAGTCGTGGTCTGGGGATGAAAGGCATGCTCAGCGGCTTGGCGACGACCGCAAAAACATTGACTAGCCGGGCCCACACCCGGCAGTATCCGCACGTCGAGCCGGACCTGCCGGACCGCTCGCGCGGCGTCATCGCGCTGTTGGCCGACAACTGCACGTCGTGCATGCTGTGCGCCCGCGAGTGCCCCGACTGGTGCATCTATATCGACAGCCACAAGGAGACGACTCCCGCGGGCCCAGAGGGTGGCCGGGCCAAGACTCATAACGAGCTCGACCGGTTCGATATCGACTTCTCACTCTGTATGTATTGCGGCATCTGCATCGAGGTCTGCCCCTTCGACGCGCTCTTCTGGGCCCCGGATTTCGCCTACGCCGACGGAGATATCCGCAACTTGCTGCATACCAAAGATCGGTTGGGCGGCTGGATGGAACGCGTCCCGGACTCACTGCTACCCGAGAAGGTCCAGGATCAGCTCGGCCGCAACGCCTCCGATCAAACCGGATCGGATAGCGATTCGTGAGTTTGCGCGACGTGGTGTTCCTGGCCATCGGCCTGATCACTGCCGCCTCGGCGATACTGGCGGTCACCTCCCGCGAGGTGCTGCACGCTGCCCTGTGGCTGGTCGTGTCGCTGGGGACCCTGGCGGGGTGCTACCTGGTCCTCGGGGCAGAACTGATCGCCTTGGTGCAACTCTTGGTGTACGTCGGTGGCGTCGTGGTCCTCGTGCTTTTTGCCCTGATGCTGACTAGGTCGGGGAGGGGCCAACAGCCGGTCTCGACCTCGGTGCCGCACCGCGTCGTGGCGGGGGTCGTCGCCGCCGGGGTCAGTGTCTTGCTGGGCTTCGCGTTGGTGGCCCTGGTCGGCTGGGATCGCGTGGACGTCGCCACGTCCAGCAGCACTGACGTCGGGGCCGCGATCTTCGACACCTGGGTGTGGCCGTTCGAGCTGCTGTCGCTGGTGCTCCTGCTGGCGTTGATCGCTGCCATCGCGGTGGCCAGGGGTGCTGGCACGACGGAGGACGTCGAATGACGCCCGCCCTGCCCTATCTGTTGGCGGCCGTGCTGGCCGGTGCCGGGTTCTACGGCGTCCTCGCCCGGCGCAACGGGGTCCTGATGTTGATCGGCGTCGAACTCATCCTCGCCGCGGCGGGCCTGATCTTCGTCGCCGCCAATGCGTTCAGCCCCGATCCGTTTGCGTCCGGGCTGGTGATGACCATGTTCATCATCACGATCGCGGCCGCCGAGATCGTCGTGGCACTCGCCGTGTTCATGGCGCTCTATCGTGCTCGCGGCAACGTCGATCTGCAGCCTGAGGAACCGCGGTGAACTGGCTGCCGTGGCCCGACGTCACGCTGCCCCGCCTGCCGGGCTTCAGCCTGCCGCTGCCACCATTTCCGGACCTACCGTTCTCCTACGGCACGCCCGCCCAGTGGATGGTCCTGATCCCGTTGCTCGCCGCGCTCCTGGCCTTCCTACTGCCAGCCCGGATGGTCCGGGTCGGGGGCTGGAGCGTCATCGCTGCTGGGCTGGCTGGATTGGTGGTCGCCGTGTGGCAGGTCTATCGCACGCAGGCCTCGGGCGACCTGAGTGCAGGCACTATTGGAGCGTTGCCGTGGGGTGAACTGGACGCGCCGATGTCCCTGAGCATTGGCTCGCTCGGCGCGGTCACTGCATCCGTGGTCGCGCTGGTCGCGTTGATCGTCCAGGCGTTTGCGCGGTGGTATCTCTGGTACGACCCGCGCTACCGACAGTTCGCCGCCACTGTGGCCCTGTTCACCGCCGCCATGATGCTGGTCGTGCATTCGGGCGACGTCATCTTGACGTTGATCGGATGGGAAGTGATGGGGTGGTGTTCCTTCCTGCTGATCGGCCACCACTCCAGCAAAGCCAGCGCTCGACGAGCGGCCTCCAAGGCGTTGATCGTCACCCGCGTGGCGGACGTCGGCTTCGTGCTGGGACTGGTTGCCCTCGCCGCTGGCGCGGGGAGCACCTCGATTGAGCGCATCATCGACCACTGGTCCGACCGAAGCGGCACCGCGCTCACGGTAGCGCTGCTGCTGATCATCGTCGGGGTGGCCGGCAAGTCGGCGCTCTTCCCGTTCCAGGACTGGCTGCCGGACGCGATGGAAGGCCCGACTCCTGCCTCCGCTCTCATCCACGCTGCCACGATGGTGGCGGCCGGCACCGTGGTCCTGGCTCAACTCTTCGAGCTCCTCCAGGCCAGCGACACCGCCCGGCTGACGCTGGCGATCCTGGCCTCGCTGACCACCCTGCTTGCCGCGCTGTTGGCCTTCGCTCAGCCCGATCTGAAACGGTTGCTCGCGTGGTCCACGGTCAGCCAGGTAGCTTTGATGCTGGCCGCGCTGAGCGCGATACCGGCGGGTGACGGTGCCGACGCTGCGCTGCTCCACCTGATGTCGCATGCGGTCTTCAAAGCCCTCTTGTTCTTGACGATGGGGTGGCTGGCGGTCCTCACCGGCGGCACACTGGTGGCGTATGCCGTGTCGGGCGCTCGGCGCTACGCCTCGCTGAAGTTGCCGCTTGGCCTCGGGTTGCTTGCGCTGGCCGGCGTGCCGCCGTTCGTCGGCTTCTTCTCCAAAGAGCTCATCCTCACTGCGGCCGAGGAGGGAGCGCAGGCCGCCACCGGTGGCACGGCTGCCCTCGTCGTGCTGGCCGCGATGGGTGCGGGAGCGCCACTGACTGCCGCTTACTGCATGCGGGCCTGGCTGATCCTGAACCGACCGATCCCAGTCAACGCCCGAGCGATGCCGGTGCCGGGCGCGGAGGAGATCGACGACTTCTTCGCCGATCCCGACGTGATGGCTGAGGCGATCGGGGTCGAGGAGGCCGAGTCGGCCATCTCCTCGACCGCCCGCGCGGGCATCACCGTGCTCATGCTGGCGACCGTCCTAGGGTCGTTGCTGCCGTTCACCTCCTTCGTTGACGTCGAGCTCACCTTCAACTTGCCGTTGCTGCTGGCCTCCTTGGGTTTGATGATCGCGGCCGCATTGGCCGTCTGGGCTGCCTCTCGTGGAGTGCGCACTCGAGATGCCGCAGCTCGGCTGCCCGCGGCACTGCGACTGTCGGCCGAGCGCGGTCTGGGTGCCGACTCGGCATACCGGGTGGTGATTGCCCGTCCGACCGTGCGCCTAGCCCACGGGGTGACCTGGCTCGACAGTCAGATTCTCGACGGCTATGTCCGCGCGACGGCACACGCGGCCCGGTTCCTGGGGACCGCTAGCGAGCGGCTCTCGCCCGTCAAGCCCGCCCCATCGCTGGTGTTGGTGCTCGCTGGCGTGCTGATCTTCGGCGTCGTCGGGGTGGTGTTCGGATGAGTGACGTTGCTCTGGCACTGGCTCTGCTTCCGGTGCTCTGCTTCGCGGCGGCTCTGCTCATCGCCGACCGCATCGGTGATGGGCTCTCGATGACGGTCATCCGGACCTCAGCGCTGCTTGCCGCGCTCGCCTCGCTCGTCGGGGTCGGCGCAGTGGCGTGGTTCCGCCCGGTGCTCGATCTCGCCTGGATCCCGGCCTTGGGAGTGCGGCTGCATCTGGCCGCCGATGGCATCAGCACCCCGCTGATCGTGCTGAGCGCGGTGGTCGGGGTGGTCGCGGTGGCGCTGCGGTTCGAGCCCGCGGTCGATCCGGACACCCCTGGGCAGACCGCTCCCTTGGCCGACGAACGCGCCGAGCCAGGCGTCGCGACCTACTACGGCTGCCTGCTGTTGGTCCTGTTCGGTGCCCTGGTCACCTTCCTGGCCCGCGACGCAGTGGTGTTTTTCCTCGGGTTCGAGACGGTCTTGTTGCCGATGTGGGTGTTGATCGCCCGGCACGGAGACGCCTCCCAGGCTGCACGCCGCGACGGTGCCGCCCTGCGGTTCCTGCTGGTCACAGCCACCGGCTCGACGCTGATGCTCATCGGCATCTTGGTGATGGCGACCGCGACGGGTAGCACCGATCTCGACGTTTGGGCCGAGCAGGCCGGGTCTGCGATGAGCGGGCCACAACAGCTCGCTGCGGCGATCTTGCTGCTCCTCGGGTTGGGTTTGAAGGTGCCGATCTGGCCGCTGCACACCTGGCTGCCTTGGGTGCACGCCACGGCCCCCACGGCTGGCTCGGTGTTGTTGGCCGCTGTGCTCCTCAAGATGGGCACCTACGGAATCGTGCGCCTGGTGATCCCGGGGGTGCCGGACGGCTTCGCGACCGTGGCTCCGGTCTTGGCGGGCTGCGCTGTTGTCGGCATCGTCTGGGCCGGTCTGGCTGCATTGGTTGAGACCGACCTCAAACGGCTGATCGCCTGGTCCTCGATCGCTCACCTCGGCTTTGTCGTGTTAGGGCTGGCCGCCGGCACCGAAACGGGTATGCAGGCCGCCCTCTTCGGCAACATCGCTCACGGTGCGATCTCGGCACTGCTCTTCGTAGTCGTGGGCGCTCTGAAACATCGGTGGGGCTCGGCCGATCTGGCCACGGCACGGGCTGCGGTTCGCGAGGTCAGCCCTCACTTGGGGTTCGGGCTTGTCGTCGGGATGGCCGCGTCGATGGGCCTGCCGGGGTTGGCCGGCTTTTGGGGTGAGTTCGGGGCGATCTATGCGGCGTGGCAGCCTGCGGAGAGTCGCCACGATGGGTGGTTCACGCTCTTCGCGGTGGTCGCTGCCATCGGTGCTGCCCTTGCGGCGGCCTACTCCGTGCGGGTGCTGCGTGAAGTCTGGTCCGGGGAGCGGACCCGCCCGGTCATCTCCGACGCCACGGTCATCGAGCGGTGGGTCATCGGCGTACTCATCGTGGTGGTGGTGGGTCTCGGCGTCTATCCCCTCGCGGTCCTGGACGTCACCGCGCCCGCCGTCTCGGCGCTCTGGGAGTTTGGCGGTGCGGGCCGATGAATACCGACCTGAACCTCGCCGTTCTGTGGCCGGTGCTGGCCCCAGCACTCGCAGCCGTTGCGGTGCTGGTGCTCGACGTGATCACCCCAGCGGCTCGCTCGCTACACCTGTGGATTGTGGCGATTGGGCTGAGCGCCGGGGCCATCACGACGCTGCCTGGTGTGCAACTCAGCGTGGGCGAGGCCCGGCAAGCCCTCTGCATACCCGATGGGGTGTGTCTGTATGAGGCGTCGTCCCTGACCTCGGGGCTGCAACTCCTGGCCCTGCTCAGTGCGCTGGTCGTGCTGGTCCTCGCGTGGCAGGACTGGTCGATCGGCACCGGCGGGCGGACGGCGGTGTTGGCGGCACTGCTCCTGGGTGCCACTGCGGGAGTGGTGGCCGTGCCTGCGGCTGGAGATTTGGCCTCGTTGCTCGTGGCCTTGGAGTTGGCGACGCTGCCGTCGGTTGCTTTGGTTGCGTTGGAGCATCGAGCGGCCCGGTTGGCTGACGCCATTGACGGGGCCGTTGCGTTGTTGAGCACTTCGCTGGTCTCGTTTGCGTTGCTGGCCCTTGGGGCTGCGCTGTGGGTGGCTGCCACCGGGACCGCTGTGCTCGATCCGCTGGCCATCGAGACCGCCGCCGATGACCCGGCTCGATTGCTCGTGCTCACCATCGCCGCCGCCTTCGCGCTGGCTGGCATCGCATTCAAGCTCTCCGCAGTCCCGTTCCATGCGTGGACACCTCTGACCTACCGAGGTGCTGCCCTGCCGGTCACGGTTTACCTTGCGACCGTCTCAAAGGTTGCGGCCCTCGGCGGCGTGATCGTGGTGGTCACGGCCCTCTCGGGGGCAAGCACCACGAGCCTGCTGGCGGTCGCCCTGCTGGCGGCGCTGAGCATGACGGTGGGCAACGCGGTCGCTTTGCGCCAGGACGGCGTGATCGGACTCTTGGCCTGGTCGACCGTGGCTCAGGCCGGGTGGGTGCTGCTGCCCTTAGCGACTCTCTCCTCGCGGGCCACCCGGGCGGCCGGGGGATACCTCGCGGTGTATGCCGTGGCGACCTTGCTGGCCTTCGTCGTGGTCATCATTGTGGCGCGGAGCCGTGGGTTGAGGCTGGCCGATCATGATGGCCTGTTGCACGAGCGGCCGCTGTTGGCGTTGCCGCTGGGCTTTGCGTTGCTGACGCTGGCCGGGCTGCCGCCGGCGGTGGTCGGCCTCGTGGCCAAGATCGTGGTGTTGCGGCCCGTGGCCGGCGAAGGCATGTGGTGGCTGGCCGTGATCGCCGCGCTCAACGTGGCGCTGGGGATCGCGGTTTATCTGCGCTGGATCATCGTGGTCTCACGGCGTCCGGACCGGTTGGATGCCGTGGCCGAGGCTGACGCCCTGGCACAGTCTCGCGCCGAGGCCCAGCTCAGCGTGGTGCCGAGGTCGCACATGGCCCTGCTCGTCGTGCTGACAGGGGCATTGGTGTGGACCAGCGTTGCGCCGATCGGCATCTTTTGAGCACACGCGCTTTTGCGACAAGCCGTGGGCCACAGCGGGGAACACCGCGTGCCAGCGAAGCGTTCGATGAGCATGCATAGGCATTTCAACGGTCTGAAGACCGCGTTTCTGTTCGGTGGCATCTTCGCGGTGCTGCTCGGCTTGGGTGCGGTCATCGGTGGCGGTCGCTTCATCTGGCTGTTCGCGCTCGTGGGAGTCGCGATGACGGCATACGGGTATTGGAACTCGGACAAGCTGGCGATCAAGGCCATGCGTGCCTACCCGGTGACGCCGGAGCAACAGCCGGAGATGTATCGGATCGTCCAGGAGCTCTCGGACCGCGCCCAGCAGCCGATGCCCAAACTGTTCGTCAGCCCCACGCCCGCGCCCAACGCCTTTGCCACCGGCCGCAACCCGGCCAACGCCGCCGTGTGCTGCACCGAGGGCATCCTGCATCTGCTCAACGAGCGGGAGTTACGCGGGGTCTTGGGCCACGAGCTGATGCACGTCTACAACCGCGACATCCTGACCTCTTCGGTGGCGGCTGCGATTGCTGGCGTCATCACGTCGGTGGCTCAGATGACGATGTATATGTCTATTTTCGGCGGCAACCGGGAAAACGGTGGCAACCCGATCGCGCTGTTGGCCATGGCGTTGCTCGCTCCCTTTGCGGCCACGGTCATTCAGTTGGCGATCAGCCGGACTCGCGAATACGACGCCGATGAGGACGGTGCTGCTCTGACGGGTGACCCGTTGGCGCTGGCATCGGCGCTGGCCAAGTTGGAGCGCGGCACGGCCGCTGCGCCGTTGAAGCCTGAGCCCGCGTTGCAGAACGCGGCACACATGATGATCGCCAACCCCTTTCGGGCTGGCGACGCGAAGGCGCTGTTCGCGACGCACCCTCCTATGGCCGACCGCATCGCGCGCCTGGAGGCCATGGCCGGCGGCCCGCAGCGCTACTAACACCCCAGCGCTACTAACACCCCCACGCAGCACTCACCTCCTGTGCCTCACGTCGTGCGCCTCATCTCCCCGCACGACCCACCTCTTGCTCCCCTCATCTCCGGATGAGCCGGGCACCCAAACATGCAAAACTCTGGCCCACCAGGGCGTTTGCCGCGAGATTGGCACTTGTGCATGTTTGGCTGCCCTGTGGATGACCGACCAGGTGTGTCACGGGCGTCTGTCAGGATCCGGTGAACACTCCACCACGAGGCAAGGATCACGATGGGCCGCAAGAGCCAGCAACGGCGTCGCGCCAAGGCAACCCAGGGCACGGGGCAGCGCTCCGGGCCTGGTGCCTCGTTCTTCGGCGCAGGGAGCGAGCAGGTTTCCGCCCCGCGGGGGCCTCGCGCGCAGCCGCCGCCCGAGGAGGGAGCGGAGGCACGGCGTCTCGTCGCTGATCTGCTGAACGCCACCCATTCCGGCCATCAGCGACTCATCGATGAGGCCGCAAGCGCTGTGATTGCCTTCTCTGCCGCGCCCTCGGGCCAATTCCAGACCTCTGTGCTGCTGGGCGAGTTGTTCGGTCAACGGTTGACCTGGGCCTGGGAGCACGGGTGGGAACCGGCAGATCTGTTCCGATTCGCGGAGCGGCAACTCGGCGCATCCGAAGTCTCGATCCTCGGCGACGCAGTGGTCACGAACCTCGCGCGGTATGCCGCGTCCACGGTTGATCGTCGCTGGTTCGCCCAGTTGCAGGAGGCAGGGGCCTCGAAGTGGTGGAGCGAGGATATTGACGCGTTGCGCGCTCGCGCCGCTCGCGCGCCGACAGGTTGGCTTGGGGTGTGTGAGGACAGCGCTCGCCTGCTGACGATGTTGGCCAGGATCCCTGCCTTGCAGATCATCGGCCCTGCTCCGGGCAAGGCCACGCCACGCAAAGAGCGGTCGGCGGCTGTTGCGGCCGTAGACGAGCGATTGCTGACTCGTGTGCGCCTCCTACTCGCCAAGGCCGAGTCGACAAACTTTGAGGCGGAAGCAGAGACCTTCACTGCTGGCGCTCAAAAACTCATGGCCAAGCACAGTATCGACGTGGCCATGCTGGAGGCGGCGGGGGGAGCAACCGATGGTCCTGACGCCCGCAGGATCGGGATCGATAGGCCCTACGAAAACGCGAAAGCGCTGTTGCTCACTGTGGTCGCCGATGCCAATCGTTGCCGCACCGTGTGGTCCAGAGAGCTGGGCTTTGTGACGGTGCTCGGGTTTGCCGCTGACCTTGCCGCTGTCGAGACGCTGTTTACGTCCTTGCTGGTCCAAGCAACCCAAGCGGTACAGCGAGAGGGCGTCCGCCGCTCCGGCTCGGGAGGGTCACGCACGCGGGCCTTCCGCAGTTCGTTCCTGACCGCATACGCGAGCCGCATCGGGGAGCGCCTGCAGGAAGTGACTGATGCCGAGACCGCCTCTGCCGTCGCGAGTGCCGAGGGCGAGGCGGTGCCGGATGAGGCAGGCGAGGAGATGACATGTTCATCGGATCGCAGATCCGGCGAGCGTGGACTTGTCCGCGTGCTGGCCCAGCGCTCTGAGGCGGTTGATGAAGCCACACAGGAGATGTTCCCGACGCTCAAACAACACCGCACGCGGGCTCCGAGCGACTACGAGGGGTGGGTCTCCGGTCGCGCCGCCGCCAACCGCGCGTCACTGGGCAACTCGTGTAGCACGGGATCCGCGCTACACTCATCGGGTGGCTAGCTTGACGATCTCCGTGGACGAGGACGTGCTCCGGCGCGCGCGCATACGCGCGCTTGAGCGCCATGAGTCCGTCAATGCCTATCTGGCTCAGACACTTGAGCGCTACGCAGATGCGGACCGGTCACCCCGGTCTGTTTTCTCATCGTTGGGTGATCTCGCCGACAAGCACCGCTCCGGCGCCCAAGGTGATGGCCGAGCGTGGGTGCGGGACGACTTGCACCGTGACTAGTAGCGTCCGACGGCGCGTTTTCGTGGATACCAACGTCATTGCGTATCGGTTCGATGGTTCGGAGCCCCAAAAGCAGGCCAGGGCTGAAGGAGTTCTGGGGCTAGACGAAGACTTCGTGGTTAGCACCCAGGTCATGTTGGAGATGCACTCCGTGCTGACCCGGAAACTTGCTCCCAAGTGGTCCGCGACTGAGGCACGTGTAGTTCTCGACAACTTGGCGAAATTGCACGTGGTCACTGCCGATGCACGGTTGGTCTTGCGCGCCGCAGCCACGAGCGAGCGGCATCAACTCTCTGTTTGGGACTCTATGATCGTCGAAGCTGCGGTGGAATCGGGATGCTCGGAACTGTGGTCGGAGGATCTAGCCACCGATTCACGCATCAGGGGAGTGCTCGTCGTGAACCCTTTCGCCTAGGGCTCGTTCCATGCCCACTATGCCGGCTCTAGCGCAGAGTCTTGAGGGCACCGGCCCAGCGCTCGGTCTGATCTAGCAGGGTCTGCACGTTGCGGGCCTGGAAGTCCCGTGGCGTCATCACGGTGTAGTCCTGCATATCATCGAAGATCGACACCGACACCTGGGCGCGCACCGTCGCGATCTGCAACTCGCCGAGGATCTGCTTCAACTGCTCGGCTGCTCGCAGCCCACCTGAGCTGCCGTAACAGACGATGCCAGCCGCCTTGTCGTTCCACTCGGCATACAGGAAGTCCAGGGCGTTCTTCAGCTGACCGGGGATGCCGCGGTTGTATTCCGGGGTGACGAAGATGAAGGCGTCATAGCCAGCGATCTTCTCCGACCACGCTTTGGTGTGGTCCTTCGTGTAGTGCTGCGCCGCCGCAGGCTGGCCCTCGTCGAGGTTCGGCAGATCCTGCTCCGCCACGTCGATCAGGTCGTATGCAGCGTGCTCACGATCGGCGGTGGCGGCGAACACCCATTCCGCCACGGCCGGGCCGACGCGCTGCGGGCGGCTGGAGGCAATGATGACGGCAAGTTTCAGTGGGGTGGGCATCGGTGCTCCTCGTGCTATCGGCGGTTGGTGAACTGGACGGCGAAGTCGAGGTCGGCCTCACGCAGCATCTGCTGAACGGCCTGCAGGTCATCACGCGACTTGGAGGTCACCCGCACCTCGTCGCCCTGAATCTGTGTCTTGACCGACTTGGGCCCTTCGTCGCGGATCATCTTGGTGACCTTTTTGGCTTGCTCGGAGGTGATGCCGTCCTTGAGTGCAGAGTCGAGGCGATATTCCTTGCCTGACACACGAGGCTCGCCATCGTCCGACAGCTCGAGGGCCTTCAGCGAGACCCCGCGCTTGACCATTTTGGTCTGCAGCACGTCGAGCACGGCCAAACACCGCTCGCTGGTCGACGCCTTCATCGTGATGACATCGCCAGTCAGCTCCACCTGCGCCCCAACACCGCGGAAGTCGAAGCGCTGACCGATCTCTTTGGCGGCTTGGTTCACGGCGTTCGCGAGTTCCTGTTTGTCGACCTTGCTGACGACGTCGAATGAGGAGTCGGCCATAGTGAGTCCCTTGCGCTCGGCGGGCCAGCTCTCGATTGGCTTTTGGCCCGATGGTGACTGTTATCCTTTCACCCGTTCAACCAAGGCAGGTTGTCCGAGTGGCCAATGGAAGCGGACTGTAAATCCGCCGGCGTAGCCTACGCAGGTTCGAATCCTGCACCTGCCACCCCAGGACACTCCTTCAGGCCCTGACCACATCGGTCGGGGCCTGAGTTGTCGCACCGACCAGACCCTGACGCTGCGCCATCTCGCGATAGACGCCCTCGGCACTGATGAGCTCATCGTGCGTCCCGGAGGCCACAACCTTGCCGTGCTCGAATACGACGATCTGGTCGAAGTCGGCCACGGTCGACAGTCGGTGGGCCACCACGATCAGGGTGCGCTGATCGGCGAGTTGATCGAGCGTGGCCTGCAACAGATGCTCGGTGCGCGAGTCGACCGACGACGTGGGCTCATCCATCAGCAGGATGTCTCGCTCGGCAAGCATGGTGCGGGCCCAGGCCAATCGCTGGCGTTGCCCGCCGGAGAGTTTGGTGCCGTGCTCGCCGAGGTCGAGCGCCAGGCCGTCCCTATCGCGAGTTGTGAGATCGCGCAGGCCGACCGCGCTCAAAGCCTCTACCAGCGACTCGTCGGACGCTTCCGGTGCAGCTAGGCGCAGGTTGTCGGCCAGCGTGCCACTGAGCACGGGCGCATCTTGCTCGATCAATCCCAACTGGGTCCGCAGGACGTGACGGGGCAGGTGGGCGATCGGCATACCAGCGAGGTTGATCGTCCCTGACGTGGGCTCGTAGAAGCGCTCGATGAGGGCCAGGGCGGTCGATTTGCCGGCACCTGAGGGGCCCACGAGCGCTGTGCGGCTGCCGCGCCGCACGGCAAAACTCACTGAGTCGAGGACGACTTCGGGGACCAGGGGCTGGGGCTCGGCCTCCGCCTCGATCTGGTGCTCAGCGTCGCGCTCGCGGGGCGGGTCGGCGGGATAACTGAACGACACGTCGACGAACTCCACCGCCAGGCAGACCGCCTTGCCGACCTCGGGTGCAGCGGTCGGATGGAGTGAGGTTTCGTCAGCCACCTCGGGATCGAGGCGCACGATCTCTTGGATCCGGTCTAAGGCGGCAAGCCCGGACTGGATCTGCACGAACGCACCCACCGCTGAGCCGATCGGCATGATGAGCAGGAACAGATAGAGGATGAAGGCCATCAGGTCACCGAGTTGCATCGAGCCGTTGGCCACGCGGATACCGCCGACCGCGAGCACGACCAAGAAGGCCGCCTGCAGGCAGATCGACATCAGCGGGTTGATGATCGCCGACAGTGTGGCTAGCCGCACCCCAGCGCGGTATGCCGACTGCGCGTCCTTGTCGATCAGCTCGGCTTCGCGGTCCTCGGCGACTGCGGCCTTGATGGTGCGGATGCCTGACAAGGCTCGCTCGACGGAGGCGGACATGTCGCCCACCGCGTTCTGGGCATCCTTGCTGGCCTGCCGCACCTGGCGGCCCAGAATGAAGGCGGCGCTGACTCCGATGAGGACGGTGCCCAGGGTGAGGCCGAAGAGCAGTGGATCGATGATCACCATCAGCACGACTGCGGCCACGAACATCAGCACCGAGGAGATGATGTCAAAGATCCCGGAGGTGACCACGGTGCGTAGCAGGGTGGTGTCGGAGCCCACGCGCGACATGAGATCACCGACCCGCCGGGCATCGAACACCTTCACCGGCAGGGACAGCAAGCTGCCGACGATGCTGCGACGCACGCCCAGCACCACCCGCTCGGCAGTCCTCTGCAAAAGATAGGTCTGCAGCCCGCTGAACAGTGCCTGACCCAACGTGACGCCGATCAGCAAGCCGAGGAATCCGCCGATGGCCTCACGGGCTTCGACCGAATTGACCAAACGTTGCAACATCAGCGGCTGGATGACCGCGAAGATTGTGGCAAAAAGCGAGGTGATGGCGACCAGGATCAGGGCCTTGCGGTGGTCGCGCAGGTAGGGCCACATCTCCCGGAGCTGAGCTCGCGAACTCTCGGCCGCTTCGGCCGTGCGCTCCTCCGGGGTCGCCATAGGTCCAAACGTAACCCGTGCCGCTCGCCGGGCCGGTCAGCGGCTCCGATTCCTAGGGCGTGGCCGAACCGAGTGCGCCGTAGCTCAGGCAAGGAGTATTCGACGTGCCCAAGGCGCTATTTGGTCAGCACGCGGCGTAGTTGAGCGAATCGCACGGCCTGGGCTTCCAGCCGGCAACGACCAGGGCCGACCACTTCGAGCGGGTTAACTCCGGCACGTTCTGATCACACCAACTGGGCAAGGCCACTGGTCCGTCATAGAGTTTGGTATGGCTGGAAAACAGATTCCGGCGGGGACGGTGCACGCCTTGCCTGCCGACCTTAAAGAGGCGTTGACCGACGATTCGCCGGCGCTGGAGGCGTGGCGGGACATTACCCCGCTGGCTCGCAACGAGTGGATCTGTTGGGTCGAGGACGCCAAGCGCGAGGAGACCAGGACAAAGCGCATCGGACGCGCTCACGAAGAGTTGGCGCAGGGCACACGGCGGCCGTGTTGCTGGCCAGGATGCAGCCACCGAGAGAAGAACGGCCACTAACCGGGTGAGCGTGACGTGGGCGGCTAGCGACCCGTACTCTGGAGGGCATGACTGACACGTTGACTGCGCCGTCCGCTACCGACGCCATCGAGCCGAGCAACACGGCATACATCGAGTTGGAAGGGCGAGTTGCCGCGCACAACTACAGCCCGCTGCCCGTCGTGGTCGACGTGGCCGAGGGTATCTGGGTGCACGACGTCGAGGGCAACAAGTACCTCGACGCGCTTTCTGGATATTCCGCGTTGAATTTCGGGCACCGCCACCCTGACCTGATCGCTGCGGCAAAGGACCAGCTCGACCGGCTGACGCTGACCAGCCGCGCCTTCCACAACGACGCCCTTGGTCCGTTCTGTCGTGACCTCGCGGCGCTGGTCGGCAAGGAGTCGATCCTGCCGATGAACACCGGTGCCGAAGCGGTCGAGACCGCGCTGAAGATCGCCCGTAAGTGGGGATACACGGTCAAGGGCGTCACGCCTGGCCGGGCCAAGATCATCGTGATGGCTGGCAACTTCCACGGTCGCACGACCACCATCATCAGTTTCTCGGACGACCCCGAAGCGCACGACCACTACGGCCCCTACACTCCCGGCTTCGAAGCTGTGCCGTATGGCGACCTGGCCGCGATCGAAGCAGCCATCGACGACGACACCGTTGCCGTCTTGGTCGAGCCCATCCAGGGTGAGCAGGGTGTGCAGATCCCCAAGGAAGGCTTCCTGCCCTCCCTGCGCGAGTTGTGCACCGACCGCAATGTGTTGATGATCGCGGATGAGATCCAGTCGGGCCTTGGTCGGACGGGCACCACGCTGGCCTGCGGCTACGAGGGTGTTGAAGCCGATATGTACACCCTCGGCAAGGCCCTCGGCGGTGGCATCATCCCGGTCTCGGCCGTGGCGGCGAACCGCGACGTCATGGACGTCATCACCCCGGGTACGCATGGCTCGACATTCGGCGGCAACCCGCTCGCAGCGGCCGTGGGTCACGCAGTCGTCAAGATGCTGGCCACTGGCGAGCACCAGGCTCACGCAGCCGAGCTGGAGTCAGTTTTCCGCGACCAACTCGAAGCGCTCATTGGCAAGGGCCTGGTTGGCGTGCGCGTGCGCGGCCTGTGGGCCGGTGTCGACATCGACCCTGACGTGATGACTGGCAAGGCCGCTTGCAAGGCCTTGATGAAGAAGGGCGTGTTGGCCAAGGACACCCACGGCTCCACGATCCGGTTGGCTCCGCCGCTGACCATCACTCAGGACGAGCTGATGATCATCACCAAGGCTCTGGCCGAGGTTGTGGGCGAAGCGTTGGCCCAGCGCTGATCTAACTCCTTCCGTGGCTTCGCGTTGGCTGGCACAGCCCGACCACCTGGCCTGGCTTCGTGAACAGACCCGTTTGCAGTTGCGGTTCGGCCGTCACTCTGGGCATCCCAGCGGGGGGATGGCATACCTCGATGATGAGGGTCACCCAGACCTGACCAAGCCTGTGCACACGTGGATTACTGCGCGGATGGCTCACGTCTACAGCCTGGGACACCTGGCAGGAGTACCCGGCTGCGGCACGGTGGCCAGCCAAGCGCTCGAGGGATTGCGCGGCCGATTGTATGACGAGACCTACGGCGGGTGGTACGCGTCGGTCGGTCCCGGGGATGCTCGTGATGAGGGCAAAGAGGCCTACGCCCACGCGTTCGTGGTCTTCGCGGCCTCGAGCGCCACGGTGGCCGGGATCGATGGTGGAGCCGACCTGATGGGCGAGGCACTGCATACGTTGGATCAACGGTTCTGGGAAGAGGGTCCGGGGCTGCACGCTGACTCTGCGGCCCGCGACTTCTCTTCGGTGTCGGACTACCGGGGCGTCAACGCCAACATGCATTCCGTGGAGGCGTTGCTATCGGCAGCTGACACCACGGGCAATGCCCGTTGGTTGGAGCGGGCGGCCCGGATCACATCGACCGTGTTGGGCTGGGCTCGCGAGCACGATGGGCGGATCCCGGAGCACTTCGACTCCCAGTGGATCCCGCTGCTCGAGCACCATCGTGACCAGCCGGACCATCCCTTCCAGCCCTACGGTGCGACCGTGGGCCACGGCCTTGAGTGGGCACGCTTGGCTCTGCACGTGCGGGCGGCGTTGGGCGAATCGGCACCGCCAACCTTGCTCACCGGGGCTCAACAGTTGTTTGACCGGGCGGTCACCGACGGCTGGTCAGTGGATGGAGCGGACGGCTTCGTCTACACCACGGATTGGTCGGGGACTCCTGTTGTCCGCCAGCGGATGCACTGGGTGGTGGCGGAGGCCATTTCTGCGGCGGCGGCACTGCATACCGCGACTGGTGAAGACCGTTACGAGCAGTGGTATCGCACCTGGTGGGATTACGCGGCGCAACACCTGGTCACGGATGACGGCTCGTGGCGGCACGAACTCGACTCTGCCAATAGCCCGGCAGGCACCGTCTGGCCGGGGCGGCCCGATCTCTATCACTCCATGCACGCGGTAATGCTGGGGCGCTTGCCGCTCGCGCCGTCCGCTCCCACCGCCATCGCTGCGGGCCACCTGCGCTAATCACCAGTGCCTACCCCACACCCCACCCCCTCGTCACCGCTTTCTCCCTGCGCGCACTCAGACATGCAAAAGTGCCATCGGTCCCGCAAAGCTGCAGGTGCGTGAGACTTTTGCGTGTTTGGGTGCTCGGCCGATCACGCCAATCGAGCGGCCGGCGCGGGGGCAGGTGACACCGGCTGACCACGGCGCGTGCGCAGCCATGACTCTAGAGTCCAGATCACGAAGTCCGGGTCGAGCATCACGTGCTCCCAAGTGAACCGAAACACCGTCCACCCCCAGGCCACGAGCTCGTCATACCTGCGGCAGTCCCGACGAAACTCCTTGCGCCCGCCGTGAAACGCATACCCCTCGGCCTCCAAAGCCACCTTTAGCCGCTCGTCACCGAGATCGACGGTGGCATAGAGCCCGTGATCCCAGACGCGCAACTGGGGCACGAACGAGTATCCGGGGACATCGGCGGCAATGGCGCGAAGCACTGATTCGAGCGGGTTGGCCGACACGTAACTTGCGTGCCTGGCAACCCTTCGTGCCGCTCCGCTACCGCGCCCCCGGAGTTGTGCCGCTTCGCTGCGCAGACGAGTGAGGGTGATGTCCTGCGCTCGCAGGGCCGAGTCGGCGACGGCCAGCGCACGGTCGAACGGGAGTGTGCGAGCGCAGTCCAGCACCGTGCGGGTCGGGGTGGTGACTCCTTCGCGTATGTCGTCCGAAGGCAGATCGACGTAGTGCGGTATGCAGCGTGCCCGGTCGGCAACCGCGAGGTGTCTGTTGCGGCGGACGGCCACCATAGGCAGCTCAGGAGCGGACTTCACCTTCCAGCCGTGATGCAGGGCGGCGCTCTCGTGCGACAACACGGCACTCATTTCGTGAGCTATCCGAAGGTGCTCCGACGTTGAGGCTAGGACATATCGACCCCGGCGGTCCTTGGCGAGTTCTTCGCTATGCACGGCTCGCTGAATGGCTCTACGTGAGAGGGGGCCGCGCAATTCTGCGAACGTGGCGATGCCTCCGAGGGTCTGGACGGTGTCCGTGGGGGAGGGCATTGCCCGAGTGTGCTCTAGGCGTCTCGGTGGCTTCTCGGGTTATCCACAGGGCACTCAGACACGCAAAAGTTTCGCCCACCTGGCCCGATGTAGCAGCGGGGGGACTTTTGCGTGTCCGAGTGCACGGATAAGGGGAGGGAGGTCAGTGCGAGGGGTAGGAGGTGGGGCGCGGTGGCGAGGGGTAAGAGGTGGGGTGCGGGGGAGCGCGGGGGAGTGCGGGGCTAGATGCCGGAGCGGCCGGTGCGCCGGTCAATGGCGAAGACGATCCGCAGCACCGTGATCGTCAGGACCGGGGGGAGCATGAACAGCGCGAAGAGGGTCCACAGGCTCGGCCCACTCAGGAAGATGAGCAGGTTCAGCGGCAACGGCACGAGCACCGCAAGCTTGGTGGTTTTGCCGGTCCGGTCTTCACTGCCGACGAGCCGGCGCATGATCAGCCCGAACACCACCCCGTCGACGAGTCCCAAGAGGAACCCCACTCGGACGAAGCTGACGTAAAAGTCGCGAGGGCTGTCATAGCCAACGTCGCTGCTGGAGAGGGAGCCAGCAAAGACGTAACCCGTGATCAGGGCGGCGGCCACGCCAATGAACGGCCCGAGAATTGCCCCGCGGGCCACCCAACGCCACGGCGAAGGAGGTGCGCTGGCGAGGGGGTTGGTGGTCACGGCAGCACTCTAGGTGCTCGGAGTCAATTCAGGGGGTCCAGTGCGGCTCCACCAACATCGAGGAGTTCAGCCATTCCTCGGGGATACCCATCCCTTCCACGAGGGCCAGGGCATCGACACGCAGCGTGCGGCACAACTCGTTGACCGCGGCCGTCACGTTCTTGGAGCGCGTGGCCGACAGGCGGTTGTGCTGCTGATACCAGCCAGAGTCATCTTCGATGCTGCTCAGGCAATACAGGTCGCACAGGCGCTCCAGACGATCTTTGGCCACGGGGTCCTGGCACGAGTCGATGCCCTGGATGAAGGCCTCGAGGACAACGCGGTCCATGTGTGTCCGGGCCGCCAGCAGCACGTGGTCTTGAGCGGAGTTGAATGCTTCGAACGAGTCCGGATTGGCCTTTGCGGCTTTGCGCAGTCGCGCAGCCAGGGTCTCGAGCACGTGACGCTCGCGGTCCTCGAACATGGTGACGTGCCACGCCCGGTCGTGCAGCGGGTCCTCATCCGATCGCCGGTTTGCTGCCTCGAGCAGGCGATCAATCACCGGACGCGCTGCTGTGCGCTCGATCACTGCTCCGGTGAAGGACTTCGCCGCGAACTGCATCATCCCGCGCATGTCCAGGTCGCCGAACATCTCCTTGTAGTTGGACAGCAATCCCTTAGCCACCAACTGCAGCAGCACCGTGTTGTCACCCTCGAACGTCGCGAAGACGTCAGCGTCCCGGCGGATCAAGGTGAGCCCGTTCTCGGACAGATAACCAGCGCCCCCACACGCTTCACGGCATACCTGAATGGTGTCGTTGCCGAAGCGGGTGCTGATCGCTTTGAGTCCGGCCGCCCGCGTCTCGAGCTCGCGTTGGGCTTCCTCGTCGTGGTCATCGGCCTCGTGGAGGTCCTGCAGCCGCTCGGTGATCTCGTTTTGGGCAAACATCAACGCGTATGCCGTGGCGATGCGAGGCAGCAACTTGCGTTGGTGAGCGAGATAGTCGATCAACAACACGTCACCGGTGTGGCCCGCCGCGCTGAACTGACGACGCTTGAGCGCATACCGCGTGGCGATCGACAGGCCGCGCCGACCGGCCACCGCCCCAGCACCGGCGATGCAGATCCGACCGCGAACCAATGTGCCGAGCATGGTGAAGAAGCGTCGGTTCGGGTTCTCGATGTCGCTCACGTAGTCGCCATCGGCATTGACGCCGCCGTAGCGATCCAGCAGCATCCGCCGAGGCACCCGCACCTGATCAAACATCAAGGTGCCGTTGTCGACCCCGGCCAGCCCCCCTTTGGCCCCGTGATCACCAGGAGCAACTCCCGGCAACGGCTGACCAGACTCGTCACGGATCGGCACCATCGTCGCGTGCACGCCGTGTGACTCACCGGCCACGATGAGTTGTCCGTAGACCACGGCCATCTGAGCGTCCACGGCCGCCCCGCCGATGTAGGCCTTCATGGACGAAGCGGTCGGGGAGTGGACGATGATCTCGTCGGTCTGTGCCTCGTAGGTCAAAGTCGTCTCCAACGAAGACACATCACTGCCGTCGCCGATCTCGGTCATCGCATAGCAACCGGGCAGGGCCAGCGTCACGATGTCGCGCAGATAGGTCTCGTGATGCCAGGCGGTGCCCAGACTGTTGACCGCCCCTCCGAACAGGCCGTATTGCACCCCGGACTTGATCGCCACCGACAGGTCGCCGTGGGCGCACAGCTCGAAGTCGATGGCCGAGCGGCCGAGGTCGTCATGGCCGCCATACTCCTTGGGGTAGCCGCTGGTCGTGAATCCGCGAGCGGTCAATGTGACGAGGGTTTCGCGGGTCCAGTCGCGAGCTTGCTGCATCGTCAGTCCCGCATCACGTTGCATCAGCTCCGGCGGCAACGTATGCCGAGCCAGCTCGCGGACGTTTGCCCACCGGCCAGCCGTGGCGTCGCGCAACGCCTGGCCCAGTGGGCTGATCCTGTCGGCCGGACCGGCGCTGATCTCGTCGTCCAAGTTACGTCCGGTTCGAGGGTCGTGGGTGGTGGTCATGAGGTCTCCTCCAGGGCAGGGGATGGGGTGCTTTCAAGGGCGGGGCGCAGCATTTCGATGACTTCGGCGGTCACGGTCTCGGCCGTGCTGCCGGGTGGTTGGTGGGTGACCCATTGATCGGCGGCGGCGCGGACGAATCCGACGATGCCGTGCCCCCAGGTCACCGCCGGGGCGGGGTCGCGACCCAACCGCTGCAGGTGAGCGCTCAAGATCTGAGCCAACCGATCACCGATCCGACCGGTCAGCGTCAGCACGGGGTCGGCCGGGTCGGCGTGCGCGGTCGAGCCGGTCTCCAGCAACGGACGGGACACCACAAAGCGATAGATCTCGGGGTCGCGCTGCACCAATTCCAGGTATGCCGAGACCATCGCAGTGATCAGCCCAGTCACGTCCGCAGGGGATCCGTCCGGGCCGCAACCGGATTTGTCCGCGACGGCACCGAGGTCGGTAAGGACCCGCGCATCGACGGCCTCGACGACGCCAAGGTAGACGCCGTTGCGGTCCCCGAAGTGGCGGTAGAGCACGGGCTTGCTAGTGCCGGCTTGGGCGGCGATGTCGTCCATCCCGACGCCCGGACCGTGCTCGCGGATGGCGCGCAGCGTGTGCTCGACCAACTCATGACGGCGGATGGCCCGGTGGGCTTCCCAGCGGACATCACGACCGTCGCGATGCTCGGTGCGCTCCTGCGGCTGGGTTGTCATGGCGTTGATAGTACCGAGTACTCCGCGTACCTGCTACGGTCGGTATCAGATATTTGCCAATTCTTCACCTTCCCCCGTGATCAACAGGAGTTTCAGATGCCCTCGAGCTCGCAGGCCACCGGGCCCGCCCATCTGCCCCGCGTGCCGGTCATCGTCGGCGGCAACCGCATTCCATTCGGCAAGGCGGGCGGCGGGTATGCCGCAGCCTCCAACCAGGACATGCTCACCGCTGCGTTGGATGGGCTCGTCGCGCGGTTCGGCCTCGCCGGTGAACGGCTCGGGGAAGTCGCCGCGGGCGCGGTACTTAAGCACGCCAAAGACTTCAACCTGACCCGCGAGGCCGTGCTCGGCTCCGCGCTGGCCCCCAGCACGCCGGCATACGACGTGCAGCGGGCTTGCGGCACCGGTCTGGAGACCGTCATCCAGGTCTCCAACAAGATCGCGCTCGGCCAGATCGACGTCGGCATCGCCGGCGGAGTCGACAGTGCCAGCGATGCGCCGATCGCGGTCAGCGACGGGTTGCGCGCCGCCCTGCTCAAAGCCTCGCGAGCGAAAACGGTGCCGCAGCGGCTCAGCGCCCTGGCCAGCATCCGCCCTCGTGACTTCGCGCCTCAGACCCCGCGTAACTCCGAGGCGCGCACCGGGCTCTCGATGGGCGATCACCAGGCGATCACCGCCAAAACCTGGGGCATCACCCGCGAGGCCCAGGACGCGCTCGCCGCCGCTAGCCACCACAACCTCGCCGCCGCTTGGGACTCCGGATTCTTCGACGACCTCGCCACTCCGTATCTACGGATGACCCGCGACCAGGGAATGCGGCCGGACACCTCAGCCGAGGCGCTGGCCAAGCTCAAGCCGGTCTTCGGCAAGGGGGAGGGGGCCACGATGACGGCCGGCAACTCGACCCCGTTGTCCGACGGTGCGGCTCTGGTGCTGGTGGCCGAGCAGGAGTGGGCCGCTGAGCGCAACCTGCCGACGTTGGCGCGCATCGTCGACGCCGAGGTAGCTGCAGTGGACTATGTGTTCGGCGACGAAGGGTTGCTGATGGCCCCGGCGTATGCCGTCTCGCGCTTGTTGGATCGCCAGGGCCTGCGCCTGCAGGACTTCGATGAATACGAGATCCACGAGGCGTTTGCCTCGACCGTGCTGGCTACCCTGGCCGCCTGGGAGAGCGAGGACTTCTGCACCCAGCAGTTAGGGCGTGCAGCCGCATTGGGCAGCATCGACCGCACCAAGCTCAACATTCACGGCTCCTCCCTGGCTGCCGGACACCCCTTTGCTGCCACCGGTGGGCGGATCGTGGCTACGCTGGCCAAGAGTTTGTCGCAGCGTGGCCCGGGGTCGCGCGGTCTCGTGTCGATCTGTGCGGCAGGCGGTCAAGGAGTCGTCGCAATCCTGGAGGCAGTCTGATGGCAGATCTCTACACCTCACTGACCCGCAACCCGGTCGGCAAAGCAGTCACAAAGCAACTGGGTATGCCGCAGCCCGCCACCCTGCGTCGGGGTCGCCAGATGCCCTCGGGCGACATCGTGCTCGGCACGATCGGCGGGGGTGACATCGCCACGCGCACTTTGGACTTACTCGGCATCACGACGACTCAGGCCCTGGTCGATGACGGCGCTGAGGTGCCGGCATACGAAGGAAAAATTGGCGCGATCGTGCTGGACGCCACCATGGCCCGCGACCTCGATGACCTGGAGCAGGTGCGCGCGATGCTGCGGCCGGCGCTGAAGGCCATGGAGTCCAGCGGACGCGTGATCGTGATCGGTGTGGCTCCGCACAAGGTCAGCAGTGTGCAGGCCTCCGCGGTCTGCCAAGCCCTGGACGGCATCGTGCGCAGCGTCGGCAAGGAGATGCGCGCCGGGGGCACCGCCAACCTGGTGCAGGTCGCCGACTCCTCGGCCAGCGGGGCTGCCTCGACGTTGAAGTTCTTGCTCGAGGGACGGTCGGCATACGTGTCCGGTCAGCCCATCAGCATCGGCTCACAGCGCCACGCGCCGTCGAGCTCGGACACGCCGTTCGAAGGCCAGATCGTGGTGGTGACCGGAGCTGCCCGTGGGATCGGGGCCGGCATTGCCGAAGTCTTCGGTCGCGATGGCGCGGCTGTGGTTCTGATCGACATTCCCGCTGCGGGTGATGCACTGGCTTCGGTGGCCAATCGTCTTGGTGGCACGGCGCTGCAACTCGACATCACCGCCCCGGACGCAGGCAGGACGATCGCCGACCACGTGGCCGGGCGCTTCGGAGCGGGCACCCGTATCCACGCCATCGTGCACAACGCCGGCATCACGCGGGACAAGTTGCTGGCCAACACCGACGCGGCGCGCTGGGCCAGTGTGTTGGACGTCAACCTGAAGGCGGCGTTGCGGATCAACGAGGTGCTGCTCGACCCGTGGGTGCCCGGCGGATTGGCCGACGGCGGGCGGATCGTGTCGGTGGCCTCGACCAGCGGCATTGCGGGCAACCGCGGCCAGGCCAACTACGCCGCGAGCAAGGCGGGGGTCATCGGCGCGGTCCGCGCGCTGGCCCCGCACCTTCGCGATCGTGGGATCACCGTCAATGCGGTCGCACCGGGCTTCATCGAGACCGAGATGACCGGCAAGATCCCGGCGGCGACGCGTGAGTTCGCCCGCCGCTTCAACTCGGTGCAGCAGGGCGGCAAGCCGGTCGATGTCGCAGAGACCATCGCCTACTTCGCCGATCCAGCGAGCGCGGCCGTGTCCGGCCAAGTGCTTCGGGTATGCGGGCAGTCGCAAATCGGGGCGTGAGTCCCATTCCCGCTCTTGAAGAGATTGACCGGGTTCCCTCAATCGGTCCGCTGATCCTCAAGGCGGCCGTGACCAGCAACCGATACAGCAAAATCTCGCACGGCCGTACGGTGCCCGACCGCGAAGTGCGCCTGAGCGATTTGCCGATCGATGTCGACACCCTGTCCGACTACACCCACCTGATGGGTTACTCGTTGCGAAACGATGTCCCGACGACCTTCCTGCACGTGATGGTCTTCCCGCTCCAAGTGCACCTGATGGCCGCCCGGGACTTCCCGTTCCCGATGGCGGGCATGGTGCACGTGGCCAACACGATGACTCAACACCGACCTGTCGACATCACCGAGCCACTGACGATGTCGGTGCGCGCTGACCGTCTGGTGCCACATCCCAAGGGCTTGACGATCGACCTTGAAAGCCGCGCCGAAAGCCAGGGGGAGGTGGTTTGGGAGGGGCGCAGCACCTACCTGGTGCGCGGTCAGAGTCTGGCCAAAGAGCGGCCGGGTCGCGCTGCCCAGCCGGCCTCAGCCGCCCGCGAAGCGGTAGGCCCCGACCCCGGAAGCCTCGGCCAGATCGCCATCTGGAGACTCGGTGCCAATCTGGGACGCCGGTATGCCGCGGTGGCCGGTGACGTCAACCCGATCCACCTCAACCCGCTGGCCGCGAAGGCGTTCGGCTTCCCGCGCGCCATCGCCCACGGGATGTGGACCCACGCCCGTGCGCTCGGTGCCCTCGAAGGACGCCTAGGCGATCGGCATACTGTCGCGGTGGAGTTCCGCAAGCCCATCCTGTTGCCGTCCACGGTGGCGTTTCGGCTGCGCCAGGACAAGGGCGGCTATGCCTTCGCCGTGACCGATCGAGCCGGCGAACGGGAGCACATGATCGGTGTGGTGAGCCAGCCCGACTGACCCCCTGACGACCCTCGCCAATGCAAGGTCGGAGCCCTCCTAGGACGATTTCGCCGCGCTGGGGGGTGGCGTGTAATCTTGCACAGCGCTGCGAGCCAGCGGGCGTTGCCCGGGGTCGCGGACCAGCCCCTATAGCTCAGTCGGTAGAGCGTCTCCATGGTAAGGAGAAGGTCAACGGTTCGATTCCGTTTGGGGGCTCGCGAAAAACGTGGCTACCGCACTAACGGCGGTCACGCCCCGAGGCGGGGTAGCTCAGATGGTTAGAGCGCACGACTCATAATCGTGAGGTCGCGGGATCGACGCCCGCTCCCGCTACAAGCACTACCGCACCGACGCAACACCGATTCACGACTGACAATCCGAGAGCAGGTTCATCCGTGGCTAGCAAGAGTGGCGACGTTCGCCCCAAGATCACCCTCGCGTGCACGGAGTGCAAGGAGCGCAACTACATCACGAAGAAGAACCGCCGCAACAACCCCGACCGGGTTGAGTTGGCGAAGTTCTGCTCGCGATGCCGTGCGCACACCCCGCACCGCGAGACTCGCTGAGTCCCGCACTCCGCACGCATCGACGAAGGCCCCTCCCGTGACCGGGTGGGGCCTTCGTCGCGCGTGGCGGCGATAGGCTGCGTGGCTATGGCTGTGAACCCCGACTTCGCCGGACGCGTCTATCCGCCAACCGATCCGTATGCCGTCACCGCAGAGGCGATCACGGCGTTTGCTGAGGCGGTGGGTGCCGAGCATCCCATGCATCACGACGCCGACGCGGCCCGTGTCTTGGGGTATGCCGACGTGGTGGCCTCCCCGACCTTCGCCGTTGTCATCTCCCAGCAGTGTGAGCGGCAGTTTGTCGCCGATCCGGAGGCGGGCATCGACTTCACCCGGGTCGTGCACGGGGAGCAGAAGTTCGCTCATCATCGACCGATCGTCGCGGGCGAGGCCATCGTCGCCACCCTGCACGTCGATAGCCTGCGGCAAGCCGGAGGTCACTCGATGATCGGCACCCGCACCGAGTTGACCCTGGCTGACGGAGCGGCCGTCAGCACGGTGACGTCCATGATCGTCGTGCGCGGCGAGCAGAAGGAGTCGGCATGAGCGTCAGTGTGAGCAACCTGAACGTCGGCCAGATCGTCGCGACCAGCACGATCCACGTCGATCGTGATCGACTGCGCGACTACGCCAACGCCGGCGGAGATCAGAACCCCATCCATCAGGACGAAGAGTTCGCTCGCGCTGTGGGTTTGCCCGACGTGATCGCTCACGGGATGTGGACGATGGGGGCGGCTGTGGAGGTCGTGAGCCAATGGGCCGGCGACCCGACGGCCGTGATCTCCTACGGCACTCGCTTCACCAGCCCGGTGCCAGTGCCCGCCGAGGGTGGGGCTGACATCGACGTGAAGGCCAGCGTCAAGAAAGTGGACACCGAGACTGGCCAGGTCACCGTGGAGTTGGCCGTGACCTGCGGGGACGCCAAGGTGCTCGGGCGGGCGCTCGCGGTGGTGCGCACCCAGCCGACCGATGGCCACAGCGCCACGTGAGTGATCGCGACAGCACCGATCCGAGCACGTCCGGGGCCGTGAGCACCAAGACTCTGGCGAACGCCACCACTATGCGGGTCGGCGGTGAACCGACGGAATGGCTGACGGCCACCTCTGAGCTGGAACTGATCGACGCGGTGCGGAATGTCGACTCGCGCGGCGTGCCGCTGCTGGTGCTCGGCGGTGGGTCGAATCTCGTCATCGCCGACGAGGGCTTTGCCGGTGCTGTCGTGCAGGTCGCCAACGCTGGGATCAGCGTTG
Organism: uncultured Actinomycetota bacterium; assembly: GCA_963803695.1. Classification (GTDB taxonomy): domain Bacteria; phylum Actinomycetota; class Actinomycetes; order Actinomycetales; family Dermatophilaceae; genus Ornithinicoccus. The sequence continues at coordinate 176,431 of CAWDNY010000015.1, forward strand.
AGTCCGACGATGCGTGCGGTGGGGTCATCGTCACCGTCGGCGCGGGGGAGCCGTGGGACGACCTGGTCGCCCAAGCCGCATCGCAGGGATGGTCGGGGATCGAGGCGCTGTCCGGCATACCGGGGAGCACGGGGGCCACTCCGGTTCAAAACGTGGGGGCCTACGGGCAGGAAGTCGCTCAGACCATCTGGCAGGTGCGGGTGTATGACCGGCAGGAGCAGCGGGTCCGGACGCTGTTCAACTCCGACTGCGAGTTTTCCTATCGGCACAGCCTGCTGAAGTCCTCGATGCGGACCTCGGCGGATCCGAGCCCGCGGCATGTCGTGCTCACCGTGAGTTTCCAACTGCGACCAACGCAGATGTCGCAACCCATTGGGTATGCCGACCTGGCCGCGGGCCTTGGGGTGTCAGCTGGGGATCGGGTGCCGTTAGGCGACGCGCGCGCAGGCGTGTTGGAGCAGCGGGCTCGGCGGGGGATGGTCCTGGATGCAGCCGATCACGACACGTGGTCCTGCGGGTCTTTCTTCACTAACCCGCTGCTCAGTGACGCCGCGATGGTCGAGCTGCGCGAGCGAGCGCTGCAGCGGCTGGGGCCGCAAGGTCCGACGCCGCCGGAGTTCGCCGGGGCCGACGGCACGATCAAGACCTCCGCGGCCTGGCTGATCGACAAGGCCGGTTACACCAAGGGATATGGCTTGCCGGGGCCCGCCTCGCTGTCGACGAAGCACACCCTGGCGGTCACCAATCGGGGTCAAGCCCGAGCGGCCGACGTGGTGGCGCTGGCTCGCGAGGTGCGCGACGGCGTAAACGAGGCCTTCGGTGTGCGACTGGTCAACGAGCCGGTGCTGGTCGGGCTCAACCTCTAGCCGCCCTGACCGCATACCCATCTTCGCGGCCGCTCCCGGTTCCAACCCACCTCTGCCTCCCACCCACCCCTGGCTCCCATCCGCTTTGGTGCTGCATTTCCCGTCTGGTGCTGCGCTGCAATGCAGCACCAGACCCGTAACGCAGCACCAGAACGGTAACGCAGCACCAGAACGGTAACGCAGCACCAGACCCGTAACGCAGCACCAAGCGGGAGAGCCCGCTGCAGCGGGCTAGGAACCAGGGGTGGCCAGCCAAGCGTCGACGTCGGCTAGCAACGACTCCTTCGTATGCTGCGGTGCCCGCGAGGCGCGGATGGAGGACCGAGCCAGACCCGCGAGGGCGTCGTCTTCCAAGCCGTGATCATGCCGGGCCGATTCGTATTGGTCGGTCAGTCGGGAGCCGAACAGCAGCGGATCGTCGGCCCCCAACGCAATCGAGGCACCCGCGGCCAGCAGCTGCGGCAGGGGCACCGAGCCCAGATTGGGATACACCCCCAGGGCCACGTTGCTGGTAGGGCACACCTCCAGGGTCACGCCGCCTTCGACCACCTGCGCAAGGACGGCGGCATCTTCGGCCGACCGCACGCCGTGGCCCAGGCGGTCAGGCAGCAACGACCGCATTGCCTCATCGACGTGTTCGGGCCCTAGCAACTCGCCGGCGTGCGGCACCGACGCCAAACCGGCATCCCGAGCGATAGCAAACGCACGGCTGAACTCACTGGTCACGCCGCGGTGTTCGTCGTTGGACAACCCGAAACCCACCACACTTCCTGGGCCAGTGCCGGCATGGTGAGCGGCGAGGCGAGCCAGCGCACGAGCATCGAAGGGATGCTTCATCCGGCTCGCCGCGACCACGATCGCAACCTGTGTCAGGCCGCTTCGGGAGACCTCAGCCGCCTCGTCGAGCACGATCTCCAACGCTGGGGTGATGCCGCCGACCAACGGGGCATACGAGGTTGGGTCGACCTGCAACTCCAACCACCGCGACCCCTCGCGGGCGTCGTCCTGCGCCGCCTCGCGGACCACTCGGCGCAGATCAGTCTCAGTGCGGATGCAGGCCCGCGCCGCGTCATACAGTCGCTGGAACCGAAACCAGCCCCGCTCATCGCGCGCGCTCAACACCGGCGGCCATTGCGCGAGCAGTCCCGCGGGCAGGTGGACGTTGTGTTGCTGAGCGAGGTCGCGCAGCGTCTGGATGCGCATCGACCCGGTGAAGTGCAGATGCAGATGAGCCTTGGGCAGGTCACCCAAGGCGCGAATCGTGGGCATAGGTCCACTCCACCACAGATAGGGTGCTCGCATGGCGGTGATTGAGACGCGGGGGCTTACGAAGAGATACGGCACGGTGACGGCTATCGGCGGCCTGGAGGTGACCGTCGGCGGGGGAGTGACGGGATTGGTCGGTGCCAACGGCGCGGGCAAGTCGACACTGATCAAGATCCTGCTCGGGTTGCTCAAGCCCTCCGAGGGCACCGCGACCGTGCTGGACCACCCGATCGAGACGGGCGGGGTGGCCATCCGATCGGTCGTGGGCTACATGCCCGAGCACGAGTGCCTGCCCCCCGACGTGCGGGCGATCGACTTCATCGTGCATATGGGCCAGATGTCCGGGCTGCCGCCGACCGTGGCCCGCGAGCGCGCCGCCGACGTGCTGCGCCACGTGGGCTTGGCCGAGGAGCGATACCGCCTGATGGGCGGCTACTCCACCGGTATGAAGCAGCGCGCCAAACTCGCCCAGGCGCTGGCCCACGACCCCAAGTTGGTCATGCTGGACGAGCCCACCAACGGGTTGGACCCGGCCTCGCGCGACGACATGATCAACCTGGTGTCGCGGATCGGCTCGGACTTCGGCATACCGGTGCTGGTCACCTCGCACCTGCTCGGGGAGTTGGAGCGCGTCGCCGACCACGTCATCGTGTTGGACGGCGGCACTTTGCTCAGCTCTCAGTCCACCACGGAGCTCACGCAGGACACCGGGCTCTTGCTGGTCGAGGTGCTGGGAGACACCGAAGCTCAACACGCGATGGGAGAGGCCCTCGCGGCCCACGGCCTGGCGTGTCGACCGCGACGAAACATGATCGAGATCGACGCCCGCGGTCTGCCGGACGATGTCGAACCTCACGACCTCATCCGGGACACTGCGTGTGACCTGGGTCTGGGGCTGATCCGCATTCAGGCCGAGCAAGGCCACATCCAAGACGTTTTCGGGGCGGAGCCGGCACATGTCAACTGAGTCCAGGAGCGTCATCCACGACATCGGCTACCGCACCTATTCAGGGCCACGCCGCGGAGCTGGCCCGATCGCCCGCTCGCTGTTCGTCACGGGCCTGCTCAACGCCTACGGGCTTGGCCGCTCGGGCAAGGCCAAACTGCTGCCGATGATCATGCTGGGCCTCGCGCTCTTGCCGGCCCTGATCATCGTGGCCCTGTTGGTGACCGTGGGGTTCAGCGAGTTCGTCAACTACAGCACCTACTCCAACACCATGTTCGTGCTGGTCATCGTGTTTGTGGCAGGTCAGGCTCCGGTGCTGTTCACCCGCGACCTGCGCTCGGGCTCGATCGTGCTCTATCTCGCCAGACCGTTGCCGCCAGCGGTGTTTGCGCTGGTCCGCTGGGCCTCGTTGGTCAGCGCGATCTTCCTGTTCGTGTTCATCCCCGTGCTGTTGCTGTATATCGGCGCACTGGCCGCCGAGTCGGACGTCAGTGACCAGACGGCCGATTTTGCGCAGGCGGTGGTCGGTCTGGTGATCCTCTCGGTCGTGCTTGCCACGGTATCGGGCCTGGTCAGCGCCTTCACGCTGCGGCGTGGGTTGGCGGTCGGGGCCATCATCGTGGCGTTGTTGGTGACCAACGGCTTCGTGGCCGCGGTCAAGGGCATTGCGCTCGGGACCGACAGTGACGCGGTCGGGATCTGGTTCGGTCTGCTCTCGCCGTTCACGCTGGTCGATGGCATCCAAGCGAGCCTGCTGGACGGGACGGCCTACTACCCCCTGCCTCCGGAGGGCTTTGCCATGGTGACGGTCTATCTGCTCTGGTCGGCGCTCGTCGTGGGGGGCGGTATGTGGCTGCTGATTCGGCGCTACTACCGACAGGGCACCCGATGAGCACCGTGCACATCCGCGACGTGTCACGGTGGTACGGCAACGTGGTGGCCGTCAACGACGTCACCATGGACATCGGACCGGGGGTGACCGGATTGTTGGGTCCCAACGGGGCCGGCAAGACCACACTGATCGCCATGATGGCCGGGTTCCTCGCGCCCTCGGCCGGAGCGGTCACGCTGGACGAGGTGCCGATTTGGCGCAACACCTCGATTTATCGGCAGATCGGTTTGGTGCCGGAGCGTGAAGCCAGCTTCGGCTACCTCACGGGTCGTCAGTTCGTGCGCGCCAACGCCGAACTCCACGGTATGCCGCAGCCCGGCGAGGCGGCCGAGCGCGCGCTGGCGGTGGTGGAGTTGGTGGAGCCGGCCGCCCGGCTGATCAGCACCTACTCCAAGGGCATGCGGCAGCGGGTCAAATTGGCCGCTGCGCTGGTGCACGATCCGTCGGTGCTGCTGCTCGATGAGCCGTTCAACGGAGTCGATCCCAGGCAGCGGATTCACCTGATGGGATTGCTGACTCGAATGGGGGAGCAGGGACGCACCGTGCTGTTCAGCTCGCACATCCTGGAGGAGGTCGAGCAGATCGCTCGTCACGTGGAGGTCGTCGTGGCGGGCCGGCACGCCGCGTCCGGCGACTTCGGCGCGATTCGCCGACTGATGACCGATCGGCCAACCCAATACCGAATCCGGTCCAGCGACGATCGCTCCTTGGCGGCCTCGATGATGTCCCTCGATTGCGTGCGCGGCGTCACCCTGGATCGAGCTTCGGGGGTGGAGGTGCAGGTGACTGATCTGGGGGCCTTTGCCACCGCGCTGCCCAGCGTGGCGCGCACGACGGCGATCACGCTGCGTGAAGTCACGCCCACGGATGAGTCATTGGAGTCGGTCTTCACCTACCTGGTGTCCGCATGAACACCACCATCGCCCGGCTGTCCGCACAGTCACTGCTCGGCCAGCGTCGCGGCATACTCCTCGCGGTGTTGCCTGTGCTCCTGATCGTGCTGTCCGTGGTGACTGTGGCGTTGACCGACGGTTCCCTGGCGGTCGAGCCCATCACGATGATCTTCGGGTTCGGGCTGGTGTTGCCGCTGATCGCCCTCTTGGTCACCAACGGCGTGCTGGGCCCGGAGATCGAGGACGGCTCGATCATCTATTTGCTCTCCAAGCCCATCTCCCGCTACGTCGTCGTGGCCAGCAAGTTTGTCGTCGCGGCCGCCTTGACCGTGGGCATCGGAGCCGGTTCGTTGCTGGCGTCGGCGTTGCTACTGGACATCAGTAGCCCTGGGCAAGCGGTGGCGATCGGTATCGGCGGGGTGGTCGCGGCGCTGGGCTACTGCGGGTTGTTCATGGCGATGGCCACGCTGACCCGGCATGGCACGATTGCCGGTTTGATCTACGTCCTGGGCTTTGAGGGCCTGCTGGCCTCGTGGCTCGGCGGGTTGCAATACATCTCCGTGGGGTCCTTCGGTCGTCGCGTTGTGGCCATGATCGACGATGACATCGCCTTGGTGAACCGTGACATGAGCGGGATGTATGTCGTCATCGCGCTGCTGGTTGTGACCATTGGTGGGGTGGCACTGGCCGGATATCGACTGCGCTCGTTCGAGTTGCGCGGCGAGGAATAAGCCCTACCGCTCCCTGCCACTGCTTGGCCTGACTGACGCTTTGCTTGGCGCATCCCACAACGTCGTCACGTAATCGGCCGCGAAACCTTGTGGATTCGGTGACTGCCTCAGACATCTCTACAGGAGCACAGTGTGATGCAGTTCATCTGCGTCCGCTATGCCGAGTGGTCGTATCCCCGCCTGAGGTGTGGCTTAGCCCGCACCGGGACCTTTGAGGTACACATGTCCGAGACACAAGTGGTCCGCAAGAAGAAGACTCATCCCGTTGATGAGGTTCTTCCCATTCCTAAGTTGGCTATCTACGGCTTCCAGCACGTCCTCGCGTTCTATGCGGGTGCGGTCCTGGTGCCCATCCTCGTCGCTCGCGCCCTGGGGCTGACCGACACGCAACTCATCCACCTGATCAACGCCGACCTCTTCACTTGCGGTATCGCCTCGATCATTCAGGCGGCGGGTTTTTGGAAGATCGGCGTGAAACTGCCGCTGCTGCAGGGTGTGACCTTCACCGCTGTGAGCCCGATGATCGCGATCGGCCTCGCGGCCGGCGGCGGCACCGATGGCCTCTTGGCGATCTACGGCTCGGTCATCGTGGCCGGTCTATTCACGCTGTTCATGGCCCCGTACTTCTCGCAGCTGCTGCGCTTCTTCCCCTCGGTGGTCACCGGAACGGTGATTCTGATCATCGGCATCGCGCTGCTTCCCGTGGCGGCGGCCGACGTGGTCGAGAGCTTCGGCCCCGGGGACATGCAGGGTGACGGGAACTTCCGGCTGATCGAGGGCAACTACATCATGAAGGACGCGGTCTCGCTGACGAACATCGCGTATGCACTCGGCACCCTGGGCCTGATCGTCGCCATCCAGCGGTTCTTCAAGGGCTTCCTGCAGACCATCGCAGTCCTGGTCGGCCTGGTGGCCGGCACGCTGGTGGCCTGGGCCCTGGGCGACGCCGAGTTCGGTGCCGTCGCTGATGCTGACATCCTTGGTGTGACTACTCCGTTCTTCTTCGGGATTCCGACCTTCAGCATCACCGCTATCCTGTCGATGATCATCGTGATGATCATTACTGCGGTCGAGACCACCGGGGACGTGTTCGCGACCGGTGAGATCGTCAACAAGCGGGTCGGCAAGAAGGACATTGCGGCTGCGTTGCGGGCTGATGGCTTGGCCACCGCGTTGGGTGGGGTGCTCAACTCCTTTCCGTACACGGCCTTTGCCGAGAACGTCGGTTTGGTGCGCTTGACGCAGGTCAAGAGCCGCTGGGTCGTCGTGTCGGCTGGTGTGATCATGATCATCCTGGGGTCCATTCCCAAGGCCGCCGCGATCGTCGCCGGCATCCCGCACCCGGTGCTCGGTGGCGCCGCGCTGGCGATGTTCGCCACGGTGGCCGTCGTCGGCATCCAGACGCTGTCCAAGGTGGACTTCAACGATTACCGCAACGTGGTCGTCGTCGGCACCAGCCTCGGCCTGGCCGTGCTGGTCACCGCTCAGCCCTACATCGCCAACGCCTTTGCCACCGAAGTCCAGATCATCTTCGGATCGGGCATCACCCTCGGTGCGTTGTCGGCCATCATTCTGAACGTCCTCTTCTTCCACGTCGGACCCAACCTGGGGCCAGCCGTGGCGGGGAGACCAGGCAACTCGATCAGCCTGAGCCAGGTCAACGACATGACCGAGGACGAGTTCGTCGACACCTTCCAGGGCCTGTTCCAGGGCCCGGTGTGGCCGGTCCGCAAGGCTTACGGTCAGCGTCCCTTCGCTGACACCCCGGACCTGCGTGCGGCCTTCCAGGAGGCCCTGCTCGGTGGCACCGCCGACGAGCAGCGCGAACTGATGGCCGCCTACCCCAACCTCGGCGTCGATGAGGATCTAGGTGAAGAGTCCTCGACAGATCAGGCCTGGGTTGGCCTGGGCTACCTCAGCGATGAGGAAGAAGAGGAGTTCAGGGAGCTCAGTTCGGCATACACCAAGAAGTTCGGCATCCCGTTCATCGTCTGCCTGCGTGACCTGGACAAGCGTGACCAGGTGCTGCGGCTGGGCTGGCGTCGGATGGAGAACTCGAAGGGCCAGGAGCACGTGGCCAGCCTCAACGAGGTCTCCAGGATCGCCGGCTACCGCTTCGAGGACAAGGTGGCAGACGCCAACCCGATCTCCTCGGCACGGACGCAGCGCTTCGAGCAGTTGCACTAGCCCACGCTCCGATCGGGAAGGCAGACCATGGCGGCACCGCAGGGGCTGGACCTCAGCTCCTTCAACGCCCTCGACGAGGGGGCAGCACGCGAAGTGCTCTACGCGTGCTGCTCCTCCCACCGTTGGGCCAAGGCCGTGGCCGAGGCCCGCCCGTTCCGCAGCCAGACGGCGCTCTTCGAATCGGCGGATGCGGCGTTGGCGGAGCTCGGTGAAGCCGATGTGGACGACGCGATGTCAGGGCACCCTCGGATCGGCGACAAGGTCACCGGTCCGGGGGGTGCCTGGTCCCGGGCTGAGCAAGGTGGGATGAGTGAGACAGACGCTGACCTCGAAGCCGCGATGGCTCAAGGCAACCGCGACTACGAAGAGCGCTTCGGCCACGTGTATCTCATCTGCGCCACCGGGATGTCGGCCTCAGAGTTGTTGTCTGCCTTGCATCAGCGGCTCGGCAACGACCCGTTAGTTGAGCGAGCGGTGATCCGCGAAGAGTTCCGTAAGATCAACCGGCTCAGGCTAGCCAAACTCATCGGCAGCCCGGCGGAGTCAGCGCCGAGCCCGATGCACGAAATCTAGGAATGTCACAAGTGTCACGAGTGTCAGGAGATCCCATGTCACGCAGTACAGGCCCGGTCGGCCGGATCTTAGGAGAGCAACCATGAGTGCCGTACGCGATGTCACCGATATCGACCGCCAATTTTTGGAGGAGGCCGTCGAGCACGCTCGCAAGAACGTTCTCGAAGGAGGCGGACCGTTTGGAGCCGTCATCGTCGAGAACGGGGTGGTCGTGGCTCGAGCCGCCAACCGCGTGACCCTCGACAACGACCCCACGGCCCACGCTGAGGTGCTGGCCATCCGCGCAGCCTGCAAGGAGCGAGGCGACTTCCAGCTGCGGGGTATGACGCTCTATTCCTCCTGCGAGCCGTGCCCCATGTGCTTGGCGACGGCTCTGTGGTCGCGGGTCGACCGCGTTCTCTTCGCCGGGGATCGGCACGACGCCGCCCGCGGCGGCTTTGACGACCTGGCCTTCTACGAGCTCTTCGCCACCCCCCGCGAGCAGTGGGACACCGCCGTCCTCGAGGTCCGCACCGAGAACCCAGCGGCACCGTTCGACGAATGGCTGAACAGCAGCACGCGCACCGACTACTGAGTCGGCATACCCGCGACTGGGCCGCCCGGGCTCAGTCCACAGACACCCGCACGCCCGGAGCCCCGATGCTCTGGGCGTGCGGTGTTGTATGCCGTTTGGCACCGCGGTAAGTCCAGGTATGTCAGTGGCTACCGTCACCATTTCGGGTTGGTCACACTGCGACCGGCGGAACCGGGCCAAACCCCGGCGAAAGGTCCGGAGCATGGATACCCTGACACGCGTGATCACTGGTGACCTGAAGAGCAAAATCGACCGCATCTGGGACGCCTTCTGGTCCGGTGGGATCAGCAACCCGCTCGAAGTCATTGAGCAGATCACCTATTTGTTGTTCATCCGCAGGCTGGATGGCAGGCAGCAGTTGGCCGAGAGTAAGGCTCGCTACAACGGAGGAGTGATCGACAACCCGGTCTTCCTGCCGGGTCAGAAGCACCTGCGCTGGTCTCAGTTCAGCAATAGTGACGGCGACACCATGTTCAAGGTCATCGGCGAAGAGGTCTTCCCGTTCCTGCGGCAACTGGGCGGGGATGGTTCGACGTATGGCGGTCACATGAAGGATGCCCGATTCACCATCCCGACCCCGGCATTGCTGTCCAAGGTCGTTGACCTCATCGATGGGCTGCCGTTGGATCAGCGAGACACCAGCGGTGATCTCTACGAATACATGCTGAGCAAGATCGCGTCGGCGGGGCAGAACGGCCAGTTCCGCACTCCTCGACACATCATCGAGTTGATGGTGGCAATGACCGCGCCCAAACCAGACGACGATATCTGCGACCCGGCCTGTGGGACCAGCGGCTTCTTGGTTGCTGCCTCGGAATACCTGCAAGACACTCATCCGTCGGTGATGACCGATGGGCGCCAACGCCAGCACTTCAATAACTCGATGTTCCACGGATACGACTTCGACTCCACCATGCTGCGGATCGGCAGCATGAACATGTTGTTGCACGGGATCGAGGCACCCGACATCCGCTACCGCGACTCCCTGTCCGAGGGCGCGGCAAGTGAAGAGGCGAAGTATTCGCTGGTGCTCGCCAACCCGCCGTTTGCCGGCAGCCTCGACTATGAGTCCACCTCAAAGGCGCTGCTGCGTGACGTCAAGACGAAGAAGACTGAGCTGCTGTTTATGGCGCTCTTCCTCCGACTGCTGCAACCCGCTGGACGGGCAGCCGTGATCGTGCCTGACGGCGTGCTCTTCGGCTCGACCAATGCCCACAAGACCTTACGCAAACGCTTAGTTGAGGAGCAGAAGCTCGACGCAGTGGTGAAGCTGCCGGCTGGTGCCTTCAAGCCGTATGCCGGGGTGTCCACTGCGATTCTGTTCTTCACCAAGACCGACAGTGGCGGGACCGAGGACGTGTGGTTCTACGATATCCAGGCCGACGGGTGGAGCCTGGACGACAAGCGCTCGGCTCTGCTGCCCTTGGACAAACTCGGGTGTATGCCTGCCGAGGCATTGGCCGAGGACGAGCACGTCAAGAACAACCTGCCCGACGTAGTCGCGCGGTGGAGGGATCGGGACGCGGAACAGTCACGGAAGCGAACCGATCAGTCATTCCTCGTGCCGAAGGCCAACATCGCAGCTCAGGGGTACGACTTGTCACTGAACCGCTACAAGGAGGCTGTCCACGACCAAGTCGAGCATCGCGATCCCCTCGACATCATCGCCGACCTGGAGACTCTTGAATCTGAAATCCAACGTGGCCTCGCTAATCTGAAGGTTATGCTGTGATTCACACAGCACCGCTGGGTGAGGTTGCCGAGTTTACTAACGGTTATGCGTTCAAACCCCAACATTGGGAGGACGACGGGAAACCCATTGTTCGGATTCAGAATCTGACAGATCCAGGCAAGCCATTCAATCGAACGCGGCATCAGGTTCCGGAGCGTTACTGCGTCAGACCGGGTGATCTCCTCGTATCTTGGTCGGCCTCTCTTGGAGTATTCACCTGGAGTCGGCCCGAGCCTGGACTCGTAAACCAACACATATTTCGCGTTGATCCCGGCCCCTCAATCACCACAACTTACCTAAAGCACATGCTCCAAGGCGCGCTTGCGCAGATGAAAAATCATATGCATGGGGCGACGATGCAGCATGTCAATCGGGCAGATTTTCTTGGAACGCGTATACCGCTGCCGCCCATTGAGGAGCAACGGAGGATCGCGGCGATTCTGGACCAGGCGGACTCCACTTACTCCAATGCTCTCCGCGGCCCAAGGCTCCTCGAGGAAATGTCAGCATCGCTGGTAGACAAAATGGCGTCGTCAGCCAATGGCCGGATCCCCTTGGAAGATGTGGCGGAAGTTCAAGGAGGACTCCAGGTCACGGCGAAGCGCCGTATTAACCCGATCGAAGTGCCATATCTGCGCGTTGCGAACGTGTACCGCGGCGAGATCTGTCTAAATGAGATCAAGACGATTCGTGTCACCGCGCCCGAACTTGAACGCGTGCGACTCCAATCCAGTGATCTGTTGCTAGTTGAGGGCCATGGAAACTCAGCTGAAGTCGGAAGAGCCGGGAGATGGGAGGGGTCCGAGCCGAACATGGTGCACCAAAATCACTTGATTCGGGTCCGCGTGAACGAGGAAATGTTGATACCTTCGGTCGGGGAATCGTTAATCAATGGGGCCGTCGGACGTGCCCACTTTAGTCGTGAGCAGAACACTACGAGTGGGTTGAATACGATTTCCACCAGAACCGTGCGTTCCCTGCCGATTCCCGCCCTTTCGATGCGCGACCAAGTCCTCCTGGATAGGCAGTTATCAGGGATTCGGCGTCAGCGGAACGCGCGATTCAGGGCTTGCCAAAGATACGCTGACCTGTTCTCGTCTCTGCAAGCTCGCGCATTTTCGGGGAGGTTGTGAGGCATGCCGGTTGAAATGGGGATGTGGCGGATCGATGGAAGCGAGCCACGGCGCTTGAACAAGAGCACACTTCCATCGGAGGCGACGCTGGAGGACTATCTCGAGCAAGACCCTTCGCTGCTGGGCACTCGCTTGCTCGTGATAGGGCGGCAGGTGCGCACGCCATACGGCAAGTTCATCGACCTCCTCGCCATCGACGCTGAGGGCAACCTCCAGGTCCTGGAACTGAAACGCGACAAAACGCCACGCGATGTCGTCGCACAGGTCCTCGACTACGGAGTATGGGTGACGACGCTGACCCGAAGCAGCGTCACTGACATCGCGAACGACCACCTCGATCAACCTTTTGAGGTCGCATTCGAGGAAGTGTTTGGGGAGACGCCACCGGATGAACTCAACACGCAGATCCAGATGACGATCATCGCGACCGACTTGGACGACAGCTCTGAGCGGATCGTCACCTACCTACGCGACTTCGGGGTCCCGGTCAACGCGGTCTTCTTCTCCTACCTGGAGGATGATGAGCGTCGATACCTCGCGCGATCGTGGCTTGCTGCACCACAAGACGTTCCATCAGGTCCGCTCTCATCGGGGAAGCGGGGCAAGCGGGCCGAGTGGAACGGCCGCGACTGGTACATCTCGTTCGGCGATGGCCAAAGCCGCTCGTGGGAGGATGGCCGCAAATACGGCTTTGTGTCTGGCGGTGGGGGCACCTGGTACTCGCGGACGCTCGTCAATCTGCCCGTTGGTGCACGGGTAAACGTCTACATCCCGCAGCACGGTTACGTCGCCGTCGGGCAGACCCTCGCGGAAGCCAAGCGATTCGATCAGGCAGACGTCCGCATCGACGGCTCGTGGGTCTCGCTCAAGGACCAAAAGTTGGAGAGTTCCTACCGACACGGCGATGCGACCGTGACCGACGACAATGCCGAGTACGTGATCCCTGTCCTATGGCTGGAGAGCAGGCCGAAAGAAGAGGCGTACCGGGAGAAGGGCATGTTCGCCAAGCAGCTCACCGCCTGCAAACTGCGCGATCAATTCACTCTTGACCTCATCGCTGAACATTTCGGCCTCAACGAGGATGGCGTCACGCACAGTGGAGGCTCGGGATGACGACCAACTTCGATTTTCTCCGCGGTCTTTGGCCGCAGGCGCATGCGGACGCGGCGAGGGCAGAGTCCTACGGACGAAACGATCCGCGATCCGCGGTCTTCTATGCGCGGCGCGTCGTCGAGCAGATCGTCATTCATATCTACGACGTCGAGTCACTGGATGTGCCCTACCGGCGTGATCTGGCCGCTCGCATTAACGATCAAGCCTTCCGGCGGGTTGTCGGCCCGGAGGTCGCGGGCAAGGCGAACATGGTCCGCAAGGTCGGCAACATCGCCGTCCATGAGCACCGGACTATCACCGAGCAGACGGCACTCGCTACGCTTCGGCAGCTTTACGATTTCGCGCTCTGGGCCGCTTTCCACTACTCAACCTTGCCCGACGGCGTTCCCACGGGGACGGCATACGATCCCTCCCTGATTCCTGCTGGGTCAACGGGATCGCAGCCGCCGTTGAGTCAGCATGAGCTCAATCAACTCCTCGCCAACTTCGAGGCCAAGGATCGGGCGCCCGCCGAGGCGAAGCAGAGCAGCGACTCCATGCAGGCCGAGATCGACCACCTGCGCGCGGAGGTCAAGGCAGCTCAGTCGGCCAAGGCTCACCCAGCCGCGGAGATCGACTTTGACGAGGCCACAACGCGGCGTGACTTCATCGATGCCGACCTGTTGGAAGCCGGTTGGCAGCTCACCGACGAGCGGGATCGCGAATACCCTGTCAGCGGGATGCCCTCGACCTCCGGCCAAGGTTTCGTGGACTACGTCCTGTGGGGCGATGACGGTCTGCCGCTCGCGATCGTGGAAGCAAAGCGCTCCCGTGTAGACCCTGCCATCGGTCAGCAGCAGGCGCGACTGTATGCCGACTGTCTGGAGAGCGAGTTCGGTCGGCGGCCCGTCATCCTTTGGACAAATGGCCATCAGCACTGGCTCTGGGATGACGCCGCCGGGTATCCGCCGCGGCGGGTGAGCGGCTTCTTTACCAAGGACGAGTTGCAACTCATGGTGCAGCGACGGCAGTCGCGTCTGCCGCTCAGGGATGCCCTGTTCGACAAGCACATCGTGGAGCGGCACTACCAAATTCGGGCCATCCGTGCGGTTGGCGAGTCCTTTGAAGCCAAGCAGCGCGAGGCGCTGCTCGTCATGGCGACCGGCTCGGGCAAGACCAGGACGGTTGTGGCGCTGGTCGACCAGCTGATGAAGCAGGGCTGGGTCAAGCGAGTCCTGTTCCTGGCCGATCGAGTGGCGCTAGTCAATCAAGCGGTCGGAGTGTTCAAGATTCACCTGATCTCGGCAGCCACGGTCAATCTGGTGAATGAGAGGAACCCCGATGGTCGTGTGTTCGTCGCCACCTACCCGACGATGATGGGGTTGATCAACGCAGCCGACTCGACGACCTTCGGGCCGGGCTACTTCGACCTCATCGTGATCGACGAGGCGCACCGGTCCGTCTACCAGAAATACGGAGCGCTCTTCTCCTGGTTTGACGCCCTGCTCGTTGGGCTGACGGCGACGCCCAAAGACGATATTGACCGCAACACGTATTCGTTGTTCAACCTCGAAGACGGCGTCCCGACCGACGCCTACAGCCTGGACGAGGCGGTCTCCGAGGGATTCCTCGTCCCGCCAGTAGCGATCTCGATGCCCGTGAAGTTCCTCCGCCAAGGGATCCACTACGCCGAGCTTTCCGAGGCGGAGAAGGACGAATGGGATTCGCTGGACTGGGGTGAGGATGGTGCGGCGCCGACCGATGTCATGGCCGAGGAAGTCAACCGCAGGCTGTTCAACGCCGACACCGTCGACAAGGTGCTGCAGACGCTGATGGAGCGCGGACACACCGTCGCCGGCGGGGATCGGCTCGGAAAGACCATCATCTTCGCCAAAAACACTGCCCACGCTCAGTTCATCCGTCAACGGTTCGACGTGGCATACCCCGAGTTTGGTGGACAGTTCGCCCAAGTGATCACGTTCGAGACTAAGTATGCCCAAAGCTTGATCGACGACTTCTCAGTGGCAGACAAGTCGCCACACATCGCGATCAGTGTCGACATGCTCGACACCGGGATCGACGTGCCAGAAGTCGTGAATCTCGTCTTCTTCAAACTCGTCCGCTCGGCGTCGAAGTTCTGGCAGATGACCGGACGCGGCACGCGACTCGCGCCCGACCTCTACGGGCCGGGACGAGACAAGGAGGACTTCTTCGTCTTCGATTTCTGTATGAACTTGGAGTTCTTTAATCAGCCCGGTGATGGCTCGACTGGTTCCAAGCAGAAGTCTTTGTCGCAGCGACTCTTCGAGCAGCGGGTTGGCCTGGTGCTGGCCCTGGACCTTGAAGGCGATGGCGAATCCGGCTACAAAGAAACCGCTGATGGCACCCAGAGCCGGACAGGCCTACGGCACGACACAGCCGGGCACCTGCACGCCGTGGTGAAGGGCATGAACACCGACAACTTCATCGTGCGTGGTGAGCGCGAATGGGTGAATAGGTATGCCGAATGGTCGGCCTGGACGGCCCTCACCCCGGAGCAGACGGGCGAGATCGTTGAGCATCTGGCTCATCTGCCGTCAGCCCAGCGCGACGCCGACGAGGACGCCAAGCGCTTTGACGTCCTCGTGCTGCGCATCCAGTTAGGCCAACTCGACGGCGATCTAGTTCTGGTGGATCGGCTGAGGAGGACCGTGCAGCAGATCACCGAGTCCTTGCTCGAGCGCACGGGAGTCCCGGCGGTTCAGGCCCAGGTCGCCTTGCTCGATGAAATCACGGCTGACGAATGGTGGGTCGACGTCACACTGCCCATGCTCGAGCTTGCACGTCGGCGGGTTCGCGGATTGGTGCAATTCCTGGACGCGGTGAATCGACCTCCCGTTTTCACGAACTTCGAGGACGAGATAGGAGAGGGCTCAATCGTCGGCCTGAGGGGTGACCAGACGGGAACCGACTGGGAGAGATTCAAGGCTAAGGCTCGGGCCTACCTGGCCGCCCACGAAGACAACCTTGCCCTGCAACGGCTCCAGCGCAATCGCCAGCTGACTACATCGGATCTGACGGAACTAGAAGCGCTGCTCGCCTCCAGTGGCGCGGGCGGCGAAGAAGACATCGAACGCGCACGCCAGGAAGCGCACGGGCTGGGGCTCTTCATTCGATCCCTGGTTGGCCTCGACCGGGAAGCGGCAACGGAGGCGTTCTCGGAGTTCTTGACCGATTCGCGATTCTCGACCGTCGAGATCCGTTTTGTGCAGCTCATCGTCGACGAACTGACGGCCAACGGCGTCATGCCAATCAACCGTCTCTTCGAGGCTCCATTCACGAACTACGCGCCTCGCGGTCCCAGCTCGATCTTTGCTGACTTCCACGTGGACCGGATGGCCGTCATTCTCGAAGAGGTGCGCACCCACGCCGAACCCGTAGACATCGTGGCCTCCTAGCGATTAACTTCTCGCGTCGTTGCTGACTTCTGCGGCTAAGAGCGACGGTGACAGTGCTCCCGTAGAGAAGCCCTGCATGAGAACGAAGGGCCGCATCAGGGGGTTCTGGAATCGATACCGTTGGGAGTTTTTCACTGGTTGCGACTCCAGCACGAAGGGAGATTCTTGGCTGAATCGCTTCAAGTGAGCGTTGAAGCTCGATGTAGGTCGAGGGGAACCGATAATCCGCTCAAGTGGCTCTCGAACGTCCGAAGCGGCGAAGTAGCCGAGGTGGTCGGTCGGAGCAAGCGCGCAGGCCAGTAGCGTTTGCTTGAACGTGGCGTCACTGCGTGCCGCCAGAGTTGCTTGGTGGTAGTTCTCCTTGATGCTCGGCTCTGCATCGTCCTTGGCCCGGATCAACGCGGTAAAGACGTCGTCGAAGGAGATCGCGCTTTTGCTTGCGTGGATCGCGTCCTTCCCAACGGAACTCGCGAGCAAGTGTGTGTAGTACGGAAAGCCCTGGGACATATTTGCGATAGCGCCAACTGCGTCGTCGTCCACGGTGAGCGAGTGCCCGGAGCGTTCCGTGAACGCCTGGAAGCCCTTGACGACGACCTCGGTCAACTCCGCTTCCGTCATACGCGGCATGGCCACCTGTCTCAGCGAACGGTCGATCGACGCGTGTCCCGCCAACAACCCGGACACGTCGTCGGCCACGCCCACGATGATGAGAGTGCTCTGAATGAGGTCATCGGAAAGGAGTTTGACGAGATCGGCGAAGGCATCGCTGTGTGTGTAGCCGTCAATGCGATCGAACTCGTCGATCACGACGAGCATGGGTACTTTGGACGCGAGAAGGTTCAACGCCCGGCTCACGATCTCGGGGGTGGGCGTGTCCATGAACAGGTCTTCGACTCGATCGATGGGATCGGCCAACATCCTCCGTTCCTCCTCCTCCCGCGTGTCGACCACCTGTCGCAGCCGGGGCACCAGTTTTTGCCACACACTGCCGAAGTCGTCACCGGCGGTGCAGGCCATTCGTACCGTGAGACTGCCGGGAGATCCTTGGCGAAAGACCGCCATCGCCATGTAGGCCAATGAGGTCTTGCCGACACCCCGCTCGCCGAAGACCATGGCGTGCTGACCATCCTCCTGCGTGGCTGTCACAACGCTATCGAGCTGAGCCAGCCGTCCACGGAAGAGCTGTTCGTCATCTGTGGGGGCGGAGGGCTTGAAGATCTTCGTGAGCGTTGCGATCAGGACGCTTGGTGCCAGTGCATCTGTTGTCATGATCCGAGGATGTCACAGTCGTAGATAAAATATCAATACGCGAATTAATACATTAAAACGCAGCGGTGGTAGTTGTGGCGTATCAACGGGTCGATCGTGGCCGAGAGTGTGGGCGAGGGGTTCGACCCTCATCGAGTCGCAGGAAAATCACGGGATTCTGCCCTGCGGCGTGACTTTGCTGCGACTCGACGTGATGGGACAGGGGACCGGGCGGGATGAGGCGGCCGAGGGGGTGTGAACGGTCGGCGGGTTAGACCTCGGCGAGGGCAGCGGATGGGGAAGGCTGGCTAGCTGGCGCTAAGGCGCGCAACAGATCGGCGGCCACGCCGATCGCGATGACTGCGGGCTCCTTGCCGGCGACGGAGCGATCACCGATAGGGCAGGTAATTCGCGCGATCTCCTCAGCGGTGCGGCCCTCACCGGCCAGCATCGACTGGAAGCGCGCCCACTTTGCGCTGGACCCGATCAGGCCCACGCTGCCGAGGTCGTCTCGACGAGCGGCAGCGTCGCACAGCGCGAAGTCCTCGGCGTGGTCGTGCGTCATGATCAACACGTGTGCCCCCGGGGGCAGTTGCTCCAGGACGCTCTCGCCCAGCAGCACGCGATGGACTCGCACATCGGCCGGCCCGTCGGTGATCGACGACAGCCTCAACTCATCCATCTGCTCGGCGCGAGAGTCGACAAGGTGCACCTGCACCTCGAGGCGCGACAGAATTCGAGCCAACTCGAAGCCGACGTGACCGACACCGAAGATGGCCACCGTGGGCCTGGGCGGCAGCGGCTCGAGCAGCAACTCCATCTCGCCGCCGCAGCACTGTTGACCGTGCCTGGCGCGCTCGTGAGAGTTCAGCCGAGACGTAAAGCTCTCGACCGCGATGGCCCCGGAGGAGATCAGCTCGCGGGCGCGCTCGATGGCGCACTCCTCGACATTCCCTCCGCCGATGGTTCCCCAGGCGTGATCAGCGCCGACGACCATTTTGGCTCCGGCCTCGCGGGGAGCGTGGCCGCGCACTGCGGAGACGGTGACCAGCACTCCATACACACCGTCTCGACGCAGTTGCGCAACCGCGGCCAGCCAGTCCATCTCAGACCCCGGCGAGGCTCTGGGTGGACTGCGCCGCCAACTCAGCATCCGGATCGCCATGATCGGCGGGCCGCACGCTCTCGATCGCCCAGTACACCGCTTCCGGAGTGGCCGGGCTGCCCAGGTCGACGGAGGCATCGGGGGGACCGAACGCGGCCGCAGCCTGGCGCAGCGCCTCGCGGACGCTGAAGGCGTGCATCAACGGGGGCTCACCCACGGCCTTCGAGCCGTAGACCACGCCAGACTCGGTGGCCTTTTCGTACAGGTGCACGTTGAACACCTCAGGCATCTCCGAGAAGGACGGGATTTTGTAGGTGCTGGCCGCCTGTGTGTTGAGTCGGCCACGGTTGGGGGTGTCGCTGCAGTCCCACGACAGCTCTTCCAACGTCAGCCAGCCGGCGCCCTGCACGAAGCCGCCCTCGATCTGCCCGACGTCGATCAGCGGCGACAGCGAGTCACCCACGTCATGCACGATGTCCACCCGGCGCAGCCGGTAGGCGCCGGTGAAGCCATCGACCTCGACCTCGGAGACCGAGGCCCCGTAGGCGTAGTACTTGAACGGTTCGCCTTGCATGAGCTCCGAGCTCCAATGCAGGCCAGCGGTGCGATAGAAGCCCGCCGCCCACAGTTGCACCCGCTGGAAGTAGGCGTCGTGCACCAGGTCGGCAAAGTCGATCTGCTTGTCGTGGAAGCCGATGCCGGTGATGACGCCGTCGACGAACCGCACATCGTCCGGGTGTATGCCGAGTTTGCCGGCTGCGACGACGTTGAGCCGGGCGCGGATCTGGTCACAGGCGTCCTTGATGGCGCCACCGTTGATGTCGGCTCCCGAGCTGGCTGCCGTGGCCGAGGTGTTCGGCACCTTGTCGGTCCGCGTCGGAGCCAACCGGACGATGTCCAATGGCACTCCGAGCGCAGTGGCCGCCACCTGGATCATCTTGGTGTGCAGGCCTTGGCCCATCTCGACGCCACCGTGGTTGATCAACACGGACCCGTCGCGATAGACGTGCACCAACGCGCCGGCCTGGTTGAAGGCTGTCAGGTTGAACGAGATGCCGAACTTCACCGGGGTGATGGCGAGGCCGCGCTTGGTGTCCGGGTGGGCGTCGTTGAACGCGGCGATCTCCTGCTTGCGCGCGGCGAAGTCACTGCGCTCGCTCAGCTGCTCCCAGATCTCTTCCAACCGCTCCGCGTGCCGGACCGGCTGGCCGTATGGAGTGGTCTGACCGGACACGTAGAAGTTGCGGTGCCTCAGGTCATCGGCCTCGATGCCCATCAATGGAGCGCACCGACCCAGGATGTCTTCGAGCACGATCATCCCCTGCGGACCGCCGAAGCCGCGGAATGCGGTCTGCGAGGTCTTATGGGTTTTGGCGATCCTGCCGTGGACGTGGATGTTCGGCACCCAGTACGCGTTATCGATGTGGCACAACGCGCGAGCAAGCACGGGCTCGGACAGATCGATGCTCCAGCCCCCGTCACTGGTCAGCGTTGCGTCCAGGGCCACGATCCGCTTGTCCTCATCGAACCCCACCTCCCAACTGGCGTGGAAAGGGTGCCGCTTGCCGGTCATCGTGATGTCCTGAGTGCGGTTGAGCCGCATCAGCACCGGACGCCCGGTGAGGACTGCGCCGAGGGCGGCGATGGCCGCAAAACCGTGCGGCTGCATCTCCTTGCCGCCGAAAGCGCCGCCCATCCGCAGACACTGCACGGTGATGTGGCTGCTCGGCAGGTGCAAGATGTGGCCGACGATCTCCTGGGTCTCACTCGGGTGCTGCGTGCTGGACTGCACGAAAATCTGACCCGCTTCGTCGACATACGCCAACGCCGCATTGGTCTCTAGGTAGAAGTGCTCCTGACCGCCAAACTCGAACTCACCGGTGAACCGGTGTGCCGCCCCGGCCATAGCCCCGACCGCATCGCCGCGCTCGACCGTGCGCTTGTTGGCCTGGAAGCTCTCCTGCTCGATGGCCTCGGTGATCGTCATGATCGAAGGCAGCGCGTCGTATTCGACTTCGATGGCGTTGGCGCCGTTGCGGGCTGCCTCCTCGGTCTCGCCGATCACCCAGCAGATCGCGTGCCCGTAGAACATGATCTCGCTGGGGAAGAGGGGCTCATCGCCCTTAATGCCGGAGTCGTTGACGCCGGGCACATCCTCCGCAGTGAGCACGCGCACGACGCCCTCGACGTCATACGCCGGGGCAACGTCGAGCTTGGTGATGGTGGCGTGGGCGACGGTGGACTGCAGCGGCCACGCGTGCAGGCACCCTGCCGTCCGGTTCACCAGGTCATCGGTATAGAGCGCCGCGCCCGTGACGTGCAGGTTGGCGCTTTCGTGCGAGATTTCCAGACCGACCTTGGGGTTGATCGGACGGTCGGCCAGGGGGCCGTGTGCCTTACTCATCGCTCAGACCTCACTCATCTGGGACTCGTGCTGGGACGGGGCATTGTTCTCGTTGTAGAACTTCAAGAGGGACGTCTTCAACATGGCCGCGCGATAGTGCGAGCTGGCTCGGTGGTCGCTCATTGGGGTGCCTTCAGCACCCAAGATCGCCGCGGCGGCAAACGCGCTGGCCCGTGTCCATGGCTTGCCGATCAGGGCTTGCTCGGTCGCCGTGGCCCGCAGCGGGGTGGCGGCCACTCCGCCCAGACCGATCTTGATATCTGCCACGACCTGGCCCTCGGCTGTGCCGTTCGCAGCGGGCTCGAGCCGCATGGCAAAGGCCACCGCCACGGAGGAGATGTCGTCGAAACGCCGCTTTGCGATCTTGTGGAAGCCCGTGATCGGGGCCACCGGGGTGGGGATGCGAATCGTCTTGATCAGCTCGTGCGGCATCCGAACGGACTGTCGGTAGCCGGTGAAGTAGTCGCAGAGCGGCACTTCGCGCTCGCCGTCGCGGGAGGCCAAGACGAGCGAGGCGTCTAGGGCGAGCAGGCCCGGCGGGGTGTCACCGATCGGTGAGCCGGTGCCAAGGTTGCCACCCAACGTGGCGCCATTTCGGATGAGTCGGGAGGCGAATTGCGGGAACAACTTCGCCAGCAACGGGATCTGCCCATCCAGGCCGCGCTCGATCTCGGTCAGGCTCAATGCGGCCCCGAGGTTGATCGTGTCGATGCCCACGGTGAGCTCGCGCAGCTCGCTCAGCCGGTCGATCCCGACACTGAACGCCGCGCGAGCGTGCCGGATATTGAGCTCCACCCCCCAGTCCGTGGAGCCTGCGACGAGCAGTGCCTCGGGGTGTTCGGCGAGCAGTTCGAGAGCTTCGTCCAGCGACGCCGGACGCACGAAGGTGCCCTGGTCGCTGGTGATCGAGGTGGCCGCCGGAGCCGGAGCCGGTGCTGCCAGGCGATCCAGCAACGGGTCGTCCGCTTCGGGCTGGCCGAGGTCGTATGCTGCGTCGCGAATCGGGCGGTATCCGGTGCACCGGCACAGGTTTCCTGACAGGGAGTGCAGGTCGAAACCGTTGGGGCCGTGTTCGTGATCGGGGGCACCGTCATCCGCCACGATGCCACGCTCCCCGTCGACGCCGGGCTCGGCTTCTGGTGCGCGCTCGGGCTGGCCGGTGGAAGTGGGCGTGCGCTCGGGCCGGTAGTACTCCGAGGCCATCGAGCAGATGAAACCGGGGGTGCAATAGCCGCACTGCGAGCCGCCCAGGTCCGCCATACCCTGTTGGACGGGGTGCAATGCGTCTGGGTGGCCAAACCCCTCGGCCGTAACCACCTCTTGGTCCTCGAGCCCGGCGGCTGGCACCAAACATGCGTTGATCGCCGTCCACCGCGATGCGTCGGCACCGTTGGGCCGCGCCACCAGCACCGCACAGGCGCCGCACTCGCCCTCGGCGCACCCCTCCTTGCTGCCGGTGTAACCCGTGCGACGGAGCCACTCGAGGAGTGTGACGTGGCCTCCGACGTCGCCTAAGGGGCGTTTTTGGCCGTTGACCACCACATGAGGGTCCATCTGCTCATCTCCTGTCCGGGGGATACATAGCAACTCAGTCGACTCTAACCAGGGGCGGAGAACCGCTGCTATGGAGGTTTCGCCAAAGTCGGCCCCTCAGGAGGCGGCTTGATATGTAGTGACCACGAAGCATGGAATGACCATGAAGCACCGGGAAGGCGGAGGAGCGCGTCCTACGGCAAGGAGCGTAGCGCCAAGAAGATGTCCACCCGGTCTTCAAGGCTGGATAAGTCCCTGCCGGTCAGTTCCTCGACTCGCTGTATGCGGTATCGCACGGTGTTGACGTGCAGGTGCATCTGCTCGGCAGTGCGACTCCACGATCCGGAGCAAGACAAAAAGGCCGACAGAGTCTCGTGCAGGCCGGCCTCGTGTTTGTCGTCGTATTCCCACACCGGGCCCAACACCCGGTTGGCGAAGGTTCGGCGCACATCGTCGGGCACAGTGGCCATGAGCAGGACGTGTGAGGTGACCTCGGACCCGGTCACCACGCATATCGGGTCCGTGCGCAGGACGGCCAGATTGCGAGCGTGCCGCGCCTCCTCCCACATCCCCGATAGCGCCGAGAGGGGAGCAGCGTCACTGATGCCGACCGACAGGGGACTGCGGCTCATGCTGGGAGTGAGTCGCATCAACGCCGTGCGCAGTCGATCGGAGAACGCCGGGTCGCTGGCTTGGACGATCGCCACGGTGTGTCCATCCGGCCCGGTCGCCACGATCGATGCCCCCAAGTGGCTGGCAACATCGTCAATGATCGCCCGGGCGTCTTCACCCCACTGGGACTGCCCGAAGGATGCGACGAGCACCGCCAGGGGTGCGTCCGGGTCCAATCTGCTCTGCCGCAATTTGACGACCGTGTCCGGACGCGTGCCCGAGCCCTCCGTCACGAACCGCACCACGTCATCGGCGAGGGCCCGGCTGGAGCGCAGTGCATCATCTCGGCGAGCGCGTTCTAACTGGGTGATCGCGGACAACTCGTTGACCGCGTCGACCGAGCTTGCGGGCCAGGTCGCGAAGTCCCCCTCGACCACCATCAGCCACGACATCGCGCGCTGACCCAGCGCCGGGCCGACGCCGAAAACGGAATACATTTCCGGGTCGGTGGAACTCTGCTCGGCTGCCCCCTCACCCTCGCTCAGGACGTGTCGGGCCACCGTCGTGGGGAGGCGGTGTGAGGTCAAGAAGGCGTGGCTGACCCGGTCCAGATCAGCCGCGGCCAGGGGGGCGGGACCAGCGGACAGGTGCCTTCCGGTGGGGGTGAGCACCCGGCATACGACGTTGTTGTCGATAGACACCGACGTGATCAGGTCTTCCAGCGCCTTGCCTTCGGCGATGGCGGCGAGCATCTTGCGATAGCGGCCCAGCGTGGCCTCGAGCCGATCGCCTCGCGCCGCCGACGAGGCTCCGATGACCGCTTCGTTGATCTGTGTGAAGGAGACCTCCACCGGCACGCTGAACAGCAGTAGATTGTGGCGTTCGAACGCCTCGACGACGTCGCTGGGCACCTCGCCGAACATGGCCGTGCCCGCCGCCAAACCCGCAGCCCCTGCCGCTTCGAGGTTCGCCGCAAAGGTCTCGCTGTCTTCTGGTTTCGTGCGCCACACCAGGCCGCTGACGACCAGTTCCCCACCCCGGAGGTAGCGGCCCGGGTCGATCAGATCCGAGGAATAGGTCAGCCGCAACGGGCAGTCCAAACTCGCGTCGTCACCGTGAAGAAGGCCCAGCGCGAAGTCCGGCATCGCCAGCAAATCGCGCATCCTCATCAGAGGAACATACAACTGCGAGCACCTATACGTCACGGACTTCAGTGGTTGCCTGGGTATTGCGCACCTATCGTTGCCCGGTTCAATAGGGGGGTGATCATCGTCGAACACGCGCACCTCGTGACCATGGATGCCCAGCGCACCGAGCACCGCGACGGCTATGTCGCAGTGCAGGGCAAGCGAATCGAAGCCGTGGGGTCAGGTGCCCCGCCGCCGGAACTGCGGGCGCGGGCCGACCGGACCGTGGACGGCACCGGGTGCTTGCTCACACCTGGCCTGATCAACACCCACCACCACCTCTATCAGTGGGTGACCAGGGGTCTTGCGGTGGATTCGACGCTGTTTCAGTGGCTCACGACGCTGTATCCGGTGTGGGCCGGCATCGACGAAGATTGTGTCCGGACGGCGGCGCGCGGCGGGTTGGCGTGGCTCGCCAAGACAGGGTGCACGACGAGCACCGATCACCACTACGTCTTCCCGCGCGACGGGGGTGATGTCCTCGGGGCCGAGATCGAGGCGGCCGCCGAGGTCGGCCTGCGCTTCCACCCCACGCGTGGCTCGATGGACCTGGGGCAAAAGGACGGCGGCTTGCCGCCTGACGATGTCGTCGAGGACCGCGACGCGATCCTGACTGCGTCGGAGCAGGCGATCGCGCGGTGGCACGACCCGTCGCCGGATTCGATGCTGCGGATTGCGTTGGCGCCGTGCTCGCCGTTCTCGGTCACCGGCGACCTCATGCGTGAATCGGCCGAGTTGGCGCGGGCTCACGGTGCGCTGCTGCATACCCACTTGGCCGAGACCACAGACGAGGCCGCCTTCTGCCAGGAACGCTTCGGCGCCACCCCGCTGGAGTATGTCGAGGGGCTGGGTTGGATCGGCCCCGACGTCTGGTTTGCCCACGGCATTCACTTCAGCGACGCCGAGGTCGCGCACCTCGGGGCCACCCGGACGGGTGTCGCGCATTGTCCGACTTCGAACGCCCGTCTCGGAGCCGGCATCGCCCGATCCCGCGACCTGGGCGATGCAGGCGCCCGACTCGGCATCGGTGTCGACGGGGCAGCCAGCAACGAGGCATGCTCAATGATCGACGACGTCCGACACGCGCTTCTCTTTGCCCGAGCTCGCGGTGGCCCCCTGGCGCTGAGCGTGCGGGACGCCTTGGAGATGGCCACTCTCGGCGGTGCCGACGTGCTGGGGCGCCCTGCCGATCTCGGCTCAGTGGAAGTCGGCAAACTCGCCGATCTGGCCCTCTGGGATCTGCGGACCTACGCCCACGCGGACATCGCCGACCCTGTTGCTGCGTTGGTCATGGGGGCCACGCCACCGGTCAGGTTGCTCTTGGTCAACGGGCAACCGGTCGTCGAGGACGGCCGGGTCGTCACGGTTGACGAAGACGCGCTAGCCGCTGAGGCCGTCGCCGCGCACACCGCGCTGTTGGAGCGCGGCTAGCCACTTCCCTCCACGTGCCCGACTCCGTCCAGGCGTGGGGCTACTTCAGCAAGTCCTGGATGCGCCCCACGCCCTCGGCCAGGTCGTTGTCACCCAAGGCGTAGGACAGCCGGAGGTATCCGCTGGGGCCGAACGCTTCCCCCGGGACCACCGCCACCTGTGCTTCTTCCAGGATGATCTCGGCCAACTCGACCGATGTGGTCGGCGTCCGACCCGCGATGGTGCGGCCGAGCAAGCCCTCGACGTTGGGGTAGGCGTAGAAAGCCCCGGTGGGGGTGGGGCAGTTGACCCCGTCGATCTCGTTGAGCATTGAGACCATCGTGGTGCGTCGCCGGTCAAAGGCGGTGCGCATGGTGGACACGGCCTCGAGCGACCCCTGAAGTGCAGCGATGGCGGCGCGCTGCGACACGTTGGCCACGTTCGAGGTGGCGTGTGACTGCAGGTTGGTGGCGGCCTTGACGATGTCTTTTGGGCCGACCATCCAGCCGACACGCCATCCGGTCATCGCGTACGTCTTGGCGACCCCGTTCACCACAACGCACGTGTCGGCCAACCCTGGCACCAGGACGGGCATCGACGGTGCGCTCGCCCCGTCGTACAGGAGGTGTTCGTAGATCTCGTCGGTCACGACCCAGATGCCGTGCTCGAGGGCCCAGCGGCCGATCGCTTCGACCTGCTCGGTGGGATAGACCGCGCCGGTCGGGTTGGATGGGCTGCAGAACAAGAGCACTTTGGTGGCATCGGTGCGAGCAGACTCGAGCTGCTCCACCGTGACCATGTAGCCCTGATCGATGCCCGCGAAGACCTCCACGGGAGTGCCGCCGGCGAGGCGGATGGACTCGGGGTATGTCGTCCAGAAGGGGCTGGGCAGGATCACCTCGTCGCCGGGGTCGAGCAGTGCAGCGAACGTGTTGTAGACGGCCTGCTTGCCGCCGTTGGTGACCAGCACGTTGGCCGGGCTGACGGCATACCCGGAGTCCCGTTCGGTCTTGTCCACGATGGCCGTCTTGAGCGCGGGCAACCCGCCAGCTGGGGAGTACCGGTGGTTGACCGGGTCAGCGGCTGCGGCCACGGCTGCGGCCACGATGTAGTCCGGCGTCGGGAAGTCTGGCTCGCCGGCTCCGAAACCGATCACCGGAGCGCCCTCGGCCTTGAGCGCTTTGGCCTTGGCGTCGACGGCAAGGGTGGCCGACTCGGCGATAGATCCGATTCGAGTCGACAGGCGAGGACGGGACGCGTGGGTATGGTGAGTCACGCAACCATCCTCGCATCTGCGCACTGTCGGGACCATTCCCGTGGGACTGCGTTGGGGATACCTGATCGGCCGCTCTTGGCAACGATGAGGTAGCCCTCGCAGTTCGCGCTGCACAATCTTGTCGCGTAGACTTATCGGCCGGGTGTTGCATCCACCTACGCTGAGTCCTGCCCACGCAAGAGCAACGGTTTCAACTGCTGGGGTATGCCGAGGCGCAGCAATGCGACACGATTCGCGACAATGCGATGAAGGGCAATAGCTCAATTGGTAGAGCACTGGTCTCCAAAACCAGCGGTTGTGGGTTCGAGTCCCTCTTGCCCTGCACAGCACGACAGAGAATCGACAGCACGACCCCAACACAGGACTGAGGCAGCGACGTGAGCAATCCCAGCGCATCTGACACCCAAGGTGTCGACCGCTCGCGCTCCGGCTCTGGCCTGCCTGCACGACCCAGTTCCTTCGTCGCTCAGGTCCTGAACGAGTTGCGCAAGGTCGTTCGACCGACTCAACGCGAGTTGATCACGTACACGATCGTGGTGTTGGTGTTCGTCAGCGTCATCATGGCGTTTGTCTTCGGTCTGGATCAGGTCTTCCAGCAGCTGGTCGAGCTCGTCTTCGGCTGAGCACGCATGTCCGTGAGCCTGTGGGTTCGCGTCAGCGCCGAATCGTCGGCGGTCCCCGGTCGTTCGCGGCCAACAGAGCAGAAGTAAGGAAGTAGTTCATGTCGCAGGAGTTGTCACCCGAGACCGACGAAGCCCAGTCGTCGGCGGTCGAGGTCGAGGACGCCGTCGAAGAGACGGAAGAGGTGCTCGACCCCGCCGAAGAGTTCCGGGCCACACTGCGGTCCCAGTTCGGCGACTGGTACGTCATTCACTCCTACGCGGGCTACGAGAACCGGGTCAAGCACAACCTCGAAACCCGGATCACCAGCCTCAATATGGAGGACTACATCTTCTCGGTGGAAGTGCCGATGGAAGAGGTCACCGAGATCAAGTCCGGTGTCCGCAAGCTGATCAAGCGAGTGCGGATGCCCGGGTATGTGCTGGTCCGGATGGAACTGACTGATGAGTCATGGGGTGCCGTTCGGCATACCCCCGGGGTGACTGGCTTCGTCGGCAACGCCCACCAGCCGGTGCCGTTGAGCATCGATGAGGTCATCACCATGTTGGCCCCTGTCTTCGAGCAGCCCGAGCAGGCGAAGGCCGCCGGCGGGGCTGGCGGCGCTCGCAGCCGTCCCGCCCCCGAGGTCGACTTCGAGATCGGCGAATCGGTCACCGTCATGGAAGGCCCCTTTGAGACGTTGCCGGCCACGATCTCCGAGATCATCCCCGAGTCCCAGAAGCTCAAGGTGTTGGTCTCGATCTTCGGTCGCGAAACCCCCGTCGAGTTGGCCTTCAACCAGGTCGCCAAGCTTTAGTCCCATCACACGGGGGCTCCGCCCCCGTGAGCCCCCGGACTACAACTGCAAACTGCACGAACTACAACTGCAAACTGCACGAACTACAACTGCAAAAAATACGACCTCGAGAATTCCGTTCTAGAGGTGCAACCGGGTCATCGCCCGCGGCGTCGGCCCACCACCACAGGAGAAACATCATGCCCCCCAAGTCCAAGAAGAAGTCCGGCTTCATCAAGCTGCAGATCCAGGCCGGTCAGGCCACCCCCGCGCCGCCCGTCGGCCCGGCGCTTGGCCAGCACGGTGTCAACATCATGGAGTTCGTCAAGGCCTACAACGCCGCGACCGAAGGCCAGCGCGGCAACGTCGTGCCGGTCGAGATCACGGTCTACGAGGACCGCTCGTTCACCTTCATCACTAAGACACCGCCGGCCGCTGAGCTGATCAAGAAGGCTGCCGGAGTGCCCAAGGGTTCCGGTGAGCCGCACAAGACCAAGGTCGCCAAGCTGACCAACGCTCAGGTGCGCGAGATCGCCGAGACCAAGATGGCCGACCTGAACGCGACCGACATCGACCAGGCCGCCAAGATCATCGCCGGGACCGCCCGCTCCATGGGTGTCACCGTCGAGGGCTGACCACCCACAGCACGACCTCGCGCCTCCGGGACCTCCGGAAGCGCGACGTGGCAGGGCCAGCGCTGGTCCGCTTGACCACACCTCCGCACCATCACTAAGGAGCACACATGAAGCGCAGCAAGGCATATCGCGCCGCCGCCGAGAAGATCGACGCCGACGCCCTATACCCCCCGGCCGAGGCCATCGCCCTGGCCAAGGAAACCTCGGTCACCACGTACGACGCGACCCTCGAGGTCTCGTTGCGCCTTGGTGTCGACCCCCGCAAGGCCGACCAGTTGGTTCGTGGCACGGTCAACCTGCCGCACGGCACGGGCAAGACGGCACGCGTGCTCGTCTTCGCCAACGGCGACAAGGCCGAGGCCGCTCGCGAAGCTGGCGCCGACTACGTGGGCTCGGATGAGTTCATCGACAAGGTCGCCGGCGGATGGCTCGACTTCGACGCCGTTGTCGCGACCCCGGACCTGATGGGCAAAGTCGGCCGGCTCGGCAAGGTCCTGGGACCCCGCGGCCTCATGCCGAACCCGAAGACCGGCACCGTCACGATGGACACCGCCAAGGCCGTCACCGACATCAAGGGCGGCAAGATCGAGTTCCGCGTCGACAAGCACTCCAACCTGCACTTCATCATCGGCAAGTCCTCGTTCGCGCAGAAGTCGCTTGCTGAGAACTACGCCGCCGCAATGGACGAGGTGCTTCGGTTGAAGCCGTCGGCTGCCAAGGGCCGCTACATCACCAAGGCCACGATGAGCACCTCGATGGGCCCGGGCATCCCGCTCGACTCCTCGAAGAGCGCTATCGCCGCTGACTCCGAGTAGGTTCGCACTCGTAGGACCCGCTTCGGCGAAGTCCTTAAATGCCCGCGACACACGCCACATCCGGCGCATGTCGCGGGCATTTTGTGAAGTCGACGCGTTTCGGCGCACGGTCCTGTGGATGGCCAGCGGTGTGACTCTTCGGAATGGGCCACAGTTGGCCGATGAACCCAACCCTTGCCGGAGTGCTTTCGGCCCATAGTGGCGTGGCATCTCGCGCCGACTTCTTGGGCGTGGGTCTGAGCCGCCAGCGCGTCGACCGCGCAATTGCACAGGGCGACCTGGTCCGCACCGGGCGTTCGGCGTTGGTGAGCGGAGACCTTTGGCGACAGGCAGCCCCCTGGGAGCGCCACGCGCTGAGATCCCGATCGGCTATGCGTGTCCTGCGGACGGAGCCTGTCGCGCTGAGCCACCACAGTGCCCTGAGTGTGCTCGGCGTGCCGGTGTATGCCGTCGATGAGCGAGTCCACTTCGTCCGGACCGACGGGCGGCCCCCTCGCACGTGCGGGCACTGGGTGCGGCACCCCACCGTTCCGGGTGAATTCCTGATCCGCAGAGATGGGATGCGGACGGTTGCCGCCAGCCTGGCCAGCCTTCAGGTGGCGGATGTGTTTGGGGTCGAGGCAGGGTTGGTCAGCGCCGATGCCGCTCTTCGTGCCGGGGGGACGAAGGTGGATCTCGCCGATGCGCTCGAGGGTGGCCGATTCGGGAGGGGCATCGCAGCGGCTCGGACGGTGGCTGAGATGGCCGACGGGCGGATGGAGTCGGCGGGTGAGTCGCGCACTCGATGGCTTCTTCGGGTATGCGGTCTGCCGTCTTCGCAGCCGCAAGCCGTCATCCGCGGGCGTAGCGGGCGGACGGCCCGTGTGGACTTCCTCTTCCGTGAGCAGCGGACGATCGTTGAGTTCGACGGGATGCTCAAGTACGACAACGTGCAAGCACTTCGAGATGAGAAGCAACGAGAAGATTGGCTGCGCGAGCTCGGATACGAAGTCGTCAGGTTGACCTGGGCTGACCTCGCCAACCCAGGGCGCGTCCATAGCCTCGTGCTCGCTGCCTTCGAACGCGCTGCTCGGCTCCGGGTGTCCTGAATGCCTCGAAGTCCAAAAATGCCCGTGAGATACGCCGGGATGGGAGTATGTCGCGGGCACTGTGCGATCTCGACGCGCCGCCCCGTCGAATCGGATGGATGACCGTGTCCTTCGGCGGTCAGCGAGGCTTCCGATTTGGGTGGGGGAGCCAGGGACGTTATCGTTCACCCCGACCAATGACCGCCGGTTCTCGGCTGCACCTCCGGGTAGCACTCGAGCCAAGGTCCCGGAGTGCACGGGCGACCAGCGCAGGTGTTTGAGTTTGATTCAGTGAAAGCTGTCCAAGCCCTGGCTCCTGTGCCAGGGCTTTTTGTATGCCGGGGGCTGGCCGGCATACAGACGAAGGAGGCTTCATGGCGACACCTGAGAAGGCAGCTGCCATTGCCGAGTTGGCGGACAAGTTCCGCACCTCGGAGGCGGCCGTGCTGACCGAATACCGCGGGTTGACCGTGGCGCAGATCACCACCCTGCGCAGTTCGATCCGTGAGCACGCGTCCTACGTCGTGGTGAAGAACACGCTGACCAAGCGTGCTGCTAGTGAGGCCGGTCTGACCAGCTTCGACGAGCACCTGCAGGGCCCCTCGGCCATCGCCTTCGTCACCGGTGATGCGGTCGAGGCAGCCAAGGGTCTTCGGGACTTCGCCAAGGCAAACCCCGCATTGGTGATCAAGGCGGGTGTGCTTGACGGCAAGCCGTTGACGCCTGCAGAGATCACCAAGTTGGCGGATCTGGAATCGCGCGAGACGTTGCTAGCCAAGCTGGCCGGCGCAATGAACGCCTCGCTCAGCCAGGCTGCTGCACTGTTCGCCGCACCGCTCTCGCAGACCGCACGGGTCGTCGAAGCGTTGCGCGCCAAGGTCGAAGCAGAAGGCCCGGTCACCCCGACCGACACCGCTGAGACCGCAACCGAGGCTCCCGCGGAGGTCGCAGTCGAAGCACCTGCCGATACCGCAACCGAGGCTCCCGCCGAGGTCGCAGTCGAAGCACCTGCCGAGGCCACCACAGACGTCGCCGAGGGTGGCGACAGCACGACCGACTCGGAGCCGTCTGAGTCAGCCTGAGTCCGCCAGCATTCGGCGCGACGCATGCAGCACCATCACCACAAGCCACTCTTGGCATGACAAGGAAGGAACGCCACCATGGCGAAACTGAGCACCGAAGAGCTTCTTGAGTCCTTCAAGGAGATGACCCTGATCGAGCTGTCCGAGTTCGTCAGCCAGTTCGAAGAAACGTTCAACGTCACCGCTGCGGCCCCCGTGGCCGTGGCCGGCGCAGCCCCCGTGGGCGCTGCCGTCGAGGCCGAAGAGGAGCAGGACGAGTTCGACGTCGTCCTCGAAGCCGCTGGCGACAAGAAGATCCAGGTCATCAAGGAGGTCCGCACGCTGACTTCCCTGGGTCTGAAGGAAGCTAAGGACCTGGTCGACGGCGCACCCAAGGCCATCTTGGAGAAGGTCGACAAGGACTCGGCGACGAAGGCCAAGGAAGCCCTTGAAGGCGCTGGAGCCACCGTCACGATGAAGTGAGCTGATCCCGGGCAGCGCCTGGGATCCACCGCAACGCGGGCGAAACGTCATGCCGACGATTCGTCCGCGTTGTGCATTTGCGGAGCTATATCGACCACCCAGTTCGCTGCGCAATGTCGGGGTTTTGAGCGTGTCGAGCACCCAAACACTTGACGCGATGACTTCCAGGGGGCACGATCATCGGGTTCAACGCCGGTCTAGGGATCGGCACAGCGCTGATGTAGAAGTTGTTGTGGGGCAACGGCCACCGGCGCGGTTGGACGGACTCTGCCTGCGTGTGTATGGTAGACCCTTGCGCTGCCCACTTTGCGCCCCCTCGAATTAGCCCGCCTCCTACCTCAGAGCGCTCCATCCATGTGTGATGGCCGCCTACGAGCAGGATGCAATCAGTCGCTGGGGTGAGTTGGGGGACGCGTTGACCTAGCCGCTTGAACAGGCCCGTGGAAGGACCATCCTTGGCTGCCTCGCGCACTGCTAAAAAGACTGTATCTACCGCTCGCACGGCTTCTGGCCGACTGAGTTTCGCAAAGATCCGCGAGCCCCTCGAGGTCCCCGACCTCTTGGCCTTGCAGACCGATAGTTTCGACTGGTTGCTCGGCAACGAGGATTGGCAGGCGCGAGTCGTCGCCGCTGAGAAGGCGGGCCGCAACGACGTTCCTGACCGCTCGGGCCTCGAAGAGATCTTCGAAGAGATCTCACCGATCGAGGACTTCTCGGGGTCGATGTCGCTCTCGTTCCGCGACCATCGGTTCGAGGAGCAGAAGTACTCGATCGACGAGTGCAAAGAGCGGGACATGACCTACTCCGCGCCACTCTTCGTGACCGCCGAGTTCATCAACAACTCCACTGGCGAGATCAAGAGCCAGACGGTGTTCATGGGCGAGTTCCCGCTGATGACCGACCGCGGGACGTTCATCGTGAACGGCACCGAGCGCGTCGTCGTCTCCCAGTTGGTCCGCAGCCCCGGCGTCTACTTCGAGCGGTCGCTCGACAAGACGTCGGACAAGGACATCTACACCGCCAAGGTCATCCCGAGTCGGGGAGCCTGGTTGGAGTTCGAGATCGACAAGCGCGACATGGTGGGCGTGCGCGTCGACCGTAAGCGCAAGCAGAGCGTCACCGTGCTGCTGAAGGCTCTCGGCTGGTCCGAGGCCCGCATCCTGGAGGAGTTCGGGGAGTACGAGTCGATCCGGCTCACCCTGGAGAAGGACAACACCGCCGACCAGGACGAGGCACTGCTGGACATCTACCGCAAGTTGCGTCCGGGCGAACCGCCCACGCGCGAGGCGGCGCAGAACTTGTTGGAGAACCTCTACTTCAACCCCAAGCGCTACGACTTGGCCAAGGTCGGCCGCTACAAGATCAACAAGAAATTGGGTCTTGAGGCACCGCTGAACGAGTCGGTCCTCGGGGTCGACGACATCGTCGCGACCATCCGCTACATCGTGGCCTTGCACGCGGGCGATCAGAGCATCGAGATCACTCGTGGTGGCAAGCGTGAGGACCTGCTGGCTGAGGTCGACGACATCGACCACTTCGGCAACCGTCGCCTGCGTAGCGTCGGCGAGCTCATCCAGAACCAGGTGCGCACGGGCCTGTCCCGGATGGAGCGCGTGGTCCGCGAGCGGATGACCACTCAGGACGTCGAGGCCATCACGCCGCAGACCCTGATCAACATCCGGCCCGTCGTTGCCTCCATCAAGGAGTTCTTCGGCACCAGCCAGTTGTCCCAGTTCATGGACCAGAACAACCCGCTCGCGGGTTTGACGCACAAGCGTCGGCTGTCCGCGCTGGGCCCTGGCGGTCTCTCACGGGACCGCGCCGGTATGGAGGTCCGTGACGTCCACCCGTCGCACTACGGCCGCATGTGCCCCATCGAAACCCCGGAAGGGCCGAACATCGGTCTGATCGGCTCTCTGGCGTCATACGGACGGATCAACCCGTTCGGGTTCGTCGAGACGCCATACCGCCGGGTCAAGGACGGCAAGGTCAGCGACGATGTCGACTACCTGTCGGCCGATGAAGAAGATCGCTTCGTGATCGCGCAGGCCAACGCCATGCTCGGTGACGACGGCACGTTCCTCGATGAGAACGTGCTCGTGCGTGCCAAGGAAGGAGAGGCCGTCGACGTGCCCTCTTCCGAGGTGGAGTACATGGACGTCTCCGCACGTCAGATGGTCTCCGCCGCGACCGCGATGATTCCGTTCCTGGAGCACGACGACGCCAACCGCGCCCTCATGGGTGCCAACATGCAGCGTCAGGCTGTGCCGTTGGTGCGCGCCGAGGCACCGCTGGTCGGCACCGGTATGGAGTGGCGCGCCGCGCTTGACTCCGGTGACGTGGTCCGGGCCGACAAGCCCGGTGTGGTGCACGAGGTGTCCGCAGATCTCGTCTCGGTCACCAACGACGACGGCACCTACACCAGCTACCGCGTCGACAAGTTCACCCGATCGAACCAGGGCAACTGCTACAACCAGCAGGTCCGGATCAACGAGGGTCAGCGCGTCGAGAGCGGTCAGTTGATCGCCGATGGTCCGGCGACCGACGGCGGCGAAATGGCGCTGGGTCGCAACCTGCTCGTGGCGTTTATGCCGTGGGAGGGTCACAACTACGAAGACGCGATCATCCTGAGCCAGCGTTTGGTGCAGGACGATGTCCTTTCCTCGATCCACATCGAAGAGCACGAGATCGATGCTCGCGACACCAAGCTGGGCCCAGAGGAGATCACTCGGGACATCCCGAACGTCTCCGATGAGGTGTTGGCTGACCTGGACGAGCGCGGCATCATCCGCATCGGTGCCGAGGTTCGCGACGGCGACCTGCTGGTCGGCAAGGTCACGCCCAAGGGCGAGACCGAGTTGACCCCCGAGGAGCGCCTGCTTCGCGCGATCTTCGGTGAGAAGGCTCGCGAAGTCCGCGACACCTCGATGAAGGTGCCGCACGGCGAGACCGGCACGGTCATCGGTGTCAAGGTCTTCGATCACGAAGAGGGCGACGAGTTGCCCCCGGGCGTCAACCAGTTGGTCCGCGTCTACGTGGCCAACAAGCGCAAGATCACCGACGGTGACAAGCTCGCTGGTCGTCACGGCAACAAGGGCGTCATCTCCAAGATCCTGCCGGTGGAGGACATGCCGTTCCTCGAAGACGGCACTGCGGTCGACATCGTGCTCAACCCCTTGGGTGTGCCCGGTCGGATGAACGTGGGTCAGATCTTGGAGCTGCACCTCGGTTGGGCTGCGGCTCAGGGTTGGGAAATTGCCGGCTCGCCGCAATGGGCTGAGCAGATCCCGAGCGACGCACGCGAGGCGGCTCCCCGCACCCGTGTCGCCAGCCCGGTCTTCGATGGTGCTCGTGAAGAAGAGATCACGGGTCTGCTGGAGTCGACGTTGCCGACGCGGGATGGTGAGCGACTGATCGGTGAGTCCGGCAAGGCACGACTGTTCGATGGTCGTTCCGGTGAGCCGTTCCCCGAGCCTGTGTCCGTGGGTTACATGTACATCTTGAAGTTGCACCACTTGGTGGATGACAAGATTCACGCCCGCAGCACCGGCCCGTACTCGATGATCACGCAACAGCCGTTGGGTGGTAAGGCGCAGTTCGGTGGCCAGCGATTCGGTGAGATGGAGGTCTGGGCACTCGAAGCGTATGGAGCGGCCTATGCCCTGCAGGAGTTGCTGACGATCAAGTCGGACGACGTCACCGGGCGAGTCAAGGTCTACGAGTCGATCGTCAAGGGCGAAAACGTCCCGGAGCCCGGCATTCCCGAGTCCTTCAAGGTGCTCATCAAGGAAATGCAGAGCCTCTGCTTGAACGTCGAGGTGTTGTCCAGCGATGGCACACACATCGACCTTCGGGACAGCGACACCGAGGTGTTCCGCGCCGCTGAAGAGCTCGGCATCGATTTGTCCCGTCGCGAGCCCAGCTCGGTCGAGGAAGTCTAAGTGATGCCGGTGCCTGAGGACACGAGCTTGCGAGGCCCGCAGGGCACGCTTCGGCATCACACAGAAACATAGTTGGAATGCCGTCCGCTGCGTGAGCGTGGCGGACGGCATACCTCCAGTAGCAGTCACAAATAGCAGGTACGAACTACCCGAGAACTTTACTGATCTCAGGAAAGAAGGACCCACGTGCTCGACGTCAACTTCTTCGACGAGTTGCGCATTGGCCTGGCCACGGTGGACGACATCCGCCGCTGGAGTCATGGGGAGGTCAAGAAGCCAGAAACCATCAACTACCGCACGTTGAAGCCAGAGAAAGACGGCCTCTTCTGCGAAAAGATCTTTGGCCCCACCCGGGACTGGGAGTGCTACTGCGGTAAGTACAAGCGCGTCCGGTTCAAGGGCATCATCTGTGAGCGTTGCGGCGTCGAGGTCACTCGCGCCGCGGTCCGTCGCGAGCGAATGGGCCACATCGAGCTCGCCGCCCCGGTCACCCACATCTGGTACTTCAAGGGCGTTCCCTCGCGCTTGGGCTATCTGCTGGACCTCGCACCGAAGGACCTGGAAAAGGTCATCTACTTCGCGGCATACATGATCACGCACGTCGACGTCGATGCCCGCCACG
This sequence comes from uncultured Actinomycetota bacterium, assembly GCA_963803695.1. GTDB lineage: Bacteria > Actinomycetota > Actinomycetes > Actinomycetales > Dermatophilaceae > Ornithinicoccus. The sequence goes on from CAWDNY010000015.1 coordinate 213,548, forward strand.
CGGACATGCCGTCGATGGAGGCGCAGATCGAGGTCGAGCGCAAGGAGATGGAGAACCGCCGCGACGCGGACGTCGAGACCCGGGCCAAGAAGCTCGAGACCGACATCGCCGAGCTGGAGGCCGAGGGTGCCAAGGCTGACGCGCGCCGCAAGGTCCGCGACTCCGCCGAGCGCGAGATGAACCAAATCCGTCGTCGCGCCGATCAGCAGATCGAGCGTCTGACGCAGGTCTGGGACCGCTTCAAGAACCTGAAGATTCAGGACCTCGAAGGCGACGAGATTCTCTACCGCGAGATGCGTGACCGCTTCGGCATGTACTTCGAGGGCGGCATGGGCGCGGCTGCGCTGCAGAAGCGCTTGGAAACCTTCGACCTCGCGGCCGAGGCCATTTCGCTGCGCGAGATCATCGCCACCGGCAAGGGCCAGAAGAAGACCCGCGCCATCAAGCGCCTCAAGGTCGTGACCTCGTTCATCCAGACCAAGAACGAGCCAGTCGGTATGGTGCTCGACTGCGTCCCGGTCATCCCGCCGGACCTGCGCCCGATGGTGCAGTTGGACGGTGGCCGCTTCGCGACCTCCGACCTCAACGACCTCTACCGACGGGTGATCAACCGGAACAACCGGTTGAAGCGTCTGCTCGACCTCGGTGCCCCCGAGATCATCGTGAACAACGAGAAGCGGATGCTGCAGGAGGCCGTCGACTCGCTCTTCGACAACGGCCGTCGCGGCCGCGCCGTCACCGGGCCGGGCAACCGTCCGTTGAAGTCGCTGTCCGACATGCTCAAGGGTAAGCAAGGTCGCTTCCGTCAGAACCTGCTCGGCAAGCGTGTCGACTACTCGGGCCGTTCGGTCATCGTGGTCGGTCCGCAGCTCAAACTGCACCAGTGCGGTCTGCCCAAGCAGATGGCGTTGGAGCTCTTCAAGCCGTTCGTGATGAAGCGTTTGGTCGACCTCGATCACGCGCAAAACATTAAGTCGGCCAAGCGTATGGTCGAGCGCGGTCGCTCCGTGGTCTGGGATGTCCTCGAAGAGGTCATCACCGACCACCCGGTCCTGCTGAACCGTGCACCCACCCTGCACCGTCTGGGCATCCAGGCCTTCGAGCCGCAGCTGGTCGAGGGCAAGGCCATCCAGATTCACCCGCTCGTCTGCACGGCGTTCAACGCCGACTTCGACGGTGACCAGATGGCGGTGCACCTGCCGCTGTCCGCAGAGGCGCAGGCTGAGGCCCGGATCTTGATGCTCTCGAGCAACAACATCCTCAAGCCCGCTGACGGTCGCCCCGTGACCATGCCTACCCAGGACATGATCATCGGACTGTTCCACCTGACCAGCGAAAGTGACGCTCGCCCGCTGACCGACGACGATGGGGGCGAACACCTTCGCTCGTTCTCCTCGGTCGCGGAGGCGCAGATGGCTTACGACGCTGGGTACATTCAGGTCGGCACGCCAGTCCGGATCCGGGTCAGCGATACCGCTGCTCCGCTGGGACTGGACCTGCCCGAGGGCACCACGGTGACCGAGGACGGCATCGCTAACACCTTCACCTTCGAGACGACCTTGGGCCGGGCGCTATTCAACGATTCGCTCCCGCCGAACTACCCGTTCGTCAACGAAGTGGTCGACAAGAAGCGTCTGTCCGGGATCGTGAACGACCTGGCCGAGCGCTATACCAAGGTGCAGGTTGCGGCCTCGCTGGACTCCCTGAAGGACACCGGATTCCACTGGGCCACGCGCTCGGGCACCACGGTGGCCATCTCCGACGTCGTGCCCCCGGTGCGCAAGCCGGAGATCCTCGCAGGCTATGAGACCAAGGCTGCCAAGGTGCAGACCCAGTACGAGCGTGGTCTGATCACCGACGACGAGCGCCGTCAGGAGCTCATCGAGATCTGGACGCAGGCCGGCAACGAGGTCGCCAAGGAACTCGAGACCACGATGGACAAGAACAACACCATCTACCGGATGGTGACCTCTGGTGCTCGTGGTAACTGGTTCCAGTTGCGGCAGATCGCCGGTATGCGCGGCCTGATGGCCAACCCCAAGGGTGAAATTATCCCGCGGCCCATCAAGTCGAACTTCCGTGAGGGCCTGTCGGTGTTGGAGTTCTTCATCTCCACGCACGGTGCTCGTAAGGGTCTGGCCGACACTGCGCTGCGCACCGCCGACTCGGGTTATCTGACCCGGCGTCTGGTGGACGTCAGCCAGGACGTCATCATCCGCGAGGACGACTGTGGCACCGAGCGCGGCTTCATCATGCCGATCGCGGTGCGCAACGAGGACGGCACGCTGCGAGAGCACGACGACGTCGAAACCTCGGTGTATGCACGCACCTTGGCGATGGACGTCGAGCACGAGGGAGCAGTGTTGGCTGAGGCTGGCATCGACCTCGGTGACGTCGTCATCGACGCGCTGGTGCTTGCCGGAGTCGAGTCGGTCAAGGTCCGCTCGGTGCTCACCTGTGAGTCACTGGTCGGAACGTGCGCCCGCTGCTACGGCCGTTCGTTGGCCACCGGCAAGCTGGTCGACATCGGTGAGGCCGTCGGCATCATTGCGGCCCAGTCCATTGGTGAGCCCGGCACGCAGTTGACGATGCGCACCTTCCACACCGGTGGTGTGGCAGGGGATGACATCACGCAGGGTCTGCCCCGTGTGGTCGAGTTGTTCGAGGCCCGCACGCCCAAGGCGGTGGCCCCGATTGCCGAGGCCAGTGGCCGAGTGCAGGTCGAGGACACCGACAAGGCCCGACGTTTGCTCCTGGTGCCGGACGATGGCAGCGACGAGCACGCCTACCCGGTCAGCAAGCGTGCGCGTTTGTTGGTGACCGACGGACAGCACGTCGAGACCGGCACCCAGCTGGTGGTTGGTGCGATCGATCCCAAGCAGGTGCTCCGTATCCTCGGACCCCGCAAGGCCCAGCAGCACCTGGTGGACGAGGTCCAGCACGTGTATCGCCAGCAGGGTGTGTCGATCCACGACAAGCACATCGAGGTCATCGTGCGGCAGATGCTGCGCCGGATCACGATCATCGAGGCCGGCGACGCTGCGTTGCTGCCTGGTGAGCTGGTGGAGCGTGGTCGGTTCGAGACGGAAAACCGTCGCGTGGTGGCCGAGGGTGGCCAGCCGGCTTCGGGTCGTCCCGAGCTGATGGGTATCACCAAGGCATCGCTGGCCACGGATTCGTGGTTGTCGGCGGCAAGCTTCCAAGAGACGACGCGAGTGCTCACCGAGGCGGCCATGCAGGCCAAGTCGGACCCGTTGCTCGGCCTGAAGGAGAACGTCATCCTCGGAAAGCTGATCCCCGCCGGGACCGGCTTGCCGCGCTACCGCAACTTGACGGTGGAGCCGACCGAGGAGGCCAAGGCTGCGGCATACGCGGTCCCGGCCTACGACAGTTACGACGAGTTCGCCAACTTCGGCCCGGGTTCGGGCGAGGCTGTCCGCCTCGACGACCTCAAGGTCGACGACCGCCGCTACTGATCCACTAGCACCACCCCACAGGGCGGGTATGCCGAGACCTGAGTCTCGGCATACCCGCCCGGTGTCGTCGTGGTGCTTTACAGATGTGGGCGGATAGCCTGCATCTCGCCCTCGGCTTGAGCCACCAAAGCGCGTAGCGCTGCGATGTGATTGGTGAGCGCGCGTTTGCCCGTCGGCGTGAGCGCGGCCCACGTCACGGGACGTCCCGCCTTGGGGCGGGCTTTGGTGATCTTGACGTAGCCCGCGTCGGACAAGGTCTTCAGGTGCTTGGACAACACACTGTCCGCAACCTCGAGATCCTGACGCAAGGCTGCGAACTCGGCGTTGGCTACTGCACCGAGGTGCGTGCAGATTCTCAACCTCAATGGGGCGTGGATGACCTCGTCGAAGACCGGCTGGGCGGTTTGCTTCACGGCAGCTGCGCGTTGCCGTTGCGAATCTCTTCGCGCAGCAGCACATCGATGTGACGTCCCATGACCACGGTTGCTCCGAACGCGATGATCGCGGCGACGGTGGCGAACCACAGCGTCTGCGTCGGGATGAAGGAGGCAGCCAGACAGACCAGCACTGTTACTGCGTACGTGCGGTGGTAGCGCTTGCCCTTGGGGCCGAGGTTGGTGGTGTCCACCCACAACCCGGTGAGCCGCTGGTATGCCGTGACGATCACAGCCATCGCCAGTAGGCTCACTGCCGTCAGGATCAGCTGCACGGCGACATTGTCCTGGGCGAGTCCGATGATGATCCCGGCCAGTGACAAGCCAAGCACGGGGTGATACCACGCCGGGGTGACGAGGCGATCGGCGACGACGGAGCGAGTGCGGTTGAGTCGCCATCTGCGCGCGGGGACCGATTTGGTCGAGTATGCAGGCCCCGGTACTCTTGGAGATCGTGTGTGGGCTAGGCCTCGCGCACGTGTCGTTCGCCGGCTGAGAGATCTTCCGCGAAGGGCAGCCCCTCTCGCCGGGCAGTCCGACCACCACCGTTGAGCAGCAGTGTTCATCGAGGCATGTGTCGGGAAGTGCAGGGGAGAGGCTGAGCATCGCCACCGAACGGTGGAGGCGCTCGGCAGAACACCAAGGAATCCGGGAAGCCGCGCGCTCGCGCGTGCGGATCGGATCGACATACCTCAAGCAACGGAGAATCAGTGCCCACGATTAACCAGCTGGTCCGCAAGGGGCGGCAGGACAAGGTCAAGAAGTCCAACAGTCCTGCTCTCAAGGCGAACCCCCAGCGCCGCGGCGTTTGCACCCGCGTCTACACCACCACCCCAAAGAAGCCGAACTCTGCTCTGCGCAAGGTCGCCCGTGTGCGCCTGACCAGTGGCATCGAGGTCACGGCATACATCCCCGGGGTGGGCCACAACTTGCAGGAACACTCGATCGTGCTCGTGCGTGGCGGTCGGGTCAAGGACCTGCCCGGTGTGCGCTACAAGATCATCCGCGGAGCGCTCGACACCCAGGGTGTCAAGGGTCGCAACCAGTCCCGGTCCCGCTACGGCGCCAAGAAGGAGAAGAAGTAATGCCTCGTAAAGGCCCCGCTCCCAAGCGTCCCCTCATCGCCGACCCCGTCTACGGCTCGCCGCTGGTCACCCAGTTGATCAACAAGATCCTGGTCGACGGCAAGAAGTCCGTCGCCGAAACCATCGTCTACGGTGCCCTCGAAGGTGCCCGCGCCAAGACCGGCACGGACCCCGTGGCCACGCTCAAGCGCGGTCTGGACAACGTCAAGCCGGCCCTGGAGGTCAAGAGCCGCCGCGTGGGTGGCGCGACCTACCAGGTGCCGATCGAGGTCAAGCCCAACCGCTCGACCACGCTGGCCCTACGTTGGCTGGTCGGCTACTCCCGTCAGCGTCGTGAAAAGACGATGACCGAACGCCTGATGAACGAAATCCTGGACGCCAGCAATGGCTTGGGAGCCGCAGTCAAGCGACGCGAAGACACGCACAAGATGGCCGACGCCAACAAGGCGTTCGCCCACTACCGCTGGTAATCACCCGTTGAAGCCCGGTGCCGCCCTCACGGCGGCACGGGCAACACGGCATACCGCGAGCTCACACCCGCACCTCAGCAGAGAAGAGACACAGTGGCACTCGACGTCCTCACGGACCTGAATAAGGTCCGCAATATCGGCATCATGGCGCACATCGATGCCGGCAAGACGACGACCACCGAACGGATCCTGTTTTACACCGGGATCAACTACAAGATCGGCGAAACGCACGACGGCGCCTCGACGATGGACTGGATGGAGCAGGAGCAGGAGCGCGGCATCACGATCACGTCCGCCGCGACGACGTGCTTCTGGAAAGACAGCCAGATCAACATCATCGACACCCCCGGCCACGTCGACTTCACCGTCGAGGTGGAGCGTTCGCTGCGCGTCCTCGATGGCGCGGTTGCGGTCTTCGATGGCAAGGAGGGCGTCGAGCCCCAGTCCGAGACCGTATGGCGTCAGGCCGACAAGTACGACGTGCCGCGAGTCTGCTTCGTGAACAAGATGGACAAGCTCGGTGCTGACTTCTACTTCACGGTGCAGACGATCAAAGACCGCCTCGGTGCGACCCCGCTGGTCGTTCAGCTGCCGATCGGTGCGGAGAACGACTTCATTGGAGTCGTCGACCTGATCAAGATGCGCGCGCTCACCTGGCGCGGCGAAGTGGCCATCGGTGAGGACTACACCGTCGAGGAGATCCCGGCGGACCTGCAGGCCAAGGCCGAGGAATACCGCGAGACGTTGGTGGAGCAGGTCGCTGAGCAGGACGACGCCATGATGGAGAAGTACTTGGGCGGTGAAGAGATCACCGAGGCCGAGCTGGTCGCCGGGATCCGTCACATGACCGTGAACTCCGCGGCCTACCCGGTGCTGTGTGGATCGGCTTTCAAGAACAAGGGCGTCCAGCCCATGCTCGACGCCGTGATCTCCTATTTGCCCTCGCCGATCGAGGTGCCGCCGATGGTGGGCCACGATGTGCGCGATGAGACGGTCGAGATCATCCGCAAGCCCTCTGCCGACGAGCCGTTCGCGGCGCTGGCCTTCAAGGTTGTCACCCACCCGTTCTTTGGTCGGTTGACCTACGTCCGGGTGTATTCAGGCCGCGTTGAAGCAGGCACTGGCGTGATGAACTCGACCAAGGGCTCCAAGGAGCGCATCGGCAAGTTGTTCCAGATGCACTCCAACAAGGAGAACCCGGTCGGCTTCGCGACGGCGGGCCACATCTACGCGATGATCGGTTTGAAGAACGTGACCACAGGCGACACGCTCTGTGACCCTCAGCACCAGGTGCTGCTGGAGTCGATGAGTTTCCCCGAGCCGGTCATTCACGTAGCGATCGAGCCGAAGACCAAGGGCGACCAGGAGAAGTTGTCCACGGCCATCCAAAAGCTGGCCGAAGAGGACCCGACGTTCTCGGTCCGTCAGGACGAGGAGACCGGCCAGACCGTCATCGGCGGTATGGGGGAGTTGCACCTCGACATCCTGGTCGACCGGATGCGCCGAGAGTTCCGCGTCGAAGCCAACGTCGGCGCGCCTCAGGTCGCCTACCGCGAGACGATCCGTCGGCCGGTCGTGAAGTACGACTTCACGCACAAGAAGCAGACCGGTGGTTCGGGCCAGTTCGCAAAGGTCCAGATCACGTTGGAGCCGCTGGACACCTCTGACGGCGAGATGTACGAGTTTTCGAACTCGGTGACCGGCGGACGTATCCCCAAGGAATACATCCCCAGCGTGGACCACGGCATTCAGGACGCCATGCAATTGGGCATCCTGGCCGGCTACCCGATGGTCGGAGTCAAGGCGACTCTGCTCGATGGTGCCTATCACGACGTCGACTCCTCGGAGATGGCGTTCAAGATCGCCGGTTCGATGGTCTTCAAAGAGGCTGCGCGCAAAGCTGACCCAGTGTTGCTCGAGCCAGTCATGGCCGTCGAGGTGCGCACGCCCGAGGAATACATGGGCGACGTCATCGGCGACGTGAACTCTCGTCGAGGCCAAATCCAGTCGATGGAAGAGGCCAGCGGCGCTAAGGTGGTCAAGGCCATCGTTCCGTTGTCGGAGATGTTCGGGTACGTTGGCGATTTGCGTTCACGTACCCAAGGTCGGGCAAACTACAGCATGCAGTTCGATTCCTATGCCGAAGTTCCCAGGAACGTGGCGGAAGAGATCATCAAGAAGATTCGTGGCGAGTGACCCGTTCAGCGGGCACGGACCGATAAACCCAATCAGTAATCCACCCACGTCGAGCACTGCGTCAGAGTCAGTGTCGATACGCATCAAGTCCAACAGGAGGACCCCCAGTGGCGAAGGCTAAGTTCGAGCGGACCAAGCCGCACGTCAACATCGGCACCATCGGTCACATTGACCACGGTAAGACGACGTTGACCGCTGCGATCTCGAAGGTCTTGCACGACAAGTACCCGGCTGAGAACCCGAACACCGAAGCGTTCGATCAGATCGACAAGGCTCCGGAAGAGAAGCAGCGCGGCATCACGATCTCGATTGCACACATCGAGTACCAGACGGAGAAGCGTCACTACGCTCACGTCGACTGCCCCGGCCACGCTGACTACGTGAAGAACATGATCACGGGTGCGGCGCAGATGGACGGTGCGATTCTGGTTGTGGCGGCCACCGATGGCCCGATGCCGCAGACCAAGGAGCACGTCCTCCTGGCCCGCCAGGTCGGCGTTCCCTACATCGTCGTGGCGCTGAACAAGTCCGACATGGTGGATGACGAAGAAATCATGGAGCTCGTCGAGATGGAGGTCCGCGAACTGCTGTCCTCCTACGAGTTCCCCGGCGATGACCTGCCGATCGTCCGCATCTCCGCGCTCAAGGCGCTTGAGGGTGACGAGAAGTGGGCCGCGACCGTGGCCGAGCTCATGGACACCGTGGATGAATACATCCCCGAGCCCGAGCGTGACCTGGACAAGCCCTTCATGATGCCCGTCGAGGACGTCTTCACGATCACCGGGCGTGGCACCGTTGTCACTGGCCGTATCGACCGTGGCGTGCTTAAGGTCAACTCCGAGGTCGAGATCGTCGGCATCCACACTGGCCCCCCCGCCAAGACGATCGTCACCGGCATCGAGATGTTCCGCAAGCTGCTCGATGAGGGTCGTGCGGGCGAGAACGTCGGTCTGTTGCTGCGAGGCACCAAGCGTGAAGACGTCGAGCGCGGCCAGGTTGTTTGCAAGCCGGCTTCGATCACTCCGCACACGGAGTTCGAAGCCAACGTCTACATCCTGTCCAAGGAGGAGGGCGGCCGCCACACGCCGTTCTACGACAGCTACCGTCCCCAGTTCTACTTCCGCACCACGGATGTGACTGGTGTGGTCAGCCTTCCCGAGGGCACCGAGATGGTCATGCCCGGTGACAACACCGAGATGGTCGTCACCTTGATCCAGCCCATCGCGATGGAGGAAGGCCTCATGTTCAACATTCGTGAGGGCGGCCGCACCGTTGGAGCTGGACGGGTCACCAAGATCCTGAAGTAGCACCGCTTCACTGCACCGCTTGAGGGGACCTGGGCCACACGGCCCAGGTCCCCTCTCACGTGGCCGCGAGCACGTGTCTCGAGCGAATGTATGCAGATCAGGGCGCGAATGCCCGGAAGTGGCGAAGGCCACACTGGGCGTTCCTCGTATGATTTGGGTGCCAGCGGGCCCTATGGCACACTAGACAGGTTGCTTGATGCGCGACGGTGATCCATGTCATCGAAGCCGGTCATCTGACACGCCCCCAGCGGTAGCACGTCAAGGTGCTGCTGCGCGGGACGGGTGATGACAGCACAAGCCCCGGCCGCGCCGGGTTCGAAGAACATCCTACGAATGCACGTAGTTCGTGGTGTGCCCTGTGGGGCGGGCGACACGCCCGACCTCGGGGGTCGGAGTCAGCGGCCGGGTTGTAACTGTAAGTGGACGACGAGAGAGAGTCAGACAAGCGATGGCGGGACAAAAGATCCGCATCCGGCTGAAGTCATATGACCACGAGGTCATCGACAGCTCGGCGCGCAAGATAGTCGACACGGTGACCCGTGCCGGCGCGACTGTAGTTGGCCCCGTGCCGCTACCGACGGAGAAGAATGTCTTCTGCGTCATCCGGTCGCCCCACAAATACAAGGACAGCCGCGAGCACTTCGAGATGCGCACACACAAGCGCCTCATCGACATCGTCGACCCGACCCCCAAAGCGGTCGACTCGTTGATGCGTCTCGACCTCCCGGCTGACGTCAACATCGAAATCAAGCTCTGAGGGGAGGAGCGACCATGACTACGACTATGCAACGCACGGTGACTGGTCTGCTGGGCGAGAAGCTCGGTATGACGCAGGTCTGGGACGCCGAGAACCGGCTCATCCCGGTCACGGTGATTCAAGCCGGTCCTTGCGTCGTGACCCAGGTCCGCCAGGCGGAATCAGATGGTTACGACGCGGTGCAGATCGCCTACGGTGCGATCGACCCACGCAAGGTCAACCAGCCGATGAAGGGTCACTTCGCCAACGCTGGCGTCACCCCCCGTCGCCACCTCATCGAGGTGCGCACCTCCAACGCTGGTGACTATGCGTTGGGCCAGGAGTTGACGGTTGACACCTTTGCCGATGGGCAGCAGGTCGACGTGACCGGCACGACCAAGGGGAAGGGATTTGCCGGCGTCATGAAGCGGCACAACTTCCACGGCGTCAGTTCCTCCCACGGTTCGCACAAAAACCACCGCAAGCCCGGTTCGATCGGTGCCTGCGCCACGCCAGGACGCGTCTTCAAGGGTCAGCGCATGGCTGGTCGGATGGGTGGCGAACGCCAGACCACCGCCAACCTCACGGTGCACGCTGTCGACGCCGACAAGGGCCTGCTGCTGATCAAGGGCGCCGTACCCGGCTCGCGGGGCAGTGTTGTGCTTGTTCGCTCGGCTGCGAAGGGGGCCTGACATGACCACGATCACTCTTACCAAGCCCACCGGCGAAGAGGCTGGCTCGATGGAGTTGCCCGAGGGCATCTTCGACGTGCAGACCAACGTGCCGCTGATCCACCAGGTCGTGGTGGCTCAATTGGCCGCAGCTCGGGCCGGAACGCACTCCACCAAAACCCGCGGCGAAGTCCGCGGCGGTGGGCGCAAGCCGTACCGGCAGAAGGGCACAGGCCGGGCTCGTCAGGGCTCGACTCGTGCGCCACAGTTTGCTGGTGGTGGCGTGGTCCACGGACCGCAGCCGCGCGATTACAGCCAGCGCACCCCGAAGAAGATGAAGGCTGCCGCTCTACGTGGTGCCTTGTCAGACCGGGCACGCAACGGCCGGATCCACTGCTTGACGGCGTTCGTGGCCACGGAAGCCCCCTCGACCAAGGGAGCAGCCGCAGCACTTGCCGGCCTCACGGATCGTCGCAACGTTCTGGTGGTTATCGACCGCGAAGACACGATGTCGAACTTGAGCCTGCGCAACCTGGATGACGTTCACGTGTTGTTCGTCGATCAGCTGAACACCTACGACGTGTTGTGCTCTGACGACGTGGTCTTCACCGAGCAGGCCTTGACGGCCCTCATCGAGAACCACGTGCCCTCAAAGCGGGCCAAGACCAACGGCGCGTCTGAGTCGACCACGCAGGAGGCCGCAGAATGAGCATCCCCGCCATCAACAAGGATCCGCGTGACGTGCTGATCTCTCCGGTTGTCTCGGAGAAGTCCTACTCGTTGCTCGACCAAGGCAAATACACCTTCGTGGTGGACCCCCGGTCGAACAAGTCCGAGGTCAAGCGCGCGGTGGAGTCGATCTTCGGCGTCAAGGTCGAGTCGGTCCACACGTTGAACCGTCGTGGCAAAACGCGTCGCACCCGCTTCGGCACCGGCAAGCGCAAGGACACCAAGCGCGCCATCGTGACGCTCAAAGAAGGCACCATCGACATCTTCGGCACGCTCTAAGCGCCGAGAGCTCGAGACCAGAGAACCTAAGGACTGCAAAAACTATGGCTATCCGCAAGTACAAGCCGACTACGCCGGGCCGTCGCGGCTCCAGCGTCGCCGACTTCGTCGAGGTCACCCGCTCCACTCCGGAGAAGTCGTTGGTCCGTCCGCTGAGCAAGACTGGCGGCCGCAATGCCTCCGGTCGGATCACGACCCGTCACATCGGTGGCGGTCACAAGCGTGCGTATCGTGTGATCGACTTCCGCCGGGCCGACAAGGACGGTGTCAACGCGAAGGTGGCGCACATCGAATACGACCCGAACCGCACCGCGCGGATCGCGTTGCTGCACTACGTCGACGGCGAGAAGCGCTACATCATCGCCCCGAACAGGTTGAAGCAGGGTGACACGATCGAGAACGGTCCCTCGGCTGACATCAAGCCGGGCAACAACTTGCCGCTGCGCAACATCCCGGTCGGAACCGTGCTTCACGCGATCGAGTTGCGTCCCGGTGGCGGGGCCAAGATCGCCCGCTCGGCCGGCACGCGCGTGCAGTTGGTCGCCAAGGAGTCCGGCATGGCGCAGCTGCGGATGCCCTCTGGTGAGATCCGCAACGTCGATGCTCGTTGTCGCGCCTCCGTCGGTGAGGTCGGCAACGCCGAGCAGAGCAACATCAACTGGGGTAAGGCCGGCCGTATGCGCTGGAAGGGCAAACGCCCGACCGTGCGTGGCGTCGTGATGAACCCCGTCGACCACCCTCACGGTGGTGGTGAGGGCAAGACCTCCGGTGGACGTCACCCGGTCAGTCCGTGGGGTCAGCCTGAAGGCCGCACCCGTCATCCAAACAAACCAAGCGACAAGATGATCGTGCGTCGCCGCCGCAAGAAGCGCTGAGTAGGGAGTACGCGAAGTTATGCCTCGTAGTCTTAAGAAGGGTCCCTTCGTCGACGACCACCTGAGCAAAAAGGTGGACGCCATGAACGAAAAGGGCACCAAATCGGTGATCAAGACCTGGTCACGCCGCTCGATGATCACCCCTGACATGCTGAGTCACACGCTGGCCGTCCACGACGGCCGCAAGCACGTCCCGGTCTTCGTGACCGAGTCGATGGTGGGCCACAAGTTGGGCGAGTTTGCTCCGACTCGGACCTTCAAGGGCCACGAGAAGGATGACCGGAAGGGACGTCGTCGATGAGCACCAGTGAAGTCGAAGTAGACGCCAGCCAGGCGCGGGCACAGGCCCGCTTCGTGCGGATCACGCCGATGAAGGCACGCCGCGTCGTGGACTTGGTTCGCGGCAAGCGCGTGCCCGAGGCCGTGGCCATCTTGCAGTTCGCCCCTCAAGCGGCCAGCGAGCAGATCCTCAAGGTCCTGCAGTCCGCCGTGGCCAACGCGCGCTACCGCGCCGACGCCACTGCCCAGTCTTTCGATGAGGGCAACCTCATCGTGACCGAAGCCTTCGTGGACGAAGGGCCGACAATGAAGCGCTTCCGTCCGCGAGCCCAGGGCCGGGCCAGCCAAATTCTCAAGCGCACGAGCCACATCACCGTGGTCGTGGGCGAATCCGCTACTCGCGCCAAGGGAGGTGTTCGCTGATGGGTCAAAAGATCAACCCGAATGGTTATCGCCTGGGTATCACGACCGATCACCGTAGCCGCTGGTTCGCAGACTCCACCAAGGTTGGGCAGCGCTACCGCGACTACGTCAAAGAAGACGTTGCGATCCGCGCGTTGATGTCCACTGGGATGGACCGCGCCGGCATCTCCAAGGTCGAGATCGAGCGCACCCGGGATCGGGTCCGCGTCGACATCCACACTGCACGTCCCGGGATCGTGATTGGACGTCGTGGAGCCGAGGCCGACCGCATCCGCGGTGAGTTGGAAAAACTCACCGGCAAGCAGGTTCAACTGAACATCCTCGAGGTCAAGAACCCCGAGATGGACGCCCAACTGGTGGCACAGGGTATCGCAGAGCAGCTGGCTGCTCGGGTGACCTTCCGCCGTGCGATGCGCAAGGGTATGCAGTCCGCTCAGCGGGCCGGCGCCAAGGGCATCCGAATCCAGTGCTCAGGTCGTCTCGGTGGTGCAGAAATGTCCCGCTCGGAGTTCTACCGCGAGGGTCGCGTGCCGCTGCACACGCTGCGCGCCAACATCGACTACGGCTTCTACGAGGCCAAGACGACGTTCGGTCGTATCGGTGTGAAGGTCTGGATCTACAAGGGCGACCTGACCGCGAAGGAACTGGCTCGCGAAGAGGCCACTGCCGCTCCGGCGCGCGGTGCCGCTCGCGGTCGTCGTGATGGCGACCGTCCCGGTGGCCGTCCGGCCCGTCGAGGCGATCGTCCCGAGCGCACCGATGCCCCAGCGCGTGTCGGTGGCGGTGCCGAAACGGCCGCCAACGCCTCAGCCGCGCCTGCCGAGGCCGTTGCCGTGGGCACCGACAGTGCAGCCGCAGCCCCCGTGAGCACCGAGGGAGGTCAGTCCTGATGTTGATCCCACGCCGAGTGCGCTATCGCAAGCAGCACCACCCCGGTCGTAGCGGCGCAGCCAAGGGCGGCACCAGCATCGCCTTCGGTGACTACGGCATCCAGGCTCTGGAGCCTGCATACGTCACGAACCGCCAGATCGAGTCCTCGCGTATCGCGATGACCCGCTATATCAAGCGTGGTGGAAAGGTCTGGATCAACATCTACCCGGACCGCCCGCTGACGAAGAAGCCGGCCGAGACCCGGATGGGTTCCGGTAAGGGTTCGCCGGAGTGGTGGGTGGCCAACGTCAAGCCTGGTCGCATCCTGTTCGAGCTCTCCGGAGTATCCGAAGAGGTTGCTCGCGAAGCGATGCGCCTGGCTATGCACAAGTTGCCGATGAAGTGCCGCTTCGTCGCGCGTGAAGGAGGCGACCTCTGATGGCAATCGGATCCAAGGACCTGACGCCAGAGCAGCTGCGCGGTCTCGAAGTTGACCCACTGACCGACGCGCTGACCGAGGCCAAGAAGGAACTGTTCAACCTGCGCTTCCAGTCGGCCACCGGCCAGCTGGAGAGCCATGGCCGGTTGCGCGCGGTGCGCCGCGACATCGCGCGGATCTACACCGAGATGCGTGAGCGCGAATTGGGCATTGGACGCGACCCTGTCGTGGCCGAGCCTGAGGCAGAAGAAGCGAGCGAAGCGACGAAGGAAGAGGTGAGTTGATGAGCGAAACCCCAGCAACCCCGGCGGAGCAGAGCGCGGATCAGGGCGACGAGGCTCGCAACTACCGCAAGGTGCGTCAGGGCTACGTCCTGTCGGACAAGATGGATAAGACCGTCGTCGTTTCCGTTGAGGACCGTGTCAAGCACGCTCTCTACGGCAAGGTGCTGCGTCGCAGTTCCAAGGTCAAGGCCCACGACGAGACCAACGACGCCGGCATCGGCGATTTGGTCCAGATCATGGAGACCCGACCGATCTCGGCTACCAAGCGTTGGCGGGTCGTCCAGATCCTCGAGCGCGCAAAGTAGCCAGCATCACCATCCACAGCGTTATTCGACATCAAAGTTCGGCAAGGCTTGCCCGGCATATCCGGGGGAGAACCGGCTCGACGACAGGAGTTCGACAGTGATCCAGCAGGAGTCGCGGCTACGTGTCGCGGACAACACCGGCGCGAAGGAGATCCTGTGCATCCGCGTACTCGGTGGCTCCGGCCGCCGCTACGCCAGCATCGGTGACACCATCGTGGCCACGGTGAAGGACGCCATCCCCGGCGGCAACGTCAAGAAGGGCGAGGTCGTCAAGGCGGTCATCGTTCGTACCCGCAAGGAGCGTCGGCGCGCCGACGGGTCCTACATCAAGTTCGACGAGAACGCAGCGGTCCTCCTTAAGAACGACGGCGACCCTCGCGGCACCCGCATCTTCGGACCGGTGGGTCGCGAGCTGCGCGACAAGCGCTTCATGCGCATCGTCTCGTTGGCACCGGAGGTGATCTGACATGACAAAAATGAGAATCAAGAAGAACGACCTGGTCCAGGTCATCTCGGGTCGCACTCAAGCAAATGGTGGCGACCGCGGCAAGCAGGGCAAGGTCATCCAGGTTTTCCCGGAGACCAACCGCGTGCTGGTCGAGGGCATCAACCGGGTGACCAAGCACACCAAGGCCGGTGGTGACCGAGGCGTCAACACTGGCGGCATCCAGGTCACCGAGGCGCCGATCCACATCAGCAACGTGGCGGTCGTCGACCCGGAAACCAAGAAGCCGAGCCGGGTGGGCGTGCGCGTCGAGCAGGTGACCGAAGACGGTCGCACCAAGACGCAGCGCGTTCGGTATGCCGTGCGCTCGGGTAAGGATTTGTGATGAGTACCGAAACAGTAGAGACCACAGTGGTCGAGACCACCAGCGCCACGGGGTCGGTTGGCTCACCGCGGCTGCAGACTCGTTACCGCGAGGAGATCGTCCCCGCGCTGATCGAGGAATTCAGTTTTGCTAACCCGATGCAGGTGCCTGGGGTCGTCAAGATCACGGTCAACATGGGTGTCGGCGAGGCAGCTCGCGACAGCAAGTTGATCGAAGGCGCGATCCGTGACCTGGCCACCATCACCGGTCAGAAGCCGGCCGTGACCAAGGCTCGCAAGTCGATCGCTCAGTTCAAGTTGCGCGAGGGTATGCCGATCGGCGCCCACGTGACGCTGCGCGGGGATCGCATGTGGGAGTTCCTGGACCGTCTGCTGTCCTTGGCGCTGCCACGTATCCGTGACTTCCGCGGCTTGTCGCCCAAGCAGTTCGACGGCCGTGGCAACTACACCTTCGGTCTGACCGAGCAGTCGATGTTCCACGAAATCGACCAGGACAAGATCGACCGGGTGCGCGGGATGGACATCACTGTCGTCACGACCGCCACCACCGACGATGAGGGTCGTGCGTTGCTGCGCCGGCTCGGCTTCCCGTTCAAGGAGAACTGATCGTGGCCAAAACTGCACTGGTCAACAAGGCCAATCGCAAGCCCAAGTTCAAGGTGCGCGGCTACACGCGCTGTCAGCGATGCGGACGTCCGCACTCGGTGTATCGCAAATTCGGCCTGTGCCGGATCTGTTTGCGCGAAATGGCGCACGCGGGCGAACTGCCCGGTGTGACCAAGTCCAGCTGGTAGTTCCTTTTCACTTCTGACCACATCGCAACAACATCGCAGGTCGGACTGCCGCCACGGCGGCTAAGACAGTCTGAAACCACGATGAGGAAGGGCGAGAAGCCCCATGACCATGACTGACCCGATTGCGGACATGCTGACCCGCATCCGAAACGCCAACTCGGCGCACAAGGATGACGTCCGCATGCCGTTCTCCAAGTTGAAGTCGCACATTGCCGAAATTCTGCAGGCCGAGGGCTACATCGCCGGATGGTCTGTCGAAGAGGCTCCCGTCGGCAAGACGCTCGCCATCGACCTGAAGTACGGGCCGAACCGCGAGCGTTCGATTGCGGGCGTGCGTCGAGTGTCCAAGCCTGGACTGCGCGTCTACGCCAAGTCCACCAACCTGCCGCGAGTCCTGGGCGGTCTGGGTGTGGCAATCATCTCCACCTCGACCGGTCTGTTGACCGACAAGCAGGCCAATGCGAAAGGCGTAGGTGGGGAAGTCCTCGCCTACGTCTGGTAAGTCAGGGAGGTAGCGAAAATGTCACGTATTGGACGACTCCCCATCACCATTCCGGCCGGCGTCGATGTCGCCATCGATGGCCAACTCGTCACGGTCAAGGGTCCCAAGGGCCAACTCGACCTGACGGTCAGTGATCCCATCACAATCGGCAAGGACGACGACGGCACGCTGGTGGTCGCTCGCCCCAACGATGAGCGCCAATCCCGGTCTCTGCACGGCCTGACCCGTTCCTTGGTCGCCAACATGATCGAAGGCGTGACCAACGGTTACACCAAGAACCTCGAGATTCATGGCACGGGTTACCGCGTGCTGGCTAAGGGAAGCGACCTGGAGTTCGCACTCGGGTTCAGCCACTCGGTCCCGGTGGCAGCACCGGACGGGATCACCTTCACGGTGACCAACCCCACTCGCTTCTCGGTCTCGGGAATAGACAAGCAGCAGGTCGGCGAGGTTGCTGCAAACATCCGTAAGTTGCGACGCCCTGAGCCCTACAAGGGCAAGGGTGTGCGCTACGAAGGCGAACACGTCCGCCGCAAGGTCGGAAAGGCCGGTAAGTAAGCCATGGCAATGATCGTCAAGAGGGCCAAAGGCAAGGTCGCTGCACGTGGGCGTCGGCATAACCGTCTTCGCAAGAAGATCACCGGCACCCCCGAGCGGCCCCGCTTGGTCGTCAATCGTTCCACGCGGCACGTTTTCGTCCAGTTGGTCGATGACACGACCAGCACCACGTTGGCCAGCGCCTCCACGATGGAAGCCGACCTGCGCAAGAGCGACGATGACAAGACGGCGAAGGCCGCCAAGGTCGGCGAGTTGCTGGCTCAGCGCGCGAAGGCCGCTGGCGTCGATGCTGCGGTCTTCGACCGCGGCGGGAACCGGTATGCCGGGCGCGTCGCCGCTATCGCAGACGGTGCCCGCGAAGGTGGCCTGTCGCTGTGAACGCAATTGTGAACTCGATCCACACTGATCTGAAGAGGAACGTCTGATGGCTGCAGAGCAGCAAGGCCGCGGTGCCGGATCCGGTGCCGCAGGCGGAAACACTCGCAACGACAACCGTGGCGGCGACCGTCGCGGCGGTGGACGCGATGGCGGCCGAGGTGGCCGTGAAGACGACCGCAACCAGTACCTCGAGCGCGTCGTCACCATCAACCGCGTCTCCAAGGTGGTCAAGGGTGGTCGGCGCTTCAGCTTCACCGCGCTGGTCGTCGTCGGCGACGGCGACGGCACCGTGGGTGTCGGCTACGGCAAAGCCAAAGAGGTGCCCGCCGCGATTTCCAAGGGTGTCGAGGAAGCCAAGAAGAACTTCTTCCGCGTGCCTCGGATCGCGGGCACCATCCCGCACCCCGTGCAGGGTGAGGCCGCTGCTGGCGTCGTCATGTTGCGGCCGGCCAGCCCGGGTACCGGTGTCATCGCCGGTGGCCCGGTCCGCGCCGTCCTGGAATGCGCAGGCATCCACGATGTGTTGAGCAAGTCGCTCGGCTCCAACAACGCCATCAACATCGTGCACGCTGCGGTGCAGGCGTTGCGTGAGTTGGAGCAGCCAGAGGCAGTGGCCGCACGTCGCGGCCTTCCCCTGGAAGATGTTGCGCCGGCAGCCATGCTGCGGGCCCGCGCTGAGGCAGGTGCCTGATGGCCCAACTGAAAGTAACCCAGACCAAATCGGGCATCGGTGGTAAGCACATGCACCGGGAGACGTTGCGCTCCCTGGGGCTGAAGCGCATCGGTGACACCGTTGTGAAGCCGGACCGTCCCGAGTTTGTCGGAATGGTCCGCACGGTCCGCCACTTGGTGACCGTCGAGGAGGTTGACTGATCATGGCAAAATCCACATCTGAATCCGCCGAAGTGGCCACCGCCGAGGGCGGGCGTGCACTGAAGGTGCACCACCTGCGCCCCGCGCCGGGTGCGAAGACCGCCAAGACCCGCGTGGGTCGTGGTGAGGGCAGCAAAGGAAAGACCGCCGGCCGCGGCACCAAAGGCACGAAGGCCCGTTACCAGGTGCCCGAGTCCTTCGAAGGTGGGCAGACGCCCATGCACATGCGTCTGCCCAAGCTGCGGGGATTCACCAACCCGTTCAAGACGACATACCAGGTGGTCAACCTGGGCCAGGTTGCCACCCTGTTCCCCGAGGGTGGCGCGATCACCGTTGCCGACCTCGTGGACAAGGGCGCTGTCCGCAAGGATCAGCCGGTGAAGATCCTCGGGGCCGGTGAGATTTCCGTCGCCGTCCAGATCACCGCCGACAAGTTCTCGGCCTCGGCCACAGAGAAGATCGAGGCCGCCGGGGGATCTGCGACCTCAGCGCAAGGCTGATGCCTGTGGCGTGCTCGTCGGCCGAAATGGGCTGGTGAGCGCGCACCACACCTTGTCGATGCCCCGACCGCTCACCCAGCGATCGGGGCATCGCCGTCCACCTCCGGGTGCTATCGTCGCCCGGTCCGCACCCTGATCCCACGGACTCAAGCACACACCGGGATTACCGAGGAGGATCAAGTCGTGCTCTCCGCGTTCGCGCGGGCGTTTAAGACGCCCGATCTTCGCAAGAAGATCTTATTCACGCTGGCCATCATGTCGTTGTTCCGCTTGGGGTCGCACATCCCCGCGCCAGGCATTGATTACAGCCTGGTCCAGCAATGCCAGGATGCCGCTGGAGCCGCACAGAACTCTGTGCTGGGATTCGCGAACCTCTTCAGCGGGGGAGCCCTGCTGCAACTCTCTGTGTTTGCGCTCGGGATCATGCCGTACATCACGGCCGCGATTATTACGCAGTTGTTGACCGTGGTGATCCCACGCTTCGAGGCATTGAAGAAGGAGGGGCAGGCGGGGCAAACCAAGATGACGCAATACACGCGTTACTTGACCATCGGCTTGGCGATCCTGCAGTCCTCCACGCTGGTCACGTTCGCGCGTAACCCGCAGAACCTGTTCGGGCCCACCTGCAGCACCGTGATGCCCGATGAGGGCTGGCCCGTGATCGTGATGATGGTGCTGACGATGACGGCCGGCACCAGCCTCATCATGTGGCTGGGAGAGTTGATCACCGAGAAGGGCATCGGTAACGGAATGTCGCTGCTGATCTTCACTGCGATTGCCGCTGGGTTCCCCGGCTCGCTGCTGGCGATCCAGCAGACGTCTTGGGCCACGTTCGCTTTCGTCATGGCCTTGGGCCTGGTGGTCATCACCTTGGTCGTGTTCGTGGAGCAGTGCCAGCGCCGCATCCCGGTGCAGTACGCCAAGCGGATGATCGGACGTCGGCAGTACGGGGGCACGTCGACCTACATCCCATTGAAACTCAACATGGCCAACGTAATCCCCATCATTTTTGCCAGTTCGATACTCACGCTGCCCACGCTGGTGGCCGGATTTAACCGCAGCTCGACCGGGGTCTCACCCGACTGGGTGGTCTGGATCGAGAACAACCTGGGGGTGCAAGCCAGTGGCTCCTCGTGGATCTACATGGTGGTGTATTCAGCACTGATCATCTTCTTCACCTTCTTCTACGTCTCGGTGACCTTCAACCCGGTCGACGTCGCGGACAACATGAAGAAGTACGGCGGCTTTATCCCAGGAATCCGTGCAGGCCGGCCCACAGCGGAGTACCTTGAGTTCGTGATCTCACGGATCACCACAGTGGGTGCGATCTATCTCGCGGCGTTGGCCTTGTTGCCGTTGATCGCACTGAACACGTTGGGTGTCTCCCAAGACTTCCCGTTCGGTGGCGCGTCCATCCTGATTGTGGTGGGTGTGGGGTTGCAGACGGTCAAACAGATCGAATCTCAACTCCAGCAGCACGACTACGAAGGGTTCCTCCGCTGATGCGACTTCTTATCCTCGGTGCTCCGGGTGCAGGCAAGGGCACGCAAGCCGTCCACATCGCCAAGCGCCTGGATATCCCCGCCATCTCGACCGGGGATATCTTCCGCAAGAACATCTCGGAGGAGACCGAGCTGGGTTTGAAGGTCAAGTCGATTCTGGCCTCCGGCGGGTTCGTGCCCGATGACGTGACCATTGACATCGTGCGCGATCGCCTGACCGAAGAGGACGCGCAAGGCGGCTTCCTCCTCGACGGGTTTCCGCGGACTCCGGGCCAGGTGGAAGCGCTCGACGAAATGCTCAGCGATCAGGGCGCCAGTTTGGATGCCGTAGTGGAGTTGACGGTGGACACCGACGAGGTCGTCCAGCGGCTACTGCAGCGCGCTCAGGAGCAAGGGCGTGCAGACGACACCGAAGAGGTCATTCGCGAGCGGATGAACCTGTATGCCGAGGAGACGGCACCGCTGTCCAGCATCTATCGCAGCCGTGGCGTGTTGATCCACGTCGACGGCATGGGTGAAGTCGATGAGGTCACGAACCGTGTGTTTGCCGCGCTGGACTCCCTTGGCGAGAGCGCCTGAGACCCAGTTTGATTTCGTGGCCGTGCTCGATGCTCTTCGGTATTCGCTGCTCATCGGTCACTCCGGGGCGCTCGATGACTCCGGAAAGATGATCTGATGTCGTTCCTTCGTCGCTCCAAGATTGAAGCCAAGACTCCGGACCAGATCCAGCTGATGCGGCAGGCTGGGCTCGTCGTCGCCGACACTCTGCGCTTGGCGAACGCCCTGGCCGTGGCCGGTGTCAGCACCATCGAGATCGACGTCGAGGCCGAGCGGGCCATTCGCGCCGCTGGTGCCACCCCATCGTTCAAGGGCTATCACGGCTTCCCAGGGTCACTGTGCATCAGCGTGAACGACGAGGTTGTGCACGGCATACCCGGGTCAAGAGTCTTAGCCGACGGGGATCTGGTCTCCATCGACTGTGGGGCCATCGTGGACGGGTGGCACGGCGATGCCGCGCTCAGCCTGATCGTCGGTGGCCTCGATGGTCCAGCGGCGCGTGCCGACGACGTGGCCCTCTTGCAGGACACTCAGGCCTCGATGTGGGCCGGGATCGGTGCCTTGGTGCCGGGGGAGCGGTTGTTCGATGTCGGTGAGGCGATCCAGACCAGCGTTGAGGCGTCCCAGCAACGACGGGCCGCCCAGGGCCACCACTTGGACTACGGCATCGTCGAGGATTTCGTCGGGCATGGGATTGGCACCTCGATGCATATGGAGCCGCACGTGCCCAATTACGCCGTCGAGGGCAAGGGGCCGATCGTGCCGGTCGGGGCTACCTTGGCGATCGAGCCGATGGTCACCCTCGGCACCATCGAGACGCGCACGCTGGACGACGACTGGACGGCCGTGACGAGCGACGGGTCGCGGGCAGCCCACTGGGAGCACACGGTCGCGGTGACCGCGTCCGGGGTATGGGTGCTCACAGCCCACGACGGCGGCGAGTCCGGCCTCGGCGGCGGGCCAGCGGCATACGCTCCGCTCCGCTAGCAGCCTCCCGACGGGCTCGCCCTCCCCATCCGCACGACCCGTCCACGTTCGCACGGCCCGTCCACGTTCGCACGGCCCGTCCTCCGGCATACAGGCAGTCCCACCTTCGTCTGCCGCTTTATTCGACGTCTGCATTGGCCGACCAATGCAGACGTCGAATAAAGCGGCAGGTGTCTGCGGGGCCAACCCGGAGTGGGGCAGTGGCCAGTTCGAGGCGGCGGCCGGCGCGAGCCAGTCGTCGGCTCGAGGCAGCCACGGATTGGAGGCTTTGAGCACGGCAGGCGATTCGCTCCAGACTCACGCTGTGACGTAGACTGGCCTGTCGGCCCTTCGAGGGCCTATTTTGTGTGCAGTCATCAGCCAAACCAACGGAGGACAGAACAGCCTATGGCGAAGAAGGACGGCGTCATCGAGATCGAGGGCACGGTAGTTGAGTCCCTTCCGAACGCGAACTTCCGGGTCGAGTTGAGCAATGGGCACCTCGTGCTTGCTCACATTTCCGGCAAGATGCGTCAGCACTACATCCGGATCCTCCCCGAGGACCGCGTTGTCGTGGAGCTCAGCCCGTACGACCTCACCCGTGGCCGGATCGTCTTCCGCTACCGCTGACCCTGCATACAAGGCAGCAAACCACGCACGAACAGCACGACTTCAACCGTTCACACCCAGATCGAAAGATGGCTACTGAAGCTATGAAGGTTCAGCCGAGCGTCAAGAAGATCTGCGACAAGTGCAAAGTGATCCGCCGTAACGGTCGGGTCATGGTGATCTGCGAAAACCTGCGCCACAAGCAGCGACAGGGCTGACGCAGCACCACCAGCACATCGCGGGCTTCATCGCACGCACAACGCAATAGGCAGCACCCGACCCCCGATACGCGGGACGTCACCCTTGGCGCGGAGGCCAAGGACCGCAGGGCATCAGCCCACCAAGAAGACGCGGACCGGTGTTGCACCAGACCTCCGATTGAGACACACAGGAGCACTACACGATGGCACGACTCATAGGTGTCGACTTGCCGCGCGAAAAGCGCGTCGAGGTCGCACTGACTTACATTTTCGGCGTCGGTCGCACCCGCGCCGAATCCACGTTGGAGGCCACGGGCGTTGACCCGTCCGTCCGCGTGAAGGACCTCACCGACGAGCAACTGGTGTTGTTGCGTGACCACCTCGAGGAGCACTTCCGCCTCGAAGGTGACTTGCGCCGTGAGGTTGCCGCGGACATCCGCCGCAAGGTGGAGATCGGCAGCTATCAGGGCATCCGGCACCGCCGCGGCCTGCCCGTTCACGGTCAGCGCACCAAGACCAACGCGCGCACTCGCAAGGGTCCCAAGCGGACCGTCGCCGGCAAGAAGAAGGTCACTAAGTAATGCCCCCCAAGAGCCGCACGCAGGCCGGCGCACGCAAGGTGCGTCGCAAAGAGAAGAAGAACATCGCGTTTGGACAAGCTCACATCAAGAGCACGTTCAGCAACACGATCGTCACCATCACTGACCCCACCGGCGCCGTCATCGCGTGGGCCTCATCCGGCCAGGTCGGATTCAAGGGCTCGCGTAAGTCCACCCCGTATGCCGCGCAGATGGCCGCCGAGGCCGCTGCTCGCCGGGCGATGGATCACGGTATGCGCAAGGTCGACGTGTTCGTCAAGGGCCCGGGCTCGGGTCGCGAGACTGCGATCCGTTCGCTGACCGCCGCTGGCCTCGAAGTCGGCGCGATCAGTGATGTCACCCCGCA
This sequence comes from uncultured Actinomycetota bacterium, assembly GCA_963803695.1. Lineage (GTDB taxonomy): Bacteria > Actinomycetota > Actinomycetes > Actinomycetales > Dermatophilaceae > Ornithinicoccus. The sequence continues at coordinate 237,620 of CAWDNY010000015.1, forward strand.
GGCGCATAACGGTGTGCGCCCGCCCAAGAAGCGTCGCGTCTGAGCGCCGGAAGGTAAAGGTAAGCAAACATGGCCCGTTACACCGGCCCCATCACCAAGAAGTCCCGTCGACTCAAGGTCGACCTCGTTGGCGGAGACAAGAACTTTGATCTGCGTCCCTTCCCCCCGGGTCAACACGGCCGTCGCCGGACCCAGGAGAAGGAATACCTCACCCAGTTGCAGGAGAAGCAGAAGGCTCGCTTCACCTATGGCGTCATGGAGAAGCAGTTCCGGCGTTACTACGAGGAGGCAGCGCGTCGCCCGGGCAAGACCGGAGACAACCTGCTGACTATTCTCGAGTCGCGTCTGGACAACGTCATCTACCGAGCGGGCCTGGCTCGCACCCGTCGTGCCGCTCGTCAGTTGGTGACGCACGGTCACTTCCACGTCAACGGACATCGCGTCGACGTGCCGTCCTACCGCGTGGAGACCTACGACATCATCGACGTCCGGCCCAAGTCGGTCCAGACGTTGCCGATCGAGTTGGCTCGCCAGACCTTTGGTGACCGCCCGATCCCGGCGTGGATGAAGGTTGTGCCCGGCACCCTGCAAATCCTGATCCACCAGATCCCGACACGCGCTCAGATCGATACCATCCTGACCGAGCAACTGATTGTGGAGCTCTACTCCAAGAACTAGTCGCACAGGGGGCTTCGTCCCCCTCGCACGGGGGCTCCGCCCCCGTGGACCCCCGAAATGCATGTGGTTGCCTCAGGTGTTTTCAGGGTTGCTCATGTCTCATGGGGTGCACGACAGCAGTGTGGGTATGTGGTGGGTCTGGCTCTGTGCCAAGGCGCACTGCATACCCACGGTCGGATCTGCAGACAGAGACGGATTCGACACCGGCCAAGGCCGGTATCGCTGGGCATCAAATAGCGGGTGCCCGTGGAAAGGAAGATTTACTGTGCTGATTGCTCAGCGTCCCACCCTGTCCGAGGAGGTCGTCTCCGAGGCTCGCTCGCGGTTCACCATCGAGCCCCTCGAGCCCGGCTTCGGCTACACCCTCGGCAATTCCCTGCGCCGCACGTTGCTCTCGAGCATCCCCGGTGCCTCACTGACCAGCATCCGGATCGACGGCGTGCTGCACGAGTTCTCCACTATCCCTGGGGTCAAGGAGGACGTCACCGAAATCATCTTGAACCTTAAGAGCCTCGTGGTGTCCAGCGAGTTCGACGAGCCGGTCGTGATGTACCTGCGCAAGCAGGGCGCTGGTGCGGTCACGGCTGCGGACATCGCCCCGCCTGCCGGTGTCGAGGTGCACAACCCCGACCTGCACATCGCGACGTTGAACGACTCCGGCAAGGTCGAGATGGAGTTGACCGTCGAGCGCGGTCGCGGCTATGTCTCGGCTCAGCTGAACAAGTCTGCGGATCAGGAAATCGGCCGTATCCCGGTCGACTCGATCTACTCCCCGGTGTTGGCCGTGACCTACAAGGTCGAGGCCACCCGTGTGGAGCAGCGCACCGACTTCGACCGTCTGGTGCTCGATGTCGAGACCAAGAAGTCTGTCGCCCCGCGCGACGCCATGGCTTCGGCTGGTCGGACGTTGGTCGAACTCTTCGGTCTGGCTCGCGAGCTGAACTTCGAAGCTGAGGGCATCGAAATCGGCCCCTCGGCCGGCGACGCCGCCTTGGCCTCGGACCTGGCGCTGCCAATCGAGGACCTGGACCTGACGGTTCGGTCCTACAACTGCCTCAAGCGTGAAGGCATCCACACCGTGGGTGAGCTGGTGAGCCGCAGTGAGGCTGACCTGCTGGACATCCGCAACTTCGGCGCCAAGTCGATCGATGAGGTCAAGGACAAGCTCGGCGAGATGAGCCTGTCTCTGAAGGACAGCCCCCCCGGGTTCGACCCCAGCAAGGCTGACTACTCCGAGGACGACTCGTTCGAGGACGAGGGCGACACGAGTTTTGCCGAAGACGAGCAGTACTGATTTTTTCGCTGAAGGAGATACAGCATGCCTACCCCCACGAAGGGCCCGCGTCTTGGCGGCGGTCCGGCGCACGAGCGCCTGATTCTTGCCAACCTCGCTACCGCCTTGTTTGAGCACGACCGCATCACCACGACCGAGGCCAAGGCCAAGCGGATGCGTCCGTTGGCCGAGCGTCTCATCACGTTCGCCAAGCGTGGCGACCTGCACGCACGTCGCCGCGTGATGACCACGATTGGTGACAAGGGTGTGGTGCACCGCTTGTTCACCGAGATCGCCCCGGACATGTCGGAGCGAGCCGGTGGATATACCCGGATCACCAAGATCGCGCCGCGCAAGGGTGATAACGCCCCGATGGCCGTCATCGAATTGGTCCGCGAGCCGCTGGCGAAGAAGAAGGTCGTCGAGCAGGCTGAAGGTGCCACCAAGCGTTCGGCCCGCGATCGTGATGCGGCGAAGGACGAAGCGGTAGCAACCTCACCCGTCGAGGCTGACGCGGCCGAGGCCGAGATTGAGCAGGCCGACGCGGCCGAAGAGGCGGGCGTGGACGTTGCCGCACCCGCAGAGGTCGTCGAGATCAACGACATTGTGACTGAAGACACCACGGAAGCCGCCAACACCAAGGCGACCGAAGACGCAGGTGAAACTGAAGCATCTGGGCCGCACGGACCGGATTCCGCTCCTCCCACCGCCGACGGCTCGGCTCCGGAGGGATTTGCGGTCAAGGGCAACGAGAACTCGATGAAGTATCACGTTGAGGGATCGCAGTGGTTCGACCAGACTGAGGCAGAGGTGTGGTTCCGCAGCGCCGAAGCGGCTCAGGCTGCGGGGTTTGATCCTGCTGGCGTCCCATCCGCTCAGCAGGGCGAAGAGGCCTGACAACGCTAAGTTGATCACAGACATAGAGCCGTCCCACCCATGGGTGGGACGGCTCGTCTGTGTGCCCGAAGGATGGTTTCCCGGTGTTGGATGATTCGAGTCGATGGGTCTTTCGAGGGGTTTTCAGCCCCAGTTGGCCGCATTGGTCAGGCAAAACGGGTGACCTGCCGGGTCGAGAAGAACCCGCCAGGTGTCCCCGGGCTGGGGGTCCGCGAGCGTGGCACCGAGGCCGATGGCTGTCGCCTCAGCCTCCCCGATGTCGTCGACGGCAAGGTCGAGGTGGTATTGCTTGGAGCCGTGGTCGTTGGGCCACCCCGGAGCGCGGTATCCCTCGACCCGTCCGAAGCCGAGTGCTGGCCCGTCACCGACCAACGTGGCGTAGTCCTCGGTCGAGTGCGCGATCTGCATACCAAGGAACTCAGCGTAGAAGGTGCCGAGAGCAGCGGGGTCGGCGCAGTCAATGGTGAACATGGCGAGTGTGGCTTTCATGACCCCACCCTGGCCTGATTCCCGCGTCGCAGATAGGACAAAGGCGACACTTTCGTAGACTCAGGTGGTGGACTCTCAGCGGCTGCGCGAGCAGGGCCAGGTGCTGTCGCCCGCTCGTGCCGCCGAACGCATATCGATCGGCCGAGTGGACGCGCCGCAGGATCTAGCGTGGTGTCTGGACTATCTCTGGTGGGTTCGTTGGGACACGCCCCAGACGTACACGCAGAATCTGTTAAGCCGTCCGGTCGTGCATCTCTCAGCCGAGGAACGTCACGGGGAGTGCCGCATCTGGGTGACCGGGATCACGACGAATCTCTTCGCGAGGCAACTACGAGGCGTGGGCCGTACGGTGGGTGCTGCCTTTCGGCCAGGGGGGATGCGACCGTTCACATCCGGGTATGTCGCTGACCTCACCGATCAGGTGATCCCGGCCCAGGAGGTGATCGGGCTGGACGATCGCGAGACCGCTATGCGTTTGGTGCATGACTCACTCTCGGAAGACGAAGCTGCCCGGTTGTTGGCCCAATGGTTGGCCTCACGTATCCCGATCATCGATCCGAGGGTCGATGAGGTGGCGGCGTTGGTCGAACGCGTCGAGCGAAGATCAGTCCATCGTGAGCGCCCGTCACCTGGCGGAACTGGCAGGGGTGTCGCAACGCACGCTGCAACGAAGATTCCATACCTACGTCGGCGTCGGTCCGAAGTGGGTGATTCAACGGCACCGCTTGCTCGACGTTGCCGCTGCCGCGAACGCTGGCGGCGAGGTTGACTGGCCCGAGCTAGCCGCACGTCTAGGCTACAGCGACCAATCGCACCTGATTCGGCACTTTCACGCCGCCGTCGGAGAGTCCCCAGCCAGGTATAGCCAAGCCAGCACGTCCGATGCGGGACGGAGCAGGCGACGATCGGATGGTTCGATCGTTCCCATCACCTAGGGTGGTGGGCTGTGCCTGATCCCGAAACGCTGTTGCGCCTGCGGATGGATCTGGGGTATGACGGCACGAACTACTTCGGGTGGGCGACTCAACCAGGGTTTAGGACCGTCCAGGAGACTGTCGAGTTGGCGTGGGGGACGATCCTGCGAGATAGGCCGCCGAGGTTGACGGTCGGCGGACGGACCGACGCGGGTGTGCATGCGCGGGGCTCGGTGGCCCACCTCGATGTCGCTCGCGACCGCTGGGAGGCGCTGCCCGCCCATCGGCCTCGTCGCCCTGAAGAGTCAGCGTGGGCCCGGCTCTCCGGTGTCCTGCCCGACGACATCGTGGTCCGTCGGGTGCGTGTGGCACCGCCAGGCTTCGACGCTCGATTCTCCGCGCTGCACCGTCGATACACCTATCGTCTATGCGACCGACCTAGCACCGCCGACCCGCTGCGGCGCTTCGACACTGTGGTGTTCAAGCAGCGGCTCGATGTGGAGGCCATGAACGCGGCCTCGGCCACGGTGCTCGGCTTCCATGACTTCGCGTCGTTTTGCCGTCGGCGTGTTGGCGCGACCACGGTGCGGACCCTGTTGCGCTTCGACTGGAGGCGTGAGGCCGACGGCACGGTCGTGGGGACCCTCATCGCCGACGCCTTCTGCCACAGCATGGTGCGTGCTTTAGTGGGGGTGGTGATTCCCGTAGCGACCGGGCGCGAGCAGCTCAGCTTCCCGGTTGAGGTCTTGAAAGCACGGGCTCGCCATCCCGCGGTGACGGTGATGCCAGCCCACGGACTGTGCCTGGAGGAGATCGTCTATCCAGATGACGACCAGGTCGCGGCACGCGCCGAGTTGGCCCGGGCACGCCGCGACGAGGTCGAGTCAGTGGAAGAAGCTCGGCCCCGCGATTGCTAGCGGGAGCTGGTGCGGGCGAACTGCCTGATGCACAGCGGCACAAAAATCGCCAGCAGCACCGCAATGCCGATGAAGACTGTGATGACTGGATGTTCAATGCCGAAGGTGTCGCGGATCATTCCTTCTTGGGTGTTGCCGAAGAGGTCGCGCGCCGCCTGAACGAGGGCCGACACGGGATTCCAGTTGGCGAAGATCTCCAACGGACGGGGCAGGCTCTCGGCGGGCACAAACGCATTGGAGATGAACGTGATCGGGAAAAGGACCATGAACGACGCGTTGTTGATCGTCTCCGGTGTTTTCACGACCATGCCGAGCAGGGCCATCACCCAACTGAAGGCGTAAGAGAACAGCAGCAGGAGGGCCACGCCAGCCAGGAAGGAGGGAATGCCGTTGGTGAAGCGCCAACCCACGACGAACCCGGTAAGGATCATGATCACCATGGAGATGCCGTTGAGGCATAGGTCGGAGTTGGTGCGCCCGATCAGCACTGCTGAGGGGTTCATCGGCAGGGTCCGGAAGCGGTCGATGAGTCCTTCCTTGAGGTCCTGGGCCATCGCCGCGCCGGAGAAGGTCGAGCCGAAGACGACGGTCTGGGCGAAGATCCCGGCCATCAAGAAGTTGGTGTAGTCGGTGCCGGGGATCTCGATGATGCCGCTGTAGACCTGACTGAAGAGCAACACGAACATAATCGGCTGCAGCACCGCGAAGATCAGCATGTCGGGGGACCGCTTGATCTTGCTCGTGTTGCGCCAGGTCACCGTCCACCCGTCGGCGACCCAGGTGGCGAACGCGCCGGTCACTTCCGGCTGGAAGGGCTCGTGAGTGACTCGCTGGGGCTTCGTCGCTGTGGTCATGCCGAGATCTCCTGATTTTGCGTGGTCTCTGAGTCGCCTTCGGCCTCTTCGGCGCGGTGGCCGGTCAAGGTGAGGAACACGTCATCAAGGGTGGGGCGGCGCATGCCTGCGTCGTGCAGAGCGATTCCGCCGGAGTCCAGGTCAGCCAGGATGCGCTGCAACGCGAGCGGCCCCTCATCGACTGTGACGTCGAGTTGTCGCCGATCATCGGTCACGTTGGGCTCGCCCGTGCCGTAGCGACTCAAGATCGCCCTGGCGGTGTCACTATCGCTGTCGCGCACCAGGGAGACCACCACGCGGTGGCCACCGATCTGAGCCTTGAGCTCGTCCGAGGTGCCGGACGCGATGACCTTGCCGGCGTCGATCACCGAGATGTGGTCGGCCAGGTAGTCGGCTTCCTCGAGGTATTGGGTGGTCAGCAGCACGGTGGTGCCGCCCTTGACCAGGTCGTTGATGGTCTCCCACAGGCCGATCCGGCTGCGCGGGTCCAAACCAGTGGTGGGCTCGTCGAGGAACAGGATGCGCGGGTTGTTGACCAGCGCGCCGGCGAGGTCGATCCTGCGCCGCATACCCCCAGAGAAGCCCTTGACTGGACGGTCGCCGGCCTCGGCGAGGCCGAAGGCTTCGATCAGCTCTCGGGCTCGAGACCGTGACTTTCTGATGCCTAGGTGATAGAGCCGGCCGACCATCTCCAGGTTCTCCAGGCCGGTGAGGTTTTCGTCGACCGCTGCATACTGACCGGAGGCACCGATCATCCGCCGCACCTTTTGCGGATCGGCAAGCACGTCGACGCCATCGACCGTGGCGCTACCGGAGTCGGGTCGGATCAAGGTGTTGAGCACCTTGACGGTGGTCGTTTTGCCGGCTCCGTTCGGCCCCAATAGGCCCTTGACCGTGCCCTCGGGGACACTGAGATCGAGTCCAGCCAGGGCATGAACGGTGCCTGACCTCGACGAATATGTCTTGGTCAGGCCGTGGGCTTCAATGATGGGCACGCGGGCAAATCCCTTCGAGGTGCACGGGCGAGATCAGAGAGATCATGGTATGCCGAACCACCGACATACCCCTTCCTCCGTGCAGTCGACGTGACATGCTCGGCTGATGAATGAGCAGGAGGTGCGTGCGGTCCTAGAGGCGAAGCGAGCGGAACTGGTCGAGCAGCGGTCCGTGTTGACCCGCCCACAGCCAGATCGGGGGAGCATCAGTTTTGGCAAGCGCGTCGGGGACGAAACGGCGATGGCGGTGGACCGACTCAGCGCGGTCACCGCACACGACAGCCTGGGACTGAGCCTGAAGCAGGTGCAACGCGCTCTGGACAAACTCGCGCAGGGATCCTATGGATCTGCGACGAGTGTCAGGAAGCGATTGCGGTCGGACGGCTCGAGGCTCGGCCATCGTCCACCCGGTGTGTGCAGCACAGCTGAGCCGCACACCAATCGCCCGCACCGGTGGTCATCCGAAGAGATCTGACATACCTTTTTCGCAGCGGCACATCGGGGTGCCCTCTGAGATCACTGGAGTCACCATGGGTCGATTCGTTGCCGCCTTGTCCACTACCGCAGCGCTGGTCGGCCTCCTGGCTGCACCTGCCGCCGGTGTGGGGGGCATCTCCTCCGCTTCTGAGCCCTCCAGGGTCATCCCTAGCCAGCAGGACGCGCCAACCGTCGTCCTCGTGGGAAGCTTGCAGAGCGAGCTCGGTTGTGAGGCCGACTGGGATCCGGCGTGCGACGCGACAGCGCTGACCGCGCCGTCGGCGGAGACCACCGCATACACCGGGATCTTCGACGTCCCGGCGGGTGAATACGAATACAAGGTCGCGCTGAACGGCACGTGGGACGAGTCGTATCCAGCCGACAATCTGCCGTTGGTCATCGAGGGGCCAGCCACCCTCCAGTTCTCCTTCGATGCCGAATCCCAGGCGCTCGCCGTCATGCCGACCGAGTTGTCCGGACCGGTCACCGACGAGGACACCTCATACGCAGGTGACAGCCTTCGCGAGCCGGTGACGGGCGAACAGTTCTACTTCTTGATGGCGGATCGCTTCGCGAACGGGGACACCGGCAACGACCTCGGTGGCTTGGAGGGAGATCGCCTTGCCACCGGTTTTGACCCTGAAGACAAGGGGTTTTATCACGGCGGAGACCTGGCTGGCGTCTTGGACAAGATGGACTACATCCAGGGCCTGGGCACGACGGCCATCTGGCTCACTCCGTCGTTCAAGAACCGACCGGTCCAGGGGACGGGCGAGAATGTCAGTGCTGGCTACCACGGCTATTGGATCACCGACTTCACCCAGATCGATCCCCACCTCGGCACCAACGACGAGATGGAAGCCCTGATCGAAGAGGCGCACTCGCGCGGGATGAAGGTCTATTTCGACATCATCACCAATCACACGGCTGACGTCATCGACTACGAGGAGGGCGAATACTCCTATATCGACAAGGCGACCTCGCCCTACACCGACGCCGACGGCAATGTCTTCGACGATAAAGACTTCGCGGGCACCGACGACTTCCCGGAGGTGGACCCGGCCACGTCTTTCCCCTACACGCCGTTCTTCAATTCCGAAGCCGACGAGAGCGTGAAGGTGCCCGAGTGGTTGAACGACCCGCGTCTTTATCACAACCGGGGTGACTCGACGTTTGCCGGAGAATCCAGCGAATACGGCGACTTCGTCGGCCTTGACGATTTGTGGACCGAGCGAGCTGACGTCACGGACGGCATGATCGACATCTATTCAACATGGGCGCAGTTCGGCATCGACGGCTTCCGGATCGACACGGTCAAGCACGTGAACACCGAGTTCTGGCAGAAGTTCAGCCCCGAGGTGCTGGCGGCCGCGCGGGAGGAGAACGAGGACTTCTTCATGTTCGGGGAGGTCTACGACGCTGACCCCACCTATCTATCCACGTTTACTACGAAGGCCAAGATTCAGGCGGTCATAGACTTCGGCTTCCAGGCGCGCAGCATCGACTTCGCCAAGGGCGATCCCACGACTGCGATGCGGGACTTCTATGCCCAAGACGACTACTACACCGACACCGATTCCAACGCGTATCAACTGCCGACGTTTACCGGAAATCACGATATGGGTCGGGCAGCCATGATGCTGTCCGGGCAAGGATTCAGCGGCGATGAGTTACTCGATCGAGTCGAGTTGTCCAACGCGTTGATGTTTCTTACCCGGGGTCAGCCGGTGGTCTATTACGGCGACGAACAGGGCTTCATCGGCTCCGGCGGCGACAAAGACGCCCGACAAGACATGTTCGCCACCCAAACCCAGCAGTATGCCGACGAGCCGGTCCTCGGGGGACCATCGGGAAGCATTGAGCGCTACAACCCCGACCACCCGCTCTATCAGCAGATCGCGGAGTTGGCGCAGTTGCGCCAGGAGCACCCCGCCCTGGTCGACGGTGCCCAAATCCACCGCTACGCCTCGTCCTCCAACGGCGTCTTCGCCTTCAGCCGTCTCGATCCGAAAGACCAGATCGAATACGTCGTGGTGACCAACAACTCAACGGACGCCCAAACGGTGTCCATCCCGACCTACCGGGCGTGGAACAAGTTCTCCGGCATCTACGGTGACGACGCGGTCCTGCGAGCCGACAACAAAGCCGATCTGAAGGTCACCATCGACCCTCTCTCGGTCGAGGTCTACCAAGCCGACCGCACTCTGGCCAAGCGCACCGAGGCACCGGCGGTCTACATGGCATCCCCATCGGCCGGAGCAGTGGTCGGGGGTCGAGCCGAGATCGGCGCGGCCGTGCCGGCCAAAACCTTCGCTCAGGTGAGCTTCTTGACCCGGCCGATAGGGACGCAGGAGTGGACGGCACTAGGCACCGACGACAACGCGCCATACCGGGTCTTCCACGACGTCAGTGACTTGGCGGACGGCACGCTGTTGGAATACCGCACTGTCGCGAAGGACATCGACGGCAATGTGTCGGCCGCCTCGTCATACGGCATCGTCGGGGAGCCAACGACAGGTGGCGGGGGCGGTGGCACGGGACCGGTTGGACCGGTGGAACAGCCCGAGAACGTCTCCGTGCCCGGTGACCACAACTCCGAGATGGGCTGCCCCGGAGACTGGCAACCCGACTGTGACCAGGCGCAACTCAGCCTTGATGCCAAGGACATGATCTGGAAGGGCAGCTACGACATACCAGCAGGCAACTACGCATTCAAGGCGGCCATCAACAAATCATGGGATGAGAACTACGGCGCGGGAGGTGTCTCCGATGGCGGCAATATCGGCTACGCCGCCCCAGGTGGGCAGGTGACCTACTACTACGACCACGCCACTCACTGGGCGACCAACGACGCCATCGGGCCGATCCTGACCGCTCCCGGCAGCTTCCAGGAAGAACTGGGCTGCGGCGGCGATTGGATGCCGGACTGCATGCGACCGTGGTTGCAAGATCCCGACGGGGACGGAATCTATGCCTGGTCCACCACGCAGATCCCAGCCGGAAACTACGAATTCAAGGTGGCGCATGGCTTGTCCTGGGATGAGAGCTACGGCCAGGACGGCGGCGATACCAACGTCGCGCTGTCCGTGCCCGCAGATGGCATCGTGGTGACCATCACCTACGACCCGGAGTCACACGCGATCACCACCGCGACGTCTCAGGCCGGCGTGGCTCCGGACCTGTCCGCAGCCAAGGCGTATTGGCTCGGCCCCGACCTCATCGCGGTTCCTGCGGTCGACGACGTGGACTTGACCTCGTGGCGTCTGCACTTCGCGCCCGACGGAGGGCTCACGGTCGACGCCGAGGCCCTGACCGGCGGAGAGTCGGCGGTGCTCACACTCGATCCAGCTGGGATACCCGATGAGGTCGTCGAGCAGTATCCGCGCGTCGATGGATACCTCGCGCTTCGGCTCGACAAGAAAACACGTCCAAGAAGGCCAAGACCCTCTTGCGGGGGCAGGTCGCGGTCGCCACCTACGACGATCTGGGTCGACTGAGCGACGCCACGGGTCTGCAGACCCCAGGTGTCCTGGACGCGCTGTATGCCGAGAAGGCCTCTGACGCCACGTTCGGCGTCTACTGGAAGGGTTCCAAGCCACGGCTGCGCGTCTGGGCACCCACGGCCCAGGACGTCGACGTCGTGTTGTGGGATGCCGACGCCCCTGCGGATGCTCCCGTCGAGGATGGCGACAACGTCCAGATGAAGCGGCAAACGGACGGGTCCTGGAAGGTGGTCGGGGAAAAGGATTGGAAGGGCAAACGCTACGTGTATGCCGTGACCGTGTTCGTGCCCGAAACCGGCCGGGTCGAGACGAACTATGTCACTGACCCCTACTCCACGGCGCTGACGCTGAACTCGACCAAGTCCGTGATCATCAACATGGCCGACACGGCATACCAACCCGAGGTCTGGCAGGACGCGACGGCACCGAGGCTGGAGCGGGAAGTGGACCAGAGCATCTATGAGTTGCAGGTTCGCGACTTTTCCCGCGATGACCCGGATGTGCCGCAGGAGTTGCGCGGTTCCTACCTCGCCTTCAACGAAGACGGATACGGCCGTCGGCACCTGGAAGAGCTGGCGGACGCGGGATTGAACACGGTGCACCTGCTCCCGACGTTCGACATTGCCTCGATCGAAGAGGATCCCGACCTGCAGGGCGAACCCGACTGCGACCTGTCCTCGTTTGCCGCAGACAGCAACCAACAACAGGAGTGCGTCGTAGCGGCATCAGCCGATGATGCCTTCAACTGGGGCTACGACCCCTGGCACTTCTTCGTCCCCGAGGGCTCGTACGCCTCCACCGCCGAGAGCGCAGACGGTGGCGCTCGAGTCGCCGAGTTCCGGACGATGGTCGGCGGGCTGCACGACATCGGACTGCGAGTCGTGCTCGACGTGGTCTTCAATCACACGGCGGCCTCGGGACAGGACGATCAGTCGGTGCTGGATCGGATCGTTCCCGGCTACTATCACAGGCTCAACGAGGTCGGCGCGGTGGAGACCTCCACCTGCTGCCAGAACATCGCTACCGAGCACGCCATGGGTCAAAAATTGATGGTGGATTCGGTGGTGATGTGGGCCCGCGACTACAAGGTCGACGGCTTCCGATTCGACTTGATGGGGCACCACAGCAAGGCCAATATGGAGGCCACCCGAGATGCCTTGGACGAACTGACCGTGAGCCGTGATGGTGTCGATGGGTCGGCGGTGACGCTGTACGGCGAGGGGTGGAACTTCGGTGAAGTGGCCGACAACGCGCTCTTCTATCAGGCTACCCAGGGTCAGTTGGACGGAACCGCGATCGGTACCTTCAACGACCGGATGCGGGACGGGGTGCGTGGCGGCGGTCCATTCGATGAAGACCCAGGGACGACCGGCTTCGGCTCGACCGGTAACAACCCTCACGACACCGACCTGGTCCAACTGGGGCTCGTCGGCAACCTACGCGACTTCACCTTCACCAGCGCCGAAACCAGCGAAGAAGTCAGCGGCACCGAAGTCGACTACAACGGCTCACCCGCAGGGTATGCCGATCAACCGTGGCATGTCGTCAACTACGTCGACGCGCATGACAACGAAACCCTCTTCGACTCCTTGACGCTGAAGGTGCCCCAAGATCTGCCGATGTCCGACCGCGTGCGGCTCAACACCCTGTCGATGGCGACGGTCTCACTCAGCCAGGGAATCTCGTTCTGGCACGCCGGATCGGATCTCCTGCGCAGTAAGAGCCTGGACCGCAACTCCTACGACAGCGGTGACTGGTTCAACCTGCTCGACTTCACCAAGACCGACAACGGCTTTGGCCGGGGTCTGCCGCCAGCCGCGGACAACGAAGACAAGTGGCCGTTCATGGAGCCGCTGCTCGCCGACTCGGCCCTGAAGCCCGCCCCCGAAGACATCGAGATGTCATCGGCGATGGCTCAGGATCTGCTCAAGTTGCGCTATTCCTCGCCGCTGTTCCGGCTGGGTGACGCTGACCTGATCCAACAGAAGGTGTCCTTCCCCGTCTCGGGTGCGCCGGGTAGCCAAGCCAATGTGATCGTCATGTTTATCGACGACACGGCTGGGGCGGACACAGATCCGGACCGTGACGGTCTCTTAGTCGTGTTCAACGCCTCGGGTGAAGCCGTGACCCAGACCGTGCCTGGATTGGACGGTGTGCAGATGTCACTCTCGGCGGTCCAGGCTGACGGAGCAGACGATGTGGTCAAGAATGCGACCTGGGACGCCGACCTCGGCTCCGCAAGCGTGCCGGCATACACCGTCGCGGTCTTCGAGGCAGCTCAGGCAACGGGTTACCCCTCGGGCCGCTGACGCGAGGGGCTGTCCAGCGGGATGGCGCAGGTGTAGACCACGACGCGTTTCGCTTGCGGGTTGCCCTGCCCAACCCGTCGGTAGCGCTGAAGCACTTCGACGAGTTCTGCCCGCAGCGCGGTGAGTTGCTCGGCGCTGACCTGGACGAGGTGATCCTCCAGGCCGGCGACGTGCCAAGCCGGAGCCCACTCGTCTCGCCGCTCCACCCAATCGCGGGCTCGATCGGAGAAGTGCTCAAGGTAGTCCAACGACAGCCATTGAGCGACCGACTTCTCGTCCTCATCCAGCGGCTCTTCGGAGTCCTGGTTGGGGCTCAGTCCCGCCGAGGTTCCGTCTGCGGCTTGCCATACCCGGCGGCGGCCAGCGCTACGATCGCTGTCGTTGATCAGGCCAACCCGGGCCAGTTCGCGCAGGTGATAGCTCGTGGCCCCACTGTTCGTGCCCAACTCCCGCGCCAGGTCGCTCGCGCTCGCGGGTCCGTGGACTCGGAGGTGGGCCAAGAGGCGGGACCTCAAGGGATGAGCCAACACCCGTAGGGCGGTTCCGCTGGAGCGCGCTCTCGGGGAGTCCTCAGCCGGTGAAGTCATGCGTCACACGCTATCGACCAGAGCCCTGTATGCACAATAGTTCTGCATACGAGCCCGATTGGGCGGTCTCGATACTGAGTGGTGTTGGGTCTGACCTGCGATGATGTGCAGTTTGAGTCGATGAGCGCCCGTCCGTATTATTGAAGGCTGTTCCCCCCGTTCGACTCACAAAGGTTTGCAACTGTGCGCACCTATTCACCCAAAGCCGGCGAGATCACTCGCGCCTGGCACATCATCGACGCCTCGGACGTCGTGCTGGGGCGCCTCGCCTCCCAGACCGCGATCCTGCTCCGTGGCAAGCACAAGACGACGTACGCCCCGCATATGGACATGGGCGACTTCGTGATCATCATCAACGCCGAGAAGGTCGCGCTGACCGGCTCGAAGCTTGCCAACAAGAAGTCCTACACCCACTCCGGCTACCCCGGTGGTCTGCGTGAGATGGGCTACGAAGAGATGTTGGCCAAGCACCCCACCCGTGCGGTCGAAAAGGCCATCCGCGGCATGGTCCCGAAGAACTCCCTGGGCCGTCAGCAGCTCAGCAAGCTGAAGGTGTATGCCGGTGCCGAGCACCCGCACGCCGCCCAGCAGCCCGTCCCGTATGAGATCTCCCAGGTCGCGCAGTAAGGAACTTTGATGACCGTCAACGACATTGAAATCGACGCAGATGACGTCGAACTGACCGAATACACCAGCGAGTCGAGCAACACTGTGCAGGCCGCGGAGCGTCGCTCGGCCACTGCACCCGGTGCTGCTACCGGCCGTCGCAAGCAGGCCATCGCCCGCGTGCGCATCGTCCCCGGCACCGGCGAGTGGAAGATCAACGGCCGTTCGCTGCCGCAGTACTTCCCCAACAAAGTGCACCAGCAGATCGTCAACGAGCCGTTGGCTCTGTTGGACCTGATGGGCGCGTATGACGTGCTCGTCCGGGTGCATGGCGGTGGCCCTTCCGGCCAGGCCGGCGCTGTCCGTCTTGGCATCGCCCGTTCGCTGAACGGCATCGACGAAGAGCTGAACCGCCCGGCGCTGAAGAAGGCTGGCTTGCTGACTCGTGACGCACGCGTGCCCGAGCGCAAGAAGGCTGGTCTGAAGAAGGCCCGTAAGGCTCCTCAGTACTCCAAGCGCTGACCCCAACCGGTCGCCTTCAAGGCCCCGATTCCCGCTATGCGGGGTCGGGGTCTTTGCGTGTGCTCAGCAGGTCGGCCAGTCGTCGGGGGTGTTGCCGCACAACGTGCCCTTCCGCCGAGGCGAGAACCGGACGGCACCACCGTCGTTGAATACCCCGCCGGAGGCCTCGGCTTGGTTCGCGGTCACTGTTGCCGCGCGGTTGAGGACAACCGTCCCCGGGTTGGAGATCCCGCCTCCCTCGCCAAACAAGACCTCGTTATCGCTGACCGAGGAGGACCAGTTCATGATCACTCTGCCCTCGTTGTAGATTCCGCCGCCACCGTCTTCGGCGACATTGCCGCGCACTGATGTCGAACTGAGGGTCAGGTCCCGATTCACCTGAAATCCGCCCGTGCAGGTGCCGCGAACGCGCAGCAGCACCCCCACGTCGGCGTCACGGATCGCTACGCGCAAGTCCGCTCCCACGACCCCCGTCGACGTGTCCTGCACCCAGCAGTCTGGCGACGACCCACCTGGTAGGTCCGCCGCGCTAGCCGGACTGGAACCGGAGACGGCCATAGCCAGTGCCGTGAGCACCGCCAATAGTCGAGGTGCTCGCTGCCAGAACATCACTGGACCTCCCTGAAGGCAGATATGTTCTGCTCCTACCGATGCCTCGGCGCAAGGGTCAATTCACGGGAGGAATCGTGTGCGGTCTGCGTCGTCTACGACGATCAGTTCGTCCGTATGAGGTTGCGTCCGTGCTGGGCTGTGGTAATGCCACGACCTTCTGGAGGTGGGGGTATGCAGCAGTGGTGTGGGGGAAGCCCATGGCAGCGATGAAGTGCTCTTGGAATCGCGGCTCGATAGCCGTCTCGACCTTCTCGATCGTGGCGACAACGGCCTCCACGTCGTCGCGCGCAGCGCTAGACAGCAAAGCCATCAGCGATCCGCGACCTGCGGCGTTCCCGACGGAATGGACGGCCGTGGTGTCGCAGTCGGGGATGAGCCCCAGCACCATGGCGTAGACCGGATCGATGTGTGAGCCGAAAGCACCGGTCAGTCGGACCTCCTCTACTGAATCCACCCCCAGTTCGTCCATCAGCAGGCGACACCCGGCATAGAGTGCCGCTTTGGCCAATTGAATGGCGCGCACATCGGCCTGGGTGACCTCGATGACGGGGTCGTGGCTGAGCCGATAAGAGTACGTGCGGCCATTGGGCACGATGCGGTCGTGCGGCACCTCAGAGGGTCGGATGGTGCCGTCACTCGCGATCACTCCAGCGAGGAACAGTTCGGCGACGGCTTCGATGATCCCCGATCCACAGATGCCGGTGATGCCTGTGCGTTGAACCGACCTGGTGAATCCAGGCTGATCAGACCACCGTGCGGCACCGATCACCCGGATGCGCGGCTCGAGGGTTTCCCGGTCGATCCGCACCCGCTCGATGGCTCCCGGCGCAGCCCGCTGCCCGCTGGAGATTTGCGCGCCCTCGAACGCCGGCCCCGTGGGGGAGGAAGCGGCCAACAAGCGCGTGGAATTGCCCAACACGATCTCCGCATTCGTGCCCACGTCAACCAGCAAGGTCAGCGGGTCGCCGTGATGGGGTGCCTCGGCCAGCACCATCGCGGACGCATCGGCCCCGACGTGCCCGGCGATACACGGCGGGAGGTAGACGTGGGCACCGGGATGGACCCCCATACCAAGCTCCGAAGCCAGCACCGTGACCGATTCGGTAGTGGCCAAAGCGAACGGGGCCGAGCCCAGCGGAGTCGGATTCAGGCCGAGCACGAGGTGATGCATGATCGGGTTGCCCACCACCGTGACTTCGAGAACGTCGATGGGCTCCAGCCCAGCGCTGGCGCTCAGCTCACCGATCATCCCGGCCAACGCCTCACGGACCGCGGCGGTCAGCCGCGCGGCACCCCCGGGGTTCATCATCACGTAGGAGACCCGGCTCATCAGGTCTTCACCGAAGGAGATCTGCGGGTTCATCCGCCCCGCCGAAGCCAACACCTTGCCGGTATGCAGATCGCACAGGTGGCCCGCCAGCGTGGTGGACCCGACGTCGAAGGCAACTCCGAAGATCTGCTCGCGTAGGCCCGGCCACACCGCCACCACGCGGTTCCCCTCGCGGATGGCCACCGTGATCCACGACTCGGTTTCGCCGGTGATGGCGTGTAGTGCCGGCAACACGCTGAGCTCAACGGTGAGGTCGCTGAACTGCCACTGCTGCTGCAACGCGGCCCGCATCCGCTGCAACGCGCCGGTCGCGTCGGCCATGGTCGCCGCAGCGACGTGAAGGTAGTGCAACGTCAGCACCGGATCGACTGCGACCTCGAGGCGACCGGCATCTTTGCGGACCACTTGACGGTGAACCTGGCTGGCCTCAGGCACGTCAATGACGACGTCACGGGCGATCTGGGCGGAACACCCTAACCGGCGACCGATCGGCAGTGGTCTCAGTCCGTCGTAGGAGCCCTCCATGCTCGAGGGTGCCGACAGCCGCTGCGGATCGGCGTCGAGTCCGGGCCGCGCCCCCACCTCGACCTGACATCGCCCACAGATACCGACCCCACCGCATACCGAATCGAGGTCGACACCCAGCGAGCGAGCAGCGCTGAGCACGGTGCTGCCGACGGGCACCACGCCGCGCAAGCCCGAAGGCATGAAGAAGACCTCAGCGGAGGTCTTCGGCGGAGGCTCGGTGGTCATCAGCCCGCTCCTAGACCCCGCTGCTGGCCCGGGCGGCACGCCGATTCGTGCGTCGCCGGGGTGCCCCTTCGACCTCGGAATCCGGCGGTCGATTGGCCGAGATCCAGGTCGTGCAGTTCGCGTCGTTGCCGGTGAGCACGTCCGCCGCGCGCAGCATCGAGCGGACCTCGGGCTCCAGCGGGTTGGTGATGGCCGAGGTCAGGCCCGCACCGACCGCCATGGCCAGGAACCCGGCGTTGATGGTGGCCCGGTTGGGCAGGCCGAAGCTGATGTTGGACGCGCCGCAGGTGGTGTTGACGCCCAACTCGGTATGCAGGCGATGCACGAGCGACAGCACCTGGCGGCCCGGCCGAACCGATCGCACCGATCGGCATGACCAGTGGGTCCACCACGATGTCTTCGGGGCCGATGCCGTGGTCGGCCGCCCGATTGACGATCATCTTGGCCACCTCGAACCGCACGTTCGGGTCCTCGTTGATGCCGTTCTCGTCGTTGGTGATGACCACGACCGCCGCTCCGTATTTGGCCACCAGCGGCAGCACCGACTCCAGCCGCTCCTCTTCTCCGGTGACAGAGTTCACCAGCGCCTTGCCCTGATAGGCCGCCAGTCCCGCCTCGAGAGCAGCCACGATGGAGGAGTCGATCGACAGCGGCACATCGACCACGGTCTGCACCCGGCGGATGGCCTCGGCCAGGATGGCGGGCTCGTCGGCCAACGGGATCCCGGCGTTCACGTCCAGGATCGCGGCACCCGCCGCCACCTGCGCGATCGCGTCGGACTCCACCCGGCTGTAGTCACCGACCTTCATCTCCTCGCGCAAGCAGTTTGCGACCGGTGGGGTTGATGCGCTCGCCGATGATGGCGAACGGCCGGTTGTAGCCGATGACGACCTCACGGGTGGCCGAGCTGAGGATGGTTTCTTTCACGATGGACACCTTCTGATCGGCGATGGGACTTCTGAGCAGTGCGGGTTGTGCGATGAGGGCTTCGAGGGTGGCATCGTCGAAGCGCGCTTCGATATCTTCTGCCGCTGCGGCGACCTCGGCCTCGAGGTCGGCTGAGCAGGGAGTGCTGACCCGTCGCCACCCCAGAGACGAAAGCCGCCGTCCCGGCTTGTCCCCGACCCACCGCCGCCCGGTGGATGGCCCGCTCGAAACGCAGCGGCAGGGCACGAGTATGCCGGTTTTCGCCGTCCCGAGCAACGACCTGACCGGGGATGTCGTGCCACCAGATCACGGTGAGTTGCGGCCCCGCGCTCTGCCGGCGGCTCATCAGCGCTCGGTCAACCCGCCGCGGTAGCCATAGGGGTGATTCCGGCGGCAGCCTTGCGCGCCATCACCATGTCCTTGGCCATCTCGGCCGCGACGGCGGCGTCCCGGCAGTACGCGTCGGCACCGACGGCCACGCTGAACTCCTCGTTGACCGGGGCACCACCGACCAAGACGA
The DNA here is from genome assembly GCA_963803695.1 of uncultured Actinomycetota bacterium. GTDB lineage: Bacteria > Actinomycetota > Actinomycetes > Actinomycetales > Dermatophilaceae > Ornithinicoccus. The sequence goes on from CAWDNY010000015.1 coordinate 256,783, forward strand.
TGTAGTCATCGCGCACGCCCTTCTCGACCATCGCGTCGATCACGACCTTCATGTAGGGCATGGTCGTGGTCAGCAGCGCCGACATGCCCAAGATGTCGGGCTTGTGCTCCTCCAGCGCATCGAGATAGGTGGCCGCGTCGTTGTTGATCCCGATGTCGATGACTTCGAAGCCGGCCCCCTCCATCATCATCGCTACGAGGTTCTTGCCGATGTCGTGGATGTCGCCCTTGACCGTGCCGATGACGACCTTGCCGACGGATTCGGCACCGGTCTCGGCCAGCAGCGGACGCAGCAGCGCCATCCCGGCCTTCATTGCGTTGGCCGCCAGCAGCACCTCGGGCACAAACAGGATGCCGTCCCGGAAGTCGACGCCGACGATCCGCATACCCTCCACGAGTGCCTCGTTGAGCACGCGTTGCGGCGACCACGCTCGGTCGAGCAGGATCTGAGTGCCCGGGCGATCTCGGCGTGCATCCCGTCGTAGAGGTCGTCGTGCATCTGCTCGACCAATTCCGAGGTCTCCAGAGTGGCTAGATCGAGGTCGTCGTCGCTCATGTGGCTATCTCCTGCCGTGCTGGCTGACTCATCCGCATACCGAGAATGAGCTGTCTTGATTGATCTCCCGGTTGCGGGAGAAGAACGAGAGGTCGATGGTCGCGCCGGTATAGCGGCCGCTCACCTGAACGGGGTCGTGGTCGTGGTCGTGCCCCGCCTCGACGGCCTCGATCAACTCGGCCATCAGATGCCCGGCAAAGGGGGCGTTCTTGAACTGATTGCCGGAGGTGCCGATGGCCACGTAGAACCCGTCGAGGTCTGTGCGGTCGTAGATCGGGATCCAGTCGTCGGTCACGTCGTAGATCCCGACGATGCCCAGCGGCGTGTTGGGGATCTGCAGGTCAGGCAGGCGCCGGGCCAGGCGCAGGGTCTGCCGCTCCCAGCCCTGGGTGCTGACCGAGCTGCGGTATCCGTCGGGGGAGTCCAGCCACTCCAACTCATCGCACGCCGGCTCCAGTGACCCGATGGCGAGCATGCCGCCGGCTTCGGGCTTCATATAGATGCCAGTGTCCTCATCGACCAGCATGTGGCCGATCGGCGAGCCGTCGGCGCTGCGCGGCGAAGGAAGGTGGTGCACCTCTTGGCGCATGGGTCGGGTGTGAATGGACATCGAGTCGCCGAGCCCGGCCACGTCGTTGATCCGGGAGGAGTCAGGGCCGGCCACGTTGACCACGACGGGCGCGGTCAGGTCAGTGCCGTCGAGCAGGGTGACTCCGCTGACGCGGTCGCGGTCGCTGTCGCGGTTGATGGCGCTCACCGTGGACTCGAACCGGAACTGCGCGCCCAACCGCTGGGCTGCATGCGCCAGATTGCGGGCCGCGAGTTGCGGGTCATTGACGTAGCCGGCGTCCGGCATCCAGACCGCGCCGGGCAGATCCTCGGTCGGATCGGACCAGAATTCTTCGGAGTCGACCGGAGAGGGCGGGCCCATGCGCCCGACGTCGAGCATCGGCACACGCTCGTGGAGTTCGGCGGTGTTCCAGTAGTCGTAGGGAATACCGTGCGTGTCGAAGTGCGGCTGCACGCGACTGGCCAGGCCGTTGCCGGTGTCCAGCAGGGCCATGCCGCAGGTGATGAACTCGATCAGATCGGCATGCTCGGCTGCATCGTCTGCCTCACGGCCCAGGTATGCGGACCAGTTGCGCCAGTAGTGCAGGGCCTCCCAAGCCATGGCCACGCCCTGCAAGGTCGAATAGCTGAATCGGACGATCGCGCTGGAGCAACTGGTCGATCCGTAGCCAGCGGCGGGGAGGGTGTCGACATTGAGGGTGCGATGGCCCCGACGGGACAACTCGTAGGCCAGTGCGGACCCGATGACGCCCGCGCCGATGATCAAGACATCGGCGTCGGTCTGGACCTTCGGTGCGCCCTCATCTGAAGCGTGCACTGCGCACCTTCCTAACGGTCGTGCCAGCGTGACGGTGAATATTCCCGCTAGACGGGAACCTATGGACAACTTCCCGCATAGCGGTAACGTATGCGGGAACATGGCCGGTGTAAAGAGTGTCGAACGCGCAATCTCACTGTTAGGCGAGGTTGGGCGCTCTCCGCGCGGCCTCGTGGATCTCGCTGAAGCGACCGCCTTGCCGACATCGACCACCGCCCGGCTCTTGGCGACTCTGGAAGACCTGGACGCAGTGCGCCGCGATGACGACGGCCATTACTACCTCGGGCCGACCGTGGGCGCGTTGGCGGCGGCTGAGCGAGGCGAGCCGCGGCTGCGCGACATCGCCCAGCCGTATCTCGAGGAGCTCGCGCTCACCCTGGACGAGGCGGTGGGTCTCTCGGTGGTCTCGGGGGAAGACAACGTCACCATCTCCCAGGTCGACACCCCCCGGCCGGTGCAAGCCGAGAACTGGCAGGGCACGCGGTGGCCGATGGCTCAGGGACCGGCGGGGTATGCGGTGTTGAGCACCTGGAGCGCGACCGGACGTCGCCGACTTCGTGCGGCGCCACCCCGAGGTCGAGGGCCTGGCTCAGGCCATCGCGGCCACGCCTTCCTCGGGAGTCTGGTGGAGCGTGGACCACTACGTTGACGGCCTGACCAGTGCCGTCGTGCCTCTGCCCGACGCCGACGGCGTGGCCATGGGCGCGATCTACGCCTACGGCCCCTCCTACCGCTTCCCGTTGCCGGGGGCAGCGCCACAGATCGAAGCAGCACTGAAAGATCACGCTCGGCACCTCGCGCGAGCGTGGCAGCAGCGTGCGGCCCGCACGCTCGAAGCAGGATGAGGAACCCATGAGCATCAGCGAAAAGACGCCGGCCGAGGCACCGGAGGTCAACACCGGACGAGCCGAGCGCGGACGACGCCGCCAGCGCCCGACCGGCCCGCAGGCCCCTGAGCAGCCAAATTTGCGCAACCGAGGCGCAGCATCGGGCCGGTCAAGGCCGTCTCCGACGATCAGCTCGAGTCGATCTACGCGGCATCCCTTCGGGTGCTCGGCCGAGACCGGGATCGACTTCCTGCACCCTGTGGCGCAAAAGCTCTGGAGCGAGGCCGGCGCCGACCTGCAAGGCAATCGAGTCCGCTTCGACCCCGAGTTGATCGCCTCCTTGATCGCCAAGGCCCCGAGCGAGTTCACGCTGCACTCGCGCAACCCGGCACACGACGTGCGGATCGGCGGCGACTCGGTGGCCTTCACCGCAGTGGCCAGCCCGCCCTACGTCGGCGACGCGGCCGGCGGGCGGCGCGAAGGCAACAAGGCGGACTTCGACAATCTGCTGCGGCTGGCCCAGTCGCTGAACGCAGTCCACATGACCGGCGGCTATCCGGTCGAACCCACCGACGTGCACGCCTCCGTGCGTCACCTGCACGCCACTCGCTCGCTCTTGACCTTGACCGACAAGGTGCCGCACGTCTACAGCCTGGGGGCTCAGCGCAACATCGATTGCCTGGAGATGATCCGCATCGCCCGTCAGGTCGACGATGCGACATTGGACACCCAACCCTGCGTGCACACGATCATCAACGCCAGCTCGCCGTTGCGTTACGACGAGCCGATGCTCGAGGGCATCTTGCAATACTCTCCGCGCAACCAGGCCGTGGTGATCACCCCGTTCACCCTGGCCGGGGCGATGGCCCCGGTCACCGTGGCCGGCGCTTTGGTCCAACAGAACGCGGAGGCCCTGGCCGGGATCGCCTTCACCCAGCTGGTAAATCCCGGTGCCCCCGTGGTCTACGGCGGCTTTACCTCCAACGTCGATATGAAGTCGGGCTCGCCCGCCTTCGGCACACCGGAGTTCATGAAGGCTGCCTTGGTCGGCGGCCAGTTGGCTCGCCGGGTCGGTGTGCCCTACCGCTCGTCGAACGTGTGCGCCGCCAACGCCGTCGATGCCCAGGCCGGTTATGAGAGCACGTTCTCGCTGATGGGCGCGATCCTGGGCGGGGCCAACATGGTGATGCACGGGGCGGGCTGGATGGAGGGCGGCCTGCGGGCCTCGTTCGAGAAGATGATTCTCGACGCCGACCTGCTGCAGATGATCTCGGTCTTCCTGGACCCGATCCTGGTCGATGACGCCAGCCTCGCCGTCGAAGCCATCGCCGAGGTCGGGCCCGGCGGTCACTTCTTCGGGGTCCAACACACCCAGGACCGCTTCCGTGACGCGTTCTATTCCCCGATGATCTCGGATTGGCGCAACTTCGAGTCCTGGGAAGAGGCTGGCAGCCCGACCTCCGAGCAGCACGCCACGCGGTTGGTCAAAGAGTTCCTGGATACCTACATCGAGCCCGCCATGGACCCTGCGGTTTTGGCCGAGCTCGATGAGTTCGTGGCCCGCCGCGTTGCTGAGGGCGGCGTCCCCACCGATTTCTGAGCACCACACGGCATACCCCCTTGGTCACTTAGTAGGAGTCAGGCATGAAGAGTTCAGCCCAGGTCGTCGTCGTCGGCGGCGGAGTGGTGGGGGCAAGCGTGCTTTATCACCTCACCAAAGCAGGCGTCACCGATGTCGTGCTGCTGGAGCGCAGCGAGCTCACCTCCGGGTCGACCTGGCACGCCGCCGGGGGGATGCACACGCTCAACGGTGACCCCAACGTCGCTGCGCTGCAGAAATACACCGTCGAGTTGTATGCCGAGATCGAGCGAATCTCCGGCGTGGACTGCGGGGTGCACCTCACCGGCGGCCTGATCTTGGCCGACACGCAGGAGCGGATGGACTGGTTGCGGATGGCGCACGCCCGCAACACGTACCTCGGTTTGGACACCGAGATGATCAGCGTGGCCGAGGCCAAGCAGCGCCTGCCGATCATGGACGAGCAATATTTTGCCGGCGCGATGTATGACCCCTTCGAAGGAAATGTCGATCCCACCGGTGTGACGATGGCCTACGCGAAGTCCGCCCAGATGGCCGGTGCGCAGATCGAGTTGCATACCCGCGTTGAGGCGATCAATCAACTGGCCGACGGGAGTTGGCATCTGGACTGCGGCGAGAAGGGCAGCATCACCTGCGAGCACTTCGTCAACGCCGGCGGCCTGTGGGCGCGCGAAGTAGGTCGGATGAACGGACTCGAGTTGCCCGTGCTGGCCATGGAGCACCACTATCTGATCACCGAAGCCGTGCCCGAGCTGGCGGACGTGCCGATCTTTCACGCAATGGACTTCGGCGGCGAGGTTTATCTGCGCAAAGAAGGCGAAGGCCTGCTGCTCGGCACCTACGAACCACACGGCGTGCCGTGGTCACCGAAAACCACCCCCTGGGACTTCGGCCACCAGCTGCTCACTCCCGACCTTGACCGGATCTCGGCCAACCTCGAACGCGCCATCGACCATTTCCCGATCTTTGGTCAGGTCGGCATCAAGACCTGGATCAACGGCCCGTTCACCTTTGCCCCCGACGGCAACCCGCTGATCGGTCCGGTGCGTGGCCAGCGGGGCCACTGGGTGGCCTGCGGCGTGATGGCCGGGCTCAGCCAGGGTGGCGGGGTCGGGTTGGCGCTGGCCAACTGGATCACCGAAGGGGAACCCGGCTTCGACGTCTGGGGGATGGACGTGGCGCGCTTCGGCGAGTGGGCTACCCCGGCCTACACCAACGCGAAAGTCCGGGAAAACTACGGTCGCCGGTTCCGGATCGCCTACCCCAACGAGCAACTCCCGGCCGCCCGCAAGGTCGCCACTTCGCCGATCTACGACCGACTGGACGCGGTTCGAGCCGTATGGGGGGTGTCCTACGGCCTGGAGCACGCACTGTGGTTCGACCGCAGCGACTCCAGCGCCAGGCCGATGGAGACGCCGACCCTGCGCCGGTCCAACGCGTGGGACGCCGTGGCGGCCGAGTGTGCGGCCGTGCGCGAGCGAGTCGGACTGATCGAGACCACGAACTTCGCCAAGTACGAGTTCGCCGGGCCGGGCGCGAGGGCGTTCTTGGAGATGCTGCTGAGCAACCGTATGCCGACCACCGGGCGGCTCGCGTTGTCCCCGATGCTGAACGAGAGCGGTCACCTGATCGGTGACTTCACCGTCGCGGCCTTGCCGCCGGTGGGTGCTTCCGATGGGCCTGAGCGCTTCATGGTGATCGGGTCCGGTGCCGCCGAGCACTATCACCAGCGTTGGTTCGATGCCCACCTGCCGAGCGACGGATCGGTCCATTATCGCACCCTCGGCGCGAGCCTGTGCGGGCTCTCGATCGCTGGACCGCGGTCCCGCGAGCTGTTGGCGCAGATCGCGGATGCCGACGTGTCCGCTGACGCGTTCGGTCTGCTCGATATCGCCTCGATGCGGCTCGGCACGGTGCCCGCCCTGGTGGGGCGGATCTCCTTCACCGGGGACTTGGGTTTCGAGATGTGGGTCGAGCCGGCATACCTCGCGCCGTTGTTCGACGTGCTGATGGCCGCGGGCGAGCCCTATGGGATCGAGCTCTTCGGCGGTCATGCGCTCAACTCCTTGCGACTGGAGAAGTCGTATGGGGCGTGGGCCAGCGAATACCGCCCGGTTTATGACCCGTACGAGGCCGGGCTGGGTCCGTTCGTGAAGCTGGCCAAGGGCGACTTCATCGGCAAGTCAGCCGCCGCGGCCGTGCGCGAGGCCGGGCCGGCACGCCGGCTCTGCGCCTTCGCGGTGGGCGTGCCAACGGGGCCGGAGGCGGCAGATGTGATTGGCGACGAGCCCATCTGGCATCAGGGGGAGGTCGTGGGGTGGGTGACCTCGGGAGGCTATGCGCATCACACTGCGACGTCGGTGGCGTTGGGATACGTGCCAGCCGCCAGCGCCACTGAAACCGAAGGATTCGAGATCGAGATCTTGGGTGAGCGGCGCGTGGCGACCCGACTGGCCGAGTGCCTCTTTGACCCCACCGGGGAGCGGATGCGCGGCTAGCCACACGCCTGTCGAGTGGGGCGATGACGGGGGTTGCGGCATACTCTCATCGGCCCCCTTCGTCCTGACCGGATGCGGGTGGGCGATGTGCTTGACCTGATTATGTGCGCGTGCTGATCTCCTGCGCGGGCGCCTGACTCCGTGACCCGGCGATGAGAGGACCCCAGTGATGGGACGTTTGTTTGGCACCGATGGGGTGCGCGGCCTGGCCAACAAGGACGTCACCGCGGAGTTGGCCCTCAACTTGTCGGTGGCGGTGGCACACGAGCTGAGCGGACGCGGGACCTACGGTGGCCGCCGCGCGACCGCCGTGGTGGGCCGAGACTCGCGGGCTTCCGGTGAGTTCCTCGGGGCTGCCGTGATGGCCGGTTTGGCCTCAGCCGGAGTGGATGTGCTGGACGCGGGCATCCTGCCTACCCCCGCCATCGCGCACCTGACCATGCGGCTCTCGGCCGAGATGGGTGCCATGCTCTCGGCCTCACACAACGCCATGCCAGACAACGGCATCAAGTACTTTGCCACCGGGGGCAACAAACTGGCCGATGAGATCGAGGACCGGATCACCGAGCGGATGGGCGCTGAGTGGGAGCGCCCCACGGGGGCCGCAGTGGGCCGCATCCAACCATTCCCGCAGGGTGCCGAATTCTATATGGAGCACCTTTTGTCCTCGGTGCCGGTGCGGCTGGACGGCTTGCACATCGTCATCGACGCAGCCCATGGGGCGGCGGGCGTCGTCGGCCCAGAGGCCTTCCGACGCGCGGGTGCTCGCGTCGATGTCATTGGTGGCGACCCGAACGGGCTGAACATCAACGACGGCTACGGCTCCACGCATCTGGATCAACTGCAGCGTGCGGTGATCGAGCGGGGCGCTGACCTCGGGGTTGCTTTGGACGGAGACGCCGACCGGTGTCTCGCGGTGGACGCCGACGGTCAGATCGTGGACGGCGACCAGATCATGGCCGTGTTGGCCGTCGATCAACACGAGCGGGGGACGTTGAAGGACGACACATTGGTGGCCACCGTGATGAGCAACCTGGGGTTGCTGCGCGCGATGGAGCAGCACGACATTGCCGTCATCCAGACCGCGGTGGGCGACCGCTACGTGCTGGAAGAGATGCGCCGCCGCGGGCTCAATCTGGGCGGTGAGCAGTCCGGTCACCTGATCATGCTCGACCACGGGACCACCGGTGACGGCGTGCTCACGGCCCTGTCGCTGGCTGCCGGGGTGGTTAATTCAGGCAAGCCGCTGTCCGAGTTGGCCGGCGTGATGAAGCGGCTGCCTCAGGTATTGATCAACGTCAAGGACGTCGACAAGCAACGGGTGAGCGATGATGACGTGCTCAGCGAGGCCGTGCGTGAGGTCGAGCAACAGTTGGGCTCCGGGGGGCGCGTGTTGCTGCGCAAGTCGGGCACCGAGCCGCTGGTGCGCGTCATGGTCGAGGCGCAGACTGCCGAAGAAGCGCAGCGTTGTGGCGACCACCTCGCTGCCGTGGTCAAGGACCGCCTCAGCCTCTGAGTCCGAGTTCTAGGCCGTCCGCGCGACGCGCCAAGGCTAACCGAAGGCCTTCGATGGAATGCCCTTCGGCGTGCGTGAGTTGAGATAACGGAGCCGCTGAGGTGGCTCCGACCCATTCACCGTCGAAAGGACAAGCATGGAAACGCTGAACAAGGTTGCTTACAACGCTGCTGCCACCGCAACAGGTGGACGCGGGGGACGCAGTGTGAGCGAGGACGGGTCGGTTGACGTCGAGCTCGGCAAGCCCGGCAGCGGCAAGGCCAACCCGGAGACGCTGTTCGCAGCGGGGTATGCAGCGTGCTTCGGCGGTGCTCTGGCCAAGGTCTCGGAGATGGAGGGCGTGGACGCAAGCGAATCCACCGTCCACGCCGACGTGAAGTTCGGCGAGACCGACACCGGCTTCGGCCTCGCGGTCGACCTCGTCGCCACGGTGCCCGGTGTCGATGACGCCAAGGCCCAGGAGCTGACCGACAAGGCACACCAGATGTGTCCCTACAGCAAGGCCACCCGAGGCAACATCGAGGTCAGCGTCACCGGCAAGGGTGCCTGAGCCCACCCATGGGAGCTCAGTGAGATCCACTGAGCCCACCTGTTCGAGCCGATACGGGCCTGTTCGACTAGAGAACCTGGTTGAGCAGGCCCGTATCGACGTCGAAGAGGAAACCGCCCACCTCAACGTCGGCCGGGATCAACGGGTGCGAGCGGACCCGGGCAACATCTTCGTGCAGGGCCATCTGCTGGTCCTCCACGACGTGGAACCGCTGCCAGATCACGTCGTGACCGGTGGCGGCACCGATCCGCTCACGCAACTCGGCCTCGGTGGCTGAGGCCATGGCGCAGCGAGTGTGCGGCGCGATGATCACGCGCTTCACACCCAGAAGATGAGCCCCGAGCACTAGCGCCTCCAAGGCGGCTTCGGTCACCCGCCCGCCGGGGTTGCGGAAGATCTTGGCGTCTCCGTGCTTGAGCCCGGTCATCCTTAGCGGGTCGATCCGTGAGTCCATGCAGGTAACGATGGCCACGCCGGCGCGGGCGATCCCGTCGAAACCGCCGAGGTCGAAGTTGGCCGCAAAGTCGCGGTTGGCCGCCAGAATGTCGTCGAACGGGCCGTCAGGAACTGTTTCGCTCATGATTCTGAATCCATATCCGGTCGAGTGCTGATGGTCATCGCAATCGGCTTCATCACGTCGGCGAAGAAGTCATTGCCCTTGTCGTCCACGACGATGAACGCGGGGAAGTCCTGCACTTCGATCTTCCACACCGCTTCCATGCCGAGCTCTTCGTATTCGAGGGTTTCCACCGAGGTGATGCAGTCTTGGGCCAGTCGAGCCGCTGGCCCGCCGATCGAGCCCAGATAGAAGCCGCCGTGGGTCTTGCAGGCCTGAGTAACCTGGGCCGATCGATTGCCCTTGGCCAGCATGATCTTCGAGCCTCCGGCAGCCTGGAACTGCTCGACGTAGGAGTCCATCCGGCCCGCGGTGGTCGGGCCGAAGGAACCGGACGGCATACCCGGGGGTGTTTTGGCCGGGCCTGCGTAGTAGACGGGATGGTCGCGCAGGTAGTTGGGCATCGGCTCGCCGGCGTCGAGTCGGTCCTTGATCTTGGCGTGCGCCAAGTCGCGAGCCACTACCACGGTCCCGCTCAGCGACAGCCGCGTCTTGACGGGATGTTTGGACAACTCGGCGAGCATGTCATCCATCGGCTGGTCCAGGTCGATGGGCACGGCCGAGCGAGCGCCGGTGCCGGAGACACCATCGGTCTCTTCGTCCAGATCGCTGTCCACCTCATCGGGCATAAAGCGCGCCGGGTCGGTCTCCAACTGCTCGATGAAGACTCCATCGGCGGTGATCTTGGCCAGCACCTGCCGGTCAGCCGAGCAGGACACGGCGATCGCCACCGGCAGCGAGGCACCATGCCGGGGAAGTCGGATGACGCGCACGTCGTGGCAGAAGTACTTGCCACCGAATTGGGCGCCGATCCCGAAATTGCGGGTCAGCTCGTGCACTTGAGCCTCGAGCTCGGGATCGCGGATGCCGTGCCCGGCCAGGGTGCCCTGCGTCGGCAACGTGTCCAAATAGCGCGCGGACGCATACTTCGCGGTCTTCAGCGCAAACTCCGCCGAGGTCCCACCGAGGACGATCGCCAAGTGATACGGCGGGCAGGCCGAGGTGCCGAGGCTGCGCAACTTCTCGTCCAGCCACTCCATCAACCGTTCCGGATTGAGCAGCGCCTTGGTCTCTTGGTAGAGGAACGACTTGTTGGCCGATCCGCCGCCCTTGGCCATGAACAAGAACTTGTATGAGGTCTCGTGGCCCGGCGCGGTGTCGGCGTAGATCTCGACCTGAGCCGGCAGGTTCGAGCCGGTGTTCTTTTCCTCCCACGTGGTGATCGGTGCCATCTGGGAGTAGCGCAGGTTGAGCCGGGTGTAGGCATCGAAGATCCCGCGCGAGATGGCCTCCTCGTCAGGGCCTTGGGTCAACACGTGCTGCCCACGCTTGCCCATCGCGATCGCGGTGCCGGTGTCCTGGCACATCGGCAACACTCCGCCGGCCGCGATGTTCGCATTCTTCAACAGGTCCAGCGCCACGAACTTGTCGTTCGTGCTCGCCTCGTCGTCCTGGAGAATGTGGGCCAACTGGGCCAGGTGGCCAGGACGCAGATAGTGCGCGACGTCGTGCATGGCCGTTTCGCTCAGCAACCGAAGCGCCTCCGGGTCGACCGACAGGAACGTCTGCCCGTCCGGCCCGGTGACGGTGCGCACACCCTGCGTGGTCAGCAGCCGATAGCTGGTGTCGTCCTCGGTGATCGGCAGGAGATCGGTGTATCGGAATTCGGCCATGGTGCTACGTGCTGGACTGCGGCAGGTCGATGTCGTCCCGAGTCGGTGACGCGGCACCAGCCCTAGCGACGGTGAACGCTGCCGTGGACAGAGCTCGGTCGACTGCGGATGAGACCGCCCAGGCGCTCGCGTTGCCCAAACGGTCTCTCGCCTCCACGGATCCCAACAGGCCGGCATCCAAGAGACCGGAGATCAATCCGGCCATGAACGAATCGCCAGCGCCGACGGTGTCCACCACATGCACTTTTGGCGCGGCCACCCGATGCTGCTCGTCGCTGTGACTTTGGTGCACCAGTGCACCGTCGCCGCCGTCGGTGATGACCACCAGCGGCGGTCCGAGCCGGCCCCATAGGCGCGCGACCTCCTCGACGGTGGCCCCGGCATACAGCCACTCCACGTCTTCAGCGCTGGCCTTGACGACATCGCTGCGTCCGATGCGCTCCTCGATTAGCGAGCGGGCTTCGTGGGCTCCGCCCATGATGGTGGGGCGCGCGTTGGGGTCATACGAGACGGTGCCGTGGGCGCGGGCGGCCGACATCGCGTCGAAGACCGTGGATGCACCGGGATGCAAGGTGGCAGCGATGGAGCCGGTATGCAGATGGCCCACCCCTTCAAGGTCAGGCATGGGGACGTCCCACGACAGATCGAAGTCGTACGTTGCAGCACCGTCCGCGTCCAGCATGGCTTTGGCCGTCGAGGTGTGCGGAGCGCTGCGACTGCCATCGGTCAGCGAGACGTTGCGCTCCTGCAAATAGTCGGCGATGCGGTCTCCTCGCTCGTCTTCGCCGATGAAGGTGGCCAGCGCGGTCGGGTGCCCTAGCGCCGCAAGGCCTACGGCAACGTTGGCCGGGCTGCCGCCAACGTATTCGGCGGCCTCGCCGTTTTGGGGGTGCACGATGTCGATCAACGCCTCACCGATCGTGACGACGCGCGCCACCTGGGCCTCATCCATGGGAAGGGGCGAACTCGTCGGCGATCGCAGCCACCTTGGACAGGCGGTGCGCTGATTCGATCAGTCGGATCGTGCCGGACTTGCTGCGCATGACCAACGAGTGGGTGTATGCCGTGCCGGACCCAAAGCGGACGCCCTTGAGCAACTCGCCACTCGTGATCCCGGTGGCGACGAAGAAGCAGTTGTCGCCGGTGACCAGGTCGTCGTTGGTGAGCACCCGTTCCAGGTCGTGCCCGGCATCGATGGCGTGTTGTCGCTCATCATCGTCTTTGGGCCAGAGTTTGCCTTGGATCACTCCGCCCATCGCCTTGACGGCACACGCGGTGATGATGCCCTCGGGCGTGCCGCCGACGCCGAGCAGCATGTCGACCCCGCTGTCTTCCTGGCAGGCCGCGATGCCTCCGGCGACGTCACCGTCGGAGATGAACCGCAAGCGGGCCCCGGCCTCGCGGACCTCTTGGGCCAGCCTGTCGTGTCGCGGCCGATCCAGCATGATCACGGTCACGTCTTCGGGATGACGGTGTTTGGCGCGGGCGACCCGGCGCACATTCTCGGCGATCGGCAGTCTGATGTCGACGCGATCGGCACAGTCGGCACCGACGACCAGTTTGTCCATGTAGAAGACAGCGCTGGGGTCATACATCGTGCCGCGCTCGGAGACCGCCATCACCGCGATTGCGTTGTCCATGCCCTTGGCAGTCAGCGTGGTGCCGTCGATGGGGTCGACCGCGACGTCCACTGCCGGTCCCGTGCCGTCCCCGACGTTCTCCCCGTTGTAGAGCATCGGCGCTTCGTCCTTCTCACCCTCACCGATCACGACGACACCGTCCATGGCCACCGAGGAGATCACCTTGCGCATCGCTTCGACGGCGGCGTTGTCGGCCAAGTTCTTTTCACCCAAGCCGACCCACCGGCCCGCGGCCAGGGCAGCGGCTTCGGTCACGCGGACCAGTTCGAGGGCGAGGTTGCGATCGGGCAGGACCGCGTCGGGGCGGCCTCGGGTGTCGTCGGCCATGTGTCGGCTCCTTCGTCGCAGCGGTAGATAGACAGCAGGACAATCTCCTGGAGCGACCCTATCCCTGATGACCGACGGCGCGTGGCGAGATGCGACCATGGATGGGTGAGCACAGCGACCCCCCTGGGACATCCGGATACGGCGGACCAGTTGTGAACCGTCTGCTCTCCTACTCCGCGAAGAACATGTTCTACTCGTTGGCGGCCGTATTGGTGCTGGTGTTTGCGGTCTGGGCGATCACCCCGAACCCGCCTGAGTCGCAGCGGCGACCGGCCGAGATCGAGTCTTCCGCCTCATACGCTGCCTCCGAGGTCGACTGGCCCGTGTGGACGCCGAACGACCTGGCCCCGGAGTGGAGCGGTTCGTTTGTCCGGTTCGGCGTGAACAACCAGGTCCCCACGTGGCGGATCGGCATGGTGTCCCCGCAGGAGGAATTCGTGCAGATCCGCCAGGCCGTAGACCCCGGCAAGGAATGGCTGGCGATCTCCCTGGACGGGCTCGAGGACCAAGGGAGCACGGTGTCCTTCGATGGACCGACCGGGGCCCAAGAGTGGGAACTGTGGACCGGGATCGACGACAATGACATTCCGCAAGTGGGTCTGGTGCTGCCACCGGGGCCTGAGCAGCCAGCGACGACCGTGGTGAACGGGACGGCAGACACCCCAGAGATAGCCGAGTTCATTCAAGGCCTTGGTGTAGCGACCAGCTAGGGGTCCCCTGTCACCGGATCGGCCTAGCTGGTGCCGGGCGATTCCCCTGCGGTGGTTTTGTCGAGTTGTTCCTGAGCCGCATCTAACTTGGCCTGGCAGTGTGCGGCGAGCGCCTCGCCGCGCTCCCACAAGCGCATCGACTCTTCCAAGGGGACATCGCCGGATTCGATCTTGGCCACGATCGCGATCAACTCTTCGCGAGCGTCCTCATAACTCAGACCGTCAATCCCCTCACCCATGCCGGCGCTCTTGGCTTCGCTCGACTCGTCGGCGCTCGCCTTTGCCCCCGCGCCATCCACGGGGTCAACGCTCATGCTCTGCTCGGGTGCGGTGTCTTGAGGCATCGAGACAGCCTAATCGGCGTGCGTGGACAGGTCTGCCGACGCGACTGGCCGCACGGCGAAGTCCCCACGTCCCACCGTCACCCGCAGCAACTCGCCGATGATGACTTCGCTGCTGTCCCGCACGATGGTGGCGTCCACGTGGCGGACCACGGCATACCCACGATCGAGGGTATGCCGCGGCGAGACTGCCCGTAGGTGTCGCGCTTGCTGAGCGACACGCTCGTGCTCCCTGCGCAATCGGGAGGCCATCGCGTTGCGGCCCCGCTGGCGAGCATGGGTAATGGTGTCGCGGTGCCGCGCCACGATGGCCGCTCGATCCGTCATGACCGGTCGGCTCATCAGCGCCAGGTGTGCGGCGCGCTCGCGGGCCACGCGTTGGCTCAGGGTCCGCCGCCCACGGGTCAGCACTGTCCGCAGACCGTTCACTTCGTCCTGCCGGTCCGGGACGATCGCGGTGGCGGCATGGGTCGGGGTGGAAGCCCGCAGGTCAGCGACAAAGTCCAGCAGCGGGTTGTCGCTCTCGTGACCGATGGCGCTGACCACCGGCGTGCGACATCCAGCCACGGCCCTGATCAGCGCTTCGTTGCTAAACGGCAATAGGTCCTCGAACGAGCCGCCACCCCGTGCGATGACGATGACATCGACCTCCGGCTGAGCATCGAGCTCGGTCAAGGCCTTGCTGACCGCCGACACGGTGTCCGGGCCTTGGACCGGGACCTGACGGATCTCGAAGCGGGCGGCCGGCCAGCGCCGATGGGTGTTGCTGAGGACGTCCCGTTCAGCGGCGGTGTTGCGCCCGACGATCAGCCCGATCCGGACCGGAAGGAACGGGAGGGCTCGTTTGCGCTGAGCCTCGAAAAGGCCTTCGGAGCGCAGCAGTTGTTTGAGGTGCTCTAATCGGGCGAGCAACTCGCCCACGCCGATATGCCGCATTTGCCGGGCCTCCAGTTGGAGGGTGCCGCGTTTGGTCCAGAAACTCGGCTTGGCGTGCACTACGACCCGTGATCCCGGCTGGGGATCGGAGGTCATGGCTTCCAACGCGGGCACCGGGATGGTCAAAGACAGCGACATGTCGACGTCGGTGTCCCGCAGCGTGACAAAGGCGGTGTTCATGCCCGGTCGACGATTGAGTTGCACGATCTGACCCTCGACCCACAGCGGCGACATCTTTTGGACGTAGTCCGCGATCTTCAGGCTGAGGACCCGCACCGGCCACGGCGCTTCGGCACTGGTTTCCCGTGCGGTGGGTGCCAACGGTGGCTTGCCTGTCGGCGCAGTCATCCCGCACTCACAGTCGACCCAACTCGGCCTGCAGGTCATCCAATCCCAGCGCTCCCAGGGACAGAGCAGCCATGTGCCACGCCTTGAGGTCGAACTCTTCGCCGCGCTCGCGGGCCGCCTCCTGCGCCGCAGCCCGCCCGGCCAGCCACGCGCGCTCCCCGAGTTTGTAGCTGATGGCCTGCCCCGGCCAACCCAGGTAGCGCACGATCTCGCTCTCGATGAAGGACGCGGGCCGACCGCAGTGCGCGGCGAAGAATTCTTTGGCCAGGGCTGGCGTCCAGGTCTGCCCGGGGGCGACATCGGAGTCGTCGGGAATGGTCAGCTCGAGGTGCATCCCGATGTCGATGACCACGCGGATGGCCCGCATGATCTGGCAGTCCAAGTAGCCCATCTTGGCTTCGGTGTCGAGATACCCGAGCTCATCCATGAGGCGCTCGGCATACAACGCCCATCCCTCAGTCGCCCCACTGGAGGAGCCGATGCTCGTCTGAAAGAGCGAGAGTTGGGGAGCCACGTAGACCCACTGCGCCAGTTGAAGGTGATGGCCGGGCACGCCCTCGTGATACCAGGTTGACACCAGCTCATACAGCGGGAAGCGGGTCTCGCCCAACGTTGGGAGCCAGGTCTGGCCCGGACGACTGAAGTCTTGGGAGGGCCTGCTGTAGTACGGCGCAGCGGCACTACCCGACGGCGCGATCCGGGCCTTGACTGTGCGCAGCGGCTCGGCGATGTCGAAGTGCTCGTCGCTAAGGTCCTCGATCGCTTGATCCATCATCTGCTGCAGCCGCTCGCGGATGGCGTCCACACCCTCGACGGCTTCGCCGTGTTGATCCAGGTGCCGCATGGCCTCGATGGGTGTCGAGCCGGGCAGGATTGTCTCGGCTACCTCCTCCATTTGTGCCTTCAGATCGGTGAATTCGCGCCACCCCCAGGCGTACGCCTCTTCCAGGTCGAGGTCGGCACCGGTCCAACGGCGTGCGTTGAGCCGATATCGCTGTGCACCGACGGCATCAGGGGTGCCCTCGGACGCCCCGAGGTATGTCGAGAGCAGGTAGTCGCCGAGTTCGCTGGCGGCCTCGGTCGCGACCCGGGCGGCGTCGGTCAGCGGGTCACGAAGGTCGGGGTGGTCCGCAATGCCGGGCTCGACGAACTCCGCGAACCATCCCGTCTCGACCCAGTCGCGGAGTTGATCGGCCAGGGTCTGGACTTGCAGCGGCGCGGCCATCAGTCCTTGACCAAGGCCAACGTCCAGAGAGTCGGCATACGACTGGAACGCCTCTGGCACTTTGGCCATTCGCCGGGCGACGCACTGCCAGTCCTCTTCGCTGTCCGTGGGCATCATCGAAAACAACTGCCGCACCCGCTGTGGTGGCCCAAAGATGTTGCGCATCTCTCGCAGGTGCTCACCGGCCTCGTGAGCGTCCAGAAGCACGGTGAGGCGCTCTCGTAGCAACACGGCGCACCGGCTCTCCAGGACGTTGAGTCCGTCCGCTCCAGCCGCGCGCTCGAGGTCCTCCAGGGAGCTCAACGTGCGGGTCGCGAGGTCAGCAACGGCCTGGTGGCCCGCAGGAGAGAAGTCCGGCACGCGGTCGTTGTGAGTGCCGAAACCCAACATCGTGGCCAAGCCCGGATCCAGCTCGGCCATCTCGTGCACATACGCGTCGGCGAGTTGCCGAGGCGTCGTGGCCGGTACAGCAGTCGAGAGCTGAGTCATGCTCACATCATGACGCAGCGGGGTGACACACATCGGGTGGGACATGCCTCTGCGCGCGTGACGAGGGAGTCCCGGTCCGTTCAGTGCCCGCCAAGGTGTCACCCCTACGATGGAGGAGTGATTTCGCCAGCCCAGCCCATGACTCCGACCGTCCCTGAACCCCCTGGCGGCGATGCGTCGCAGACCGAGAAGAGGGTGCTGCTGGCGGCCCCCCGGGGATATTGCGCCGGAGTCGACCGGGCCGTCATCACCGTCGAAAAAGCGTTGGAGCTCTACGGGGCGCCGGTCTACGTCCGCAAGCAGATCGTCCACAACAAGCATGTGGTCTCCACACTGGAAAAGCGCGGGGCCATCTTCGTCGACGAGACGGATGAGGTGCCTGAGGGGGAGACGGTGATCTTCTCGGCCCATGGAGTTTCGCCGGCAGTGCACGAAGAGGCCAAGGCCCTCCAACTGACGACCATTGACGCCACCTGCCCACTCGTGACGAAGGTGCACCGTGAAGCCGTGCGCTTTGCCGACGACGATTTCGACATCCTGCTGATTGGTCACGACGGGCACGAAGAGGTCGAGGGCACGGCGGGGGAAGCGCCGGACCACATCACGCTGGTGCAGAGCCCAGCAGAAGTCGATGCCGTGGAGGTCCGCGACCCGGAGCGAGTCGTGTGGTTGTCGCAAACCACGCTGTCTGTGGACGAAACCATGGAGACGGTGCGCCGACTTCGGGAGAAGTTCCCCAAGCTGCAAGACCCGCCGAGCGATGACATCTGCTACGCCACTCAAAACCGTCAGGTTGCGGTCAAGCAGATGGCGGCGGATTGTGACCTGATGATCGTCGTCGGCTCGACCAACTCGTCCAACTCCGTGCGTCTCGTCGAGGTGGCGCTAGAGCACGGGACGCGCGAGGGATATTTGGTCGACTACGCGGATGAGCTGCATGAGGAGTGGCTTGACGGGGTCACCACGGTCGGGGTCACCTCCGGAGCCAGCGTCCCGGAATTGCTCGTGCGCGAAGTGCTGGAGTGGTTGGCCGTCCGCGGGTATGCCGACGTTGCGCTGGTCACGGCGGCCGAGGAGTCATTGATGTTTTCGCTGCCCAAGGAGATCCGGCGGGACCTCAAGGCGCGGGACGGCAAGGAAGCCGACAAGCTCGTTCACGATCCCGGCAGCCTGCACTGACCAACCCGCACTAGCTGACCCGGCGACGCCTCGACGTCGACATCTCGTCAGGAGCGATCAGTTCCTGACGGGTCGGAGTCGCGCTATCGAGTTCGGTGGATAAGAGGTCGGCGTGGGTCATTGGGCGTGGCGCCTTATCGATGGTCACCAGAGCGGGTGCCGCCTCTTCCACAACCTCCAGGTCGGCCATCTTGCGGCTGGTGACCATGACTCGCGACTCCAAGGTGCCGACGAACTGGTTGTAGGTCTCGACTGACTTTCGCAGTGAGGACCCCATGGCGTTGATGTGCTTGCCCATCGCCCCTAAGCGGGTGTGCAGCTCGCTGCCCAAGCGCAACACCTCGGCGGCGTTGCTGTTTAGCGCCTCCTGCTGCCACGCGAAGGCAGTGGCTCGCAGCACGGCGAGCAGGGTGGCTGGGGAGGCCAACACGATCTTGCGGGCCTGAGCGTGATCGTAGAGATCGGGCTGGGTCTGGAGGGCGCTGGCGAGCACTGCGTCGCTCGGCACGAAGCACACCACCAGCTCGGGGCTGTTGTCGAAGGCGCTCCAGTAGGCCTTAGACACCAAGGTGTCGACGTGTCGGCGCAGTGCAGCTGCGTGCTGCTTCAAGAACTGGTCGCGCTCGGTGGGTGTGACCTGCGAGCCCTGGGCCTGCAGGAATGCGCCCAGCGGAGCCTTGGCGTCGATGACCAGGGACTTGTCGCCGGGCAGGTGCACGACCACGTCTGGCCGCACGGTCGCCTCATGCCGGCTGGTCGAACTGACCTGCTCATCGAAGTCGCATCGTTCCATCATTCCCGCGTGCTGCAGCACCCGACGAAGCTGCGCCTCGCCCCACACTCCGCGCACACCAGAGGAGTTGAGCGCCCCCGACAAGGTGGCGGTCTCCTGTCCGAGAGCCTCGGTCCGCGAGGCCACATCCTTCAGCACCGTGCCGAGGGATCCGAACTGCTGGACGCGGTCTCGTTCGAGGGCGTTGACGTGCTCGGCAACCCGGTCCAGCGTGTGCCGAAGGGGTGCCAGCTCTGCGGCGATGGCGCGCTCCTCAGCGCTCCCGGCACGCTCGTTGTCCAGTTGCCCGGACAGCAGGTCGCGCTCGGCGCGCAGAGCCGCGGCCTCGCCGGTGTGCCGCTCGCGCTCGGTTGAGGCTGCCAGCCGTCCGCCGATGATGGTGCCCAGCACGACGCCGACGACCAACGTCGCCAGCACGCTGCATACCCAGAGGATGTCCATGGGTGAACCGTGACACGGGGCACCGACACACCTGGGGATCTGCGGCTCATAGGCTGGAGTCATGGCTGCCAACATCGCGACCGCTGACCGCGTCTCACGCTCTGAGATGGAGGACTTCGTCGGCGCGCGGCACCACGCGACGCTGGTGACCCATCGGCGCAGTGGAGGACTGCAGATGTCCCCGGTCTCGTGCGGGATGGATGATCAAGGGCGGGTCGTCATCTCCACCTATCCCCAACGAGCCAAGATCGCCAACATACGCTCGCGGTCCGAGGTCTCGATGGTCATCCACTCCGAGGACTGGGACGGGCCGTACGTCCAACTCGACGGCGTGGCCGAGGTTCTCGACCTGCCGGAGGCGCTGGAGCCGCTCGTCGACTATTTCCGCAGCATCTCCGGTGAGCACCCCGACTGGGACGAATACCGCGAAGCGATGCAGCGACAAGGCAAATCGCTGATCCGGGTCACCATCGAGCGGTGGGGCCCGATCGCGACCGGGGGCTTCCCTCCTTCGACCACCGACTGAGCCAGTGAGAGGTGCGCCAGGGGGCACGGCAGCGGCACTAGACTCTTGTCCTCGTGGCACTCTCCATCGGAATCGTCGGACTCCCCAACGTGGGCAAATCCACCCTCTTCAACGCGCTCACTAAGAACTCGGTGCTGGCGGCGAACTACCCGTTTGCCACGATCGAGCCCAACATCGGGGTCGTCCCACTGGCCGATGCTCGGCTGACCAGGCTGGCGGAGATTCACAAGAGCGTGAAGATCCTTCCGGCGACCGTGTCGTTCGTGGATATTGCCGGGATCGTGCGAGGTGCCTCCGAGGGGGAGGGGTTGGGCAACAAGTTCTTGGCCAACATCCGCGAGGCCGACGCGGTCTGTCAGGTCGTGCGGGCTTTCAACGACGACGACGTCATGCACGTCGACGGCAAGGTTTCACCCGTTGACGACATCGAAACGATCAACACCGAGCTGATTCTGGCCGACATGCAGACATTGGAGGCCGCGATCCCTCGCCTCGAGAAAGAGGTCAAGGGCAAAAAGACGGACAAGGCCGTGCTCGACACCGCGCTCGCGGCCCAGGCAGTCCTAGAGCAAGGCATCACGCTGTATGCCGGGGGTGCCGCCGCCGCCGGGGTCGAGCCCGCCCACGCCAGGACGTTGGGCCTGCTGACGACCAAGCCCTTCCTCTACGTCTTCAACCTGGACGAGGACGGCCTGACCGACGAGGCCCTGCACGACTCGCTGGCCGCCCTAGTGGCACCGGCCGAGGCGATCTATCTCAACGCCAAGCTCGAGTCGGACCTGGCTGAGTTGGAGCCTGAAGAAGCGGCCGAGCTGTTGGAGTCGGTCGGCGTCGAAGAGCCCGGTCTGGACCAGCTAGCCCGGATCGGTTTCGACACTCTGGGCCTGCAGACGTATCTCACTGCTGGACCCAAGGAATCGCGGGCATGGACGATCCGTAAGGGCTTCACTGCACCGCAGGCGGCCGGGGTCATCCACACTGACTTCCAGCGCGGCTTCATCAAGGCAGAGGTCGTGTCGTTTGGCGATCTCGACACCACGGGGTCGATGGCAGAAGCCAAAGCCGCAGGCAAGGTGCGGATCGAGGGCAAGGACTACGTGATGTCCGATGGCGACGTTGTCGAGTTCCGCTTCAACGTCTAAATCTCCGCGTTTTCGCAGGTCAGAGGGGGTGTAGCGCCTACCAGTCCGCACAGAGTCCGCAAGAGTTTAAGCGTGATCGGCTCGGTGTGGCTGTTTTGAGGGGCCATTCCCAGGCTTTTCGGAGCCAGTAGACGCGCCCATGATGTTACCCTTTGGCGGCACAATGACGCGACTTCGTTGTCGCAGTCGACGGGCGTCACGGGGCTCACTTACCGCATCGATCAGTTCTGTGACTGCGGGTTGGTCCCGGATTGGCTTGACGTCATGGAGGATGGGGTCATGGTTGACGTTGTCCTGGAGAAGTTGCGCGTCGAGTTCCCGAATGGTGCTCCTGACGAGCAGGAGGTGCACTCTCAGAGGGAGTACTTTTATCCGCGGCACTGGCTGTCTGGAAGTCGCTGGCCTGAGCGGCTGCGTTGCCCTGAGGTCCTTACTGAGGTGGGGAAGGTCTCGGTTTCGCGCCAAGAGCTATTCGAGCTGGCGCGATCGGTGAGCAGCGCCGACGAGGCGCTCGCCCTTTATGTCTACGTTGCTGGTTGGGGCGTTGGCACGAAAGCCCGAGGTGTTGCCCGTGTTGCCAAGCCGCTGCAGGACAATGCGGTTGGAGACAAGCTGTTCGACGCCTACGGATGGGCGTGTGCTGGTGACCCAGTGCAGGCCTATGCGGCCATGAACCATGGCGGTTGCTGCAACGTGAAGCACTTGGGGCCGGCGTTCTTCACGAAGTGGCTATATTTCTGTGGGTACAACACGGCTCTATTGAATGCGTGGACCCCACCATTGATTCTGGACGCACGGGTCGCCCGAGCACTCGGTTGGAGCGCGAGCGGGTGGTCAGCGGACGACTACCAGCGCTATCTAGAGACAGCTGAAGACATCAGGGCCGCGTGGTGCCCGTCGGCTAGCCTGCATGTTGTCGAGTTTGGGCTGTTTCGGGCTGGGGGAGCCCGGCCATGACCCCGCAGGATCCGAGTCGGGCATGGTGAGTTGGGGTGACGCTGCACGCGCTTCTGTTAGCGGGGAAGGTCCATGTGCTCAGGGCGATGGTGCGGCGCCTCGCAGTAACCTGCGCAAGTCCGGCAAGTCCGGCAAGTCCGGCAAGTCCGGCGGACCCGCGAACCGCTCGTTAGGAGATGGGAATGAACCACGACTTCGAAACTGTATGCCCCGAATGCGGAGCAATCGTGAAGACCACGGTCCAAGATGTGGCAAGGCAGAACACCGTGGGGTGTCGCCTTGGCCACAAGATCACTCTCAAGGACCAAGGGGGCGGTGCCCGACGAGCCCAGAAGTCGCTAGAAGATCTCGACCGACCACTCAAGGACTTGGGGAAGTCGGCAGGTCGTTTTAGACGGCAACTCGATGAGACAGGTTCAATCGCGGTTCGTCTAGATAAACGAATGCCGTACACAAAGGAGAGTAGAAACCTCGAACGAGGCCACTGTGCTACGGCCGCTTCCAGGGCGTCATCGGATCACGACATACGAGGCTCACGCCGCGGAATGGAGGCTGGCTTAACCGTTATGGATCCGTCTTGCGCAGTCGGCGCCGGGCCCAGTCAAGGGCCAGTTTCGTTTGTCGAAGCCGCCGCCTTACAGGTTCGACCGCCTCATCCTCCAACCGGCGCTGAAATGCCTCTTGCTCGGACCGCAGGCGCTTCTCGTAGCGCGCAATCGAGGCGTCGCCGGGGGTTACCTGCCTGAGTAGATCGGTATGACCCTTGAGGTTCTCATGCTCTTCGATCTCTTCGCGCATGACATGTTCGCGCCGAGGCTCGGTCACCGCGTGCACCTCGATCCGAGCATTCCGCTCGAGGGTGCTGCTTGCTCGGAGAGTGCCTTCGATCCTCTTCAAAGAGTCACTGATCGTGTGAATCGTGCCGACGTTAGTCCACGACATGCCCTCCAAAGCCATGAGATCGAGCGTGAACGCGCCGCGATAGGCTTGTCCCGAGGTATCCGAGTAGGAAACCGAGACTTGGTGCTCAGTGGGCAGGTCGTCCCGCTGCTTTCGCTCAAGGTGGTTGTCATAGAACGCCCTGATCTCCTGCCCAGGTGCCAATAAGGCCATCGGCTCATTCAGGATCTTCATAGCCCTCATGTGCAAGTTCGAATCATCCATCTCGCGAGCGCGGACTGGCTCTGGATCAACGATGATCCGAACGCCCTGCGCGGGACGCTGTCCCACGTTGCGGACGATCAAGTCGAAGAGTTGCATGCTTGCCCGGGAGGGTTCCACGCTCACAATAACGAAGGGGCGCATTGCCTCCACCTGCGCACGACGCTGCTCCTCCACTTGCTGCCGGGCACTACGCCATTGGAAGTGGGCATAGAGCGCGGCCACGACAGCAACGAGTAGCAACCCCGCCGTCAGGAGCGTATAGATGCCGGTCCAGGTGGTTGCCGAAAAACCAAGAAAGGTCTGCATGAGGATCACGGTGCCATGCGACACCGACACTTCCCCCAAAATCCGACTCAGCGTGACGGCGGCGTCAGGCCATCGACCGGTCAGGATGGTACGGCTGAGCGTTGTCCGCAGGCGTCAGATCGTCAACCCGACGGGAAGGAATGGGCACGGACGCGACGCGTCGCTGACGCTGCCCGCTCCTACACGGTCAGACATCCTGACCACAGCGGCACTTGGCCGAATTTGCTCATCGTCACACCGCGTCCACAGTCGGCGGTGTGACGCAGTCACCGGGCCTTGCGGCCGGTGTAGCGGGCACTGCAAGTGTTCAGTGGCGAACTTGCCCGGCGCAGTGGATGCGAGGCCCTTCGAGTTCGTGGCACCGGCCCAGCTTGTGCATCGTGACCGCCTCCGCCTCGTCCTCTGCTGCTGCCGTTGGCAGTTCGTCCACCGTCTCGGGCATGTCGCCGTAGCGGTCCCCGTCGATGCTGTCGTGTTTCACCATGGTCTGCGTTGTGGCTCGTCGAGATCGCGAGCGTGTCTGGAACTGCTGGTAGCGCCCTGAGCTTCGGGTTGAGATCGGCACATGCGTCACATTTCAGGGGGCGCCTGGCCGTCCTGTCCTCCTTGGTGTCACTTGAAGGCTCGAGTGACAGCAACGCCCGGTAGCGTCGATGTGACGCTGGCGCAGGGGTCGAGACGCTCGTCGCTCATGAGCTCCTGGCTTGATGTCCCGGCAATAGAGCTGAGAGACCGCCAGACTGTCTGCGTGACGCCCCCGAGAGTTCTCCTTGACACAAACGTCTGGAACTACATCGTGGACGCTGGGCAGGTCGAGGTGCTTCGGAAAGCTGCGCGAGCGAGTGGTGTTTTGATCGTGGCTTGTCCTGCCGTTGTCTACGAGTGCCTTCGAATACCAGATGCTGCCAAGCGCAAGCAACTTGCCAAGGCGCTTACCCGCGAGGACTGGGTGAGGCTGATGCCGGAGGCATTCTCGGAGACGGAGGACGTGCGGAGAGAGTTGCAACGGCTGCGTCCATCGTGGTGCCTTCCAACTCCGGACCTTCGCCTGTGGCGGAGCAATAGAGAGGATTGGCGAGGCGGCTTCTGGCGGAGGGTGCGGCAGCAGCCGACGCTGGCGTCCGACCTCGTGAAGGCGCTGGGTGACGACCAACTAGCGGAAGCGCGAGACGCCTCCAGGGCCGCGCGCAAGCAGGCGGCGTCGTTGGGCCTCACGATGCACACCTTCAAATGGAACAGAGCAACAGCGACTTTCGCGACCCCTACGCCCGGTTGGGATGGCAAGGAGTTTGACGCCTGGCGTGCCGCCTCCGTTTCTCATTGGTGGATCGACCTGATTGAAGCGAGATCCCAGACGACACTCGACTGGCTCGGACCATGGTTTGACCTAGCTGAAATACGCCACGACCAGGCATCTTGGACACATCTATGGACGCGTGAGGTGAGCACATCCGCGGTCCCTCGTGAGTGGATCCGTTGGGCGATGGCGGAGACGCAAGCGACTCGGTCCACCTCAAACGGAACGCCGGGCGACAACCAATTAGCCACTTACCTGCTTGATGTCGATTGTCTTATCAGCTCGGACAAGGTCTTCGTAGATCTGGTTGAGGCCATGCGCCCGCACTGTCCTACGCCACTCGCCCAGACCCACCGAGCGCCGGCCGGCAACGAGGCCCTGACCTTCGTAGTGGACCTCCTCCCACGCCTTGCATAGGCGGCGTAAAGGGCTAGGTCAGGCGGAGCGTTCGGAGTCGAATGGTTCGAGGATACAGGAGCGCACGAGGGTCGAGGCGGGGAGGTGCTTGGTGGCGGCGACGCGTTGGACCTCGGCTTCTTCTTCTGCGCTCAGCCGCACCGAGTACACCTTCTGCCGGTTCGGTCATCGCCCGGTGATGTCGGCCGGGTAGGCATCGGTCTTGGTATGCTCGGACTCGCGGCGGAGCTGCTCAGCCAGGCCCTCGTCGAGTGGGAGTACACGGAGGCCTATTTGGAGGCCGTTGACCCACGTCCCGGCTACAACAAGACCCGTGCAGCCAGGTACCGGTCCGACGTCGAATCCGCGGACGGGCCGATCCAATCAGATCTCATCGACCTGGAGTTGCCTTCGACGAGCCGCTCTATCAGCTGATGCGCCAACAACTGCTCGCGTACCGCCTCAAACAAGACCATAATCGGGACGCCGCCGGCATTCGCGTGCTCCACGTCCTGGATCCAGCCAACGCCGGCTACCAGCATTCGCTAGTCCACCCTGAGACCAAAGCTATAGGCGACACTGTCGATGACGTGTGGCCAATGCTGCTTCGCTCACCCGACCGCTTCGCGGACGTCGACCCAGCTGTCTTCCTCGACCCTGCGATCACCAGCACGGAGTACGTGGACCGATATTCGCTATGACCGGGCGGCCCAACCTTTTCGGCCAAGCTCGCGAGGCAGGCTGCGGCCCACGTCGTTGTACATCTCGACGAAATTAGCCGTGAGACCGACCGCCGATAGACGCTTCGCTGGTCAAGGTGTCAAGCGCCAGTCCCTTGGTGGACGCGTGCCAGAAAGTGGAGCCCGGTTCCCAGAAGCTGTACCCCCAGGCTCAGGCGGCGTTGTGAAGCATGCCGGCTGCGCCAGGCAGTTGCCGAAGCGACCTGGAGACAGGCCTGTAACAACAGATACGGCCCGCCACACCAAACCTGCGGGCCCCACTTCGTAGGAGGGGACTCAGGCGGCGTTCTCCAAGATGTTCTTCTGCACCTCGAGATGCCGGCGCAGGGTGACGACGACGCCGTCAGCCGGTGCGTCGTCCCGGTCATCGACCTCGCTGCCTTCGACGTCGTAGGCCGCTGCCAACCGAGATGTATGCGCGATCACTAGCTCGAATAGAGGGACCAGCTCGTCGAACGAGATGGTGACGTCGCTGCCAGCCTCGGAGTAGGCCTTCAGCGCGTCGAGATCGGTGATGAGCTTGTCAACGACGTCGGCCGCCAGCGCTCCGGTGCGCGCTGACTCGACGTAGGACCGCAGGGATGTCTCGAAGTCCACCAGGCAATCCGGTCGACTGTCTACCACGACGAGCTGCGTCGCCCCACCGCGCTTCTTCCAGAGGTAGGCCGCGGCTCCACTCACAGCGGCCGTGACGGCGACGACCGTCAGCACCACCTTCGGGTTCATCTTCTTGATCGCCACCTCGACCTTCTCCGAGCTCGGTGCGGCGTTCTTGAGGTGCTTGACGATCTCACCTGTGTCGGCCTCGCGCACGACACTGCCAAAAAGCTTCAGAGTGCCTTCCATCAGGCCAGCCTCGATCTCAGGTGGGATGTCAAGCAGGGGTTGTGTGTACATCTGCGTCCTCGCTGGTTGGCTACAAGTAACCCGAATCCTAGGTGCGGCGGCCTGGCGTCGGGGGCGAGTTGCAGCGGACTCTTCGAGTCGGCATCACGCGTGCCTGCCCTTCCTCGATTGTTGATCGCAGCGCCGCCGGACCCGGAGCAGGGCACTAGGTCGGGGATCGCGGCAAGTCCCGAACGAGATCGCGAAGGAGCACGGGGCTGCTCACCCGGTGCCCTCGAAGGTCGAGACCGCTGCAGCCCGACGGTGGCGGCAACAAGTTGTGAAGGACTGGGCGGGGCCGATTCAAAGGCCCCGCCCATTGTCATCCAGACGCGAGGCGGGCAAGTGCCCGCACACCAGCTGTGAACTGGTCGAAGGCCAGGCGGACGTGGCCGTTCTGCAAGCCCTGACCCTTGACCCCCAGCTCGAACAGCTTCAGCACCATGAGCTCGTCGGGAACGAGTCGCGGCTTGGTGCGACTGACCCAGGGCCACCGATTCAGGCCCTGCGGGTCGGTGGTGGCGGTCAGTTCGGCGTAGTCAGCCGGCTGTCGGCACCAACCGGGATACTCGACACGTGGCCAAGTCCGAGAAGAAGACCAAGAAGGCGAAGGCGGCCCCAAGGTGGGACGCCGACCCCGCCGGCGTCTTCTTCAGCGACCGGTTCAACGTCAACCCGGCGGTCCTCGACAAGTACGGGGCGTTCGACATCTCTGTGGTCTCCGACCTTCCGGTCTTCATCGACCCCTTCTTGCTGTTCAACAGCAGCAACAGGAAGTACGCGGCGCTCCACCACCAGATCCTGGACTACCTGCGGTTCCTGCGCGACCAGGCCTCCGACGACCTCGACCCTGGCCTCATCAAGAGCTGGTACACGTTCCGAGAGGTCAAGCAGAACTGGCTCGGCTTCACCGTCGGCGGCAACGACGGGCGCGGCCTCGGTCCCAAGTTCGCCAAGGCGCTGCACGCGGCGCTCGGCGACATTCTCAAGAACTTCGGCGACGAAACCGTCACCAGCTCTAGCCACCTGGAGAAGCTCGCACTCATCCGGCCCGGTGTCGGCCGGGACAGCATCTCCGACTTCACGACCAACCTCATCAAGCACTTTCTGCTCGACTACACCGAGAAGTTCGCGAACAAGCACTTGTCCGAGAACGACGTCAAGCATGTGACGGTTGAGCGCGCCGCGTTCAACTATGGCACCGAAACGTGGATGTCCCGCACCTACACACTCCCGTGGACCGATGGCGACTTCGTCATCCTCACCCCGGCTGACCTGCTCACCAGGGACGACACCTGGATCAACCGCGCCGATATGCTCGGGAGCTTCGACCGTCTGCCCGGCATCGTCGACAACGACCAACTCCGGGCTGATGCCAACCGGTACTTCAAGTCCATACTCACTCGCAAACCCACCCAACGTGAGCGCGACCGGGCACGCGCAGCCACGATCCTCGCCTTCCCTGAGCTAGTCGACTGCTACATCAAGCTCAAAGAAGACACTGGCTACCAAGCCGTCGCCACCAGCAGGGAGATGGTCGACAGCACCCTGCGCCTGGCGCGGCAGGTGCAAGTCGCTGCACGCGACATAACCGACAAGACTGATCTGTTCGAGAGGCCGTGGACGTCCTTCGACGAGGCCTTGGCCGCTGTGCACATCTTCAAGGACTACGTGGAGAACCAGGACGGGTACCGGATCATAAACCGGGGCGACGGGAAACCGCTCGCGAGCGAAGCTGACGTGCAGGCCTTCTTTGGCCTCCTGCTCCAGGCCAGCCGGTTCGACGTCAACCGCGAACCGAATAACGGCCGCGGTCCCGTGGACTTCAAGATCTCGATGGGCTTGGACAAGAGCCTTATCGAGTTCAAGCTCGCGAAGAGCAGCAGCCTCGAAAGGAACCTGTCAAACCAGGTCGACATCTACGAGGCGGCGAACAAAACGAAGAAGTCGGTGTTCGTCGTTATCTGCTACACCGCAGCCGACAAGACCAAGATCAACCGCGTCATCAAGAGGCTGAAACTCGACCAACCCGACGCCCGCCCGCTCGTGGTCATCGACGCCCGCGCCGACAACAAGCCGTCTGCCTCCAAGGCCTGACTCCGGACCGATTCTGCCGCGAGGTTCGAATGACGTCACTGGTTATCCCGGCCACCTGGCGTCGCCCCAACTCCCTGCCCCGGTGTAAGGGTGCAGTGCGTCGATCAGGGCGCTCGCCGAACCCGTTATGTGGCGTTCACATAACCGGCTGTATGTTCCTTTCGTGCATATGTTGAGGACCCTGCTTTATAGGTCGTGTTCCACCTTCTGTTGAGCGGTTTCGCCGCTGGAATGTTCAACATAATCAGAAGTTCTTCAGGTAGGCCAAGATCGTGTCGAAGCCTCGGTATCTCCCGGGGCAGGCCCTCACCCGCACGAACGCCGACAACCTCACATAACCGAGGTCTTCACATCAGATGAGCCATGCGATGCGTCGCGCAATTCGTCGAGCCAGACAACATGTGTCGGACTCGACTGCCAAGATGGGTCTTGCTGCCGATCGCGCAGCCGATGTCTGTGACGATGGATTGGTTGAATATTGGATGCCGACGAACGCCGGACCGTCACGCGCACAGAGTTGCTCGATCACCGCGAGCGGCATTGGCGCAAGAGACTCGAGGTGGTGTCCCTTGCCGCTGAGGCATTGGACGATGTCGCGACTCCGCACCGAGAGCAAGCGTTGGAAGTGCTTGGCCACCTCTACCAGCGACAACCCGATGCATGCCACCGTTCAGTGGTCCTGCGGCGCTGGCCCTCGGTCCATGTCGTAGCGACTACCGGCGTTGCAGCTGATCACTACGCGAGCGGCACTTTCTGGCCGAAACTGCTCTCACTGCTCGGTCTACACGGCGCCCATGGCTTCTACCGCGAGTGGGGCGAAGCGTTCCTAGCAAACCTACAGCGGCTTGGCCTTCCGACTTTTGCCGGCGCCGACGACGATGCTGGGACGAAGTACGTCGGCCGCATCCTGATGCACTCGGGCATGCCCACCTACTGCCTGCGGGACTATTACCGACTCATAGGCGAACGCCGCGCGAAGGTGGCGGGACTTGAGCCGGAACAGTTCGTGTCTTGGGCGTCCTCTCGCGCCCGGCATAAGCAGCTTTACAACGTGGACCGGCCGGTTGACCGCTTTCTCCAGTACGGCGGCGACTTTGCTGTTGACGTCACCGGCCGCGCTTTCGACTTGCTCGATGCCATCGCGGCCGGCGGAGACGGCTCGGACGTACCGCTGCCTGAACGCTTCCGAGACGTAGCCATACGGCAGCAGGCCGAGGGCGTGAGGCTTCCCATGCACCGGCGAGCAGCGGGGCCTGGAGCTCCCGCTGACCAGCAACCTCGTTTGATCGTCGATCCTTTCGGTAAGGGCCTGATTCTTCGCCTTCCCGCGGTGGGCGACGCGCCCGATGGTTCGGCGGTCTGGCTCGTCGGTCTGGATGGGGAGACCCAGCGCGTTGCCACCCGGGCGCTCTTCCCGGGCCTCAACGAGCCTGCACCACAGACAGACGTGCCGATCGTTGGTCCAGTCAGAACGGTCTCGGCCGCACTATTCGGTAGGGAAGACCTGCAGGTGGTGATGACCGTTGTCGATGACAAGGATCCGCTCCTCGCCTTCGGAGAGGACGGTGCTCTTCTCCCAGCCGGACTTCCGTTGCCGGGTCGGCCAACGTGGCTACTGTTTCCCGGGGAACCGGGAGACCTTCAACTTGCCGGGGAAGGCAGTTTGCTATCTGAGAGCCCACTGCCACCCGGGTGGTCCGGTTGGTGCCTGATTCTTCTCGACCTTGAAGGAGTCTCGACACTGTCTGCGGGTGCGACGGGACAGCCTCGAGCAATCAGGAACCAGGCGTCAGCCCGGATCGTCGCTGACGAGCCGGTTCGCGGTGTGCGAACCTCCAGCGGACTGTCAGTCGTGTCAGTTGTCCCGACGGTCCAGTTGCCAGAGCAGCTCGGAGAGGCTGACTGGGACGTCGCGCTAATCGATGCTGGTGGAGATGTCATCGGGAGGTGGAAAACCGACGCCCAGGACCGCGACCCCAACTCGATCTGGGACGCGGTACCCCGCCCTGTTGTCGGCACGTTCACCATCCGAGTACGCGGACCATGGGGACGTGGAGCAACGCGCGCATTGACTGTGATTGAGGGCATGGAAGTTGCGTTCAACCCGCCCTGGCGGCGATTTGTCGATGGCGGCCTACAGCCGTGTGTTGCCCGTGTGATCACTTCAGGGCACGCGCAGGTCTCTCGCCCCACGATCGAGTTCGCTGAGGCGGATCGCGAGTCCTGTGTCCGGGTCGGCGCGCACAACAACTACCGGACCCTCGCGGTTACACCGCCGCACATGACGATTGCCTACCAGTCTTCCGAAACGACGACGCGCTCGTCAGTCAGACCACTTCGTCTGTTTCGCGAGGACATCACCGACGACCCCGGCACACTTATTCTCGATGTCGGCACCGCCGCAGATCCCAAGTTGCATTTTCTTGTTGCGCATCAGACCGTTCAGGTGATCGAGCCGACCGCGGGGCGGTCGGGCATCTACCGGTTCGGTCTGTCGCAGTTCTTGGATACCCTCTCGACCTACCCGCAGGGGCAGCTTGCGCTGGAGGCCACTGGATCCTTAGTCGTCGCGACGATCCGGCCGCGTCGGCTCTTCAGTGGCGTCACGCTGGTCGACAAAGCGCTGGAGTTCTCGGACTGCGTTGATATCGATGGCCTGACAGCGCTGGTCTACTCCACGCGCGCGCCTTGGCGTGATCCCGCTTGTCTTCCGGTTGCGGCCGGCCGCGCGGTCCTCCCGCTTTGGCTGATCAATGCTGGCCCGATTCGTGTTCTCGTGCGCGTTG
Organism: uncultured Actinomycetota bacterium; assembly: GCA_963803695.1. Taxonomy (GTDB): domain Bacteria; phylum Actinomycetota; class Actinomycetes; order Actinomycetales; family Dermatophilaceae; genus Ornithinicoccus. The sequence goes on from CAWDNY010000015.1 coordinate 288,730, forward strand.
AGGATCCCTGGGCGCCGCTGCCGGTCCCCGAATGGCCAGCGCCGGGTAAATCACGGCTAATCGAGGCTGAGGGCTATCCGCTCGACGATGACCCCCAAACGAACACCCTTTCTGCCTTCTTGGCGGGCGAGAGCGATCTGCCCGCCGACGCATCTGACCCGACCCATTTATGGTCGGTGCGCGGGCTGTTGGGTGCGCTGGCGCTCGGCGACCGCATCACAAAGGTGGCTACGGCAGTTGACACTGCCGTCCATGCGCAGCCGCGCGCCGCGCTGCTTTCTCTCACGACGTCACGGGCGCCCAGTGACTCGATACCCGCTCTCCTCATCCGAGCTGGGCTCGCTTGGGCGGACCTGGAGGCAGCCCACGAGGACACCCCACCAACGTGGACTCTTCGTAGCGCCCTCTCGTGCACTCTGCTGTCTGGTGCGGACGCGGACTGGTCCGAGGACGAAGTCACGGCGGCGATAGAGGTGTGTGGCGACGTCGTGGCTGACCTTCGGTCTGGCACAGACCCGTTTGCCACCGCCGGTCGTCTTGACGCCTCTGCGGAGGTCTTTGACAGCCAAGCAGCCATGCGTGAGGAGTTCGTGCGCCAGACCGGTCTGGTGCCGACAGGTCTGCTCATGAGCGACTCGCGGGTGCTCGCTGCCATGGAGTTCGTGAAGCAGCGGCGTGACCCAGGCCTAGAGTGGCTCATCAAGCACGGGCACAAGACCCTTGACGAGACAGAGCGAATGCTGCGGATCCTCGGTGACCCGGTGACCCAGGCTGCGTTCAACGCGAGGCGTCATCCCGACGCCACTGGAGGTTGGCGGGTCGTGCCGGCTATCTCACTCGGTTTGGCGCTCGCGGCCCGGCACGCTTCCCGGGGAAACGCAACCGCAACCGCCTGGCTGCCAAGGCAGGTACGCATCTGGGGTGACCTTGCGGCCGTCGTACCGCAGATGGTGACGATCGATCTCATCGTCGCTGAGCTACTGGTTGCGAGTTCGGTAGCGAAGGCCCAGGTGAAGGACACGTGACCGCCAACATCGATGCCGTAGCCACAGCAAACGAGATCAAGGCGACCTATCGCAGGTACCTGCAGTCTCTGCTGGCGGTACGCGATCCCAAGATCGACGCTGCGCTCCGGGCGGCCATCGACGGCACGTCGATGCTCGACAAAGGGCCGTTCTTGGAGGCGACACCTCCCTACGCACCTGGCGCGTCCACGCTGGATCTCATTGCCGAGCGCGTGCTCACCGCTGGCTTCGCGGAGCTTGCTAGCGACGCCCTTCCACTTGACCGACCCCTCTACGTGCATCAGGAACAGGCCATCAGGAAGGCCGCGTCCGGACGTAACGTCGTCGTGGCGACCGGCACCGGCTCTGGCAAGACGGAATCGTTCCTGGTGCCCATCCTCGACAGCCTGGTCCGCGAACACGAACGTGGCGATATAGGCCCTGGTGTCCGGGCGCTGCTGCTGTACCCGATGAATGCGCTGGCCAACGACCAGATGAAGCGCCTGCGACAGATGCTCGCCGCCTATCCGCAGATCACCTTCGGCCGTTACACCGGTGACACGGAGAACGACCCCAAGTGGGCACGCGATGCCTTCGGTGAGCTGAATATTGGCGAGCCGATGCTCCCCAATGAGCTACTGAGCCGCGAGGAAATGCGAGCGACACCCCCGCACTTGCTGCTCACTAACTACGCGATGCTGGAGTACCTGCTCTTGCGGCCGGGGGACATGGACCTGTTCGCCCCGGGCGAAGCCTCCAAATGGCGGTTCATCGTCGTGGATGAGGCCCACGTGTACGACGGTAGCCAGGGCGCGGAGATCGCCATGCTGCTGCGCCGCGTCCGCGACCGAGTTGCACCGAACCGGCGCATCCAGTGCATCGCAACGTCGGCGACCGTGGGCGGGGAATCCGATCCCAGCACTGTGACGCGGTTCGCGTCGAACCTGTTCGGTCAACCCTTCGAGTTTGTCGATGGAGATCCTGAGCGCCAGGACCTGGTCAGGGCTACGAGGGTCAAGGCACCCGCTGGCCCGTTCTGGGGACCGCTCTCTGCGGCCGACTATCAGGTTTTGGTCGCTGCTGCCGATCCGGCTGCCGCTACTCTTGAGGCCGCGGAGACGGCTGGTTGGCAAGCCGACGGTGCGACTGCGGCAGACGCATTGATCCACGAGCAGTCACTCGCGACTCTCCGGTCGACGCTAGCTACCGGCCCACAGGTTCTCACCAAGGTGGCGGCAACCGTCTTCGGTGAGGATCCTGAGGCTGGTGCTGGCCTCACGGCCATGGTGGAGTTAGGGAGCGCACTTCGCGCCAAGGATGGCACCACCCCGCTGTCGGCCCGCTATCACCTCTTCTTGCGGGCCACAGAAGGCGCCTTCACGTGCTTGTCCGCGAAGGGACCACACGTCCAACTAGCCCGCCACGCGGACTGCCCCGACTGCGACGCACCCGTATTTGAGATCGGCTCATGCAAGCGATGCGGGGCCGTTCATGTCCTGGGCACACCGACGCCGGAGGATGGGGTACTTCGTCTCCGACCTCGCAAGGCCGGTAGCAAGGGCACGTGGCTTGTACTTGGCGAGCAAGCCGCACACACCGATGAGGACGAAGACGCGGTTGCCGACGACGGGGTCGAAGTCACGGCTGACGAAGCAAAGCTGTGCACGGGGTGTGGTGCCATCGGGAAGCCCGACACGGCGAGTTGCTCCGGCTGCGGGTCGACTGAACTGCGACCCGTACGCAAGCTCAAGCAGCGTGGCGAGGAGATCGCTGGCTGCCTAGTCTGCGGGGCCCGGGGTTCAGGTACGGTCCGCGTCTTCGAGACCGGATCGGACGCCAGCGGTGCGGTCATCACCACCGCGCTCTACCAGAACCTCCCGGCAAGCTCCGATACACACGACGGGCGGCGCCCGGGAGAGGGACGTAAACTCCTCGCTTTCAGCGACAGCCGACAAGCCGCGGCCTTCTTCGCCCCTTACCTCGAGGACTCCTACGGTCGGCTCCAGCGCCGGCGACTCATCGCCCAGGGCCTTCTCGCCGCGCACGCCGACGACGAGCCTGTTGCGATCGACGACGTCGTCTTCAAGACCCGCGCGGCTGCGACAAAGGTTAGGCACTTCCCCGGCGGACTGACAGCGCAACAACAGGCCCGCATAGTGGCGCCATGGGTGATGGCGGAAGTGCTTGCGACCGATGACCGTCAGTCCCTTGAGGGTCTCGGTCTCGTCAGCATGACGCTCTACCGGGACCCGGATTGGCAGGCGCCCCAGCCACTTCTTGCTCTGGGCCTGACCGAGGACGAAGCGTGGGCGTTCCTCCAGGAGCTCGTCAGGTCCTTGCGACAGCAAGGGGCCGTCACGATGCCCGACGAGGTGCCTTCGAACCACGAGATTTTCATCCCACGACTCGGCCCCATCCGCGTCCGCCAGTCAGGATCCGAAGCCATTCGCAAGGTGCTCTCCTGGTTGCCTACCAAGGGCACCAACCGACGCGTGGATTACGTCCAGCGGGTCCTGGCCGCTGTTGGCGCGAGCGCTGACCCAACAACCCTGCTCACTGGGATCTGGGATTACTTGACAGCGCAACATACGCCGGTCGACTGGCTGCAGACCACGACCGAACAAGGCCTCGGCGTCGTTCACCAGGTCGATCACGAACGGCTGCGACTCACCTGGGTCACCGAGACCGCCCCGGTGTTCCAGTGCACCACCTGCCGACGCACAGCCGCGGACGCCGTCCGAGGCGTCTGCCCGGCCATGGGTTGTGAGGGGGCCCTCGAGCGGTTCGCCCCTCCGCCGGTTGATACGGACCGCGATCACTACCGAGCCGTCTATCGCTCCCTGCGCGCCGTCCCGCTGACAGCAATGGAGCACACCGCCCAGTGGGCAAACACGGAAGCGGCTGCCATCCAGCAGCGGTTCATCCGCGGCGAGATCAACGCCCTCTCCTGCTCCACCACCTTCGAGCTCGGCGTCGATGTCGGCGAACTCCAGGCGGTCATGCTCCGCAACATGCCTCCGAGCACCGCCAACTACCTCCAGCGAGCAGGGCGCGCTGGCCGTCGAGCCGGAGCTGCTGCCCTCGTCGTCACCTATGCGATGCGCAGATCCCACGACCTCACCCGTTTCGCCGAGCCCGAAATCATGATCACCGGCGCCGTCCGCGCCCCTTACGTTCCGCTCACCAACGAACGGATCGATCGACGCCACGCCCACTCCGTTGCGATGGCGGCATTCTTCAGGTGGCTGTTCGACAACACCGGGCGGATCGATCGGACGGCCGGAGAGTTCTTCCTCTCCGATAGTGGTCAGGACCCGTCGGTCGCGTTGGTCAAGAACTATCTGTCACCTGTACCGGCCGCCCTTACCGGCGCTCTCACCAGGATCCTACCTCCAGAGGTCGCGAACGACCTCGACATCGTGGGGGGGGCCTGGGCATCTGACCTGATTCAGCTCTTGAACACGGTTCGTGTGGAGCTCGCCAGCGACGTGGCCACTCTCGAAGAGCTACGCGATGAGGCGGCCGAAACCCGGAAGTTCAGTCTTGCCCACCGGTACCAGCAAGTGGGCAACACGCTCCGCCAGCGGGACCTACTCGGTTTCCTGGCAAACCACAATGTGCTGCCAAAATACGGCTTCCCGGTCGACTCGGTCGAGTTGCGCACCAACTTCGGCTACGGCAAGGATGCAGGCGCCAACCTCGACCTGACTCGCGACCTCTCCCAAGCCATTTATGAGTACGCGCCCGACGCCACGATCGTCGCGGGGGGAAGGCTTTGGACATCGCGAGGCATCTACCGCCTCCCTGGGCGAGACCTGGTGGAGTACCACTACCAGGTCTGCAAGCGCTGTGGGGGCTTCCGGCACGGCATCGACAGTGTCGAACCCACTTGTTCCCACTGCGGTGAGGTCGCCCAGGCATCCCCACGGAAACTGACGATCCCGGAATTCGGGTTCGTTGCCGGCCGTGAACCGGAGAAGCCCGGCCCGCGACCTCCAAAGCGATCGTGGAGTGGCGCAGTCCACGTCCTTGCCCCATCCCCTGAGGCTAGGTCACGGACGACGCCGACGCCGGGCGGCAACATTGCAGTCGACGTCGGGCCACGCGGCAGACTCATCGCTATCGCTGATGGGCCGTCCGCAATGGGCTTCTGGGTCTGCGACTGGTGCGGCCACGGAGCCGCCCGAGTCCTGCACCCGCGCAAGCCGCCGAAGCACAACCACCTGCTTAGGAATCAGCCGTGTGCGGGTCCCCAGCGGTTGGTGGACCTGGCGCACTCGTACGAGACAGATCTCCTGACGCTCGACATCAATCTCCCTAGCTTTCAAGGAACACAGGACGCCTGGAAGTCAGTCCTTTACGCCGTGGTCGAGGCTTCGTGCGAGGTGCTGGAGATCGCCCGCGACGAGATTGGAGGGTCACTCTCGCCAGTGGGTGCCGACCGGTGGTCGCTTGCCCTTTTTGACGCTGTTTCCGGCGGAGCCGGGCACGTGATTCAGATCGAGGCGAACCTGAACCAGGTGTTGGGCGCCGCCCTGCGCCGCGTGAGCACATGCGACTGCGGTCCGGAGACTTCGTGCTATGGGTGCCTGCGCAGCTACAGCAACCAGCGCGACCACGACGAGCTCTCCCGGGGTGCGGCGGCTCAGATTCTCCGTCGGCTCCTCGACAACGTCGGGAACATCGACGCCTCCTACTCCCAACCTGTGGAGACCGTCAAGGTGCCCGTGGCCCTGCCGGTCCCACCTCAGCCTCATGGCGATCAAGGGGGTGGAACCGGTCACCGGGACCCAAATGCTCATCACCGCCGGTGAAAACCCCGACAGGATGCGCACCTCGGCGTCCTTCGCCGCGCTGTGCGGCAAGTCACCGTTTGTGGTCAGATCTTCCAAGCACCGACCGATCACTGCGCCGTCCCGGATTACCCCGGCCCGCGCACGACCAGACAGGCCAAGCACATCGCCCTCGCCAACGCCAGCACTCAACGTCTGGCCAGCCAAAGTCGTTGCACTCGAACTCGAACCCAGACGGCGACGTGATGACCCGTTCGCCCAACGCTACCGAGATTGGCTGCACGCGGGACTGTCTCAGTAACCTGCACGCTGCTTGACGCCCCTTAGGAACATCGAAGCCGGCCCGTCAGCCGAAGGCGCGCCGCCGCTATGAGCTGGGCAACTTGGGCTGATGCCTCGAGCAGGCGTCCTCGCGCCGTTGTCGCTTGAGTTGGGTCGTGGGGACTGCTGCACGGACGGGTGACATCCTCACCGGCCGAGAGGTGCGTCTAAGTGGGCTGCTAGACGATTGCCCTAGGACCGGTGTCTGGCCAGACTCGGTCTAGGTGCCCGGCGGGTCGCTCTCTAGTGGGCTGCCCACCCGGTCTCTGGGTGTGGCTCTATATCGGTCTGCAGCCTGTCGGGTGCCGTGACGAGGCGTGGCTCCAGAAGGGTCTGCCCTGCTCGTAGTAGCAATGCCCACCTCGCCGTCCATATCGGTACTAGCCCAGGCGGGAGAAGCACATGAAACACATCATCATCGGGGTTGATCCCCACAAACTGTCGGCGACGATCGAGGTCGTCGACCAAGACGAGCAGCTGCTTGGTTCGGGTCGGTTCAGCACCGATCAGGCCGGGTACACAGCAATGCTGGGGTATGTGAAGTGTTGGCCTGACCGGACGTGGGCGGTCGAGGGCGCGAACGGAGCCGGTCGGCCCTTGGCGCAGCGGATCCTGCAGGCTGGTGAGCACGTGGTGGATGTCCCGGCCAAGCTCGCCGCTCGGGTCCGGATCTTTGACACCGGTCACAACCGCAAGACGGACGCGTTGGATGCGCACTCGATCGCGGTTGTCGCGGTGCGCACCACGAGCCTGCGGGTCCTGCACCTTGACGGGGAGCTCGAGGTGTTGCGGATGCTCACCGACCGTCGTGATGCGCTGACCCGGCGGCGGGTTCAGACCGTCAACCGGCTCCACGCGTTGCTGGCCGAACTGTTGCCTGGCCAGGCCAAACGCGACATCACCACCGGTCAAGCCAAGGCCCTACTTGCTACGGTCCGGCCCAGAGATATCGCTGGCAAGACCCGGCGCCGCATCGCCGCTGAGGAACTCGCTGAGCTGGTGGCGGTAGAGGCGAAGATGAAGAAATCCACCGCCGAGCTCAAGGCCATCGTTCTGGCCCGCGGCTCCCGGCTGATGGACCTAAGGGGCGTCGGACCTGTGGTGGCTGCCCGTGTCCTGGCCGATGTTGGTGACGTGGCCAGGTTCGCTGACCGCAACCGGTTCGCGTCCTGGACCGGCACCGCACCCCTTGATGCCTCCTCTGGTGAACAGAACCGACACCGGCTCTCCCGGGCGGGGAACCGGCGAATGAACCATATGATCCACATCGCCGCGATGAGCCAAATCCGCCTCGACACCGAGGGCAGGTCCTATTACCGACGCAAACGGGCCGAGGGCAAAAAGCCCCTGGAAGCAGTGCGATGCCTCAAACGCAGGATCTCCGACACCATCTATCGTCAGCTGGTCGCTGATGCCCAAAGGGCGGTTGGCACGGGCCCGGGAGGGCACTGCGGGGCGACTCAAGAATCCAGCGCGGTCGACCTGCCCCCGCACATCGACACTTCGGATCAGCCACTTCCCGGACCCGCGAACCCGACGCTACGCCCCAAGCTGGCCGCTGGGAAGACCAAGCACCGCAAGTCCCTCCCGAAGGCGGGTTGACATCAGAAGGGTGCCGCTTTGACGCGCCACCGCCTCGCGCTCTGGGAGTCCGACCTCCGATCGGAGGGTAGGCCTCATTCGCCTGTGCTCGTCTCGTATTCGGCGAGATGCCCGGTTGGCTCGCGGAGCGACGCGGACATGATCGACTCGGCTGCCTTCCTCGTGCGGTCTTCTGCGGTAGGCCAGAGGTGGGCGTAGGTGTTGAGGGTCGTCGTCGCTTTCGCGTGGCCGAGTGATCGCTGCACTGTCACGACATCACACCCGGCGGCGATGAGGCCGGAGGCGTAAAAGTGCCGCAGGTCGTGGAGCTTGATGCCGGACAGCGCGGCGTCGCGCTGGGTCTTGCGCCACCAGTAGCTGACGGTGTTCTGGTGCGGCGGGTCCTCGCCATCACCGGCGAAGAGCCACCGCTCCTTGCCGGTTGTGCTGTGGGCCGCGACGTGTTCGGCGAGCACGTTGACAAGGCTGTCCGCGAGATACACGACGCGCTCTGAGCCGTACTTCGGAGCCCGCACGTTGATCGCCCCACCGTTGACGCGCTGGACCTGGCGGGAGACCTTGAGCGACCTGCGGAGGAAGTCGACGTCGCCGAGCTGGACCCCGGCGGCCTCGCCCAACCGCAGACCGGCGAAGCCGCAGAGGCCGATGAACGGCTGGAACCGTTCGTCGGCCACGGCCATGAGCTGCCCGACCTCCTCGGGCGTGGGGATCGACATGGCGACGTCTGCGCGTCGGCCGCGGGGGAGGCGTACTCCATCGGTCGGGTCGGAGCCGATCACCCGGTCCTTGACGGCGGCGCGGAACACCGACCTGACGTTGACGTACCGCGTCTTGATCGTGCCGGGGGCCAGGCCTGCGGCGTTCATCTGCTTGATCCAGGTCTCGACATCCGAGCGCCGGACCTGACTCATCGGCTTCCCGGCAAAGGGCACGGATCTGGCCGCCAGCGACATCGCGAGCACGGTGCCCGGTGCCCAGATCTGACGGGCCGACCACGCGCCAAAGAACGCGGCGAACGTGATCCGGCCGGCCTTGGGATCCGCGTACGTGCCGGTGACCACCGCCGAGGTGACTTGGTCCAGCCACTGCTGGGCGTCGATCTTTCGGTCGAAGTGCCGCGAGTTTTCCTTGCCGGCCTCGTCGCGATACCGCGCCCGCCACTTGCCATTGGCTCGCTTGGCGATGTTTCCCGCCATGGTGATGCTCCTTTCAAGATCGGTCCATCGTCTCTCCGGGGTCCGACGGTGGGAAGTCTCATTGGTGGTTCTGGGGACGGTTGGTCTGCTCGCTGAGCCAGAGGATGAGGTCGGCGCGCCAGTACCGGACGTGGCGTCCGAGCTTGAAGCTGCGCGGTCCGGACCCGAGGTGTCGCCAGTAGCGCAGGGTGCCCTCAGGCACCCTGAGGAGGGCGCATGCCTCTTGGAGGGTGAGCATCTCGTCCCCGGCGTTCTGTGCTCGAAGTGTGGGGTGATGTTGGGCGGTCATCGTGGCGCTCCTCGTGATCGGTGGCAGTGAGCGTTGGCCCACGCCAGTGATCATGGAACGGGAACGTTCCCGGATGCGCCCCTCCCCCTCGGTTGCGAGGGCGGGAACGAAGGGGGAACGTTTGCATCGACCCAGGTCAGGGCACGTCCCCCCGAAACTTCAGAGGGAGTCTTGTCAACGCCCCATTGAGAAGCCCCGTAGCGCCGATTGAGCCGACGGGACCGGCTGGCGTTCGTGCTCTGGACGCCGTGGTCCCGCCTGGGGTGGCGACTCAGGCCGCATTGCGGGGCCGTACCACTCGATGGCCTCTATCGCGGCGTCTCGGGCGCGGGCGGGGCCGAGGTCGGACCGGTCGCGTGCGAATGCGTCGATCCACTGCTGCTTCGCATCCTGCAGGGTCTCGGCGACCAGGTGCGCTGTGTTGCTGGCTCGGCCGCGGGTCATGGAGTCACATCAGACACATTCGCGGCAAGCCTCCAGCACGGTGCCCGATTCGAAGTAGACGGAACTCGTGTCGCCTGGTACTTTGGTACCTGAGGTTCAATTCGGCACCTCAGGACAAGGAGTATCGCTGCCATGGCTACCGCTACTGCGCCGATCAAGGTGGACGTCGTCACTGACGAGCTCGTGTCGCACGCTGCCCACTTCATGTCCCGTTCGAAGAAGAACATCGTTGACGCTGCTGTGCGCGAGTACATCGACGCCCACCGTGATGAGATCAACGCCGGGATCAAGGCTGCGCTCGGCCAGCTCAACGGCACTGACGCCGCCGCAGTGTCGCTCATGACCGGCCTCAGCGCCGAAGAGCTCGATGACCTCGGTGGCCTGCCGAAGTAGCCGGCCTGCCGCCTTCCGCTGGACCGTCGGAGCTGGCCGCTAGATTCGCCACATGGTCTCGGAACCGATTGGCGTGCGCCCAACGAAGCGCTGTCTCGGTGATCTCCATGTAGACCTGCCAGACCTCGGGGACCGTCTGGAAGGGATCGATCGGCCGGTCATCGTGAGCGCCCAGGCGGTCCCGGAACAGCGAGACGCAGGAGGCGCGGAGCGCGTCGCCGCGCTTACTGATCGCGTCTGGTTCAAGGTCAAGACCAGCGACCATCGCGCTGCCGTGACGGAGCTCCGCGGCACTGATCTTCCGGAATGGGTGCGCCCGAGCCGAGGGGCATGGTGGATCGGCGCTGCTGGCCGGCGCCAAGCGGACAGCGCCCAGCGCGACTTCTACGCCACGCTGCAGCGAGAGTGCACGACGGGGAAGACCGTGTCCTCGGATCACCTGCTCCCCGCCGATTGGGACTGGAAGCGCCTCGCTGCAGAACAGGCCGTCGCGTGGCGGCGCGAGATGAAGAGCATGGTCGTCCGGCTCGTCGCGATGTCGCTGAGGAACGGCCATCTCGCCGTCGCCGAGTTCCGGAACCATCGGATCAAGGCGCTCGTCAGGGCGGAGAACGGGCACGAGGCCTACCTCGCGATCATCGCCGAGGGAGTGCCGGACCCGCAAATGTTCGCGTTGCTGCTCGACTGTATCCCTGGCGTCGCGCCCGACGACTGGCAGCCCGAACCGTCGCCGCTCGCCGAGATGAACCCTGACTCGGGTGAGATCATCTGGTCGACGCTGTTTCCGTCCGAGGTCGCCAATGCGATCCTCGACTTGGACCTCGATGGCTGAGGTCAGCGGTCCGCAAGAAGTCCGGCTGAGACCGATGATCGCCGTCGACGCCCAACGGACCGGTGACTGCGTTTGAGCAGGTCAGACGACTTTTCCGGCGTCAGTCGGCGATGACCAACGACCATCGAAACCCCACGAGATAGTTGGGCTTCAACCTCTGAACCCGCACGTTTCCGCAGCTCAGAGGTTCATCAATGCTGTCAGTCCGCACAGAGTCCGCAGGCGGTTATGGCGGATGTGTTCGATTGGCCGTCGGATGGCCTCTCCCGACTCCAACACTCGTTCTTGGGGTCGCGCTGGCCCGCGACGGTCCGGACGCCCGTCGACTCTCCGGCTCTTCGCTCAGGCGCTACTCCGTTCACTCGGTGGCACGCTGGTGTTGTGGCACTTCCCGAGACTGACCTGCACCGCATCCGCCTGTGGGCACGAGAGCGTGTGCCCGAGCACCTCTGGGACCAGGTCAAGGTCGAGGCCGACATCTCGGACCGTAACGTCGACATCGTCGAGGTGCGGCCACCGTGGGACGGTTTCGGCGAGCACACCCGGTTCCCGATCGCACGGTTGCGCTACACGAAGTCGACAGGACTGTGGGCGATCTATTGGCGCGACCGCAACCTCAAGTTCCACGAGTACAAGCGCAAGCGCCCGACCAAGAACGTCCAGGCGCTCCTCGACCACATCGGGACGAGCGGTGACCCGATCTTCTGGGGTTAGTGAACGGCTCGTTGACTGTCGATATAGTGGAGGATAACCTCAGCTATATGAGAACTGAGGCGCCGTTCCTCGCCCCGATCTTCCGATCGGACGGTCAGGCGCGCCTGCTCTCCACCGTGTTGCTCATCGGCGACGAGCTGAGCGTCACCGATCTGGCCAAGCGGGCCGGTCTGGCCTACCCGACCGTGCACCGCGAGGTCGCGCGCCTGCTGGACGCCGACATCCTGAGCGAGCGGCAGGTTGGGCGCACCAGGCTGATCCGTGCCAACGACGAGAGCCCGCTGGTAGCCCCCTTGCGCGAGATCCTCAGGGTCGCGACCGGCCCGGTGGTGATGCTGGCCGAGGAACTTGCCCGCATCGACACAATCGAGGCGGCATTCCTCTACGGCTCCTTCGCCGCACGGATGCTAGGGGATGCCGGACCGGCACCGAGAGACATCGACGTCATGGTGCTCGGCGAGCCCGATGTGGACGCGGTCTACGAGGCATGCACCCGAGTCGAGGCCGCGGTGCACCGTCCCGTGAACCCGACGATCCTCACCCCTGAGGAGTTCGCCGAGTCCTCGGGCTTCCTGGAGAACGTGCGTAGCGGCCCGGCCGTCGTTGTGATCGGGGAGCTGCCGTGGCGCTGACTCCGCTCACCCGCGTCCAGCAGGCGACGGTCCTCGCGCTGGTGGAGGCACGACGACTCGATGTCGTGCCCGCAGACGCCGCGCGTGCGAGCTCGTTCTTGCGGCAGGCCGAGGAGCGCCTGGACCAGCTGCCGCTGCTCACCAGTGTTGTCGTCAGGTACGGGATCGCCTATGACGCCTGTCACGACACGGGCGAGGCGCTGCTGGCTGCGTACGGCTTTCGGACGACCAACGGGCCCGGCCAGCACGAGGCGCTTGGCCGGTACCTGCGCGTCGTCTTCGACAAGCCGCCGGCCGAGAAGGCGGCGCGAGAGTTCGACCGCCTGCGGCGCGCCCGCAACCAGGACCGCTACGAGGCGAGGCCGGTGGGTGCCGCGGCGACCAAGAAGGCCGAGGAGGTCGCCCGGACGCTGTTCGACGCCGCCCTAACCAGAGCGTTGTCGCGGTGACCCAGCGGTCCGCAAACAGTCCGCAAGAAGTCCGGTGGAGACCGATGATGGCCAGCGACGTCCAACGGTCCTGAGGGCGCATTCGTGCAGGTCAGACCGTGTTTTTCAGCCGCGACCAGTGTTGGCCAACAACCACCAAGAACCCCCGTTTTCGTTCCGCTTCAACGTCTAGGTTGCAGAGGTAGCAATGGCTCGGCGACTCACCTTCATTCAGTTGAAGTCGGGCTACGACACTGACCGTGGCCCGTCCTGGATCGCATGGGTGGACTTCAACAAGACCTAGAAGACGGCAAGGGCTCACGGTCGTGAGTTGAGGCGCTTCCAGGGCTGGGACGCCAACTTCTACGACGGCGAGACCGGCGAGTGGTTTTGGTTGTCGGGGCCGAAGCGCGACCGCACCGACCTTCGGTACGGTTGCGGGTCGCCGCAGATCGACGGCGCCGCCCGTGAGGCGTACGAAGCTCTTATGCGGAGCATCCCTTCTCACAGCACGGCAGTTCTTGTGCCCAGTCCGTCGACTCGGTTGACCGCTTCACCCGCGGCGCAGAGATGGGCGCCGCGACGCAGGATAGGGCCCCGAAGGGAGTCTCGATGGATGACGCGCTTGCCGCGCGAAGTAACCGACCGTGGTCAGCAAACAGTTCGCATGAAGCCCAGTCGAGACCGAGAGTGTCAAACCCCCCAATAATCGCCCGAGCGGGTGCCCATCTCAGGACTGGAACAGATTAAGGCTGAGCAGTGACCTGGTTCATGTGATGGGAGGTTCGCCGACGCAGGCATGCGATGCTGACCGCTTCGTCGATGTTTACCAGCTCCCAACCCTGGTCTTCGAGCGCTTCCACAGCTGACAGGACCTTCTCCACCATTTTGTAACGGTAGCGGGCCACCAACTCTTGTTGTGCCAGATCGCCACGTAGCGATAAGGGTAGGTATCGCCGTTCCAGCGATCGTTCAAGATGTCGTCAGCCGGGATCATTCTCTTGGGTTTGCCCCTGTCTCTCATGCCCGAGAGTTTAGGGGCTAGGTGGTTTCCTTGTGAGGACGCGGCGGACGTCTTTGAAGCCTCGAAATGCGTAGACGATGAAGTATACCGATTGGTATACTTACTGGATGGCGACAACGATCAAAGTTTCGACGGAGCTGCGCGACCGGATAAACCGGGATGCGCAAGCCCGAGGGTTGACCGCAGCTGGCCTCATCCAGGGGCTCCTCGACGGGCACGAACGACGTCAGCGGATGGAGTCATTCGGTCGCGCCTTTCGGGGCGCGGACCCTGGGTACTGGGACGAGTTCCGAGAGTGGGACGTCGCGCTGAGCGATGGACTCGATAGTGAGTGATGTCCGTCGGGGGATGGTTGTGTGGGCAGAGTTCGACCCAGTGCGCGGGCGTGAACAAGCAGGTCGCCGGCCCGCTTTGGTCATCGCCAGCGATCTCTACCTGGAGCAGGCCGACACGCTCGCGATCATCGTGCCGGCCACGACAAGCGACCGGGGATGGCCGAATCACGTGATGTTGAGGGGGTCGGACCTGGCCCTCGAGCAGCCGACGTTCGCCATGACGGAACGACCGCGAGCTGTCACACGCGAACGGCTCTTTGGGGTCATTGGAACCGTCGATGCAGAGACCATGCGCGAAGTTGACAGATGGCTCCGTGACTTCCTCGCGCTGCCGTGAATGAGGTGCCGGACGTGGAGCCCTGCTAGTTCGCTCCGATCTCGAATGCTTCGTCGGCCAACTGCTTGCCCGCACCGCTGTAGAGCTGCAGCACGATGTCGGCTCCGAGCTCGCGCACTTCCTGGGCCTCGTCGTCGTATTGCGCCATGACCGCAACGGTGCCGTCGTAGTTGGCCTCCTGCAGGCGTCGCAGGGCCACCACGTTGGACCCGTGGAACGGCATCGCCAACACCACCATTTCGACGTGTCCGGTGCTGGTGGTCCGCTCCCAGAAGGCGGCGTCCGTCGCGTCGGCCTCCTGCACGTCCAGGCCCTCTTTGGTGAGGCGTTCGACCCGAGACAGGTCGATCTCGACCCCCACGACCGACATACCGTACTCACGCTCAAGCTGCTCGTATGCCGACCGCCCGATGCGCCCCATCCCGAACACCACGGCGGTGGCCCGGCTCAGGTCGATGGGCCGGTCCTCTACGTGGAGGCGGTCGGTATCTTGAGCCGGGAGACGCTCCATCAGCTTGGGGACCATCGCGGCCTCGTAACGGTTCACCACTGCCGAGATAACGAAACTCATCGCCACCGCCACCGAGAGCACGACCAGCCACTCCTCATCGAGCAGCCCGGCTTCGACTCCGACCGCGGTCACGATCAACGCAAACTCGGAATAGTTGCCCAGCACCAGGCTGGCCAGGATCGACGAACGATGGCCGAGGTGCCGCCACCACAGCAGGATGAAGAACAGGCCGGTCTTCAGCGGCAGAAGCAGAAGGAAGGCGCTGGCGAGTGCCATCGTTGACAGGGTGGGCATGGTGCCCATGCCGATCGAGATGAAGAAGCCGACGAGCAGCAGTTCCTTCAAAGTGAAGAGGCTCTTCGACAACTCACCCGCAGCCGGATGGCTGGCCAGCAGTGCTCCCAAAATTAGAGCCCCGAGGTCCCCTTTGATCCCCACCAACTCAAACGCGGCATACCCCGGCACGAGCGCCATCACGATGCCAAACAGCGCCTGCATCTCGCCGTGCGGCACCATGTCCCAGATGCGGCGGATCACCCACGCGCCGGGCACAAGCAGGATGAGGGTCAAGGCCCACAGGCTAGGGGGATCACCTTTGGCGCTGGTCAGGAAGAGCACGGCGGCGATGTCCTGGATGATCAGCACGCCGATCGCGACCCGCCCGTAGTGCGACTGCGACTCACTGCGATCCGAGAGCACCTTCACCACGAAGACCGTGCTGGAGAAGGACAGCGCAAAGGCAACCAGGATGATGATCGTCCAGTCCGCTTGCCCGGCCAGACCGAAGCCCAGCGCGCTTAGGGACCACAAAAAGCCAGCCGCGATGACCACGTTGATCAGCATGTGCGCGGTCGCGGTCACCCAGACCTCGGCGCGCAACAAGCTGCGGACGTCGAGCTTCAGGCCAATGCCGAAGAGCAGGAGCGTCACGCCCAGGTCGGCGATGGTTTGCAACGCCGGGAACTCCTCCACCCCAATAGCGTTGAGGGCGAATCCGGCCGCCAAAAAACCAACGAGCGGAGGCAATCGGATCATCACCGCCAGCAGCGCCGCACCGAACGTCACGGCAAGGTAGATCGACACCGTTTCCACGGCTTACCTCCGGAGCTCGTTGGGTGCTGGGCGCTCAGTCTGTCCTACCGGGAGTGAAGGGTCAGCACTCAGGTGTGGGCGAGCGTGTCGGTGGCCGGCGCGCCTTGCTCGGCGTGTTCTTCCAGGATGTCGGCAAAACGGTGAGCGAGCGGCTCCCAGGCGCCAGCGACCTCGGATTCACGCGCAGAGAACTCATCCGCAGCGGTATGCAGAGCCTCGATCGGCCAGGCAGCGTCGGTGGGGCGGTGAGCTGCCCAGCTGCGGAAGATCTCCGGAGTGGCCTCGGGATGGAACTGCACGCCCCACGCCTGCGGGCCGAAGCGAGCGGCCTGCACCGA
Source organism: uncultured Actinomycetota bacterium (assembly GCA_963803695.1). Taxonomy (GTDB): domain Bacteria; phylum Actinomycetota; class Actinomycetes; order Actinomycetales; family Dermatophilaceae; genus Ornithinicoccus. Next base: position 305,015 of record CAWDNY010000015.1, read on the forward strand.
CCCATCGGGTGCGCTGGCCAACACGACACACCCCTCGGGCAGGCTGCTGACCACGTCGTCGTTCCACTGCAACCCCAGTGAGCCGGGCTGGGCGCTCGACAGCAGCGGGTCGTCTGCGCCGTCCGCGTTGGGGGTAAAGGCGGTCAAACCTCGCGCCTTGCCCTGCGGGTTCGGGGCGCTGGCCCCACCCACGGCAGTGGCCATCAACTGATGCCCCAGACACACGCCTAACTGAGGCTTGCCGGCGCGCAGGGTGTCGGCGATCAAGTCTTTGACGGGCCGCAACCAGGGGCAGGCGGCTTCGTCGTTGGCCCCCATGCCGCCACCCATCACCATGAGGCCGTCATGATCGGCCAACGATGCGGGTATGTCGTCACCCTCGTCGCCCTTGCGGACGTCCAGCTCGATCCCCCGCTCGGACAGCCACCCACCGAGCAGACCAGGTGGGCACGTGGCTGAGTGTTGAATGATGAGGAGTCGCGCTGGCATATCAGCAAATCTACTCCGCCTCAGTGACGGATTGGGCCCCGAAAAGATTGCCGTCGTCGGGATTGGATCCGGGGGCGTTCGGGTCGCTTGCGGTGGCCTGCACGGCATGCGGCTGCAACTCACCGCTGGCGACCTGCTCGGCCCAGTGGCACGCCACGCGATGGCTATCGCTGGCCCCCTTGACCTGCACAACTCGCAACTCAGGCCGGGTTTCGTCGCATTTGGTCTCCTGGCGCCACGGACACCGGGTATGGAAGCGGCAGCCCGTGGGCGGATTGGAGGGGCTGGGCAGGTCGCCGGGGAGCAATAACTGCTCGCGAGCATCTTCGATCACCGGATCAGGCACTGGCACAGCGGACATCAGCGCCCGAGTGTAGGGGTGCAGGGGGGTGTCGTAGAGCTCGTCACCCTCGCTCTCCTCCACCAAAGCGCCGAGGTACATCACACCGATCCGATCGCTGATGTGCCTCACTACTGCGAGGTCGTGGGCAATGACCAAGTACGTCAGGCCGAATTCCTCCTGCAGGTCCTGCAACAGGTTGATGACTTGTGCTTGAACCGAGACGTCCAGCGCACTGACCGGCTCATCGGCCACAATCAACTGTGGATCGACGGCCAGCGCACGGGCGATCCCGATGCGTTGGCGCTGCCCACCGGAAAACTCATGCGGATACTTTGAGAGGGCGTTACGGGGAAGCCCCACGGCCTTGAGGAGATCGACCAGACGCTCGTGGGCATCCTGTGTCTTGGTGAGGCCATGCGCCTTCATGCCTTCGAGCAGCAGCTGTTCCACGGTCTGTCTCGGGTCCAGCGAACCCAGGGGATCTTGAAACACCATCTGCATATGGCGTCGTTGCACGCGCAGCTTTTCGCCCTTCAACCCGGCTAGGTCCACGCCGTCAAAGTGCACCTCCCCGTCGGTGACTTCCTCGAGTTGCAGTAGTCCGCGACCAAAGGTGGACTTCCCGCAGCCTGATTCGCCGACGAGTCCGTAGGTTTCGCCGCGCTTGATCTGCATATCGATTCCGTCGACGGCGTAGACGTAGCCGATAGTGCGGTCAAAGATGACTCCCGCCTTGATCGGGAAGTGGACCTTCAAGCCGCGCACGTCGACCAACAGATCGGACTCGCTCATGTCGCATCCTCCGTCGTCGTCGCAGGGTTGGCACCCGTGCTCAACTCGCTGGCTGGCTCGTTGGTGAGCGGGTTATGGCAGCGGAGCAGACGCTCGTCACTGACTTGCGCGTCGTCGACCAAGTCTGGGGACGACTGCCGACAGGCGTCTATTTCGCTGGAGCAACGCGGAGCAAAAGCGCATCCGTGGTCCCAGGGGATATTGTCGGCCACGGAGCCTGGCACGGGGGTCAGGCGACTGCCTCGACGCTCATTCAACCGTGGGATCGAAGCCAGCAAACCGCCGGTGTAGGGGTGGCGAGGGATCTTGAAGAGGTCGTGCCGCAGACCGCGTTCCACGATGCGACCGCCGTAGAGCACGTTGACCTCATCGCACAAGCCTGCGACCACGCCAAGATCGTGGGTGATCATGATCAGTGCGGTGTTCGACTCCTCGACCAACTCTTTGAGCAAAGCCAAGATCTGCGCCTGAATGGTCACGTCCAGGGCCGTGGTGGGCTCATCGGCAATCATCAACCTAGGCTCACACGCCAACGCCATCGCGATCAGGGCGCGCTGTCTCATGCCGCCCGACAGTTGGTGCGGATACTCGCTCAAGCGGCGGGTCGGATCGGGTATACCGACCTTGCCCAGCAGCTCTTCGGACCGGGAATTGGCCGCCTTCTTGCTCATGCCTTTGTGCCTCTGCAGCACCTCTGAGACCTGCACGCCGAGGGACACCACAGGGTTTAGGGAACTGAGCGGATCCTGAAAGATCATCGCGAGGTCGGCACCGCGCTTGTCGCGCATTGCCTTATCGGAGATCGCCAACAGGTCGTCGCCTTCGAATCGGACCGTTCCGGTGACCGTGTTGCCGCGCTCGGGCAGCAGCCGCATGATCGCCAGGGAGGTGACCGATTTGCCGCAGCCGGACTCGCCCACCAGACCGACGGTCTGTCCAGGAGCGACCGAGAAACTGACCCCGTCGACGGCAGTGAATGCTTTGTCGCCCCTGCCAAACGTCACGCGAAGGTCTTCCACCTCCAGCAGCGGCTGAGATTTGGGGGCGCGCGGTCCACCGCGACCGGACTTCATGACCGTCGCTGCATCGTTCATCTCGCTCGCCACCTCACCGTCGGGACTTGGGATCGAGAGCCTCACGCATGGACTCACCCATGAGGGTGAATCCAAGCGCCACAATGATGATGCAAATCGCGGGATAAAAGGCGAGATGGGGATAGGTGTTGAAGTAGGTCTGCGAGTTTCCTAGCATCGCTCCCCATTCCGGGACGGTGTCATCAGGGTTGCCCAGACCGAGAAACGACAGCGCCGCCGCGTCGATGATGGCCGTCGCCAAAACGAGTGTGGATTGAACAATCACCGGACTCAACGAATTCGGAAGCATGTGTCGGAAGATGATGGGAGCGGGTTTAACCCCGAGCGCCCGGGCCGCCAAGACGTGGTCGCTATGGCGCTGCGCCAGCATCGAGCCGCGAAGGAGTCTTGCGAAAATGGGGATTTGGATGATGGCGATCGCGATGATAACCGTCCACTGCGATGGGTTGGCAAATAGTGCGGCGATCGAGAAGGCCATCAGCAACGACGGAATTGACAACATCACGTCAACGATACGCATGACACCGGCGTCGACCTTGCCGCCGAGCCCCCCGGCCAGAATTCCCAGGATGAGGCCGCCGGCCAAGCCGCCCAAGGTGGCCATCACCCCGACGATGAGTGTTTGCCGAGATCCGACAATGAGTCGCGATAGTAGGTCGCGGCCACGGTTGTCGGCTCCGAGAGGAAAGCCGTCCTGTGGGGGAGGAACTGGGTTTCCTTGCGGTGTGATCTCGTCCACAAGCAATCGGGCCCCAGGGTCTTTTGGTGCAAGCCAAGGCGCGATGACAGCCAAGACGACGAAAATTAGGATTATTATCGCCCCGACAACAAAGACCGGATTGACGCGAAGACGGAGCCACGCGCTCTTCCACAGGCTCACCCCCTCGTCGGTCGAGACCGATCCAGACTCAGCCAACGAGTCAATTTTGCCCTTCTTTCGGTCTCCGTATGAGGTCTTTGTGTTCTCGCTCATAGTGTTTCCTCACCGAGTCCGAACGCGTGGATCAATGACCGCGTAGGCGATATCGACCAACAGGTTGACAATGATGTATATCAACGCAGCCATCATGATGAGCACTTGTAGTACGGCGTAATCCTTCTTATTGAAGCCAATAGCCAATGCCTGCCCAATGCCCTGGAAGGCGAACACCGTTTCCGTGAGCACTGCTCCGGCGAGGAGGGCACCAATTTGTAGTCCGATGATAGTCACTACGGGGATGAGCGCATTGCGCATGATGTGTCGGGTCCGGATGACCGAGGAATTGAGTCCTTTGGCCCGCGCGGTGCGGACGTAGTCCTCGTCCAAAACCTCTAGCACCGAGGCGCGGGTGATGCGGAAGATCACGGCAAACGGTATGGAAGCCAGAGCAATCGCGGGGAGGATCAAGTGTTTGAGTGCGTCCCATGCCGCGTCCCATTCGCGAGTCATAATGCCGTCCAGAACGAAGAAGCCGGTGATACGGGTGGCGTCCAAGCCGACGGACTGTCGTCCTGAGGGAGGAAGCAATTGCCACTGCACGGCGAAGATGAATTTGAGGACGAAAGCCAAGAAAAAAACGGGTACCGCAACTCCGACGAGGGACCCTACGATCGATGAGGTGTCGAACAGGCTTCCGCGACGCTTTGCAGCCATGTAACCCAGGGGGATCGCCAGTGTCACCGCGAGCATCATGGCAATGACGCTCAACTCGATGGTGGCCGGGAGCCGAGACAGAAATACATCTAGGGCGGGCGTTCCTGGGCGCACTCCGTTGGAGATTCCAAAATCGCCTTGCAGGGCGCGCTTGAGGAACGACCAGTACTGCACCCAGATCGGTCGATCGATTCCCAGCTGGGCCTCTAGCCGGGCACGGGATTCCGGGGTGCCGCGCTCACCCAGGAGTGCGCTCACCGGGCCGCCCGGTAGCGACCGTAGCCAGGCGAACAGGAGGAGGCTCAAAGCAAAGAGCGACAGCACCGTCTGCAGCAGACGGCGAACAATGAACCTCAGCACCGCGACTCCTTTGGGAGGCCTATTTCAGCGAAGGTCGAGAATTGCTGCGAGGACTTGGGAGGGGCGGGCCGTGAGGTGCCCGCCCCTCCCAGTCATCAATGGCCGCGGAGTTATTCGGAAATCGTCACCGTGGAGAAATCCTCTGCGGTCAGTGGGCTCGGGACCAGACCCTGAACCTTCGGGCCGACGACCAATGCTGGAGGTGAATGCGAGATCGGGAAGCCCGGCAGCCACTCCATGATGTCCGCATTCAACTGCTGGTAGAGCTCCGTGCGGTTGGCCGGGTCGGCCTCAGCGTCGGCAGCCCGCAAGCCGTCTTGCAGATCCTGCGCCCACTCGTACTCGCCGGTGCCGAACTCGTTGTCGTCGCCGGCGAAGAACGCTCCAAGGAAGTTGTCAGCACCGTTGTAGTCGCCCGTCCAGCCCAGCAGGTACGCCGGAGCGCTGCCCTGCTGGACACCGTCGAGGTAACCACCAGCCCAGGGCTTGGCGACCGGATTGACGGTGACGCCGATGGCCTCCCAGTCGGCCTTCACTGCGTTGTAGATGCTCTGCGGATCCGGCATGTAGGGACGCGAGACCTCGGTGGGATACCACAGATCCAACGTCAGGTCCGACATACCAGCGTCGGCCAGCAATTGCTCGGCGGCGTCGGGGTCGTACACAACTGGTTGCAGGTCGTCGTTATAACCGTCGATGGTCGGCGGCACGAACTGGGTGGCCACGGTGGCCCCCTCCGGCAACTGGCTGGTGACCAGCTGATCGCGATTGATGGCCATGTACAGGGCCATCCGGACATCGTCATCGACCAATTGTTGGTCGGCGACAGGGTTGATCCCGAGGTAGAGGATGTTGAACGGGTCGCGGATCAGCACCTGGTTGCCGCTTTCCTCCAAGCCACCCCAGTCCACAGGGTTGGGGAGGTCGTAGCCGTCAATGGTCCCGGCGTCCAACTCCTGCCGGCGGGAAGTCTCGTCGGCAATGATCTTGAAGATCAAGGTCTCGACACCAGCCTTGTCGCCCCAGAAGTCATCGAACCGCTTTAGCGTGACGGTGCCATTCTGGACGTCGTAGTCCTCGAAGGTGAAGGGCCCGGTGCCGGTCGGGCGATCGGTCGCGTACTCGGGGAAGACGAAGCCTTCTCCCTCGGTCTCAACGCCGTTGGCGTCGAACTCCTCCATTGCTGTCGGGCTCTGCATCGCGTAGGACGACTGGCTGAGCACGATCGGGAACTTGCCTGTGGAGCGGGTGACGGTGACCTCTGCGGTCAGTTCATCGGTCGCCTCACACGAGTCGTACAGACTCTCATCGCCGCCCTTGAATCCGCCGAAGTCGCTCGCCCAGTAGGCCGTCACCGCGTCGTTCTGCCCGGTTTCGTTCTGGTCGTACCACCGCTCGAAATTGGCACAGACCGCTTCCGCGTTGAACGGGGTCCCGTCGTGGAAGGTCACGCCATCCTGCAGATCGAAGGTCCAGGTCAGGCCGTCCTCGCTGCCTTCCCAGGACTTCGCCAGCTCGGGGACGGGCTCGGAGCCACCCTCTTCGATGCCGATCAGGTTCTGGAAGATCTGCCGAGTGATCCGGAAGGTCTCACCATCACTGGCGTAGAAGGGGTCGAACGTGGTCGGGGCACCAGCGGCACCGAAGACGAATTGTGCGTCGCTAGTGCCGCCCTCCGAGCCGCTGCCTTCAGCGGCGTCGGGGCTCTCTTCGCGCTCGGATTCGGCGCATGAAGACAGTACTAGGGCTAGGCAGGCTGAGCCGGCGATTGCGGCCACCTTGCGGTTGATCATCGTGCCTCCTTGTAAGAACTTCACGTGTGTCATTCCGCTGCAATGCCGTCGAATCGACCCACATTGGTGGTCGAAACATACCTACCTGGAGGCTATCTGTGAACAGGCAATTCGGCATCTGTGGGTAAACCTTGACCAATCTGCAACACAATGTCGATGTGCTGAGGTGGTGTCGTGAGTGACCGACCTCGACTTCAGCGCCTCGTCGCAGCCGCCGCGCTGGTCGATGACCTTCGCATGCCCCGCGTTCTGCTCGCAGCCCGACGGACAGCGCCGGTCGACTTGGCTGGGCTGTGGGAACTGCCCGGCGGCAAGGTCGAGCGGGGCGAAGACCCGGAGGCGGCCGCACACCGCGAACTCTTCGAAGAGCTCGGGGTGAAAGTAGTGCTGGGGGAGCGCGCCCTTGGCCCCGTCGATGGGGCGTGGCCGCTGCGTCCGGGATGGCTCATGCATCTGTGGTGGGCCCGGATCTGTGAAGGCGAGCCAGCCGCCCTTCAAGACCACGACGCGCTGCGTTGGGTGAGTCGAGAGCAAGTGCCGACCCTGGCGTGGCTGCCGAGCAACGAGGCCATCACGGCATACCTCGCGGCTTCGATGCACGGTAGTTGACGTTCGGCTGAGACAATCTTCGCTATGCCCTCTTCTTTGACTCAAGACAGCGCTGCCTCCCAGGCGACGCTGCGCACCCGCTCGGACCTTCGCAACGTTGCCATCGTGGCCCACGTCGACCACGGCAAGACGACGCTGGTCGATGCCATGTTGTATCAGTCCGGGGCCTTCGATGACCGCCGCGGAGAAGACGTCGATCGGGTCATGGACTCCAACGACCTGGAGCGCGAAAAGGGCATCACCATCCTGGCCAAGAACACTGCCATTCGTTACTCGGGCGCTGCCGCCGCTGCGGCCGGTGCACCCGACGGCGTCACGATCAACATCATCGACACCCCCGGCCACGCCGACTTCGGCGGTGAGGTCGAGCGCGGCCTGTCGATGGTCGATGCTGTCGTGCTGTTGGTGGATGCCTCTGAAGGCCCGCTGCCGCAAACTCGCTTCGTCTTGCGCAAGGCCCTGGCTCTGCACCTGCCCGTGATCTTGTGCATCAACAAGGTCGACCGTCCGGACAGTCGCATCGCCGAGGTCGTCGACGAGGTCTATGCGCTGTTCATGGATCTCCTCGAGGATGGCGTCGACGAGGGCGTGACCGAAGCGGCGTTGAACTTCCCGATCGTCTACACCTCGGCCAGGGCCGGCCGCGCCTCCATGACTGCCCCCGGTCGAGGGGAGATGCCCGACGCCGCCGATCTCGAGCCGCTCTTCGCGACGATGCTCGAGCACATCCCAGCTCCGACCTACATTGAGGGAGCCCCGCTGCAGGCGCACGTCACCAACCTCGACTCCTCGCTTTTCCTGGGTCGCATCGCCCTATGCCGTGTGCGCGCAGGCGAAATCCGCAAGGGTCAGCAGACGGCCTGGTGCCGCCGCGACGGCTCGGTGCAGAACGTCAAGATCACCGAACTCCTGCTCACCGAGGCGCTGGACCGCGTCCCCGCCGAGAAGGCCGGACCCGGGGACATCATCGCCATTGCGGGCATCCCCGAGATCACCATTGGAGAAACGCTCGCCGACCCCGAGGACCCGCGCCCGCTTCCGCTGATCACCGTGGACGAGCCGGCGATCTCGATGACCATCGGCACCAATTCCTCGCCGCTGGTGGGCCGGGTCAAGGGCAGCAAGGTCACTGCCCGCCTCGTCAAGGACCGCCTGGACAAAGAACTGGTCGGCAACGTGTCCCTTCGTGTGCTGCCCACCGAGCGACCGGACACCTGGGAAGTCCAAGGAAGAGGTGAGCTTGCGCTCGCCATTCTCGTGGAGCAGATGCGGCGCGAGGGCTACGAACTCACCGTCGGTAAGCCGCAGGTGGTCACCAAGGAGATCGACGGCAAGCTCCACGAGCCCTTCGAGCGAATGACCATCGACACGCCTGAGGAGCACCTCGGCACGATCACCCAGCTCATGGCGGTCCGAAAGGGTCGCATGGAGCACATGACGAATCACGGCACCGGCTGGATCCGGATGGAATTCATCGTCCCGGCCCGCGGGCTGATCGGGTTCCGCACCGAGTTCATGACTGACACCCGTGGCACCGGCATCGCCAACCACGTCTTCGAGGGTTACTTCCCGTGGTTCGGCGAGATCCGGACCCGTCAGTCGGGCTCGCTGGTCAGCGACCGCAAGGGTGTGGCCACGACCTACGCGATGTTCAGCCTGCAGGAGCGCGGTCAGATGTTCTTAGCCCCGACGACCGAGGTGTATGAGGGCATGATCGTCGGAGAGAATTCGCGCGCCGACGACATGGACGTCAACATCACCCGCGAGCGCAAGCTGACCAACGTGCGATCGGCGACCTCTGAGGTGTTGGAGCGGCTCATCCCACCGCGGTTGATGAGCCTGGAGCAGTCGCTGGAGTTCTGCCGTGAAGACGAGTGTGTCGAGGTGACTCCGGAGGCAGTGCGAATCCGCAAGGTCGAGTTGGACCAGACCCTGCGCGGGCGGGCTGCGGCGCGCGCCAAGCGCTGAGGACTGCGTGGGCGGGCAGCCAGTGGTGTCGCGGATACACCGGGTATGCAGGATGAATCGATGACGCGCGGGCTCGGCGATGCTCCCATCACCCTGGTGGCGGTGCACGCGCACCCCGACGACGAGACGCTCGCCACGGGCCTCGCTTTGGCCCACCATGCGCTCGCCGGGAGCGAGGTGCACGTGATCACCGCGACCCTCGGCCAGGAGGGCGAGGTCATCACTCCTGAGTTGGCGCACCTCGAAGGCACCGATCGGCTGGGCCTGCATCGGCACGGCGAGTTGTCGGGGGCCATGCGCACCTTGGGCGTGCATCACGAATACCTGGGTGCCACGGGTCCGGCTGATAGTGAAGCCGACGTTGCCTTCGCGGCCCCGCGCTGGCGGGACAGTGGCATGGCCGGATCACCGGCAGCCCAACACCCGCGAGCCTTTGCCAGCGCCGATCTGGACGAAGCGGCGCACGTACTGGCGAGACGTCTGCGCGAGATCAAGCCCGACGTGCTGATCACCTACGACCCGCAGGGCGGCTATCGCCATCCCGACCACATCCAGACTCACCGGGTCAGCGTGGCCGCGCTTCGTCTGCTCGATCCAGCCGAGCGGCCCAGGATGTACGTCGCTGCCAGCCCGCTGTCGTGGGCGCAAGAAGATCGTGCCTGGCTCCGGAGCAACGTGCCTGCCGACTCTGGGCTCAGCATCCCGGCACGGGAGGATCCGCACCCGCCTTCGGTGGCCCCCGATGACGACGTGAGCGTGCGCATCGTGGACCGCGAGGCTCAGGTGCTGCGGGTGGCGGCACTGCGGCACCACCCGACTCAGGTCACGCTCTACCCCCAAGACGGTGCCGATGGCTACTTTGCGTTGAGCAACGATGTCGCGGCCCGGCTGATCGGCCGTGAGGGTTATCGAGAGTGGGACAGTGATGACTGATTTCGAAGACTTCGATGAGGTTGACGAGATGGACTACCGGCGCGCGATCGGTCGCCTGGCCAGCGGCGTCGTCGTGGCGACGACCCTGGCCGGTCAACACGACCACGCGATGACGGCGACGGCGGTGGCCAGCGTGTCGCTGGACCCTGTCTTGGTGCTGATCAGCGTGAGCAACGAGGCGCGATGGCATGACGCCGTGAGGGGGGCTCAGGTCTGGGGCCTCAGCCTGCTCGGTGCGTCCGCCCGTGGGACCGCGCAATGGTTGTCGACACCTGGCCGTCCCATGCACGGTCAACTCGACCGCGTGCCGCATCACCGCGGGAGTCTGGGGGTTGCGCTGCTCGATGATGCCCTCGCCACGCTGCAATGCCGCACCTACGCCGCCCACCCGGCGGGCGACCATACGGTGATCATTGGCCGTGTTGTCAGTGTGGCGACTCCGGCCCGCGCCGAGGCTGCGCTCGTACACTTCCGAGGAACGTTCACTACGTTGGCGTGAGCCAGCCCGCCGTCGGCATACGAGAGGAACCACGTGCCTGAAGACCCCAACGACCCGCTCCGTGTGCCTGAGGAACGTCCCCGGGGCGAATGGCGCGGGATCGTACTGAGGTTGGCCGTGGCGCTCATCGTCCTGGTGGGCGGATACGTGGGCCTGGCGTACTACCTCGGCGAGCGTGTGCCCGCCGGCACCACGGTCGAGGGCGTAGACATCGGCACCCTGAGCAAAGACGGTGCTCGAAGTGTGTTGGACGACAAGCTCGCCGATATGGCCTCCACTCAGATCATCGTGGAGTTGGAGGGTGAAGAGGCTCGGCTCGAACCCGCGGAGTCGGGCTTGAGCCTCGACCTCGACCAGACACTGACGGGCGTAGCAGGCGTGTCGTTTGACCCCCGGAACATCTGGGCGCACCTCACCGGTGACGGTCGGGCCGTCGACCTGGCTACGCGCGTCGATCGTGACGCCCTGGAAGGCGCGTTGACGAGCGCCAGTGAAGACCTGAACCGCGAGCCGGTGCAGGCAACGGTCGTGCTCAGCCAAGGAGAGGTGAAGGCCAGCCTGCCCGAGGACGGGGTGCAGATGCTGGTCTCGGAGACGGCTGATGACATCGAGGACAGCTGGCCTCAGAGCACCTCGATGACCGTCGAAAACGAGCCCGTCAAGGCCGACGTGCGCACGGAAAGTGTCGAGGCCTTCGTCAGCGAGTATGCCGAGCCGGCGTTGTCCGACCCGATCGTGATCGAGGTGGAGGACGAAGACGCCAAGGCCACGATCAGCCCGAATCAGTTGTCGCGGCTGCTGAGCGTGGAGCAGGTGGACCAGGATGGCACCACTGGTCTGCAATTGGTGCTTGACGAGGCCGGGCTGGCCGAGATCGTGGACGGGGCGCTCGTCGACGTGGAGCAATCGGCCCGGAACGCCACCGTGCGACTCGGCGACCAAGGAAGTCCTGTGCTGGTCGACGCCGTGGTCGGCACTGAGGTCGATGAGGAGGCGGTCCTGGCCGGCGTCCGCGAGATCTTGCGGGTGGACGAGAGCGCGCAGGGCGCCGCGGCGGGCGATGCCAGCGATAGCACGGCTGAGGATGCCCCGGACGATTCTTCTCAAACATCCGGAACGTCGGCGGATGGCACTGAGCAAACCGGATCCCCAGACGGAGAAAATACCGTCAGTCTGGACGGTCGCACGATCGTGGTCACCACGAGCGAGATCAAGCCAGAGATTACCGATGAGCAAGCGTCCACGTGGGATGTCGACTCGGTCATGGCCGAGTTCCGCAGTGAGTTCCCCACCGGTGCCGAGAACGCCGACCGCACCGAAAACATCCGCGTTGGCCTGCGCTACGTCAACGGATCGGTCATTATGCCTGGGGAATCCTTCAGTCTCGCCGACACGTTGGCTCCGATCAGCCCGGACCGCGGGTATGTCGAGGCGGGGGTGATCGCCGATGGCCGGTTGGTCAAGGGCATCGGTGGGGGACTGTCACAGGTGTCGACCACGCTGTTGAACACGGCATGGTTCTCCGGCGTGGAGCTGAATTCCTTCACCCCGCACTCGTATTACATCTCGCGTTATCCGGTGGGTCGGGAGGCAACGATTTCGGTGGGGGCTATTGACAACGTCTGGACCAACGACACGAAGTCGCCGATCGTGATCCAAGCGTCCATCGAAGGCGACGAAATCGTGATGCAGTTCTTCGGCGACCGCCAATACACCGTCGAGACGCGCACCGGCAAGCGACGCGACATCACCGAGCCCGATACCAAGACCGACGACAGCGAGGACTGCCTGACGCAAGGCGCCGTCGAGGGCTTCACCATCACCGTTGCGCGAGACCTCATCAAGTCCGGCGACGTGGTGCGCACCGACGAATACACCACGACCTACCAACCTTCCCCGGGAGTGTCCTGCGAGGGTTAGCCGCTGGATCACCCGCTCCTGCCCCATTTCAGCCACCGCCAACAGAACGGCATACTGTTCCCCATGACGTACGTGATTGCCCAGCCCTGTGTCGACCTCAAGGACAAGGCATGCATCGAGGAGTGCCCCGTCGATTGCATCTACGAAGGCGAGCGCTCGCTCTATATCCACCCCGACGAGTGCGTCGACTGCGGAGCCTGCGAGCCCGTATGCCCCGTCGAAGCCATTTACTACGAAGACGACACTCCGGAGGAGTGGGCCGAGTATTACAAGGCCAACGTCGAGTTCTTCGATGACCTGGGCAGTCCCGGCGGCGCAGCCAAGATGGGCATGATTGCCAAGGACCACCCGATCATCGCGGCCCTGCCGCCACAAGAGCACGAGGAATAGTCGCACTCGGCGCACTCTCCCGTGAGCGTCGTGACCGCCCGTCAGATCGCCCCTTCCGGGGCGTGACCAGGAGGAACCTATGACCGACAACGCCACATTGCGCCATAAGGATCATGAGCTGGAGCTTGCGGTCGTGCCCGCGACCGAAGGCAACTCGGGACTGGACATCAGTGCCCTGATGAAGACCACGGGGGATGTGACCCTCGACGTGGGGTTCGTGAACACGGCCTCGTGCAAGTCGGACATCACCTATATCGACGGCGACGCCGGGATCCTGCGCTACCGCGGATACCCCATCGAGCAGTTGGCCAAGAGCTCGAACTTCCTGGAAACCAGTTATCTGCTGATTTATGGTGAGTTGCCGACCGCCGATCAGCTGAGCGAGTTCGACAACAAGTTGCGCAAGCACACGCTGTTGGCCGAAGACATGAAGAGCTTCTTCGGCGGCTTCCCCCGCGATGCCCACCCCATGCCGGTGCTGTCCTCGGCCGTCTCGGCGCTCGGGACGTTCTATCAGGACAGCCAGGACCCGTTCGATGCCGAGCAGGCCGAGATCTCCACGATTCGGCTCATGGCCAAACTGCCGACTATCGCGGCATACGCGTTCCGGAAGAGCCTGGGGCAGCCGTTCCTGTATCCCAACAACGACTACAATTTGGTCGAGAACTTCCTCTGGATGACGTTCGGTCAGCCCACAGAGCGCTACGAGATGGACCCTGATCTGGCCAAAGCGCTGGACTTGTTGTTCATCCTGCACGCCGACCACGAGCAGAACTGCTCGACCTCGACGGTGCGGCTGGTGGGCTCCTCGGAGGCCAACCTGTTCAACTCCATCTCCGCGGGCATCCACGCTCTGTCGGGACCCCTGCACGGCGGCGCGAACTCTGCGGTGCTGTCCATGCTCGACGGGATCAAGGCCGACGGCGGCGACGTCTCGGAGTTCGTCCGCAAGGTCAAGGATAAAGAAGACGGCGTGAAGTTGATGGGCTTCGGGCACCGGGTGTACAAGAACTACGACCCTCGCGCCGCGATCATCAAAGAAACCGCCCACGAGATCTTGTCCAAATTGGGCACCAATCAGACGCTGGATCTGGCCATGGAATTGGAGCAGAAGGCGCTGGAGGACGACTACTTCGTCGAGCGCAAGCTCTATCCCAACGTCGACTTCTACACCGGCCTGATCTACGAGTCGATGGGCTTTCCGACCAACATGTTCACGGTGCTGTTCGCGATCGGGCGGCTACCCGGCTGGATCGCGCAGTGGCACGAGATGATCAACGACCCCGCGACCAAGATCGGTCGACCACGCCAGGTCTACACCGGCTACGGCGAGCGCGACTACACACCGGTCAGCGACCGCTGATCACCCGTTCACGGTGATGACGACGGAGGCCTCATCGGTCGCCGTCGTCGCATTTTGCCAGGTCAACGACTCTGCAGCCCGATCCCACACCTGATCGCTGACCTGCACCGAGTTCACCTCACGTTGCGCAGCGTGCGCCACGGCCCAACTGCCGATCGCCCACGCCGTTTGCTCATCGCTGGATGACACGCTGACAGTTTGCCCCGAAGCCGTCGCCTCAAAACCGAGGCCGGAGATCTCGGCCGCCAACGCGGTGGCGTCTCCCACGGTGTCGGCCGGGTCCAACTCGCAGCCGATCCCGGCCGCAGTCTGGCCCGTCAAGGCCGAGGCCAAAACCCTGCCCTCCCACTCGTGGTCTGCGTAGGCGTCCGGATAGGCGCTGCGCTGCACGGTTTGAGCCACTTCGGTGATCTCCCCGTCCTGCCATCCCTCCACCTCGATCAGGACGTCATAGAAGGCGTTAGTGGCGTAGACCGGGTCGAGGATCTCCTCTTCGCTGCCCCAGCCTTGGCTTGGCCGCTGCTGAAAGAGGCCGAGTGAGTCTGCGTCCCCATAGTTGATGTTCTGCAGCTTGGATTCCTGGATCGCGGTGGCGATGCCGATCGAGGCTGCCCGAGGGGGCAGGCCACGTTGCACCGCGACGATGCTGATCGTCGAGGCATTTGCGGATTGCTCCGGCGTCTTGGTCTCACTGCGATCTGCCGCAGTGAACTCACACATCGGATCGCTCACGCTGTCGATGACCCATCGGGCACCGAACACGCCGCCCACCCCCGCAACGCACAGCAGTGCTCCCGTCGTGACAAGGCGACCCGGCGATGGCATGGCGCGAAGTCTAAGTTGCTTGCTGCGGCAGCTTTCACAGGCTTCTGTGGGCCGAGCAGGTTAGGTTGCCGGGGTGAGCATTGGCAAGGGTTATCAACGAGGGCCGATCACGCTGCGCGATCAGCGGGTGCCGGCCAGCACTACCGATCAGAACCTGCTGGACTCCTCCGGCCCGGGCGAGTGGGTGCATACCGATCCGTGGCGAGTGATGCGCATCCAAGCCGAGTTCGTCGAGGGCTTCGGGGCGTTGGCTGAGCTGGGTCCGGCTGTGAGCGTCTTCGGATCGGCCCGGACCGGCCCCGGACACCCGGCATACGCCCTGGCTCAGGAAGTGGGCACCTTGCTAGTGCAGGCGGGGTATGCGGTGATCACCGGGGGAGGTCCGGGCACCATGGAGGCTGCCAACAAGGGCGCCGCGCAGGCAGGGGGCACCTCCGTCGGGCTCGGCATCGAGCTGCCCTTCGAGACGGGACTCAACGATCACGTCAACCTCGGCATCAACTTCCGATACTTCTTCGCCCGCAAGACGATGTTCGTGAAGTATGCACAGGGCTTCATCGTGCTGCCAGGCGGTTTCGGAACGCTGGATGAACTGTTCGAGGCTGTCACGCTCGTGCAGACAGGCAAGGTCACCCACTTTCCCATCGTGCTGCTCGGGGTCGACTTCTGGACGCCGCTGTTGGACTGGGTCCGCGGCACCCTGCTCGCGGAGGGCACCGTCTCCGAGGCTGACCTGCGTTGGCTGCAGGTCACCGATGACCCAGCCGAAGCGGTGGCCGCGATCGTGGCCGCCGGTGCGGCACGGCAATAGCCGCCCAGTTCCAGCCGCTGCGTACCATCGACTCGTGATCCTCATCATCGCCATTCTCGCCGTCCTTGCGGTCGGGGTAATCGCTGCCGTCATCGTGTCCCGATCTTCGGTTCCCGGCGTCGAAGCTCCTGTGAGCACTCAGTCTTATCCCGGGCTGCCCTCGGGCCCCCTCCAGAGTGAGGACATCGCTGATATCCGGCTCGACCTGGCCTTCCGCGGATATCGGATGGACCAAGTGGACGGAGTCCTGGGCAGGTTGCGCGAAGAGTTGGCTGTTCGCGATCACGAAATCGATCGACTTCGAGCGCAGGAGGAGCACCGTGGGGACCTTTGATCTGGTGCGGTGCGTGCCCGCCGGTGTGCAGGAGACTTTCGATGTCTTCTCGGGATTTCGCGATCATGGCGACTTCATCCCACTGACGACGATTACCGCTGACGCAGGCCCCATCGGGGTGAACTGGACCTTCACCGCTCGCACTGGCCTTGGCCCCTTGGCCCTTCCGGACACGATGGAAGTCTCGATCTGGGACCCGCCCCACGAGTTCCGGATCGACAAACTGGGACCCCTGCTCGATGGGTGGGCGCACGTCCACTTCGCGACCGAAGGCACCGACACTCGGGTGGTGTGGCGTGAGCACATCATGGTGCGTCCGCACATTGTGGGTCGGGCGCTCGGCAGGGTCATCGATCCGGGCAATCGGCTGATGTTCGGTCGTGCGTTGGACAAGATGGCCAAGCGTGCCGCGGATGCCGCCGGCTCGACCGGAGCCGACCAGACCTGATGTCTGCGCAGGACATCAGTGTGCCGGATTCAAGGTCGCCCGGCTCGGACCTCGTGCTCGGACCCGATGATCTGTCCCGCTGTCCCTGGGTGGGCTCCGGGACGAGCCGTGGCGGTGCCGTGGAATACCGCGCCTATCACGACGTGGAATGGGGAGTCGAGGTCCGCGGCGAGCAGGCACTCTTGGAGCGGTTATGCCTGGAAGCGTTCCAATCCGGTCTGTCGTGGCTCACGATTCTGCGCAAGCGAGAGCACTTTCGGCGCGCGTTCAAGGGCTTCGAGGCCGACGTCGTGTCGGCATACACCCCAGGAGACGTCGAGAGCCTTTTGCAGGACGCCTCGATCGTGCGCAACCGCCGAAAGATCGAAGCCACCATCTCTAATGCCCAGGCCACCGTGGCGTTGCGCGACGCAGGGGGTCTGGAGGCGCTGTTCTGGAGCGCCCGACCCGTGGCTCACACGCGGCCAGGTCGGGCGGGCGACGTGCCCGCGACGACCGCCGAGTCCGCCGCGCTGGCTGCCAAGTTGAAGGCAGCCGGGTTCAAGCATCTCGGTCCGACGACGGTGTATGCGGCGATGCAGGCGTGTGGCGTGGTGGATGACCACCTGGTCGGTTGCTTCCGTGCCCGCTGCGCTGATCCAGCGTGAGCGTCGCAACGACCGAGGTTGAGCGCGCTGCCCCCTCGCAGCTCAGTGGCGCACGCTTCGTGCTCGCGGTACTGGCGATCTATACCGTCCTTCGGCTGTTTACGACCGCGGTTCTGTTCTGGATCACCTACGACCAGCAGGACCCGTCGATCTTCAGTGGGGAGAATCCGCGCTATTTCGACGTCGCCACCCTTTGGGACGGCCAATGGTACGAACGGATCGCCACGGGCGGATACCCCGACGCACTCCCGATCGGCGATGACGGGCAGGTGCTTCAGAACGAATGGGCCTTCTACCCGCTGTTTCCCTATCTGAGCCGAGCCGTCATGGCGCTCACCGGCTGGCCCTTCGCTGTGTCCGGGACGGTGGTGGCCACAGCGCTGGGGTATGCCGCGGCGCTGGTCATCGCCGGGATGCTGCGGGAGAAGGTCGGCTCCGCGGCGGCGCTGGGCGCGGTTGCGCTCCTGGCAGGCTTCCCTGCGGCACCGGTCCTGCAGGTGGCCTACACCGAGTCGTTGGCCCTGCTATTGCTGGGCGGATTCTTGTGGCTGCTGTTGCGTCAGCGCTGGCTTGCTGCCGCACTGGTGGCTCTCTTGGCCGGATTGGCTCGACCGATCGCGCTGCCGCTTGGCCTGGTGGCGTTGGTCGCAGTCATCCACCGTTGGCGCGGCCGAGCGCAGCAGCCCATCACCGGCGGTGAATGGGCATCCATGCTGGCCGCGCTCGTGGGCTGCGGCCTGTCGGGACTGCTGTGGCCCGCCATCGCCTGGTGGGGCACCCAGCGCTCTGATGCCTACCCGGTCACCATGTCGGCTTGGCGTCAAGGCGAGCCAGTGACCCCGTTCACCCCCGCGATCGACATGGTGCAATTTCTGTTCGGCGACACAGCAGGTCCCGTGCTGCTGGCCGGGGCGGTGGGATTGCTGCTGTTGGCGGTCCTGGGGCCATGGGCGGCCGGCCTGGGCGCTGAGTTGCGTGCGTGGTGTCTGGGCTATCCGCTCTACCTCTTTGCCGCACTCGACCCCTGGACGAGCATCTACCGCTACCTGCTCTTGCTATTTCCGCTCTTTGTGGTGTTCATCGGAGGGGGCTGGGCGCCCGATCGTCGTTCGGGTGCCCACCCTCACTGGGTCTTGGTGGCTCGCACGATCACGCTGTTGGTGCTCTTCCTGGGGTGGCAAGTGTGGTGGACGTGGGAGCTCTTCATGTTTGTGCCGCCCCGGGATAACCCGCCGTGACCCGCCCCGAGCGTCGGTCGTGCGCTAGCTGCCGGTGAACTCCGGCGGGCGCTTAGCCAGGAACGAAGCCACGGCCGCCGCGTGGTCCTGGCTGCTCCCGGTGCGGTCCATCAACTCAGCCTCATACTCAAGCGACGCCGCGAGATCGGCACTGGCTGAGAAGGCCACTGCGCGGCGAATGGACCCTAGAGCCAAGGTGGGTCCTGCCGCGAGGCGCTGAGCGATCTGGGCCACATGTGCCTCTAGTTCGGCCGCCGGGACGACCGCCGTGGCCAAGCCCAAGGCCAGTGCTTGAGCAGCGTCGAGGCGACCGCCCAGCATCATCAGCTCTTTGGCCTTTGCCGTGCCCACGAGGCGCGGCAGCGTCCAAGAAGCACCCGAATCGCAGGACAATGCGACACCAGCGAAGGCCAGCGTGAATCCGGCAGTGTCGGCTAGATAACGCAGGTCGGCGGCGAAGGCGAAGGATGCCCCCGCCCCAGCAGCGACCCCGTTGAGCGCCGCGATGACCGGCTTGTCCATCTCGGCCAACAACTGCACGATCGGGTTGTAATGCTCGCGAACAGTGCACCATACCTGCTCGGGTGCCTCGGTCAACAACCCGACGTGTTCCTTGAGGTCTTGGCCGACGCTGAAGGCATCCCCGCTCCCGGTCAGCACCACGCAGCGGACCTGCGGGTCACTGGCCACCCCGGTCAAGGATGCCAGTAGCGATTCCTTGGTGGCGATATTGAGAGCGTTCATCGCCTCGGGCCGCTCAAGTCGGACCGTCGCAACACCGGCTTCGTGGTGCACACTGACCGATTCCGGGCTGCTCTGCGGGGCCATCTCACTGCTTTCTGGTGGAGTGGTAGATGCGGGATGAGTGCTTGTGCCGCAGATCAGTCTGCCCGATCAATTAGGCCGACCCGGCGAAGGGGATGAATAATGGATGTGAAATCGTGCTCTCCGTGCCCATGCGGCGGGCCCTTTGGTCCGCCCGCGTCAGAGAAGAAGGTTTGCTATGGCTGCAATGAAGCCCCGCACCGGGGACGGCCCCCTTGAAGTAACGAAGGAAGGCCGCGGCATCGTGCTGCGCATGCCACTGGAAGGGGGCGGCCGGCTGGTCGTCGAGATGAACGCCGAGGAGGCAGGTTCACTCGGAGACGCGATCTCCGAGTGCTTGGGCTAACCCCACCTCCATGTGCAAAACCCCGCGACCATAGGCCGCGGGGTTTTTGCATGCGACAACATAGGCCGCGCGGCGATGGCGCTCTAGCGGCGCACCGCGGTCAGCAAGCCATCGCCCACCGGCAACAGCGCGCAGTGTAGGCGCTCGTCATCGCGCACGCTCTTGCCCAGATCGCGAATGGCCGAGGTGAGGTCATCACGAGCCGCAGGGTCGGCTACTTTGTCGTGCCCCAAGATATTGGCCACGGCGAGCGCTCCGCCGGGTCGCAGCAAGCGCAGCGCCTGGTCGACGTATGCCGCATCGCCCTGGTGATCAGCCGAGACGAAGACCATGTCGTAGGCACCGTCGGTCATCCGGGGGAGCACCTGAAGGGCCTCGCCACTGATCACCCGAGTCCGCTGGGGTGGCACACCCGCAGAAGCAAAAGCAGCGCGCGCGGCGCGTTGTCGCTCGGGGTCGGCGTCGATGGAGGTCAAGATGCCGTCGTCGCTCATGCCCTCCAGCAGCCACAGCCCCGACACGCCGGCACCGGTGCCGATCTCGATCACGTGCCCAGCGTTCAAGGCCGCGGCGAGCATCCGCAACGACGCACCGACCGACGGGGGCAGCACGTCCGCACCGATCTCGGCCGCGCGCGCAGATGCAGCGGCGATGGGATCGGGCGAGGGTATGAAGTTCTCGGCGTAGGTCCACGAGGTCATCCGCTGTGCAGCCATGGGGGTCAGCCTAATCTGTCAGCGAATGCTCAGGATGCGGTGGAACCCTTACGAGTCAGACGCAGCCATTCGGGCCGCGCAGGTGAGAGGCCGACATGGACGACGTGCAGGTGTGGGAGCAGCCGACCTGGGATGAGGTTGTGCGCCAACACTCGGCCCGCGTCTACCGCTTGTCCTACCGGCTGACCGGCAATCAGCACGACGCGGAAGATCTGACCCACGACGTCTTCATTCGCGTGTTTCGCTCCTTGGACAGTTTCCGCCCCGGCACCTTCGAGGGATGGCTGCACCGGATCACCACCAACCTCTTTCTGGACCGAGCCCGTCGCAAGCAACGGATTCGATTCGACGCGCTCTCCGATGAGTTCGCGGCCCGGTTGCCTTCGCGCCTGCACGGCCCGGAGGAGAGTTTCGACTTCACCCACTTGGACGGCGACATCCAGCAGGCTTTGGACGCGCTCGCCCCGACCTTCCGCGCCGCCGTCGTGTTGTGCGACATCGAGGGCTACTCCTACGAAGAGGTCGCCCAAACCCTGGGGATCAAGTTGGGCACCGTGCGGTCACGCATCCACCGCGGGCGGGCGCAACTGCGTCAATCCCTGGCTCACCGGGCCCCCAAGCGGCCGGCGACGACGGCATCAGCCACGGGTCGAAGCACGGGTGCCTTGCCGGTGCCTACCTTCGGCTAAGCCGTCTTCGGACAGATCAGGCACAATCACTGCATGTTGTTGCCCGTCCACCCTCAGCAGCGACCTGCTGACCCCCCATCTCGACCTGGTCGCCGGGCCGATCCGGCGATCCTGGCGCTGGCGTTAGTCGCCGGAATCCTCGGGGGTGCCATCGGTGCCGTCGCCATCGAGAGCCTCGACCCCGACCAGGAGCGCCCCTTCGTCACCTCCAGCCTGCCGTTGACCCCAGTTGGCGATGGCACAGCGGCTCAGGGTTCGGTGTCGGCCATCGCCCAGGGGGCGTTGCCCAGTGTCGTGCTGATCACCGTCGGGACGGAGGTCGAAGGGGGAGTGGGCTCCGGATTCGTGATCGACGAAGCCGGATACATCGTCACCAACCTGCACGTAGTGCAGCAGGCGTTGGATGCACAGGAATCGGTGACGGTGGAGTTCATGAACTCCGACCCGCTGGAGGCCGAGATCGTCGGCGGCGACCCGGCATACGACATCGCCGTCCTCAAGGTCGACCAGACCGGCCTGCCGGCCCTTGAGCTGGCCGACTCCGCGCCGGCCCTCGTGGGTGCCCCCGTCGTCGCCGTGGGCGCACCTTTGGGGTTGGAGGCCACCGTGACCGCCGGGATCGTCTCGGCTCTGGACCGGCCCGTCGTGGCGGGCGACAGCGAGACCGCATCGTTCATCAACGCCATCCAGACCGACGCCGCGATCAACCCCGGCAACTCCGGCGGTCCGCTGTTGGACATGACCGGCCGGGTGATCGGGGTGAACTCGGCCATCGCGCAACTGCCCGGTCAAAGTGGAATGACCCAGGGTGGCAGCATCGGGCTCGGCTTCGCTATCCCGGCTGCTCAGGTGGCCCGCACCGCGCGTTCGCTGATCGAGACAGGCACCAGTGACCACCCGGTGATCGGCGTGTTCATCGATTTGGCCTATAGCGGTGAGGGCGCACGAGTGCAGAGCGAGTCCCAAGACGGCACCGACCCGGTGATCGCGGGTGGGCCAGCCGACGAGGCGGGGATCGAGCCTGGCGACGTCATCCTGGCCATTGACGGCCAACGGATCGATGACGGCAGCGACCTGATCGTCACGTTGCGCGCCCGCGAAATCGGCGAGGACGTCGAGCTGCTGGTGCGTTCTGGCGATGGCCCGGAGCGGACGCTGACCATGACTCTTCAGGGAGCCTCACAGTGATGGCGGTGCACCCGCCGTGCTGAATCTCGGTAGCGGCGAGATCCTTTTGATCTTGATTTTGGCCGTCGTCATCCTGGGGCCGAGCAAACTGCCTGAGTATGCAGCGAGTCTTGCCCGTCTGGTGCGCAACCTGCGAGACATGGCCGAGGGGGCCAAGACGCAGATCAAGGAAGAGATGGGCCCGGCGTTCGACGACGTCAACTGGGACCAACTCGACCCTCGTCAATACGACCCGCGGCGCATCGTCCGCGAAGCCCTGGCGACGCCGAGCGACAAGGCCAAGACCACCGCCGAGCTGGCCGGGATGGTGCCCATCGACTCTGCGGGCAAGCCCGACAGGTCGGCGGACGACGGGTCGAAAGCCGGGGCCGCCAAGGACGCGAAGCCCAAACGGCCGTTGCGCCCGGCCACCGTGCGCCGGCCCCGCGAACGCTACGACCCGGCGCTGCCGACGCCGTTCGACGTCGACGCGACATAGCCGCTCCGTTCGGCGCCAACGTGTTGGTGGATTCGGGTCACCGAGTGCGGTTTCTCAAATGAAGCAGGCGATTCGAGCAGCTCCGCCCACCACCAGTAGGGAATCCTTGACTGGAATGCTGTGTGACACAGCCGCGCGAAAGGTGGCACTATTGAACCATGGATGCCACGCTCGTTCTTGGCCAGCAGGGGCGCCTTGTCCTACCGTCCGAAATCCGTGCGGCGCTAGGGCTTGCCTCCGGTGACCAGGTGCACCTACACCTCGTGGGTAGGCGAGTCGTGCTCGAACGACAGCAGGACGCCGTGGCGGAGCTTCGAGGGTTGGCCGCTGAGGTCCCCGCAGAGCGTTCACTGGTCGATGAGCTACTGGCCGAGCGTCGTCTGGCGGCTTCGAGCGCCGAGTGACTGTCCTGGACGCCTCGGCAGTACTCGCCCTGCTGCATGACGAGCCCGGTGCCGAATTGGTCGCCGCCGAGCTCCAATCAGCATCCCTGGGGGCGGCGAATCTGGCCGAGGTGATCGGGAAGCTCGTCGACGACGGCGTAAAGACTGGTCGACTCCGTGAGTTGCTCGTCGCTGCAGGCGTCGGCATCGAGCCGGTCCTTGAGGAGGACGCTGAGCTGGCGGGAGCAATGCGGTCACTCGAAGGAGGGCGGAGCCTTTCTCTCGGGGATCGGTGTTGCCTTGCGTTGACGCTGCGCAGCACCCCTGCCGAAGTTTTGACCGCCGATCGCGCCTGGGCCGACCTCGACCTCCCGCTAAGAGTGCGCCTGATCCGCTGACCGATAGGCGATCGTCGACTGGGTATGGGTCCCTGACCGGGCGGATACCCAGCTGGTTGGCTCGAGCCTCAGCTCTTGTCGTTATCTCTGGAGTACGCGGTTATGGAGCGGGAGCGGCGCTATGCCGGTCTGCAGGGCGGACCCGAAATAGTCCCCCTCATTGTGCCAAGCGTCCCGGCTGTTCCCGGCTCGCTCATCACGCTACGTGTCGAGACGCCCAAGGGTGCTGCCAGCGTCCGGGTCGCGGTGATGCCACCGGAAGCGCCCTACGACATCTATGACAACGAACTCAGCCAGCTCTGGGCTGGCTCAACTCACCGGTTGTGGGGCTGTGTGGAAGGGGTGGCCAGTTCATCCTCGATCCGCTGAGCGAGAGCGTCGAGTGAGGTCTGCGCGGCGGAGTCGAACGATTGTGCGTTGATGGTGCCCTGCAGCCGTCCGAGGTGGTCAAGCACGACGGGTCGCTGGTCGGTGGCCACGCGGTGACTGAGATCGAGCAGGACCTGGGCAATGCGCTCAAGGAGTTGGGGGTCCGCAGCACCGTAGCGTCGCGGTTGGGACAGGCCAAGGTCGACGTAGCTGGCCAGATCGGGTCGGTCCAGCTCCACCCGGGCCCGGTCGTCTTGGTCGCGCAGCACGACGGGTCCGAGGTCACGCTCGCTCAGGTCGCACAAAAACGAGGAGATGTGTCCTAGCGTGTGTATCGCGGTCGTGGGGTCGTTGATGCCGGGTGAGAGTGCTTTGCTTGCGACGTCAGCCAACTGACGCAGCCCGAAACCCACGTCTTGGGACTTGGTCCGTTCGAAGCCCAGGTGGACACACCCAGCGACCCGATCATCGATCCGATCGGCGACCTCTTGGCGGAGCGGTTCTGAACCGACGAGCCATGCGGTGCCCAACGGAGTGCCACGGACCACATACGTGCCCGGGTGAACGTCGATTCTCATCATCGCGTCCTCCTGAACGGCCACGTCCAGAAGTCGCTGCTGATCCAGACGGTTCACGAAACCATCGCCGCGCACCAGCAGCCTCACGGCGTCAACGGGTGGCCGCAGGGTGCGCGGCTGGTCACCGACCGTGGGGTGCCGCTCGCGTAGCACCTTCTGCATGGTGCCGGAGGCTTCACGGTGCACATTGCGCACCATGGCCTCGACCCGGATCAGCTCGGTGAGGTGGGCCAGGAACAGCACGAGCGCAACCACACTGGCCACGGCGAGCAGGAAGGCCACGGTGACCGCAAACTTGGGAACGAACTCGCTCTGATCACCTGCGCCGGCGCTGCGCACCGCGCGGAGCACAGTCAGCGCGAAGGTGAAAGTTGCCAGGAAGAGCGCGAGAGTGACCTGGACAAACTGGTCGCTGGCGAAGGTGCGGAGCAGTCGGGGCGAGAACTGGCTGCTGGCCAGTTGCAAGGTGACCACAGTCAGCGAAAAGGTTAGCGCGGTCACCGTGACCAACGAGGAGGCGATCGCGGCGAGCAAGGTACGGGCAGCGCCCGCATCACCGCCGAAGAGCCACTCACTCGCCGTGGGCGACAGTTTCCCGGCCACTGCGGCGTCGAGCTCTGGTAGCCCCACGCCGAGCAGCAACGCGATTACCACAGCGGCGGTAGGAATGGGCCACAGCTCGGTCCGGATGGTGTCGCCAGCGTTGCCGCGCCAAGTGCTCATGTGCGCATCATCGCAGCAGGCCACGCACAAGCAGCATCGAGACGCCGCCCGACATCGAGCAACTTCCACCGATCGCGGTGTGGGGTCCTCACGCGCCCGTCACGGCCAGGGTGAGCAGGTCATCGCGTGCCTTCACCGTGATGAACGTCATCCGGTGCCCTCCAACCCAAGCCAGAGCCGACTGACGACCATCACTGATTGGGGATCTTCTACGGGACGAACGCGATGTTTGTGACCATCTGCCGGCCGCGCGGCCGCGTTGCTGCACTGCTTCGGTGGCGGTTCCGCATACGGACACCGGGACCGTGCCTGCAGCAGGGTGACAGTCTGTGGCCGATCAGGATTCGGCCTGCTGATTACGATCAGCCTCGGTGAAGTTAAGGCACTCTTCGATGGGCAAGAATCACTTTGACGGCGCTGCAGCCGCGTCGGGGCCTGTCCGACGGTCGCGGCGGCGCTGGCTAAGGCCCAGAAGAATCCACGCGCTCCCGAACGGGAGCCAGAAACACCCGAACACCCAGGCGGGAACTCCCGCCAGCACATCGCTGGTGCCGCCGTTCAGCAGTGCCGGGATCTGATGGTCGGACCCGAGGACCAAAGCGTAGGCCCGGTGACAGCTTTCGTGCCAGTTGACGAGCTCGTTCCCGTGCTGGCCGAACGGCGCGGCAAGTACACGCTCACGGTCATGGAAGGCCGAGGGAACCTAGGACACTGCCTGACCAATGAAGATGAAGGCGCCTCATCCGGAATGGCTCGCGCGGTCGACAGCACGCTGCGCCCTGACGTGACCGAAGTGACTATTCACCCGCCCGGACAAGTTCCCGTGCAAGCGACCGTGGAGCGCGGCTACTGGACTGCGTGGTGGCCCTTTGAACTCATCAGCACCAAGATGCCCACCCCCATCGGGACCACCGCCGAACTCGCCCTCACCGACGGCAGCACAGTGGAAGACAACGACATACCTTCTATCGCGAACTTCGACTACAACTACTGGCCCAAGCCCTTGTTGAACGACACCCTGGCTGACCACGGGGAGGTGGGTTGGCGTCATCCGGGGTGAGGACGTCGTCAGTGTCGGGTGGGGTGGGGGTCGGTCTAGGGTTCGCGTCAAGAGCGTGATCATGCTCTGGTAACGCGCGACGGCCCTCCCATGCTTTGGCGAGCAGGAGGGCCGTCACTTGGTGCTTGGAGGGCACCCGATGCTGATGGTAGGCACTGACCTGGTTGAGGTCGAACGATCGCTGGCCGGTGGGGAGTTGGCCTGCCCTGGGTGTGGGGGTGTGCTGGGACCGTGGGGGCATGCCCGGTCCCGGTCCTGCAGGGGGCCGGACGGGCCGGTGCGGCACCGGCCGCGCCGTGCCCGGTGCGGCTCGTGTAGGCGCACGCACGTGCTGCTGGCCCGGGTGTGGTTGGCGCGCCGCGCGGACGCGGCCGCCGTGATCGGGGCAGCCCTGGAGGCCAGCGCGGCGGGGACCGGTCACCGACCGATTGCGGTCGCGTTGGGGCGTCCGGTGTCCACGGTGCGGGGGTGGTTGCGCCGGTTCAGCATCCTGTCCCAGGAGGTGCGAGCGTTCTTCACCCGGTTGCTGTATGCGCTGGACCCGCGGGCACCTGCCCTGGTGCCACAGGGCGCGGGGGTGCCTGACGCGGTCGAGGCGATCGGGCGGGCGGCCGGCGCCGCCGTGGTCAGGTTGGGTCCGGTGCCCCCGTGGGAGTTCGCCGCCGGGGCCAGCGCCGGTCTGCTGCTGGCCCGGCCTGCGGTTGGGGTGTGAGCAACACGAGTTGACCCTTCCCGGTGGCCCCTGGGGTCGGCCAGGCTCCGACCTTGACCGGTTTCAGTCGAGGTGAAAGGTGGACCATGGGCCACAAGCACAGACCAGGAGACGAACAGGCCGTCCGGGCCGAGCGGGCCCGGGACGTGGCCTTGTTCCGGTACGCGTTGATCCGGCAGGCCGCGGACGCGTCGTTGAGCACCCGGGCGCGTGGTGCCCTGGTCCGCGGCCTGGCCGGGGTCGAGCACACCGGTCCGTTCGGGGACAAGGTGGTCGTGTCCCGGTCCAGCCTGGACCGGTGGATCCGGGCCTGGCGGGCCGGTGGGTTCGACGCGCTGCTGCCCTCGGCCCAGCACGCCGAGCCGGCCACCCCCGCCAGGGTGTTGGAGTTGGCGGCGGCGCTCAAACGTGAGGTCCCGGGGCGCACCGCCGCGCAGGTCGCGGCGATCCTGGGCGAGCACGGCACGACGGTGGTGCCCTCGGCGCGCACGCTGCAACGTCACTTCGCACGGTTGGAGCTGAACACCCGCCCCGACGGGTCCCCACCGAAAGGGTTCGGCCGGTTCGAAGCGTCCGCGGTGAACGAACGGTGGACCGGGGACGCGTTGCACGGGCCGGTGATCGGCGGTCGCAAGACCTACCTGATGGCGTTCATCGATGACCACTCCCGAGTGTTGACCGGGTACCGGTGGGGCCACAGCGAGGACATGCTGGCCCTGGCCGCCGCGTTGCGGGCCGGCCTGGCCTCCCGCGGTCTTCCGCAGGTGGTGTACCTGGACAACGGAGCGGCCATGGTCTCCGGGCAACTCCTGCGGGCAATGGCGGTGCTGGGCATCCGGTTGACGCACTCCAGGCCGGGCCAACCCCAGGGCAGGGGCAAGATCGAGAGGTTTTTTCGCACCGTCCGCGACCAGTTCCTGATCGAGCTGACCGTGCCCGGCGTCGCCGAGAAGGTTACCGACCTGGCCACCTTGAACGAGCTGTTCACAGCCTGGGTGGAGACCGTGTACCACCACCGGGTGCACTCCGAGACCGACCAAAGCCCGCTGGCCCGGTTCAGCACCGCCGAGTCGCCGGTGCTGCCGACCCCGGCGCAGCTACACCAGGCGTTCTTGTGGTCCGAGTACCGCCTGGTGACCAAGACCGCGACCGTGTCCCTGCACGGCAACACCTACCAGGTCGAGCCCGCCCTGATCGGGCGCCGGGTCGAGCTGGTCTTCGACCCCTTCGACCTGGCCGACATCGCCGTGCGCTACACCGGCCGGGACATGGGCACCGCGGTCCCACACCAGATCGGCCGGCACGTCCACCCCGCCGTCACACCCACCCACCAGGCCGGGCCGGCCCCGGCCACCGGCATCGACTACCTGGCCCTGGTCCGTGGCCGGCACACCACCGCGGTGGCCCACCGCGTCAACTACGCCGCGATGAGCAACCCAGCACCCGCCGCCGAGCCACCCGAGCCCACCGGACCCCTCGAGCCTGGCGTGCCCGAGGCCGGGCTGGTCCTGCCCGGACAAACCGACCTGCTGGACCTGCTGGACCCCACCGACCACGAACCCCAGGAGCAGCTATGACACTGGACCGCCTCCAAGCCCACTACGGTTTCACCCGGATGCCCTTCGGTCGGGCCCTGGCCCCGGGCATGCTGCACCGGCACACCAGCCACGCCGAAGCCGTGGCCCGCATCGCCTGGTGCATCAACGAACGCGCCCTCGGTGTGCTCACCGGTGAGGTCGGCGCCGGCAAGACCGTCGCCGTCCGCGCCGCCCTCGCCGGGCTGGACCCCTCCCGGCACACCACCATCTACCTGGGCAACCCCACCGTCGGCGGCCGCGGCCTGTACGGCGGGATCGTCACCGCCCTGGGCGGCATCCCCCGCTTCCACAAGGCCTCCCTGATCCCACAAACCACCGACCTGCTCGCCGCCGAAGAACACGAACGAGGCCGCACCGTCGTGCTCATCATGGACGAGGCCCACCTGCTGGCCACCGACCAACTCGAAGAGCTCCGGTTGCTGACCAACGCCGACATGGACTCCCACTCACCGTTCGCGGCGCTGCTGCTGGGCCAACCCACCCTGCGCCGGCGGATCAAGCTGGGCACCTTCGCCGCCCTGGACCAACGCATCAGCCTGCGCTACGCCATGACCGGCATGACCGACAAGGAAACCAAGTCCTACCTGGCCCATCACCTGGCCCTGGCCGGCCGCTCCGACACGTTGTTCTCCGATGACGCGACCGCCCTGATCCACCAAGTCAGCCGCGGCATCCCCCGCGCGGTCAACAACCTCGCCGTCCAAGCCCTCGTCGCCGCGTTCGCCACCAGCAAGGCCATCGTCGACGAGTCCTCCGCCCGCGCCGCCGTCACCGAAGTCACGACAGAATGACCATCACCACGACAGCCTGACCACGAACGCCCCGCCCGGAAGCCCCGGCGGGGCGTTCCTGTCACCACCCCACGTCCTCACCAACCATGACGCTCACGTCGTCACCCGACGCGTCCGCCAACAGCCCTAACACCAACTCATCCACCGACCCGACAGCCAACAGTTTGCAGCCGGTCAGGATTCAGCGTCATGACTCGACGCCCACAAGCGAGCGTGTGTCGTAGAAGGCAACAACCCGCCAACCACATTCAGTGTTCCAGCCGATCCCTGCCGCGATCGCCGTATGGGGATCGGTGACCGGGACGGGATCCTTCACCGGACCGCCTGGCCCCAGCTCTAGCTGGTTGTTGTGTTGTGGTTATTCCCGGTCGCCCTCGACAACTTCGGGTAGGGTGAGCGATGTTGTCGTGTTGGACATACTTTTGCGTAAGCGCGACAACGTGACCCCCTCAGCTTAGGAGCCCCCGTAGATGGCAAGCGGACGCCCGTCACGCCAGACCATCTACGATCGCATGGAGGAGGCCATCGAAGACCTGCAGACGCGCCTGGGTGGCCTGCCGAGCCCTGCAGAGGCCGAGGCAATCTGGGCCGAGTTGTGGCACCAGGAAGCCCACCATTCCACCGCTCTCGAAGGCAACACCCTGGTGCTGAACGAGGTCCGCAAGCTGCTCGACGAAGGTCGCGCGGTTGGCTCCAAGGAGCTGAAGGAGTACATGGAAGTCATCGGGTACGGCAACGCCGCCAAGTGGGTCTACAGCCAGGCGCTCGAGCCCGGTGACTGGACCAACGGGGACCTACTCAGCATCCAGGAGGTGCGTACCGTCCATTACGAGGCCATGGACCCCGTCTGGAAGCACGCACCGCATCCGCACGCGAAGCCGGCTGAGACGCCCGGCAACTGGCGCCAGCACGACATCCAACCGTTTCCCGAGGGCATGCAGCCGCCGCCGTTCACCGAGGTCGACCACTCCATGACCGACTGGGTCACTTCGGTCAACGGTCTGCGACAGGACAACGATGAGCCCTTCCCCGAGCGGCTCGCTAAGGTGCACAACGGCTTCGAGCGGATCCACCCGTTCCTCGACGGGAACGGGCGCTCGGGCCGCCTGCTGCTCAACCTGCTTCTGGTCCGACTGGGCTACCCACCCGCCATCGTCTTCAAGAACCAGCGCACGAAGTACCTGACCGCGATGCGCAAGGCGGACGCCGGTGACCATGGTCCGCTCGGCGAGGTCATCGCACGCGCCGTGACGAACAACCTCTACAAGTTCGTGGTCCCCGCCGTCGCAGGCCCCGCTCGGCTCGTGCCCCTCACCAGCCTGACCAACGAGAAGGCAGGCGTCACACTCACCGCCCTGCGCGCCGCCGCGGAGCGCGGTCGACTCAAAGCCCAGAAGACACCGAACGGCACGTGGCTGAGCTCACGGAAGTGGGTCGACGACTACCAGGCGAGCAAGTACAAGCGCTCGAAGGCTTAACAGCCGCAGCACACAGCGGAAGCACTGCAGCGTTTCCGTCTGATCCCGTATGTCGATCGACACAACCCTCTCGAGACTAGTGGCGCGGTTTACGTCCGTATCGTCGCTCGATTGGGCAAGGAGTCACACGGCAAGAACCATTCGGCGCAGTAACCCCACTATGTCCGCGGGTCTCTCCGTCCAGGGCAGATGCCCTGCACCCTGCACAACCCTCTTACACGCTTGGGGGGCGTGGGCGGCAAGCATCATGGAGTTTGCGGCTGGCCGCGGATCCAACGAGCCATGGATGAAAGTGACAGGGCAGGTGATGGCTGCTGCCCAGTCGATCTGATCGGCGTCGCTGAAGGAGATGTCGCGGTTGGCCCGCAGGTTGATCGAAAACGGTGACTTAGCCATCGAGCGAGCCAGTTCAATACCCGCGATCGGATCGGCGTAATCGGTGGCCCAGGACAGTTGCCGCCATTCGGTCTCCGCCTGTCGAGACCGACTCGCCTGAGCCGACAGTTCAGCCAGCCGGTCTGCGAACGAGGCGGCTCGCCGGTTTCGTTCAGTCCGGTAAGGAGCTTGCCAATCCCCGATGCCCACGCCACTGAGATATCCGACAGCTGCGACGCGCTCCGCGTGGATTGCTGCATAGGCCAGCGCGAGCGTGGCCCCGAACGAATGTCCAATGACTACGACCTTCTCGTGTCCCCAGCACTGGAGCAACTCGTGGAGGTCGTCCACGTAGCGGGCCATGGTGAGTTCGTCACTCGGTGAAGATTCGCCGCATCCGCGCTGGTCATACCGGTAAGACCTCGTAACGTCCGAGAGCATCTCCGCGAGCGGGGGCAAGGTCCCGTAGAGGGAACCACAAGCGGTGAACGCCCACGTCGTTGAACTTGCAGCCGCGAAGCGTTGAAGTGCCGTCCCGTTACCCCTGCTCGGCCAGTCGT
This sequence comes from uncultured Actinomycetota bacterium, assembly GCA_963803695.1. Lineage (GTDB taxonomy): Bacteria > Actinomycetota > Actinomycetes > Actinomycetales > Dermatophilaceae > Ornithinicoccus. Next base: position 336,771 of record CAWDNY010000015.1, read on the forward strand.
TCCGGGACTTAGACGTCATACGATGTCGCGCGAACGGCACCCTACTTGGCGCCGCAACGCGCGACAACATGATGTACGCGGAGTGTGGGGCGGGTGGCCGTGCCGTCTTCAGCCTGTCTTGCCACCGGCCACAGCCAGATTAGCGGCGCGCGTCCGAGCGGCCGGGGCCAGTGAGTCTCAGGCTGGGGTGATGCCGAGTTTGCGTCCGGCCAGACCACGGCCACGTGCGGCCAGCGTGCGGGCGATGGCCCGCAGCGCGGTAGCCGCAGGGGAGTCCGGGTGGCCGAGCACGACCGGGACACCCACATCGCCGCCCTCTCGCACCGTCACGTCCAACGGGATCTGACCCAGCAAGGGCACGTCCGCCCCGATCGAGCGCGACAACGATGCCGCCACGGTCGCCCCACCACCGGAGCCGAAGATCTCTTGGCGTGAGCCGTCCGGCAGTTCCAGCCAAGACATGTTCTCGATCACACCCACGAGCCGCTGATGCGTCTGTAAAGCAATGGCACCGGCCCGCTCGGCGACCTCGGCAGCCGCCAACTGCGGGGTCGTCACGACGAGCAACTCAGAGTTCGGCAGCAACTGGGCGACCGTGATGGCAATGTCGCCGGTGCCAGGCGGCAAGTCGAGCAGCAGCACGTCCAAGTCTCCCCAGAACACGTCACCGAGGAACTGCTGCATCGCGCGGTGCAGCATCGGCCCACGCCAGACGACCGGCTGGTTGCCGGGCACGAACATCCCGATCGAGATGACCTTCACCTCTTGGGCGATCGGCGGCAGGATCATGTCGTCCACCTGCGTGGGCGGACGGGACACCCCCAGCATGCGAGGGACCGAGAAGCCGTAGATGTCAGCATCGACGACGCCGACCCGCAATCCTTGCTCAGCCATGGCCGCAGCGAGGTTGACAGTGATCGAGGACTTGCCGACGCCGCCCTTTCCGGACGCCACGGCATACACCCGGGTCAGCGTGTCCGGGCGAGCGAACGGGATCTCCTTCTCCGGGGCACCCCCGCGTAGGTTGCTCCGCAGTGTTGAGCGCTGCTCATCGCTCATCACCCCCAGCTGGACCGAGACTGAGGTGACGTCGGCGACGGCACTCAGGGCCGCAGTCACCTCGCGGGTGATGGTCTCCTTCATCGGGCAGCCCGGCACCGTCAGCAGGATGGTCGTGGTGACCTCGCCGTTCTGAGTCGCATCGACCGCTTCGACCATCCCGAGCTCGGTGATCGGTTTGCGGATCTCCGGGTCGTTGACCTTGGTCAGGGCAGCGTGCAGGGCATCGAGAGAAGGAGCGGGCATGGCACTATCGTAAGTCGCCGATCAGGGGGTGGAGCGCCCCGGCCCGCGGGCTTCTGGCTCTGGGTCCTCTGGCTGCTCCCGCTCCATACTGACCTGCAGTCCGCGCTCGGCCATGTCGTCGAGCAGTCCGCGTAGCTCGGAGCGCACGAAGTCGCGAGTGGCCACGTCGCGCATGGCAATACGCAGCGAAGCCACTTCGCGGGTCAGGAACTCCGTTTCGGCCAGCGCACGCTCATCTCGGGTCCGGTCCTGCTCGATGGTCACCTTGTCTCGGTCCGCCTGGCGGTTTTGGGCCAAGAGGATCAACGGCGCGGCGTATGAGGCCTGCAGGCTGAGCATCAGAGTCAAGAAGATGAAGGCGTAGGGGTCGAAACGTACCCCAGTGGGGGCCAGTGTGTTCCAGAGCAGCCAAAGGAGGACGAACAACGACATGTAGGCCAGGAACCTGGCGGTGCCCATGAACCGGGCAAACCCCTCGGCGAATCTGCCGAAGGTGTCGGGGTCCATGCTGGGACGAAGGAGTCGCCGCCGATCCTTGGTCATCGGCTGGTCGAGGCGTTCGCTGGATCGCGTGCGCTCGCCGCGGAGCCGCCGGCGCTGGCCACGCTTGTCCTTAGCCATGAGCCTTCATCTCCAAGGCATCATCGTGCTCGCGCCAGTCGGCCGGCAGCAGGTGGTCCAAGACGTCGTCGACGCTGACTGCGCCGAGCAGTCGACCCTCGCGGTCGGTCACCGGGAGGGCGACCAAGTTGTAGGTGGCCAGCAGCCGTGTCACCGTGCTCAAGGCGGCTTCGGGGCCGACGGGGTCGATGGCCGCGTCCAAAACCCCACCGACGGATTCCTGCGGGGGTTCACGGAGCAGGCGTTGGATGTGGACGACGCCCAGGTATTTGCCGGTAGGAGTTTCGTGGGGTGGCCGGGCCACGAAGACGAGTGACGCCAGCGCCGGTGAGACCTCCTCGCGGCGCACCATTGCGAGGGCTTCGGCAATGCTGGCATCAGGACCAAGGATGACCGGCTCGGGGGTCATCATCCCGCCTGCGGTGTCGTCCTCGTACGCGAGCAGTCGGCGGATCGGTGCGGCCTCGTCGGGCTCCATCACCTGGAGCAATTGCTCCGCTTTGTCATCCGGTAGCTCGGAGAGCAGGTCGGTGGCGTCGTCGGGCTCCATCGCCTCCAGGACGTCGGCGGCTCGTTCCAGATCGAGGTTGATCAAGATTTCGACCCGATCGTCCTGCGGCAACTCCTCAAGGACGTCGGCCAAGACCGAGTCTTGGAGGGCGTCGGCCACTTCACCGCGACGCTTGGCAGGCAAATCGTGAATGGCCTCGGCCAGGTCAGCGGTCTTGAGACCTTGGTAGGCCTCCAGCAACGCGTCCACGGCTTGAACCGGACCGCTGGAGGACAAGCCGGTGACCAGGTCGATGTCGACGAGCATCGTTTCGCCGCGGCGGCGTCGCAGGCCGAGACTGCGATGCCGCCGTTGATCCGGGGTGCCCTTGCGGACAAAGACTTTGGTGACCCGCCAGTCCCGCGTGCGCTGCAGGTCCAACGCGAGGTCTTCGACCACGGCGGGGAAAGTCTCGCCGTCTTGGCTCACCGATACGCGTCGGTCCAGCAACTCGGCCACGGCCAGGGTCTCGCTGCGGCGTTGCTCGAAACGACGCATGTTGACCAACCCGGTCGTGATGATCTGGCCAGCGTCGATGTTGGTCACTCGCGTCATCGGCAGGAACACGCGACGCCGACCGGGAACTTCGATCACCAGACCAACCACGCGGGTTCCTTGCGAAGGGCTGCTACTCGTTCCGAAAGTCATCACGACGTCGCGGACGCGCCCCACTTCATCGCCCAGCGGATCAAAGACACTGAGGCCATTGAGCCGGGCGACGAAGATACGGGAGGTGCTCACCGGGCACACGATACCCACCGTGTCGGCGCAGGTGAGGTAGATCACCGGCGTCAGCGGAACAAGCCGCCATCCCACAACGTAGTAATGAGTGTAAGTAAAAACACTCCTGAGAAAGGCAGCAACACCATCATGGCTATCCCCTCCGGGATGTTGTACATCGCTTCCGCAGATCGTGCCTTCCGGCACACCACCCCGGCCGACGTCGCCCGTCGACCCGTTAAGCCACGTCGAAAGTGGCTTCGCCGTTGAGCAAACCTGCTGCGGGTCAGTTCGTCGCGAACGCCTCCTGAAAGTGTGAAGATAGAACTTGTGAATGCTTCGATGCCGCAACGCGGTGCGCGCTCACCCCGACCAGGGGCAGGCCTCACCCTGAGTTACCCGATGTCGCTTGGCGTCTTCGATAAGTACGACGATGCGCAGCGTGCGGTGGACTATCTGTCCGATGAAGAGTTTCCCGTGCAGAACTGCATGATCGTGGGTACCGATCTCCGGCAGGTCGAGCGGGTCACGGGGCGGCTGACCTTAGGCCGCGTCGTGCTCGGCGGTGTGCTTTCCGGAGCGTGGTTGGGGCTTTTCATCGGATTGATCTTCGCGCTTTTCGCCAACTCGGGCGACGCGTTGATCACGATTTTCTACACCGTCGGCTTCGGCGCCGCTTTCGGCGTGGTGTGGGCGATCCTGGGCTACCTCATGACGCAGGGGCGACGCGATTTCACCTCGGTGTCTCAGGTCGTCGCGACGCGGTATGAAGTGTTGACCGAGCACAAGTACGCACAGCAGGCGCGTGATCTGCTGGAGGCCATGCCTCCTGCGCGCACCTGAGCCAGCAACTCCTGCGTCACATCAGTCGCGACGACCCCCGCGCGCCAGCCACTGCTCCACGTCGTCAGCGGTTCGCGGCAACATCTGCGACAGATTGACGTTGCCGTCGGCAGTGATCAGCACGTCGTCCTCGATCCGCACCCCGATTCCGCGCAACTCCTCCGGGACCAATGAGTCGTCGCTCTTGAAGTACAAGCCCGGCTCGACGGTGATCACCATGCCCTCGAGCAACTCGGCGTCCATGTATTCCTCACGCAGGGCCAAGGCACAGTCGTGCACGTCGAGCCCGAGATGGTGACTGGTCCCGTGCACCATCCACCGGCGGTGGAACTGGCCGTGGTCCGGATCCAGCGTCTCCTCCACGCCCACCCCCTCGGGCAGCAAACCCCAGTCGTGCAGCGTCTGCGCGATGACGCGAATCGCGGCGGCGTGCACATCCTTGAACTGGTTGCCAGGTCGGGCCGCGGCTAACCCCGCATCTTGGGCGGCAAGCACCGCGTCATACACCCGTCGTTGGGCGGGGCTGAAGGTGCCGCTGGTCGGCAGAGTCCGGGTCACGTCGGCGGTGTATAAGGCGTCGGTCTCGACACCCGCGTCGAGCAGCAGCAGATCGCCCTCGCGGATGTCGCCGGTGTTCCGGATCCAGTGCAACGTGGTCGCGTGATCGCCACTGGCACAGATCGAGTCGTATCCGACGCCGTTGCCGGACGCCCGGGCGTGCAGACCGAAGACACCCTCGACCCACCGTTCGCCGCGACCGTGCTGGCGCGCCTTCGGCAACTCGGCGACCACCGCGTCGAAGGCCTCAGCCGTCGCCTGCACCGCGAGCGACATCTGCTCGATCTCCCACTCGTCCTTGACCAGACGAATGGTCGAGAGGTGACGGGCCAACTCGGCGTCACCCTCCAGCGCGGTGTCCTGCTCCTGCTCGCCCTCGATGGCGGTCCCGACCGTCCCCTGAGCCCGTATGCCGTCCACCACCGCCGCGACGTCGATGTCAGCATCGCGCACAAGCCGCACCGACACCGACGGCACATCCTTGGCCACTGCGTCGGCGAACTCGCTCACGTGCCGTGTGGTCAGCGACAGCTCACCGGCGACGTCCTCTAACGACGGTCGCGATCCGATCCAGAATTCACCCATTCGGGAATCGGCATAGAACTCGGCGGTATCCCGCCCGGCCGGCGGCTGGAGGTACAGCACCGCCTCGTGGCCGGAGTCGGGAAGGGGTTCCATCACCAGGACCGCGTCCGGCTCGCGATCGGCACCTAGTCCGCTGAGGTAGGCGAAGGCGCTATGTGGGCGGAAGACGTAGTCGGTGTCGTTGCTGCGCACCTTCAGCCCGCCGGCCGGGACCACCAACCGTTCGCCGGGAAAGGCCTCGCTCAACGCGATTCGGCGCTTCACGGCATATGCGGCGACCGGGCTGGCTTGAGGCGGCGCTCCGGTCCGCGGAGTCCATCCTTGGCGCATAAACGCTGCGAAGGCGGCACCAGTGGGACGACTGCGATGTCCGGCCTTGTTCTGCTGCTGACTCATTCATCCATGGTGGCACGCAGATTGGTGACCTCACAGCGGGAGTGCCTACGCTGGCGGCGTGAGCGTGTCTGTAGGCAAGACGGGAGCCAATGATCCCCGGGGTCGCGAGATCACCGGTCCGCAGGTCAAGGCGACCGCAAGCGTAGGCAAGGTCTGGCGTGACCGAGCCACCTGGGCGGTGCGGGGTATCGGTCCGCCGACCGTGCCCATCGCCGTCCCCGGGGCCGACGATGACGTCTCCCAGCGCCATGCTCGAGCCGTCTTGGATCTCAGTTTGCGGATCGGGGAGGCATCGCTGGCCACCGGGGCCTCGGCTGCCGAAGTGGTGGCCACCGTTTTGCGTGTGACCTCGGCATACGGAGTCAGATCGACGTCCGTCGACATCACGTACACCTCGATCTCGGTCTCGATGCCGCGCGGCGTCCACGAGGATCCGCTGTCCGTGATGAGGGTCATCAAGGCACGTTCGATGGACTTCACCCGACTGCAGAGTCTGCAAGTTCTCGTTGACGATCTGTGCGCGACCGACGATCAACTGATGCCCGGAATTGAACCCCTCGCGGTGCGCATCCCGGTCGAGGACGCGCGCGCCCGGCTCGCCGAAGTGCTCACGAAGCCGCATCCCTACCGCCGGTGGGTCGTCACCCTGGGCATGGCCCTCACCGCCGTGGGCGTCACCATCTTGTTCGGTGCCGGGCCGACGATGTGGATTGTGGCCGGTCTGAGCGCGGCGGCGGTCGATCGGGTCCAACGCGTGCTCTATCGCCTCGGCGTTGCCTCATTCTTCAGTCAGGCTATCAGTGCGGGCATCCCATCGGTGATTGCCGTGGGGCTGTTCTGGATCTCCCTGCCTAATGATCGCGAGAACGGTATCCCCGGCTTGGGCTTCGCTGTCCCGGGGCTGGACAAACCATCACTGGTGGTGGTCTCTGGGATCATCGTGTTGCTGGCCGGGCTGTCTGTCATGGGTGCCGCACAGGACGCGCTGGACGGCTACTACGTCACCGCCGGTGCCCGCGGACTCGAAGTCGTCATGCTCACGCTGGGTATCGCTGTCGGTATCGCCCTCGTGCTCTCAGTCGCCAACGCTGCCGGCATGCCGCTGGTCCTCAATACCGACGTCAACGAGGGCACCAGCCCGCTCGGTGGGACGCTCGGGGCGATCCTGGTGGCCATCGGGTTCTGTATGACGCACTACACCGGTTTGCGGGCCACCGTGGTCTCCGGCGCGTTGGCCGCGGTGGCCTGGGTGACGTTCCAAGCGGCGCTGTCGGTTGGCCTGTCCCAGTCGCCAGCCTCGGCGATCGCCGCTACGGCGGTTGGCGTGCTGGCATACACCGTCCATCACCGGCTCCGGGTGCCCGAGTTGGTCATCAGCACTGCCGCGATCGTGTGCCTGCTACCCGGCCTGGCGGTCTACACGGCCATCTTCCTGGTGATGCTGAACTCCTCGGAGTTCCTCAACCTGGCGATCTTGGAAATGCTCACCGCATTGGCCGTTGGTCTCGGCTTGGCGGCGGGGTTGTCCATGGGCGGGTATGCCGCGCGTCGCCGGTTTGGACTTGATCGCTCAGCACTGCGCGCCCGACGCCGCTCGCTGGGTGCCTATCAGGATTGAGAGTCGGCCCATTCCCAGGACTCGAGGATCGCGTCCAGCTCTTTGTTGGCCGCGTTGTTGTCTTCACCCTCGCCCTGAGAGGTCGAGAAGGTGATGACGTACTGGGTGTCATCACGCTGCACGAATCGCTGCTCCTGCGCCAACGTGATCCCGTCGCTCTGACTGATCGTGGCGTAGCCGTAGGCGTCCTCGCCATCGACGTCGACCGGGTCCAACTCCGTGACCTCGGTGTCATCGCTCGCGAGCACCTTTGCCGTCTCGGCGACTGCCTCCTCCAAGTCCGCCACCGATTCCTGATCGGTGATAACGACGTTATTGAAGAAGCCCGATGATCGCGTGTCCGACTGCGCGGCCAAGATCGCGTTGGCTGGCACCAGGTCGATCGCATCGGACCACCCCTGGGGCACCTCGAGGGCGAATGCGTCATCGGAGGCTGTGAGCGACAGCGCAGGACCAGAACTTGCTCCAGCACTCTCACCGGTCGAGGCGGCACCGTCGCCAGTCGAGGCGGCACCGTCGCCAGTCGATTCAGCGATGTCCTCGGTGGCCTCAGCGCCGTCCCCAGCGGTAGCCGCCGTGTCGTCGGTGGATGACGATGATTGCGCCTCGTCCGATTCGGTGCCACTGCACGCCGATAGTGACAAGGCGATCGCGAGGGCGAACGCACCGTAGGAACGTGGACTCAAGCGGCGTGACATTGGACTCCTTGGCTGGCGGGGCTGAAGTCCACTGTAGGCGGGCGAGCAGGTCGATGCGGTCCGTGGCGGGTGTGCTGGCCTACGGTGACCCGTATGCCCGCACACCCTCTGGTGATTGATCTGCATACCCACTCCACCTGCAGCGACGGCACGCAGGAGCCCGGCGACGTCATTCGCTCTGCCGCGGCGGCAGGGATCGATGTGGTGGCGCTGACCGATCATGACGTCATCTCGGGATGGGCACCGGCGTCGCAGGCAGCATCGAGCCTCGGGGTCACTCTTGTCCCAGGAGTGGAATTGTCGACGCAGGTCGAGGGGATATCGGTGCACATCCTCGCGTATCTGATCGACCCCGAGCACGGCGAACTCGCCGCGCTGATGACCGCCATCCGAACGCATCGCGAGACTCGGATGCGCCGCACCGTTGACCTGCTCTCCGCCGACGGATATCCGGTCGACTACGACGCGATCCTGGACCACGTCGGCGCGGGGGTCACCCTGGGTCGCCCGCACGTAGCCGATGCGCTGGTCCGGTCCGGGACCTTCGTTGACCGCAACGCAGTCTTCGAGGACCTCCTTCATTCGCGCAGTCGGTACTACGTGCGGCACTGGGCGCCCCAGGCCAGCGACGCGGTTGACGTGATCCGGGCTGCCGGGGGAGTGCCGATCATGGCCCATCCGTTTGCCCATGCCCGTGGCCGGACGGTGAACGAGACGGTCATCGGACAGCTCGTCGAGGCCGGGCTCGGAGGCCTCGAGGTGCACCACCGAGATCATGACGCTCTCGCGATGCAACAAGCCGGTGCTCTCTGCACCCGCTGGGGCCTGATCCAGACCGGCTCCAGCGATTATCACGGCACCGGGAAGTCAAACGCTCTCGCGGAGTTCACCACCGATCCCGCGCAGTTCGAGCGGATACTCGAGCAAGGGTCCGGTAGTGCATTGATGGGATGCCTCCCATGAGCGAGCCGGTGCGCGAGGCCCGGCTACTCAGTGTGAGCCCGTCGAAGTTGGGGCAATGGCTGGACTGTCCGCGGGCCTATCGGCTGCAGTATCTGGACCGACCCCGCCCCAGCAAGGCGCCACAACGAGCCATCGCCTCCATCGGCAATTCGACCCATGCCACGTTGGCGCAATTCTGGGATTTGCCGGAAGTCGAGAGAACCCCCGCCCGCGTCGAAGAACTGATGGCTCGGCTCTGGCAACGATCGGGATTTGTCGATGAAGCTCAATCGCAGAAGTGGCGAGGGCTGGCCACAGGCTGGGTTATCGACTACTTGCGCACCATTGACCGGATCGCGCAGCCCGTTGCGGTCGAACGCACAGTCTCGATGCCGACCGCCACCCTGGCCATCACGGGCCGGGTCGACCGAGTCGAGGAACGAGATGGCGAATTGGTGGTCATCGACTACAAGACCGGTAGCAAGGGCGTCGAGCCAGGGACCGCGCGCACCTCGCTGGCTCTGGGCTTGTATGCGCTCGCGATGTCCCGGATGTTTCGGCGGCCCGTGCGCCTGGTCGAGTTGCACCACGTGCCCACCGGCTCGGTGGATGCCCATCGGCATACCGACGAGTCGTTGGCCCGCAAGCTTGCCGAGGCCGAGTCCATAGGGATGGACCTGCGGGCGGCCGAGCAGGACTACGCACACGACGGCCCGGCTGCGACATCCTTTGCGCCGAACCCGTCAGCGCTATGTCAATGGTGCGACGTGCAAGCGCACTGCCCGACTGGTTTGGCGGTCGGCCCCCCGCACCCTGGCTGGATCGGCCTGGATGCGCTGGCGGCCACCGTGCAGTCTGCTCAGTCCGACGAAGGCGCGCCAGCGCCGTGATTGCCGCTGCTGCGACGACGGCGACGACGCTGTCCCTGTCCTCCGCCAGCCGTGGAGCCGCGCTCGACCGTGCTGGTGCGCTGGGCCCGGTGTCCGCGATCGGCAGCGGGCTGTGTTTTGCTGCCCCCCGAATCGCCAACGTTGCCCTTGGGCCCACCACGCCCTGGTCGATCCCTCCCGCCTTGGGGCTTGCGGCGCCCGGCTGACCCCTCGATGTCCTCGACGCGCTCGGCGCCGAGGCCAGCCCTGGTCCGCGCCGAACGCGGGAGGGTGCCTTGAGTGCCCTCGGGGATCTGCTGGTCGCTGAACAGGTGCGGTGAGGAGGAATACGTCTCCTGCGGCTCGGGTATGCCGAGGTCCAATGCCTTGTTGATCAGGGTCCATCGGTGCAAGTCATCCCAGTCGACGAAGGTCACCGCCACGCCAGTGGCACCTGCGCGGCCGGTGCGGCCGGTGCGGTGCAGATACGTCTTCTCATCCTCCGGGCACTGGAAGTTGATGACGTGGGTGACCAATTCGACGTCGATTCCGCGCGCGGCGACATCGGTCGCGACGAGCACATCGACTTTTCCCGCCCGGAAGGCCCGTAAGGCCTGCTCGCGGGCCCCTTGGCCTAGGTCACCATGAATGGCCGCCGAGGCAAAGCCGCGCTCGGCCAGATCATCGGCGACTTTGGCTGCGGTGCGCTTGGTGCGGGCGAAGATGATGCTCAAACCGCGGTCCTTGGACTGCAGGATGCGGGCGACCATCTCGACCTTGTCCATGGCGTGGGCCCGATATACAAAGTGCTCCACCGCGGCGATGGTGTGCTTGTCGTCGCCTTCGGTAATGGCGCGGATGTGGGTCGGCTGCGTCATATAACTGCGGGCCAGAGCGACCACGGCACCGGGCATCGTGGCGCTGAAGAGCATGGTCTGGCGACCGGCGGGCGTCATCGACAGCAACTTCTCGACGTCGGGCAAGAAGCCCAGGTCCAACATTTCGTCGGCCTCGTCAAGCACGACTGAGCGTGCGTGCGCCAGCGTGAGGTGGCCCTTTTCGGCGAGGTCGATAAGCCGGCCGGGGGTGCCGACGACGATCTCCACGCCGGCTTTCAGCGCCTCGATCTGCGGCTCGTAGGCACGACCGCCATAGACAGTGAGGACTCGGATGCCGCGACGAGCGCCAGCCCGCATCAGGTCTTGGGCCACCTGGCTGGCCAGTTCACGAGTCGGAGCGACGGCCAGGGCCTGCGGGGCCCCGGGACGCGCCAGCGCCGTGAAGCCCTCGTCGGTTGGGGCCAAGACGCGCTGCAGCATCGGCAGGCCGAACCCGAGGGTCTTGCCCGTGCCGGTCTTGGCTTGGCCGATGATGTCGTGGCCGCCCAAGGCCACCGGCAACGTCATCGCCTGGATCGGGAAAGGATGGGTGATTCCGTGCTCGGCGAGCGCCGCCACGACGTCGGGGTGGATGTTGAAGTCGGCAAACGTACGTGTTTCTTCCATGAATCTCTCTCATCGGCTGCGTTAAGCCATCGGGCTCGACGCGAGTGAAGGGCCGATCGGGAAATATCGTGGATCAACTGCTCATGCAGTCCTGCTTGGCTGTGCCGACCGGGCACCGTAGTGCGACCAGTGTACGACCCCGTACGGGCAGGACCGCGCTTATCGGCTTCAGGCTGACCCGAAGCCCACCTTGCTCTTCTCCTGCACACCGACCTCGACGTAGCCCAGAGCCTCCGAGGGCACCAACAGCACCCGGCCATGATCGTCGGTCAGCGAGATCATGCCACCGGAGGCCAACCCGGCACCGACAGCCTCCTGGACCTGGGCGCTGCTCTGATCCGATTCGAACGTCAACTCTCGAGCGATGTTGCGGACACCGACACGTACTTCCACTTCAGTCCTCCTGCGTTGACGCCGGGCAAATCCCCTGCGGGCTTGTCAGTATGCGGCATGGCGCTGGTCGCTCCTTGATCGGGAGGGCTCGATGCGGGGTCCGTCAGTGTCGCCTGATCTGATGGGGTGATGAGCAAGCCTGCATACCAGGGGGGTGACCTTGACCCCTGCCAGAAGGCCGTCCGGTCGGCTGTCCTTGACGGTCCGCCCGACGTGGTGCTGGCCACTGGTGCGCCGGGCACGGGCAAAAGCCACCTCGCCCAGGCCGTGATCGGCGGCTTCCTCGGTGCCGGCGGTGAGGCAGACGCCGCACTGCTCCTCGCGCCGACCAGGGCTGCCGCCGATGAGCTGGGGCAAAGGTTAAGCACGCGGGTCGGGGGGACGCGGACTGAGCCCTTGGTGCGCACGGCATCCTCGTTGGCCTTTTCGATTTTGGGCCACAGCGCCACGGCGGCCGCAGAGCCCATGCCGCGGCTCTTGAACGGTGCCGAGCAGGACGCCATCATCCGGGACCTGCTGGCCGGACACGCCGAGGGCTCGGCCCCACGCCCGCCCTGGCCCGAGGACCTCGAGTCTGCGTTGGCGACCGCCGGATTTCGGGGTCAACTGCGTGACCTGCTGATGCGGGCGGTGGAGCACGGAGTCGATGCGCGGCGGTTACGCACCCTGGCCCGCGAGCATGGCCGACCGGAATGGCGGGCAGCGGCCCACGTGCTGGAGGAATACGAGCAGGTCACGGCCCTGGCCAGCCCGGGCGCTTTCGACCCGGCATACATTGGGGTCGCCGCGGCCAGCGCCCTGGCCCTAGATCCCGACTGGGGACGGGCCCTGACCGCGACAGTGCAACTCCTCGTCGTCGACGACGCACAGGAGCTGACGGCCTCGACAGCTGCGCTCATCCGAGCCATCCATCACCCGCAGATGGGGGTGTTGTTGATCGGTGACGGCGACGCGGTCGTTCAGGGCTTTAGGGGCGCGGTGGGGGATCGATTCATCAGCCTTGCCGAAGATCTCGTATGCGACCACCGGCCGCGATCGGTGCGCGTCGAACACATTGTGCTCAGCCAAGGCCATCGGCTGACTGCTGACGTTGCGGCGGTAGCGAACGAGGTGGCCACCCGCATAGGCGTGAGCACGGGGTCTGCGCACCGCGAGGCAACCCCGCGAGACGGTGTCGGTGACGTTGAAGTGGCAATTGCGCAGAGCGCCGCGCAAGAAGCCGAACTGGTGGCCTATCGCCTACGTCGCGCACATCTGGTCGGTGGGATGCCCTGGTCGCAGATGGCGGTCATCGCCCGTTCGAGAACGCAGCAGGAGGGTATCCGCCGGGCGTTGAGCATGGCCGGAGTGCCGGTGCACTCGGGGTCGAGCGCGACCCCGCTAGCGGTTGATCCGGCGACGCGACCGTTGCTGATGATCATCGAGATCGTCGGGCAGTGGGCCTCGGGCCAACGTGAGGCACTGAACGGCACCGAAGTGGTCGATCTGCTGACCTCGCCGGTGGGGCGAGCCGATCCCGTTGCCCTGAGACGCTTGCGTCGGGCTGTGCGCAGAGCCGATCCGGTGCCCAACAACGCCCTTGAGGCGGCACCAGGCCCAGTCGCCGGGGTTGATGAGGTGATGGGCCACTGGGTCCTGGACCCCAGCTGGCTGCTCGCCCACGTAGACAGCGACCGAGATCTCGAGCCGCTGGCCCGGGTGGCTCGAGTCCTGCGCGCCGGGCTTTCCGCGCTGGGCGATTCGGTCGACGCCGCGACCCACACGCCCGAGGCCAGCGAAACCAGCGATGTCACACGCAGCGTCCGCTCACTGAGTGCTCACGGCGTGTTGTGGACGGTGTGGTCGGCCACCGGGCTTGCGAGTATCTGGGAGTCGGCGGCTTTGGCCGGGGGGGCGGCAGGGGCGCGCGCGGATCGCCATCTCGACGCCGTGATGCGCCTTTTCGGAGCAGCACAGGACTACGGCCAACGGCTGGGTCGGGCGGATCTCGGTGGCTTTGTGGCTCAAGTGCGGGCGTTGGAGGTGGCGGCTGACTCGCTGGTCGCTGGTGCGGCTCGCGGCGAGGCGGTGAGCGTCGTGACGCCGCAGGCCAGCGCAGGCAAGGAATGGACGATGGTGGCTGTCATCGGCGTGCAGGAGGGCGTGTGGCCCAACCTGCGCAGCCGTGGGTCGCTGCTAGGTGCTCAGGCGCTGGTCGAGGTGCTGAACGATCGGCCGATTGAGGGTGCTGTCGGTCTGCGCTCAGCCCAACGGCAGGTGTGGACCGATGAGTTGCGCCAGTTCTACGTCGCGCTGACGCGGGCCACGTCCCGACTGCTGGTGAGCGCCGTGGCCAGTGTCGATGACCAGCCCTCGGCTTTCATCGACCTCATCGACCCCGACGGTCAAGGGCGGACATCCCCGGTCATTCCGGCCCGGCTGACCTTGCGAGGAGCAGTGGCCTCGTTGCGCCGTGACCTGCTCCAGGCCCATCGCGATGGTGATGTGAACTCGCGGGATCGAGCCGCCGATCACCTCGCCGACCTAGCGGCGGCCGGGGTGGCGTGGGCTCAGCCGTCGACGTGGACCGACGCCCGGGCGGCGTCGAGCGACCAGCCGCGCGTGCCATCCGGTGCGGTGAGTATCTCTCCGTCAAAAGTGCAGTCGTTCAACGAATGCGCCCTTCGCTGGTTGCTCACCAGCCACGGGGGTGAGGGGGAGTCGGTGGTCTCGGCGGCCGTCGGAACACTGGTGCACGACGTCGTCGCGCGCGATCCCGAGGCGAGCGAAGAAGCGCTGATCGCTACCCTGGACGGTCGCTGGGCTGAGTTGGCCCAAGACCAATCGTGGGTTGCTGCTCGAGATCAGCGTCGAGCCCACGACATGATCGGCCGCTTCGTGGCCTACCGCGCCAAAGCCGCCGCCGAGGGTCAGGAGTTAATCGATGTCGAGTTACCCCTGACGGTCGATGTCGGTCGAGCCCGCCTCACTGGACGGGTGGATCGGGTCGAGCGCACTGCCGAAGGGGCCTTCGTCGTCGTGGACCTCAAGACCGGGTCCACCAAGCCGCCGGCCGCTGAGGTAGCCACGCATCCGCAACTCGCCGCATACCAAGTCGCTCTGATCGAGGGCGGGCTGAGCCAAGCCCTGGGACCAGAGGCGCGCAGTGCTGGAGCAGCGCTGGCCCATCTTGGGTCGGCTGGCGGCAAGGTCACCGCAGTGCAACGACAACCCCCGTTGTCCGAGGCTGAGGATCCGCGCTGGGCCCACGACCTGGTGCAACGCAGTGCCGAGGGGATGGCAGGGGCGCAGTTCCCGGCCACCTTGGGGGGGTGGTGCCGCAGCTGTGCGGTCAAGGCCTGTTGCCCGATCCAACCCGAGGGGGACCGACTGTGATCGGGGCCCGCCACATCGCGGCGACTCTTGGGATGCCACCGCCGACGCCGGAGCAGGTCGCCATCATCGAGGCGCCTGTGGCGTCCATGTTGGTCGTCGCCGGCGCAGGGTCGGGCAAGACCGAGACCATGTCCGCCCGCGTGCTGTGGCTCGTCGTCAACAATCATGTGCGGCCCGAGGAAATTCTCGGGCTCACCTTCACCCGCAAGGCCTCGATCGAATTGGCCACCCGTTTGGCGCACAAATTGCGCGCGCTGCGGACCAGCGGATTGTGGAAGGGGCAGCAGGATTCGTCTGCTCGGGATTCATCGACCGAGATCGGCACCGATGCCGGGTTGGCTCCCACCGTGTCGACGTACCACGCTTATGCGGGGAGGATCGTCGCTGATCACGGGTTGCGATTCGGGGTTGAGTCGCACGCCACGGTGCTGTCCCAAGCCGCCTGCTGGCAGATCGCCTACGAAGTCGTCCATGCCCATCCCGACGACATGACAGGCATGGACTTGGCTGAGAGCACGGTCGTCCAGGCCGTGCTCGACCTCTCCGGCGAGCTGAGCGAGCATCTCGTGGACCCATCAATCGTGCAGAACTGGTTGCTCGAGCAGGCCACACTGGCCGATGACCTCCCCGGCAGGGACGGGAAGGCGAAGACCAAGCCGGGGGTCGACCTGGCGGTGCTGCTGCGCAAAAAGGCACTGATCCTGCCCTTGGTCAGCGCCTACAGAGCCGCGAAACAGGCGCGATCGGCGCTCGACTTCGGTGACCAGATGGCAATCGCGGCGCGATTGGCGCGAGATGTCCCGGCGGTCGGAGTGAGCGAGCGAAGCCGGTTCCGGGCGGTGTTGCTCGATGAATTCCAGGACACCTCCGAGGCGCAGATGGTGTTGCTGTCCTCGCTGTATGCCGACACGGAGGCCGGCGACCGCCGAAACGGTGTGCCCGTGATGGCCGTGGGTGACCCACACCAGTCCATCTACGCCTGGCGCGGGGCCAGCGCCACCACGCTGAACACCTTTCCTGCCCGCTTCGGCGTACGCGTGGCGGGGCGGCGTCGACCTGCCCCAGTGCGGTCGTTGAGCACCTCGTGGCGCAACAGCCGCTCCGTGCTCGAGGTCGCCAACACCGTGGCGGCGCCGCTGCGGCGGGCCAGCCCGGTGAAGGTCGAAAAGGTGTCACCGGCCCCAGCCGCTCCGGGCGGACACGTTCATGCCGCGCGGTGCACTACCCACCGCGATGAGGCAGCGCAGGTGGCGTCCTGGATCGCGAGCCGCTGGTTCGATGAGCAGGGTCAGTGGACCGGGCAGAGCGCTGCCGTGTTGTGTCGCAACCGGGCCCAGTTCGACACGGTGGTTGCCGCCCTGCGGGCCCGACACTTACCCGTGGAAGTCGTCGGGTTGGGTGGATTGCTCAACGCCCCTGAGCTTGTGGATCTGGTCGCGCTGTTGTGGGCGGTCCAGGATCCCGGACGCGGGGATCAAGTGGTGCGCTTGCTCAGTGGCCCGGTATGCCGTCTGGGTGCTGCTGATCTCAGTGCATTGTGGGCGTGGGCCCGGCATCTGGTCGCCGACTATCCGGACGAGAGTGCCACGCTCGGCGAGGCGCTCGATCACCCGCCACGGTTCGGCTGGGCCTCGTCTCAGGGGACGACGTTATCGCGCGTGGGGTGGCAGCGGATCACTCACCTCAGCTCGGTGATTGCTTGGCTGCGCGCCGCGGTCGGTATGCCGCTGGCCGACCTGCTGATCGAAGCCGAGCGCAGCATCGGCCTGGACATTGACGTCGCGGCCGATCCTGATGTGCCGCAGGGGTGGGCACGTGGGCACCTGGATGCGTTGATCGACATCGCCGGTGCGTTCGCGTCCAGTGCCGACCGACCCACGCTCGGCGGGTTCCTGGCGTGGCTGGAGGCAGCCCGAGCCCACGAGCGTGCGCTCGAAGACGTGGAGATCCCTGAACTGGCCGAAGTCAGCGTCCGCGCTGGTGCGGTCCAGGTGCTCACCGTGCACGCAGCCAAGGGTTTGGAATGGGATGTTGTGGCTGTCCCGGGACTCGCCGAGGGGATCTTTCCGGTGGTTCGAGGACAGCCCGCATTGGTCGAGCACCGGTGGGTGCACATTCCTCACGCCGTCAAAGGGTGGCTCACCGGCATCGGGACCCTGCCCTATCCACTGCGTGGGGATGCCGGTGGGCTGCCGGTTCTGGACCTGTCGCTGATCGAGAGCACCCATGGCCTGGCCGCCGCCCAGGCCGACTTCTTTGCTGACGGGGTGGAGCACCGAGTCGCTGAGGAACGGCGCTTGGCCTATGTCGCCTTTACCCGCGCTCGCCACGAGATGCTGCTCACGGCTCCAGTGTGGTCCGCGGCCAAGAGACCTCGCGTGACGTCGCGCTTCCTGGACGAGGTGTGGACTGGCTCCGGTCCTGGGGGAGAAGGGGAGGTCAGTGTGCTGCAATGGGCGGACATGCCTGTTGATGAGCAGGAGAAGAATCCGCTTGCCGACGTCGAGGAAGGCGCTGCGTGGCCGATCACGGCAGGGCCACGGCGTGCGGCGATGACCGAGCTCGTGCAGACGGTGCTGGACTCGCGCGATGCCTCGCCGCAGCCTGTGATGAAATCGCGTTCTGACCCCACGGCGGCTGAGCCGGTGCGACTGAGCGATCAGGGTGAGGAATCCTCGGCTGACGGTGTCGATGACATGGACGAGGTGTTGCGCCTGTTGCTCGACGAGAGAGCGTCTCACTCGTCCGGCAGCACTCCTGACGCGGCCAACGCTGCAGACCGCATACCTTCCCAGCTCTCTACCACCGCCGTGCTGGATGTCATCGCCAATCGAGACTTTTTCCTGCGCCGTCTGCGGCGTCCGATGCCGGCCCCCCCTGCGCCACGCGCAGACCTAGGAACGGCCTTCCATGCCTGGGTGGAGCAGCACTACGCCCGCCCAGCACTGCTCGACATCGACATCGACAGTGACATCGGCATCGGCAGCGCTGACCGCGGCGGTCACGACGAGGTGGCGCGCAATCCCGACGTCGCCGAGCCGACGTTGGCTCAGCTGCAGTCGCGATTTCTGGTCAGCGAATGGGCTGCCAAGAATCCTGTCGGATTGGAGATCTCGGTCAGCACAGCGCTGGCCGGGCGCATCGTGCGAGGCCGTATCGACGCCGTGTTTCCACGCGACGACGGGGGATTCACGGTGGTCGACTGGAAGACCGGGAGGCCCCCGTCGGGCCAGGCGGAACGCGCCCGACGGGACATGCAACTTGCGGTGTATCGGGTGGCCTACGCACGGTTGGTTGGCGTCGATCTCGCCGCGGTGGACACGGCGTTTTTCTATGCCGCGACCGGCGAGACATTCAGGCCGACTCCGCTCAGCGAGCACGAAGTGGAAGAGCGCCTACGCGCCAGTCTCGATGAACCCTCAGCTTGAGGGAGGTGTCGGCTCGTTCGCGTCGTCACGCTGATTCACGACGTCGCTGTCTGCTATATCACTGTCGGAAATGTCGCTGTCTGACATGTCATAGAGATCACGCATGCGGGTCGCCTCATCTAAGTCGGCTCCCAGACTGACCCGAGGCAAACTCTCGGTCCGATCATCGGGCTCGACCTCGAAGCCGGGATCAACCTCGGACTCGGATGCGAACTCCGGATCAACCTCGGACTCGGATGCGACCTCAGGCGCATGGGCGTCTCTGTCGCCAATCTTGTCGGCTTCGACTGCGGGCAGCGGCGGATCGTCGCGATCTTCGGAGGTGACCGGCTCCGCGCTGACGTGATCGGCCACATCGGCGGACAGATCAACTGTAAAGTCCTCCGGGACGTCATCCTCGATGACGGGCGGGTCACTGTCCTGCGAGGCGGGCTCTGCTGGGGTCGGCGGGACCAGCGAGTGATCTGAGGCTGTCAGGCGGTCGAGCTTGCGCAACTCATCGACCCTCATCTGCACCATGTCGTCAGCGCCGGCCGCTGCCGCTTGCGCCAAACCCCTGATCAGCCGCATCTCGGCAGCTAGCCGAGCCCGATGAATCAGGTGGGGATCCGGGCGGGAAGAGCGCGCCAGCGAGTAGCTCTCCACGACCGATTCCAGGGCGGGCGGGGTCAGCTGATCGGCCAGAATGGCGAAATCCTGCGCGGGATCGCCCACCATCGCGTGATCCCACTGCGTGAGCGCCACCACCCTGCCGGTCGCAGCGTCGTCGTCTGTGAAAGCCACCAGGAAAGCCCACCCATCCAGCGAGCCGTGCACCGGCGTGGGCGCGAACCGCCAGAGGGTTGGGGCGTCCAGCGCTTCTTCCCACCGAGCCAACAGCCCCGTTGGCACCAGGCCTGTCGCGGCCGCTCGATCGACCTCGGAGACGCAGCGCTCGCGATGCGCCGCGGCGTCGAAGACTGGGACCGCGTAGTCCTCGAAGACCTCGCAGGCGATGTTGTGCACTGCCGCGATGGCGCGACCCACCGCACTGGCCAGCCCGGGCCCCGGTGGCAGATGATGCAGATTGAGGGCGGACCCGTCGACATAGGGATAGACCGCTGCACGGCCCTGCTCAGGACCGAGGGCAGCAAATCCGGTGGCCGCCGGGACTTTGAACGGCAAGTGTTTGCCGAGTTGTCCCACGAGTGCTTCGTTGCGCTCCAGCTCGGCTCCGGCAACCGCACTCAAGGGCACCCGCACCACCCAGGTGCGTCCAGTGCTGTCTTGCACGATCGCCGTTTGATGCTGTGCATTCTCATCCTCAGCGCCGCGGCTGACTTCCTGCACCGACACCGGCTGCATACCCGGCACGGCCGCACAGGCAATTCCGGCCAGGGCCAGGTCGCTTCGTCTCACCCGATCACCGTATGCGGTGCCCGCAGCCAATGCATGCAGGCGAGGCCGAGTGGAGGGCACCGGGGCTGTGGATGCTCGGTCGGCCAGGGCAGAATCGCCACCTACAGTGGGCGGGTGAGTGTTGCCGACGAGACCCTTCTCGACCTATCGCTAGCCCGGGGGACCCTCGACCGAGCCGGTGTGGCTCGGCGCGACGAAGACGTCCTGCGTCATGCCTTGTCCCAGTCCGGCACACGGGTCTACGACCTCGTCGACGGCAAGATGCGAACCTGCCGCGTCGATGGTGAAATGCGCCTGGTCCCACGCGCGCCGGATGTGGCGGACTCCGCCCGGATGCTCTTCTATCTCGGACGCGACGAAGAGCGAGAACACGTCGCCGTATTGCGCCCCGTGGATGAGGGTGATCGGCCGGATCCCGGGGGGAAAGGTTGGCAGACCCTACGCGAGGCCGGCGAAGGCCTCGGCGACACGGACGCCGGAGTGTTCACCACGGCGGTCGCCCTGCTGAACTGGCACGATCGCCATCCCTTCTGCCCGCGATGCGGCACCCAGACCGAGCCGGCTGAGGGCGGCTGGGTCCGGGTCTGTCCGCAGGACGGCTCGCAGCACCATCCACGCACCGATACCGCCGTGATCGTCGCGGTGACCGACGACGAGGATCGAATTCTGCTGGCTCGAGGCCCCCATTGGCCGCAAGGCCGGATGTCCGTGTTGGCGGGTTTCGTAGAGGCGGGGGAGTCGCTGGAGTCGGCGGTGGCGCGCGAGGTCAGCGAAGAGGTCGGGGTCGAGGTGCGCAACGTCACCTTCCGCGGCAATCAGCCCTGGCCTTTCCCGGCTTCCCTGATGATCGGGTTCACCGCACGAGCGTTCGAGACCGACCTCACGCTCGATCCCGCGGAGATCGCCGAGGCAAGTTGGTTTGAGCGAGGGGAGCTCGCCTATGCGGTCCGGTCCGGGGCCGTGGCCTTGCCTCCGCGGGTCTCCATCGCCCGCAGGCTGATCGAGCAGTGGTTCGGCAAAGAGATCGAGCAAGGCGAAGAACCCACTGGACCGTTCCGGGGTCGCGAAACATCGTGAGCGGTGCGCCCAACTCGCAGGACGTGCTGCTCGGTCTGGACCCCGAGCAGCGGGAGGTCGCTACTGCCCCCCGTGGCCCGGTCGTCGTGCTGGCCGGGGCAGGCACCGGCAAAACCAGGGCCATCACCCACCGCATTGCCTACGGAGTCGCTACGGGTGTGCTGACCCCTCAGCGAGTATTGGCCCTGACGTTCACCGCAAGGGCAGCCGGGGAGATGCGGACCCGACTGCGCGGCTTGGGGGTGGGGCCAGTGCAAGCCCGCACCTTCCACGCTGCGGCCCTGCGCCAATTGCAGTTCTTCTGGCCTCAAGCCGTCGGCGGTCCGGCCCCCAACGTGATGCCCAGCAAGGCCGCCGCCGTGGCCGAGGCAGCGAGCCGACTCCGCCTGCGGCTGGGGCGGACAGAGCTGCGGGACGTGGCCGCAGAGATCGAGTGGGCCAAAGTCGCGCTGGTGACGGCCGAGCGATACCCCAGCGTGGCCAGCCAGCAAGGACGCTCGCCCGCCGGCCTGGACGGCACCGCCATGGCTCGGGTGATGCAGACGTATGCCGAGGTCACCGACGAGCGCAACGTCATCGATTTTGAGGACGTGCTGCTGCTGATGGTGGGCATCTTGACCGAGCACCCGACGATCGCCGCCGCCGTCCAGCAGCAGTACCGGCACTTCGTGGTGGATGAATACCAGGACGTCAACCCGTTGCAGCAGCGCCTGCTGGACGCGTGGATCGGTGAGCGCGACGACGTCTGTGTGGTCGGTGACCCTGCCCAGACCATCTACTCCTTCACCGGGGCGACCCCTCGATATCTGACCGAGTTCGGCCAGCGTTACCCCGACGCGGTGACGGTGCGACTCGTGCGCAACTACCGCAGCACGCCTCAGATCATCGAAGTGGCCAATGCGGTCCTGCCGCTGGATGTCGCGGCCCTGCGCTCACAGCAAGAGGCCGGTCCGCGGCCTCGACTGACGACATACCCCGACGACGAGGCCGAGGCGCACGGGGTGGCGGCAACGATCGGGGATCGGGTGAGCAAGGGGGCGGCTCCTGGGTCGATGGCCGTGCTTTTCCGGACGAACGCGCAGTCCGCGGCCATGGAAGCCGCGCTGTCCCAGTGCGATGTGCCGTTCCTCGTCCGGGGTGGCGAGCGGTTCTTCTCCCGGACTGAGGTGCGGGGGGCGATCGTGCTCTTGCGGGGCCAGGTGCGCAGTGATGACCCGACATCGCCGCTGGCGGACCGGGTGCGCGATGTCCTGTCCTCCCTGGGCCACGGCACCTCGGCCCCGACCGGCGGTGCCACCCGTGAGCGATGGGAGTCGCTCCAGGCATTGGTCCACCTCGCCGAAGGCCTGGAGCCAGCGGGGGAGCGCGCGAGTATGAGCGACTTCGTTACCGAGTTGGACCGGCGGATCGGCGAGCAGCACGCACCGAGCGTCGACGGAGTGACCCTGGCCTCGTTGCACGCCGCCAAGGGCCTGGAGTGGGATCACGTCTTCGTCATCGGATGCAGCGAGGGACTGTTGCCAATCACCCTGGCTGAAGGGCCGGCGCGGGTGGCCGAGGAGCAACGACTGCTCTATGTCGCCCTGACGCGCGCTCGCACCCACCTGGACCTCAGTTGGGCCAGTAGCCGCAGCACCGGTGGGCGAGCGAGCCGCAAACCGAGTCGCTTCGTGGTCCCAGTGGCCGAGCTCCTGGGGGCCGGTGAGCACGCCGAGACCGCGCGGATGCGTGGTCCCGTCAAGCCTCGCAAGCCGCGGGCGCGGGCGGTATGCCGAACGTGTGGCAAGGATCTCAGCAGTGCCGCCGAGCGCAAGATCGGTCGGTGCGCATCCTGCCCGGCGACCTACGACGAGAAACTCTTCGAGGCGCTCCGAGCCTGGCGCAGCGAAACGGCGCTCACCGCCAAGGTGCCGGCCTTCGTCGTCTTCACTGACGCGACGCTGACCGCCATTGCAGAGCAGACGCCGTCGAACCTGGATGGGTTGTCGACGATCTCCGGTGTCGGGGCCCGCAAACTCGACCTCTATGGCACAGAGGTGTTGACGATCCTGAACTCCCGCCAGGGTGCTTCGAGTGCCCCAGGGAAGTCGTCGCAATAAATCGGTTGCGCCCACCAACCAGCACGGCGTAACGTCGTCGATGTTCTGCAACCGATGCGCGTTGTAGGTCAGTGAGAGTCGAAAGGAGGCTGTGCAATGGAGATGACCAAGACCTTCGTGGGCCAGGCCTCCCGCTGCCCCGATCCTGCTCGGTCGCCACGCCTTCGTGGCACTGAGCATGAGCGGTCAGCCTCAGGCGCGTGCTTTCGCACGCCGACCCGCTCACGGCCTCCGCACCGGTATGTCGAACGTCAGTTGCTGATCTAACCGACTGACGCCCTTCACCGGCCGCGGAGTGCCTGTCCTCACCGACACCCTCCACGGCCGTTTCTGCGCCCCGGCGCAGTTGTGAAAGGAACCTCTCGTGTCTACCCAGACACCCAGCATCGCGTGTCTCGCATCGTCCGGCATCTCCTTGTCAGACGTTGCTGCCCCCTCCATCGATCTTCCGTGTCACACCCAACCCCCGGACCTCTGGTTCGCTGAGAGCCCCGCAGACGTCGAAGTGGCCAAAGCGCTGTGTGCGCCGTGCCCGCTACGCGTCGCCTGCCTGGCTGGTGCCCTGGAACGGGCCGAGCCATGGGGAGTGTGGGGCGGTCAGTTCGTCCTCAACGGCGAAGTCGTGGCCCGCAAGCGCGGCCGCGGTCGGCCGCGCAAGGATGTGGCGGCGTGAGGCGCTCGCGGTCGGGTTGGTGCGCGTGGGTGCACTAGTCGTGCTCAGTGCAGGCTAGATGTCGCGGCCAGAGTCGTGTCGTGACATCGGGCCAGGGCAGGGCCACTTCCCAGGTGACGCCGCTGGGCACACCGACGTCGTCGAGGTGGGCCCGCACGAGCATCGCGGTCAGACTTGCTACCGCAGCGGTCAGCGTGCTTTCGCTGCTCACCCCAGCGCCCCAGTCGCTGAGGGAGTCGCCGATCTGAGCGGCAATCATCGGCCACGCCGTGTCACGATCGCGACGGGTGAGGTCCAGGCAGGTCAAGCACGGACCGGGCGCGGTGTTGGAAATCACCGGACCCAGCACCGCGCGTCGGTGCCCGATCACCACGGGGAGGTGGGTATGGGCTGATCGTGCCCACGAGGCGCGGTCCCCCGGGCCGATCGCGTCGCGCACGACGATCACCGTCACGTCAGGGGGCATAGCCCCGTCGAATTCGCGACTCACTGCAGAGGTGCAGGTGAGGGCGATGTGCGCGCGGATTGCGTCTGGTACCTCGCCGCGGCCGAGCACGCAGACCACGCGGTCGCTCGCTTTCGGACGAGAACTCGGCGAGCCGCTGGCTCCGTGTCCGTGCGTGGTTGACTCCTCGACCACCAATCCGTGAGTATGCAGCACCTCGAGCAACTCCAGGGCTCGCGGCGGGCTCACTCCCCAACTGGCAGCGCTCGCCAACAGCACCCCAGGATCGGCCGAGCGTGTGCGACCTGGCCAGGGGGTTGCGCCTCCCAAGGAGAGCAGCCAACCGGTCTCGGCCTCAGTCAGGCCAGCCATGACGATGCCTCGCCCTGGAGTCAGTCCGAACTGAACCTCGCCGATCCCGCGCCGCATCGGACGGGCATTGGCCTGCAGCGTGATGCGTTGCGCGATGTCGTGTCCCGGGTGCTGCGGCATCCCCGAAGGGTCTCAGGTCAGTGGCGAGCGGCCGCAGAGTTGTCCACAGGACATGTCAAAGGGCGGCTCCGCAGAGCCGCCCTTTGACGCTGGTGCTGTTGGGTGTGGCGAGGTCAGGCGCTGGGAGCCTTGCCCAGAATGCGGTTCAGGTTAGTGCCACAGACCGGGCAGGTGCCCTTGGCCATGCGACGACCGTTGGTCTCGACGACCCGACCCTCGGCTTCGCGCTTTTCTTTGCACTTCACGCAGTAGAACTCGCCCTGATAGGTCTCGTTGGTTTCTGCCATGTTTCCTCCTCGTCGTTGCGCGGCTCGCACGCACATTCATGCATCGGTGGTGCGGCCGGATTCGGTCTTACCTTAGTCCCCGCGCCGGCGTGTTCGTGCACAACGGAGCCCGGTATTGAGCGTGTCGTGGCCGCTGGGGAGCTACCCGTGAGATTGAGCGGATGCCGCCAGCCCTGCCCGGCCACGTCGAGACCCGGCTCCTGGCCTGCCGTCGCAGCGCCCTCTCGACCCGAGCCAAGCCGGGGGTCGCATACGGACTAACCCTGCTCGCCTTCGCTCAGCAACTTGTCCAGTTCCTCGTCCATGGCGCGGTCCGCTTCGTCCGGATTCGACGAGACTCGCTGCACATAACCCAGCACATCGTCCAGATCGGCGGCGGTCGGGGCGACATCAGGGTGGGCCCAGGCATCGTCGCGACCCTTCGGTCCGTGCGCGGACTCCAAGGCAGCCCATAGATTGGCGGCGTCGCGGAGCCGCCGCGGCCGCAGCTCTAGGCCCACCAGCGAGGCAAAGACCTTCTCGGCCGGGCCTCCGGTGGCGCGGCGGCGCCGCACGGCCTCCGATAGTGCTGCGGTCTGCGGCAGATGAGGGGTGCAGGCGCGTTCAGACACCACGTCCACCCACCCTTCGACGAGGGCCAAGAACGTTTCCAGCCGGACCAGCGCGGCCCGCTGGGCCCGACTCTGCTCGGGTGTAAACAAGGATCCCGCGAGCGCCTCCTGCATGGCGGTGGGGTCGCTGGGGTCCACGGATCGCACGGCAGACTCGATCGCGTCGGTGTCAATGCTGATGTCGCGGGCGTAGTCCTGCACCGCGGTGAGCAATTGCGGGCCCAGCCAAGCCACGGCAGCGAAGAGACGCACTCGGGCAGCCTCGCGCACGGCTAAATAGAGGTGCACTTCGCCCGCGTCGACTTCCAGTCCTTCGGCGAAGGCGGCGACGTTGCTTGGGACCAGGGCCACGGACTCCCCTGGCAGCAGGGGAAGGCCGACCTCGGTGCCACTGACGATCTCACCGGCCAGCGTGCCTACTGCTTGACCGACCTGGGCACCGAACATCCCCGCGCTCATCCGGCGCATCATCGGCTCCATCTGGCCCATCATCTGGGCGGGGTTCATCCCGCTCGGCATGCCTGGGATCTGCAGGGCCGAAGGATCCTCGCCCAAGGCGCCCATCTGCTCTTTCATCGCCGAGGTCATCGCCGCGCGGACGCCGTCGGCCACCGGCTCGGTGAGCACGCCCCATACCGGAAGGGTCTGTTCGACCCACTCGGCCCGACTGAGCGCGATCCCTTGACCCTCCGGCGGGGAGAAGTCGGTGACGGCATCGATCCACAAATTGGCGACTTGGACGACTTGCTGGACGTCCTGGACGGTGCGCGCCCCGATCGAGGAGTCCCCGGACTGGGCGACCACGGTTCGCGCGGTGTCACGTGCGAGATCGGTGTTCATCGGCCCTTCGTCCGTGCTGTTCATCATGGCTTGGATCTGGGCCTGTATCTGTCGCATCATTGCCGGGTCCATCTTGTCCAATCCCATGGATTGGAGCGCTTCGCGCATCTCGGGCGGGACCTGACCGCCGAAGAGCGCCGCAAACGGGTCCTCGTCTGCCGGATCGTTGGGGTTGTCGTTCTCGGGGGTCACCGCTGGGGTCCTTCCGGGGAGTGATATGGGCAATGGTGGTGCTGCGTGATGGGCTGCTGACAAGATGGGCTACGTCCACACAACCACAAGGAGGGGCCGTTGAGTTCCCAACCCAGTTCGATGCGCTCTCGGCGTAGTCTCGGCCCGCGGCGGATCGCGGTCACTCGCGCCACGTCGGCGCTCGGTGCCGTTTTGGTCGCGGAGTTGGCCACGGCCGGCGATCGGGTGGTGGGCGTGGACACCCGCGCCGGTGCCCAGGGCGATGTCGAATGGCGACTCAGCGAGATCACCTCGCCGTCGGTGGTCAGTGCTCTAGGGGACATCGACGTGCTCGTGCACGTGGCGCACGACGCCAACTTGGCCGCTTCGCTGGCCGAGCAGCCGGCCCTTCGCCGATCCCGCCTGATCCGAGAGATCCAGACGCTGAGCACAGCCGCGGCCGCCGCCGGTGTCGATCACCTGGTCGTGATCACCAGCGCCATGGTCTACGGCGCCCGCGAGGACAACCCCATACCCTTGGCGGAGGATTCGCCGGCGCAGGCCACTGACACCGAGGGCATCGTGGCCGACCTGGTCGAGGTGGAACAGCTGCTCACGGTGGCTCGCTCGGTGCACCCCGGACTGCGGATCACTTCGGTGCGCCCGGCGGCGCTAGTAGGGCGCGGCCTGGACACGATGATCTCGCGGCACTTCGAGGCTCCGCGCCTGCTCACGTTGCGCGGACGCACTCCGGCCTGGCAGTTCTGCCACGTCGAGGATCTGGCGACCGCGGTGTCGATCGTGGCTCATGAGGAGTTGGAGTCGCAGGTGAGTGTGGGGTCCTGGGGCAGCCTGAGCCAAGACGAGGTCGAGGAGATCTCGGGCATGCGCAGCGTGGAGATGTCGCCGAGTGCGGCGCAGAGTGCTGCTGACCGGCTGCATCGGGTCGGCGTCATCCCGTTGCCTTCCACGGACCTGGCTTACGTCTCCTACCCCTGGGTCATCGCTCCCGAGCAGCTGGCCGTGCACGGGTGGTATCCGGCATACGACAACTCCACCTGCCTGTCGATCCTGCTCGAAGAGGTCCGTGGCCATCACGCCGTCATGGCTCGTCGGGTCGAGCGTCGCGACGCCGCAATCGGTGCCGCGGGTGCCGTCAGCGCAGGGTTGGCGGTCGCCGCAACGGCGGCATTGATGCGTCGACGGCGCAAGCGCAGCTGAGCGGGCGTTCTCAGACTCGTCCCAGGGTTGGTGAGGGATGATGACCGGATGAGCCAGACCGCAGAATCCACCTGGGTAGGTGTCCAATCGGAGCCCTTGTCCCTCGATGCCGCCCTCGACGTGGTGGCAGATTCGCGGGCTGGAGCCGTCGCGGTGTTCATCGGGATGGTGCGCGAGCACGACGGTGGCCGCGACGGGGTGACCCAATTGGACTACAGCGCTCACCCGCAAGCCGGGGAAGCGCTGCGGGAAGTGGCACAAGCCGTGGCAGCACGACCGGGGGTATGCGGCGTGGTGGCGTTGCACCGCGAGGGTGAGTTGGCGGTGGGGGACCGTGCAGTGATCTGTGTTGTCTCGGCCGAGCACCGAGCGCAAGCGTTTGACGGGGCTCGCCAATTGATCGAAGAGTGCAAGGCGCGGGTGCCCATCTGGAAGCGCCAGCACTTCGTCGGGGGAGACCAAGCGTGGGTAGGTCTCTGAGCCGATGGTGCAGCCCCTGATCCGGCCGGCCCACACCGGCATCTCTCGACGCGCCGCAGTAGCCCTGGTCACGGTCGTGCTCTTGGTCGCCGCGGTCGCCCTCCTCAATCTGGTCAACGTCCCCAAGGTGATCTATCGCCCCGGCCCGGCCTATGACGCCCTCGGGCAGGTCGACGGGACCGACGTGATCTCCGTGGACGGTCTGCCGACGTATCCGACCTCGGGCACGCTCGACTTCACCACCATCACCCTTAGCGGCGGCCCGCGCTTTCCAGTCAGCGCCTGGGAATGGCTCGGGGCTCACCTCGACTCATCCTCGGCGATCGCCGACGAGCGGGACGTCTTCCCCGAGGAGGTCACCCCGGCGGAAGTCCGCGAGCAGAACCTCGAATTGATGACTGACTCTCAGCAGCAGGCTGCCGTCGTGGCCTTGCGGGCCATCGGCGAGGACGTGCCCGAAGAGGTCAAGGTGGCTCAGGTGCTCGTCGATGCTCCTGCTGACGGGGTGCTGTCGGTCAACGATCAGATCCTCGCGGTGGGCGAGCAGAGCATCGAGACACCGGATGAATTGCGCGACGTGTTGCAGGAGGTGACCCCAGGGGACGAGGTCGAGTTCACGATCGTGCGCGACGGCAAAGAGCAGCAGATCATGGTGCCCACCGTCGAGCAGACCGACATCGCAGCCGACGGCACCGAAGTGACGCGGACGATCATCGGGATCTATCCCGCCTCCGACTTCGACCTGCCCTACGACATCACGGTCAACGCGGGCAACGTCGGCGGGCCGTCGGCTGGCTTGATGTTCACGCTGGCGATCTACGACAGCATCACCCCTGGAGAGTTGACCGGCGGGCTCAACTTCGCCGGCACGGGGACGATCAACTCCGAAGGTGATGTCGGCCCCATTGGCGGGATCGCCCAAAAGATGATCGGGGCCCAAGACGCCGGAGCCGACTACTTCCTGGCTCCGGCCGACAACTGCTCGGACGTGCTGGGATATATCCCGCAGGGGCTGAAGGTGGCCAAGGTCGCCACTTTCGAGGAGGCCCGAGACGTGATCGAAGCGGTCGGCAAGGACCCCAAGGCCACGCTGCCCCAATGCTGAGCGTCACGACGCCCTGAAGTCCGGACGCACTGAAGTTCGTACGCACAGTCGGGGCGTCTCGAGCCCTACTGGTCGTTCTCGAGCAGCGTGGCAGCGAGCGCGTGCACCAAGCCGGGCGCGATGTCTGCACCGATGGCTACGCTCTCGTCGGCATCGTGCCGACGCTGGCGTAGCAGACACATCGACTCACCACCGCGGATCACTGCCGCGAGTATCCGGACATCCTGGCGATCAGGATGGTTCATCAGGGCCGCAGTGGCACCCTCGGAGTCTTGTGGCAGGTCGCGTTCCGCCTCGGGTGGCACGACGATACGCTCGATCGCCAGAGCCACACCTGCGACGTCCTGCGGCCAGGCCACTTCGCCCAGCATCGATTCGATGTCGCTGGTCGTCGGCAACCCCTCTTGCTCGACCGCAGTGAAGCCCGACGGGTCGGCCCCGCTGAGTTGCTCACTCATCGAGGGCTCGCGCTGGGACAACAGTGCATTGGGCACCAACGCGAACATCCGTGGACGTTGGTCCCAGCCGGCTCGGGAGACGTGCTGCTCGGTGTCCACCGCAGCAGCTCGCAGAGCCGCCGAAGCCGGTGTGCTTTGGGACGATTCGGCGTCGGCGGGTTGGTGGTCGGTGGCGTTGCGATCAGGCACAGCAGGCATCCTCTCACCGAGCTGGCTGCGTTCCCGCTGACCGGGCCGATCCCGCCCCACGAATCTGTCAGGAACGTCGGTTAGGTTGTCTCGACACGCCCACCACGGCATACGCCGGCAGTCAGGGCTTTCCCACGCCACAGGAGCAGGTCAGTAGTGAGTCAAACGGAGGGGCCCGTGCCCAACGACGACGAAGGCAAAGACGAGGGCAACAACGATTCGGGACTAGGCGATAGCACCTCGGCGAACGGACCCTCATCCGGCCGTGAGTCGGTGGGGGAGGGTGCCAGCGGCTCGAGCGCGATGGGTGGCGCCGGTGGTATGCCAGGACCCACCGGAGCGCCTCGAGCAGGAGGGCCGCCGCGCGGTCCCGGCCGGGGACGCAAGCGTGGAGGCGGAGGACGACTCGGCCCCACCATCGCCATCGTCGTGGCGGTCATCGCCGTGGTCACGTGGCTGGCCCAGTTATGGACCGAATTCTTGTGGTTCGACTCGGTTGGCTATCGATCGGTGCTCACGACGCGGCTCGGGACCCAAGTCGCTCTCTTCGCGATCGCGGGCGCAGTCACCGGCCTGGTCGTGTGGTCCTCGCTCAGCATCGCGTACCGCAAGCGGCCGATCTATGCTCCCAGCAGCCCTGAGCAGGCGAACCTCGATCGGTATCGAGCCGCCTTGGAGCCGGTGCGCAGACTGGTCTTCATTGGAGTGCCGATTGCCCTGGGCGCGTTCTCGGGTGCAGCGGCTATGGCGCAGTGGGAGACGGTGCTGCTCTGGGTCAACCGCCAGCCGTTCGGCGTGAGCGACGAGCAGTTCAATATGGATGTCGGTTTCTATGTCTTCACCCTGCCGTTCCTGGACGTGCTGGTGAGTTTTGCCACGCTCGTGTTGGGATTGGCCCTTCTGGGCGCGTTGCTGACGCACTACGTCTACGGCGGGATTCAGTTGCAGTCTCCGGGGGATCGGACCACCCCGGCCGCGCGAATTCACTTGGTCGTACTGTTCGCCGCGCTCCTGGGGGTGCGGGCAGCGGCGTACTGGTTGGAGCGATACAGCCTCACTACGGCCGAACACTCCCTGATCACCGGCCTGAACTACACGGACGTCAACGCGGTATTGCCCACCCGCGGTGTCCTAGCTATTGCGGCAGCGCTCGTGGCGCTCTTTTTCATCAGCACCATCTGGACCAAGACCTGGCGTTTGCCGATCATCGGCCTGGTGGGTCTGGTCGTGGTAGCCCTGCTCGTCGGGGGTGCCTACCCGGCATTGATCCAGTCCCTGCGAGTGCGCCCATCTGAGGCCACGCTGGAGGCACCCTTCATCCAGAAGAACATCGATGCCACGTTGGAAGCCTACGATCTCAAAGACACTGAGTTTACTGGATACAACGCGCGCACCGAGGTCTCTCCGGGCCAGTTGCGAGCGGACGCAGACACCATCCCAGGCATCCGGATCGTCGACCCCTCGGTGGTTTCGCCGACCTACCGGCAGTTGCAGGGTGTGCGGAGCTATTACCAGTTCCCCGAGGCTCTTGACGTTGATCGCTACGAGGTGGAAGGAGAACTGGTCGACACCGTTATCGCGGTCCGCGAGTTGCGCCTAGAAGGTGTCGAGGCGGGGCAGCGCAACTGGGTCAACGACCGCACTCGATACACCCACGGGTTCGGAGTTGTGGCTGCATACGGCAACCAGCGGACACCGACTGGCGAGCCGATCTTCTACGAGGAGAACATCCCGCCCGTTGGTGATCTCGGTGACTACGAACCGAGAATCTACTTCGGTGAGTACTCCCCGGAGTATTCCATCGTCGGTGCCCCCGAGGGCGCGCCGCCCCAGGAATTGGACCGTCCGGACAGCGACAGCGAAACGGGTGAGATCCAGAACACCTACCAGGGCGACGGTGGGGTGGACATCGGATCATTCCCCAGGCAACTCGCCTACGCGATCAAATACCGCCAAGCCGAGATCTTGTTGTCCGGCAACGTCAACTCCGAGTCGCGGATGCTGGACTACCGCGAGCCACGTGATCGCGTGGAACGGGTGGCTCCCTGGCTTCGGCTCGACGGCAATCCTTATCCGGCCGTCGTTGACGGACGAATCAAGTGGATCGTGGACGGTTACACCACGTCTTCGAGGTACCCCTACTCCCAACTCAAGGTGCTTGAAGACGCCACTGCCGACTCGCTGGTGAACCAAGCCGGAAACGTGCAGTCGATCGGCGGCGGGCAAGTCAACTACATTCGGAACTCGGTCAAGGCGACCGTGGATGCCTACGACGGGGAGATCACCCTCTACGCCTGGGACGAGGAAGACCCCATCTTGCGGGCGTGGTCATCCGCGTTCGACAACACGGTCGAGCCGTTGTCCAAAATCGACGGCGAGCTGATGTCGCACTTGCGTTATCCGGAGGACTTGTTCAAGGTGCAGCGCGACGTCATGTCCAATTACCACGTGCAATCCGCAGACGCGTTCTTCGGTGGTCAGGACTTCTGGCGTGTCTCGGAGGACCCGAGCATTGAGACCACTCAAGAGGTCGACCAGCCGCCGTACTATTTAAGTATCGCGATGCCGGGCCAGGACGAGCCGACGTTCTCGCTGACGACGAACTTCATCCCACAAGGCTCTGACCGGCAGAACCTCGTCGCCTACATGGCGGTTGATGCCGATGCTGGCAGCAAGGACGGGACGGTGCGCGAAGGATACGGTCAACTTCGCGTGCTCGAATTGCCGCGCAACAGCACGGTCAACGGTCCGGGTCAGTTCCAAAACGAGATCGCGAGCTCGAACGAGACTTCCGATGCGTTCACCCAGACGCTGAGCCAGTTCTTGAACCTGAACCGGCAGCAGGGCTCTGAGGTCACCATCGGTAACTTGCTGACCCTGCCGGTCGGTGGCGGCTTGCTGTACGTCGAGCCGGTATACGTCCAAGCCAGCGGCGGGTCGTCGTATCCGTTGCAACGGCTCGTGGTCGTGGCGTTCGGCGACGATCTGGCCTGGTCCGACACCCTTGATGGCGCTTTGGACGAACTGTTTGCCGGAGACGCTGGGGTCGATGCGCCAGACTCGGGCAGCGCGGCCGGCGAACCCATCGATGGTGCTGAGGAAACGGCGGCCCCAGGTGATGATGGTGAGCAGACTGCTGAGCCGGCCGATCCGGCTGAGCCCGCGCCCACCGGCGACCCGGACGACCTGGAGCAGGCGATTGCCGACATCGAGGCGGCCTATGCCGACGGGCAGGAGGCGTTGAGCAACAATGACCTCGCCGCCTATGCCGAGGCTCAGGACCGGTTGGACGAAGCTATCCAGCGGGCAGTCAACGCCTCCCCGAACGGCGGATCGATCAGCCTGGACAGCGAGACCGGCGACGTGTCCAGCAGCACTGAAGAGCCGTGAGCCATCGGGCTCCGCGGCTCACGATTTGGTGTGCCGCGGAGCCTGGCTTATGGTTGTCGGACCGACGCGGGGTGGAGCAGTTCGGTAGCTCGCCGGGCTCATAACCCGGAGGTCGCAGGTTCAAATCCTGCCCCCGCTACCACCGAGGTTGGTAGAAGCCCCGGTCCTCACGGACCGGGGCTTCTGTTATCGCAGAACAACGGCTAATCGCCGACGCGGCTCCAGAATGCGCCGTGGATTCCGGCTCGCGCGGCGCACAGCCCGACCACCTCGTCGGCGCCGAACCGACGCTCAAATTCGTACTCGTCGTGGCCGAAGTGCTTCTTCACCCCTGGCCCCAAGTCGTGCCCGCGAACAGCGAGCTCACCATCGCTGCTGAGAGTGACGGCCCGCCACATCGTGCCCTCGTCATCTTTGACATTCCTGAGCACGAGGGTGTTGCTCTGATCGGCTTCGGCCATCGGTCGCTCCTTACGTCGGGGCTCCTGATGCTAGGAGAACGCGACTGGCTCAAGCAGCCACCCTGTGGATAGCTGGGACCTACGTCTGAGCGGGGGAGGCAAAGACGACCAGGTTGGCACTTCGATGGCCGTCGTCGCGGAAGCCCAGGGCATCGTCACAGGTCACCAGCACCAACTCGGCACGGTCGGTTTGGCGGCCCCATACCCGCGGGTCATTTTGGAGCGCTGACTTCTCGATCACCTCGGCGGCAGTGATAGTGAACTCCACCTCCGAACCGTCGGCATACCCCACCGTGATGGTCTCGCCCGGTGACGCGTCTTCGAGATTGGTGAAGACATCCGGCTCCCCGGCATAGTCCACATGCGCAGCGACAACGGCCGTACCCTTCCGACCGGGTTCGACTCGATCGTTCCCGGTGAACCACATCACCTCACCCTTGTCGGGCGAGATTGTGCCAGCCTCGGAGAGCCCACCAGGAATGAGGCTCTGGTCAATGCCTGCGCTGGGAACTCGCACATAACTGGCCGCCGTCGAGGGCACCGCTTGCTGGGTGGGCCCCGATGTCGACGCCGGGGTCTTGGCGGTTGTTGCCGCCTCGCTGGCCTGAGTTGAGCTCGCAGCTGGAGCATCGGCGTTCGGCACTCCACAGCCGGCCAGCAGAGCCGCGCTGGCAGCGAGAGCAGTCAGATGGCGTCGATGCATAGCCACCATTCTTACTCGTTTTAGGCGTTCAAACGGCCAGCCGTTTCGATCAGCGCGTGATAGCGAAAGCTGCCGTAGCCAGCGATCGAGGGCCCCACGTCCTTGCGATGAAGTCCCGTGGGTGTAGCGCGATCGCTTCCGGGCCCAAGGTGAGCCAACGGCATAGGCCCAGATGGCGGGGCTGATGGCCGGTCCGTAGGCTTGGGGACCATGAACGACAAGCCGACCCGACGTCCGCGCGTGCTCATCATCGGCTCCGGATTCGGCGGTCTATTCGCAGCACAAGCCTTGGCTTCAGCCGATGTCGACGTGACGATGATCGCCAAAACCAGCCACCACCTCTTCCAGCCCCTGCTCTACCAGGTGGCCACCGGCATTCTGTCCTCCGGTGAAATCGCACCGGCCACCCGAGAGATTCTGGCCAAGCAAGACAACGCCGAGGTGTTCTTGGGCAACGTCCGCCATATCGACGTCGAGGCGCAGCGCGTCCACGTGCAGACCCTGGGGATCGAAGATGAGTTTCCCTACGACTACCTGATCGTCGCCGCCGGGTCGAAGACCTCCTACTTCGGCAACGACCACTTTGCACACGACGCTCCGGGTATGAAGAGCATCGACGATGCCCTGGAGCTGCGGGGCCGAATCTACGGGGCCTTCGAGTTGGCTGAGGTGTCCGCCTCCAGGGGCGAGCCGAGTGATGTCGATCGGTTGATGACGTTTGTCGTGGTCGGTGCGGGCCCCACGGGTGTCGAGATGGCCGGGCAATTGGTGGAGTTGTCCAAGCGCACGCTGAACCGTGAGTTCCGGCATATCGATGCCAACGACTCGAAGATCATCCTGCTCGACGGTGGCGATTCGGTGTTGAGCTCCTTCGACCCGTCGCTGCAAGGCAAGGTGAAGGCCGAGTTGGAGGGTATGGGGGTCGACGTGCGCCTTGGGGCCATGGTCGTGGAGGTCGATGAGCAGGGCCTGGACTATAAGGATCGTGACGGCACCACCCACCGCATCGAGGCCATCACCAAAGTGTGGGCTGCTGGGGTCACCGCGAGCCCGCTGGCCAAGAATCTAGCCGACCAGGTCGGTCTGGAGGTCGATCGTGGTGGCCGCATCCCGATCAAGGCTGACCTGACCCTGCCCGGTCACCCGGAGGTCTTCGTCGTCGGTGACATGATTTCTCTCAACGATCTGCCCGGGGTCGCCCAAACCGCCATTCAGACCGCGCGGCACGCCGCCGCACAGATCATCCGTTCGGTGGAAGGCCACCCGAGCAGTGAGGATTTCAGTTACTTCGACAAGGGAAATATGGCTACCGTGGCGCGATTCCGCGCCATAGCCGAGGTCGGCCCCATCAAGGTCACCGGCTTCCTGGCGTGGTCTATGTGGCTGGTCGTCCACCTCTTCTACATCATCGGATTCAAGTCCCAGATCACAATGTTGCTGCATTGGGCCGTGACATTCCTGGGTCGAGATCGCGCCCAGCGGACCATCACCGAACAGCAGGTGTTCGGACGCCTCGCGATGGAACAGGATGGTCGAGCCCTGCCCGAGGCGTTGGGCCGGATCGTGCGCCCAGCCGCTGCCGCCAAGGGGCAGGATTCTCCCGGAGAGGATCCGGCACCCACACCCTGAGGTATGCCGAGTCCCACGTGCACCCGCGCAGCCTAGAGTGTGCGCCATGAGCGTGGACTACCCGATCAGTGCGCACACCCTGGACAACGGGTTGCGGGTCGTGATCAGCGAAGACCACCTGGTCCCTGAGGTCAGCGTGAATGTGAGCGTGGGGGTGGGGTCACGGCACGAGAGCGCCGGACAGACCGGCCTCGCACACCTTTTCGAGCACTTGATGTTCGAGGGGTCGGAGCACGTGGCTGAGGGTGAGCACTTCGAGGTGCTGATGGGCCACGGGGGGCGATGCAACGCCACGACTTCCTTCGACCGGACGAACTACTACGAGTCGGTGCCCAGCGGCGTGGCCGAGCTCTCGCTCTGGCTGGAAGCCGATCGGCATACCCGATTGCTGCCCGCAGTGACCCAGGCGAACGTCGACAACCAGCGCGACGTCGTCGTAGAGGAGAAGCGGCAGCGATACGACAACCAGCCCTACGGCGATGCCCTGGAGGCCATCTGCGCTGGGATTTTTCCCTCAATGCATCCCTATCGGCATACCCCGATCGGGTCGATGGCAGATCTGCAGGCCGCTTCGCTGGACACGGTCCGCGACTTCTATCGCGAGCACTATCGCCGGGACAACACTGTGCTGACCATCGTCGGGGATATCACCGCAGACCAGGGTGTGACCTGGGCCCAGCAGCTCTTCGGCCAGTCGGACGCCCACCATCGCGCGCCTGAGGGCATCGAGCTGCCAGCGCGCAGAGATGTCGCAGCCCTGCCTGCGTTGTCCGCACCTTCGCACCGGGAGATGACCGGTGAGGTGCCCTCGGACCGGCTGTACGCATGTTTTCGACTTCCGGAGCTCACCTCACCCGATTACCTGCCTGCCACGATGGCTCTGGACCTCATCGGCGGTCTGGCGTCCTCGGCCCTGCACCGCTCGCTGGTGCGACGAGATGAGATCGCCGTCGACTGTGGTGCCGCAGCGCTGGGACTGGTCGAGGGCACCTCGCTGGCTTACGTGGTGATTGACGTCGAGGACACCTCGAGTATCGAGGCCGCAGATGAAGGGCTATGCCGCGAGTTGCTCAGTTTGGCTGAGCAGGAAGCGCGACCGGAGTTGATCGAGGCCGTCATCGCCGGCACCGAGCGATCATGGTTGTCCGGGTTGGCCTCGATCGAGGAGCGGGCCGACATCATCGGGCGCTCAACGCTGACCCACAACGACCCGAACTACCTGAATAGCTATCTCGACGAGATCAGGGGCATTACCGGGACTCAGATCTCGTCGGCGGCGCGGCGCTATCTCAGTCCCGATTCCCGCGCGGTGCTGGCCTACC
The DNA here is from genome assembly GCA_963803695.1 of uncultured Actinomycetota bacterium. Classification (GTDB taxonomy): domain Bacteria; phylum Actinomycetota; class Actinomycetes; order Actinomycetales; family Dermatophilaceae; genus Ornithinicoccus. The sequence goes on from CAWDNY010000015.1 coordinate 374,228, forward strand.
GCCGCAACGGGGTGGCCGCATGAGTTCTGCGTCCAGGCCCGAAGTGATCCCGGCTCAGCCGTGGGCCTTCCCCGACCAGCACAGCGATCACCTCAGCAGCGGCTTGCATGTCGTGCGCGTGGAGGTTCCGGGACAGCACGTCCTGTCCCTTCGCCTCGGCATCCCGATTGCCTTGTCCGCGGAGCCGCGACACCTGGAGGGCGTGGCCACGCTGGTGGCCCGCGGACTGGATGAAGGGACCCTTCGGTATAGCTCACAGGACTTTGCCGAGTTGATTGAACGCCACGGGATCGCGCTCGGCGCGGGGGTCGGCGAGCGCGGTCTGGTCATCGAGATGGAGGTCATGGCCCACCACTTCGCCGCGGCGATCGACATCCTGGCGCAATGCCTGCTCGAGGCGGCCTACCCGAACGTGGAGGTGGCTCGGCTTCAGCGGGCCAGGCTCTCCGACATTGAGCACGAGTATGCCGACGCGGGCGCTCGTGCGTCGATCGAGTTCGCCCGGGCCTACTTCGCCACCGACGATCGCGCTCATCGGCCCATCGCTGGAGGGCGCGAGACCGTGGCCGCGATCACCCCCGAGCAGGTCCGTGAATACCACCACGCGGTGATGACACCGCGCGCGGCAACGCTAGTCGTGGCCGGCGACAGCAGCGGCCTGGACGAGCCGCTGATGCGTGTGCTCGAGCGCGGGCTGGGGCACTGGATCGGGCCTGCGCTGGGCGCGGACCATGAGGCACCGTCGTCGGTGAGTCCGATGGGTGTCCGCCGAGAGGATGCGTCGCGGATCATGCTGGTGGATCGGCCGGGATCTGCTCAGAGCCACCTCGTATTGGGGCGACCGGGTCCGGATCGTCGCACCCGTCACGGGTGGGGTGCCTATCAGGTACTTGCCTTCGTGCTCGGCGGATCACCGGGAGCTCGGATCGACAAGGTCTTGCGGGAGGAGAAGGGCTACACCTACGGCATGCGCGCGAACTTCCGACCCCGCCACAGCAGTGGGGTATGCAGCATCTCCGGTGCCGTCCGAGCCGACGCGACTGCGCCCGCATTGGCCGAGCTCAGGAAGGTGCTGGCTCTGAAAGGCAGCGACCTCACGGAGCGAGAGGTGCGGCACGGGGCTGACTTCGTGGCGAAGACGGCCCCAGGGCGATACAGCACCGCAGACATGATCGCCAGCGAAGTGGTCCGGCTGGCACTGGATGACCTGGACGTCCAGTTCGTCACGGCCACGCTGGACACGGCCCGCTCGTTGACCCGAGATCAGGCCGGTGCCGCATGGGATGAGGTCTGCACAGGGCCGGGCTGGACGACCATCGTGGTCGCCAACGCTGCCACCCATCTCCAGCCGCTGCAGGACCTCGGCCTCGGAGAGGTCACCGTCGTTGAGGCCTAACGCCAGGAACTAGCCCTGTCCGGCCAGCGCTTCCAGGGTCGCCTCGTGCAGGATTCCGTTGGTCGAGACCGCACTGGCACCAAACGGTCCGTCCACGCCGGCGTGGTCGCTGAATCGCCCGCCCGCCTCGGTGACGATCGGTGCGAGGGCAGCCATGTCGTGCACGGCAAGACTCGGGTCGAGGCCGATGTCCACGGCACCCTCGGCGACCAGGCAGTGCGTCCAGAAATCTCCGTAGCCGCGAGTGCGCCAACACGTCCGGGCCAAGTCGAGGAAGCCCGCTCGCTGTGGGTGCTTCCACCACTTGTCCAACGCGGCGTGGGAGAGCGAGGCGTGCTCGATCAATGAGGTGTCCGAGACCTGAATGGTCTTGGCCTGGCTGAGGCTGCGACCGGTCCAGGCACCCGACCCTGAAGCGGCCCACCAGCGGCGTTGCATGGCGGGGGCGGCAACCAGGCCCAGCACGGGTTGGTCGTCGACGACGAGGGCGATCAGTGTCCCCCAGATTGGGACACCCCGGATGAAGTTGGTCGTGCCGTCGATCGAGTCCAGGATCCACCGGCGATTTCCGTGGCCGGTGGTGGGCATTTCTTCGCCTTGGACGACGTCACGGGGGCGGGTGCGCTGCAACTGGTGGCGCAGCAGCTCTTCAGCGTGTTGATCGGCCTGGGTGACCAACGAGCCATCGGGTTTGGTCGAGATATCCAGCTCGGGTGAGCGGAACATCTGCATGGTGTACCGCTCCACGGTGTCGGCCAGGACGTGTGCCAGGCGCATGTCGTCCGCGAAGTTGTTCACGCCGGTCACCGTATCCGATAAGTCAGTCGCTGGATCGGCTGCGCAGCAGGCGCCGCAAAGACTCCAATCTGGCCAGCCCGGTGGGACCGGCGGACCCGGCGGCGACGAACGCGTCGAGCGCGCAGTCGGGCTCGTCGTGGCTACATCCGCGGGGGCAGCCCGCCGCGCCTTGGGCGAGGTCGGGGAAGTGCTCGACGAAGGTGGCGGGGTCGATGTGGCCCAAGCCGAAGGACCGGACGCCCGGGGTGTCCACGACCCAGCCGCCGCCGAGGAGCGGGAGCGCGATTGCGCTGGTGGAGGTATGCCGTCCTCGCCCAGTCACGTCGTTGACCACGCCGGTAGCGCGCTCGGCGGTCGGCACCAGGGCGTTGACCAACGTTGACTTGCCCACGCCCGAGTGTCCGACCAGCACGGTGACCCGATCGCGGAGGTAGCTGTGCACAGGGCTCAACGCTTCGTGCTCTGCGCTCAGGGCCTCACCCTGAGCCCCTGGCCGCAGGGCGACGACCACGTGAGGGACGTCGAGGGCGGCATACTGCTCGATCAGCGGACCGGGATCGGCCAAATCGGCCTTGGTGAGGACCAACAATGGATCAAGGCCAGCGTCGTAGGCTGCGACCAGGCAGCGGTCGATCATCCTTGGTCTGGGCTCTGGATCAGCCAGCGCCGTGACGATCGCCAGCTGCGACGCGTTGGCCACGATGACGCGTTCGACTCGGTCGCTGTCGTCGGCGCTGCGCCGCAACACCGTGTCCCGGCGAAGCACCCGCACGATCCGGGCCAGGGAATCGGTGTCGCCGGACAGGTCGCCCACCATCGCCACCCGGTCACCGACCACGATGGCTTTGCGGCCTACCTCACGCGCCCGCATGGCCAATACGGCCCGACCATCCAACCGGGTGGTGTACCGACCTCGGTCGACCCCGGTGACCATGGCGATTTCGGCGTCCTCATGTGCTGGACGATCCTTCGTGCGAGGCCGGGAATTGCGCCGCCCCGGGCGGGAGCGGACGGAGTCTTCGTCGTAGTGGTCGTATCGCCCCACGTGTTAGTGCACCAACTCAGTCCATCGATGTGCGAAATCTGGGTAGGTCTTGGCTGTCGTGGACACATCCACGACGGTGGTGCCGGCTACGCGGACCCCAAGCACCGCTGCTGCCATCGCCATCCGGTGATCGTGGTACGTCTGCAGTTGGGCCGGACGAAGCGGGGTGGGCGTGATGGTGAGCCCGTCGTCGTGTTGCTCAGCGTGGCCGCCCATCCGCGACAGCTCGGTATGCAGCGCTGAGAGCCGGTCGGTTTCGTGCCCGCGAAGGTGTGCCACCCCACGCAATCGAGACGGAGTGCTGGCGTGAGCGGCCACGGCTGCGATGACCGGGGTGAGCTCGCCGACGTCGTGCAGGTCGACGTCAATGCCGCGCAGGGCACCTGGGGCGGGGCCGGTGATGCGCAGACCCGTGTCGCCGATATCGGTGGTGGCACCCATGGCCGTGAGGACACCGCGCATGGCATCACCGGCCTGGGTAGTGCTCGTGGGCCAGTCCGGGACCGTGATCGTGCCGCCGGTTACGGCCGCGAGGGCCAGGAACGGTGCGGCTGAGGACAGGTCAGGCTCGACCGTGACGTCGAGAGGTGCGATCGGGCCGGGCTCAACGACCCAGAGGCCGGGCTCCAGTTCGTGGGCGATCACGCCGGCTTTAGCCAGCACGTTCAGGGTCATCTCGATGTGGGGGCGACTCGGCAGTCCGGCCCCGACGTGAGCAAGCCGCAGCCCGCGCTCGAACCGGGCCCCGGCCAGGAGCAGCGCGGAGACGAACTGAGAACTGCTCGAGGCGTCGATCGTGACCTCGGCATCGGTGACCGAGCCTGCGCCGTGCACCACCAGCGGCAGGTAGGGCACGAGTTCGCCCGGCTGGCCCGCGTGGCCATTGTCACTGTGGTCGGTGCTGTCGATATCGATGCCGAGGTCGCGCAGGCCGTGCACCAAAGCATCGATGGGCCGCGTGCGCGCCGCTTCATCACCGTCGAAGGTGATCGAGCCTTCAGTCAGTGCCGCCACCGGCGGAAGGAAACGCATGACCGTGCCCGCCAAACCTGCGTCAATCGCGAAGTTCGAGCGCAACGTCTCGGGGGTGTGGATCGTCCACGCCGCGTCGCCCGCGGCAGCCTCAAAGGTCAGGCCGAACTGCTCCAGAGCCGCTCGCATCAAGCGGGTGTCCCGTGAGACCAGCGGACGCCTCACCCTGCTGGTGCTCCCTGCCGGAGCCAGGGCGGCCAACACCAGGTATCGATTGGTGAGGGACTTGCTTCCGGGCACTCGCACGGTCCCGCTGACCGGGTGCTCGGCATACGGCGCGGACCAGATATCGGTGGTGTGCATGTGCCCCTACGGTAATGCGTTCAGGAAGGCCAGCGTGTCCGCGACCAACGGCTCTGGGTCACGACTCGGAGCGTGATCGCCTGGGTAAGGGCGGACCGACACCGGCGCCGCGGCACCATCGTGCTCCTCGGTGGGCTCGCCAGCCGTTGCAAGAGCACTGAGAATCTCCTCTGGCCCGCCGAACCGATCCCGCACACCCTGCAAGACCAGGACAGGTATGCCGCGGCGCACCGGCAGCAGCAACTCACCGATCCTCGATGGCGCGAGACCGCCACGGCTGCGGGGGCCGGGAGGCTGCAACGGGAAAGCGATGAGCACCAGCGCCTGGGCTCGATCGGCGAGACGACAGGCCACCCGAGCGCCAGCGCTGCGGCCCCCCAGCACCCAGGGGCGGGGGAGCGGATGGGGGTCACCGGAAAGAGCATCGAGTATGTCGCTTGCCGCCTCGTCGAGCTTGGCGGGAGCGACGGCTATCCGGCGACCGGCTACCCGCCAGGGTTGCTCGATAAGCACCACGCACCAACCGTGCTGGCTCAACTCCGCGAGGGCTTGCAGATCAGCTGACTCGACGCCGCCGCCCGCCCCGTGACCCAACAACACCGTGCCGCGGGCGCTCTGGGACCCCGATGGCGCAAAGACGTGGACACGCGCTGGTCCGACATTGGTCTCGATCTCGCGCAACCTGGGGTCCACTATCGATCAGCCGAGCAGTTCCCCAGTGGAGGGGTCCACGACGCCGACGAGGTCCTCCATGGGGATGGCCTTCATGAGCTCCGGGGCATTGTTGGCCACTGCGTTCACGGCGGCGCTAACCGGCCAGGTCGAGAAACGGCCGTGGTCGGGCCCGCGCAGCAGCGCTTCGACTTCGTCGGGATCGTCCATGGCGGGGTCCAGCCACGGTTGCCAGCGATCGGCGTCGAGCACGACCGGCTGCCGATCATGGATCCGGTCCAGCCCGGGCTCAGCGGCAGTGGTGATGATCGCGAAGGTCACCAACCATTGGCTCGAGGGCGCATCGGACTCCTTCCAAAACTCGTAGATCCCGGCCATCGCCAACGGCAGCTCGTCGGCGCGGCGCATGAAGAAGGGCTGCTTGCGCGGTTTCCCTTTGGCCCCGGTTGCGGTCGGCGAGACCTGCCACTCATACCAACCGGTAGCCGGGACCAGGCACCGCCGCGACCTGGCCGCCTTGGAGTATGCAGGCTTGCTGAGCACGGTCTCGGCGCGAGCGTTGATCATCCGGACCCCGGAGCGAGGATCTTCGGTCCACGACGGCACCAAGCCCCACGTCAGTGGCCGGAGCTGACGCTCACCGGCTTGGCGTTCGAGCACGATCGGGACGGCCTTGGAGGGAGCAACGTTGAAGTCCGGCTGACCCGGCGGTGGCTGTTGCGGTTTGACCAGCAGCGACCGCGTCGGCTCAGCCATGGCGTTGTGATCGATCTCAAACGCTTCCATCAGATCATCTGGATCGGCGCTGGCGGCATACCGTCCGCACATCAGGAGTCCGCGGGTCGGGCAGCCAGCGGCAAGGTCATTGGCGGTATCCAGCCAGGAAGTTGCCGAGTCGCTCCAAACCCGCTCGTAGATCGCCGGACCACGGCAGGGTCACGATGCGCAGATGGTCAGGAGCAGGCCAGTTAAATCCGCTGCCGTGCACCACCAGGAGGTGCTCTTGCTCCAACAGATCCAAACACAGCTGGACGTCGTCGTGGATCTCGTGGACCTCTGGGTCGAGGCGAGGGAAAACATACAAAGCGCCCTTTGGCACCACGCAACTGACGCCGGGCATCGACTGCAGCATGGACACAGCCACGTCACGCTGCTCCACCAGGCGGCCCCCCGGCCCAGTGAGGTCGTGAATGCTCTGGTGGCCCGACACTGCCGCCTGGATGGCGTGTTGTGCCGGCACATTGGGGCACAGCCGGGTCGAGGCGAGCAGCTCGATGCCTTCGAGGAACCCGGACGCGTGCCCAGTGGGACCGGTCACGATCAGCCATCCCGCACGGTAGCCCGCGACCCGATACGTCTTGGACAAGCCGTTCAGCGTCAGCACCATCATCTCGGGTGCCACCTGGGCCATGCTGATGTGCTCAGCGTCGTCATACAGCACCCGGTCATAGATCTCGTCGCTCAGGATCAGCAGTGAATGCTCCCGCGCCACCTGCGCGATCTGCTCCAGCACCGCACGCGAATAGACGGCCCCCGTCGGGTTATTCGGGTTGATGACGACAATCGCCTTGGTGCGGGGCGTGATCTTGGCCCGGATGTCCTCGATACCCGGATTCCAGTCATCGCTTTCTTGCCCCAGATAATGCACGGGCTTTCCCCCGGCGAGGCTTGTCGCCGCCGTCCATAGCGGATAGTCCGGTGCCGGGATCAGGACTTCGTCGCCCGTGTCCAACAACGCCGAAAGCACCATCATGATCAGCTCGGAAACACCGTTGCCGAGGTAGACCGAATCCACATCGAAGGACGGAAAGCCTGAAACATCCTGATACCTGGCGACGATGGCGCGACGCGCAGACAGGATGCCGCGTGACTCTGAGTAGCCCTGCGCTTGGGGCAGCGCGGCGAGCATGTCGCGCAGAATGGTGTCGGGCGCATCGAAGCCGAAGAGTGCGGGATTGCCGATATTGAGCTTCAGGATTCGATGCCCGGAAGCCTCCAGTTGTGCCGCACGGGCCGCCACAGGGCCGCGGATCTCATAGAGCACGTTCTGCAGTTTCTTCGACTGCTTCAGGGGTCGTAGTCCGGCAGCGCTGCCGAGCGCGGAGGCGTTCACGCAGGCATCGTTTCATGCATGGGCGTCGGCAAGCGCCCTGTGCCGCCCGGGAATGGGGCACGGACGAACCCCGTTGACATGTCTCAGGTACTACCCGAGACGAACGCGAAGGACGATGTCGATGATGGCCACCGTGGAGGCACCTGTAGGTCGCCCACAGTCAGGAGGCTTCGAGGGGCTAAATTGGTCTGTGATGACTGATGACACGAAGGCCTCCACCCTTAGCCAAGCCGAGCTCGATGCCTCGGTCGATGTGAGCACGGAGTCGGCGCAGGATCGCGCCGCTCGGTTCGAGCGGGAAGCGATGCCGCTGATAGACCAGATGTACAGCGCCGCATTGCGCACTGCGCGAAATCCCACCGACGCCGAGGACTTGGTCCAGGAGACGTACGCCAAGGCATTTGCCGCCTTCCACCAGTACCGTCCCGGGACGAATCTCAAGGCCTGGATGTATCGCATCCTGACCAACACGTACATCAACACGTACCGGAAAAAGCAGCGGCAGCCCAAAGAGTCGGACGCGGCCGTGGTCGAGGACTACCAGTTGGCGCGCGCCGAGCAGCACACTTCGCGCGGACTGCGCTCGGCCGAGGTCGAGGCGCTCGACCATCTTCCCGACTCTGATGTCAAGCGTGCACTGGCCTCGATCGGGGAGGACTTCCGCATGGCGGTCTATCTCTCAGACGTCGAAGGGTTCGCCTACAAGGAAATCGCCGAGATCATGCAGACCCCGATTGGCACTGTGATGTCCCGATTGCACCGCGGCCGACGCCAGTTGCGAGATCTCCTGACCGACTACGCCCTGGAACGTGGATTCATCAACAACGAGGCGGTGCAGAAGTGAGCGACCACACCAGCACGCAGAGCGCTCGTGGCCACAGTTCGGACTGCGCGGACGTCATTCTTCGTCTCTTCGAGTATGTCGATAATGAAGCAGGCCCGGAAGATTGCGCGACCATTAAGGAACACTTAGATGAGTGCGGTCCCTGCCTTCGTGAATACGAGCGAGATCTCCTCCTGAAATCATTAGTGCGGCGGGCGTGTCATTCCGAGCGCGCTCCGAGCACCCTGCGTATGCAAATCATCTCGAGAATCACTTCTATTACTGTCGAGCGCTCCCAGCCTCGGTAGGGCGCGCTGGCCGCTCCATGCGCAGCGGCGAGGCGTCCGCCAGGCTCGCCAGGGCATGTCACGCAAGAGGCCCCCACACCACATGCTGTGAGGGCCTCTTGCACACCTAATCCGCTGCTGGACTAAGAGTTTGGCTTGTTGCCGTGGTTCGCGCCCTTCTTCTTGCCGGCGCGGCGCTTACGGGCTCGCTTGCTCATGGGTGCTCCTGGTCTGGTGGGTGATGTCGAAACGTCACACCGTATCGGGTCGTTGAATGCACAACAAGTCGACCCGGTGATCTATGGTGACAGAGGAAGCCCATCTTACCCTGCGTCAGCGGGGCGTAAAGCGTGGGTAAAATATTGATCAAATCTCTGCTGTAAGCGCTTACAATGTCACATTTGCCTGTCTCACATGCGAACATAGAAAGGCATCCGGATGATTTCCTCAAACTGGGGACGTCTCGTCGACCAACCGGACTGTAGGAGAGGTTTCCCATGTTCGCATCACTCATTCGTCTGCTCGCCGGTGGCAAGTCCTTTACGGACGTTGTGTCCTGGGAGGGCAAGAAGGCCGTCACCGACGTCGTCTCCTGGGAAGGCAAGTAACAGCCTTCCGGGAGGTCATCACGCCCACGCTGCGCGGGGAGCGGTTCGCCTGTGAATCCGCTCCCCGCCGCGTGGCGTGTGTATGTCGGCATCCTCGTCCTCATGGCGATGGGTGTCGGCATGGGTTGGTTCGGTTTGAGTTTTTACAATCCGATCAACTGGGAAGCGGTCGTAGTGTTGTCCGCCTTGGGGGCGTTGGGGACCAACCTTCGAGAGCGTGAATTTAGGGACGGTTTAGGGGTGTCGTTCACTGTCGTCGTCTTGTCGGCGGCGATGGTGCTGGCCGGGCCAACGGGGGCAGTCATGGTGGGGTTCTTGAGTTTTATCTTCGACTTTCGTCCGTCGTCGTTGCAGAGCTACTTGTTCAACGCCACGATGACGGCCTTCATGTCTGGGGCGGGCAGCGTGGTCTATTTGTGGACTGGCGGCTTGAACCCGGTGGAACCCGGCACCAAGCCGCTGTCGATCTTGGCCTACGTTGCGCTGCCGATGGTTGCCGGATATCTGGTCTCGATCGCGTTCAATGCCCTGTTGATCGGCGGCATGGTCAGGCTCAAGCACCGCAAGAGTGTGTTGGGCGCTGCGATGGGCGTCATCAAAAGTCTCGGCCCGGCATACATGGTGCATGTGCTGTTGGCGATCTTGCTGGTCCTGCTCTGGCAGCCCGTCGGCGTGGGACCCTTCAGCGCAGCACTCATTGTCATCCCACTGCTGCTCACCCAGTGGGCGCTGAGCCGAGATGCGGCCGAGCGACGAAGTCACACCCGGACGGTGAGCACCCTGATGGGCGCACTGGAAGTGGCGACGCCCTACTCGATCGGCCATAGTTCGCGGGTGGCCGAACTCGCGGACCGGATGGCACCGCGCTTGGATATCACCGGTGAGTCCGCGGATGCCCTGCACTTCGCTGCCTTGCTCCACGATCTCGGTTTGGTCTCCACCTCGCCGCGGGTGCCCCGCGGCACCGGGCCCAGCGATGTCAGTTATCTCGCGGCGATTCAGGAGCACCCCGAGGCCGGCGTCCACATGCTGGCCGACATCGACTTCTTGGCTCCCGCCCTGCCAGGCATCCTGCACCATCACGAGCGGTACGACGGACTGGGCTATCCCGCCGGCCTGATCGGGGAAAAGATCCCGATCTTTGCGCGTGTGATCGCCGTCGCGGATGCCTTCGACTCACTGACCACCAACCGGTCCTATCGCGACGAAGTCACCGGCGAGGAAGCCTTGACTCAACTCTGGGAACGATCGGGAACTCACCTGGATCCGGCGGTGGTCCAGGCTTTGGCGGCGGCCCTCGCCGAGCAGCCTTGGGAGCCGACTCGCATCAGTGAGGCGATGCTTGAGTCTGCGGTCGACGTCAACGACCATGACGACCCTGCCGTGAGCGACGAGTATGCGGCCTGGCAGCCCGAGACCGATGAGGTCAGAGCGTGAGGGTCAAGTTCGACTCCCTGTGGGTCACGCACGGATTGACGTTCACCTCGATCGTGTTCTTGGGGGTGATGTTGGTGCGAGACGCCAGCTGGCCACCCACCGATTCGGTGGATGTCACGGTGTGGTTGATGGTCTCCTTGATCGTCATCATCGTCGCAGACTCCCGCCCGATCACCATTGTGAACGGACGCAAGGTCGAGCCAGTCGGGATGACCGTCAGCATCGCGATGGCCATGACGACCGTGCTCCCCGGGCCTGTCAATGTGGACGTCAGCGCCGGATACATAGCGCTGGTCGCTGGCCTGGGGTCAACGATCGCCGCGACCCGGCGGCTGGCCCTGTTCGGCCATCTGCCGGTGCCATCAGATATCGCAATGCGCGTGCTGGTGACCGGGCTCGTGGCCACGACGGTGCAGTACACCTGGCCGGGCGGGGAATCGCTGCGCGTTGCGCTGGTGACGTGGGATCCGATGCACCATTGGGCGCTGGCCCTGGCGCTCGCCGGGATCGCCGCGGCTGGCGTGGGCCTGCAGATGCTTTTCTGGAGCTACGAACGGGCCGCCCAAGAGCACACCGTGCTTCGCCATGCGGTCGCCGACGAGATCAAGGCGGTGGGACCGATCGGCATGGGCGTGGTGAGTGGGGCAGTCTCCACAGCACTGGCCACCCGCGCCGTGGGGCCGGCGGCGATGGCCATCTTCGTCCTACCGTTGATCCTGCTGATGATTGCCGTCCGTCGTCAGGCTCACGTGGTCGACGGGCAACGACAAACCGTCTGGGCACTCTCGAAGCTCACGGATCAAGGGGGCTTCACCGACCCTGGGCACGCGGCGCGCGTGGCGCGACTTGCGGTGCCGGTCGGGCGACAAGTGGGATTGTCCGAGCCTGCGCTGCGAGATCTGGAGTATGCAGCCCTGCTGCACGACCTGGGACAACTCTCGCTGCAACGGCCCATCCCAGGCGGGGCCACCACTCATACCTCGGCGTTGGATCAGCGTCGGGTAGCAGCCGCTGGGTCGGCGCTGTTAGCCAGAACTGCCGAGCTATCCAAGGTCTCCGCGGTCGTGGCGCACCAAGCAACACCCTATTGGCGGCTGAAGCAACTCGGTGACATCCCGATCGCCAGCCGGATCCTGCGCGTGGCCAACGCCTACGACGACCTGGTCGGCGTGTCCTTGGACTCGGTGACCAGGATGCGGGCGCTACAACGGCTCCGACTAGGCATGGGCTACGACTACGACCCACGGGTGCTGCGCGAGTTGTGCCGCGTGCTGGTGCGTGACGGCCAGATTTCCCGAGAGGATCTGCTGTCCTTGGAACTCTGGCCGTCACGCGCCCAGGCGCGGGCCTGAACGGGCGGTTCTTCAGGCCTTCTTGGTCTCGGCGAAGATCTCGGCGATCTCGTCGATCTTGCCTAACAACTCATCAGCAACCGCGACGTCCCAGGACGACTTGGTGCCCGAGGCGCCGGCCAGCTTGGTGGCCTCGTTGACCAGCATGTGCAACTGCGGGTACTGCTCGAAGTGCGGCGGCTTGAAGTAGTCAGTCCACAGCACCGCAACGTGGTGCTTGACCAACTCCGAGCGCTCTTCCTTGATGATGCAGCCGCGCGCCTTCATCTCCGGGTCATCGCTGGCGTTGACCTTTTCCATGATTCCTTTGATCGACTGCGCTTCGATCCGGGCCTGGGCCGGGTCGTAGACACCGCACGGCAAATCGCAGTGAGCACTGACGTCGACGATGCGCGAGTCGAGATGAGAGAACAAGCGTGTGAGCATGTGTCGTCCTTCCGTGAACGGTTGGGACTCCCACGTTAGCCTGAGCCTGTGCTGCTCGCGATCGACACCTCCACATCGCTGATCGGAGCCGCCTGTCTGCGCATCGGCGAGGTGCTCAGTGAGGTCACGGTGGCGGATGCTCGCCGGCATGGTGAGTTGCTGGCCCCGGCGATTCGTGAGGCTCTGCGGCGCTGCGGAGGCGGTATCGGCGACCTAGACCAGATCGTCGTGGGCGTCGGGCCGGGGCCGTTCACAGGCCTGCGCGTCGGGATCACCACCGGCCTGGTCATGGGCCATGCCCTCGGCATACCGGTGGTGGGGGTCTGTTCGTTGGACGCGATCGCCACGCAAGCGGCGCGGGGAGTAGCAACGCAGCGTGAGTGGCCCGAACTTCTGGTCGCCACCGACGCCCGTCGCAAGGAGGTCTATTGGGCGCGATATGCCGTGAAGGCTGGCGTGGCCACCCGGATTGGTCATCCTGCGGTGGACCGGCCAGCCGATCTGCGCGGCGACGTCCGGTGCCTGCCGGCCGTGGGCCGCGGCCCGTTGTTGTATCCGGAGGTGCTGACCGAAACCTCGGGGCCGCTCGACGTGTCTCCGGCTGCGCTCGGTGCGCTTGCCGCCACAACGTCGGAGCTCTTGCCTCCCGAACCGCTGTATCTGCGGCGACCCGACGCCGTGCCTCGCGCGCCGCAGCATGCCTTCACCCTGGCTGCGCCATGATGTCGGCATCTCGATGACAGGGGAGCCCACCATCCGCGCTATGCACTGGGGTGACCTTGAGTCGGTGGCGGACCTGGAAGCGCAGATCCATCCGGCCAACCCGTGGTCTCTGAGCACGTGGTGGGCTGAGTTGGCACTGCGGCCCAGGCGCCATTACGTCGTGGCCCAGGCAGGTGCGCGGGAGAGCGTGGGGCACGACATCGTCGGGTATGCCGGACTCGACGTGAGCGGAGAGAATGCCGACGTGATGACGATCGCGGTCGACCCCGCGCGACGGGGGACCGGGTTGGGGTCAGCGCTGCTCGGCGCGCTCCATACGGCGGCGGCCGGTCGGGGGGTCCGCGCTGTCCTCCTGGAAGTCCGCGCCGACAACACGGGAGCCCAGGGGCTCTACGCCAAGGCAGGCTACGAGCACGTCCACACGCGGCGGGGGTACTACCAACCGGGGTCAATCGACGCGATCATCTTGCGAGCTTCGCTGACCTCCACGCCGAGTGAGGACATTCGATGACGGCTTCGACGCACAGGTCGCACGATCCGTTGGTGCTCGGTGTGGAGACCAGTTGCGATGAGACCGGCATCGGCATCGTGCGCGGCCACACCTTGCTGGCCGATGCGATCGCCAGCAGCGTCGATGAGCACGCCCGCTTCGGTGGAGTGGTGCCCGAGGTCGCCAGCCGCGCACACCTCGAGGCCATGGTGCCCACCCTGCAGCGGGCCTGCGACGACGCGGGCGTGCGCTTTACCGACCTCGACGCCATCGCGGTGACCTCGGGCCCGGGGTTGGCGGGGGCACTGCTGGTGGGGGTAGCTGCCGCGAAAGCGTTGTCGTTGTCCCTCGGTATCCCGGTGTATGGGGTGAACCACCTGAGCGCCCACGTGGCGGTCGACGTGGTCGAGCACGGGCCCCTTCCCGAGCCAGTCATCGCCCTTCTGGTCAGCGGGGGGCACTCAAATTTGCTGCTGGTGCCGGACGTCACTCACGACCTCACCTCGCTCGGCGCGACGATGGACGATGCCGCTGGTGAGGCCTTCGACAAGGTGGCCCGGCTGTTGGGGTTGCCGTTTCCCGGAGGGCCGCACATCGATCGGGTGGCGCGGGAGGGCAATACGGTCGCAATCGACTTCCCTCGAGCACTGACCGGGAGCAAGGCGACGCAGCGGCACCGCTTCGACTTCTCGTTTTCCGGGCTGAAGACCGCGGTCGCCCGCTGGGTCCAAGTCCAGGCTCAATCGGGGCAGGCCGTGCCGGTCGCAGACGTGGCCGCCAGCTTCCAGGAGGCGGTCGTCGACGTGCTCAGCGCCAAGGCTGTGGATGCCTGCCGCGTTCACGGGGTGGACCACCTGCTGATCGGTGGGGGCGTGGCCGCGAACAGCAGGCTGCGCGTGATGACCCAGGAGCGCTGCGACGCAGCCGGCATCATCATGCGAGTGCCGCGGCCGGGGCTGTGCACCGACAATGGGGCCATGGTGGCGGCCTGGGGTTCGCTCGCGGTGGCCGCAGGTCGGCCGGCCTCGGCTTTGGACCTGCCCGCAGACTCATCCCAGCCGATAGAGCAGATCCGCGCGTGAACGGACGTGCCTTCTTCGGGCATCCGGCTCGATTGGTCACCGTTGCTTTCGCACTCGCGGTCGTGATCGGCACGGCGCTGCTGATGTTGCCGATCTCGCGCACCCCGGGGACGGTTGCCGATCTGATGGTCGCCTCCTTCACCACCGTGTCTGCGGTGTGCGTGACCGGCCTGGTGACCGTCGACACCGGCAGCTATTGGACGCCCTTCGGCCAAGCCGTAATCCTGGCGCTGATCCACATCGGCGGGCTGGGCGTGATGGCGATGGCGACCCTGCTCACCCTGACGGTGCGCGGGCGGCTCGGGTTGCGCACCACGATGGTGGCCCAGGCAGAAACGCACACCAGCGCCCTGGGCGATGTGCGGCGCGTGCTGGTCCGCGTGGTCTTGATGATGGCGACGATCGAATCCATCGTGGCGGTGGTCCTGATCCTTCGTTTCCGGTTCGGCTACGCGCAGTCCTGGTCCCAGGCCGCCTGGAACGGGGTCTTCCACTCCGGATCGGCCTTCAACAACGCCGGGTTTGCACTTTTCAGCGACAGCCTGACCGGATTCGTGGCCGACCCAGTGATCATCGTGACCGTCTGCGCGGCGGTCGTGGCCGGTGGTCTCGGGTTCCCGGTTTTGCGCGAGCTGCGCCATCGCTGGGGCAGCCCTTCGAGTTGGACGCTGCATACCCGGATCACGGTCTATGGCACTGCGCTCCTGCTGGTCATCGGCACGGTGCTGTTCTGGGTCTTCGAGACGTCGTCAGGGGGGACGCTGGAGTCAGCGGGTCCCGGGGGCCAATTCTTCGGGTCGCTGGCCGGTGGGGTGTTTCCCCGGACAGCCGGCTTCAACAGTGTGGACTACGCGGTCATCAAGGACGAGACCGAAGCGGTCACCACCGGACTGATGTTCATCGGTGGGGGCAGCGCCGGCACCGCGGGTGGGATCAAGGTGAGCACCTTCTTCATCCTGGGCTTCGTCATCTGGTCCGAGATTAGAGGTGAGCAAGACGTCACCGTCGGCGGACGCCGGATCAGTGAGTCGGTGCAACGGCAGGCACTGACGGTCGCCCTGCTCGCCGTCGGCCTCGTCGCCGTGTCCATCGTGCTGACCATGATGGTGACGGACTTGCCTGCCATCGACGTCAGTTTCGAGGTGGTCTCAGCCTTTGCCACGGTCGGTCTCTCGACGGGCATCACGGCCGATCTGCCGCCGACCGCGCAAGTCGTACTGATGGCGCTGATGTTCATCGGGAGGGTGGGCAGTATTACCGTGGCCTCAGCCATTGCCGTCAACACCCGGCACCGGCACTACCGACTTCCCGAGGAGCGACCCATTGTTGGCTAAGCGCAAGACGCGCCCGGTGCATTCCAGCACCGTATTGGTGGTCGGGCTGGGGCGTTTCGGCTCAGCGGTGGCTGAGTCGCTGATGCGCCAACAGGTCGAGGTCCTGGCCATCGATGAGGATCCTGTGCGGGTGCAGCGATACGCCGACGACTTCACGCTGACCGTGCAGGCCGACGCCACCGATGGCGAGGCGATGCGCCAGTTGGGGGTCAAGCAACTGGAGAGCGCGGTCGTGGCCATCGGCTCGGACATCGAAGCCAGCGTGCTGACGGTCATCACGTTGGTCGAGGCCGGCGTCACCCGCATCTACGCCAAGGCGATCACCCGAAAGCACGGCAAGATCCTGCAAAACATCGGCGCGACCCACGTGATCTACCCGGAATACGTCATGGGCCAACGGGTGGCACACATGGTGACCGGCGGGGTGAAGGACTACTTGGAGTTCGAGGACGGCTTCGCCATCGTGCGGACGTACGCACCCACGGAGACGTGGGACATCACCCTGGCCGAGTCCGCGGTGCGTAGCAACTACGCCGTCACCGTGGTCGGCATCAAGCGCACCGGTGAGGACTTCACGTATGCCGTGCCGGAGACTGTGGTGCACGAGGGCGATGAACTAGTCGTCTCCGGCACCACCGAGAACGTCGAGCGATTCAGTTCCTTGCCCTCACGTCGGCATACCTCAGGCAGGCACACATGAGCAGCCTCACGCAGTTCCTCAGCCGGCTCCCACGGCGGCTGGCTCGGATCGCTGCCGCCGGGGTGTCCGTGCCGGTGGTCACCGCCGCGACGATCACTGGCATCGATGCGCTGCGCAAACGGCGCACGACGCAGGTCCACGAGGCACCCGAAACGCCGCCGCAGCAGACCGAGGTGTCGGATAACACACTGACGACATACACCTACGGCGAGTATCTGTATGCGGCGATGCTGGAGGCCATCAACGGCTCGGCAGAGCACGTCTACCTGGCCAGCTACATCTGGAAGGGAGACGCGGTAGGGCAGCAATTCAAGGACGCCGTTATCGCCGCAGCCGATCGGGGAGTGGCCGTGTTCGTGGTGTTCGACGGCTTCGCGAATCTGGTGGTGCCGGGGGAGTTCAAGCAGTTCCCGGAGAACGTCCACGTCATGCAGTTCCCGACCCTGCGTGGCGGCGTACTCGACGTGCGCCGCACTGGCCGAGACCACCGTAAGGTTTTGGTCGTCGACGGGACGATCGGCTTCGTCGGTGGCTACAACATCGGATCGACCTACGCCACGCAATGGCGAGACACCCACGTACGGGTGGAGGGCGACACGGTTTGGGAACTCAGCAATTGCTTTGTCGACTTCTGGAATCGGCATCGCAAGAACGGCCAGCCGGAGTTGGCCGACACTGGGGCACCGCGGTGGAATTATCCGATGCGTGCGGCCCGCAACGAGCCTTCACGAGTCGTTTTCCCGGTGCGCAACATGTATCTGGAAGCCATCGACCGGGCGCGGCATCACATCTACATCACGCAGGCCTACTTCATCCCGGACCGCGAGATCCTGCACGGCTTGTTGGCCGCCTCGGCGCGTGGCGTCGACGTGCGAGTGATCACGCCGCAGCGCTCCAACCACATCGTGGCCGACATCGTGGCGCGCAGCTACGTGACGGCGCTGCTGGAGGGCGGGGTGCGGTTGTTCCTCTACCAGGATGCGATGGTGCACGCCAAGACCGCGACCGTGGACGGCCAGTGGACCACTGTCGGGACGGCCAACATCGACCGGCTGTCGCTGAGGGGCAACTACGAAGTCAACCTCGAAGTGGTCGGCCCCAACCAGGCCGGGGTCATGGAAGAGGTCTTTCAACGGGATCTGAGCAACTGCGTCGAGCTGACCCAGCAGGTGTGGGCCGATCGAACCCTGCGTCACCGGGTCGCCGAGCGTGTGCTGCGCCCACTGCAGCCACTGCTGTAAGACTCGCCTGGCACTCGGCTTGACCGAGTGCTAATCCGCGCCTAGATTCATCTTTAGCACTCGTGGCACGCAAGTGCCAGATCCGGGTCAATTCGACCCCCGCGACGGCGGAAGCCCCCGGAACAGATGAGTACCCAAGCAGTTGACCCAGCTAGTCGACAACGACGAAAGGAATGGCCGCCGTGTCGGTTTCCATCAAGCCGCTCGAAGACAGAATCGTTGTGCAGGCCGTCGAGGCCGAGCAGACCACCGCCTCTGGCCTGGTCATCCCGGACACCGCTAAGGAGAAGCCCCAAGAAGGCGAAGTCCTGGCCGTGGGCCCGGGCCGCATCGATGACAACGGCAACCGCGTCCCGATGGACGTTGCCGTTGGCAACCGCGTGATCTACAGCAAGTACGGCGGGACCGAGATCAAGTACGCGGGCGAGGAGTACCTCATCCTCTCCGCGCGCGACGTGCTCGCCGTCGTCGGTGACTGACTCGTGATCTGACGCCCCGGCGTCCCGCCATCGGCGGGGTGACCGGGGCGTCGTTCATCCCACTGCCTCACATCTCAGCCTCACATATCAAGAAAGGCGCTGTTCATGGCAAAGCAATTGCAGTTCAACGATCAGGCGCGTAAGTCGCTGGAGCGCGGAGTCGACCAGTTGGCCAACGCGGTCAAGGTGACTTTGGGCCCCCGGGGTCGCAACGTCGTGCTCGACAAGAAGTGGGGCGCTCCCACGATCACCAACGACGGGGTGACCATCGCCCGCGAGGTCGAGTTGGACGACCCGTTCGAAAACATGGGTGCCCAGCTGGCCAAGGAAGTTGCCACCAAGACGAACGACGTCGCTGGTGACGGCACGACGACCGCAACGGTCCTGGCTCAGGCCATGGTCAAGGAAGGCCTGCGCAACGTCGCCGCCGGCGCTGCTCCCTCGGGCCTCAAGCGCGGCATCGATGCGGCTGTCGAGGCCATCTCGACGCGCCTGTTGGAGACCGCCCGCGAGTTGGATGGTCGCGACGAGATCGCTCAGGTCGCGAGCCTGTCGGCTCAGGACACCGTGATCGGTGAGCTCATCGCCGACGCGTTCGACAAGGTCGGCAAGGATGGAGTCATTACCGTCGAGGAAGCCTCGACCACGGCGATGGACCTGGAATTCACCGAGGGTATGCAGTTCGACAAGGGCTACCTCTCGCCCTACTTCGTGACGGACAACGACCGCATGGAGGCTGTCCTGGAGGACGCCTACGTGCTGCTGCACCAGGGCAAGATTTCGGCCGTCGCCGACCTGCTGCCACTGCTGGACAAGGTCGCCTCGCAGAGCAAGCCGCTGGTCATCGTGGCCGAGGACGTCGACGGCGAGGCGCTGTCCGCGCTGGTGCTGAACAAGATCCGCGGCACCCTCAACGCTGCTGCGGTCAAGGCCCCCGGCTTCGGTGACCGTCGCAAGGCGATGCTGCAGGACATGGCCATCCTGACCGGTGGACAGGTCGTCACCGCAGAGGTCGGTCTCAAGCTCGACCAGGTCGGCCTGGAGGTGTTGGGCTCAGCGCGGCGTGTTGTGTTGACCAAGGACGACACCACGCTCGTCGACGGCGGCGGCTCGGCCGATGAGGTTGCCGCTCGCGTGGCGCAGTTGAGCGCCGAGATGGCAGCGACCGACTCGGACTGGGATCGCGAGAAGTTGCAGGAGCGCGTGGCCAAGTTGTCCGGCGGCGTCTGCGTCATCAAGGTCGGCGCGCACACCGAGGTCGAGCTGAAGGAAAAGAAGCACCGCATCGAAGATGCCGTCTCGGCCACCCGGGCAGCCATCGAAGAGGGCATCGTCGCCGGCGGAGGATCGGCATTGATTCACGCGAGCAGCGCGCTGGATGACCTCGACCTCAGCGGGGACGAAGCCGTCGGTGCCGCCATTGTGCGCAAGTCGGCCATGGAGCCGTTGCGCTGGATCGCCGAGAATGCTGGCCTGCAGGGTTACGTCGCCACGGCTCACGTGAGTGAGATGCCGGCTGGTCAGGGACTCAACGCCTCGACCGGCGAATACGGCGACCTGATGAGCGCCGGCGTCATCGACCCGGTCAAGGTCACTCGTTCGGCGCTGCGCAATGCGGCTTCGATCGCCTCCATGGTGCTGACCACCGACACCCTGGTGGTTGACAAGCCCGAGAACGAGGAGCCTGCGGCCGGTGGCCATGGACATGGCCACTAGTCCAAGCGGTCGCTAAGACCTGCAGCACGACGATGGCCCGGTCCCCGCAGTGGGGGCCGGGCCATCGGCATACTCGCTCTCAGGCGCGTGAACTGATGATGGCGTCGCGCTCGCTTTCGGTCATGGCACCCCACACCCCATACGGCTCGTGGGCGCGCAGCGCATGCTCGCGGCACTCCTTGAGCACCGGGCAGGACAGGCACACCTGCTTGGCGCGCTCGTCGCGGCGCCGCCGGGCTGGCCCGCGCTCGCCCTCGGGGTGAAAGAAAACTTCGGGGCTCACCGTGCGGCACAAACCGACGTACTGCCATTCCCACAGTTCAGCCATGGGTCCTGGCTGTCTCGCGGTTTCGGTCACGAAATGCTCCTCTCACAGGGGATTGCGGCTGCGTGTTCTCATTAGTACCCATGACAGGTGCCGCTGAAACACCCGAAGGGGTGAGAGGTCGCGCGGCCCTAGACTTTGGGGATGACCCCCGGTGCTGCGAACCTCGACTCTCCTGCGACCTTTGCCGAGGTCGGTCTGACCTTCGACGACGTGCTGTTGCTGCCCGGTGAGACCGACGTCATCCCCAGCGAGGCCGACACCACCACCGCGCTGACCCGCCGCATCACGGTGCGTATGCCGTTGGTCTCGGCAGCGATGGACACCGTCACCGAGTCCCGAATGGCCATCGCCATGGCTCGTCAGGGCGGGCTCGGCATCCTGCACCGCAACCTGGCCACCGCTGATCAGGCCTCGCATGTCGACCGGGTGAAGCGATCCGAAAACGGCATGGTCACCGACCCGGTCACCATCGGACCGCACGCGACGTTGGCCGAAATGGACGCCCTGTGCGGTCGGTTCCGGATCTCGGGCCTGCCCGTCGTCGATGACGAGGGGCGACTCATCGGCATCATCACCAACCGCGACATCCGGTTCGAGAACGACCATGGCCGGTCGGTCGCCGAAGTGATGACCGCGACGGGCCTGGTCACCGGGCCGGTGGGAATCGACAAGAACGATGCGTTGCACCTGCTCGCGGTCAACAAGATCGAAAAGTTGCCGATTGTCAATGCCGACGGCAGATTGCGCGGCCTGTTCACCGTGAAGGACTTCACCAAGACCGAGCAGTTCCCCGACTCGACGAAGGACGACGCAGGCCGGCTCCGGGTGGGCGCCGCCGTGGGCTTCTTCGGGGATTCCTGGGAGCGCTCGATGGCCCTGGTGGAATCGGGAGTCGACCTGCTGGTGGTGGACACGGCCAACGGACATGCGCGCGGTGTGACCGACATGATTGCTCGGCTCAAGGGTGAGTCATCTGCCGCGCACGTCGATGTGATCGGGGGCAATGTCGCAACCCGCGCCGGTGCCCAAGCCTTAATCGACGCGGGTGCCGACGGCGTCAAGGTCGGTGTCGGTCCAGGCTCGATTTGCACTACCCGCGTCGTGGCTGGAGTCGGCGTCCCCCAGGTCACCGCCATTCACGAGGCCGCCCGAGCGGCGAAGCGCGCTGGCGTGCCGGTCATCGGTGATGGCGGGCTGCAATATTCGGGGGATATCGCCAAGGCGCTGGTGGCCGGCGCGGACACGGTCATGCTGGGTTCACTGTTGGCCGGCTGCGAGGAATCACCGGGTGACCTGGTCTTCATCAACGGCAAGCAGTACAAGTCATATCGGGGCATGGGCAGCCTGGCCGCGATGCAGTCCCGAGGGCGGGGAGTGTCCTACTCCAAAGACCGCTACTTCCAAGGCGACGTCACCGATGACGACAAAGTCGTTCCTGAAGGCATCGAGGGCCAGGTGCCGTATCGGGGACCCCTGGCTGCGGTGGCGTATCAGTTGATTGGCGGGCTGCGCCAGTCGATGTTCTACGTCGGGGGGCGCACCATCGGCGAGCTCAAAGAGCGAGGCACCTTCGTGCGGATCACCGCCGCGGGTTTGAAGGAATCGCACCCACACGACATACAGATGACAGTGGAAGCGCCGAACTACGCTGCGCGCTAGGAATTCTGGTCGCTACGGCGGCCCTGCCGCCGGCTAAGGCGTCCCCGGAGCACCCTGCTTGTACCCTTGCCCGGTGACTGAGATCGAGATCGGCAAGGGCAAGCGCGGCCGCCGCGCGTATTCGTTCGACGACATCGCCGTCGTGCCCTCGCGCCGCACCAGGGATCCGGAAGAGGTCTCGATCTCCTGGCAGATCGATGCCTACCACTTCGAATTGCCGTTGATGGCCGCGCCGATGGACTCGGTGGTCAGCCCCAACAGCGCCATCGAGATCGGCCGGCTCGGCGGTGTGGGGGTGCTCGATCTCGAGGGACTGTGGACCCGTTACGAAGATCCCACGCAGCAGTTGAGCGAGATCGCCGAGCTGGACCCCGAGCAGTGCACGCAGCGGATGCGCGAGTTGTATGCCGCACCGATCCGACCGGAGCTGATCACTGCTCGCCTGCAGGAGATCCGGGCGGCGGGCGTGACGGTCGCGGGTGCGTTGTCACCGCAGCGGACGCAGCAGTATTGGCGGACCGTGGTGGACGCCGGCGTCGACTTGTTCGTCATCCGGGGGACCACGGTTTCGGCTGAACACGTGTCATCTCAGTTGGAGCCGCTGAACCTCAAGCGGTTCATCTACGAGTTGGACGTGCCGGTGGTGGTCGGTGGGGCTGGCACCTACACGGCGGCGCTGCACCTGATGCGGACCGGCGCGGCCGGAGTGCTGGTGGGCTTCGGTGGCGGTTCTGCCCATCGCACCCGGACCACCTTGGGCATCGACGCACCGATGGCGACCTCGATCGCCGACGTGGCTGCTGCTCGACGCGACTATTTGGATGAATCAGGCGGGCGGTATGTCCACGTGATCGCCGACGGCGGCGTCGGGAACTCCGGCGAGATCGTCAAGGCCGTGGCCTGTGGTGCCGATGCGGTGATGATCGGTGCCGCACTGGCCAGGGCCCAGGAAGCGCCGGGGCACGGCTACCACTGGGGCTCCGAGGCCCACCACCACCTGCTGCCGCGTGGGGAGCGCGTCTACGTCGGGACGGTCGGAACGCTGGCCGAGATCCTGCTCGGCCCAGGCCGTGACGCCGACGGTGCCACGAACCTGATGGGTGCGCTGCGCCGGGCGATGGCCACGACGGGCTACACCGACGTCAAAGAGTTCCAGCGCGTCGAGATCGTCGCCTCGCCATACTGATCCGCATCGCTTGACACCCCGCCCGTCCAGCTCATCGCCACCCGCATCGCCACCCGGCCACGTGTGAGCGGGCACCCAAACATGCAAAAGTGCTTGCTGGCGCGCGTCGTGCCTGCTCGCTCGAAGTTTTGCGTGTTTGAGTGCCCACGGTGGTGGAAGCGGTGAGGTGTATGACGTGGGCTAGGCGCGCGGGGTGGGCGGGTGCGCTCAGGGCTAGTCGTTGCTCCACTGGTGCCAGAGGTCGGCATACGGGCCGTGGGCAGCCATGAGCTCATCATGAGTGCCAAGCTCGCTGATCCGTCCGTCCTCGACCACTGCGACCCGGTCGGCGTCGTGCGCGGTATGCAGGCGGTGGGCGATAGCGACCACCGTCCGCCCGCGCACGACGGCGGCCAGCGAACGCTCCAGGTGCCGGGCCGCGCGCGGGTCCAGCAGCGACGTCGCCTCGTCCAGCACCAGCGTGTGCGGATCGGCCAACACCAAGCGGGCCAGCGCCACCTGCTGCGCCTGAGGTTCGCTCAGCGACGCGTGACCACTGCCCACCAAGGTCCGCATACCCTCCGGCAGGTCGGTGACCCAGTCGGTGGCGTCGACCGCCTTCAGGGCCTGCCACAACTGCCCTTCTTCGGCCTCGGGCCTGGCAAGCAGAAGGTTGTCTCGCACGGAGCCCACGAAGATGTGGTGCTCCTGAGTGACCAAGGCCACCTCCCGACGTAGTTGGTCCAAGGGCAGGTCAACCAGGGCCACCCCATCGACCGTGACCGATCCTGTGCGCGGCGCGTCGATCCCGGCCAGGAGTCGGCCCAAGGTGGACTTGCCCGCCCCAGAAGGACCGACGATGGCCAGCCGCTCGCCGGGGCGCAACGTCAGAGACACCCCGGACAGCACGTCTAAGCCCTTTCGGTAGGCGTATCGCACGTCATCGACCCGCACCACGCTCCCGCCGGGGCCAGCCGCTGGCACCACTGCCGTCGGGTGGCGATCAGGCGCCACCTCAGCGACACCCAGGATGCGGGCGAGCGACGTCGCGCCGACCGTGAGCTCATCGAGCCACATCAGCAAGTCGTCCAGGGGGTTGCTGATGCGCAGCGCATAGAGGGCCACCGTGGTGACGGCCCCGACCGTGCTCGCGTCCCGCGTGATCAGATAGCCGCCCCAGGCCACCGCAACCGCCACGGGGAAGACAAAGCTGAAGTCCAGCGCCGGGAACCAGGCGCAGCGCAGAAACAGCGTGCGACGCTCCCCGGCATCCATCTCGGCGATGGCTCCGTGCAACTGACCCCGGCGCGCCGGTTGCAGGTTGAAGGCCTCGATGGTCCGGGCCCCCTCGATGTTCTCGGTGAACACGCTATTGCCAGCGGCGTATGCCGCCCGCTCGCGTTGGTAGGCCCGCGGCGCTCGGCGCAGGAACCACCGGGTCGAGACGACCACGAAGGGCACCGCAACGAGCAGGGCCAGCGCGACCAGAGGGTCGGCGACAAAGGCCGCCGTGATGGTGAGGCTGACGGTCACCGACGACACCACGATCGTAGGCACCGCAAAGCGCACCACGTGCGACAGCGCCTCGATGTCGTTGGTGGTCCGCGCCAGCAGATCCCCGGTGCCGGCCCGTTCGACCGTGCTCAGGGGCAGCGCGGTGGCGTCCCGCATGAACCGCTCGCGTAGCTGAGCAAACACGGACTCACCGAGGATGAACGAAGCCCGTACTCCAGCCCACAAGAAGACGGACTCGGCGATGACCGCCACTGCCAAGACTGCGATCCAGGAGTTGAGCTGCGCCTGCGTCGGGCCGGGATCGGTGACGAGCAGGGTGACGAGGCGACCGATCACCAGTGGACCGGCCAGGCCGCCGATCGCCCCCAGCCCGTGCCACAGGAGCACCCCGGCTAGCCCGCGACGATGCTCGCGCAGCAGGAACCGGGTAGCCGCCACACCGCTGATGCTGACGCGATTGGCAGCGTTCGGGTCACCCCATCGAGGGGTTGTGAGTTGAGGGGCTCTGAGTCGGCGGGCTGCGTGTCGACACTCATGCGGAGACCTGTCGTGCGGCCCCACGCAGCACGACGTCGGCATACCGGCGGTCGGTGGCCAGCAGGTCGCGGTGCTTTCCCTGGGCCACCACGTGGCCGTCCTTGACGAAGACCACCGTGTCGGCGTGCTCGGCCAGGAGGGGACTGGTCGTGAAGACCACGGTGCAGCGACCCGCCCGGGCCGGAGTGAGGCGCGCGCCGGTGCGAGCCTCGGTGTGAGCGTCGACGGCGGAGGTGGGGTCGATGAGGATGAGGACCTCGGCGTCGGTCAGCACCGCTCGCACGAGGGCTAACCGTTGGCGCTGGCCGCCGGAGAAGTTGCGGCCGCGCTCGGTGACCTCGGCATCCAAGCCTTCGGGAAGACCGGCGATGACGTCGTGGGCGCTGGCCACGTGGAGGGCTGCGTGCAGGTCGTCATCGGTGGCGCCGTGATGAGCGACCAGGTTTTTGCGCAGCGATCCGGTGAACAGCGTGGCGTCCCCGTGGGCAAGCACGATCCGCGACCTGACCTCCTCGAGCGAAATCTGCGCCAGGGCTACCGAGCCCCATTGAGCCGTGGATGGTGTCGGACCGAACCGGGCGAGTCGGTCGGCGATGGTCTGAGCATCGCGCGGCACGTGGGTCACAATGGCGGTGAACTGCCCCGGTTCGACGCGGACGCCGCTGATCGGGTCGTAGAGTGCCGCCGGCCCGTCGGGGGCCAAAGCCACCGCCGCTGGTGTGAACTTATCGACGGCAGCATCGGAATCGGTGTGGCTCCATACGCTGTCACTGCCTTCAGTGTGGCTCCATTGGGTGTCACTGCGCACCCTCAGGATCGCGATGACCTTTGCGGCACCGACCCGAGCCCGGATGTAGTGGCTGACGAATTGAGTCGCGAATCCCAACGGCATCGCCAGGAAGGCCGCCGTTCCGTAGAAGGTCACCAGGTCTCCAGGTTCCAGAGCCCCACTGCGGACCGCGCTTGCCCCCTGCCACGTCACGATCACCACGAAGATGCCGGGGAGCAACACGCGGGCCGCGTCCAAGGCGGCGTGGACCGGAGCGACCTCGCACCCTCGACGCAACACCTGAGCGGACTGCTCGTCATATCGGCTCAGGAAAGTCTCCTCACCGCCGATGCCGCGCAGGACTCGCAGTCCGGCCACCGTGTCGGATCCGAGGGTGGTCAGCGCTCCCGCGGCTTCGCGGGCCGCGTTCTGCCGACGTTGCAGGGGGCGTAGCACGCCAGCCAGCATCAAGGTGACCAACGGGACGCCGAGCAGGACGATCAGCCCTAGAGTCGTGTCGCGGGAGAGCAGAATCGAGGCAACGACGCCGTAGGAGACGAGCGCGCCAGCGATTTGACCTGCGGATTCGTAGAGGTTCGCGATGCGCATTGCGTCCGAGGCCACCACGGAGACGACTTCACCGGTGGGCACCTTCGCCGGCAGGGCGGGGCCCGCGCGGAGTACATGGTCCCCAACCAGGCGGATGACCCGAAACGTCGCTCGCATCCAGTTGGTCACGGCCACCCGGTGCCACGTGGTGCCGAAGATGGCCCCGAGGACTGCGAGTGTGAGGATGGCCAGACACCATTGCACCAGTGCGCCCTGATCGCCGCCGACGATGCCGCGCTCGATTGCGAGCCCCAACACCGACGGTAGTAGGGCCCCGGTGGTCATCCAGATGGTGCAGACGGCCATGTTGAGCAGGATCAAACCCCATTGACCGCGAGCCATCCACCACAAGAAGCGGTTGGGGCTGCGGGTGTCGGGTGGGCCGTGATCGACCAGCATCACCGTGCGCATGATTGACCCACGATAAGTCGAGGCGTTGCCGCTCTGCCATCGATTAATGGCGCCGAGCCTGAACGGCGTCGGCAGAGCGGGCACCTACTATGAAGTGCTGGTCAACGACGAAAGGTCTGACCTCCATGTATCTCTCCACCTCCCCGCTCCACCGACGCCGACGCCGCCTAGCGACCGGTGCGGTTGCGCTGTTCAGTGCCGGTGCGCTGACGGCGTGCCTGGCCCAAGGCGCGGACGAAGCCGACTCCGAGCAGGAGGCAACTGTGGCGCAGGACGATGCCGCTGGTGCCGACAGTGATGACGATGGGAAGATATCCGGCGAGGACGGATCGGAGGCCGACGAGGATGGCAAGGCCGGATCGGCTCCGGCGCTTACACCACCACCGACCCCGTCGGACCAGAGCCGGATGGAGCGCATCGATTACATCACCGGCGACATCACCCCGAAGTCCGTGGTCGCTTCTGGCGCGGGCCTCGTGATCGCCAACAACATGATGTACAGCCATAGTTCAACGGTCTATGACAGCACGACCCGCGAGTTGGTGGCCACGCTCGACGACAGCATCGACCTGGCCGACTTCGACCTCCCCGGCCACTCTGGGATTTCCCAGGGGGCACCGGTTGAGGCGGCGTGGACCGACGACGGCCGATATGCCTACGTCTCGCAATACACGATGTACGGCGAGGGCTTCGGGAAGACTGGGTTCGACGACTGCACGCCAGCCGATGGAGTGGGGCCCTCGTTGCTGTATCGCTTCGACGCCGAAGATATGGCCTGGGATCAGGTCATCAAGGTCGGGGCGGTGCCGAAGTTCGTGGCGATCACCCCGGACCAGAGCCGCGTCCTGGTCAGCAACTGGTGTGACTCCACTCTCTCGGTGGTCGACCGAGAGAGTGCCACCGAAGTCGAAGTCATCCCGATTGCCGCTGCCCCGAGGGGCATCGAGGTCATGCCCGACAACCGCACGGCATACGTCGCCGCGATGTATGCCGACAAGCTGTTCAAGGTGGACCTGGAGACCGGCGAGAGCGAAGTCATGATGGAGACCGGCCCCAAGCCGCGGCATCTCAACCTCTCGGCCGACGGTGCTTATCTCTTTATGGCCGTCAGCGGCGCCGACACGATCTACAAGATCGACACCGCCACCGAGCAGATCGTGGACCAGGTGGTTTCCGGGCGAGAGCCACGCAGTATGTCGCTATCCTCGGACGGGACCGCGCTCTACGTCGTGAACTACTACGAGCCGTCCGTGGCGAAGATCAGCACGCAGGACATGACGGTGCTGCAAAAGGAACCGACCGATGCCAACCCGATCGGGCTGACCTACGACCCGGTCACCCATCAGGTGTGGGTTGCCTGTTACGGCGGAAGCATCTACGTCTTCGACGATCAGGCCGCCGCCGTACGCTGATCCGGTGCTGCGCCTTGCCCTCCAACCTCGATGGCTGGCCCTGCTTGCCCTCCTGGTGGCGATCCTGGTCTCGTTCGGGCAGTTGGGCCTGTGGCAACTCTCCCGTGCTCAGGACCGCGACACCCAAGACTTGCTTCAGGCTGCGGCGCAGCGCGAGACCGAGCCGTTGGCCGATGTGCTCACCCCCAGCCAGCTATTCCCGCCGGACGGATCGAACTATCCGGTCGAGGTCACCGGTCAGTACGACCCTGAGTTGCAATTTGTGGTGCCCGATCGGGTGCTCGACGGTGCACAGGGTTGGTGGGTGGTGACGGGTCTGCGCACCGCCGACGGTGCACTGTTGCCCGTGCTGCGGGGGTGGGTCGATGATCCTGCGGCGGCCGGCATACCGGACAACGGGATGCGCACCGTAGCCGGGACGTTGGCGCCGGGGGAGTCTGCAAACGCGGACGAGGGCGATCTGCCACCCGGACAACTGGGCTCGATCAATCTGGCCACGCTCGCCAACGAGTGGCCCCCCGATCCCCTCTACAACGCGTTCATCTTCGCCACTGAGGAGCAGCCGCCGGTCCAGGCTGGCGACGTGGTGCCGGTGCCCCCACCGTCGTTGACCTCCTCGGGGATCGAGTGGCGCAATCTCGGTTACGCACTGCAGTGGTGGGTGTTCGCCGGATTCGCGGCTTACATGTACTACCGCTTTTTGCGCGAAGCGGCCCATCCCCGTGACGCAGTGTTGGAAACGAGATCTACAGTGGCCACGTGAGCGACACGAACAAGCTGAAATTCTTCCAAGTGATGGCCATGATTGTGGGCGTCGCTCTGCTCGTGCTGACCCTGCATATGGTCCTGCGCTATGGATTCGACAACCACCTGCTGGACTGGTGGGCACAGCCGCACGGCTTCCTCTACATGGTCTATCTCGTGTCCGTGGCGATGCTGGGCTTCGAGTTGCGCTGGTCCCTTCCGGCGATGGTAGGTGTGATGCTGGCCGGTGTCGTGCCGTTCTTGTCCTTCTATGTGGAGCGCAACGTGACGCGGTCGGCCAAGGCTCAGTTGGGTCAGCGGGCCGCTGCCGCCGGTAACCTAACCGGGTGACCGTGACCCGCCCTGAGGAGAATTGCCATGAGCAGACCCACCCGGACGAAACGTCTCACGCTCATCCGGGCCCGCTCGTCGAGCATCCTGTCCTTGTCGTTGACTTCGGTGCCCAATACGCCCAACTGATCGCTCGCCGCGTGCGCGAGGCGGGTCGCTACAGCGAGATCGTGCCGCACACCATGACCGCGGAGCAGATGTTGGCCAAAGCGCCGTCTGCCGTGGTGCTCTCCGGCGGACCAGCGTCTGTGTATGCCGAGGACGCGCCGAAGTTGGACGCCGACCTGGTGCAGGCTGGGGTGCCGGTGCTGGGCATCTGTTACGGCTTCCAGGCCATGGCCGCCGCGCTCGGCGGCGAAGTCGCTAAAACTGGAATGCGTGAATACGGCGACACCAGGGCCAGCATCGCGGACACCGACAGCACCCTCTTCGGTGGTCAACCGCCGACCCAGCCGGTCTGGATGTCACACGGGGACTCGGTCACCCAGGCCCCGCCCGGTGCGCGCGTCACGGCGAAGAGCCCGGGGGCACAGGTCGCCGCGTTCGAGGACGACGAACGCCGGCTGTATGGAGTGCAGTGGCACCCCGAGGTCATGCACTCGACGTTCGGCCAGCGGGTCATCGAGAACTTCCTGCGTGAGGGTGCCCGGCTCGAACCGAACTGGACCAGCGCACACGTGGCCGCCGAGTTGGTGGCCAAGATCAAAGACGAGGTCGGCGATGCACGGTTGATCTGCGGTCTCTCGGGCGGGGTCGACTCGTCGGTAGCCGCGGCCTTGGTCAACGCTGCGGTAGGGGATCAGTTGACCTGCGTCTTCGTCGATCACGGGTTGCTGCGCGAGGGTGAAGCCGAGCAAGTCGAACAAGACTTCGTGGCGGCCACAGGCGTCGACCTCGTCGTGGTCGACGCGCAGCAGCGCTTCTTGGACGCTCTCAAAGACGTCGCCGACCCGGAGACCAAACGCAAGATCATCGGACGTGAGTTCATCCGGGTCTTTGAGCAGGCCGCTCGGGATATCGCCGGCAGCGCCGACGAAGAGGGCCATCCGGTCAAGTTCCTGGTGCAGGGCACGCTCTATCCAGACGTGGTCGAATCTGGCGGAGGCACCGGGGCTGCCAACATCAAGAGTCACCACAACGTCGGTGGCCTGCCCGATGACCTGCAGTTCAGCCTAATCGAGCCACTCCGCACGCTGTTCAAAGACGAGGTTCGCCAGGTCGGTCTCGGGCTCGGCGTGCCCGAGCCCATCGTGTGGCGTCAACCCTTCCCCGGCCCGGGGTTGGCGATCCGGATCATCGGCGCGGTCGATGCCCAGCGCCTGGACATCTTGCGTCGCGCCGACGCGATCGCCCGAGAGGAACTGTCCAAGGCCGGGATGGACCGCGAGATCTGGCAGTGCCCGGTGGTGCTGTTGGCGGATGTCCGCTCGGTCGGAGTCCAGGGCGACGGGCGGACCTATGGACACCCGATCGTGCTGCGTCCGGTGTCCAGCGAGGACGCGATGACGGCCGACTGGACGCGCCTTCCCGGTGACCTCCTGGCGCTGATCTCATCGCGGATCACCAACGAGGTCGAGGAAGTCAACCGCGTCGTGCTCGACGTCACCAGCAAGCCCCCCGGCACGATCGAGTGGGAATGAGGATGCGGTTCGTGGCACAGCGATGAAGGCACCCAGATGAAGGTGCAGCGATGAAACCCTGGACCCAAGCCCGGCTGTCGGCCGCATTGGCCGCGGGCAGAGCGGCGAGAGTCGTCTCGCGCTTCCGCGGGGGCGGCTCGGCGCTGCCCGGGTTGGTGACCGAGACCATCGACCCCAGTGTGCTTCGGCATACCTTGGCCTATGTCCCACGCGGCATCGTGGTGGTGACCGGCACCAACGGCAAGACCACCACCACCAAGATGCTGGTGGCCGTGCTGCGCGAGCACGGCCTGCGGGTCTTCACCAACCCGACGGGCAGCAACTTCACCCGTGGCGTGATCTCGGCGCTGCTCTCCGAAGTCGACTGGCGGGGGGCGCTAGAGGCCGACGTGGCGGTGTTGGAGTTGGACGAAGCCCACGCGCTGCACTTCGCGGCGATCGTGCCCCCGACCCACGCGCTGCTCCTCAACGTGGCGCGCGATCAGCTTGACCGGTTTGCCGAGATCGACTTCACCGCGGGTCTGTTGACTTCGCTGGCCGAGCAGACCACCGATGCGGTGGTGCTCAACGCCGACGATGCTTTCGTGTCCCGGATCGGCCCTTCGCTAGCGTATGACGTTGCTGTGACCTGGTTCGGCGTGGATCCCGCGATCGCTGGCCGGCTGCCCGAGATCCAAGAGGCCGATGTCCGCTTTGACGATCCCAGCGACGCGCCGACCATGACCACGGGCGATGGCTTGCTGCTCACCCACGACGCGCATACCTTCACCGTGCGCTACCCCGGCGGTGAAGACGTGGGCCCGGTGCGGCTCAAGCAGCGCGGATTGGCCGCGATGATCAACGCCACCGCAGCGAGCACGATGGCCCGAGTGCTGCTGGACGACGATTTCTCTGCGTTAACGACTCTTGCGGCGTTGGCGGCGGTCCAACCGCCGTTTGGCCGCGGAGAAGTCATCGACATCAACGGCTCACCGCTGGAACTGGTGCTGGTCAAGAATCCGGCCGGTTTCACAGTCGCGTTGGGCACCTACGACGCCCAGCCCGAGGCGACCATGATCGCGATCAACGACAACTACGCCGATGGCCGCGACGTTTCTTGGCTGTATGACGTCTCGTTCGCCAGTTTGCGCGAGCGCGGAGTGGCCATGACCAGTGGGGTGCGCGGATGGGACATGGCCTTGCGGCTGCAGTATGACGATGTGCCAGTCGACGCGACCGAGGTCGACCTCGACGTGGCCCTGGATACCTTCCTGGCAAAGCACGTGGGCCAACCCACCCGGCTGTTCTGCACCTACACCGCGATGATGCATCTGCGTCGCCGGCTCTCGATGAGTTACGACGTGACCCGCTTCGGGGAGGAAGACGAATGAGCGCCACGAGCAAGGGCGAGATCCACCTCGTCCACCTGTATCCGCGCGAGATGAGCATCTACGGGGACCTGGGCAACACGCGCTGTCTGGCGGCGCGGCTGCGCTGGCACGGCTATACCCCCGTGGTGCATGATCATGCACCGGGCGACCGCTGGCCCGAGCGCGCTGACCTGATCCTTGGTGGGGGAGGCCAGGATTCCGGCCAGGTGCGCGTGACGCAGGACCTGGATCAGCACGCCGATCGGCTGCGTGACCTCGCCGGTGAGGGCGTCCCGATGCTGATGGTCTGCGGGATGTATCAACTCTTCGGCAAGGCCTTCATCACCGTTGAGGGCAAGCGGCTTCCTGGCCTGAGCATCCTGGACGTCACGACGCAAGGCAACGACACCCGAATGATCGGGCCCGTGGTGCTGGACACCGATTTCGGCCTCGTCGTGGGTTATGAGAACCATTCGGGCTCCACGCTGCTCGGTGACGGTCAAGTGCCGTTCGGGAGCGTGCTGCACGGCAACGGCAACAACCGCACCGACAAGGTCGAGGGCGCCAGGGTGCACAACGTGGTCGCGACCTATCTACACGGGCCGGTGCTGCCGGCGAACCCGATGCTCGCCGACGGACTGTTGGAGATCGCCTGTCGTGCGGTCACCGGCGACTTCGCCCCGGCACCGATCGACGATTCCACGTCATTGCAGGCTCACGACCGTCAAGTGAAACGACTTGTTCCGGCTGGACGCACGTGACAGTACGAGCGCCCGGCCGACTCGCCAGGGCCGAATGTGGCGAATCGAAGCAACTATCTGTCCGGCGGTGAAGGTCCGCAGCCTGTACACCCCAGAACCAGACGCACCCGCGGTTCGGGGATGGATGTGCACGAGATTTAGTTGCACCTGGGGGCTTGCGGTGGAACGTTCGATGTGTCTTTGCGGGGTGTGGTGCCACAAAGTTGGTCTAAGTAAGACTCCTGGTCTACCGTCCTCTACGGTGTACCCAATTTCGGCATACGACCGTGGTCTTGATGCGCGGTCTTGACCGCGGCAGCACCCCCCAGCCGGGTGCCGAGCCCTTGGGGCCGACCGAGACGAACCTAGGCCGATTGGCGCACCGGGGACTGTTCAGGCTCATCGCGGCGACTCCGGCACCTCTGCGGGACCGGCTTCGTCGCCGGATCTTCGAACGCGTTTTCGCCACTGAAGACCCCTGGGGCTACACGCAACTGTCGTATGAGCTGCGTAAGTCGCAGGCTCTCCTAGCGGCAGTTCCGCTTGACTCCCGTGTGGTCATCGAGCTTGGTTGCGCCCAAGGGCACCTGACCGCCAAACTCGCCGAGAAGTTGCCGCAAGCCCTCGTGGTGGGAGTTGACCTGTCGCCAACCGCTCTGCGTAGCGCCCGTGACCGGGTCCGCGACCACAACTGCGAGTTTCTGCTCGCGGACGCGGCCGGGCTCAGCCGGGCCTGGGGAGCCCGGCCCAAGTCTGACCTGTTAGTGATCAGCGAGGTGCTTTACTACCTGGGGGGTCCGCGCCGTGTCACCGAGGCGCTGGAATCGCTGGCCCCGATCCTGCTCGACGACGCGCAGATCGTGTTGCTCCACCTTAGCAGGGACGCACCGACGTTACACGCGGCGGCAGTCGAGGCTTTGGGCGCCGAAGTGGTGATACACCACCCCCACCAGATGCTGGGCCGTCCGTTCACGATCACCACCGCCAGGCGTGGTTGACACCGCAACTAGGCCTGCCTGTCAACGCGACTTCTCATTCACGTCCCGGCGGACAGGGTGCCATGGCGTAACGAGGCCCGCGGGGTTTACGGTGCGGATCGAGGAAGTGGGCGTGCGTAGGGACTCGTGATTTGCCTCTTTGAGGTCCGGACATGCGCCTACGTCTGATGCGCATCGTCTGTCAGCTTCCTGCACCTCAGAGTGTGTCTGGTTCTGGTGCGCAAACGCGTCTCGTTTACATGCGCACAGCGGAAGCGGTTGGGCTGCTGCGTTATCGCCGTCGACCTGCCCGAGACCTGGCGGCTGTGGCACACCATCAACGCATGGTCTTCCCAGATCCTCACCCTGAGCCCCACCGGGGTCACCTACGGCTGCACCGAGGCCGCGGACACGACCATCATGCAGATCCAGAGGACCGGCGGGGGTACCGAATCCCGAGCACCACCGAGCCCGCATCCTGCTACGCAGCGCCCGCCGATCTAGGCGGTGCCGATGCTTGACTCAGCAAGGCACCACGCTGACGCGAAGATTCACGTAGGGCTGGCTGCGGAGACGAGTTTTAAGAGGCGTGGGTGGTTTGGTTGAGAGTGACGTGGTGGCCCATCGCTTCGAGTTGTTGAATTGCCCGTTGTCTGGCTCGGTCTGGCCGTAGACGGGTGTAGTAGTCGGCCCCGGGTCTGGTTTGCGCCTGACTTAGTGATAGAGATTCGCGTGTTGATCAGACCACATCTGGTGGGTCCTCCATCCCAAGTAGGAGGATCACTTCATGTCCGAGAACGAGTCGAAGTCGGTGCCGAAGAAGCGCCGGTCCAAGCGTTTGCTATCGCCGTCGCAGAAGTACGAGATCTGGTTGCGGCTGGTCCGCCAGGAGGCCACGGTTGCCGAGGTCGCGGCGACCGAGCAGGTCGACCGGTCCACGATCATGCGGATCAAGACGGTCGCCAAAAAAGGTGCGTTGGCCTCGTTGGCGGCTTCCCGGCCCGGGATCAAGGGCGGGGAACGGGACTACGAGTTGGAGAAGGCCAAAGCCGAGATCGCTCGGCTGTCCGAGGCGTGCAAGGAGCTCGCGGTCAAGTTGACCCTGGTCGAGGGAAAAGACGGATGGGGCTAAGTGGCCGAGTCCCGCGCCGGGTTGACGCGGCCACCAAAGCCGGGCTGTTGGATCTGCTCGATGAGGCCGTGCAGGCCGGTTGGACGATCCGCCGGGCCGCCGGTGTCCTCGAACTCGCCGAGGTGCGTGCGCACCGGTGGTACGCCCGCCGTGCCCGCGGCCACCTGGACGACCGCCCGCCGGGCGGGTCGCCGATGCACAGCATCCTGGCTGAGGAGGAACAGGCGATCCTGGCTCTGTTCGATGAGTGGGGGGAGATCGACCGGTCCCACCGCAAACTGGCTCACCGCGGTTCCTACCTGCGCCGGGTGTGGGTCTCACCCTCGACGGTACGACGGGTGCTAGACGTCGCCGACCTGCACTTTCGTCCCCTACCACGCCCGGCCAAGAGCAAACGCACACCGTTCCCGGACTGGGCGGCCTATACCCCGAACAGCGCTCGGCTCGCTAATGAATGTCCTCCGAATCGGTGACCTCTTCGCCGGCACCGCTGAACGCCCGGCCGCCGAAATTTTGAGCACTGTCATGTTCGTAGTCCTGGTGGTCTACCTGGTCCTCGGAATCCGTTCCTTCGCCATGGCGCGCCGCGCGCGCGGAGCACCCCGACCTCGCCTGAGGTGCCTGCGACGGGCTCTTCAGATCGAAGAGACGGCGAGGGGACGCCGCACTCAGCGGGAGGACGCCGAAAGCGAGGGTCGCGACCGGTGTTGACGCACCCCGTGCGTGAAGGCCGTCCACTGCAGCACCACGACCATGAGCCCGAGTCCGAGCAACGGGAAACGGAACCAGTTTGGATCGGGCACAGCGCGGTGGAACGATTCGGTGTAATGCAAGAACAAGAAGTAGCCCGAGTGCAGCACGGAGAGGTAGAACACGGTGTAGGCACCGTTTTGGACCCACTTCCACCCCGCCGGACCAAGAAAGCGCACGGCCCGATCCGATGATGTCGCCAACAGCACGGTCATCCAGATCACCGCTACCAGACCGATCACGTTGGCCAGTCCGAACCCCGGCTCCAGGCGCACCTCCCGCCCTAGCTGTGGGAGATACTCGAAGCCGAGGAAACGCTGCACGCTCCACCGCGCCCAACCGTCGATGATCAGCACCGTGTGCGTGATCGCCGCGAGAGCTGCCCAGATGCCGAGCGGACGGCGCCAGGACAAGGCCTTGCCGACGGGCGCTGACAACTTCGCCCCCGGGCCCAGGGCAAGGGCGGCGAAGAGCAGCACGATCGCGGCGTCTCCGATGGCGCGCCACAGGCGCATATCCGCAGACCATTCCATCCGAGTCGACCAGAACCCGTACACCAGGAGCGCAGTCACCACCGCCATCGTCACGTGACGCAGGAGCACGACGCGAGGACCACCGGACCGCGCAGGCGCGTCTATCGAGGGGCGAGCCGAGACCTGGTCCTTTGGCGTGCCTCTGTTCGCGTGCACGCGACGTTCCCCCTGCGTCTGGCGATTTCTGGGGCGCGACCTCGTGCTGCTCATGATTCCCGGCCCGACCTGGCCGATCCTTGATCGGCGGCCGGGAGAATGAGGGGTCGCCCGGCCGCCTCCCACGCCACCATGCCCCCGCGCAGCTCCACCACGTCCACGTAGCCCATTCCGGCGAGGGTAGCGACAGCGGTCTCGCTCATCCCTCCGGTCATGCAGTACACCGCGATCGCGGACTCACGATCCTGAGGCAGCTCGGCGGCACGCTCCACGAGCCGGTCGAACGGGATGTCGACATCCGTGCCGTCGATCCCGCCTTCGTCAGGGGTATGCACGTTGACGACGAACCGGTTGCCGCCGTTGATCTCTGCGGCGAAGGCCTCGGGTCCGAGTTGGCGCGCGGCGGTGACGGTGGCGGTCGCGGTGGGAGGAGGATCGGCTTCGGGGGTGGTTGCCGCGCAACCGGCTATCAGCAGCACCGCCCCGAGTGTGGCCGCGATCGAGCGCAGCAGTCGACCTAAAGCATTCATGCGCAGTAGCCTACGCGATTATCACAGCGGCGCGGCCGGTACGACGGGCTTCCGCTGAGTCCGCAGAAAGACAGGGATGTCACCATCGAGAACAGGGCCGCAAAAAGCAGGGCCCAGACGTCTGGCACCTCAGCCCACCCCAAGATCAGCAGGAAGACGGCGAAGACCAAGATCTGTAGGACGGTGTAGCGCAGGCCCACCGAGAAGATGTTCATGACCGCGAAGTTCATCGCGACTCAGGCAGATCCGGCAATCGTCAGCCAGGCCGACCCACGCGTCGTCCAACCGCTGGTGGCCCGAGCGTGCACGCCCGGCCCGGCCTGGCGGACGCAACGTGGGTTGCCGCGTACAACCGCGACCTAAAGCACCCCCATTCCCGCACCTGGCCGAAGTTGTGCACTCAGGTCCGGCGAAGAACACGCTAAACATCGATCCGGCCCACTGAATCTGATGCGGGATGCCGTGTCGGGTGAACGACTCGGCCACCACACGGGCCACCACCGATGCAACTGTCCCGATCCGAGCATAGACACCCGGCGAGTTGTGCAGGGCTCTGCCAGAGAGCCGGTGATGCGCCGGCCGCGAGCCCGCCGAGTGCCGCTGCCGCCATCGAGGAAAGCACGAGGGCCCCGGCCCAGAGCTCCGGTGGCCATTCCAGCCCGCTCGTGACCGCCAGGGCAACCATGTGTGCGGTCCACACACTGCCGGAGGCGACGGCAGCCAATGCCGATAGCCGTGCTCCGGGACGGTTCCACGTGCGACCCTCGAGCAACTGCACGAACCCATCAGCGGCAAGGGCACCGACCGTCGCGCCGATGGCACCGGCCAGCACCGCGACAGGAAAGTCCACCACGGCCGCGCTGAGCCATGCCACGGTGACCACCACCACCGTGATCAGTCCCCGAGGTGCCCGTCCGCGCTGCCAGACGAACAGCAATGGGATCATGAGGACCGCCGTGGTGACCAGGAAACTGCCCAGACCCACCAAGGCAGGGAGTTCCCCTGCCTCGTGCCCGGGATCCCCCTCCGGCAGGCGTAGATAGGGGACCGTGGGCGCAGCGCCGGCGAACTCCGAGGTATAGAGCAGGAAGAAGGCAGCTAGAGCCGTCGCTAGCGCGAGCGATCCCTGGGCGACGATGGAGGAGAGGTCTCCGACCGCCCACCGCGACCTCAGCGCGCTGGTGAGGATGAGCATTCCGCCGGTGAGCAGCACTAGATGCGACGGGCTCAGTAGGGCATCCACGCCCACCTCGACCCCAAGAATCAGATGCCAGACCATGTCGGCAAGGCCGCCGACGGCGAAGATCCCCACTCCCACTGCTCCCCATCCGTATCCCACCGGTAAGCTCAGTCGCCGATCACCGGTCCCGCCGGACCACGCAAGCCAGGCGATCCACGCCGCATTGACGACGAAACCGGTGTAGAGAGCACCATGCCAGGCAGTGAAAAACCCTTCGAGCTCCGGAACGTTCGCATGCGCCCACCCGTCGCTAAAGAGAGCGGCCACCAACAATGCTCCCACGGCAAGGGTCACGGCGTCCTGGCGCCAAGAGGCATGACTCCCGACATGCGCCTGATGCTCCGCGTGAACACCTGGGCCGGAAGTGACGGATTCCGATCTCACCACGGGAACTTCTCCTCACTGTAGATGCGTGATCCAATATACCCCCCTGGGGTAACTGTTCACCAGTCCCCAGAAGGACTCACCTCTTCTTTTTGCGGCCGAACCACCAGCCCAACCAGGCCGCCAGCCCGAGTGGCACTTCGAGCAGGTGGGTGAAGACGGCATACAACAGGGCCGCTGCCGAGGCCGCCGAGGGATCGCCGCCGAAGGCCACCAAGATGCCCGCCGTGCCGACCTCGGTCACCCCGAGTCCGCCCGGCGTGATCGCCACCACCGTCAGGAACTGGCGAAAGGTGTATGCCGCGAACAGTGGCACCACTGCTAACTCCAGCCCGACCGCCCGGGCCGACACCCAGTACAGGATGAAGAAGAAGCCGAACATCCCGGCCAACCCCAGGGTCATCCGGACGCTGCCCGCGCGCACCACTGTTTCGATCCGGGAACGTTGATCAGCGATGAGCGAGTCAAGGTTCTTCAGCCGTGAGAAGCGCTTGGCCAGCGGCGAAGTGAGCGTCCTGAGCGCACCGGCGACCTCACGGGCGATGGTGTCGGAGAAGACGACCCCGAGGAAGAACCCGATCAAGAGGAGGCCGATCGCCGTGGCCACCAGCGCCGCGACCACCACGGGACGCGGGGCATCGATCGGCCCGAGGATGACCACGAGCGCGCCGAGGACCGGCAGGGTGAGCCGGGCCAGCATGTTCCAGATCGAGGTCACCACGATGGATGTCGAGATGGCGCGGCGGGTGAACCCCCACGAGCGGAACATCATGTAGCTCAGGGCTACGCCGACTGCGCCACCACCAGGCAGCACGTTGCTCACCATCGACCCAGCGGCGTTGACCATCAGAGCCCGTAGATGGCTCAGGCCGGGCAGCGAGCCGATCAATGTGTACGTGTAGCAGTAGAGCCCGGTCACCAGCAGGGTCGCCATGGCGATGGCTGGAACGATGCCGACCAGCGCCATCTGGTCGCCGATCTGCGGCCACGTCGTGCCGGCGATCCGGGGTAGGCCGAAGACGAGCAGGGCAACGGCCACTGAGAAGCCGACGAGTGACTGGACTAACTCTTTCCAGCCTAGTGACCGCATGGCGGTGCCCGGATCAGGCTCGACCTCCGGCACCTCCTCCGGCGTGGTGGCTTCACTCATGCGGCGTTGCCCACCAGATCGGCAAAAGCGTCGACTCCGTCGGGGAGCGAAGTGGCGCGTGCGGGTTCGACGAAATACTCCCGTCCCACGATCAGCTTGAACAATGGGGTCGGCGCTCGCAGCGCCCAGGCCATCGTGCGCGTGCCGCCGTCCGCGCTGCGCTGCGAGGCGTGAGCGTTGAGTGCGGCCCGCTTGGCGTGGATCTGGCTTCGAACGTCTACCCGATGGGTGATCTGCGCGGAGGGAGTGAAGGCACCGGCCCACTCCTCGGGCTCGAAACCCCCGAAGAGTCGAAGGTGACCCCCGAGGCGCACCACGCGCATGAGGGGCTCGCGTGGCGCGGTCGCCTCGATGAGTCGAACGACGTGCACCTCACTAAGCATGTCGACGGCTCGGCGCACGATGTGATGGATCTGCACATGGTCGCGATGTCCGTACCCCCCGGCCGCGTCGTATCCGATGACGATGTCCGCGTGGTGGTCGGTCAGAACCGCGGCCACGTTGAGGGCAACGTCATCGACGGCCACCGTATGCAGGCGTGGCCGCGCCAGCGATGGTGGCAGGTCACCGGGGCCCATCCCGCTATCGCCGTAACCGAGGTCGATGACGTCGGCAGCGCCCAGGGCCATGGCGCTGGCCCGCAACTCCAGCATCCGGCGCGAGCCCAGTCCGCCGACGGCATACGACGAACTCGCGACCCCGGCGTCACCGTCGGTCGCGGTCGCCAACAGGACGCGATGTCCGGCGGCGCTGAGCCGAGCCAGCGTGCCGCCCATCAGGATCACTTCGTCGTCGGGGTGCGCGTTCACGGCGACCACGGTCAGCGGCACGTTGTCCCCTCACGATTCGATTCAGTAGAGCCTCATGGACGAAGCGCCGCGAGTCACCATACGTGACGTGACAGGCTGTCCGACGTGTTGATCGCGTTGGTCTCGGACTGCTACCTGCCGCGGCTGGGGGGCATCGAGGTGCAGGTCGCCGATCTGGCCGGGCACCTGCGAGCGGCAGGCCACACGGTCGTGGTCGTCACCGCGACGAGTGGCGCAAAACAGCCGGGGGTATGCCGACTCGACTCGCCTTTCTCACTGGGCGTGCCCGTCAACCCCTGGGCTGGCGGGCAATTGCGCGCAGTGCTGGCCAGAGCCGACGTCGTCCATATCCACCTCGGGGTGCTGGCGCCGTTTGCGCAGATGGCAGCCACTATCGCGGTCGAGTTGGGGCTGCCGGTGGTGCTGACCTGGCACAGCCTGGTGGCGGACTCGGCGTTGACGCCAATGCTGAGACTGTCATGGCGCAGATGGGTGCAGGCGGGCGCTGTGCCAACGGCGGTGTCGACCGTGGCGGCCCAGCAGGTCTCGCTGGCGCTGGGCGGCGAGAACGTCGAGGTGCTACGCAATGGCGTGGACCTTGAACGTTGGCGTGGCCTGGGGGAGCGCGTCCCCCCAGAACCGACCGGTGATCGGCCAATACGCGTGATCAGCGCCATGCGCTTCGCCGCCCGCAAGCGCCCGTTGCGCTTGATCTCAATGATGTCAGCAGTGCGCACGGCCCTGCCGGAGCCTGGCAGCCTGCAACTTACGATCCTGGGTGATGGGCCGTGGCTGCTGCCGTTGCGCCAGATCGTGGCGCACAGTTCGGTGCGCGATTGGGTCGACTTGCCGGGGCGCGCGTCGCGCCAAGAATTGGCCGGGCGCTATTACGGTGCCGACCTCTATGTCGTCGCCGCTCGCCAGGAGGCCTTCGGGATCGCTGCGCTGGAAGCTCGCACAGCAGGGCTGCCGGTGGCGGCTTACTCCGACTCTGGTGTGTCTGATGTGGTCGAGCACGGGCGAGGGGGTGTCTTGGCAGCCGGTGATGCCGACATGGTGGGGCAACTTGCTGGCCTGCTGAGTGACGCCGAGCGGCTCAGCGCCATGGCCACCCACCATCGACACCACCCTTTGGGCGTTCATGACTGGACTGCGGTGACCGAAGCGACGCTGCGAGACGTATCGGCGGATTATGGTGTCGCGATGAGCGTGCGACTCCGCCTT
This sequence comes from uncultured Actinomycetota bacterium, assembly GCA_963803695.1. Classification (GTDB taxonomy): domain Bacteria; phylum Actinomycetota; class Actinomycetes; order Actinomycetales; family Dermatophilaceae; genus Ornithinicoccus. Next base: position 416,399 of record CAWDNY010000015.1, read on the forward strand.
GAGGCGACCGGCGTGGATGGGACGGTGCTGTATGACGCGGTCCTGGGCCACGGCGAAGACCCGCAACGGACCTTGGCCTCACACGGTTGGGAGCCGAAATGGGTCGGAGCGCAGCAGGAGACTGCCGACGACGGGCACACCGAGGTCGTGCTGCGGTATGCCGTCAGCCCGGGTGAGACCGCATACCCGTTCCAGCGGCTTGCCGCCTATGCCGTGGTGATCGCCCAGGTGGAAGACGTCCGCTCTTTGTTGCTGACCTCATTCGTCATCAAGGACGTCTGGCGAGGGTATTGGGGGCTGCCCGGGGGCGGCGTGGATGACGGCGAAGACCCGGTCGATGCGGTCCATCGTGAGGTGTGGGAGGAAACGGGGCAGACCATCTCGATCAAAAAGGCTCACCGGGTGGACAGCAGCCACTGGGTGGGGCGTTCCCCATCGGGTCGCTTCGAGGACTTTCATGCCGTGCGCTTGATCTACACCGCGAGTTGTGCCGACCCGATCACTCCCGTGGTGCACGAGGTGGGCGGGTCGACCGACGAAGCGGCCTGGGTGCCGATCGGTCAGTTGGACGCCAACCCACCCCTGCAACCGTGGGGACGCGAGGTCATCAACGCCGTCTTGCAGCAGGAACGTCTCTGAGCTCGAATAACGGGCAGTGATGCGTCACCTCGTTCTCGGCCGAGCTCAGGGGCGGCCGACACGCCCATGAAAATCGGCTCAGCCGTGCACGTGACCGCCTGGGCCGGTCGCGGTCGGGCGTGTCGCCGCACCGAGGACGCGGTGGCTCGAAGCAGATGGTGGGAGGCTGTGCCTTATGGATGCTGTCTACAACGTGTTGGTCTACACGCACATCATCGGGCTCTCGGCGCTGATCGGCGGATACTTCGCGGTAGCGGCTGCCTCTCGAAACGGTGGTCGGTTCGTGCCGTCGGCGGTCATGGTGTGGGGCGCGCGGGCGCAGATCATCACCGGTCTGGCCATGGTCGGCCTAGCTGAGGCGGTCCTGGACAACGAGCTGAATAGCGTCAAGATCGGGGTCAAACTGCTGGTGGCCCTGGTTGCAGCGTGGCTGGTCGAAAAGGGTGCGGCACAGGCTCGACGCAATGAGGAGGTCCCCGCCGGTATGGTGCACGCCGCTGGCGCGCTGGCGATGCTCAACGCTGCGGTTGCGGTGCTCTGGACTTAGCCAACCACCACAGGCCGAGCATCGGTAGCACTAGTGGGATGAACAGGTAGCCCTGGCCGAAATGCGACCACACGCTGGCATCGGCGAAGGCCTCGGGCCGTAGGAAACTCCACGTCCCCACCACCAGCACCCCGATGAGTTCGATGCTGATCGCCACCACGCTGACGCGCCAGGCCCGCTCACCGGGCAGCGCTAACGAGATTGTCGCCACCACATAGATGGCAGCAGCGAGTGCGGAGAGGTTGTAAGCCAATGGCGCTTCGTCGTATTGGGTGAGAATCTGGGCTGTTGCCCGGGAGACCGACCCGATGACGAAGACGACATAGAGCGCCAGGATCACACGCCCAGGACCGCGGGTCCGCTCGCTCATGAGAAGCCGACTCCGTACCAAATCTGGGCCACGCGGGCGCTCATCACCGCAGCCGCGAAGGCAACCACGGCCAGCACGAGGGTGCCCCAACGCGAGTGTTCTTCCTTGGCCCATAGCAGGCCCACGGCGGGCAACATCAGGACGGTCACCAGGTATGCCCATAACTCCCAGGCCGGGCCGATCGACGATTCCCCGCCGGCCAAGGCCACGGCATACCGCAGCAGGTACCCGATCATCGTCAATTGCAGCAACACGGTGGCGGTGATGGTGATCGACCCCGGCGGATTGCCGCGCAGTCCAGCGATGAGGCACAACGCCGCCACGAGTAGTCCGACCGTCAAAGCCAGCGCGGTCCAGCCGTCTAAATAATTGATCGGTTCGGAGGTGGTCGCGGCAGCGCTCACGGACGCGGCCAGCGTCGTCCCGATCATCGGCTGGCGAGGTCAGTCAGCGCCGACCCGGTCAACCGCTGGGTGGTCCACTCGTTCATCGGTTCGGCACCGATGTGGCGATAGACCTCGATAGCGGGGGTGTTCCAATCCAGCACTGTCCACTCCATCCGCGGATAGCCGCGTTGGATGCAGACCTGCGCGAGGGCGGACATGAGGTCGGCCCCCAGACCCTTCCCGCGATGCTCGGGCTTGACGTAGAGGTCTTCGAGCCAGAGCCCGTGCCGAGCGGTCCAGGTGGAGAAGGTCACGAACCAGATCGCCATACCGACCACTTTGCCGTCGGATTCGGCGACAAACGCGGTCACGGCAGGGGAGTGGTCTTTGGGGAACAGGGCCGCCGCGTAGTCGGCGCGGGTCCCGGTCGCCGCCTCCGGCTTCTTCTCGTAGGCAGCCAGTTCGGCCACCAACTCCAATAGCACGGGCACGTCATCTTCGGTCGCGGGGCGGATCACCAGCCAAGGGTATGCCGAATGGCGCGGTGTTCGGCAGGCCGGTCAGTAGGCGCACCTAGACTGAGCGGACCATGGCCAGCCTGTTCGACGACGTCCCCATCTCCGCCTTCCCGAATGGCACTCTCGCGACCTCACCTGGAGTCGATGAGTCAGGGGTTCCCGACTGGGCCCGGCGAGATGACGCAGCCCCACCGTTCGTGGATGGCCCCGGCGGGGAGCACGCATCGTTCGGCGGCGTCGCCCGCCGCAGCGCCGCCGATCTGCTGGAGGGACTGAATCCGCCGCAACGGGACGCGGTGACCCATGAGGGCACGCCGCTGCTGATCGTGGCCGGCGCAGGGTCGGGCAAGACGAGAGTGCTGACCCACCGCATCGCTCACCTGCTGGACCATCGAGGCGCGCAGCCGGGTCAGATCCTGGCCATCACCTTCACCAACAAGGCTGCAGCGGAGATGCGCGAGCGGGTCGCCGACCTGGTAGGGCCTCGGGCTCGGGCCATGTGGGTCTCGACCTTCCACTCCGCCTGCGTGCGCATCCTGCGCCGAGAGGCCACCACGATCGGGATGAAGTCGACCTTCTCGATCTACGATGCCGCGGACAGTCAGCGGCTGATGGCGATGGTCATCCGCGACCTCGACCTCGATCCCAAGCGCTACCCGGCACGCGCGTTCACCGCCAAGGTGTCCACCGCGAAGAACGAACTGATCGACGAAGAGACGTTCGCCGCACGAGTCGGCAACAACCACTACGAACGCATGGTTTCCTCGGCATACACGATGTATCAGCAGCGGTTGCGCTCGGCGAATGCGCTCGACTTCGACGACATCATCTCGATGACGGTCAACATTTTGCAGGCCTTCCCAGCGGTGCGCGAGCACTACCGGCGGCGCTTCGCCCACGTGCTGGTGGATGAGTATCAAGACACCAACCACGCGCAATACGTGCTGATCAAGGAACTCGTGGGCACGGCGGACGAGGCCATGCCGATCGCCGAGCTGTGTGTGGTCGGCGACGCCGACCAGTCGATCTACGCCTTCCGTGGGGCTTCGATCCGCAACATCGTGGAGTTCGAGCAGGACTATCCCCACGCGCGCACAATCGTGCTGGAGCAGAACTATCGCTCGACCCAGACCATCCTGCAGGCCGCCAACGCGGTGATCTCGCGCAACGGCAGCCGCCGCGAGAAGCGCCTGTGGACCGACGCGGGATCGGGCGCGCAGATCGTGGGCTACGTCGGCGACGACGAGCACGATGAGGCCTCGTTCATCTCGCAGAGGATCGACACACTCGGTGACGAGCATGGGGTGCGACCCAGCGACGTCGCGATCTTCTACCGCACCAACGCGCAGTCGCGGGCGCTGGAGGAGGTCCTTGTCCGCACCGGCGTGCCCTACAAGGTGGTCGGCGGCACCCGGTTTTACGAGCGTCGCGAAGTCAAAGACGCGCTGGCCTATCTGCGTGTGGTGGCCAACCCCGCCGATGACGTCAACCTGCGCCGCATCATCAACGTGCCCAAGCGGGGGATCGGTGATCGTGCGGTCGAGTGCATCGCGGCGCTGAGCAGCCGGGAGCGGATCCCGTTTGTCGCGGCACTGGGACGTCCCGAAGACGCCCCGGCAATCGCCACCCGATCGGTGGCGGCCATCAAGGCCTTCACCTCGTTGCTCGAGGCTGTGCGCGACGTAGCCGAAGATCCCCAGCAGGGAGTCGGTGACCTCGTTGAAGCGATCCTCGACCGTTCCGGCTACCTCGCGGTGTTACGGGCGAGCCCCGACCCGCAGGACGAAACACGCGTGGAGAATCTCGCCGAGTTGGTGGCGGTTGGCCGCGAGTTCGACGAGAACTACCCCCAGGGCACGCTCGTGGAGTTTCTCGAGCAGGTCTCCTTGGTGGCGGATGCCGACGAGATCCCCGACGCCGACGGGGGCGGCGGAGTGGTGACGCTGATGACGCTGCATACTGCGAAGGGGTTGGAGTTTCCGGTCGTCTTCTTGACCGGTATGGAGGACGGCACCTTTCCGCATATGCGCTCGCTGAACGACCCGGCCGAGTTGGAGGAGGAACGCCGGTTGGCCTACGTCGGCATCACCCGGGCGCGGGAGCGACTGTTCATCTCCCGTGCGGGCAGCCGCTCGGCGTTCGGATCCCCGCAGTGGAATCCACCGTCGCGGTTTCTGGACGAGATACCCAAGGAATTGCTGGCGTGGGAGCGCACCGACGCCGATCGGATGAGTTTTTCCGGTCGCAGCAGCGCTTCAGCCCGCCCCGGGGCAGTCCGCCTCAACCCACGGGGGACCACCCCTAGGATTACCGCTCAGGCACCGATCAGCGTTGCTCCCGGAGATCGGGTCACCCATGACTCGTTCGGCTTGGGCACCGTCGTCCGAGTCGAGGGCAGCGGTGACAACACGATGGCCCACGTGGACTTTGGGGACAGCGGAACCAAGCGCCTGTTGCTGCGATTCGCGCCGCTGGAGAAGTTGTAGAGCCAAGGGTGGGGCTGCGGCCTGGTCAGCCTAGAAGGCCGCGTTCGGTGAGCCAAGGACGGGGGTCGATGGGCACACTGTCGGAGTTGCGCACTTCGAAGTGCAGGTGGGGTCCGGTGCTGCGACCTGAGTTGCCCACCTTCCCGACTGAGTCGCCGGGCTCGACGGTGCTTCCCTCGTTGACTCCGATGGCCGACATGTGGGCGTAGAGCACCTCTGTGCCGTCGTCCAGAGCGATCTGGACGTGATATCCCAGGCCACTGCTGTATCCCGCTGTGGTCACGGTCCCTCGACCCACGGCGGACAACGGGTGGCCGACGTCGGCCCCGAAATCCATGCCGTTGTGCATCCGGCCCCATCGTGACCCGAAGCCCGACGTGATCCTGGCTCCGGTGATGGGCGCGACGTACGCCGGAACAAGGGAGTCCTGGATCGATAGTGCGCTCTGGCCCGCCGTCAGGACAGCTTCGTTCACGGCCTCCCCAGCCAACATCGTCTGTGCCCCCACAAAACCGCTCCGTACGTCGAGTGCCTGGGCGCTGAGGCGTTGACTGGAGCGGGATGCAGCCGGCGTCGCGCGCTCGCTGATCGACACGGCCTGCATCAGGCCAGACGTTGAGCGGCCGGTGACATCGACTTGGGCGCTGCTGGGGCCGACGACGGTTGACTCGAGGACCAGAACGCACGCGATCGAGGCGACCACGGCAGCAGTGGCCGTCCGGGCCGCGTGCGTAGAAAGCGCAGTCGCTTGCTCCTGCCGGTGCCTGGGGGCCTCGACCCGTCGCTGATAGGCCGCCCGCGTCGTATCTGCCGCGATTTCGCTGCGCGGATCCGCAGATAGGGACCGCGAAAGGACCTGCTTGGCGCTTGGCGCGGCATGCCTGGGGGTCGGTCCCGGGCGATGCCGCCCCTGAGCCGGATGTGAGGCAGAAGACATGGGTACTTTCCGTCGGGCGTTGACACAGTTTCAGCCAATTGGAGATCACGGGAGGCTGTCTTTGCCGCGGCCACAGTCCGAGCAAAGAATCGTCAATGAAGATAGCGCACCACGGGCGGGTGTATCAATTTGGTAACGACAGCGCGGGCAGGAGCCAACGGGGGTGCGCTACCCTGCCCATCATGTCCTCCTCACCGTTGCGCGTGGTCGTGGCCAAGCCCGGTCTGGATGGGCACGATCGGGGCGCAAAGGTGGTCGCCAGGGCGCTCCGTGACGCCGGGGTCGAAGTGATTTATACGGGTTTGCACCAGACGCCCGAGCAGATCGTCGAGGCGGCGATCGCCGAAGACGCGGACGCGGTGGGGTTGTCCGTGCTCTCTGGCGCGCACATGACGCTGTTCGCCAAGGTGATCGAATTGCTGAAGGCCAAGGATGCCGCCGACATTGTCGTTTTCGGTGGGGGAATCATCCCGGAGGCCGATATCCCGGTCCTGACGCAGATGGGGGTGGCCCGTGTGTTTACCCCTGGTGCCACGACCACTGAGATCACGTCGTGGGTCCACAACGAACTCGCCCACACCTGACCCAGCCGTTTCGCAACGCCAACCGTCCACCACCAAAGATCGGAAAATCACTCGTGGATCTGTTCGAGTATCAAGCGCGGGACATGTTCGAGGTGCACGGCGTGCCAGTGCTCCCCGCGGAAGTGATCACTGACGCCGCATCGGCACATGACGTCGCAACACGGATCGGCGCGGACAGCGGCGGTGTGGTCGTCGTCAAGGCGCAGGTCAAGACCGGTGGGCGAGGCAAGGCCGGTGGAGTCAAGCTGGCCAAGAGCCCGCAGGAAGCGGCCCAGGCGGCCGAGGCGATCCTCGGCATGGACATCAAGGGGCACACGGTCGGCACCGTCATGATCGCGGCCGGGGCGCAGATCGAGGAGGAGTACTACTTCTCAATCCTGCTTGACCGCTCCAACCGGACGCTGCTGGCGATGTGCAGCAAGGAGGGTGGCGTCGAGATTGAGACCTTGGCCGTCGAGCGGCCGGAGGCCTTGGCCCGAGTCGCCGTCGACCCACTCGTGGGCATCACCGATGACGTCGCCCAAGAGATCGTGACCCAGGCCGGTTTCGAAGGCAGTGACGCCGATGCCATCGCCGCGGTGCTGACGCAATTGTGGACGGTGTATCGCGACGAAGACGCGACGCTGGTCGAGGTCAACCCGTTGGTCAAGACTCGGGACGGCAAGATCATCGCGCTGGACGGCAAGGTCAGCCTCGATGAGAACGCCGACTTCCGCCACGAGAACCACGCCGGCCTGGTCGATGAAGGCGCGAGCGACCCGTTGGAGGCCAAGGCGAAGGCCAAGGGCCTGAACTACGTCAAGCTGGACGGCAACGTCGGGATCATCGGCAACGGTGCGGGCCTGGTGATGTCCACCCTCGATGTGGTGGCGTATGCCGGCCAGGATCTGAGCGGAGACGGCGAGCCGAAGGCCACCCCGGCGAACTTCCTGGACATCGGTGGCGGTGCCTCGGCCCAGGTCATGGCCGATGGCCTCGAGGTCATCCTCGGCGACGAGCAGGTCGAATCGGTGTTGGTCAACGTCTTCGGTGGGATCACCGCCTGCGATGCGGTCGCCACCGGGATCGTGCAGGCCCTTGAACTGCTCGGGGACTCGGCTACCAAACCGCTCGTAGTGCGTCTGGACGGTAATAACGTCGATGAGGGCCGAGCCATCTTGGCGCAGGCCAACAACCCCTTGGTGACGCTCGCCGACACCATGGACGGTGCCGCCCGCAAGGCCGCCGAACTCGCCGCCAACCACTCCAGCTGAGGACGAAGGACACCACGACATGGCGATTTTTCTCGATCAAGACTCCACCATCATCGTCCAAGGGATGACCGGCGGTGAGGGGCGCAAGCACACCCAACGCATGCTGACCTCGGGCGCGAGCATCGTGGGCGGAGTGAACCCGAAGAAAGGCGGACAACACGTCGACTTCGAGGACGGCGTGCAGGTCCCCGTCTTTACCTCGGTAGACGAGGCCATGCAGGCCACCGGTGCCAACGTGTCGGTGATCTTCGTGCCTGCTGCCTTCACCAAGGCCGCCGTCGTCGAGGCCGTCGACGCCGGCATACCCCTGGCGGTGGTCATCACCGAAGGGGTGCCGGTCAAGGACACGGCCGAGTTCTACAGTTACGCGACCGCTGCGGGCACCACCCGCTTGATCGGCCCGAACTGCCCCGGCCTGATCAGCCCCGGCCAGTCCAACGCGGGCATCATCCCGGCCGATATCACGACGGCGGGCAAGATCGGTTTGGTCTCGAAGTCCGGCACGCTGACCTACCAGATGATGTACGAACTGCGTGACATCGGCTTCACGACCTGTGTCGGCATCGGTGGTGACCCGGTGATCGGGACCACGCACATCGACTGCCTCAAGGCCTTCGAAGAGGACCCCGAGACCGAGGCGATTGTGATGATCGGGGAGATCGGCGGGGACGCCGAAGAGCGTGCCGCCGACTACATCAAGGAGCACGTCACCAAGCCGGTCGTCGGCTATGTCGCCGGATTTACTGCCCCTGAAGGCAAGACCATGGGCCACGCCGGTGCGATCGTGTCCGGCTCCTCCGGCACAGCCGAGGCCAAGAAGGAAGCCCTCGAGGCGGCGGGCGTGAAGGTCGGCAAAACGCCGTCGCAGGCCGCCGAATTGATGCGCGAGATCATCAGCCAGATGTGATTCACCGCGCGAGCCGCCGAAATGCGGCGGCTCGCCTCGGTGCGCCTTCGCGGTTTGGCCGGGCCTGCCAGCAACGATGGTCCCGTTATGACTGTCCAGGATCGGCCCACCCGAAGCGCACTGCGCACGTCACTTGTGTCTTCCGCCGCGGCGGAGCGGTTGCAGTGGTGGTCGATGTCACGGTTGCGATCGCTCGGGGGGGCAGTTATAGCGGGGGCCCTGGCCTGCGGGGTCACCTGGTTATTGATAGCGGTGCCAGTACTGATTGCGTGGTTCGCCGATCCGCTCTCGACAGTGTCGGCTTGGCAGGCCCTGGGCGCGGCTGCCGCAGCCTGGGCACTAGCCCACCGAGGCATCGTTGACGCCACTGAAGTGTCGCTGCAGTTGACGCCGTTGCTGCTCACGGCCGTGCCGGTGATGCTGTGCCGCTACGCCGCTCGACATGTGCTGACCGACGATGAGGACTCGGCGCGTCCCAAGCGGATCGGTGGGTTCCGCGCGGCGTTCGATGGCGTGCGCGGCAATGACCTGGCTGCTTTCATCGCCGGCTACCTCCTCGTCGGGTTGAGCATCTGCCTGGCCTCTGGTCTCGGGGCGACGCCCGCCTCGTTCTGGCTCGCCCTGCCGGGTCTGCTCCTTGTGCCGGCCACCGGGATAGGCCTTGCCCTGATCCGGGAGCACCGGCGCGAAGAGAATCCCACCATTGCCCGCGCCCTGCGGTGGCTGACCAACCGCATTCCGGTGTTGGCACGCCGCGGCTTGAAGCCGGCCGGAGAGGCACTTTCAGCATTGGCGGTTGGGTCCCTGCTCGTGCTCGTGGCGTTGATTGCCTTTCGCGCAGACCGGATCCAGACGCTGTATGCCGCGCTGGACGCCGGACCGGTGGGTGTCGCCGTGTTGACGTTGGGTCAGCTCTTGTTGTTGCCCAACATGGTCATCTGGGCCCTGGGTTGGATCGCCGGGGCGGGGATGGCGATTGGCCCGGTGCAGGTCGGATGGACGCAGACGACATCAGCGGATCTGCCCCTGATCCCGGTCCTGGGCGCATTGCCCGAGCCAGGGATGTTGCCGGCGGGCTTGTGGTCGGTCGTGCTGTTCCCCGTGCTGGTCGGTGCGTGGCTCGGCTTCCGCAGCGCGCGCTCGGCTCCTCGGCTGGCGTCGTGGTGGACCAAGGCTCGCGTGGCGGTATCGGCGTGCGCCTGGGTCGGCGTTGCGGTGCTGGTGTTCAGCTGGTTGGCGACCGGGAGTCTGACCCCGGGCTTGATGGGCACGATCGGCACCGCCCCTCTGACGGTGACGGGCGCTTTGCTAGCCGAACTCTTGGTCGGGGCCATCGTGGTGGTCACTGGCATCCATATCACCCGACGCCGGTTATAGGGCCCCAAATCCAGGTCAAGGGGCTTCCCTCACCGGCAGCAAGGGGCGATCTCCGCCACGTCGCTATCTCTGAGCCCCGAACCTCAAAATGTGTCGACGTCGTCGTCTGACCCGATCATTGGGACGGCCATCGCCGCGGTGGGTCAACACGAATCCCTGACGTGCTCGTTCGCCGTTTGTGGTTCCCCGAATGACACGGTTGGAAGCGTCGGCGCCCCGCCCCGGCGGTGAACCCGCGCCCCGTCCTGCGAGTCGCGCCAGCAACCGGAGTACCCCGAAGATTCAGACTCCCCATGCTTGCAGCCTCTCGGCCTTTCACACTTCAGGCTGCAGCCGACTCATTGTGCAGATACGGTCGGTGAACACTTATCACAGGAGGAAATTATGGGTCTCGTGTCAAGCTTTGCCCGTCGCCTTACCGGTGGCCGACGCACCACCTCACCCGGCCCGGCCTCGTCAGGGGCGGGCTCACCCGCGCGAGGTGGAGGTGGCATTGGTCGCATCGTCGGCCGTTTGTCTGGGCGGGGCCGACGGCTCTGAACTGATCCCGATGACGTCCCCCCACGAGCTATGTCTGTAAACGCCCACCGGCCCTGTGGGCACTGCAGGTTCCGGGGCTAACCCACGCTGTCGCCCTGGGTATGGACGCCAGGTGATCGGGCTCGAAACCAATATCGTCGTCTGTTCCTGGTTCACGACGATCCGCACCAATCGGCTGCAGCGTCCGCGTTGATCGAGGATCAAACTGAGACCGACCCTGGTTAGCTCATCATTGTCACCGTCGTCGAGTTGCACTGGGTTCTGCGGCTTGCAGACAAGGTGGGTGCGGGCCGTTGCGCGGAGCTGCTGGAAGGTCTACGGGGCACCCGCGAACTTCGAGTGGACCACATCGCGGTCGTACGCGCGGCGCTTACGTCGATTGCGCTGACCTCGATTTCCCGGATGCGGTCATCACCAAGCTCGGACGGGCCGCCCGAAACGCCTCCAACCCCGGCGGCAGTCCGAGTCGTGATGATGCACCGGAACGCGATCGGCTTGGAGTTGACTACCCGGTGGCTCACCCCGACTCGAGGTCGAAAGCATCACCGAGGGCACGAGCCAGGTCACCTTCCTGAGCATTGAGTAAGAGGTCACTCGTGTCGCCAACATCGTTTCGTCGCACCGTCGTGATGTCGTCGCGGCTGCGACACTGTCCTGGTCGAACCCGTTTCGTGGGCCGACCGAGACTTCGCTGGTCATTCCGCGCACCGTGATGGCGATGGCTGCCACCGTTGTCCAGGTCAACAGTTGCAGCGTCGATTGCCGAGTCAGGACCCGCAGGCCGACGGCACCCGGATGGTTTGCCCTTGGCGGATCGTCCCAATGACCATCGCCATCCACCCAGATTGGATCTAAGCACCGTGACGGATAGTTGGTTCTGAAGGCGGGACGCTACAGTCGGCGCGTGCCGCATACCCATCACCCACGCACCCCTGTCGTGGTGTTGGTCTCCGGCAGTGGCAGCATCCTCCAGGCCCTGATCGAGGCGAGTCAGGACCCCAGTTATGGGGTTCAGATTGTGGCCGTGGGAGCAGATCGCGACGACATCGAAGGCCTCACCAGAGCCGGGCGCGCTGGCCTGCCGACCTTTGTCGCGCGCGTCACGGACTACCCGAGCCGAGCCGATTGGGACGCTGATCTCGCGCAGACGCTGCGCCGGTGGCTGCCGGAGGCGGATAGTCACGGCCATCGTTGGGTGATCAGTGCTGGCTTCATGAAGGTCCTCGGTCCCGATGTCCTCGACACGTTCACAGTCCTGAACACGCACCCTGCTTTGCTTCCGGCTTTCCCCGGGGCTCATGCTGTGCGCGACGCGCTGACCCATGGTGTTCGTGTGACAGGCACGACAGTTCACCTCCTCGACGAAGGCACCGACACCGGACCGATCCTCGCCCAGCGATCAGTGCCGATCCGCGCCGACGACACCGAGGAGTCGCTTCATGAGCGGATCAAAATCGTCGAGCGAGACTTGATGGTCCGCACCGCCGGCCGCATCCTGACCCACGGCTTCACACAGTCCCAACGAAAGGTCACCCTCGCGTGAGCGCCTCCGATGAGCACACCCGCCCGATTCGCCGTGCCCTGATCTCGGTCTACGACAAGAGCGGGCTGGAGGAGCTGGCCACTGCGCTGCATACCGCCGGGGTTGCTCTGGTGTCCACGGGTTCAACGGCAGCCAAGATCAAAGCCGCCGGGGTGCCAGTGACCCCCGTCGAGGAGGTGACCGGCTTCGCCGAGTGCCTCGACGGCCGGGTCAAGACGTTGCACCCCGCTGTCCACGCGGGCCTGCTGGCCGACACCACCAACCCCGACCACCTCGACTCCATCGCTGCTCTCGACATCGAGGCTTTCGACCTGTTGATCGTCAATCTCTATCCGTTCGCGGACACTGTGGCCTCTGGGGCCGATCAGGACAGTTGCATCGAGCAGATCGACATCGGCGGTCCGGCGATGATCCGAGCGGCCGCCAAGAACCATCGAAGCGTGGCTGTGGTGGTCGACCCCGGTGCCTACGCACAGGTCATCGCGGCGGCCCAGGGCGCGGGGTTTGCCTTCGCGGACCGGCAGCGGTTGGCCTCGCTGGCCTATCGGCATACCGCGAGGTATGACGCCGCGGTGGCCTCATGGATGGCGGCACAGTTCCCGGCCACCCCACCTGTCGAAGCAGGAGCCACGAGTGAGTGGGCCACCGCCAGTTGGCACCGGGCAGACGTGCTGCGTTACGGCGAAAACCCGCACCAGGACGCAGCGGTCTATATCGCCGATCCCGGCGGACCCTTCGGCGATGGCACAGGACTGGCCGGTGCGGAGCAGCTGCACGGCAAGGCGATGTCCTACAACAACTACGTCGATGCCGATGCTGCCGTCCGGGCGGCCTACGACCAGGGCGACCAGCCCACGGTGGCCGTGATCAAGCACGCCAACCCATGCGGGATCGCCGTGGGAACCGACATCGCCCAGGCGCACGAGCGAGCCCACGCCTGCGATCCGGTGTCGGCCTACGGCGGTGTGGTGGCCACCAACCGACCCGTCAGTGCCGCGATGGGCCGGACCCTGGCCGACATCTTCACCGAGGTCATCGCCGCTCCTGACTTCGACGCCGATGCCCTGGAGATCTTGCGCGCCAAAAAGAACGTGCGGCTGCTGCGGGTCGAAGCACCTGCCGATGAGCCGAGTCTTGAGGGGCGCGTCATCTCCGGAGGACTCCTGGTGCAGGGCAGCGATCGCGTCGATGCCGTGTCGGCGGACGGCGGCGACGATCCAATGCACTGGCGGCAGGTCGCCGGGCCGGAGGTCGCCCCAGCGGTGCTGAACGATCTGACTTTCGCCTGGCGGGCATGCCGGTCGGTGAAGTCCAACGCGATCCTCCTGGCCAGGGGCGGTGCCAGCGTCGGTATCGGGATGGGGCAGGTCAATCGGGTCGACAGCTGTCACCTGGCGGTGCGTAGGGCCGGGGAACGCGCCGCTGGCAGCGTGGCGGCCTCTGATGCGTTCTTCCCTTTTGCCGACGGTCTGCAGGTCCTGCTCGACGCCGGTGTCCAGGCAGTGGTCTCACCTGGCGGCTCGATCCGGGACGAAGAGGTGATCGCCGCTGCGAGCGCGGCCGGTGTCAGCCTCTTCTTCACCGGCACCCGACACTTCGCGCATTGACCAGACACGGTCGCGGGTGAGCGCGCCCGCGCGCGATTGGGCCTTTATCGCTGCCGTGGTCGTCGCTGTGGTCAGCGGCAGCATGGTGGCCCTGCAGTCCCGGATCAACGGGGAGTTGGCCACGAATCTCGGTTCCTTCCCCGCGGCCGGCGTCAGTTTCGTGACCGGTCTGGCCGCACTGACCTCGCTGACTGCTCTAAGGTCGTTTCGCCGGGCATTGTGCGCGGTGCCGATGGCCATCCGAAGTCAGACGTTGCGGTGGTGGCAGGTCCTCGGTGGCGTCGGTGGTGGGCTGCTGGTGTCCACTCAGACGTATGCCGTCCCCCAGGTGGGCGTGGCAGCATTCCTGATTGCCGTGGTGGCCGGTCAGGGGGCCAGCGGGCTGGTGGTGGATCGGCAAGGCTGGGGACCTGCGGCACCGATTCCGTTCGGCGTGCTGCGCCTCATCGGTGCCGCCACCGCCATCGGCGGAGTAGCCGTGGCCGCCACCGCGTCATCGGCGTCACCCTCCAGCGACAGCCCGGTGCTGCCGCTGATCCTGGCTTTCGGGGTCGGCCTGGGCGGCTCAGTGCAGTATGCGCTGAACGGCAGGGTCACGACCGTGACGCGCAACCCCCTTGCGACGGCGTGGATCAACTTCACGGTGGGCACGTGCACGGTTCTGGTAGCCGCTACCGCCGCGATGGCCCTGGGCGGCCTGCGCTGGTCCGGATCCTGGGAAGCGCCCTGGTGGGCCTGGCTGGGCGGAGTCGCCGGAGTCGTGTTCATCGCCGGGGCAGCGTGGGCCGTGCAGCATACGGGAGTGTTGGTCTACGGGTTGGTGGCGGTCACCAGTCAGGTCGGGGTGGGGTTGGCTTTGGACCTCGCCAACCCCGCGGCCAGTGATCGGATCGGCCCGCAATTCCTGGTCGGTGTGACGCTCACGGTGCTTGGTGCCACGGCTGCGGGCGTCGCGGCTCGTATATCCGCGTTGCGTATGCCGGCGTCGCCCCCTAGCGCTGACTAAGGTGTCGCTCATGACTGCGCGCATTCTCGACGGCAAGGCCGTGCTGGCCGACATCAAAATCGAACTCGCAGCGAGGGTGGCGGCCCTGCTCGAGCGTGACGTGCGCCCTGGCCTAGGCACTGTCCTGGTAGGGGAGGATCCCGGAAGCACCTGGTATGTGGGGGCCAAGCACCGCGACTGCGCTGAGATCGGTATAGCGTCCATCCGGCGCGATCTGCCAGCTGGCTCCTCGCAGGGTGAGGTCGAAGCGGTCATCGACGAGCTCAACGCCGACCCTGAGTGCACAGCCTTCTTGGTGCAGCAGCCGACCGGCCTCGACGAGTTCGCCCTGCTCTCTCGGGTCGAGCCGAGCAAGGACGTCGACGGTTTGCACCCCGTCAATCTGGGATCCTTAGTGCTCGGCAAGTCCGCTCCGCTGCCGTGCACTCCGGTCGGGGTCGTGGAGTTGCTCCGCCGCCACGACGTGAAGATCGCTGGGGCTGAGGTGGTGGTGATCGGGCGTGGGCTGACGGTGGGTCGCCCACTCGGTCTGATCCTGACCCGGCGCAGCGAAAACGCCACGGTCACGCTCTGTCACACGGGGACGCGAGACCTGGCCAGCCATGTGCGGAACGCCGACATCGTGGTGTCGGCGGCCGGTGTACCCGACCTGGTCACGGCCGACATGATCAAGCCCGGTGCCGCGGTGCTGGACGTCGGGGTGGCCCGACGCGACGGAAAAATCGCCGGGGACATCGCGGCGGATGTCGCCGACGTGGCTGGGTGGCTCTCACCCAACCCAGGCGGGGTCGGTCCGATGACCAGGGCCATGCTGTTGTCCAACGTCGTCGAAGCGGCCGAGCGAGCGCTGGACTGAACACAGTGGTGGATGAACACAGTGGTGGATGAACACAGTGGTTGACGAACACCGAGGGTGGCGGGTCGCTCAGCCCCTCGGCGCCTGGTGGGTGATGCCGTTGGGCCTGCTCATCTCTGCTGCGGTTCTTCTCAGCGGAGGCCTGCGCGGATTCGGGTACGGCATGGCTGCCACGCTGGCGCTCGCCGCGCTGATTCGAATGGTCACCCCAGCACATCGAGCCGGGGGGCTAATCGTGCGCTCGCGGGCCTGGGACGTCGCGTTGCTCGTGGCCTTGTCGGCGGCCTCTGCCGCGTTGAGCTACAGCCTGGTGATCCGCTAGCTGATCAGGCCTAACTCGGTGACGGCAGCGCGTTCTTCTTCGAGCTCGGCGACCGAGGCGTCGATCCGCTCCCGCGAGAAGGCGTCGACCTCGAGGTTGCGCACGATGGCCCAGTGGCCGCCCGTCGTCGTGACGGGGAACGAGGACATCAGCCCTTCTGGCACTCCGTAGGAGCCGTCGGAAGGCACAACCATCGACGTCCAGTCACCCTTAGCGGTGCCACCGAGCCAATCGCGGGTGTGATCAATAGTGGCCGCGGCCGCCGACGCGGCAGAGGAACTGCCTCGAGCTTCGATGATGGCTGCGCCGCGTTTGGCGACGGTGGGGATGAAAGTCTTTTCCAGCCAGTCCTGGTCATCGACCATCTCGGCTGCATTCTGACCGCCGACTTCGCAGTGGAAGAGATCGGGATATTGCGACGCGGAGTGGTTGCCCCAGATCGTCATCTTCGTGATGTCGGTGACGGGGCGTCCGGTCTTGTGCGACAACTGCGCTTTGGCCCGATTGTGGTCCAGCCGGGTCAGCGCACTAAAACGCTCGTTGGGGATATCGGGCGCATTGTTCATCGCGATCAACGCGTTGGTGTTGGCCGGGTTGCCGGTGACCGTGACGCGGATGTCGCGGGCCGCGTGGTCGTTCAGCGCCTTGCCTTGTCCGGTGAAGATCCCGCCGTTGGCTTCCAGCAAGTCCGCGCGCTCCATACCCTTGGCGCGGGGGCGCGCGCCCACCAGCAGCGCGATGTTGACGCCGTCGAAGAC
The DNA here is from genome assembly GCA_963803695.1 of uncultured Actinomycetota bacterium. Taxonomy (GTDB): domain Bacteria; phylum Actinomycetota; class Actinomycetes; order Actinomycetales; family Dermatophilaceae; genus Ornithinicoccus. The sequence goes on from CAWDNY010000015.1 coordinate 433,035, forward strand.
CACGTTGGGGTCGGAGCCGATCTCGATGCTGCTGAGCAAGGGGAAGGCGCAGTCGTCCAGCTCCATGACGACGCCTTCCAGCGTCTTGAGCGCATCGGGAATCTCCAACAGTCTCAACTCGACCGGGGTGTCCTGCCCGAGCATTTCGCCCGAGGCGATCCGGAACAACAGGTTGTAGCAAATCTGACCGGCGGCGCCGGTGACGGCGACCTTGACTGGCTTGCGATCCACGGTGTCTCGTCCCAACTGAAAAGTGAGTATGCGGTCAGTTGAGAACGTTAGCAGCGACCGCTCGCGATAGCCTGATGCGATGGCGACCATCATCTATACCGTCACTGACGAGGCCCCGATGCTGGCCACCCACTCGCTCAAACCCATCGTGGAAGCGTTCTGCGCTACTGCGGGCATCGAGGTGGTCACCAAGGACATTTCACTGGCACGGCGGATCTTGGCCGCTCTGGGGGAGCGCCTGCCGCAAGACCAGCAGGTCCCCGACGCACTGGCCGAGTTGGGTGAGCTCACGCATTCTGAGCAGGCCAACATCATCAAGTTGCCCAACATCAGTGCCTCGTTGCCGCAGTTGAAGGCTGCGATCACGGAGTTGCAGGGCCAAGGGCTCGACGTGCCGGACTATCCGGACTCGCCCTCAGGGGATGACGAAGAAGACATCAAGGCACGCTATGACTCGGTCAAGGGCAGCGCGGTCAACCCGGTGTTGCGCCAAGGCAACTCTGATCGGCGAGCGCCAGCATCGGTGAAGAACTTCGCGCGGGCGCACCCTCATTCCATGGGTGAGTGGTCGGCGGACTCGGCGAGCAACGTGGCCACCATGGACGACGGCGACTTCCGGCACAACGAGCAATCGATCGTGATGTCGGCGAACGACACGTTGCAGATCGTGCACGTGGCCCGCGACGGCACCCGCACCGTGCTCAAGGAGTCCGTGCCGGTGCAGGCGGCCGAAGTGGTCGACGGCACCGTGATGCGCGTAGCAGCGCTGCACGATTTCCTCCGCGCGCAGATCGCCCTCGCCCAAGAGCGTGACGTGCTGTTTTCCGTCCACCTGAAAGCCACGATGATGAAGGTCTCGGACCCCATCATCTTCGGCCACGTCGTGCGAGCGTTCTTGCCGGAGGTCTTCGAGCAGTACGGCGAGGAGTTGGCCGCGGCCGGGCTGAACCCCAACAACGGTCTGGGTTCCATCCTGAACGGTCTGGACTCTCTGCCCGAAGACTCTCGGAACGCGATCCGCGACATGATCGAGAGCGGGTTGGCTCAGGGGCCGGACCTGGCGATGGTCGACTCAGACAAGGGCATCACCAACCTGCACGTGCCCAGCGACGTGATCGTGGACGCCTCGATGCCCGCGATGATCCGCACATCGGGGCAGATGTGGGGGCCGGATGGGGAGCCGGGCGACACGCTCGCGCTCATTCCGGACAGCAGCTACGCCGGGGTGTACCAAGCGGTGTTGGACGACTGCCGGGCTCGCGGTGCCTTCGACCCCACGACGATGGGTTCGGTGGCCAACGTGGGTCTGATGGCTCAAGCCGCCGAGGAATACGGCAGCCACGACAAGACCTTCGAGATTGACACTGCTGGCACAGTGCAGATCGAGGACTCCCGCGGCGAGGTGCTGATGGAGCACGCGGTGGTGCCGGGTGACATCTGGCGGGCCTGCCAGACCAAGGACGTGCCGATCAGGGAATGGGTTGCCCTGGCGGTGACCCGGGCCCGAGCGACCGAAACGCCCGCAGTGTTCTGGCTGGATGAGACCCGAGCGCATGACGCCAACATCATCGACAAGGTGCGCGACTACCTCGCCGAGCAGGACACGGACGGCCTACAGATCGAGGTTATGGCCCCGGTGCAGGCCACCGCCTTCTCCCTCGAGCGTGTTCGCGCCGGGGAAGACACGATCTCGGTCACCGGCAACGTGCTGCGTGATTATCTGACCGACCTCTTCCCGATCCTCGAGTTGGGCACCAGCGCCAAGATGCTTTCGGTGGTGCCGTTGATCAGCGGGGGAGGGCTCTTCGAAACCGGAGCCGGGGGCTCGGCCCCGAAGCACGTGCAGCAATTGCTGTCCGACAATCACCTGCGCTGGGACAGCCTCGGTGAGTTCCTCGCAATCGCGGTCAGTCTGGAGCACCTTGCGCAGGCCGCCGACAACCCTCGAGCCGCCGTGCTGGCCGACGCGTTGGACCGGGCCACCGGCACTGTGCTGGACCAGGGGCGCTCGCCGAGCCGGAAGGTCGGCGAGATCGACAACCGCGGGAGCCACTTCTACCTCGCGCTGTATTGGGCTCAGGAGTTGGCCGCGCAAAGCGAGGACGCCGAGCTGGCCGAGGCTTTCACCGACATCGCCAACCAGCTCGGCGAGCATGAGGACACCATCATGGAGGAGTTGGCCGCCGTTCAAGGTCGGTCCGTGGACATCGGTGGCTACTACCTACCCGATCGCGAAGACACCACCGCGATCATGCGGCCCTCGGAGACGTTCAACCAAGCCCTGAACGACCTCCACGAACCCTCAGGCGTCTGAACTGGCCGATGCCCTTTTGACGAAGTCGGCCAGGTCGGCGGATTGCTGCAGTCTGGACGGCTCGTGCACGTACATCATGTGCCCGGCCGGGTAGTAGCGGTGCTCGATCCGCTCGTGGGCCTGCGCCGGGATGTCCAAAGAGTGCAGCACTTCTTCGGCGGCCAGGAACGGCGTTGCCCCGTCGTACCAGCCGTAGGCAACGTGCACCCTCAAGTGCGGGTTGGCTCGCATCGCGCGTGAGAGCCGAGGGGTGACGTCCACGGAGCGTCCCTCGAAGTCGCTATACGACCACGGCTGCACCGCGGCAGAGATCTGCTCGTAGTGCAGGTCGCTCTGGTAGCCCAAGGTGTCTCGGACGTGATGATTGAAAGCAGCGGCATAGGGCCCTGAAATGGCGTCGTACGAGGGGTCGGCGTCAGCCACCGCGGCGTTGCCGTCGGCCGCCGGTCCGGTGAAGCGTGAGTCGAGACGCCCCACTACCAGATCCTGCTCCCGCAGCAGCTGTGCGAAGAATCGCTGATGCTCGATCCGCAAGTCCGCGCGATCGATCCAGCCGGGGTCGAGACCGGTCAATTCGGCCAAGGTCGTGACGTGCTCGGCCCGCTGCTCGCCGACGAGACGATCGCCGCGGCTGAGCGCCCATGGATAGTCGCGTTCGCAGTAGGCGCGAGCGCGGGCCACGACCTCTTCGAGTGTCGCGCCCTCGCTGGCTCGGCCATGGACGTGCGCGATGGCGGCATACGTCGGCAGGAACGACACGAAGCCGCGATCTTCATCAGGCTCGTTCAGTCCGATCGACCCGAGATCGAGCACCGAGGAGATCAGCATCAGCCCGTTCAGGTACATCCCGAAGCGGGTCTGCAGGTGATCGGCCAGGGCGGCTGCGCGCAACGTGCCGTAGGACTCACCGGCCAGGAACTTGGGGCTGAGCCAGCGGCCATTGCGGGTGGTCCACAGCCGGATGATTTCGCCGACTGACTCGATGTCCCCGCTGACCCCGTGGAACGGTTTGGCCTCCCCACCCTTCACCGCTCGCGAATAGCCCGTGCTCACGGGGTCGATAAACACCAGGTCGGAGACCGCGAGCAGTGACTCGGCGTTGTCGAGGAGTCGACCTGGCGGTGGGACCAGCGCGTCGACGTCGCCCATGTCCACCCGGCGCGGGCCGAGCAGGCCGAGATGCAGCCACACCGAGGAAGATCCCGGTCCGCCGTTGAACGCGAAGGTCACCGGGCGGGCGGGAGATGAGGGGGCTGAGGTGTTGTCGTCGGTATCGCGGTCGTGAACGACGTAGGAGGTGACAAAGACCTCGGCTTTGTCCTCGGGGCCGGTGAAAGTGTCGCCGTCGAAGACCTCCTCGCGCAGCACCATCCGACCGGTGGTGGCGGTGTAGTGCAGGATCACGCCGCCCACCTCCAGCGTGTGCTCGGTCTGGACCAGGTTGTCCTGGGGCTCGCCGCGGGCTGCTTCAGGCGATTGCGTGGCTGGATCAGCGGCTGAGTCGACCATCGACCCAGCGTATGGGGCGGGTGAGGTATGCGGCCACCCGGCTCACAGGGGTAGGGTCACCGGCTGTGACCAAGACCAGCAACACCGTGGGAGTCGTGCTGCTGGTGCCCAACCCGCTCGGCTCCCAGGTCACCCGCCTTCGCGCACGGATCGGCGATGCCTTGGGCATGGCCATCCCGACGCACATCACCCTGCTGCCACCCACCCGCGTCAGCGCGGGGCAATCTGAAGCGCTCGAAGAGCACCTCGCTCAGGTCGCCTCACACCATGAGGCACCGACGATCAAGGTCAACGGAACGGGGACCTTCCGGCCGACCTCGGACGTCGTCTTCCTGGCCATCAGCGAAGGGGTGCAGGCCTGCGCTGACCTCAACGCTGCGGTGTGCTCGGGCCCAGTGACATCCCCGTCGGTCTTCCCCTTCCACCCGCACATCACGTTGGCGCATGATTTGGCACCCCAAGTGCTTGATCACGTCGCCGCGGAGTATGTCGACGTGCGTGCCGAGTTCCGGGTGCCGCAGATCAGTCTGTACCGCCTCGATGACCAGGGCCGCTGGCAGGTCCGTGCGCACTACCCGTGTGCATAGGCCGCTACGCCACTGAGGTCGACGTGCTCGACATGGCGCGGGCGTAATGCCCAACCAACTGCCGCGTCAGCTCGGGCCATGACCGGGCCACGACGGCTGTTCGCCCCCGCAAACCCATCTGTTCGCGGAGTGCGGCACCCACCATCGGATCCGCCGGGATTAGCGACGACACGGCAACGCTGAGCGCGCCGGGGCGGTCGGGGTCGAAGAGGAATCCGGTGCTGCCATGCTCGATCAGGTCGATCGGACCCCCGCGGGCCGGTGCCACGACTGGCAGGCCACTGGCCGAGGCCTCCTGGAGGGTCTGCCCGAAGGTTTCCCGCGTGCCGGTGTGCACAAAGGCATCGAGCGCCGCATAGCAACGAGCCAAGTCGAGCCCTTCGCGACGACCGAGGAAGTGGGCGGTCGGCAAGGCCTGAGCCAGCATCTCGGCGCTGGGCCCCTCACCCACCAGCACCAACCTGACACCTGGCATCGATTCGAGCTCGATCAGTCGGTGCAACTCCTTCTCCGGAGCCAGGCGGCCGACATACCCCACCAACAGTTCGCCGTTTGGGGCCAACCGGGAGCGCAACTCCGCCGTCTGCGGATCCACGGCCCGGTCCGGATGAAAGAGGTCGGAGTCGACGCCCCGACCCCACAAGGCTGTCCGAGCGATGCCGTGAGCATGGAGGTCTTCCAGCGCCGACGTCGAGGGGGCCAACGTGAGATCTGCCTGGGCGTGAATCCGCCGAATCCATCGCCAGGTGGCCCGCGCTGTCATGTTGCCAGCCGGTCCGCTGTGCTGTCGGATATAGCTCGGCATGTCGGTCTGATAGATCGCCACGCTGGGCAACCCCAGCGCACGAGCGGCGGTGAGACCTCGGACGCCGAGGATGAACGGCGAGGCAACGTGGACGACATCGGGCGCAAACCGGTGCAGCACCGTCTCGATCTCGTACGAAGGCAGACCGACCCGGAATTGTCGGACCGGGAGGCTGGTGACCGGGTGGACGGGGAATCCGCTGTACCGCTCGGGGGTGGCGGTGGTGCTCCACGGGCTGGTTCCGGGGGCGATGACCATGGCGTCGTGGCCTTGCGTATGCAGGGACTCCAGCACCTTGCAGACGCTCGTGGTGACGCCGTTGAGGGCGGGCAAGAAGGACTCGGTAACGATGGCGACGCGCACGTGCTCCAGCGTCTCGACTGGACGTGACCCGTGGGTATGAAGGGCAGGGCGCTGGGATGGCGTTCTGGTGACAAGTGGGTGCGCATGAGCATCGCGACGACGCCCCGCCGTCGCGCCCTGTTCACCTGTCTGCGTGTCCGTCAGGTCAGGTCCTCTCGCCCACCCCGCTGTAGGGCTTTCACCATCGTTTTGACATCTTGCACCCGCTGCCTGGTAGTGACCAGTAGGGCGTCGGGAGTGTCGATGATCACGGCGTCGGGCACGCCCAAGACGACCACGGCGCGACCTCCGCCGGCGGCGACGATGCCGGTGCTATCGAGGCTCAGGACCTGATCGTGGTCTCCTAGCACCCGAAGGCCAGGCTGCCCGGGCTCATCGTCGAGGTGAGCGGCGAGTGCGCCGAAGTCGCCGATGTCGTCCCAGTCGAAGTCGGCTGGCACCACGACGACCTGACCCGCTTCGGCGGCCCGCTCCGCGATCGCTCGGTCGATGGACAGGGCCGGCAGGGTAGGCCAGACCTCATCGATAGTGCTCAGATCGGCGGCGGCTGCACGCAGTCCACTGGCCAACTCAGGCTCCCAGCGCTCGATCATCGCGACCAACACGCAGGCTTTGACGACGAACATCCCGGCGTTCCACAGGTGCCCGTCGCGGACGTACTGCTCGGCCACGCCTGCGCTCGGCTTCTCCACGAAGGACTGCACTGTGTATGCCGATTCGGTCCCGCCTTCGTGCCAGGCGTAGGGCGACCCGGGGCGGACGTATCCGAAGCCAGTGGCCGGGTGGGTGGGCTGCACCCCAAGAGTGACGAGCACGTCGTCGGACGCGATACGCACGGCCGTGGCCACGCAGCGGCGGAAGGCATCTTGGTCACCGATGACATGGTCGGCTGCGAAGGATCCGACGATGGCGTCGGGATCACGCAGCGCGACCACGGCGGCGGCCAGCCCGATGGCAGGCAACGAGTCTCGCGGGGACGGCTCGACGATCAGGTTATGTGCCCGCAGACTCGGCAGGCTTCCGGCAACCGCGGGTGCGTGCGCCCTGCCCGCCACCACCATCAGCCGGTCGGCGCAGAGAGGCTCCAGACGAGCGGCGGTCTCTTGCAGCAGCGACTGCCCTGAGCCTGTCAGATCGTGCAGGAACTTCGGTCGAGCGGCTCGGGACAGCGGCCACAGACGAGTTCCGGCACCGCCCGCCGGAACGACCGCATAGAAGCCGGGAAGGTCGAATGACGCCTCCACCGATTCCCCCCGTGCCTGTGAGCCCATCGCGTCAGTCTAGGTCGGGGATCATCGGCCGACCGCTTGTACAGTGATGGCCCGTGAGCACTCCCCGTGGCCGTGTCGTTGCGGCGGCCTACACTCGTGTGGCCAAGCCGGTCTTGTTTCGCCTCGATCCCGAGCGCGCGCATCACCTGTCCTTAAGGGCCGCCGCTGCCGCCGGCCACCGTGCCCCCGCCCGACGCGCGTTGTCAGCGCTGATGGCAGTGGATGGAGCAGCGGGGCCAGGGGTCGATCTGTGGGGGCTGCACTTCCCGAACCGGCTAGGACTGGCCGCGGGGATGGACAAGAACGGAGTGGCGGTCCCGGCCTGGCAGGCGCTGGGGTTCGGACACGTCGAGGTGGGCACGGTGACCGCCGTCCCGCAGCCGGGCAACTCACAGCCACGGCTGGTCCGGTTGCCCAGCAGCGGTGCGTTGATCAACCGGATGGGTTTCAACAACGATGGCGCCGTCGCGCTGGCACAGCGGCTGCGCACCGATCGGGAGCAGGGGCTGGTCGGCATACCGGTGGGCGTGTCCTTGGGCAAGAGCAAGATCACCGACGTCGAGTTTGCGACCCAGGACTACCTGGCCTCACTCGCGGCCGTGCGTGACGTGGCGGACTACATCGCCGTGAACGTGTCCAGCCCCAACACCCCCGGCCTGCGCTCACTGCAGGACGCTAAGCCGCTGCGCGAGTTGCTCACGGCCTTGGTCGCGTCCGCTTCCGGGACCCCGGTGTTGGTCAAGTTGGCTCCAGATCTGAGCGATGCTGCCACCGACGAAGCGCTCCAGGTGGCCACCGACGCCGGAATTGTCGGGATCATCGCCAGCAACACGACGCTGAGTCGTGATCTGGTGCATGCCCGCGATGCCGCGCGGGCACAGGAGAGCGGGGGACTTAGCGGCTCCCCGCTGACCCTGCGCTCGCTGGCCATGGTCGCCCGGATCGTCAAGACCACCGATTTCCCGGTGATCGGGGCCGGGGGGGTGATGCAGGTCCAGGACGCTGCGGCGCTGCTGGACGTGGGAGCCGCGCTGGTGCAGGTCTATACGGGTCTGGTCTACGGCGGACCGTCGCTGGTGCGGGGTATTCGAGCGCTCTAGCCGCCTCGCCGTACTCAGCGCTTGTTGGTCCGCGAATCTGGGAATACCCTGAGTGCCTCGACCAGGGAAGGCTCAATCATGGACGGATCCATCCTCAGCATTCTGCCGCCGGTCCTCGCGATCGTGCTGGTCATCACCACCAAGAAGGTGTTGCTCAGCCTCGGAGCGGGCGTGTTGTCCGCGGCCTTCATCGTGGCCGATTACAACCCGCTGGAGACGCTTTCGCTCGTCTGGTCATCATTCGCGGAGATCTTCTGGGTCGACGGGGGGCTCAACACTGCCTATGTCTACATCCTGATCTTCACTCTGACCCTCGGCATGATCACCGCTCTGATCTTGATGGCCGGTGGCAGCTCGGCGTTCTCGGAGTGGGCAGTTCAGCGAATCAAAACCCGGCGCGGGGCGCAGTTCTTGGCCGCGATACTGGGTGTCGTCATCTTCATCGACGACTACTTCAACGCCTTGGCCGTTGGGCAGGTGGCCCGGCCGGTGACCGACCGACACAAGGTCGCCCGGGCCAAGTTGGCGTACCTCATCGACTCGACCGCAGCGCCTGTCGCCGTCCTCGCCCCATTCTCGAGCTGGGGCGCCTACATCATCGGCGTCATGGCCCCCATGGTGGCGGCGTCGACTCTTGACGTGAGCGACTTCCAGGCTTTCGTGACTTCGGCCGGATTGAACTACTACGCCATCGCTGCCGTCTTTACTGTGTTCATCGCAGTCACGTTGCGGATCGACATGGGGCCGATGCGCAACGAGGAGAGGCGCGCCGTTGAGGAAGGACACACCTTTGATGGGTCGCTCGCCATTCCGGGTGAGCTTGACGAGGATCTTCCAGTGCACGAGCCGGGGGCCAAGCGTGCATTGATCGTCCCGTTCCTTGCTCTTGTCGTCGGGGTTGTCGGCGGCATCATCTACACGGGTTACGCGAACGCCGAAGAGCCAAGTTGGGCGCCGCTGGACGTCATGGCCAACACTGACCCGTACGAGGCGCTGATCTACGGCGCAGTGTTCGGTTTCGTCTCAGCCTTTTTCTACTACCTGCGGTACACACTGAACAGCCCGAAGTTCGGCGGTGGGGTTCTGGCGCGCGGATTGGGCGCGGGCATCAAGTCGATGTTGCCGGCGGTGTACATCTTGTTGCTGGCCTGGATGCTCGGGTCGCTGATCAGCGTCCTCGGCACGGGCGACTATCTCGGCGGGTTGGTCGAGAGCGCCAACATCGAGCCGCAGTGGTTGATCCCCGTGATGTTCATCGTGGCCGGGGCGATGGCCTTCTCCACGGGAACGTCCTGGGGGTCGTTCGGCATCTTGCTGCCTATCGCTGGCGACATCATGAACTCCATTGACCAACCCGACCTGTTGCTTCCTGCCTTCGGTGCAGTGCTGGCCGGCGCGGTCTTCGGCGACCACTGCTCGCCGATCTCGGACACCACCATCCTGAGTTCGACTGGTGCCAGCTGTAACGTCATCACGCACGTCATCACCCAGTTGCCGTATGCGTTGGTCGGTGCCGCCGCCGCGCTCGCCGGCTACGTGGTGCTGGCTTTGACCGGAAGCGGCATCGTCGGTTTCTTCGGCATGGTCGCGGTGTTGGCCGTCTTCGCCGTCGTGGGCAAGATGCTCTTTCCTCGGCTCGATGCTGATGTCTCCAGTCGAACTCTCACGGAGGCGACCGCCGGCTAAGGCCTAGCGCGTGCCACTACGGTGGGTAGCCTGAGCGGATGAGCGATCTGCATACCGAATCAGGCCTGCCGCTGAAATCCGTCTACGACGCGGACGACCTGGCCGGATTCGATCCGAAGCAATCGCTGGGCGAGCCGGGGGAGTATCCCTACACCCGCGGGGTCTACCCCTCGATGTACACCGGGCGGCCGTGGACGATGCGGCAGTATGCCGGATTCGGCACGGCGGCAGAGTCGAACGCCCGCTATCACGAACTGGTCGCACACGGCACCGGCGGCCTCTCGGTCGCGTTCGACCTGCCCACCCAGATGGGCTACGACAGCGACCACCCCCTGGCTAGCGGTGAGGTCGGCAAGGTCGGTGTGGCCATCGACTCGGTTGAGGACATGCGGGTGCTGCTGCACGGGCTGCCGCTCGACGAGGTCTCCACCTCAATGACCATCAATGCGCCGGCATCGACGCTGCTCTTGATGTATCAGTTGGCCGCCGAACACGAAGGCATTGCCTCGAACCAGCTGACGGGCACCATCCAAAACGATGTGCTCAAGGAGTACATCGCTCGCGGCACCTACATCTACCCTCCGGCGGAGTCGCTGCGCCTGGTCAGCGACACCTTCGCGATGTGCGCCGAGCACATGCCGAAGTGGAACACGATCTCGATCTCGGGTTATCACATGGCCGAGGCGGGCGCGACTCCGGTGCAGGAGATCGCCTTCAGCCTGGCCAACGCGAAGGAGTACGTCCGGGCCGCTACGGCGGCTGGCCTGGAGGTCGACGATTTCGCGCCCCGGTTGTCGTTCTTCTTCGTAGCCCGCACCACGTTGCTGGAGGAGATCGCGAAGTTCCGAGCCGCGAGGCGCATCTGGGCCCGAGTCATGCGCGAGGAGTTCGGCGCGAAGAACCCGAAGTCGTTGATGTTGCGATTCCACACCCAGACCGCAGGGGTTCAGTTGACCGCGCAGCAGCCGGAGGTCAACCTCGTGCGGGTCGCCCTCCAAGGTCTGGGGGCGGTGCTCGGCGGCACGCAGTCGCTGCATACCAACTCCTTTGATGAGGCCATCGCGCTGCCGACGACGAAAGCGGCCCGGCTCGCGCTGCGCACCCAGCAGGTGTTGGCCTACGAGACCGACGTCACCAAGACCGTCGACCCGTTTGCAGGGTCTTACGTCATGGAGTCGATGACCGACGATCTGGAAGAGGCCGCAGTCGAGCTGATGCGGGCCGTGGAGGATCGCGGGGGAGCCGTGCGGGCCATTGAGGAGGGCTTCCAGAAGAGCGAGATCGAGCAGAGCGCCTACGAGATCGCGCTGCAGATCGACTCCGGGGAGCGCGTCGTGGTCGGGTTGAACAAGTTTGCCAGCCAGAGCGAAGAGCCCTACGAGCCACTCACGGTCGACCCCGCCATCGAGGCCGAGCAGTGCGCTCGCCTCGATGCCCTGCGTAGCGGTCGCGACCGGGTTGCAGTCCAGTCGGCCTTGGAGCAGATGCAGCAGGCTGCATCTGGGACCGACAACGTCCTCGTCCCGATGCGAGAGGCACTGCGGGCCAGAGCGACCGGCGGTGAGGTAGCCGACGCCCTACGCGAGGTCTGGGGGCAGTACGTACCGCGCGAGACCTTCTGACGGGGCCCGGTAAGGTGGCGCTTTGTTCCACTCTTTCATTCCATCCCCGATCTGAACTGTGATCTGTCGAGCCTCTTGTGACTGCTGAATCCATGACCGCATCCACCACGAACAGTGCAAACGATGCGTTGACCGCTCGTCTCGGGCACACGGTCGAAGAGTTGCGGGACTCCCTGATCGGTTGGCGGCACGAGGTCCATCGCTATCCAGAGCTGTCGTGGCAGGAGCACCGGACCACTGCATTGATCGTGAACGCGTTGCAGGACACCGGAGCACGAATCACGGCCCTGCCAGGCTCCGGGGCCATTGCGGACTTGGGTGAAAGTGACCCGGTCCGCACCGTCGCGCTGCGGGCCGACCTGGACGCACTGCCCGTGGACGAAGTCACCGGCCTGGAATTCTCATCGCGCAATCCCGGCGTCACCCACGCCTGCGGGCACGATCTGCATACCGTCGCAGTATTGGGTGCGGGCTTGGCTCTGGCCGGTATTCACGACGAACTCACGCGGCGGAGACTGGGCGTGCGCTTGTTGTTCCAGCCGGCCGAGGAGTCCATGCCGGGCGGGGCGCACGCCATGATGGACGCCGGTGCGATCGAGGGTGTCGATGCGTTGTATGCCGTGCACTGCGACCCCTCGCTCGACGTCGGCCAGGTGGGTCTGAAGTCGGGGCCCATCACGGCCGCCTCGGATTCGATCCGGGTCACACTCACCGGCCGCGGCGGACACACCTCCCGCCCGCACCTGACCTCCGACCTCACCTTTGCGCTCGGCAAGGTCATCACCGAAGTACCGGCGATCCTCTCGCGGCGCCTGGACCCCCGCTCGGGCACCGCCTTGGTATGGGGTGCCGTCCGAGCCGGCTCGGCGGCTAACGTGATCCCGGCCTCGGGTGAGTGCGTCGGCACGCTACGGATGCTGGACTCCCAGACGTGGGACTCGACCGCGCCACTGATCGAAGAGATCGTGCACGCGGTGGTCCGGCCCTACGGAGTCCACGCCACAGTGCGGCACGTCAAAGGTGTACCTCCCGTGGACAACGACGAATTGGCGGTCTCACAGTTCGATGCGGCAGCGCGGGCGGTGATGGGCCAAGACTCGGTCGTGCCCACTCAGCAGTCTCTCGGCGGGGAGGACCTCGGGTGGTATTTGATGAAGGTGCCAGGGGCGATGGCGCGTCTAGGAACCCGTACCGTCGGAGGGCCGACCTTCGAGTTGCACCAGGGCGATCTGGTGGTGGACGACGAGGCGCTCGTGCACGCCGCCAAGCTCTTGGCCGCGGTCGCGCTGCGCTGAGCGCAGATCACCTTTGCGTCACGTTTGGCCGCTGACCGGTTGAGAATCCTTGGGCCGGGACCCTCCAGGGGTACGATCGCCCGCGTGGGGCCCCAGTCCTGTGGTGCACCCACGCACTGTGTTCACGTACCGAAGGAGAAACCTGTGCGCCAGGTCATCAAGTTTGCGGCCGTTTCGGCTGCCGCCACCCTCGTGCTCGCCGCCTGTGGCGATGCCCCCGACGAAGAGGAACCCGCTTCGGGCGGATCCGACCCAGCGGCCAGCAGCGACGATGCTGGTGAATCCGCAGCTCCCGCTGGCGACGCAGCGGACTTCCAGGCCTGCATGGTCTCCGACGCCGGCGGGTTCGACGACCAGTCGTTCAACCAGTCCGGCCGCGAAGGCATGGAAGCGGCGGAGTCCGAGCTCGGCATCCAGACGACGCTCGTGGAATCGCAGTCCGACGCCGACTACGCCACCAACGTGAACACTCTGGTGTCGCAGGGCTGTGACCTGACGATCGGTGTTGGCTTCCTGCTCGAGGACGCCATTCAGACCGCCGCCGACGGCAACACTGACGTCAACTTCGCCTTGGTCGACTCCTCGTTCTCCGACGCAGACTTCGCTCCCGTCGAGATCGACAACGCCAAACCGATCCTGTTCAACACGGCCGAGGCCAGCTTCCTCGCGGGTTATCTCGCAGCGGGCATGACCGAGACCGACACTGTCGCCACCTTCGGCGGGATTCAGATCCCCTCGGTTGCGATCTTCATGGACGGCTATGCCGATGGCGTCGCCAAGTACAACGAGGACAACGGCACCGAAGTCGAGGTCCTGGGTTGGGATAAGGAAGCCCAGAGCGGCTCCTTCTCCGGTGACTTCGACAACCAGAGCCAGGGTCAGACGCTGACCGACCAGTTCATCGCTCAGGGTGCTGACATCATCATGCCAGTGGCCGGTCCGGTGGGTCTGGGTGCCGTTGCTGCCGCTCAAGGCGCCGAGGGCACCAAGATCATCTGGGTCGACTCCGATGGCTTCGAGACCACCGACGCCGGTGACATCATGCTGACCTCGGTCCTGAAGCAGATCGGGCCGGCCGTCGATGGCACCATCACCGAAACGGTGAACTCCGGATTCTCCAACGAGCCGTACGTCGGCACGCTGGAGAACGACGGTGTCGGCCTGGCTCCATTCCACGACTTCGAAGGCGACGTCCCCGAGGAGCTCAGCGCCAAGATCGAGGAATACAAGCAGCAGATCATCGACGGCACGCTGACCGTCGAATCGCCCAACTCCCCCTAGGGTTCCAAGCACCACATAGACACCAGCGGCCCGGCCCCCAGGGTCGGGCCGCTGGTGTCTATACGCACCACCTTTGTCTGGCACGGGCAGATCGGCGACAGGAGTAGTAGCTGTGAAACTGGAACTCCGAGGGATCACCAAGCGGTTCGGGACGTTGACGGCAAACGATTCCATCGACGTCGTTGTCGAGCCCGGGGAGATCCACGCCTTGCTCGGGGAGAACGGTGCTGGCAAGAGCACGTTGATGAACGTCCTTTACGGTCTCTACGAGCCGGACGAGGGACAGATTCTGCTCGATGACCAACCGGTGGACTTCGATGGTCCCGGCGACGCGGTGGCCGCCGGGATCGGCATGGTCCACCAGCACTTCATGCTCATCCCCGTCTTCACCGTCGCCGAGTCGGTCGCGTTGGGGTTCGAGCCGACCAGCGGAGCGGGGGTGCTGAATCTGGCGAAGGCGCGTGATCGGGTCACCGAGATCAGCGAGCGCTTCGGGTTTCACGTCGATCCGGACGCACTGATCGAGGACCTGCCGGTGGGAGTGCAACAGCGGGTAGAGATCATCAAGGCCCTCTCCCGCGACGCGAAGGTGCTCATTCTGGACGAGCCCACCGCTGTGCTGACCCCCGCGGAGACCGATGAGCTCATCTCGATCATGGGCGAACTCAAAGAGGCAGGCACCTCGATCGTGTTCATCACGCACAAACTGCGTGAGGTGCGCGCCATCGCGGACCGCATCACCGTCATTCGGCGAGGGGCAGTGGTCGGCCAGGCCAGCCCGGAGTCGACCGAGACCGAGCTGGCATCGCTGATGGTGGGCCGTTCGGTCAGCCTGTCCATCGACAAGGATGACGCAGACCCGGGCGACATCGCACTGCAGATCAAGGGCGTCACCGTGCTCAGCCCGACCAACGTGGCGCTCATCGACCGGCTGTCACTAGAGGTGCGCGGTGGAGAGATCCTGTGCGTGGCCGGCGTCCAAGGCAACGGGCAGACCGAATTGGCCGAAGCCATTCTGGGTCTGATCGACATCGATGCCGGGTCGATCATGCTCGACGGCAAGGACGTCGCTTCCCTCGGCGTGCGGGAGCGGCTCCGCGCTGGGATCGGGTTTGTCCCCGAGGACCGATCAACCGATGGGGTGATCAGCAGCTTCTCCATCGCCGAGAACCTGATCCTGGACCTCTACAACACGGCACCGTTTGCCAAGGGCGTGTCGATGAACCCGGCCAAGGTGCGCGAGAACGCCGCCCAACGCACCGAAGAATTCGACGTCCGGCTGACCGACGTCAACGACCCGATCTCCACGCTGTCGGGTGGAAACGCGCAAAAGGTCGTGCTCGCCCGTGAGATGTCGCGGCCGCTGAAACTGCTGATTGCCTCGCAGCCGACACGCGGCCTTGACGTTGGATCGATCGAGTTCGTGCACTCACGGTTTGTGGCCGAACGGGACAAGGGCACCCCGGTGCTCATCGTGTCGACGGAGTTGGACGAAGTCATCGCGCTCGCCGATCGGGTCGCGGTGATGTATCGCGGCAAGGTGGTGGGCATTGTGGACGCTGCCGACTCGCCCGAGGGCATTAGCCGCGACGTGCTCGGGCTCATGATGGCCGGAGTGCCGTTGAACGAGGCGCTCAACAAACGGGCAAGCCCCACGGCGGACAAGGAGGCTTCGCGATGAGCGATGAACCGAAGGCCAAGCAGTCGGCCGACACAGACTCACGCAGCGACGCCGATTCCCGCAGTGACATTGTCCGTCAAATCGTCGGGGGCAACGCCTCCATCTCGTTCTTGGCCATCGTGCTTTCGCTGGCCATCGGTGGGGTGTTGATCGCCTTCGCCAACGAAAACGTGCGCGAAGCCTCGACCTACTTCTTCTCCAGACCCGGCGACATGATCGGCGAGGCATTTGAGGCCGTGCGCGCGGCATACAGTGCACTGTTCCGCGGCTCGATCTTCGACTGGCGGCAGGACACCTTCGCCGCCCAGGTGCGGCCGCTGACCAACTCGATGGTCTTCGCCACGCCGCTGATCTTGGCGGGACTGGGAATCGCGGTCGCCTTCCGTGCCGGGCTGTTCAACATCGGTGCCCAGGGTCAGATCATCATCGGCGCGATCTTCGCGTCCTACATCGGGTTCGCATGGGATCTGCCGGCGGGTCTGCACCTGCTGCTGGCCATCATGGGCGGTGCTGTCGGTGGTGCGCTGTGGGGAGCGATCCCGGGTGCGCTCAAGGCTCGCTTCGGGGCCAACGAGGTGATCGTCACCATCATGCTCAACTACATCGCCGTCTATACGATCAGTTACACCCTGAGCCAGCCGGTCTTCAATCCGGGACGCTCCGGTCAACGCAGCCCCGCTATCGCCGACAGCGCCACCTATCCGCTGCTGATCCCGGACTGGCTGGTCCCGGGCAACAGTTTCCGCCTGCACTGGGGGTTCATCGTCGCCCTCATCGCCGTCGCCGGCGTGTGGTGGCTGTTGGAGCGGTCCACCATCGGCTTCGAGTTGCGTGCTGCGGGGGCCAACCCGCATGCAGCCAAGACCGCGGGTATGTCGGTGGGCAAGGTCACCGTCATCACCATGTGCATCGCCGGTGCCCTGGCCGGGCTCGCCGCGACCGCTCAAGTCCTCGGCACCGAAGGGTCCCTGACCGCGGGAGTTGCCGCGTCCTACGGCTTCGACGCCATCACCGTGGCGTTGCTGGGACGATCCAAACCGGTCGGCACCCTGCTCGCGGGGCTGTTGTTCGGAGCCCTGAAGTCTGGCGGCTTCCTGATGCAGGCCGAGACGCAGACGCCCATTGACATCATCCTGGTCGTGCAGTCGATCATCGTGCTGCTGATTGCGGCACCACCGCTGATCCGGGCGATCTTCCGGCTGCCTGATCCCGACCGACCCCGACGCAAAGCGCCGAAGACCGACCGTCAGGGGGTGGCCGCGTGAGCATCTCGACCGAAGCGACTCCCGGTGCATCCACCGAAGACCTCGTTGACGATGAGGTCCACAAACGGATCGGTTACCGGACGGCGATCATGTACGGCCTCGCTGCGCTGATCGGCTTCTTCTTCCTCTGGCGTACCGAATCCGGTGTGGAGACCAACTTCCAGATCCGGTCCGGAACCGACTGGCTCACCATCCCGACGTTCGGAGTCCCGACCTTCGCTTCAATCGCCCTGCTCGTCGTCGTGATGGCCGGGGCCGCAGCCTATGCGTTCATGGTCTCGCGGCGGCGCGACAGCGTCTCGGTCTGGCTGCATGCGGTGGTGGGGTTGGCCTTCGTGCTGAGCTTCTTGGTGTGGGTGGGGGCTGGCAAGGCTGCGGTGATCCCCGTGACATCCATGCTCGCCGGAGCGTTGGCGCTGTCCGTGCCGTTGATCTTCGGAGCCATGTCCGGAGTCGTCTGTGAGCGCTCGGGCGTGATCAATATCGCCATCGAAGGACAATTGCTGTTCGGTGCCTTCGCCGCCGC
Organism: uncultured Actinomycetota bacterium; assembly: GCA_963803695.1. Taxonomy (GTDB): domain Bacteria; phylum Actinomycetota; class Actinomycetes; order Actinomycetales; family Dermatophilaceae; genus Ornithinicoccus. The sequence continues at coordinate 450,571 of CAWDNY010000015.1, forward strand.
TGTGGTCGCGTCGCAGTTGGCCAGCGGTTATGCGGGGCTTATCGCGGCTCCCATCGCGGGTGCGTTGGTGGGGGCGCTGTTGGCGTGGTTTGCGGTGAGCTTCCGCGTCAACCAGATCATCGTCGGCGTCGTGCTCAACACGTTGATCATCGGCCTGACCGGGTTTTTGTTTTCCACCGTTTTGGCCGATGACAAAGCCAACTGGAATAGCCCGCCCAAGTTGCCCGAGATCGACATCCCGATCTTGTCCGAGATCCCGGTGATCGGGCCGATCCTCTTCGAGCAGACCATCCTGGTCTATCTGATGTATGCCGTCGTCATCTGCTTGCAGTTCATGCTCTTCCGCAGTCGGTGGGGACTGCGCACTCGGGCGGTCGGTGAGCACCCCAGGGCGGCGGACACGGTGGGTATCAAGGTCAACACACGTCGCGTCTGGAACACCATCCTGGGCGGGGCTATCGCCGGTCTGGGAGGCGCCTTCTTCACCGTTGGCTCCGGGCTGGCCTTCGGTCGGGAAATGTCGGCTGGTCAGGGATACATCGCCCTCGCCGCCATGATCCTGGGCAAATGGAACCCGAAACTCGCCGTGTTGGCGGCGTTGCTCTTCGGCTTCTCCAAAAACCTCGGCAACGTCATCTCCACGATCGGCAGCGGGGTGCCCTCCGAAGTACTGCTGATGCTGCCGTACCTGATCACCATCTTCGCTGTGGCCGGGCTCGTGGGACGCGTACGACCGCCCGCGGCCGAGGGCACGCCATACACCAAGAGCTAATGACTACCTCTCCTGACTGGGTCGCTTTGCAGGCGGCAGCGGTGGCAGCCATGCGTCAGGCGTACGCGCCGTACTCGGGTTATCCGGTCGGTGCCGCCGCCCTCACCGACAACGGCCGAATCGTCAGCGGTTGCAACGTCGAGAACGCCAGCTATGGCCTCACGCTGTGCGCTGAGTGCGGGATGATCTCGGACCTCATCGCCAGCGGTGGGGGTCGCCTGCGAGCGGCAGTCTGTGTCGACTCGCAGGAGGCGGTGATCATGCCGTGCGGCCGGTGTCGACAACTGATTGCAGAGCACGCCGCCGACGACGCCGAGATCATGACCGCCCACGGCGTCATGTCCATGGCCCAGGTGTTGCCGCTGGCCTTTGGCCCAGCAGACCTTGCTGGGCACTGACCGAAGGGGCACACTGACCTGCGTGACTCACGCCGCCACCGCCGATAGCCACGATCAGATCCGGGTCCGAGGTGCTCGCGAAAACAACCTCACCGGCATTGATGTCGACCTTCCCAAGCGTCGTCTGACCGTCTTCACCGGGGTCTCCGGTTCAGGGAAGAGTTCGCTGGTCTTCGGGACTATTGCTGCGGAGTCTCAGCGCTTGATCAACGAGACCTACAGCGCGTTCCTGCAGGGTTTCATGACCTCGCAATCCCGTCCTGAGGTGGATGTCCTGGAGGGCCTGACCACGGCGATCATCGTTGATCAGCAGCGGATGGGGGCCAACGTCCGCTCGACCGTGGGGACCGCGACGGACACCGGGGCAATGTTGCGCATTCTGTTCAGCAGACTGGGGCAGCCGCACATCGGCTCCTCCAACGCCTTCTCGTTCAACGTCGCCTCGATCTCCGGGTCGGGAGCGGTGACGATGGAGAAGGGGGGCCAGACCGTGAAGGAGCGGCGCAGCTTCAGCGTGACGGGCGGCATGTGCGTGTGCTGCGAGGGCCGAGGTTCGGTGACCGACATCGACATCTCGGCCATTGTGGATGAGTCCAAGTCGCTCGTCGAAGGGGCGATCACGGTCCCCGGATACAGCGCCGACGGGTGGTATGGCCGCATCTTCAGCGCCGTGGTGCCCGGGGACAAGGCCGTGGGGTCGTTCACCGCTAAACAGCGCGAAGAGTTCTTGTATGGCCAGGCGCGCCGGATCAAGGTGGAGGGCATCAACCTGACCTACGAGGGGCTGATCCCGCGCATCCAGAAGTCGATGCTGTCCAAGGACGTCGATTCGCTGCAGCCGCACGTCCGGGCCTTCATCGAGCGTGCCGTCACGTTCACCAATTGCCCGGACTGTGCCGGCACTCGACTCAGCGATGTGGCCCGGTCATCCACCATCGCCGGGATCAACATCGCTGAGGCGAGTGCCATGCAGATCAGTGATCTAGCCCAATGGGTGGCAGGCATCGAGGACTCTTCGACGGCACCCCTGTTAGGCGCGATTCGCAAGACGTTGGACTCCTTCACCGACATCGGTTTGGGTTATCTGTCGCTGGACCGGGCATCGGTCACCCTCTCGGGTGGCGAGGGGCAAAGGGTCAAGATGATCCGACATCTGGGGTCCGCGCTGACCGACGTCACCTACGTCTTCGATGAGCCCACGATCGGCCTGCACCCGCACGACATACAGCGGATGAACAACCTTTTGTTGCGTTTGCGCGACAAGGGCAACACCGTGCTGGTGGTGGAGCACAAACCGGAGGTCATCGCCATCGCCGACCACGTGGTGGACCTCGGGCCAGGGGCGGGCGTCCACGGCGGTCAACTCGTCTATCAGGGGTCGGTCGAGGGGCTTTCGGACAGCGACACGGTGACCGGCAAGCACCTGCATGACCGCACTGCCATCAAGGAGCAGTTCCGCGAGTCGAGCGAGACAATCGAGATCCGTGGTGCCGACACTCACAACCTGCGCCATGTCGACGTCGACATCCCGCTTGAAGTCTTGGTCGTGATCACCGGGGTCGCCGGCTCGGGCAAGAGCTCGCTGATCCACGGCTCGGTCGCTGGGCGCGAAGGGGTGGTCTCGATCGACCAAGGCGCGATCAAGGGGTCACGACGCAGCAACCCGGCGACATACTCGGGTTTGCTCGAGCCAATCCGGAAGGCGTTCGCCAAGGCCAACGGGGTGAAGCCGGCCCTATTCAGCGCGAATTCCGAAGGGGCCTGCCCAGTATGCAAGGGTGCAGGCGTCATCTACACCGACCTCGCGATGATGGCCGGTATCGCTTCGCGATGCGAGGAGTGCGAAGGCAAACGCTTCGAAGCCTCAGTGCTGGACTACCACTTCGGCGGCCGAGACATCAGCGAGGTGCTGGGGATGTCGGTGACCGAAGCCGAGGAGTTCTTCGGGGCCGGGGAGGCACGCACGCCCGCCGCCCACAAGGTTCTCCAGCGGCTGGTCGACGTCGGTCTGGGCTATCTGCGCCTCGGCCAGCCGTTGACCACCCTGTCCGGCGGTGAGCGGCAGCGGCTGAAGTTGGCCACCCACCTCGGCGAGAGCGGCGGGGTCTACGTGCTCGATGAACCCACCACCGGTCTACACCTCGCGGACGTCGAGCAACTCCTGGGCCTGCTCGACCGCCTGGTTGAGGCCGGCAAATCGGTCATCGTGATCGAGCACCACCAGGCCGTGATGGCCCACGCGGACTGGATCATCGACCTTGGCCCTGGCGCTGGTCACCAGGGCGGCGCGGTGGTCTTCGAGGGCACACCTGCCGCCTTGATCGCGGATCGCTCGACGCTGACCGGGCAACACCTGGCGGACTATGTGGGCGCTTCCTAGGCGTCTGAAGCGGGCGGTCGCTCAGCAGCACCCGTGAGGAGCACGCTGGTCGGCATACCGTGAGCTGTGAGGCCCAGGGCATGCTCTCCGGAGGCGGCGATGTACAGCACGGTGCCACCGATGGCGGTGATCGAGCGCTCGATCGAGGCACAGGTGCCGGAGTCCAAGACCATCCGGCCTCGCTCTCTGGAGATGAAGTCAGGGGCAACCTGATCGGCTGGTGCACCGTCGGTGGCTTTTCCAGCCGAGACTTTGGTGGGATCCAGGGGCGCGTGCGTCATTGCCTTGGCCAGCTCGTCCATGATGGCCCGATCATCGGGGTCCCCCCGCTCCGGGATATCGAACGTGATCTCTGGCGGTGCTCCCGGGCCGCCGGACCCCGCGACCGTGTAGCGCTGCACTGCGAGAGCGGCCCGGTGGTCGCTGGTCATCGTGGTGTAGGCGATGCCCTCCGAGCCGTCGGGCAGGCTGACCTGAGCAGCAAAGGCCAACATTTGGGGGGCCAAACCCACGGCGGCGGTGTGCGCACAGCCCAGAGTTGCCTCGGCGCGGGGAGTGGTGATGGCTGCCAGGACGCGGTCGCCGCGCAGCGCGACCAGCGTGGGAAACATCGTGGTCTCCCCGTCGGCGCGCTGCAAGGCTCGCCGCTTGAGATCGTTAACGGGTGGCACGATGAGGGCCATAGCATCAGCAAGATTCACCAGATCACGATGTCACACCTGACCCTGGAGACCCGCCATGAGTGAAGACTTCGACGCCGTCGACATCATCCGCACCAAGCGCGATCGAGGTGAGCTCGACACCGCCCAGATCCAATGGGTGATTGATGCCTACACGCGCGAGCTCGTGGCCGATGAACAGATGTCTGCCCTGGCCATGGCCATCCTGCTGAACGGGATGAACCGGCGGGAGATCGGCGACTGGACGGCGGCCATGATCGCCTCGGGGGAGCGGTTGGACTTCTCCGGGCTGTCCCGCCCGACCGCCGACAAGCACTCCACCGGCGGGGTCGGCGACAAGATCACGCTGCCGCTCGCACCACTGGTCGCGGCGTGTGGGGTTGCGGTCCCGCAGCTGTCGGGTCGCGGTCTGGGCCACACCGGCGGCACGCTGGACAAGTTGGAGGCCATACCCGGCTGGCAGGCTTCGTTGTCGAACGAGCAGATGACCCAACAACTCGAGGATGTCGGTGCCGTGATCTGTGCCGCCGGCTCAGGCCTCGCCCCCGCCGACAAACGTCTGTACGCCCTGCGTGATGTCACCGGCACGGTCGAGGCGATCCCGCTGATCGCCTCCTCGATCATGTCCAAGAAGATCGCCGAGGGCACCGGCACCCTGGTGCTGGACGTCAAGGTGGGCTCGGGGGCATTCATGAAGGACCTGGACTCGGCTCGTGAGCTGGCCGACACCATGGTCGACCTGGGCACCAAGGCCGGAGTGCACACCGTTGCCCTCCTCACCCAGATGGAGATGCCCCTGGGTTTGACTGCTGGCAATGGGCTCGAGGTCGCCGAGAGCGTCGAAGTTTTGGGTGGAGGCGGCCCCAGCGACGTCGTCGAGCTCACGGTCGCCCTGGCCCGCGAGATGCTCGCTGGCGCTGGCCCGCAGTATGCCGACATCGACCCCAGTGAGGCGCTGCAGGACGGTCGGGCCATGGACGTGTGGCGCTCGATGATCTCGGCTCAGGGCGGCGACCCCGATGCCCGCATGCCGCAAGCAAAAGAAACCCAAGAACTGACTGCCGAGTCCGACGGAGTGCTTGCCAGTCTCGATGCGCTCGCGGTTGGTGTGGCTGCGTGGCGGCTGGGCGCTGGGCGGGCCCGCAAAGAAGACATTGTTCAGGCCGCAGCCGGGGTCACGATCCACACCAAGCCCGGAGAAGTCGTTCGCAAGGGCCAACCGATCCTCACGCTGCATACCGACACGCCAGACCGCTTTGCCCGAGCCGCCGAGGCGTTGGAAGGGGCCTGGGAGATCGCCGAGGGAGACGGCGCGAACAGCGATGACTATGCCCGCGACGTTATCTTGGGGCGGGTTGCAGGCCATTGACGGGATTCACGAGAAACTTCCCGACCTGCTTCGTTGGTGCCTCCGCTTCCTTTCCTGACGGCAAAGTCGGGTCCGAGATTTTCTTCAGGGCAGTATCTGTTGCGCCTTCGTCCAGGTGGGTCTACAGTCCACTCAGGAGTCAATCGACTCCTAACGGGATCTTTCTTGGGGGATAAGATGCACCGATCTACAATCGCTACCGCTGCGTCGACGATCACCGCCACGTCGCTATTGTTGTCAGTGGCTCCGTCGTGGTCCAGTGTGGACGCGGGGGGGGTGTCGAACGAAATAGCTCAAGCTGTATCTTCAGTGTCGCCGGGGCGGGAGGCTGTTCTTAAACCTATTTCACTGAAGAGTGGGTTCAAGCATTCGGACAAGGGCTTAAATACCTTTGTGCCTTCAGACTCGAGCGACGGTGTTCGAGTTGAGTCCGAAACGGGAGGTTTCGAGATCTCGATCTCAATGCCCGAAAACCTCGATTTGGGCAGGGGCAAAGCGGCTGCAGATGGCACGATGGTTTTTGAGGGCAGGGGTGACTCCCCAGATCTGGCGGTGCAGAACGTAGAGGGTGTCGCCATGCAGGTGCAAACCGTTCTTCACTCGAGCGACGGAGCGAACGAGTTTGCCTATGACTTCGGCCCAGATGCTGTTCCGGTGCTGAACGACGACGGCTCCGTTGATTTGCTTGTTGAACTGGGTGGAGGTGGCGCTGCGCTGTCAGTGGCACACATCGAGGCCCCCTGGGCTGCCGACGCCAACGGGAGAGAAGTAAACACGTCCTATCGCGTCGAGGGATCGTCAATTGTGCAAGAATTGGGCCTGACGGGCCAAGAGGCATACCCAGTTGTCGCTGACCCTAAGCTCGGGTGGACGTGGAAGGGGCCAACGCTGTTTCTCAACAAGACGGACACGAGGCGAGCACGAGACGTTTCTTATGTCGCTGCTATTTGCGCGTACGCGGGAGTGTTCGCTCCCTTGTGTGGCCTCAACATTGCAGCGGCAGCTCTATGGTCCAGGAGGGCCTATAACGAGAACAAATGTTCGCGCTTCGTGTTCTTTCCTGCGGGTTTGCTTGGGGAGATCTACAAGGGCGGCTACTGCAAGTAGAAAGGGAGCAGAATGTCAGAGTTGTTAGCGATCCTAGTTGTTGCGGCCGTGGGGTTCAGCGTGGGTTCGTGCATAGCCACGACTGCCGCGCAACGCCGGTACGCGTTGGCTCTCCCCGCGCTGCTTGCCGTTAGCCTTCCGTTCGCGATCGAGGATTTCTCGGACCGGCTAACTCTCGTATACCTGCTCGCATGTGCTGCAGGTGGTGCGTTAGTTCAGTTCCTGGAACAGCGCCCCAAGTCGGTTGAAGATGTGCCTCAACCCAGTGGGTCGGGCACCCAATCCGGTTGAATGTTTTTAGCACTTATTGACCGGAGCGAAGTATTCCTTGCTCCGGTCAATAAGTGTCGCTGACCGGGTGGCGCGATCCGCTGGGCAGGTCCTTCCAGTCGTCCTTGACTCGTGCTGCGGGCACCACCATGCTGCCGTTTCCTTCACGTTGCGTGGCCTCGGTCAGCAACGCTGACGTGGTGGAGGTCCCGAGTCGGGTGACTCCCTCGGCGACCATGGCCAACGCGGTGTCGATGTCGCGTACTCCGCCGGAGGCCTTGATCTGCACGTGATCGCCGCAGTGCTCGCGCATGAGGGCAACGTCCTCGATGGTCGCGCCGCCGCCGGCGAATCCCGTGCTGGTTTTGACGAAGTCGGCGCCGGCGTCCTCGCTGGCCCGACACGCCGCGATCTTCTGCTCCTCGTCTAGCAGCGTGGTCTCGAAGATGACTTTGACCAGGGCTCCGGCCTCATGTCCGACCTGCACGACGGCAGCGATATCGGCCTGCACGTCATCGCTCTGCCCGCCGATCAACCGACCGATGTTCAGCACCATGTCCAGTTCGGTGGCGCCGTCCGCGAGGGCTTGCCTCGACTCGGCCACTTTGGCTGCCGTGGACGTAGTCCCGTGGGGGAAGCCGATCACCGTGCATACCCGGGTGGGGGAATCCTCCACGGTCTTGATCGCCGCGGCTGCGAGCGCGACGTCGCTGGGCCGGACGCAGACGGACCAAATGCGTTGCTCGGCGAGCTCGAGCACGCTCTGCTCGACGCTGGCCGGGGTCAGATCGGGTTTGAGGAGAGCGTGGTCGATGAGGTCGGCGATGTCCTGCTTTGTCAGGGAGGTCCCGGCTTCGATGCGTGCACTCATGGCGGCCACTTTAGACTGCTGCGATGGCCGAGATTCTGCAGGCAACTCCCTTCCCCCTCCCGGGCGGCAAGGCTATCCACGAGATGGTGGGCCGCATCAGCAGCGGCCACGCCAACCTGTCCATCGCGCACAGCACAGCCGAGCCCGGGTGGTCTGAGCCCGGGCAAGCCCCGGAGTTCGACGAGGTGACCTACGTGATCGCTGGGTCCATGGAGTTGGCCCACAAAGAGGGGTCATTGACCGTCGAGGCTGGTCAGGCGGCGTTGTCGAGGTCGGGGGATTGGGTGCGCTATAGCGCCGGCGACGACGGCGCGGAATACCTGGCCATCTGCATACCCGCGTTCGATCTGGAGGCTTGCCACCGTGATGACTGACGACATTCGCGCGTTGCCCAAGGTCGTCTTGCACGACCATCTCGACGGTGGTCTACGGGCCGAGACGATGCTGGAGTTGGCTAGCGAGGTGGGGTACGCCGACCTGCCCGCCAGCGATGCCGCGTCCCTCACCGCCTGGTTCCGCGACAGCGCCGACTCCGGGTCGTTGGAGAGATATCTGGAGACCTTCGCGCATACCGTGGCGCTGATGCAGACCGCCGACTCGCTGAGCCGAGTGGCCCGCGAGTGCGTGCTCGACCTCGCCCGCGACGGCGTGGTGTATGCCGAGATTCGCTACGCCCCAGAGCAGCACCTGGTGGGCGGGCTAGACCTCGACGAGGTGGTGACTGCCGTGTCCCAGGGGCTGTCGGAGGGCATGGCCGTGGCCGGCGACGAAGGACACCCGATCGTGGCTCGCTCGCTACTGGGGGCTATGCGGCACGCGGCTCGCTCGCGTGAGATCGCCGAGCTCACGGTGCGGCACAGAGATGCGGGTGTGGCCGGATTCGACATCGCTGGGGCCGAGATCGGCTTTCCGCCCACCCGCCACCTCGACGCGTTCGAGTATCTGCGACGAGAGAACGCGCACTTCACCATCCACGCCGGCGAGGCCTTCGGTCTGCCCAGCATTTGGGAGGCGATTCAGTACTGCGGCACTGAGCGCCTGGGCCACGGCGTGCGCATTGTGGATGACCTGAGCCTGCACGGTGCGCCACTGTCGGAGACCAACCGGCGCTATGGGGAGTGGACCAGCGAGGAGGTGGCCGCGGTCGAGCTCGGGAAGCTGGCGGCATACGTGCGGGATCGGCGCATCCCGCTGGAAATGTGCCCCAGCAGCAACCTGCAGACCGGAGCGGCGGACAGCATCGCCGAGCACCCGATCACGCTTTTGGCTCGCCTGAGATTCCGGATCACCGTCAACACCGACAACAGGCTGATGAGCGGCACCACCATGACGCGCGAAATGCAGTTGCTGGTCGACGAAGCAGGCTGGGAGATCAATGACCTGCGGCGGGTCACGATCGACGCGATGAAGTCAGCCTTCTTGCCTTACAACGAGCGCCGAGTGCTCATCGATCAAGTCATCCTGCCGGGGTATGCGGGGGCTTTGGGGTAGCGACGGTGCCATTGAACTGAGTCTGCGGGCCGAGCGGGTCCGGGCCCAGCACGCCGGCACGAATGTGGTCGTGTCGCTGCGTGCGCAGCACGTCGCGGCGCCGTCGCTCCGCGAGGACCGTGGACATCACCGCCAGGGGCGGGGCGCCCGTCGGCGGGGGAGGCGACACGTGCTCCATGACGTTGCTGTACAGCTGCGCGGTCATCGCTGCGTGAGCGGCGGGAGTCATCGTGGAAGCGCGGGTCAAGATCTGCCGCACGGCGACCGTGAGCGCATCGGGGAGGCCGGAGATGTCGGCCCCGCGGGCCCACTGATCCAGCAGGGGATCGGTCTGAGGGGCAGCCGCCAACTTCAGTGTGATGCGGTCTCGGACGACGTAGGTGCCGGCCAGGTAGTCGCCGAGTCGCTTGCCCTTGGCGTTAGCCACCGACACGATCGCGGCCAGGACCCCGAGGGTGAGCCAGACCTCGACGAACATCAGCAGCCCGCGGATGGCTGCATGACGGAAGCCGATCGGCCCGGCATCGTCGCGCACAGTGCGCAGGCCCAGCGCCAGCTTGCCGACGGTGCGACCCCGGAGCCAGGTCTCTAACATGATGGGTATGCCGACCAGGGCACCGATGAGCGCGATGGTGACCAGCGCTTGGAGCAGGGCGACATCGGCGAAGATCGCGGTGCCCGAGACGAACCAGATCCCGGCGAAGAGGAGGCCGACGGTGATAGCCAGGTCGATCAGGGCCGAGCAGATCCGTAGGCCGATGTTGGCCGCCGGGAGATCGAGCTCGACGGCCTCGGGCGTGACGAAGCCTTGCGTGTCCATGATCCCGGTGGTTGCCATGATGCGGCTAGCCTAAGCCCGTGGATGTCGATGCCCTGATCGCGCGCCGTCGAGGTGCCTGGACCCGGTTGGCTCAGCTGTCGAAGTCGCGGCGGCTGACCGGCTCCGAGGCCGACGAACTCCTGGATGAGTACGGCCGCACCGCTACCGACCTGTCCGTGGTCCGTTCCACGGCTCCAGATCCCGCACTGGTCAGTTATCTCTCGTTGTTATTGACGCGAGCGCGGGTGCGGTCCAGCAGCAGCCGGACCTTGGGGTGGTCCAGCATCGGGCGCTTCTTCACGCAGGACTTCCCGGCGGCGTTGTATCGCATGCGCTGGTGGTGGGGAATCACTGCCCTGCTCAACGTCGTCGTCGGACTGGCCCTGGGGGCGTGGCTGGTGCAGAACCCCGTCATCGAGAACACGCTGATCTCTAGCGCGGAGATCCAGCAGTTGGTGGACACTGACTTCGAGAGCTACTACTCCGAGAATCCGGCCAGCAGTTTTGCCGCTCAGGTCTGGATCAACAACGCGTGGGTGGCCGCTCAGTGCATCGCGTTCGGGGTCCTCGGGCTGCCGGTGCTGTGGGTCCTCTGGCAGAACATCTCCAACGTCGCGATCATCGGCTCGTTGATGCACGCCGAAGGGCGTGGGGCGTTGTTCTGGGGCCTGATCGCCCCGCACGGGCTCTTGGAGCTCATGGCCATCTTCGTCGCCGCCGGGGTGGGCCTCAAACTTTTCTGGTCGTGGGTCGAGCCCGGAGCCCGCACCAGGATGTCGTCGTTGGCTCATGAGGGTCGCAGCGCCGCGGGCGTCAGCCTGGGGTTGGTCGTGGTCTTGCTGATCTCGGGCCTGATCGAGGCCTTCGTGACGCCCTCACCGCTGCCGACCTGGGCCAGGGTCAGCATCGGCGTCGTCGCCTTAGGGCTCTTCTTCCTCTATGTCTTCACGCTCGGCCGTTGGGCCGTGCAGCGCGGCAAGACCGGAGACGTCGAGGACTCGATGCTTTCCGCCGAGGCCCCGATTTCGGTCTAGAGCAGGCCTGCCTACAAGAGGCCGCGCGCCTTCAACGACAGGTAGTGATCGGCCAGCACGACCGGCAGCTCATCGGGGTCGGCATCCAAGACCTGCACCCCCAGGCGTTCCATGGCCGCCGCCGTGCGATTGCGCAAAGAGATGGTGCGCTCCGCGGCCGCGGCGCCGTAGACCGCGGACACATTGTGCAGGTCGTCGGCCATCTCCTTCAGCCGTGGGTCGGCCACTGAGGCCAGCACGACTTGGTGGTATGCCGTCAGCGAGCCGAGCACTGGCAGGAGACCTTCCTCCAGTGCGGCCGGGTCCAGTGACGTCAGCAACACCACGAGCGCGCGACGACGGCTGGTGGCGTTGATAGCCCCGACCAGCATCGACCAGTCGGCCTCCACCAGCACTGGGTCGATCGGGGCGAGCATCGTCACGATCGAGCTCAGCAGCGTCGGGCTGGCCGGGTCGGGGCGGACGCGGCCACGGATGGTGCGGTCGCCAGCGATGAGGTCGATCCGGTCGCCGGCGCGTGAGGCCAGGGCGGCCAGGAGCAGGGAGGCGTCCATGGCGGCATCGAGCCGCGGCTCGTCGCCCACCCGGGCCGCGCTGGTCCGTGAGGTGTCCAGCACGATGATGACGCGGCGGTCGCGCTCGGGCTGCCAGGTGCGGACGACGACGGACTGGCGGCGTGCGGTGGCCCGCCAGTCGATGCTCCGGACGTCGTCGCCCTCGACGTAGTCCCGCAACGAGTCGAATTCGGTGCCCTGACCGCGGGTGCGGACGGCTGAGCGGCCATCGAGTTGGCGCAATCGGGCCAGCCGTGATGGCAGGTGTTTGCGCGACCTGAATGGGGGCAGCGCCCGGATGGTGCCAGCAACCACCCGTGAGCGCTGCCGGGCGGCCAAGCCGAGCGGGCCATAGGTCCGCACCGTGACGTGCTCGGCCCGACGGTCTCCACGACGGGTGGGCAGCAGCGTGGTCGACAGGCGGCGCCGCTCGCCACCAGGCAGGTTCACGGTATGCCGATTGTCGCTCGCCCCGGCAGACGGGACCCAGGCGTCACGCACTTGTCCGCGGATGGCGCGTCGGCCTGAGTTGGACACCAACAGTGATGTCGTGGCGCTCTCGCCTAACCGCACCGATAGCGACACCGTGCCCTGAGGGTCAACGACGGTGGTCGCTCCGCTGGCTGATCGCTCGACGGCGACCTTGGCGGTAGCCGGGGCGAGCAGCAGATCGACGACGATGAGCGTCAGGACCAGCAACAGCCACCAGCCCAACACGTTCGCATCGGACCAGATAGCCACCGGGATGATGCCGAGCAGGACGAACACCACGCTGGGCCATCGCAAAACCATCGAGGGTCCTAGCGGGGAACCGGCACGGAGTTCAGCGCACTGTCGAGCACCGAGCGCACCGAGACTCCTTCCAGTTCGGCTTCGGGGCGCATCGAGAGACGGTGGGTGAGTGTCCCCGGTGCGAGCGCCTTGACGTCATCGGGGGTGACGAAGGTGCGGCCGTTCAGCCACGCCCAGGCCCGTGAGGTCGCCAATAGCGCCGTGGCACCGCGCGGGCTGACGCCGAGTTGCAGTGACGGCGAGGACCGGGTGGCGCGTGCGATGTCCACGATGTAGCCCATGACCGCCGGTGATACCTCGACTTGCCGAACTGCGCGTGACCCGGCACGTAGGTCTGCCGGGCCGGCCACCGCGCGCACCCCCGCAGCGCTGAGGTCCCGCGGGTCGAAGCCGCCAGCGTGTCGGGACAGCACCTCGACCTCATCGGCCCGGGGCGGGATGGGCAGGACCACCTTGAGCAAGAAACGGTCGAGTTGGGCCTCAGGGAGCGGGTATGTGCCCTCATACTCCACGGGGTTTTGTGTGGCCGCGACCAGGAACGGGTCGGCCAACGGTCGCGCTGTGCCGTCGATGGTGACCTGGCGCTCCTCCATCGCCTCCAACAACGACGACTGCGTTTTTGGTGGGGTGCGGTTGATCTCGTCGGCCAGCAGCAGGTTCGTGAAGACCGGGCCGGGTCGGAACTCGAAGTCGCTGGTCTTGGTGTCGTAGACCAGCGAGCCCGTGACGTCACCGGGCATCAGGTCAGGGGTGAACTGCACCCGCGAGGTCTCGATGCTCAGCGCGGCCGCGAGGGTTCGGACCATCAAGGTCTTGGCCACCCCGGGCACGCCTTCGAGCAGGATGTGACCACGAGCCAACAGGGCGACGATGAGGCCGGTCACGGCGGCGTCTTGGCCGACGACGGCCTTGCCGACCTCGGCCCGCACCCGGTTCAGCGCCTCCCGGGCGGCCTCCGGGTGCTGGCCTTCGTGCTCATTTCGCTGGCGCTCACTCGTCTCTTGCTCGGTCATAGGGTCACAATTCCGTTCTCCAGAGATCGCACGTCGCGCGCGATCTGCACCAGTGTGGCGTCGTCGTCGGCCATGGGGTCGACGAGCAGTCTGTGTACTTCTTGGGTATGCCGGCCGGTGGCATGGGCCACAGCCTGCACTATGTCCTCCGGCGTCGAGCCCTTGGACAGGCCCAGCCGGGATGCGAGTCGCCGTCGGGCCGCTAACTGAAGGGAGGCTAGCGCTCGCTGGCGATCCTTGGCCTCTTGGTAGAGCCGGCCGCGGCTGGTCGTCGTCTCGATGGCGTGGATCACGACGGGAAGCGGCTCGGTCGTCACTTTGCCCAGCCGCCGTCCGCACACCAGGGTCAGCGCAAAGAGGGCGACGAGGCCCAGCACGGTGGCCGGGACGACCGCCTCGGGCAGGACGTCGAGCAGGGATTGGGGCGGCTGATCGCCGGCGTCGCCGATGCTGGGGATCACCCAGATCAGGCGGTCGGTGCCGCCCAGCAGGCGCAGTCCCGTGGCGGCGTTGGCTTCTTCGGTGATGTACTGGTTGGTGAGGGCGCTCGCGAATCCGACGATCGCGGTGCGCGGTTGCGAGGATGTCGGCGCAATCTCGATCAGGTAGCCAGAGCGCGAACCACCGGCGTTGTATCCGGGTGAGGGCGGCAAACACGTAGTGGTGTCGTCGCGCGCGATGCTCAAGTCGACGTCGAGCAGCGTGTCGCCCCGAGTCACCCGATCTTCTCGCTCCCACAGGGTGCTGTCGCAATCCGGGGCCATCGCTGTCGGGGTGGAGATCGGCCCGCTGCTGACTTCGATGCGCAGGACCTCCGCGAGGTTGTCCTGCGGGGCCAGAACGACCACGGAATCGGCGTCGCGGGTGTAGCGCAGCAGATCATCGCCGGAGTCCTGGGACAGGAATGCCGTGCCAGAGATGAGCACCGTGGCACCTGCAGCCGAGTCTTGGGGCACGTTGTCAACGCCTCGCGCCACGGTGATGTCCACGCCCTCGTCGCGCAGGACCTCGGCGAGGGCCTGCATACCGCTGGGGCTGGGGTTGTTGGGGTCCAGCGGTCGTGCGGAGGACCCGGACAATCCGGCAGCGATCGTCGCCACGATCATCAGGACGAGGATCACTGTGGTCCAGATCGCCCAGCGGCGGACGTTGCGGCGTGTGCCCGCCTCGGTCGTCGGGCCAGCGGGGGTGTCGACGGCGATCGACTCCGAAGACTGGTTGGGTGTGGTTTGGGTTGCCGCGCTCATACCGTGCTCCACGCGGCAACGGGTCGGGCCTTCTGCACCGTGGTGTCGAGATCTCGAACGCGTTCGGCCTCGGCTTGAGTGCAGGACTGCTGTCCGTAGCGGACCCGGTCGAAGGCATCAGCTGACCAACGCAACTCCGCGCCGTGATCTGGGAACGTCGTGGCCAACGCGCCCGCTACCTCATGAGCCGTCCGAGTAGGGGCGTCGTCGAGCAGAGTGCGCTCACCGGCACCTGCGGTGAGGGCGCGGTAATAGTCCAGCAGGGCCGCGTCCCAGTCACCGGACGCGGCGGACCGGTTGGCTCGGGCACGGAATTCTTTGGCGCTGAGATTCTCCTCGCCGAGGACTGAGCGCGCTGCCTTGATGGTGAGCGCTCGGTCGCGCAGCCGCTGGCGAGAGGCGAACACCACTGCGCTGATGACGATGAGGATGACCGCGATGATGAGCACTGCGGACAGCGAGCCCGAGCCTGGCAAGACGTTGAGCAGGTTGTCCAACTGCTCGGATAGCCATCGAGCGAACCGGACAAGAGGATTCTCGCGTTGGTTGTATTCCGGCTTGGCCAGCTCTCTGACCAACAGATCCCGGGCTTCATCGCGATCGATGGGGTCCTGAAGGGCAAAACTCACGGACGTCCTCGCGCAGCGGTGCGGGCTGAGGCGGCCTGTTGCATGCTGATATCCAGCCCCTCGCGCCGAATGCGCTGATCGAGATAGAGCAACGCCGTCACCCCTGCGGTGAAGGGGGTGACCAAGAGGCCCACCAAGAACTGTGTGAGGTGCTGACTGAAGACGGTGAAGGTCAGCAACAGTGATTCGCTTTGGGTGAGGGCGCTAACGGCCATGAGGAAGATCGTCTGCAAGGGGGTGGATATCACCCCGCTCATGATGGCGGCAATGATCTGCGCGAGGATCCAGATGCCGAGAAGCCGCCAGAACTGAGAGCCGGCGCTGAGCGTCCAGGAGCGACGGATCGCGGTGATCGGTCCCGCACCTTCGAGCACCACCGGTGCGGTGGTGAGCAGGAGCCGGATGGCCAGCCAGATGGCAGCGAATATGGAGGCGATGGAGGCGATGACGCCGATCACAATGACCGCCGTGTCGCCGACCGCGATGCTGGCGATCAGCAGGCCGAAGCCGATGGCGAACACGATGGTAATGATGATGCCGGTCAAGATCGATACACCGATCAAGGCAAGGATCCGGCCTCGAACGGCCTTCCAGGTTTGGCCCAGTCCGACCTTGTCGCCGAGCGCGGCCTCGCTCACGACATAGAGGATCAAACCGCTGAGGATAAGCGTGGCAAACGAAGAAGTGAGGCTCGGCAGGATGATGCCGATGGCAAACGAGATGTCTTCATTGTCCAAGACCAGATTTTGCAGCCCCAACGAGATCAACAGCGACGGCAGGAGGAAGGCCCCCAGGACGATCACCGAAAGGCCGATAGTGGCTTCGGGGTTGCGTCGGATGGTGTTGATTGCGCCGCCGAAGATGTCGCCCAGTTTCAGCGGACGCAGCGGGATGACCCCAGGCTGATACATCCGAGCAACGTGCTCTGGGGCCACCTGTTGCCACGACGGCTGCCCCTGAGGCGGCGGCGGTTGACCGTATTCAGGGGTCGGCTGACCGTATTGCGCTGGACCTTGCCCGTACTGGGGTGGGTTCTGGCCGTATCCCGGGGCGTTTTGGTCATATCCCGGCGCGCCCTGGCCTGGTGGCCCCTGACCGTAGCGGTCGGCATACCAATCGCGCGGCGGCTGCTCGCCACCCGGTGGCGTCCCAGGGCCGGGCCCATCAGTCATGTGTCTGTCTCGTTCCAGGTCTGAGTGCGGCTGCCATGTCGTGTGCGTGTCGTCGGGCCTGCGTGCTGCTCATCGCGGTGGCCCCCATCAGTTGCTGAGCATGGACGATACCTGGCTCGGCGTGTCGCAACTTGTGCCCGCGTCGCCATAGGGTGCGCACGGGCTTGCGTCGTTGTTGGACGTCTCGGGTGAATCTCTTGACGAAGGTGAGCCACGGATGATCGCGAATGCACCAGGCTTGCGCCAAGATGCCCTGTGCGCCAAGCGGTTCGATCAGGTGGCTGGCGAAAATGCCCTCCGCGAGTATCAGGTCTGCCCCCTCCAGTCGCACGCAACGTGATCCCACGACGCGTGACGTGGATATGTCATACCTGGGAACGAGGACCTCGCCGTCGATGTGGAGCGTATGCAGCGCGTGCAAGGCCTCTTGCTGGTCCCACGAAGCGACGTTGTCCCAGTCCGGGAGGCCGAGGGGAGATATCGGAAGCTTCGGGTCGCGGCCGTCACGATAGAAGTCGTCAAGTTCCACAACGGGCCAGCCGTGGGCGGAATGCAGGGCTGTTGCCAACCGCGATTTGCCCGAACCGCTGGGGCCGCTGATCAGGATCACCCGAGCGGGCGCAGGGGGTGGCTCATGGGTGGGCACGAGTCTGAATTGTAGTGGGCCCCGTGCCCACTCCGGAGGCACCAGTTCGGGCACCTAGACTGGCGAACTGTGAGCAGCGCCAGCGGGTCCTCCGGGGCCGATCAAGAGGGTGGCGCAGGGGCCGGGGATCTCCTCAAGGTCTATCGAACTCTGCCATCGCGATTGCTCGGCTGGTCAATGACGGTGGCCGTCTTGGTGGTCGGCTACACCGTGGTGAGCAGCGAGTTGGCGCTAGGCCGCGGGGTGATCTTCCCTCTGGCGGCGGTCGGCTTCGTCATCGCGGTCATTTGGACCTTCCTCCTGCGACCGTCGGTTGAGCTGCGCGCCGACTCGGTCACTCAGCGCAACATCCTCAAGGACACAACGGTGACATTCCGGCAGCTCCGGGACGTCACCTATCAGTGGTCTCTAGAGCTCACCGACACGGCCGGGCAAAAGCACAACTCCTGGGCTATTCCGAAGCAGCGCGAGTTTTCTGCGCGTAGGGCTTTCGATAATTTCGGTGAGACCACGGCCCGTCGCAAGGCTCGGCCAGGCACCACAGCGCAGGTCGTGGCCGGCGACGTCCAACGTGAATATCAGCGCTGGCTCCTGAGCGGAGGGCAGCCCGACGCGGACGCTGCCGCAGAGGTCCGCTGGGCCCTTCCTGCGGTTATTCCCCTCGGCGTATCTGCCGTCTTGCTGCTGCTGGCCCTCATCCTGACCAACGCCTGAGCGTCACCGTTCTGAGCGCAGCCGCTTTGCCCTCAGAATGGGGCTGGGCCGTAGTCGATAGCCGAGCGGGTGCTCACGTTCGGCGCGGGTTCAGGCTGGGGTGTGAGGAGTTGTTCGGGTGTCTGCTGGTCTGGGGGTGGGCCGTTGCGGCGGTGCCCGTGGCGGCGGTGGAACACGCCGAGCGGGAGCCCGTAGTGGCTGGAGTCGGGGTGTTCTGGGGTGTCGTCCAGGGCTTCGAGCCACCGGTCTTGGCCGCCTCGGGAGCACAGCGCGGCGTAAACCAGTTGGTCTCGCAGGTCGGGGTCTTCGACCGCTGCTGGGTCCGTCATCTCTTCGCCATGTCTAGCGGACGCCCCGTATTGGCGGTGGTCGTGAGGCTTCGTGGTGTAGACCCGGTTAAAGAGTGTGGTCCAGGTGACCTGCCGGGTCTCGTCCATGACACTGGCCCAGAACTGTTCGGTCTTCAACTGGTGATGCCGGGAGTGTTTCGCATTCAGATTCGCGACCGCGGTGACCCCGTCGGGGGTGCCGTAGGGGTGTTCGTGATCCAACTCGGATCGGTGCGCGGGGATCAAGCAGCCCGGTGCCCGGCAGAACCGGTCGACCGCACGGACATGCTCCACCATCGCTGTATCGGGCCGGTATGCCGTACTGGAGCGTTCGATGGCGTACCCGGTCACGGGGTCTGTGAGCAACCGGTGCCACGTGGACCCCGGCAGCGTCGCGATCTCGCGGGCATGCTCACCAGTCAGGAACCCGTGACCGGGTATCTCCCCGATCAACCCCTCCCCAAACGGTGGACCCGGATCCACCCCGGACCGAGCCTCGGACCGGGCCCCGGATCTGGGCTCGGCACCCCCATTCCCGAGTTGCTGATCTGCCTGATCGACATGCCCAGTCAAAGCGCCCAGCGCGACGATGACGTCCACGTGCGCTGAGGGCAGCCCGTAGATGATCCGCCGGATCTCATCGCTCACCGGGATCAGAGGTTGCCGCGAAAAAACCGCGCCGCTGTTGCCGCGCGGATCCCCATGATCCCCAAGATCGCCTCGATCGGCGCTGTCAGCGTGATCGGCGCTGCTGGGGCTGCTGGGGCTGCTGGGGCTGTCGCTCTTGGGTCCAAAGGTGCCGCTGCCATCACCATCACCATCACCATCACCGTCGGCGGTGGCGTCGGCGGTGGCGTTGGTGTCGGATGTGAGGGGCAGGGTGCCGTGCACGAGGAGGGCCATCGCCGTGTCCGAGCGTAGACACCCCAGGTTGCGGGGGTCACCGGCTTTGCGGGCGCGGCGGGCGATGGTCTCCACCCGCTCAAACGCCGCCACCACACTCGCCGTACCAGCGGTCACCGTGAACGAGGACAACCCGTCCTGCCCAAGATCGGCACTGACATCACGAGTCCGCGCTGCAGCCCGGCGCCGTTCCCGAGCCGCCGCCCCATCAGCACCCTCGACCCGGGTCACCTCACGAGATAACCGGCGGCGGAACTCCGAGCACGACTCCGCCCGCACAGGCTCCCGCTCATCGTCTCCGCCGTCCTCTTGAGCGGCTTCATCGGCGGCAGCTTCATCGGCGGCAGCCAGCAACGGGCCGAACACGTTCTCGGCGACCGTCGCCGCATCCAGCACATCCATCCGGCCACACCGCTGCCAAAAGTCCTGAACCCCACGCCAGTCCACCAACCCCCGCGACAACGCCGCCCGCGCCTTGCCCACCACGACCGGTGGGGCCAACGCCAAACCCACCCGGGCATGACCACCAAAGACCCCCAACCCCGTCAACACGCACAGTTCTTCGGCGACGACAGACTTGGTCTTCGCCCGCCACCGCTGCCGAGCAGTCACCGACAACTCGCCCGGGTCAATGACCTTCTTCCGCGCGAGCAGTTCCTCACCAGCCCGATGCGCCAGGCTCCCCGCCGCCTGAACCAACACCGCCTCAGCGAAGCCCTGCACCACCCGCACCCCCGCCGCCGCACCCAACAACGCCTCATCACCCGCCTCGTGGGGTTCCGCGACAGCACTATCAGCATGCGCGACACCACACCGGATCACCGCCCGCAACGCATCACCCACCCCCGGTGGCAACGGCAACCGGGCCAACCCGGCCTCCACATCCCACAACGCTGAGACCACCCCCACCGTGGCCTCAACATCACGCCAATCCGCCGCGTCCAAACCAAAACCATCATCATCGTCACATCGCGCCATCGCCTCATCCACCCACGAATATCGATCCGGATCACCACCGGAATCAACCCCCGCAGAACTGCCCGACGAGCCACACACAAGCGCATCGCGACCCGTGATGGGTGGCGTTTCGGCGGTCGTCGTCACCCCCCAATATTAGTACACATGTTCGATGAACACAAGGGGCTGAGCCGCTGAAAAGACCTCACGCAGGGAGCCCGAAGGTCCTCAGCTAGTCGCGGTCAGCGCCGTCATCGTTTCGACCACAGCGGTCAACCGCCGGCTGGACTCAGCACGTGCCGACTTCAATTGCCCTCGACCTTCAACGGGAACGATCGCCTCCACATACACCTTGATCTTCGGTTCAGTCCCGCTCGGCCGAACGATGATGCGCGTGTCGTCTTCCGTGTAGAAGCGCACCCCGGGGGTGCCCGGCAGGTCGCCCTTGGGCTGATCAAGGTCTTCCACCGAGCGAACCGAAGCACCGCCAATGAACTCGGGAGGCGACCCCAGAAGCCGCTGCAGCATCGCGGGAACTAACGAGAGATCGTCGAGCCGCACCGAGAAGGATTCGGTCGCATGCACCCCGTGCCTCACGGCGAGCTCGTCCAACACGTCGTCAACCGTGCGGTCGTGAGACCTTAGATCCGCAATCAACTCAGCCATCAACAGCGCCGCGCTGATGCCGTCCTTGTCGGGCACCGTGGCCGGATCGCAGCAGTAACCCAGGGCCTCTTCGTAGCCATAGGCCAACCCCGGCACGCGCCCAATCCACTTGAAACCGGTCAGCGTTTCCACGGCGGGCAAACCGGCAGCCTCTGCCATCGCCCCCAGAAGCCGCGAAGACACGATCGAGCGGGCCAGCACCGTTCGCTCGCCCGTCGGATCGATGCCGCGAGCAATCAGGTGATGACCGAGCAACCAGCCCACCTCGTCGCCGCGCAGCATCCGCCAGCCGTCCTTGTTGTGGACCGCCACGGCACAGCGATCGGCGTCCGGGTCGTTGGCGATCACGGCATCGGGATGGACCGACTCGGCCAACAGCAGCGCCGCGTCCATCGCTCCGGCCTCTTCCGGATTCGGGAAGGCGACTGTGCTGAACGCCGGATCGGGCTGCTCCTGCTCCTCGACCGGAGCTGGAGCGTCAAAGCCGACACGCTCAAAGGCCCGTCGCACCACGGTGGCACCCACACCATGCAAAGCGGTGTGGACCAGGGACACCTCTCGGGGACTGTCAGGGTCGACGACGTCGGCGACCGCCTCGAGGTATGCCGCAATCAGCTCATCGCCCAAGCGGGTCCACTCTTGGTCGGAGCGCGGCACGGAGGAGGTCGTCGTCACGGCATCGATGTGCGCCGCGATCTGCGCGTCCGCTGGCGGAACGATCTGGGAGCCATCACCCAGATAGACCTTGTAGCCGTTGTCGGTGGCGGGATTGTGGCTCGCCGTGACCATCACGCCAGCGTCGGCGCCGAGATGTCCGATGGCGAAAGCCAAGACAGGGGTAGGCAGTGGCACCGGCAGGATCAGCGCGCGCCCACCGGCGGCGGCCACGACCTCGGCCGTGTCGATCGCGAACACGTCGGAGTTGATCCGCGCATCGAAGCCGATCACGACTAGGGGAGAGGCGATGTCACCCTCGTCTTGCAGGTATGCCGTGAGCCCCGCCGCGGCGCGGATCACCACGGATCGATTCATTCGGTTCGGGCCGGCACCCAGCCGCCCGCGCAGTCCCGCAGTGCCGAAGGCCAGCGTCCCCGCAAATCGATCGGTGAGCTCAGCGAGCGCCTCCTCCACGGTCCCGGATTCGCTCTCGAGCTCTGCTGTTCCGGTCGCGCGCTTGATCAGATCATCCATCTCGGCGCGAGTTCTCTCGTCCGGATCGTCGTCACGCCATGCCTTGGCCCGTGCCAGCAGGTCACTCGGTTTCATTACAGACGCCCCACAATCTGCGACAGCAACGTGCTGCAGCGCACCGAAGCGGCCTTGCCCGCCTCGATCACCTCTTCGTGGGACAGCGGTTGGTCGCTGATGCCTGCGGCCGCGTTAGTCACCAAGGAGATGGCGAGCACCTGCATACCTGCTTGGCGAGCGGCGATGGCCTCCAGGGTGGTGGACATACCGACGAGGTCTGCGCCCAGTCGGCGCGCCATCTCCACCTCGGCGGGCGTCTCGTAGTGGGGCCCGCGGAACTGCGCATAGACGCCTTCGTCCAAAGACGGGTCCACCTCGCGGGCCAGGTCGCGCAGGGCCGGCGTATAGAGATCGGTCAGGTCGACGAAGTTCGCTCCCTCCACAGGGGAGGCGGCTGTGAGATTGAGGTGGTCGCGGACCAACACAGGGGTCCCGGGTGCCCATTGCGGCTGTAGCCCGCCGCACCCGTTGGTCAACACCATCGTCGTGCACCCCGCGGCGGCAGCAGTGCGCACTCCGTGGACGACTGCCCGAACCCCCCGACCCTCGTAGAAGTGGGTCCGGGTGCCAAAGATCAGAGCCCGACGCTCACTGCCCTCGATCGACACCGAGGAGATCGTGCCGTGGTGCCCGGCGACAGCGGCGGCGCTGAAGCCCGGCACCTCGGTGATGTCAACGGTCGCGGTCGTCTCGCCGATCAGATCGGCCGTGGCACCCCAACCACTGCCAAGCACGAGAGCGACATCGTGCCGAGCGATGCCGGTGACCTCGGCGATGGCGGCTGCTGCCTCGCGGGCGACATCGAACGGGTCAACGTCTGCGTCGTTCAGGTTTGCGGTCGGGCGTTGGTCCGAGGGGGCGTAAGTCACCGGGTCAGCGTAGCGATGGTTGGATGGCGAGGTGAGCACTAGTCAACCCAAGGCCATCGTCATCGGGAGCGGACCCGGGGGTTACGAAGCGGCGCTGACCGCTGCGCATCTGGGGTGCCAGGTGTATCTGGTCGAACGCGAAGGGATCGGCGGAGCGGCAGTGTTGACCGACTGCGTGCCGAGCAAGGCCCTCATCGCGACCGCCGATTTCATGGACCGCTTCACCGCGGCCCGGCGGATCGGAGTCCAATTCGATGGCGCGCCTGAAAACCAAGGAGTCACCGCGCACGTCGATGACATCAACACGCGCGTGATGGATTTGGCGAGGGCCCAGAGCGCTGACATCACCGAACGGCTGGAGGGGGCTGGCGTCGAGATCGTGACCGGCACCGCGGTCGTGAAGGACCGTCGGTGCGTTGACGTGGGGGAGCGCCACCTGGATGCCGACGTCATCTTGCTGGCGACCGGTGCTCGACCGCGAACGGTGGACACCGCGATGCCCGATGGGGAGCGGATTCTGACGTGGCAGCAGATCTATGAACTAACGGAGTTGCCGGAGCACCTCGTCGTGATCGGCTCAGGTGTCACCGGAGCCGAACTTGCGCACGCCTACCTCGGGTTAGGCTCGAAGGTCACGCTGGTGTCGTCACGCGACCGGGTGCTGCCCGGCCAAGACGAAGACGCGGCAAACCTGTTGGAAGACGTGTTCAGGGGCCGGGGTATGGCGGTGTTGAACCGCTCGCGGATGGCGTCGATCTCGCGCACCGAAAGTGGGGTGCTGGTCACCCTTGAGGACGGCCGCGAAGTCGAGGGCAGCCACGCGTTGTTGGCCGTAGGCTCGTTGCCGAACACCGAAGACATCGGTTTGGTGGAGGCCGGGGTGGACGTCACGAAGTCTGGACATATCGAGGTCGACCGCGTCTCGCGGACCAGCGTGCCCGGCATCTATGCCGCCGGGGACTGCACCGGTGTCCTGCCGTTGGCCTCGGTCGCGGCCATGCAAGGTCGCATTGCTATCGCCCACGCGCTTGGCGATGCTGTGGCGCCACTCTCGCTGCGCCGAGTGAGCTCCAACATCTTCACCGACCCGGAGATCGCGACGGTGGGCGTCAGCCAAGAGGACATCGACAAAGGCCGCATCGACGCCCGAGCGGTGATGTTGTCGCTGACCAAGAACCCTCGCGCCAAAATGCAGAACCTCAAGGGCGGATTCGTCAAGATTTTCGCCCGCAAGGGTGGGGACACGATCGTCGGTGGCGTTGTGGTCTCGCCCCGAGCCAGTGAACTGATCTTCCCCATCGCCTTGGCCGTGTCGTCCCAGTTGAGCGTCGATCAATTCGCCTCGACCTTCACCGTCTATCCCTCGATGTCGGGGTCGATCGCCGAAGCAGCCCGACAGTTGCACTCCATGGCCGAATAGCGAGCCGCTCGGGCACGGTCGACATCGCTAGTGTGAGCGAATGCGCATCGAGTACGGCCCGAAGGAGGACATCGCAAGCATCGACTTCGTGGACGAGATTGGCGACCGCGAGATCGTCGCGGACATCGAGGTGCCCGGCACCGGGGGCTGCGTCTACCTTGGAATGTCGGCTGAGGGCAAGATCCTTCAGATGGAAGTTCTCAGGGCTGCTGAGTTTCTGACCGCCCAAACGCTGAGTGCCGCCTATCCGATGGACGAGACGATCGTATTTAGGTCAACTCACAGATAACGGCACCGTTGGTGACGGTCTGACCGACCTCGGTCTTAAGGCCGCTGACGGTGCCCGACTTGTGCGCCTTGATGGGCTGCTCCATCTTCATCGCCTCGATCACTAAGACCACGTCGCCCTCGGCCACCTCGTCGCCCTCGCTGACGACAACCTTGACCACGGTGCCCTGCATGGGCGCGGTCACTGAGTCTCCGGAGGCGGCTGCGCTGCCGGAGCCGCGCTTGGTCCGTCGCGGGGCCTTCGACCGGCCGCCACCCGAGGTCCCGCCGCCCAGCGACAACCCAGCCGGTACCGAAACCGACAGCCGCTTGCCGTCGATCTCAAGCACGATGTCCGTCCGCTCAGCGGGGCCATCCTCGGCGTCCGAGGTCGGGCCGGAGTAGGCCTCGATCGTGTTGTCGAACTCGGTCTCGATCCAGCGAGTATGCACGGTGAAGTCCTCGCCCGCAGGTGGCGCAAACGCTGGGTCGCTGACCACGACGCGGTGGAAGGTGAGGGCGGTCGGCATACCTTCGATGACGTATTCGGCCAGGGCGCGCCGCGCGCGGGCCAAGGCCTGCGGTCGGTCGGCACCGGTCACGATGAGCTTGGCCAGCATGGAGTCGAAGGCTCCGGAGATCACGTCGCCCTCCTCCACCCCGGAGTCCACCCGCACACCGGGTCCGCTGGGAGTGCGATAGGTCATGACACTGCCGGGCGCGGGCAGGAAGCCGCGGCCTGGGTCTTCACCGTTGATGCGGAACTCGATGCTATGCCCGCGCGAGGGTGGCAACGAGGTGAAGGTCAGTTCTTCGCCGTTGGCGATGCGGATCTGCTCGAGCACGAGATCGACCCCGGTGATCTCCTCGGAGACGGGGTGCTCGACCTGCAGACGCGTATTGACCTCCAAGAACGAGATGGTGCCGTCAGCCCCGACCAAGAATTCGACCGTGCCCGCGCCGACGTAGTTGGCCTCGGTCAGGATGGCTTCGGAGGAGGACACCAACTCCTGGATCTGCGTCTCGCTCAAGAACGGTGCGGGAGCTTCCTCGACCAACTTCTGGTGACGCCGTTGCAGGGAGCAGTCTCGGGTCGAGACGACTGCGACGTTGCCGTGGGTGTCGGCCAGGCATTGGGTTTCGACGTGCCGGGGCTTATCGAGATAGCGCTCGACGAAGCACTCGCCGCGACCGAACGCACCCTCAGCCTCGCGGACCGCAGCCTCGAACATGTCCGGGATTTCTTCCCTGGTGCGGGCCACCCGCATGCCGCGACCGCCGCCGCCGAACGCGGCCTTGATCGCCACTGGCAAGCCATGCTCGTCGGCAAAGGCCACCACGGCATCAGCGTCCGGCACGGGGTCCTTGGTGCCGGGCACCAATGGGGCACCGGCGGCCGTCGCGATGTGGCGTGCCTTGACCTTGTCGCCCAGTGAATCGATGGCGGCCGGGGGCGGGCCGATCCAGATCAGATCGGCGTCCATCACGGCTTGGGCAAACGTGGCGTTCTCCGACAGGAAGCCGTATCCGGGGTGGATGGCGTCGGCACCGGCCTGCTTGGCGACCTCGATGATCTTGTCCTGAACCAGGTAGGACTCGCCGGGGGTGCTGCCGCCCAGAGCGTAGGCCTCATCGGCAATCTTGGCGTGAAGCGCATTACGGTCGGGGTCGGCATACACCGCCACCGACTCGATCCCCGCGTCGGTGCAGGCGCGCGCGATCCGGACTGCGATCTCGCCCCGGTTGGCAATAAGGATCTTGCTGATCGGCATGTGCGTCACCCTAGTACGGCACGTGCCTGCGCCGCGGGATCGCGAGCCGGTCGGTTAGCGGGACGCCAGATCGTCGCGGCACCGGGATTCCAGGTCCGCCAACTCCTGCAGGGACTTGTCGATGTCGGCGCGACGCCGCTGCAGGTCAGCGCGGCGATCGCCTATTTGGGACAACAGATATTCGAGCTGCCCAACCTCGCCGGGCTGCTCGTCATACATATCGATGATGGTGCCGATCTCCTCCAGCGGGAATCCCAACCGGCGACCCCGCAGAATCAGTCCAAGTCGGGTCCGATCGCGCCGGAGATATCGCCGGGTGGTGCCGCCAGGGCCGACGCGTTCCGGAGCGAGTAAGCCGAGGTGCTCGTAATGCCGCAGCGCGCGATGGGTGACCTCGAAGTCGTCGGCCATCTCAGCGATCGTCCACGGTCCCTGGCTTGTCATACCCCGCATTTTGCTTTACGTTGACGTTAACGTCAAGCAGCCAGAGTGGGTATGCAGGAAAGGTCGGCCCTCCATGTACGAGTTGAGCGAAGATCACGAGGAGTTCCGAGCGTTGGTGCGCGACTTCGCGGCCCAGCAGATCGAGCCGTACGTGGGCGACTGGGACGCTCGCTCGCACTTCCCGACCGAGCTCGTCCCGGCGATGGGGCAGTTGGGCTTGTTTGGCTTGCACGCTCCAGAAGAGTTCGGCGGGGCGGGGCTGGACGAGGGCGGGTTCACCTACCTCTGCGTGGCCATCGAAGAGTTGGGCCGAGTCGACCAGTCCATCGGCATCACGCTCTCGGCTGGCGTCGGTCTGGGGATCAACCCGATCCTGACCTACGGCACGCAGGAGCAGAAGGAGCAGTGGCTGCCTGATCTCATCGCTGGCCGGGCGCTCGCTGGGTTCGGTCTCACCGAACCCGAAGCGGGGTCGGATGCAGCCGCCACCACAACCCGAGCGAACCTCGCCGACGGACAGTGGACGCTCAACGGCTCCAAGGCCTTCATCACCAACTCCGGCACCGACATCACCTCTGTGGTGACGGTCACGGCCAAGACTGGGGAAAGCGCCGAGGGCAAGCCCGAGATCAGCGCCATCATGGTGCCCAGCGGCACCCCCGGATTTATCGTCGAGCCGCCCTATCGCAAGTTGGGATGGCACATCAGCGACACCCACGGGCTGACCTTCGACGGTGCCCAGGTGCCCGAAGCCAATCTGCTCGGTGCCCGAGGGGAAGGCTTCAAGCAGTTCTTGAAGACCCTCGACGACGGGCGGATCGCGATCTCCGCGCTCGCGCTTGGCTGTGCCCAGCGAATGCTCGAGGAGGCCACCGAATACAGCAAGACCCGGATCGCCTTCGGTCGCCCGATCGGGGCCAACCAAGGCGTGTCCTTCCAAGTCGCCGACCTGGCTGTCATGGTCGAGTCGGCTCGACTGCTGACCTACAAGGCGGCCTGGCTGAAGGATGAAAGCGAAGCCGGTCGCCGCAGCATCGCTGAGGTCAAGCAGGCCGCAGCCATCGCGAAGTTGTATTCGACCGAGGCCGCGATGAGCGCCACGCGCATCGCGACGCAGGTCTTTGGCGGCAACGGCTTCATGGAGGAATACCCCGTCGCGCGGTTCTATCGCGACGCCAAGATCCTCGAGATCGGTGAGGGCACTTCCGAGGTGCAGCGCATGCTGATCGCGCGCCGGCTGGGCCTGCCGGCGTGAGCCCGAGCCAGCCGGAGACTTCACCGTCGGCGGACCCCCGAGTGGCAGATGTGCGCCAGCGGCTCCAGGCGGCATACGCAACCACGTCGGCACCCGATGAGCGCGGTCGGGCCAAGCTCGAAGCCCAACATAAATTGGCCGTCCGGGAACGGATCGACCTCCTCATCGACGCGGACACCTTCGTTGAGGACGGTCGCTACGCCAACGCCACCACCCCCGGCCTGCCCGCCGACGGCGTGGTCACCGGGCACGGTGAGGTCGACGGGCGGCCGGTCATCGTGGTGGCGAACGACCCGACGGTCAAGGCGGGGTCGTGGGGGGCCAGGACGGTCGAAAAGATGATCCGCGCCACCGAGAGCGCCCTGCGCGAGGAGTTGCCACTCTTTTGGCTGGTGGACTCGGCCGGGGCCCGGATCACCGACCAAGTGCAACTGTTCCCCGGCCGACGTGGTGCCGGGCGGATCTTCCACAACCAAGTGGCGCTTTCAGGCAAGGTCCCACAAATCTGCTGCCTCTTTGGTCCCTCGGCTGCGGGCGGCGCGTATATCCCGAGTTTCACCGACCTGATCATCATGGTCGAGGGCAATGCTTCGATGTATTTGGGCAGTCCCCGGATGGCCGAGATGGTGGTGGGGGAGCAGGTCTCGCTGGAGGAGATGGGCGGGGCGCGGATGCACTGCACCGTCTCCGGCGTCGGGGATGTGCTGGCCAGCGACGATACCGAGGCCATCGAGTTGGCCAAGCTCTACTTCTCTTACCTGCCGGACAGCTGGTCATCGCCGACGCCGCACTATTCCGTGGACGAGCCGTCGCTCCCGCTGAGTCGAGACGTCATCCCGGAGGCCGAGTCCGTGCCGTTCGACGTCCATGAGGTCATCGATGGGCTGATCGATGAGGACAGCTTCTTTGAAATCAAGGAACTCTTTGCTCCTGAACTGGTGATCGGGCTGGGCCGGATGGGCGGCGAGACCGTCGGCATCGTGGCCAACAATTCGGCGGTCAAAGGTGGGGTGCTCTTCACCGACTCGGCCGATAAGGCAGCGCGCTTCATCTGGCTGTGCGACGCCTACGGCATACCGCTGATCTATCTGGCCGACGTCCCGGGCTTCATGATCGGCTCCGAGGTCGAGCGCGGCGGGATCATCCGGCACGGCGCCAAGATGGTGAGCGCCGTGGCCGAAGCGACCGTGCCGCAGTTTTGTGTCGTGCTGCGCAAGGCGTACGGAGCGGGTCTGTACGCCATGGGCGGACCAGGCTTCGGCCCGGACGCGACGCTGGCGCTGCCCACCGCTCGCATCGCGGTCATGGGACCTGAGGCCGCCGTCAATGCGGTGTATGCCGGCAAGATCGCCGCGATTGACGACGAGAACGAGCGTGCCTCGTTCGTGGCGGACAAGCGGGCCGAATACCTGGAAGACGTGGACCTCGAGCGTCTGGCGGCTGACCTGGTGATCGACGGAATCATCGAGGCCGAGGATCTGCGCGGTGAACTGCTCCGACGGCTGCGGTATGCGGCGCATCGTGAGCGGCACTTCTCGACCCGGAGGCGCGGCATACCCCCGGTCTAGCCGCTGGGACGAAGGTCAGGACGTAAGTCGTACCAGGCGATGCCGAACTGCATGAGCAGGGTGCGAAGCAACGGCAGACTGACCCCGACCACGGCGTGATAGTCGCCCTCAATGCCGCTGACATAGGGACCGCCCAATCCGTCCACGGTGAACGCGCCGGCGACGTGCAGAGGTTCGCCGGTGGCGACGTAGGCGTCGATCTCTGCATCGCTGAGGTCCGCAAAATGGACGGTGGTCGAGGCCACTTCGCCGACTTCGCGAGGGCGGTCGATGTCGTCGAGGTGGTCGGTGCGGCGGTCGATAAGCCAATGGCCGCTATGCAACACTCCGCTGGACCCGCGCATCTCCCGCCACCGGCGCCGCGCCTCCGGGCTCGTATGCGGCTTGCCGTGGATCTCGCCAGCGAACTCCAACACAGAGTCGCAGCCCAGAACGACATCGTCGACATGGCTGACGTCGCACCCCTCAAGCCTGTCGGCCACGTCACGACACTTAGCTTGGGCGAGCAACAAGGCCACCTGGTCAGCAGTGAGGGGGCCATCGACGCGCTCGACCTCGGCCACGAGCGCGTCCTCGTCGACGTTCGAGACGACGACTTGCGGATCGAGACCGGCCCTGCGCAAGGTACCCAGCCGCCCGCTCGAGGCGGACGCCAAGACGACATGAGTCATGGGGCAACGCTAACGCTCCAGACGTGATGACTTGTGCACACATCATTGCTGAAATTAGCCAAAATAGTGTACTACGTGCAACCTTTGATCATCGAAGTACCCCCCTTGTTGTGGCCTCTTGTGCTCGCTCTATCGTTGTGTGGCCGCATTCGTGTCGGCGCGCATGCCGTGTCGACGCAGCACTCATCACACCTCATCGAAGGAGAGCACATGAGCATGCAGGACGAGCACGCAACCCCCGCCGCCAGCGACGGCAAGGATGTCAGTTGGACGGACCTCGGGCAAGACCTCTGGGCGTACCTCACCGGACGTGGAGCCGCCATCAACTACAGCTTCGTGGATATGGCCGTCGAGGTGCCGCGCGACACTGGCCCGGATGCGCCGCGAGCCACGTGGAAGGTCAACGGCACCATCCGCATCACGACCAGCGACGACGAGTCGGCAGGCTCCGACCCCCTGCGGGACTGATTCAGCATGGCTTTCCGCTTCAACATCGAAGCCGACCTCACGTTCTCCATGGAGCGTGCCTCCGCTGATGGTGGGCAGACCGAGCAGATGTCCGGCACGCTCACCGGCAACGGGCGGCATCTCGAGGTCCGATGCGACGATGTCGGGGCGTTGTCCTCGGGTTCCTCGCTCCGCGAAGCCCGGCTCATCGCAGCCGCGCTCGCGGAGCAGGGCCTGAGCGTTTCACTGGCTGGGACGCAGGGTCCTATCGTCACCATCGGTGACGTCAAGGCCGGCCTAGCCACTCGCTTGGCCACTCGGTCCAAGCACATCCGCATCGACAACATCCGCGCGGTTGCCGGATTGCGCGGTTCGGTGGGCAAAGGCCGTGGCTCCGACACGAGCATGCTGCCTCCGCCGACGCTTTTCCCGATCGCGCCGACGTTTCGGTGGTCGCGACGGCGTGCGACCACCACACACGACCCCGAGGGCGGGGGCCGCCCTCGACTCGTCTTCGCGATGGGCAGTGCAGCGACAGCCAACGACCCACGCCGGATCTTCCATCTCCTGCGCACCGGGACGAGCATCGGCAGCGACGACAGCTGCGACCTTCAACTCGCGGGCATCGACGGCGTCCAAGCGCTGGTCCGTCGCGACGCTAATGACGAATATCTCATCGTGGCCGCAGGGACCAGCATCCCGACCAAGGTCAACGGGGTCACCGTCACGCACGAGCAGGTCCTGCGCACGGGGTCGCGGGTGCAAGTCGGTCCGTGGACGATGACCTACACGCGGGAGGAATTCGCCGATCACGGTCGTCCTTTCGGCGGGCGAGCCGGTGGCGAATTCAGCCAACAGAAGAAACAGCCGCCGCCGCAATACAAGGCTTAGCCCGTTTCGCCGTCAATGAAGCACCAGCGCCACGCCTCACCGGGTTCGAAACTCTCCATCACGGGATGCCGTGACTCCCGGAAATGCTTTCGTGAGTGCTTCCCCACGGAGGAGTCACAACACCCGACGTAGCCGCACGTCATACATTTGCGCAAGTGCACGGGAGCGAGATTTTGCTCCTCGCACGGCTGGCAATTCGGCGACAATGCCGCGATCTCCTCTGGAGCATCCCGCAGGTGCTCGCAGCCGCCCTCCAACGCTTCGGGCGCACGCACGGCGCTCACCCGTTCGGAGTCGCGGCGATCATCATCGGAGAGATCCAACACGGACTCCTCGATGTCGAGCTGCTCGAGCAACCGTCCCAGCAGGTCGTGCTCGGCCGCGCCTTGGTCACGCAGCCGCACCAGTTCGGCCCGCTCCGCAGCCATCATGACCATTCGGACTCGCCGGTAAGCATCTCCTGGGGTCTCGCTGTAGTCCTCCCCACGGGGGCCGACCCGCTCCCACATACGGTTTGTCCGTCGTTGCGCTTCCTGCCGCAA
Source organism: uncultured Actinomycetota bacterium (assembly GCA_963803695.1). Classification (GTDB taxonomy): domain Bacteria; phylum Actinomycetota; class Actinomycetes; order Actinomycetales; family Dermatophilaceae; genus Ornithinicoccus. The sequence continues at coordinate 482,779 of CAWDNY010000015.1, forward strand.
CTGCGCATCAAGCGCCTCGGGTTCCTCCTCGACGCTATCCAACGCGGCCAGCCCTGCCGACACGGCATGCTCGGTCAGCACGGCTTGCTGCAGCGCATCCTCGCGTGCGTCCGGTCCCTCGACGCGCAACCGACGGGCCAGCAGCGGCAAGGTCAACCCCTGTATGCCGAGGGTCCCGATCGCGACCACGAGAGCGATGAAGATGATGGCTTGGCGATTGTCGGCTCCGACGGGGATCAGGAAGGCCGCGGCCAAAGTGACGACCCCACGCATACCGGCCCAAGACACCAGGGCCAACTCGGCCAGAGGGAGTCCTGGCTCACTGGCCCGCCAGGACAACAACCAGCGCGAGGGAAACACCCACAGCGGACGAAGCAGGATGACGACCACCAGGATCACCACGGAGGTCAGCAAGACGCGACCCAGAGACATGCTGTCGTTCTGCGTGGTCGTCACGATGTCGTGCATCTGCAGGCCGATCATCAAGAAGACCGAACTCTCCAGGATGAACTGCACGCTGGCCCAGTTGGTGCGTTCGGACAGACGCGAGCGCGCATTCTGCAGGGTCAACGAGCGATGGCCGAGGATCAGGCCTGCCGTCACCACCGCGAGGACGCCCGAGGAGCCCAGCGCCTCAGCGGGCAAGAAGGCCAAGAAGGGGATGGTGAAGGACATCGCGGTGTCCAACTCAGGCCCGAGGCGGCGCATCCGCAGGAACGAGGCGATCGAGGCCACGGCCACCCCGACGGCGACGCCACCGATCACCGCCCAGGCAAAATTGAGCAGCACGGTCCAGGCGGTGACGTCATCGGTGGCTGCAGCGACCAGCCCGTGGCCACTGCCCAACCCGGCAATCGCCAAGCCCGTACGCAGCGCGACCAGAGCCGTCGCGTCGTTCAACAACGACTCGCCTTCCAGGATCGTGACGATCCGCCGGGGGAGGCCGATCTTGCGGGCCACGGCGGTGGCCGCGACCGCATCCGGCGGGGCCACAATCGCCCCGAGAGCGAAGGCAAGGCCAAACGAGATCGGCAGCATCGCGTGCGCCACGACGGCCACGCCGAACGCCGTGAACAAGATCAAGCCCACCGACAACGACAAGATGGCAGCCCGGTGCCGGGTGAAGTCCACCAGCGAGGTCCGGATGGCTGCCGCATACAACAACGGCGGTAGCAGTCCGAAGAGGACCATGTCCGAGGTCAACTCGACTTGGGGGATAAACGGCAGGTAGGAGCCGATCACGCCGACGACGATCAGCAACGGGGGTGCATTCCAGCCTCGCCGCTCGGCCAGTCCGGCGACCAGCACGGCAATGCCGGCCACCAGGACCAACGTCAGGGCAATACTCATGCCTGACTCAACACCGCCGAACGCAGGACGTCCAAGCCCACGCCACCCAGGTCCAACGCCCGCCGGTGGAAGGCGGCAAGGTCGAAGTCGTCGCCCTCGCGCCGCTTGACCTCATCGCGCAACTCCAACCACAGTCGCTCGCCGACCTTGTATGACGGTGCTTGCCCGGGATACCCGAGGTAGCGGTCCAGCTCGAACCGGACGAAGTCCTCGGCCATGTTCACGTGGTTGTTCAGATAGGTCCACGCCTTGTCGTAGGTCCACGGCCCCCCGCCGACCTCCGCCGGTGCGTCGAACTCGCAGTGCACCCCGATATCGATGACGACGCGCGCCGCCCGTAACGACTGCGCGTCGAGCAAGCCCATCCGCATACCCGGATCGTCCAGATAGCCGAGATCGGACATCAGCCACTCGGCATACAAGGCCCAGCCTTCGCCGTGACCGGAATTCCAACAGGCCAACCGGCGCCAGCGATTCAGGGTGTCCTGACGCAACGTGGTCTGCGCGATCTGCAGGTGATGGCCGGGCACCCCCTCGTGATAAACGGTCGTGAGCTCGCGCCAGGTGGTGAAAGTGTTCACCCCTGCGGGCACCGACCACCACATGCGTCCGGGGCGAGAGAAGTCCTCGCTGGGGCCGGTGTAATAGATGATCCCGGTCTGGCTGGGCGCGATCATGGCTTCGATCTGGCGGATCGGCTCGGGGATGTCGAAGTGGGTATCGGCCATCGCCTCGATTGCTTCATCGGCGCTCGATTGCATCCATGCTTTGAGGGCCTCGGTGCCCTCGAGTTGATACTGCGGGTCGTCATCCAGGACCGCGATAGCCCGCTCGATGGTGGCTCCAGGCTCGATCTGCTCCGCGACCTCGTGCATCATCGCGGTGATCCGCGCGACCTCCTCCTGGCCCCATTCATACGTCTCGGCCAGATCGGTCTCGGTGCCCAGAAAGGCGCGGGAGAGCAGTCGGTAGCGCTCGATGCCGGCAGCGTCGTTGTGCGGAGCCTGGGGGAGTAGTTCGGTGTCCAACGTGTCCGCCAGCTCCGCGAAGGCTGCGTTGGCCCCGGCGGCCGCTTCTTCCAGGACCGTGCGCATCTGCGGCGGGATGGTGCTCGCGTCCGCGATGAGTGCGGAGAAGGTGCTGGAACTCGCGTCAGCCTGAGCCCTGCATTGCGCCAGAACGCTCACCACTTGGCGGCGTGGAGCCACCTGGCCGCGCTCGGCGCTGTAGCGCAGCGCGACGACGTAGGCCGCCAGTGCATCAGGCACGGCCAGCAGCCGAGCCAGGATCCATTCCCAGTGGTGGGGCGTCGTGGTGGCCATCAGGTCGAAGGCGTCACGCACCGACTGGACGGGGCAGTCGAGCACGTTCAGCGACGTGGGTTCCAGGCCGTCGATCACGCGGCTGAGGCTGAGTTCGCTGACCTCGAGCTCCTCACGCAGCGCTGCGGCAGTGACGGCGTCGACATCATCCTGCGGGGTTCCGTCTGCGGTCGCGGCGTCCAACCGCGCTGCGGTTTGCCGAGTCAGCTCGAGCGTGCGCTGGATCCCCTCTATACCGAAGTCGTCGAAGCGGTCCTCGTGCCCGGCCACGCCCAGGTAGGTCGCCATGATCGGACTCAAGGCGATCTGGGCCTCCAGGTAGTCCTCGGCGATCACGTCGATCGGGCTGGGGTCGCGCAGAGCAGAGAGGCTTGATTGAGGTTGGCTCACTGATGCAAAGTACTACTTTGGGCCCAATGACACCCTCGACCGCACCGCAAGCCAGCGTGAAGTCCGTCAACGCAGGCACCGCCGAGGGCAGCGGAGTCGTGGGCGATGTGATCCTGGCATCGAGACTTCAGGGGGTTGCGCGTCAGCGCGAAGTCGAGCACCAACATCCCAGGACCGCAGCCAGGGTCAAGCCCCATACTGCGGAGGTGGCGATGGTGGCGGTCGTTTCAATCGATTGGGTTGGTACCGGGAGCATCAAAGGGTCCTCACAACGTAAGCCGTGAGGTCTCCTCCACCTATCGACACCTGACCGGGGGCTCACTAGAGCCACGTGTTGACCGGTCACACTTGGGAAGTGATCGTCACGCATCGAAGAGTGCCCCCAGCACCACGAAACGACCTCGGGCGGGCCGAAATAGTGTAGTTGGACTCGGAAATCCTCATCAGGTCCGGCTCGATAGGGCAAGACCCGGTTAAGACGGCCTAGGAACAGGTGTCGGCCGGTCGAGAGCCACAGATCCCGAGGGTGTTTCAGCACATCGGACCACCGTGGGAACCCTGCGTCTTTGGGTGGCTCATCCTTCGTCGGTGGGAGGCGGGGTGTGGGGATCGGGCTGGGCAGAGCCACGACTCACACGAGCAGGAATGCCGGCACTGCCGCCGGTGCGTGGTTGGTCGTCGCGAAGCACAGCCAATCCACCGGTGCCGCTGGTCCGTCCGTGTGGCCCCACCGGCGGTTACGCGCACCTACCGACCCAGAAGTGGGAGCGTCTTGGCTGAACCTCAGCACTACGACTAACGCAATCGCCCAGCCCTCGATGAGTAACCCGGCCACGGTGGCCGTCCCGGTCACGACACCCCGCGTTGGTGGTCCGTGAGCGTTAGGTCCGCGGCTGCTCAGGTCCGGGCTGCCCAGGACGAGTGGTGTTCTTGTCGTCGGGGGCGTGGTCGATCACTGGCCCGGGCGGGACGTCGCTCCTAGTGGTGCTGGGGTTGCCGGTGATCTTGGACAACCCAGTGCGCAAGTGTCCGGTGCCGGTGCGGATGTGTTGGTCGTGTTTGGACCCGGTCTTCTGATTGGCCACCTCCCCGGCTTTGTCGATGCCCCGTTCGATTTTGTCTTGATGGGTGCGCATCGCTCCGGTGATGTGGCGGGCGGCCGATGAGAGACGGCTCAATCGCATGCTCTTCTCGTTCCTGTACTGGCCCCCAGAACAGTTCCCTACGGGAATTACTCGGGTCGGCGTGACCGGAGGTCTCTCCCACCCCTTTGCGGGGCCCGTTCACCGGACCGGCATGGACCGGTCGTACTGTCGATGAACAGAAACGGGGATACTCCCCTCCGGAGAGCAAGTAGATCACATCCAGCCCGGAAACCGTGCCAGTCCTAGGCGTCGTCGTATCGCCTGTCGCCAGGGCTGTGAAGGGTAGCGTCAACCAGCATGGACCTTTTCGATGTGACCCGGGTCGCCCTTGGCTTTGTTGTGCTCGTGGGTGGCGGTGAACTGTTGGTCCGTGGAGCATCGGCTGTGGCAGCCAAGTGGGGTTTGAGCCCGTTGGTGATCGGGTTGACCGTGGTGGCGGTGGGGACCTCGGCACCGGAGTTCGCGGTCACCGTCGGTGCGGTGGCCCGTGGCGAAACCGACCTTGCCGTGGGTGACGTTGTCGGGTCTAACATCGCCAACACGTTGCTGATCTTGCTGTTTCTGGCCTTGTACGCCGCCTACACCACGTTCTTGGTTCTGGATGCCACCGGGCACCAAGCCCTCACCGGATTCACCTCAGCCCTGGTGTTCTTCGCCCTACCGCTAGTGCTCGCCACGTTGGTCGCGAGCCTGGCCTATGACCTAAAACGCTGTAGCACCCTACGTCAGGGCTGAAGGATGACGAGGTGATCGACGTGGTGGACAGATCCTGTCGCTCGGCCCGGACTACGTCACGTCGAACTGCCCCACCACAGCGGCTCAAACTGGGCTCGGATGGTCCGGAGTCTTGTGCCTAGGCAGGTGAGATCCCGAGTCCGTTGAGGAGTTCCACTACACGGTTCTTGATGTCGTCTCGGATAATCCGAACGGATTTCACGGCTTGCCCTGCGGGGTCTTCCAGGGCCCAGTCTTCGTAGCGTTTCCCGGGGTAGATGGGGCAGGCGTCGCCGCACCCCATGGTGATGACCACGTCGGACAGTGCTACTGCGTCGCTGGTCAGGATCTTGGGGGTTTCTGTGGTGATGTCGATGCCTTCTTCGGCCATCGCAGCAACGGCGGCGGGGTTGATGTGGTCGGCGGGTTCGGAGCCTGCTGAGCGCACTTCGATGGCACCGGCTGAGAGGTGGCGGGTGTAGGCAGCGGCCATTTGCGAGCGGCCAGCGTTGTGGATACAGACATACAGCACTGAGGGCTTGCTGGCCGGCTCATTGGTCAGGGTCATGGGTAGCCTCCGGGGGTGGGTGAAGGGTTAGTCGAGGATGTTGCGCAGCAACGTCGTAACGCGGGACTGGATGTCGTCGCGGATGTCGCGGACCACGGGGAGGGGTTGCCCGGCAGGGTCAGCAACGGCCCAGTCTTCGTACCGTTTCCCGGGGAAGATCGGGCAGGCGTCGCCGCAGCCCATCGTGATGATCACGTCGGCGGCGCTCAGCACACTGTCGGACAAAGGTTTCGGGTATGGCGTTGTCAGCGGGATGCCCCGTTCTTGCAGTGCCTCGATGACGGTGGGGTTGACCTCCCCGGCGGGCGCGGAACCGGCGGATCGCACGTGGACTCGGCGCGCGGATAGGTGCTCGGCTAAGGCGGCGGCCATTTGGGAGCGGCCAGCGTTGTGCACACACACGAACAACAGTTCGGGAACTTTCTTGGCGATGCGCCCCTCTGCCTGGGCCGCGGCCATCAGTTGCTCCCGAGCCTGTTTAGCGACCAGTACTGGCAGAAACGTGGTGATTCTCGAGTGCGGTTCGAGCAAGTCCCGAGCGGCTTGGACTGCGGCTTCGACGCTTTCCCGCGAGAACACCCCTTCGTAGGAATACGCGAGGTCGTTGACCAGGTCGGCATAGGGGTGCGTGGTCACCTCAGGTGGTGTGGCCATCAGTGCTGCCTTTCGGTGGTGGCCACCGGCTCGTGGTCCCGGACCGGGGCGGTCGTTTGCGGCACCACGGCGTCCTGCACATGGCGGGCGATGTCGGGGTACAGCACGAGGGTCACTGCGGCGCCGACCACCAACCCGAGGTACTGGGCGGCAACAAATGCTGGGGCCGAGGTGGGGGCGATCCCAACGAAGGTGTCGGAGAAGACACGACCGATCGTCACCGCTGGGTTGGCGAACGAGGTGGAACTGGTGAACCAGTACGCGGCACCGATATAAGCCCCTACCGCTGGGGCGGCGAGCGCACCGCGGCCGCTACGCGCTAGGGCGAAGATCAGCGCGATCAAGAAGGTCGTGGCGACCACTTCAGCTAGGAAATGGGCGCCCGTCGCCCGGTCTTTGGTCGACAGTGTGGTGTCGACACTGAACATCGCGTTGGCTAACACGGCACCTGCGATGCCCCCGATGGTCTGTGCCGTGCTGTAGGCCGCAACCTCAGCAAGGGGCAGGCCCTGACCGGTACGCCGGCCCAGGAACCAGTCGGCGAGGGAGACCACCGGGTTGAAGTGCCCACCGGAGACTGGACCGAAAAGCAGAATCAACACCGTCAGCCCTAGCACCGTGGCCGTGCTGTTTTGCAGTAGTTGCAAGCCGACATCATCCGGAGAGAGCTGCTGTGCGGCGATACCCGACCCCACCACGACGGCGACGAGTAGGGCAGTTCCGAGGAATTCAGCGAAGAGGCGGCGCGCAAGTGGTGGTGGAGAGGTCACGTGCACCATCTTGACTTGACCACGATAGGTCAGTCAAACTTGACTCAATGAACAGTGAGCGAACATCCGGGCTGGTGGTGCGTGCGCGAACCCACGCTGCGCTTTCCGATGTGAACCGGCTGCGTATCGTTGACTTCCTCGCCGTCAGCGATGCATCGTTTTCTCGTCTCGGCACCGCGGTTGAGATACCCTCAAACCTGCTCGCTCACCACCTACGCATCCTCCAAGAGGCGGGGATCGTGGTCCGCCACCGCTCCGAGGGGGACCGGCGCCGGACCTACATCACGCTGAACCGGCACAATCCACCGCTAGGCACTGACACCGGGGGGCCCGTATCGTCCCCGAAGGGCAGGCGGGTGCTGTTTGTGTGTACCGCGAACACTGCCCGCTCCCACTTGGCCGCCGCCTTATGGCGAAAGAGCAGCGCCGTTGACACCGCGTCGGCCGGGACCCATCCGGGGCAACGCATCCACCCCGCCGCCCTGGCCACCGCGCAACGTCACGACTTGGATGTGCCCGATATCGCGCCACGACTCCTGGCCGACACCCTGGACAGCGACGACCTCGTCATCACGGTCTGTGACCGCGCGCACGAAGAGCTCGAAAGCCACGGCTGGGTCCACTGGTCCATCCCCGACCCTGTCCCGCGTGGGACCGAAGCAGCATTCGAAAAGACGCACGACGCCCTGTCTCAACGCATCCACATCCTTGCCAGCCAACTTTGACCCGCTGGGAGGGATCGTTCCACGATCGCCGCGCATAACCGGGGGTCGGTGAAGGTGACGGTCCAGCCGGGGAAAGCCTGGGCCGCAGGAGATAGGTCGTGACCCTCTTTCGCGCCCGGTATGGCGATCGTTCCGCTCTGCGCAGGGTGCTCGATGCAGGCCGTATGCCGGAGGACCACGCCTGGCTGGCCGATCTCCTTCACCGCCTGGAACGCCCAGCGACACGCTAGGTCATCGAGGGCTGACCGACCCTTGCCACGCGCCCGGGCCGGGGGAGAGCCGGGGGCGGGCGGCGCGGCCGCGTGAGTTCCACAACGACCGGCTCCGCTCGCGCGGGCTGGGCGACGACGACGACATCATGCTGAGAACCGCGACGACCGCTGCTGTCTCTGCCTCCGTGGGGTGCCCGGTGATCTTCAACGCAGGTTGGTCCTGGCTCATAGCGGGATATTTCCGTGCTTCTTCGGTGCGCGATTGGCTCGCTTGGTGCGCAGCGTGCGGAGCGCCTTGATGATCTGCACCCTCGTCTGAGCCGGTGCGATGACGGCGTCCACGAAGCCTCGCTCGGCCGCGATGTACGGATTGGCCAGAGTGTCTTCATACTCCTGGATGTGCCGGGCGCGCTCGGCGTCGACATCGCCGCCCTCGGCCGCGACCTGAGCCAACTGCTTGCGATACAAGATGTTGGCTGCGCCTTGGGCACCCATCACGGCGATCTGCGCCGTCGGCCAGGCGAAGTTCACGTCGGCACCCAAGTGTTTGGAGCCCATGACGTCGTACGCCCCGCCGTAGGCCTTGCGGGTGATGACGGTGACCAGCGGCACGGTCGCCTCGGCATACGCGTAGAGCAGTTTGGCCCCGCGACGGATGATTCCACCCCACTCCTGGTCGGTGCCGGGCAGGAACCCAGGCACGTCGACGAACGTCAGGATCGGGATGTTGAAGGCATCGCAGGTCCGCACGAAACGAGCCGCCTTCTCGGAAGCATCGATATCGAGCGTGCCAGCAAACTGCATCGGTTGATTGGCCACGATGCCCACCGAGCGCCCCTCGACCCGGCCAAAGCCGACGATGATGTTGGGCGCAAAAAGCTCTTGCACCTGCAGGAACTCCCCGTCGTCCAAGACGTGCTCCAGCACCGTCTGCATGTCGTAGGGCATGTTCGCCGAGTCTGGGATCAAGATGTCAAGAGTCTCGTCGTCGGCGGTGACCGACATCTCGACGTCCACGTCGAAGGCGGGCGGATCCTCCAGGTTGTTTTGCGGGAGGAAGGCCAGCAGATCCTGGACGTAGGCGATCGCGTCGGCCTCATCGGTGGCCGCGTAGTGGGCGACGCCAGAGCGCGAGTTGTGTGTATGAGCTCCACCGAGCTCTTCGAAACTGACGTCCTCGCCGGTGACCGTCTTGATCACGTCGGGGCCGGTGATGAACATGTGCGAGGTCTTCTCAACCATGACGATGAAGTCGGTGATCGCCGGCGAATACACCGCTCCGCCCGCACACGGTCCTAGCACCAAGGAGATCTGCGGGATCACGCCCGAGGCGTGCACGTTGCGCCGGAAGATCTCGGCATACAGCCCTAGCGCGGCCACGCCCTCCTGGATCCGGGCTCCACCGGAGTCGTTGATCCCGATGACCGGACAGCCCACCTTCATCGCCAGGTCCATGACCTTGACGATCTTTTCGCCGAATACCTCCCCCAGCGAACCGCCGAACACGGTGAAGTCCTGTGCGAACACCGCCACCGGGCGTCCATCGACGGTGCCGTATCCGGTCACCACGCCATCGCCGTAGGGACGGAACTTCTCTTGGCCAAACGCGATCGAGCGGTGTCGCGCCAACTCATCGAGCTCAGTGAACGAGCCCTCGTCGAGCAGCTGGTCGATGCGCTCGCGGGCGGTCTGCTTGCCCCGGCTGTGCTGCTTCTCCACGGCGCGCTGCGACCCAGCGTGCACCGCCTCGTCGCTGCGGCGGCGGTAGTCCGCGAGGCGTCCGGCCGTCGTGCGCATGTCGGTGTTGACCTCGAGGCTGGAGTCGTCCATCCGGATAACTTAGCCTTGGTCGGTGGTCAGGCAAGTGTGGGCGCGCCCGCAGTGGCACAGCACGGTCGATTCCACGAACCTCGCGCTGCTTGCGGATCCGAAACCGGGCCGGATCGTGGTCGCGGATCACCAAAGGGCCGGGCAGGGGCGCCGCGGTCGAGCGTGGGTCGCCCCGCCAGGGACGTCACTTGCGGTCAGTGTCGCCGTCAGCGCGCCACGGCCGGCCTTGATCGGCTGGGTTCCTCTCCTGGCCGGGGTCGCCGTGCAACGGGCGCTCGGAGAGCATGCATTCCCCGTCCAAGCGGAGGTCAAGTGGCCGAATGACGTGCTCGTCTCAACAGGTGCCCCCGGACGCCCCGGCAAGGTATGCGGCGTGCTCGCCTCGGTCCACGACGATGCCGTAGTCGTCGGCGCAGGATTGAATATCGACCAAAGTGAGGCTGAGTTGCCGGTGCCCACTGCGACGTCTTGGCGGTTGGCCCGGGACGGATCGCCGCTGCCGTATGCCGTCCGCACAAGTTGGCTACAGGCCTATCTTGCTCATCTGGGAGCCTTGCTGGAGACGCTGGACGAGGACCCAGATGCGGCACGAGCCGCATACACGCAGGCATGCAGCACCCTCGGCAACGACGTAGCCATCGAACTATCCGCCGGCACAGTTGCCGGACGTGCGTGTGGGATCGACCGCGACGGCGCGCTCATCCTCGACGAGGGCGACCGGCGCAGCATCCATCACGTCGGCGATGTCGTCCACCTGCACAGATAAATCCGAGCACCGTTAGCGTGGACACTTATGAGCACCCAGCCGAGTTTTCTCCGGGTGACCCGCAGTGGCGCTGGAGACCACATCGTCACGGTCGCGCTGGACCGCCCCGAAGCGATGAACGCGATCTCCACCGCGTTTGCCGTGCAACTGGCTGACGTCACGCGCGAGCTGTCCGCAGACCCCACCGTGCGCGTTGTTGTCTTGACGAGCACATCAGCCAAGGCTTTCTGCGTCGGGGCAGACCTCAAAGAACGCCAGCACATGAGTGAGTCCGACCTCATGGCCCACCGGGAGATCAGCCGAAGAGGATATCGGGGCATGCTCGACTTGCCGATGCCCACGATTGCAGCCATCGAGGGCTATGCCCTCGGCGGTGGACTGGAGTTGGCTCTGGCTTGCGACCTGATCGTGGCGGGACAGGGGAGCACGGTGGCGCTGCCTGAGGTGTCTGTGGGCCTCATCCCCGGCGGCGGCGGCACCCAACTGCTGACCCGGAAGGTGGGCTGGTCGCGTGCGGCGTCTATGATTTTCACCGCTGAACGATTCGACACCGACACTGCGCTCGCGCGGGGAGTGATCGACTATGCCACTCCGGCAGGGGGTGCCGACCAGCGCGCCACGGAGTTGGCTGAGGCGATCGCACAGAACTCGCCGACGAGTGTACGCAACGCAAAGGCCGCAATGCGCGCCGGATTAGATGTTGATCTAATGTCGGGGCTCGAAATCGAAGATGACCAATGGCGTGCGACCGCCAGAAATGAAGACCGCCGTGAGGGCATAACCGCCTTCAACGAAAAGCGTTCACCGACGTGGCATACCCTTGCCGCAGAAAGGGACTAAGATCGCCTTATGATGCGGGTTTTACTGGCCGAAGACGATGCCACAATTTCGGAGCCGCTATCCCGGGCCTTGCGGCGTGAGGGCTACGCGGTCGACGTTGCTGAGGATGGCCGGGCCGCCCTGACGCTCGCGGAGGGCGAGGCTCCAGACCTCGTCATCCTCGATATCGGGTTGCCGTACCTCGACGGCCTCGAGGTGTGCCGACGTATGCGCCAAGAAGGGCTGACCTGCCCGGTCCTCATCCTGACGGCCCGTGGCGACGAGGTCGACACCGTTGTCGGCCTGGACGCGGGGGCGGACGACTACGTCACGAAGCCCTTCCGTCTCGCCGAGTTGTTGGCCCGGGTGCGGGCCTTGCTCAGGCGGGGCAATGACCATCGAGACGTTGGCGATCGGCCCATTGCGGTCGACATCAAAGCACGACGTGCCTTTTTCCGCGGTCAAGAGGTCTCGTTGACCGCCAAGGAATTCGACCTCCTTCGTGTCTTGACGCGCGAGGAAGGCAGGGTTGTGCCTAGGGAGACCCTGATGCTCGAAGTCTGGGACAGCTGGTTCGGTTCGACAAAAACGCTGGACATGCACATTTCGGTCTTGCGGAGAAAATTGGGCGACGACGCAAATAGCCCGCGCTACATCGTCACGGTTCGGGGTGTCGGGTTCCGATTCCAAAACGAACCCGAGCGGTGACCCGGGTCTTTCGTGCGTCCAGAACTCCGCCGAATAGCGGTGATTATAGGGTTGACTGGCGCGGGACTTGGTCTCGGGTTCGCCCTTCTGACGGTGGCTCTGATGATCAGCCAGGTGCCAGAGGGCACTCTGGACGACGCGCTGCCAGGGTGGGTGTCGTTTCTGGGACTGGCGTTGACGATCGCACTCACGATCGCGTTCACCATCCCCATGGCCCTGGTGTTGATCAACCGCACGGTGCTCACGCTGACCTTGGCCTTGCACGATTTGGCGCAGCGGGCTGACGACTTCGGCACCGGGTCCTTCGGTCAAGACCGAGCCGATGGTACTCCGGACGCATTCGGACACCCGGCGGGCGGAGACACGGGGGTCACCGAGATCGACACCGTCCGGCACATCATGGACCGCAGCCAGAGCACGCTGGCTCGCGCTCTCTCCTCTGAGCGCTCCTTCGCCGCCGACGCCTCCCATCAACTTCGGACACCGCTAGCCGCGCTGCTGCTTCGGCTCGATGAGGTTGTCCATACCGACGATCTCGAGGTCGCCCAGCACGAGGCCGAGATAGCGATCGGGCAGACCGAACGTCTTGCCGCCGTCGTTGACGACCTCCTGCACCGCACGCGCGCCGGGCACGCCGACGGGGGCCGGTCGGTCTCCTTGGACACCGTGCTCTCGGGGCTCGAGCAGGAGTGGACCCCGGCATTTCAAGCTCGTGGCCGCCAGATCGTCGTACGTGCCGAGCGCGCCATGATCGTGCGATCGAGCGCCTCATCCATCTCGCAAATCCTGAACACCCTCGTCGAGAATTCCCTGCAACACGGCGACGGACTGGTGCAGATCTCGGCCGTGCGGAGCGGACCCTCGGCCTTGCTGGAGGTCCGCGACGAAGGTCGGGGGATGGATCCAGCATTGGCCCGACGCATCTTTGACCGGGCGGTGACCAGCGGGGACGGCACCGGCATCGGCCTGTCCGTGGCCCGGGAGACGGCCGAGTCCTTCGGCGGCCGACTTGAGTTGGCGCAGGCTCGCCCAGCGGTGTTCGCGCTCTACGTCTCGATGGCCCCCGCCCCCTGAAGTTCCCTAGCGCAAGGAAGTCTCGGCGGCCAACTCTGCGGTGAAGACATAAGTCCGATAAGCCCAAAAGCGGAACAGTGTACCTAAAACCAATCCCACCCCGTTACCACTGAGGTTGTCGGCCAGTTGACTGTCCAACCCTAGAACGTAGCGGGAGAAGCCCAGGCAGATCACCGCTATTGCGAGACCAATGATGTTGAAGAACACGAAGAGCGCGAATTCGCGAGTGCGCCCGGTCCGTCGCCGCGCTCGGAACGTCCAATACCGATTCCCGACCCAGGCAAAGATCGTCGAGAACGCCGTTGCGGCGATTTTGGCTCGCAAGGGTATGTCGTGCATGGGGCCGACGTCACCTGCGCCCGGCACCCCGAAGACGAAGTAGTTGTAGAGCGCGGTGTCCAAGATGAAGCCGGCCAACCCCACAGTTCCGAACTTGGCCACCTCGCGGGCTAGCTTGTCGTACCACCGCAGCGCCCACCCGCGCAAGGATGAGGTGGTCTGATTCACCGCCGCAGCATACGTGGGTGGCCAGTAGGCTTGCCGGGTGGACGACCAAGGTGACGCCCAGAGGACCCCGCGCCGATCCGAGGGGGGATTTCCTGTCGTTGGCATCATCGGCGGCGGCCAACTCGCGCGGATGTGCCAGCCGCCAGCGGTGGGCCTGAATATCACCCTGTCGGTGCTGTCCGAATCGCCCACGGCATCGGCGGCACTCGTGGTGCCCCACTCGCCCGTAGGTGAAGCCGCGGACCTGGATGCGGTGCTCGCCTTTGCTCGTGAGTGCGACGTGGTGACCTTCGATCACGAGCAGGTGCCGCAATCGGTGCTGCACGCGCTCCAGGCTGATGGAGTGCATCTGCACCCGGACCCGAGCGCACTGGTCTACGCCCAAGACAAGATCGCGATGCGTCGCCGGCTCAGCGACATGGGGGTGCCGTGCCCGCGATGGACCGTGGCTCAGGTTGTCGCCCACGTCGAGGACTTCGCTGCCGAGGTCGGCTGGCCGATCGTGGGCAAGACACCGCGTGGAGGGTATGACGGCAAGGGGGTTCGCGTTGCCCGTTCAGCCGCAGAGCTGAGCGACTGGCTGGACCGAGTGGGCGAAAACGAGGCATCACCCCTGGCCGACGGGATACTGCTGGAGGAGGCGGTCCTATTCTCTCGCGAGATTGCGGTCATGGTGGCGCGTAGCCCGAGCGGCCAGGCTGCCACCTGGTCGGTGGTGGAAACCGTGCAAGAGGGCGGGGTCTGCACCGAGGTGTTAGCCCCGGCACCCGACCTTCCCGAGTCCGTCGCGGTCGCGGCCACCGAGGCGGCCCTGCGGATCGCGGGTGAGTTGAACGTGACCGGGGTGATGGCGGTCGAGATGTTCGAGGTGGCTGGAACAGGCGGTGAGCCTGGCTTCCTCGTCAACGAGTTGGCGATGCGACCGCACAATAGCGGGCACTGGAGCATCGACGGAGCGGTAACCAGTCAGTTCGAGCAGCACTTGCGCGCGGTGCTCGACCTGCCGCTTGGCGACACGCGCGCGCGCCAGCCCTGGACGGTCATGGCCAACGTCTTGGGCGGGGAGCACGCGGAGTTGTATTCGACCTATCGACACCTGATGGCTCGCGATCCCGGATTGCGGGTGCACCTCTACGGCAAGAGTGTGCGTCCCGGGCGGAAGATCGGCCACGTCACCACCTACGGCGACGATCTGGGCGACCTGCGCTCGCGCGGACGACACGCTGCGGACTTTTTGCAGGGAGTCATCGATGAGTGAGACATCGATGAATCGGCCGTCAGCGACTGAATCGTCCGCGCCCAGCGTCGGGGTCGTCATGGGTAGCGACAGTGACTGGCCGGTGATGGAGCAGGCTGTCGCGGTGCTGGCGGAGCTGGGCATCGCCTGCGCTCCTGACGTGATCTCCGCTCACCGGATGCCACAGGAAATGATCGAATACGGCAGCACCGCGGCGCAGCGCGGGCTGCGCGTCATCATCGCCGGAGCCGGAGGGGCGGCCCACCTGCCCGGCATGCTGGCCTCGGTGACCACGCTGCCGGTGATCGGGGTCCCGGTGCCGTTGAAGTATCTGGACGGGATGGACTCACTGCTGTCCATCGTGCAGATGCCAGCCGGCATACCGGTAGCGACCGTGTCGATCGGGGGAGCGCGCAACGCCGGACTCTTGGCCGCTCGCATCCTGGCCAGCGCCCCCGACGAAGCGGGCGTGGCGATCAGCGCTCGGTTGGCTGAATTCGCTGCCGAGTTGCGCGACCAAGCCCACGCCAAGGGGGCTCGGGTCCGCGGCCGTACAGTGGAGAAATGAGCGACTTCGACCTCTTTGCCCTGTCCGAGGATCACGAGGCGCTGCGTGAAGCAGTGCGCGACGTGTGTGCGGACAAGATCGCGCCGTTTGCGGCCGCCGTCGACGAGGAGTCGCGCTTTCCAAGGGAGGCCTACGAGGCGCTGAGGGCGACTGACTTCCACGCGCCGCACATCGGCGAGGAGTACGACGGGGTGGGCGCGGACGCCCTAGCCACCTGCATCGTGATCGAAGAAGTCGCCCGGGTGTGCGCGAGTTCTTCGCTCATCCCGGCGGTCAACAAGCTAGGCACCATGCCGGTGATCCTGGCCGCGAGTGATGAGGTGAAGCAGCGGTATCTGCCCCACGTGGCCAGCGGCGAGGCGATGTTCTCCTACGGTCTTTCCGAAGCCGGGGCAGGCAGCGACACCAGTGCGATGCGGTGCAAGGCGATCGAGCAGTCTGATGGGACCTTCCTGCTCAACGGGCAGAAGTCGTGGATCACCAACGCCGGTGAATCTGCCTACTACACTGTGATGGCGGTGACCGATCCGGACGGTCCTCGGGGCCGCAACATCAGCGCCTTCGTGGTGCACGCCGAGGACGAAGGGTTCGAGCTGGGCGCGCCGGAAAAGAAGCTCGGCATCAAGGGCTCCCCGACCCGTGAGCTGATCTTCACCGACTGCCGTATTCCGGGGGACCGGTTGGTCGGCGAGTTGGGCACGGGGCTGAAGATCGCGCTGAAGACCCTCGATCACACCCGTGTCACGATCGGGGCTCAAGCGGTGGGCATTGCCTCCGGGGCGCTGGAGCACGCGACGGCATACGTCAAAGAACGGCAACAGTTCGGTCAGCCGGTCGCCCAGTTCCAAGGCGTGCAATTCATGCTGGCAGATATGGGTATGAAGCTCGAAGCCGCTCGGCAGTTGGTCTACGTCGCCGCCTCGAAATCCGAGCGGAACGATAGGGATTTGTCGTTCTTCGGTGCGGCCGCCAAGTGTTATGCCTCGGACGTGGCGATGGAGATCACGACGGATGCCGTGCAACTCCTCGGCGGCGCCGGATATACCAAGGACTTTCCGCTGGAGCGGATGATGCGCGATGCGAAGATCACCCAGATCTACGAGGGCACCAATCAAATCCAGCGGCTCGTGATGGCCCGCCACATGTTGAAATAGCCGCCGACTAGGGCTCGATCGTCAGCGGAGCGTCCGTGCGCAGTGCCTCGAACAACTCGGCCGCCCCGGCCTCGTCCCACAGCACCGAACTACCAGCCGCGGTCGTGTAGTTGGCGTCGGCGATCGGCACGGTAATCGACTGTCCTGACCCCCCGGAGACCGATCTCATCGCGAGCGCCACCTTGATCATTTCCCACATCGACGTGTCCTCACCGCGGTTGAGCGATGACCCAGTGGCCGTGCCCGCATCGTGCAACTCCCACGGCACCAGCAGCGTCGAGGGGCTGCTCATCTTCGAGACCATGGCGCTGAGGAACTCACGTTGCCGCTCGACGCGGCCGAGGTCACCACGAGGGTCGGCATACCGCATCCGCACGTAGTTCAGCGCGTCTTTACCTTCCAACTCCTGACATCCCGCCGGGAGGTCGAGATCGCTGCGTTCCTCAAAGACTGGGTCGGGCAGACACATCTCTACCCCCCCGACAGCCGCCACCACGTCCACGAAACCGTCGAAACCGACCTCGAGATATCCGTCGACGCGCAGACCCGTGGCTTGCTCCACGGTGTCCACCAGCAACGGGGGACCGCCGATCGAATAGGACGCGTTGATCTTGTTCATGCCGGAGCCGGGGATCTCGACGTAGGAGTCACGCGGCAACGACAGCAGGGTGGGATCTCCAGAGTCCGGCATATGCAGCAGCATGATGGTGTCCGCACGGGCACCTTCGGTGCTTCCCGTCTTCAACTCATTGCGCTGCTCCTGGGTCAGATCCGCGCGTCTGTCAGTCCCGACGAGGACGACGTTGCTACCCGCCCCGGCACTCGGGCGGGCATCATTCGTCGGGGTGGCGTCGACCTCCCCGATGGCCAGCCAGCTGGCTCCCACAGCCCAGATCATGGCGGCGACGTAGGCCCCGATCAGCAGGAGGACAAACACCATGCCGCGGCGCATGCCGTAACGGGGCCGACGTCGGCGCGGCGCGGGCGAGCGTGGGGGTGGCTGGTCCTGCCACTGGGGCTGCCCGATCTCTTCGTCGTAGTACGGCTGGCCCTGTTGGTCGTACTGATCCTGCTGGTGGTACCGATACTGCTGGTCGTACTGGTCATGTTCGTCGTACTGATCCTGCTGGTGGTACCGATCGCGCTGATAGTTCTGAGGGCTGTCGTTGTATCGGCCGCCCTCGTAGGACTGCGGTTCGACCGGCTGGCGTGCAGGGCGTTGCGTGCGCGGCATCGGTCGGGTCCAGTCATCCTCAGGTCGGCGTGGCATCAGACCAGAGTAGGTGAGAAGCCGGGCTCAGAGCGTTAACCTGCCTCAATGCCGCTATCTGAAGAGCCGACCCAGGACCTGACCACCTGGCCGGGGGTCTCGGTGGTGATGCCGGTGCGCAACGAGGCACTGCATCTGCAGGAGTCACTCGGATCTGTCTTGGCTCAGGACTATCCGGGGTTGCTCGAAGTCGTGTTGGCGGTGGGGTCCAGCTCCGATGACACGGCCGTCGTGGCGCATCGTCTTGCCGCGACCGATCCTCGCGTGGTGGTGGTGGACAACCCCAGTGGGCGTACCCCAGATGCCTTGAATTGCGCCATCGCTGCCAGCACCCAACCGATTGTGGCTCGGGTCGACGCGCATGGCTCCGTTCCGCAGGATTACTTGCGCAGCGCAGTCCAGATTTTGCTCGCGACGGGTGCCGCGAACGTCGGGGGACGAGCGGTGCCGGAGGGCGTCGACCCCACACAGCGGGCGATCGCTATCGCTATGGGCTCCCCACTGGGGATGGGCAGCGCCCGCTTCCGGGTGGGGGGCGAGGCGGGCCCGGCGGACACGGTCTTTCCGGGCGTCTTCCGTCGGGAGTGGATCGACCGGGTGGGCGGCTTCAGCGCGGTGTACGACCGCGCTCAAGACTGGGAGATGAACTTGCGGATCCGCCAGGCGGGGGGCGTGGTGTGGTTCAGCCCAGACGTCTGTGTGACCTATCGCCCACGCAGCTCCCTGACTGCGCTGGCCGCGCAGTTCTTCGCCACCGGCCAGTGGCGCAGGCGGTTGTCTCAAGAGCATTCCGCGGCCTTGGGTGCCCGCTACCTCGCACCGCCGGTCATGCTCGTGCTTGTCGTTGGAGGAGCACTAGGAGCAATCGTGTGGTTACCGCTGGCCGTCTTGCCCGTGGGGTATGTCGCCGCTGTGGTTGGCGGCGGAATCCTCATCAGCGGGGGGTGCCCGTGGTCCGTACGGGTCCAGGTGCCCGCCGTGCTGGCCACGATGCACCTCAGTTGGGGTGCCGGGTTCCTGCGAGGGCTGCCCCGCGGGAACCTCAGCTCAGAAGGTCGCTGACCAACGACGGTTCGGTGCGGGCAACGACCTCTTCCTCGCTGACGCCCGGGGCGAGTTCGCGCAGGACGAGGCCATCAGGCGTCACGTCGATGACGGCGAGGTCGGTGATGATCCGCTGCACGCATCCCAAGCCGGTGATCGGCAACGAGCACCCCTTGACGATCTTGTAGCCACCGTCCCGGGCAGTGTGCTCCATCAGGACGATGACCTTCTTGGCGCCGTGGACGAGGTCCATCGCTCCGCCCATGCCCTTGACCATCTTGCCGGGGATCATCCAGTTGGCGATGTCACCGGTGGCCGAGATCTGCATCGCCCCGAGGATCGCGGCGTCCACCTTGCCGCCTCGGATCATGCCGAAACTCATCGCGGAGTCGAAGAAGGCTGCCCCACGGCGAACGGTCACCGTCTCTTTTCCAGCGTTGATCAGGTCAGGATCTTCGCTGCCAGCGAGCGGGTACGCCCCGACGCCGAGGATGCCGTTCTCGGACTGCAGGACCAACTCGACGTCATCGGGCACGTAATTCGGGACGAGCGTCGGCAGTCCGATGCCGAGGTTGACGTAGTCCCCATCCTGCAACTCTGCGGCGGCCCGGGCGGCCATCTGCTCTCGGGTCCGTGCCATCTCAATGCCCGCCTTCGGTGCTCGAGGGGCCCGGCGACGTGGGCGCCGGGCTGGTCGTCAGTTTTTCGATGCGCTTGTCCTGGGCCTGAGCGGGGGTCAACGGCAGCACGCGCTGCACGTAGATCCCCGGGAGGTGAATGTCATCGGGAAGCAACACCCCGGGCTCCACCAACTCTTCGACTTCGGCCACGGTGAAGCGCCCGCTCATGGCGCACAGCGGGTTGAAGTTGCGCGCGCTCGCCCGGAACACCAAGTTGCCGTGTCGATCGCCCTTCCAGGCTCGGACCAGGCCGATATCGGCGGCGATCGAGGTCTCCAACACGTATTCCTGGGGGCCGCGCTCGCCCAGGTGGTCAAAGGTCTTCGTGTCCTTGGCCGGAGACGACAGGAGCACCTCGCCCGCACTGTCGTAGCGCCACGGCATACCCCCGGCAGAGACCTGCGAACCCACTCCGGTGGCGGTGTAGAAGGCCGCGATACCTGAGCCGCCGGCGCGTAATTTCTCGGCCAGGGTGCCCTGCGGGGTCAACTCGACCTCGAGCTCGCCGCTGAGGTATTGCCGAGCAAACTCCTTGTTCTCTCCGACGTAGGAGGCGATGATGCGGCGGATTCGCCCGGCCCCCAGCAGAAGGCCCAAGCCCCAGTCGTCGACCCCGGCGTTGTTGGACACGATCTCCAGGGCTGTGGTGCCCCGCCGCAACACTTCGGCGATGAGCACCGAGGGCACTCCGCAGAGGCCGAAACCGCCCACGGCAAGGGTCATCCCGTCGCGCAGACCGTCTAGGGCGAGCGCAGCGTCTGAGACAACTTTGTCCATGCTTGCCGACTCTAGTGCCCTCTCAGGCGAGCGCGTCGACTCCCTCGCTGCGCATCCGATCGTGGGTCAGGTCGGGTTTAGAGCCGCGCACCAGGACGGCCGACCCAAACTCGGCCCAACACCCCAGCAACTGGGGCAAGCAGGCGGCGGG
Source organism: uncultured Actinomycetota bacterium (assembly GCA_963803695.1). Lineage (GTDB taxonomy): Bacteria > Actinomycetota > Actinomycetes > Actinomycetales > Dermatophilaceae > Ornithinicoccus. The sequence continues at coordinate 503,214 of CAWDNY010000015.1, forward strand.
GTCGGTGCTGGTAATCAGCAACCGGCGACGCGAAGCCTTGGCACTCGCCGTCGGGCCGGTGCCCGGCACCACGTCGCGGTATGCCGTCCGCTCACCGGCGCAGACCAGTGCGGCCTGGCCTGGCTCGGGTTGATCCCACGGTGAGAACGAATCGCCGAAGGAGGCGATCTCGCGGGCCTCGTCCATGATCCCGGTGCGCAGGTCGGGGCCGAAACTGCGCGAGAGCGCAGGTAGGGACACTGCGATTACTTCGTCGGCATCGCGGGCGGCCGGGCTGTGAGGTGCCGTCGTGACCATGACGTCTGCGCCTTCTGAGGCATCCAGCGTCAGCGTGGCACCGACCGACCAGATGGCCAAGGCCCAATAGGTCAGCCGCCAGTGCGGGGAGGGGACGTCGAGGAGAACCACGGTGCCCGGCTCACAGTCCAGCCCTTCCTGGAGTGCGTTCGCAGCCTTGGACACCCAGGTGCCGAGCACTTTGCGGGATAACTCGATGCGCTCCCCGTAGGTGTCTCCGGGCGTGTCCTCGTAAAAGGTCACGGCGGGTTTGGTGGGGTCGTCGGCAATGAGCCGAGACAACACATCGGCAGGAGCGAACACGAGCCCAACCTTAGCCATCGCTCATCGATTGGCGAGCCAGACGCTGTCACCGCGCGTGCGGCACCGGTCCCGCATGCGAGGGTGAGCCGTATGCCGATCCCCAGCGAAGCGCCCGGGCGTCGGCGGACCTGGCGACCTGGTCGACCCGTCGACCTCGCAGCGACCTGGGGGACCCTACGCCGTGGCGGCGGCGACCCGGCGTGGCGGGTGCGCGGGGGATGGACCTTCCGAGGCATCAACACCCCGACGGGTGCGGTCACGCTGGCGGTGAGTGTCAGATCGGCGCACGACGAGGTCTTGGCGCAAGCGTGGGGAGTCACCGATGCGGTCGAATGGGCACTGGATGCGCTGCCCGTGATGCTGGGCCGCGACGATGACGTGAGCGGCTTCGTGGTCCGCCACGACGTGCTGCGCCGGGCGTGGCTCACCCGGGCCGGCTGGCGAGTGCCCAAGACGGGCCTGGTGATGGAGGCACTGATCCCGGCGATCATCGAGCAGAAGGTCACCGGTCAAGAGGCTTTCGCTGGTCAGCGCGCCTTGATCCGACGATTCGGCAGCCCCGCACCCGGGCCGGGGGCGGCGATGGATCTGTGGGTGCCTCCGAATGCCGAGCAGATTCTTCGCATCGCTTCGTGGGAGTGGATTCAACTGGGGATCAGCCCGCAGCGATCGGACACCGTGATCCGAGCGGCGCGGATGGCCGACCGGCTGGAAGAGTTGGCGCTCATCGATCCCGAACGGGCAGGTGCCCGGTTGCGCACGGTGCCGGGGGTGGGCCTGTGGACGGCCGCCGAGACAGCGCAGCGGGCGCTGGGAAACGCTGACGCCGTGAGTTTCGGGGACTACCACGTGGCGAAGAACATCGGCTGGGCGCTGACCGGCGAGGAGGTGGATGACGACGGGTTGGCGCGCTTGTTGGCGCCGTATCGCCCGCACCGCTACCGGATCCAGCGACTCGTTGAGCTGGCTGGCCTCAGTCGGCCACGTAAGGGTCCACGGATGGCTCCTCGGAGTCATCTGCCTCGGCGCTGAGAGCGAGCACTCGATAGTGCTGGAGGTGCTCGCTGTGCAAAGCGACTTCAAGGCGAGCTGAGATGCGTCCGCGCCGGTAATCGTCGGCGATCCGCACGTCGATAGTGCTGTGACGCACGCTCACCCTCACGAAGTCGGGGTGGCTCAACCGACCATCGGCGATCAAGGCCACATCGACGGCACGCTGCGCCCGGATCTGTTCGGGCTCAGGGCCGCTGGACGCCACGCCGGCGGCGTCGGCCGCTGCGCTTGCCGGCGGCACGCCGAGGCTGGTCCGGATCGACTCGATGGCTCCCAAGGCAAACCAATCACCTGGGCCCGAGCGCAGCATTGACCGAGCACCGGCAGCACCCGGGTTGCCGATCACACTCAGCGGCAAGCCGCGAACGAGTGCGGCCGGGACCTGACGGGTCTTGCCCTTGACCAGGTCGGCGGCCGCGGCGATCTCGTCGGCGATCGCCCGGGCCGTGACCTGCAACGGGCGCCCGTCCACGTCCGTGTGGTCCCCGCCGCGCATGTCGTCCAGCACCTGCACCGCGCACGTTCCGAGCGCGAAGTCCACCTGTCCCTCCCGCCAGGCCCGTCCGGCGGTGTCGCTGATGATCACTGCGATCCGAGGTAACGGCACCGGCGCGTACGCGCTCAGCAACCCGGCATACAGGCTGCGGGCGGCCAGATCGGGGTCTGCCGGCAAGACCAGTGACCCCCCGTGCGGCCCCGTGTTCGAGTCGTCCACGCCCGCCGCTGCCATGACTGGGCCGGCGGCGGAGGCGACGATGCGGGTCATTCCCGATGGGGTGCGGCGTTCGGCGACGACTCGTTCGCTTTGGGAGAGCACGAGGTCATCGCGCGTCGCAGGGCCGCCTGGACCAGCCATCTGCTCGGGCCCACACTGCACGCGCAGGCCCTGGGCCTTGGACACGATCTTGCTCGAGACGACGAGGACATCTCCGTCACGGAGCACGAGTTCAGCGGCCTCTAGCGCCACGCGCACCAACTGCGCCACATCGTGGTGCGGCAAGACCTCGGGTATGCCGAGCAGCGGCACGACGCGTACCTCGCCGGAAGCGCTCATCCGGTGAGGTTCTGGGCCAAAGTGAGCGCTGAAGCAGCGATGGCACCGGCATGGTTGACATCGCGCATGTGCAGGTCGCGAGAGCGCACCACCACTCCTGGGTAGTCGCCCTCGGCGTCGGCATCATCAACGACCCAACCGTCGAGGAAGTCGCGATACAGGCCCGACACCCCTGCGGCAGTCACCGGAACGCCCAGCGGCGCCAAACACGCGTCGGCGTGTCCGCGCACCGGGGCCCCGTCGATGATCGGGGAGACACCGACCACGGGAGCACGCGTGCCGCGGAGAGCGTCGCGAACTCCAGGCACACCGGTGATGATGCCGATGGAAACCACAGGGTTGCTGGGCGGCAGGAGCACCACGTCGGCCTCGCGGAGGGCCTGCAACACCCCCGGCGCAGCCGTGGCCTGGCTCAGCCCAGCCACGACGAACCGGATGGCCGGCACGGCGGCCCGCATCTGGACCCACCATTGTTGGAAGTGGACCGCGCGCTCGGCCTGGGGGTCAGCGTCCGGGGTGTCGTCGGCGATCACCACGTGCGTTTCGATGGGCTCATCGGTGGCTGGCAGGAGCGTGATGCCACGAGCCTGAAGTCCCCAGCGCGTGGCCAGTCTGCGGGTGACCTCGCTCAACGAGAGTCCCTGGGCCAGCCAATGGCTGCGCGCAAGGTGCGTCCCCATATCTCGATCGCCCAAGCCGAACCAGGTCGGTTGCACGCCGAGCTCGCGCAGCTCGCCCTGGGCCAGGAACGATTCCTGCGCTCGGCCCCACCCTTGCTCCTCGTGGACGCTTCCGCCCAAGGTGTAGAGGAGCGTGTCGAGGTCGGGACAGACTCGCAACCCGTACAAGGTGATGTCGTCTCCGGTGTTCCCGATGACGGTGATACGGGCACCAGCGCCAGTGGCCGCGTCGAAGGCCAACCCGGAGGTGTCGAGGTGGTGACGAAGGCCACGGATAAAGCGTGCGCCGCCGACTCCTCCGGCCAAAACGGTGATCTGCATGCGGTCATTGTCCTTGGTCCGGGATCGGCGCAGAACGCCTGCCGCCCAAAGCGTGCCAGCCCCCCAATTGCCGCGCTGAATGGTCTTGTAGCAGATCTGGGGTTGACGAAGGGGGATGACACGCGTGTAATTTAGACCTGTCGCGTGGTTCTCACCGGAGAAATGCTGCGACATCCCAGTGCTGGCGAGGGTCGAGGAGGAGCCGTGCACGATTTCGATGTGTTGACGTTGCTGAGCGTGGAGGACGGTGGCGAAGAAGCGTCGTGGCAGGAGCGGGCGTTGTGCGCCCAAACCGATCCCGAGGCGTTTTTCCCCGAGAAGGGCGGCTCCACGCGCGAGGCCAAGAAGGTCTGCGTCGGTTGCGAGGTGACCTCGGAGTGTTTGGAGTATGCACTGGCCCACGATGAGCGATTTGGCATCTGGGGTGGCCTGTCTGAACGCGAGCGCCGCAAGCTCAAGAAGCGAGCCGTCTGAGCGCGCGTTCGCAGGACGAGCAGGTGCCCGAGTCGGGTCAGGATCGGGCGGTCGATGGCGTCACTGTTGTCGTGCAGGGCGACGGCGATCACGTCGCGGTGTGGGGGCTGTTGGATGCGTTGGTCCCTCAGGCTCAGTGGTGTGCACAGGTCATCTACGCCGGGGGCGAGTTCGAGCAGGGTGAGCACCCGCTGAGCGTTAAGCACGGTGTCTCGGTGGTAGGGGTGCAGGGGGGAACCGAATCGATCATTGACCGCGCCCAGGCCGAGTTGGCTGACCCCGCGCAGTGGCTGTGGTTCTTGAGCGCTCACAGCCGCCCCGGCCCGGACACGTTGCCGCAGTTGCGCGCAGCAGTGCATGGCTCCAGTCGGGTGGGAATCGTCGGCCCTAAAATCCTGGCCTTGGACGAGCCTCGGGCGGTGCTCGGAGTGGGGCACCGCATCACGGTATGGGGTCGTTCCTTGGACGAGGCGGACCTCGGATCGTGGGACCAAGGGCAGTTCGACGAGCGCCGCGACGTCATCGGAGTCCCGCTGGAGGGGATGATGATCCGCGGCGACGTGGTGACCCAGATCGGTGGGACGGACTCCGGGTTCGATGCGGCTGCGGGGTTGGATGCGTGTTGGCGTGCGCACCTGCTGGGGCACCGGGTGCTCGTGGCACCGCAAGCGGTGCTCGCAGCCCCCAGGCCAAACGAGGCGAACGCGGGGGAGCGAGATCGTGCCTTGATCGCGTTGGCCCGAGGGTCAGTGTGGCGCCTGCCGGCTCGCTGCGTCGCGATGTTGGTGACGTCACTGTTGTCCTTCGTCCTGATGCTGGCCCTGCGCCGGCCTCGCGCCGCACGCCAGTCCTGGGCCGAAGCGAGTGCCATCCTGTGGCCCGGTCGCGCCGTGCGTGCGCGATGGCACTTCCGGGGCAAGGCGGTCGTCTCCGAACGTGACTTGCGGGGGCTGTTCGAGTCAGAATCCGCTCGGCGCACAGCCCTTCGATCGGTGCATCACGGCCATACCTTCGCGATCGCGGGCCGATCGGCCCAGGATCGCGAGGAATTGCCACGGGGTCGCTCGATCGGCGCTATCGAGGCGGGCCCGGTCTCCGAGGACGCCGGTTCATTGAGCGATGAGGAACGATCCAGGACTCGCCGGTGGTGGAGTTGGCCACTGGTCACAGCGTTGCTGCTCGTGACGGCGACCACGGCAGCGCGGTGGCGGGATCTCGGCGGTGGGTTGGTGCCCTCTGGCTGGGGCGTTCGCGGCTCGGAAGTCGACGCGGTCTCAGCAGGCGCTCCCGATATCTGGAATGCGTGGTCCCAGCCGTTCAGCGGTGCAGGCCTCGGGGACCTCGGCCAGGGCCCCCCGTGGCTGTTGCCTTTCAGTGGGTGGGCCTGGCTGGTCGAGCAACTGCCGGCAGGTCCGGACGGGCTGCACTCGGCAGGAGTCGCGACGGCATGGTTGTTATGTGCCTCGGGGGTGTTCAGCGTGCTGAGCGCCTATCTCGCGGCCCGGGTCGTGACAGGGTCGCGGATGATCAAGGCCGTGCTGGCGTTGGGCTGGGCCGGGGCGGCGCCCTTGGCGGTCGGGACGCAAACCGGACGGCTGGGCCCAGTCATGGTGCATGTCCTGGCTCCGCTGCTGGTGGCCGGCGCGGTGCGCTCGATGCGTCGGGGTGGCGACGGTACCTCGGCTGCGTTCGCTGTAGGTGTGCTGACCGCACTGGCGGCGTGGTTCGTCCCGCTCAGCGCCGTGTTCGCGCTCGGCGTCGGCATCGTCGTCGCTCTGGCGGCCCCGGGCTGGGCCCGACTGCGGGCCGTGCCGATCGTCCTACTCCCGCTCGCGCTGTTCGGGCCGCACATCCTTGACCTAGTCGAAGAACCGATCCTTGTCCTCGGTGGTCCGGGTGCCACCGACACCGCCGCCGCGCCGCTCGGTGCGTGGCAGGCGCTGCTCTTGCATCCCGGTGGCCCTATCTCGTTGTCCCTGTGGTGGATCGTCCCAGCGTGGCTTCTGGCTGCTGTGGGAGCGGCCGGACTTCGTGGTGGTCGACGCGGCGGCGCAGCGCTCGGTTTGTCGCTGGCGGCACTAACGGCCATCGCGGCGGCGGTGATCGCCGGACGCGTCACCGTGGGGCAGTTGCCGCCCGGGTATGCCGATACGGGGCTGAGCGTGGGCCTGTGGCCCGGCACGTTCTTGAGCTTGGGGGGTGCCGCGCTGATGCTGGCCGCTGGCGCTGGGGCCGCCGACATGATCCGCAGACGCGAGATCAGCACCTCGGGGCAGGGCTCCGGCGCGGCGGCCGGGTCCGTCGTATTGGCGGTCGCGGGTGCAGCCGCGCTCGCGAGTCTGGGCATCCAAGGCAGTGGCGCGCTCGGGACCCAACTCAGCGCTGCGCAGGCTCCGTTGCCGGCCGTCGTCGCCGAGCGTGCGGCAGGCAGCGACGCTGTGCGGATGATCGAGCTCACGCCACAAGCAGTGGAGACGCCGGCCTCGGCTGGCGGCGTGACGTATGCCCTGGTGGGCCGCGAGCCAGGGCCGTGGCTGCGCGACCGTGCGCGAGACCTCGTCCAGTCGCAACGCCGCGAACTCCCGGCCGACCCTGTTGCCGCGGTGGTCGCCGCGCTGGTGGACACCACTGAGCGCACCGTAGCCGACCAGACACCATTGGAGCAGGGGCTAGCTGATCTGGCAGTGGGCTTTGTGTTGGTCGACGCGCCAGCCGATCATCCTCTCGTGACCCAGATGGATGGGCTGCCCAGCCTGACCCGCGTGAGTTCCACCCAAGGCGTGGGCCTGTGGCGGGTGGTACCCGAAGCCGTGGGCTCCCGGGTCTGGGTTGCCTCGGCGTCCGGATCCCGCACACCGGTGCCCGTTGAGGCCGACGGGTCGGCTGCCGCCACCATCCCGTCCGACAGCGCCTCGGTGGCGGTCTCTCAATCTGAAGGCTGGTCACGTGTTGCGCAGGTGCGCCTGGACGGTCAGCTGCTCACCGCAGAGCCAGGCTTTCCCATCCGGTATGCCGTCCCGTCCGGCGGCGGGGCCCTCACCATCGACGTCGCGGCGGCATACCAACGCTGGTGGTGGGCTACCGGAGCAGTGGCACTCATCGCTGGGTTCTTTGCGATGCCCGCCATCGGGGCCGCGCGCAGGCAGGGCCGCTGATGGGTGCCTATCGAGGTTCGGTCGTGCGGGTGTTGGTGATCGTGCTCGCCGCAGCCGCGCTGGTGTTCGCTGCGTCCCGATGGACCGCAGAGATCGAGATCGGCGATGCCGCCGCTGGCGTGGATCCGGCGAGCGCAACGTCATCGGAGGGCGGCTCCGCGCCAGTCAACACACCAGTAGATCAAGGTGCCTTGGTCTGCCCCGGGCCCGAGCGGGTCGGGCTCGCGGATTCTGCTTTGGACGAGGGTGAGCAAGCGGTGAGGCTGCAGGCGCGTGCCGCCCCAGAGCAGGCTCTCCCGCAGGTGGGCTTGGATGGCAGCGGCAGCATCCAACTGCAGGCTACCGATGGTGGCACCGTGGCGACCACTGAACGGCGGACGGATCAGGCGGCTGCAGTGGTCACCGAGGCACAAGGGGTCGTGGTCGCCGCCAGCGGCTCACTCGCTCCTGCCGTGAGTGCGGCGCAGGTCTACCTCGGCGACCAGGACGGGCAATTGGGGCTGGCGCTCACGCCGTGCACGGCACCGCAAGACGAGTCGTGGTTGATCGCCGGCGGTGGACAGGCGGGTCACGCCGAGCGGCTGGTGATGGTCAACCCAGGTCAAGGCGCGATCACCGCGACGGTCACCGTGTTCGGCCTGGCCCTCGAGGCCAGGAATGGTCAATCCGGCACGGAGATCGCGCTGGAACCCGGCGCGCGCGAGATCGTGCTGCTCGATGCCCTGGCACCCGACGAGGCCGCTCCGGTGGTCCGGGTCGAGTCCAGTGGCGGTCCGATCAGTGCGTTCCTGGGCGATCGGCTCTTGGACGGGACCACGGATCAGGGTACGGAGCTGACCCCTCCGGTGGCCGCCCCGGCGGCGGAGCAGGTCATTGTTGGCTTCGACGTGCCGGAGGGCTCCGCAGCCTCCGCGACGTTGCGGGTCGCCGTGCCCGGGCCGGAGCAAGCGGTCATCGAGGTCCGCGCCTTGACCGGTGCAGGGTCAGTGTCGATAGCCCAAGACGTGACCTTGGTCCCCGGCGGCCGCAGCGCCGACATCGCCGTCTCTGACCTCCCCGAAGGCACATATGCGCTCGCGATGACAAGCGACGAGGAGTTCGTCGCTGCGGCTGAAGTCCGGTCATCGCCCGACGCGCAGGGACGCCAAGACGTGGCCTGGGCGCCCGGTGCTGCTCCCTTGGGTTCCGTGGCCGGCACCCCCTTGCCCCAGCTGGCGCAGGGCCCGCGCGTGGGCTACACGGTGGATCTCTTCGCCCCCTCGGGGGGTACCGTCCGGTTGATCTCGATGGACGATCAGGGTGCCACTGAGGAAGCGACGCTCGATCTGTTCCCCGGAGCCGTGCTCACTCGGGATCTGGGCTCGGCCACCGCGGTCTGGCTCGTGCCAGAGTCGCCGTCGGGACCCACCTACGGGGCGATCCGGGGTGAACTCGAGGTGGTCAGCCGACCCGCCGATGATGCGCTCACCCTCGATGGGTCCACCTCGACTCAGGCCGCGCAGGACGCCGATGACGGGGACAGCGATGACACGGACAGCGAAAATGGCGGGGTTGGGCAGGACGAGACGCGGTTGGTCTCGGTGCTCCCGCTGCGCGAGCTCAGCGTGTTTCGATCGGTCACGACGCTGACCCCAGCCTTGCCTTGAAGCGCCCAAACGTGACCTGACCTGACCTGACCTGACTTGACTCAGGTGAAGTCGTCCGGGTCGATCCCGAGCATGGTGGCCAACTGTTCGGCGACGACGTCGTGCACGATGGCCGAGGCTTCCATCGGACCGCTGGCGCGAGATTCCACCGGTCGTCGATAGATGACCATGCGGGCCTTGGTCTGGCCCTGCTCAGGGAAGAGTCGGCCAAGAGCCACGCTGCCTTCCCACGGGGCCGGATCGCTGGGCGGCACGTCCTCGACCGCGACCTCCAAGTCCGGCAGCGTCGATCCCAGACGTTGCTCGAAGGCACCCACAGCATCGAGCACCATCTCGTCGAAGCGGAGACGCCTGGGCACCATCACCGGCACCCGTGGCCAGGCCAGCGGTCCCCGCATACCGCGTCCGTGCCTGTCCCGAGAAGGTGTGCCCGCCACGCCAGCACCTTACGCCCGGTGGGCATCAGCGGAGGCCGGCACGACGTGTGTGAGCACAGCTGCGGCGTGGTGTGGGGTCCTGTCGGCGGTGACACCTACAGTGTTGTGTCGTGACCATCTCCCGTCAGTGCTCCCGGACTGCCTGTGGCCATAGTGCTGTCGCAACGCTGACCTACGTCTATGCCGAGCAGACCGCCGTGCTGGGTCCGCTGGCGACCTACGCCGAGCCGCATTCCTACGACCTGTGCTCCACACACGGCATCGGGCTCACCGCCCCCCGAGGTTGGGAGATCGTCCGCTTGGATCCGCCCGAGGGCTCGGCTCCGCCGGCGGATGACCTTGTGGCGCTGGCCGAGGCGGTGCGCGAGCGCAGACAGGTCCCGTCAGGGCCGTCCATCTCCGCCATGTCGACGAACCGCGCCGTGTCGACCAACCCGGCGGCCCCTGGGGTGATTGAAGGCACCCGGCGCGGACACCTTCGCGTGCTGCGTGATCGGTAGCGATCAGCCGTTGATTTCGGTTGACCTCTCGACCTTCATCAAGACCTACGACATCCGAGGCCTGGTCGAGGAACAACTCACCCCGCGGGTATGTCGAGCCCTTGGCGCCGCCTTTGCCCGAGTTATCGTCGAGCCCGACGGGCATCGCGCGATGGTCTTGGGTCATGACATGCGCGACTCATCGCCCGCTCTGGCCATGGCATTCGGCGAGGGCGTGCGCGCCGCGGGCCTGGACGTCGTCAGCATCGGACTCTGCGCGACCGATCAGTTGTATTTCGCCAGCGGAACCATGAAGTGTCCTGGTGCCATGATCACCGCTAGTCATAACCCCGCGACCTACAACGGCATCAAGCTCTGCCGCAGCGAGGCCGTGCCCTTGGAGATGGCGACAGGGCTTGCCCTGGTCCGCGACTTGGCCCAGTGGTTGCTCGATCGCGGCGACGTCCATCCCGCGACCGCCGCGCCGCCCGTGGCAGCCACGGGAGTCTTAACCCATCGCGACGTGTTGACCGACTACGCGGCATACCTGCACTCACTGGTCGATCTGCGCGGGATCCGTCCGTTGCGGGTGGTGGTTGATGCTGGCAACGGAATGGCCGGGCTGACGGCCCCCGCGGTCCTCGGCTCTGGGGGCCTGCGGGACTCGGCGGACCCGGCGACGGGTATGGGGGCTGTTGACATGATCGGGCTTTATCTCGAACTCGATGGGACGTTTCCGCATCACGAAGCCAACCCCTTGGACCCGGCCAACATCGTCGATCTGCAGGCGGCGGTACTGGCTCAGAGGGCAGACCTGGGGCTGGCCTTCGACGGGGATGCCGATCGGTGTTTTGTCGTGGACGAACGAGGTGCCGCGGTCACTGCTAGCGCGATCACGGCGTTGGTGGCAGCCCGCGAGATCGAGAAGGAAACTGCGCGGGGAGTCCCCGCCGAGCAGATAACCGTGGTGCACAACAGCATCACCTCGCGGGCGGTGCCGGAGACCGTGACCAGCCTGGGCGCGTGTGCCGTCGTGACCAAGGTCGGCCATTCCTACGTCAAGGCGACGATGGCGGAGCACGACGCAGTCTTTGGGGGCGAGCACTCCGGTCACTACTACTTCCGAGACTTCTGGCGGGCCGACACCGGCATGTTGGCTGCCCTTCACGTGCTGGCCGCCCTGGGCCATCAGAGCGCCAACTCGACCATGTCCGAGCTGGCCGGCCCCTATGATCCGTATGCTCACTCCGGAGAGATCAACTCGGTCGTGCGGGACCCAACGGCCGCAGTCGAGCGCGTTCGGCAGTGGGCGACCCAGACCCAGCCGGGGTCGTTCGTGAGGGACTTCGACGGTGTGGCCATCAGCGGCAGCGATGCCGACGGCGGTTTCTGGACCGTGTCGGTGCGCGCAAGCAACACCGAGCCGTTGCTGCGGCTCAACGTCGAGGCTCGCGACGAGGAGACGATGGCTCAGGTGCGCGACTCAGTATTGGCCGTCATCGTGGGTACGGTGTCGTCATGACTGTGCCGATGGAAGCCTGGGTCCGGGACATCTTGCGGTGTCCGGTCGGATTACACGCACTGCTGGACGACACGGACGCGTCTGGCGGGGCGGTGTTGGTGTGTGACAGCGACTGTGGCGCGCCGGGCCAGCGTCGGCAGTACCGATTCGATGGGGGGATTCCCGTCTTGCTGGCGCACGAAGCTCGCCTCGTCACGGTTGCACCCACCCCCCAGGCGGACACCGATGGCACCACACATTGATGATGCCCTCCTCGATGACACCGAGGAGATGTTGCGCAAAGACAGCCAGGGGACGCTGCGGGGACTAGCCACAGCCGGGGCTCAGGCCCGCGAGGCCCTGATGCTGAGCCACGAGGCGGGCATCGAGCGACTGACGTCGGCCGACCGCCCCCGCTCCGTGTTGGTGGCGGCCCTGGGTGGGTCCGCAGTCGTGGCGGATGTTCTGGAGTTGCTCGCCGAGCCAGGATCTCCGGTCCCGGTCCAGGCCCGGCGTAACCTGCCGCTACCGGGATGGGTCGGCCCGCTGGATGTGGTGGTAGCCGTCTCTTTGTCGGGACGCGCGCCGGGACCTCTCGCGGTGGCCGCGGAGGCAGCACGCCGCGGTGCCAGCCTGATCACGGTCGGTGCCACGGATTCGCCGCTGGCTCAGGTGTGTGCTGCGGCGCGTGGGGTGCACATCGGCGTGGGTCGGGACCGCATCAATAGCCGAACCTCCCTGTGGTCCCTGCTCACCCCTGTACTGCTGGCCTTCGACAGCGACCACTTGGGGCTGATCACCTGCACGGAGGCTGTCTTGGAGCAGGTGGCGGATCGCCTGGACGAGCAGGCGGAGTCGTTCCGGCCGTCGTCGGAGAGCTTCGTGAACCCGGCTAAGTTGCTCGCGGTGCAACTGGCCGAGACTGTGCCGATGGTGTTGGGTGAAGGTCCCCTGGGTGGTGTGGCTGCGGCGCGGGCGAGTTCCATGCTGGCGCGGACTGCCCGCATACCGGCTGCGTTCGGGGAGTTGCCGGATGCCGCGGGCCAGATCGTGGCCTGCTTGGATGGGCCGTACACCAGCAGCCCGTTGGGAGGGTCACCAGCCAGTGGGCGCAGGCCGGGCACTTACGACAGGAGTCGAATCCGACTCGGCGATGTCGACACCAGTGCCTGGGAGCCGCACCACTTCGATGAGCCCGAGGGGGAGTTGATCGAGCGTCGCGGTTCTCCCGACGCAGGAAACACAGGGATCTTTGCTGATCCCTACCTCGATGCCGCCGACTTCCCGCCGTTGGGTCTGTGGGTGCTGAGCGGACCGGAGCGCGAGAGCGTGACGGACGCGGTGATCGCCACGGCTCACAGTGCCGGGGTTCGGGTGATGGAGTCGCAGGCCGGGCCCGGCGAGCCGGTCGTGCAACTGGCGGATCACATCGCGACGGCGGACTTCGCTGCCACTTACCTCGCGCTCGGGTTGGGCTTGGACCCCTCGATCTCTCCGCACGTCGCCGATCTGCGAGACCGCACTAGCTGACCAAAACCGATCCGCCAGGCTCGGCTCGGTAGGGTTCGCCGGGTGAGGACACCTGACTTCGACCTGATCATCATCGGCAGCGGTTCCGGCAACTCGCTGATCGGCCCGGAGTATGCGAACTCCCGCGTTGCCATCGTCGAATCGGGCACCTTCGGGGGCACGTGTCTCAACGTCGGGTGCGTCCCGACGAAGATGTTCGTCTACGCCGCCGAAGTTGCCGACACGGTCCGCGGATCGGCTCGTTACGGGTTCGATGCTCACATCGACAACGTGCGGTGGACCGATATCCGCGACCGCATCTTCGGTCGGATCGATCCGATCTCAGCGGGCGGCAAGGACTACCGGGCGGATGGTTCCAACACCACCCTCTTCGCTGGCCGGGCTCGCTTCGTTGGGCCAAAGACTCTCTCGGTCACCGCCGCCGACGGCTCCGCGCAGGAGATCACCGGCTCTCGCATCGTGATCGCCACCGGGGCGCGACCGATGCTGCCCCCGGTGATTGCCGACAGCGACGTGGACGTGCACACCTCTGACACCGTGATGCGATTGGCGACATTGCCGAGCAGCATGCTGATCGTGGGCGGGGGATATATCGCCTCCGAGTTCGCGCACGTGTTCAGCGCGCTCGGCGTCACGGTGACCGTCATCAATCGGAGCCAGGGACTACTTCGTCACCTCGATGATGAGATCAGTGCCGCCTTCACAGCCGCTGCGGTGGAGCAATGGGACGTTCGGTTGGGCCTGACCGTCGAAGCGTTGACGCCGCGAGATGGCGGCAGAGCCCACGTCACCTTCTCCGACGGCAGCACCTTGGACCCGGAGGTCGTCCTCGTCGCGACGGGGCGGGTGCCCAACTCCGACGACATGGGGTTGGCCGAGGCCGGAGTCGAGGTTGAAGACGACGGGCGAGTGCGCGTGGACGTCTACGGACGCACGAGCGCACCGGATGTCTGGGCGCTAGGAGATGTGTGCTCGCGGTACCAACTCAAGCATGTGGCCAACCACGAGGCCCGGGTCGTCGAGCACAACCTGACCCACGGCGATGACCTGCGCCCCTTCAGGCACGACAATGTGCCGGCAGCTGTGTTCACTCACCCGCAGATCGCCACGGTGGGGATGACCGAACGCGAAGCGCGCGGCGCCGGATACGACGTTACTGCCAAGGTGCAGTCTTACAGCGACACGGCATACGGGTGGGCGATGGAGGACACTCAGAGCTTGCTCAAAGTGGTTGCCGACCGGGCGAGCGGCCGGGTGCTCGGGGCGCACTTCATGGGTCCGCAGTCCTCATCGCTGATTCAGTCGCTGATCCAGGGGATGACCTTTGGGCAGACGGCCCATGAGATGGCCCGCGGTCAGTACTGGATTCACCCCGCTTTGGCCGAGGTTGTTGAGAACGCCTTGTTGGGCCTGGACCTGGAGCAACCTCTCAGTCTTCTCTGATCCTCGGCCCGTAACATTGGCTTTTCGCACCTGCATCACGAATTCCCACTCCGATCCATTGAGGACCGTCACACATGTCGAGCGACGTCGCAGTATTTGACTTCAAGGTGGCCGATCTAGGCCTCGCCGAGTCCGGACGCCACCAGATCCGGCTGGCCGAGCACGAGATGCCGGGCCTGATGGCCATCCGCGAGCGGTATGCCGACGCCCAGCCGCTGGCGGGGGCCAGGATCGCAGGGTCGCTGCACATGACAGTGCAGACGGCTGTGCTTATCGAGACGTTGGTCGCGCTGGGCGCGCAGGTCCGGTGGGCCTCGTGCAACATTTTCTCAACGCAAGACGAGGCGGCCGCCGCGGTCGTGGTCGGCCCGCACGGCAGCGTGGACGATCTGCAGGGGGTGCCGGTCTTCGCCTGGAAGGGCGAGAGCCTCGAAGAATACTGGTGGTGCACCACACAGATCCTGGACTGGCCCTCCGAGCTCGGGGCGAACATGATCTTGGACGACGGCGGGGACGCCACGCTGCTGGTGCACAAAGGTAGGGAGTGGGAAGCCGCCGGGGTCGTGCCCTCCGAAGACGAGGATGACGCGCACGAGTGGAAGGTCATCCTGCAGACCGTCCGCGCAACTCTGTCCGAGCGGCCCACCATGTGGACCCAGATCGCCGACGACATCCTCGGGGTGACCGAGGAAACGACCACCGGGGTGCACCGGCTCTACCAACTGCATGAGGCCGACCAGTTGCTCTTCCCGGCGATCAACGTCAACGACGCGGTCACCAAGTCCAAGTTCGACAACAAGTACGGCTGTCGGCACAGCCTCATCGATGGTCTGAATCGCGCCACCGACACGCTCATAGGTGGCAAGACGATCGTCGTCTGCGGATTCGGTGACGTGGGCAAGGGATGCGCCGAGGCCCTGGCCGGTCAGGGTGCCCGCGTGATCGTGACCGAGATTGACCCGATCTGTGCACTGCAGGCCACCATGGAGGGGTTCCAGGTTGCCGCCCTGGAGGATGTGCTGGGACGGGCCGACTTCTTCGTCACGACCACAGGCTGCCGCGATGTCATCACCGCCGCCGACATGCGTGCCATGAAAGACAAAGCCATCGTGGCCAACATCGGTCACTTCGACAACGAGATCGACATGGCCGGACTGGCTCGCATCCCAGGGGTGCAGCGGATCGAGATCAAGCCGCAGGTGCACGAATGGGTCATCCCCGCTGAGACGGTGACCGACGACGAGAGTGGCACCAGCCGCGAATACGCTGAGCGCTCCATCATCGTCCTGTCCGAGGGGCGCTTGATGAACCTCGGCAACGCCACTGGGCACCCTAGTTTCGTCATGTCGAACTCCTTCGCCAATCAGACCTTGGCCCAGATGGAGCTCTTCACCAAGCCGGAGGATTACCCGCTCGGCGTGCACGTCTTGCCCAAACACCTGGACGAAGAGGTCGCTCGACTGCACTTGGACGCGCTCGGTGCCGTGTTGACCGAGTTGACCAAGGAGCAGGCAGAGTATCTTGGGGTCGATGTGGCCGGTCCTTACAAGCCGGACCACTACCGCTACTGATGACGCGATGGGGCGGATCGGCCACGGCAACAGAAAGCAAGTGATGTGAACCCTCGGATTCTGGTTGTCGATGACGATCAGGCGCTGGCAGAGATGCTGGGCATCGTCCTGCGCAAAGAAAACCTCGACGTTGCGCACTGCGCCGACGGCGGGCGCGCCATGTCGATGTTCCGCGAGTACCGCCCGGATCTGGTGCTACTCGACGTCATGTTGCCCACGACCAACGGCGTCGAGGTATGCCGTCAATTGCGGGCCGAGTCCGGGGTCCCAATCGTGATGCTGACCGCCAGGACCGATTCGCACGACGTCGTGGCGGGCCTGGAGGCAGGTGCCGACGACTACGTCGTTAAGCCGTTCAAACCCCAAGAGTTGATGGCCCGAGTGCGGGCGCGACTGCGTCGGGTCGACCGCTACCGTGAAGAGCAACTGCGGATCGGTGACGTCGTGATCGATGTCTCCGGCCACTCCGTCACCCGCGGCGGTGAGGTCGTCCCGCTGACCCCCCTGGAGTTCGACCTGTTGGTCGCCCTCGCCGGGCGCCCCTCCCAGGCATTCGATCGTGAGTCCTTGCTGGAGCAAGTCTGGGGTTACCGGCACGCTGGTGACACCCGGCTGGTCAACGTGCACGTTCAGCGACTGCGCTCCAAGATCGAACGCGATCCCGAGAACCCCAAGATCGTGTTGACCGTGCGTGGCGTCGGCTATAAGGCCGGGTCTGGCTGAGCCGCGCCGGGTGGCTTCGACCTTTGCCGGCGCCGCACGCTCCATCCGGTCGTGGTTGTTGGCCTGGTGGCGCTCCTCGCTGCGACTTCGAGTCATCGCAGCCACTCTGATCGCGGGCACGATTTTGGCGGCCATCCTCGGCACGCTGCTGTATCAGCGCGTGGCCGTCGGACTGGTCGAGCAAGCCGTGGCTCGGGCCGAGGCCGACGCGGCCCAACAGGTGCAGCAGGCTCAAGAGTTGTTCGATGCCACCGATCGGCGCGACGACTTCGGGCTGACCCAAGCGGCTCAGGATACCGTCAACCAAGTCGTGTCCGGCGGACAGGGCGACAACCGCCGCGCGGTACTGGTCCAGTCCTTGGACAGTGACCGGGACTCCTTGATCTCACCGGTGACCTTCGGCAATCTCGACGTGAGCGACATCCCGGCACAACTCCGCGAAGCCCTGCAGCAAACGCCGGGATTGCAACAGGTCGTGGTCACGCAAATCCTGGGACCACAGGCCGAAGTAGATCAGACCGCGGTGTCGGTGGCCTCGCGGGTCCAGATCCCCCGAGCCGGTCCCTACGACCTCGTCCTGGTCTATCCGCTGGACCGCGAGCAGGAGATCTTGGATCTGATCCGGGAGTGGTTCCTGATCGGCGGCGTCGGGCTGGCGTTGCTCGTCAGTGCTCTGGCGTGGCTGGCCGCACGCCTGGTCACCGGGCCGGTCGGCCAGGCCGCCGCGGTGAGCCAAGACCTGGCTCGTGGTGAACTCGATGAGCGAATGGACGTCAACGGGACGGATGAGCTGGCCCGGCTGGCCACCTCTTTCAACACGATGGCCGACAGTTTGCAACACCAAATCCAACAATTGGAGCAACTCTCGTTGGTTCAGCAACGCTTTGTCAGCGACGTCTCGCACGAGCTGCGCACTCCCCTCACCACGATCCGGATGGCAGGGGAGGTGCTGCATGCCTCGCGGGAGGACTTCAGCGCGCCGGTGTCCCGTTCGGCAGAGTTGCTCTACAGCGAGTTGGATCGCTTCGAGGACCTGTTGACCGAGTTGCTGGAGATCAGCCGCTACGACTCCGGGACCACGGTGATGGAATCCCAGCCTGGCGACATCATCGGCCTCAGCCATGCGGTGGTGGAGTCGGTGCAGCCGTTCGCCGACCGCGAAGGCAGCCAGATCCGGGTGATGTCCAGCCCGCCGATCATCGTTGAGATGGACTCTCGTCGAGTGAGCCGGGTTCTGCGCAACCTGCTGATGAACGCGGTTGAGCACGGTGAGGCCAAACCCATCGACGTGGCCTTCCATCACGATGACGACGTGGTGGCGGTCGCGGTGCGCGACCACGGGATCGGCTTGGCGGCCGAGCAGCGGGAGCAGGTCTTCGAGCGATTCTGGCGGGCCGACGCGGCGCGGACCCGCACGACGGGGGGCACCGGACTGGGGTTGGCTATCGCCCGCGAGGACGCCCACCTGCACGGTGGCCGGTTGGAAGCAGCCGGCCGTCCCGGGGAGGGGGCGTGCTTCCGGTTGACCTTGCCTCGGCATACGGGCGTCGTGCTGCCTGCCCCGGACACCGAGCGGGCACCCAGCATCGAGGAACTGTTCGGCGACGGCAACGGGGACTCCGAGGTGGCCCAGCGCTCCCTCGCCACGGAGGGACAGTCATGAGGATAAGAGCCACGGCTCCCCGACGGTGGGCGCTCGCCGCGCTCTGCGGTGTATTGATCGCCCTGGCTGGCTGTGGCGGGCTACCCACGAACGAGACCCCGCGGGCCGGTGAACCCGTGCTCGGCCAACCTCGGCAAGTCATTCAAGTCCGACCCGAGGGACCCGCCGAGGACGCTACGCCCGAGCAGATCGTGCGCGGGTTCCTGTTGGCTAACGTGAGCTTCGCGGACAGCCATGAGGTCGCCCGCGCCTACCTCACGTCCTCCCTGGCCACCTCTTGGGTGCCGACCAGTCAGATTCTGATCTATCCCGGAGACTACGAACTGCGAGACGCAGGCGAAGGAGTGATCGAAGCGACGGTACCCGTCCGGGGTGAGTTGGACGGTGAGGGCCGGCTCAGCCAACCCGAGAGCGACGGCACTCGTAACCAGCAGTTCGGCGTGACGCAGGTCGGCGGCCAGTGGCGGATCAGTGAATTCCCCGAAGACTTCGGCCTCTGGCTTTCGGTGAACGCGTTCACGACTCAGTATCTCACCGCGTCGATCAACTACCTCACGCCGGACCAGGATGAGTTCGTACCCGAAACGCGCTGGTTTTCCCGAGAGGAGGGTCTGCCGACGGCGCTGGCACGTGCGCTGCTGGCCCCCGTTCCGACGTATCTTGCCGAGGCTGTGTACACGGGCGTGACCCCCGAAACCAATCTCGTGGCCGGGGCCGTGCCTGTCGACCCCGCCACCGGCACGGCGACGGTCAACCTGCAGGGAGCGGGCTTGACCGAAGATCCCGAACAGGTGAGGGCGTTGTACGCCCAGTTCTTCTCCACCTTGAGCCAGGCAGCGGGCGTGCGTGACGTGGAGTTACAGATCAACGGGCAGCCACTGGCCGCTCCTGGAGTCAGTGGACCCGTGGGTTCGCTGGAGCAAGTGGGGATAGTCGACCCCGATCCGGTGCCGTCCTTCGCCGTGCTCCGTGTCGGGCAAACGCTGACCGCTGTGGATCCCCGCAGTTTCGACCTGCGCGACGTGCCACAGGACACGCTCGCCGAGTTGGACCTGGATCTGCCGGCGATTGCCACTCGGTGGGTCGACCTGGCCATGGACAGCTCGGGCACACAGTTCGCCGGGGTCGACGCCGACCATGGCATTCTCTGGCGTCGGGTGGGAGGCGACCAAGTCGAGAAGCCCGACATCGGAGAAGACCTGAGCCCGCCTGCCTTCGACGGAGAAGACTCGCTCTGGGTGGCTGGCCGCTCGGCCAGCGGCCCTAGGATTTGGGCGATCAAAGCCTCGGACGGAATTTCTTCCCTCGCTCGTCCCGTCGACGCCCCATGGCTTGAACCGCAAATGCGGATTCAGTCCCTCAGCGTGGCTCCTGACGGCCAGCGTGCGCTCATCGTGGTGCAAGATCCAGGGGCTGATGCAGGGTCGGATTCGCAAGACGACAGCGAGACCGCCACCACACGCGTGCTGATCACGGGCATCGTTCGGGACGAACTCGGGCGGCCAACCGTGCTCAATTCGCCCCGGACCGTCGCCCCGACGATCAGATCCGTCCAAGACGTTTCCTGGGCCTCACAGGACTCGCTCGCGCTCCTGGGCCAGCAGGAATCGGACGACGAAGACCGGCCCTACCTGTTGCCGATCGGGGGTTGGCTGGATCCGCTGCAGGTGGAGTCCGGTGCTCAGACCTTCGCCGGTATGCCGACCGGTGAGGGCTACAAGTTGGCGATGGTCACCGATGACGGTCAGGTGTACACGCGGGAGGGCATGGGCTGGTTTTCGTACCGCAACGCCGACGACCTGATTGTGCCCGGCAGTTGAGCAACGGACCTTACCGAGCAGTCCGTCGCCTTGCTGGGTTTGTCCACAGCAGTGCGATGACCGGCCCTCGGGCATGTCACTGTGTTGCCATGCCCACCTCTGCCGACGATGCGTGAGTTCCTCGAACTTCTGTTGCCGCGGCGGTGTGCCGGATGCGGGGCCGCTGGTGCGGGCTGCTGTATCGAATGTCGCCGCGGGCTGGACCACTTCCGCCCGATGCCCGCCAGACCTGACCCGTGTCCACCGGGGATGCCGTTCGCGTGGGCAGCGGCAGCATACTCGGGCCCCTTGCGCGCGGTCATCATCGCCTGGAAGGACCAGGACCGGACTGATCTCGACGCAGTCCTGGTGCCCCTGCTGGCCCGCGCACTGTCTCGAGCGGTGGACGAAACGCCGCAGTGGGCGCACCGTTTCGATGAGGTGGGCATCGCGGTCGCCGTGCCGATCCCCTCCAGGACGGCCGGTACGCGTGCTCGCGGACGAATCCCGGTGGCGGAGCTGGCTCGCATGGTCCTGCCCGGTCGGGCTAGGGGTCTGGGTATCCGGACCCAGCGGGCGTTGAGGTATGGACGTCCGGTGCGCGATCAAGCCGGCTTGAATCATCAGGATCGGGCTCGGAACGTCGCGGGGGCGATGCAGGTCTCCCCTCGTTCGAGGGCTGCGCTTCGAGGCGTTCCGGTCATCTTGATCGATGACATCGTCACGACCGGAAGCACGTTGACCGAGGCAACCAGAGCCGTCCTGGACGCTGGGGCGGGGCCCGTCATTGCCGTGGCGCTGGCGGCCACGCAGCGTCAGGAGGGTGCCTTGCCTGATCGTGACCAGATCGGGATTCCACCCAGGTCGTGGCCCGACTAGGGTGAGGCCATGAACCCACGGCGCGGTGTCATGCAGGCGTTGCCAACAGGTTGCAGCGTGCGTGCCTCCGGGCCCGTGAGGACATGTGTAGGGGGTGGTGCCTGATAGCTCCAGGGCAGATGACTGCCTCGTTCCCGAACCCCTCATTCAAGGAGAATTCATGGACATCACTGTGACTGGCCGGAAGAAGTCGATCTCAGACCGGTTCCGTCGACACCTCGATGACAAGTTGGACAAGATCCCGCACATCACGCCGCGCGTCTCGCGCGTCGAAGTGGTGTTGACTTCCGAGGCGAATCCCCGCTTGGCCAAAGAGAGCGAACGAGTCGAGATCACCTGCTACATCAAGCGCAGCGTAGTCCGCGCTGAAGCAGCCGCAGACGATGAGTATGCGGCGTTGGACCTGGCCATGAACAAGCTCCTGGAACGGCTGCGCCGCACGAACGACAAGCGCCGCATATCGCACACGGGCAAGCATCGACTGCCGTCGGTCTCCGAGGCCACTTTCGGCCTCCCGACGGAACCGTTGATCACGCCGCCGGCAGACGCCGTCGAGACTGACCCAACCGAGGCCATGGATACCGATCTTGGGACCCAGGGCAATAGTCCGATCGAGTTGCGCCAGAAGGTGCACACATCGACGCCCATGAGCGTAGGGGAAGCTCTCAACGAGATGGAGTTGGTGGGTCACGACTTCTTCCTCTTCCACGACGAATCGTCGGGATTGCCCTCGGTGGTCTACCGCCGACGCGGCTGGTCCTACGGCGTGTTGCACCTCAGCGATCACCACGCTGAGGCCGACCAAGCCCAACCCGCTGCCGCGGGCTAGACAGCCTGTCGACCTACGGCGTGCCACGTCTGACCAAGGCGCAGGCACGAGCGATCGCACTCGCCGCACAAGGCTTTGCTGACCCACCGGCTTCCGGCGACGTCACCCCACGTCATGTGCGGCGAGTGATCGATCGAGTAGCCGTGGTCCAGATCGACAGTGTCAATGTGGTCAGCCGCAGTCACTACCTGCCGTTTTTCTCACGCCTTGGTCCCTACCGCCATCATCTGGTCGATGACCTGCGGGATGTTCCGGCGCGGCGACAGACCCCGCGGCCAGGAGGCCTGGTCGAGTATTGGGCTCACGAAGCGAGCCTCATACCGGCAACGACCTGGCCCTACCTTGCTTTCCGGATGCGCTCGCCCCGCTGGGAGCCGACGCACCAGTCGCTGATCACCCAGCACCCCGGCCTGCTCGACGCGGTCAGCGAGGTCGTGCATGGCTCGGGCGGCCTCACCAGCCGGCAGGTCGAGGCTGCCCTCCCGGCGGCCACCGCCCGGCGCCGTGAGCACTGGGGGTGGAACTGGTCGGCGGTGAAGGAGTGCTTGGAGCACCTCTTCGTCAGGGGTGCTATCACCAGCGCTGGACGCACCGCGCAGTTCGAGCGGCGGTATGCCGCCCCGCAGCGCGTGCTGCCGCCAGAGGTGTTGCTGCGCGCCCCGCAGCAGCCGGACGCGTGGTCAGACGAGGAATGTGCTCGAAACCTCATCGCGCTGTCGGCTCGCGCGGTCGGCGTCGGCACCGAGATCTGTTTGCGTGACTACTTCCGGCTGCCCCCGGAGTTGGCCCGGTCCGCGATCGCTTCCCTGGTGGCAGCAGGAGGGCTCGAGCAGGTCCAGATCCAGGGCTGGGACCGGCCCGCATACCTCGATCCGGAGGTTCGGCGGCCCCGACGGGCCACGGGTACGGGTCTGCTCAGCCCCTTCGACTCCCTGATTTGGCAACGCGAGCGCACCGAGGCCCTGTTCGGTTTCCGGTATCGCCTGGAGATCTATACACCGAAAGAGCGACGGGTCTACGGATACTACGTGCTGCCATTTCTGTTGGACGGTGAATTGGTGGCACGGGTCGACGTGAAAGCAGATCGAGCGAACAAGACTTTGCGCGTTCACCGGGTGAGTTATGAGTCGGGTGCTCCAAAGCACACTGCGACAGAACTCATTCGTTGCCTGAATGACATGGCGCGTTGGCTTGAATTGGAACGACTTGCTTTACCCTGATCCCCTGCGCCCCTTCGGATCACCTCAGAATTGAGCCTCCTTTCATGAAAAGATCACCCTCCCGACGTATCAGCGGAGCATGCGGCGTCTTCGCCCTGGTCGCAGCGGGGCTCGTCGTCCCCGTCCAGACTTCCAGCGCGGCAGTTTCCTCTGATCTGATCATCAGCGAATACGTTGAGGGATCCGGAAACAACAAGGCCGTCGAGTTGTTCAACGGGACGGAGTCGAGCATCGACCTGAACTCGTACACGCTCGAGGTGTATTTCAACGGTGCGACCACCGCCAGCGTGCGGTCTACGTTGAGTGGCACCGTGGCGCCGGGGGCAACCTTCGTGTACGGAACGTCAGCGTTGTCGGCCTATACCCAACAAACCTTTGGTGGCGGGCTCTGGAATGGTGACGACGCCATTGTGCTCCGCGGGGCCGCTGGGGTCGTGGACTCCTTCGGTCAGGTCGGGGTGGACCCGGGGAATGCCTGGACCGGAGGCGGGGTGAGCGCCCAGAATCAGACGCTGCGTCGTGCGGGGTCGGTGTGTGCAGGCGACATCGACCCCAGTGACGCATTCGATCCGTCGCTGGAGTGGGTGCAATTCCCCGAAGACACCTTCGGCGGCTTAGGTGCGCACACCAACGACTGCTCCACCACGCCTCCGCCGTCCTCGGCGCGGATCAATGAGTTCTCCGCCAGCACGACCGGGCCCGACGTGGAGTACCTCGAGGTGTATGCCGACGGCGACACCGACTACTCCGATCTCGACCTGCTCGCTGTCGCCGGAGACGTCGGGTCACCGGAGCTTGGATCGGTCACCTACAGCACGGCGGTCGGCTCCACCGATGCCGACGGATTCTGGCTGCAGGATCTTGCCGCCGATACGTTGGACAACGGCACACTGTCGCTGCTGTTGGTGGCTGGGTGGACCGGAGAAACCCTGCTGGATAGCGACGCTGACGGCCAGATCGACCCCGCCGTCGACGTCGAGATCGTCGACGCGGTCACCGTGTCCGATGGGGACGTTGGGGACCTGACCTACGGGGGCACCACGCTCGAGCGGGGTTTCGACGGCGTCAGCTTCAGTGTTGGCGGAGCCTCACGCATACCCGACGGGACCGACACCGACACCGCGGCGGACTGGGTCCGCAACGACTTCGACCTGGCTGGCATACCCGGCAACACCGGCTCGTTGGTGTCCGGTGAGGCACTGAACACGCCCGGAGCCAGCAACAGCACGACCGTGGTGAACCCGCCGGGAGGGGTATGCGGTGATCGGGCGACCTTCATCGGTGCGGTGCAAGGTGATGGTGCGCAGAGCCCGATTGCGGGTGAGCAGGTCGGCGTCGAGGGAATTGTCGTCGGCGACTTCCAGGACGGCGGGTTCGACGGTTTCTTCGTCCAGGACTCCGACGGCGGCGACGCAGACGCTGCAACCTCTGATGGCATCTTCGTCTATGCCCCCGACGGCGATGCGGTGGACAGTGGGGATCGGGTGCGTGTTGACGGCACCGTCGGGGAATTCGCCGGGCAGACTCAGCTGTCGAACGTGAGCGTCGAGGTGTGCGCCCAAGGGGTGGCCTTGCCCGAGGCCACGTCGCTGACGCTCCCGATCGGTGAAACGCAGTACGAAGCGGTCGAGGGGATGTACGTCACGCTGCCGGACTCGCTGGCGATCTTGGAGTACTTCAACTACGGCCGGTTCGGCGAGATCGCATTGGGGACCGACCGGCAATATCAACCGACCGCAGTCTTCGAACCGGGCTCAGCTGAGGCCGCCGATGTGCTGGCGCGGAATGCCGCCGAGCGGATCACCCTGGACGACGGCCGCAGCATTCAGAATCCTGACCCGGCCCGGCACCCGAACGGCGCGGACTTCACGCTGGACAACACGTTCCGCGGCGGTGACCTCGTCACCGGCGCGACCGGAGTCATGGACTACAGGTTCAACGCCTGGCGTCTGCAGCCCACGCAAGCTGCCGACTTCACGGTGGTCAACCCCCGACCGGACGTTCCTGAGGTGGGTGGGAGCACCACGATTGCCAGTTTCAACGTGCTCAACTACTTCACCACTCTGGGCGCTCGCGGTGCCGACGATGCCGAAGAGTTCGACCGTCAGGAGGCCAAGATCGTCGCGGCGCTGGCCGAACTGGACGCCGACATCTTCGGGCTGATCGAGATCGAGAACAACGGCACCGCGGTCGACACCCTGGTCGCGGCGCTCAACGCTGAAGTCGGCGGCGACACCTACGCCGCGCTGGACACCGGCGTCATCGGCACGGACGAGATCACCACGGCGCTGATCTACAAGCCAGGTGAGGTCACCCCGGAAGGTGACTTCGCGACTCTCAGCGCGGCGGTCGACCCGCGGTTCCTGGACAGCAAGAACCGCCCGGCCTTGGCGCAGACCTTCCGCGACGCCGAGGGCGGTGGCGGCATCACCGTCGTGGTCAACCACCTGAAGTCCAAGGGGTCCGGTTGCGACGACGTCGGCGACCCCACCGACCCGGACGGACAGGGCAACTGCAATGGCGTCCGCACCGATGCTGCCGCTGCCCTCGCCGATTGGACCGCCGCCGACCCGACCGGGACCGGCGAAGCAGACACCTTGGTCATCGGTGACCTGAACTCCTACGACAAGGAAGACCCGATCGCGGCCCTGACGGGGGCCGGGTTCACCGACCTGCTGTTGGACCGTCAGGGTGAGTTGGCCTACTCCTACGTCTTCGACGGTCAATTGGGCTACCTCGATTACGCCCTGACCAACGATGCGGCGACGGCACAGGTCACCGGTGCCGCCGTGTGGCACATCAACTCCGATGAAGCCAGCGTGCTGGACTACGACACGAGCTTCAAGCAGGACGCTCAAGACGCGATCTATGCCCCCGACCCCTATCGCTCCAGCGACCACGACCCTGTGCTCGTGGGCGTGGATCTGGTGGCCGAGGCTGCAGCCGTTCGGGTCGATCGCATCGCCGGGGCCGATCGCTACGACACGGCGGCTCGGGTCGCGCGCACTTTCGACTCTCCCAGCGTGGTCTACGTCGCCAGCGGCGAGGTTTTCCCGGACGCCTTGGCCGCGACGCCGGCGGCAATCGGCGACGAAGCGCCATTGGTCCTGACCAAGCGCTCGGGCCTGCCCGACTCGACCGCCGACGTGCTAACCGAGTTGCAGCCCACCTCGGTGGTCGTGCTCGGCGGCAAGAACCGCATACCGACTTCGATCCTGACACAGATCGAGGTCGCCAGTGGAGCCGAGGTCACGCGCGTTTCCGGTACCAACCGCTACGACACCGCGGCCCAGTTGTCCATGCGGTGGGCGCCCGGTGAGGCAGACACGGTGTATCTGGCCTCGGGCACGATGTTCGCCGATGCGCTGTCGGTCGGACCCCTGGCCGGTATCGAGGACCGCCCCGTGCTGTTGACCAGGGACGCGACGTTGCCAGATGAGACCGCTGCTGCCCTGACGCGCTTGGATCCCGAACGCATCGTGATCCTGGGTGGGCCGCAGCGCGTGGACGAGGCGGTGGTAACCCAGGCCAGTGCGTATGCCGACACCGTCGAGCGGCTATTCGGGGCCGACCGATACGAGACGGCCGCCTTGGTGGCCGCCCAGGTCCCAGCTGGTGATTCGGCATACGTGGCCTCGGGTGAGTCCTTCCCGGATGCCCTGTCCGGGGGTGTGCCAGCCGGCCTGGCGGGTGCACCGGTGTTGCTGAGCGAATCAGCCGCCCTGAACGGCTTCGCCGCCGAGGCCATCGAGGATCGGGATCCCGACGTTGTCACCGTGATCGGTGGCGTGCTGGCGCTGAGCGACACCGTCCGCCAGGATCTGCTGGAGCTGTTGGGCCCATGATGCAGGAACGGCCCAGTCGGAAGGATTAACCTAGCGCGGTGGTCAAACTCTTCGAAAAGATGCTGCGCGCCGGTGAAGGGCGCACCCTGCGACGACTGGAGTCGATCGCCAAGCAGGCCAACGCCCTGGAGTCGGACTTCTCCGGGCTCAGCGACACCGAGCTGCGCGAGGAAACGGCCAAGTTCAAGGAGCGCCTTGCCGCCGGGGAGACCGTCGATGGCCTCCTGCCGGAGGCCTTTGCGGCGGTTCGCGAAGCCTCGAGTCGCACGATCAACAAGCGGCACTTCGACGTGCAGATCATGGGCGGCGCGGCGCTGCACCAGGGCAACGTCGCCGAAATGCGCACCGGCGAGGGCAAGACGTTGGTGGCGACCCTCCCGTCCTACCTGAATGCCCTGACCGGCGAGGGTGTGCACGTCGTCACGGTCAATGACTACCTCGCGCAGTATCAGTCCGAGTTAATGGGACGGGTGCACCGGGCCCTGGGACTGGAGACCGGCTGCATTCTCAGCTCGATGACTCCGGCGCAACGCCGTGAGGAATACGCCAAAGACATCACCTACGGCACGAACAACGAATTCGGCTTCGACTATCTGCGCGACAATATGGGCGCAACGGTGGCGGACATGGTCCAGCGTGGTCACCACTTCGCGATTGTCGACGAGGTCGACTCGATCCTGATCGACGAAGCACGGACGCCGCTGATCATCAGTGGCCCGGCCGACAAGCCCACGAAGTGGTATCAGGAGTTTGCTTCGCTGGTGCAGCGACTGAATCGGGGTGAAGACGGCGATGGGGACTACGAAGTCGACGAAAAGAAGCGCACGGTCGGCGTCTTGGAGTCCGGGATCGAAAAGGTCGAGGACTATCTGGGCATCGACAATCTCTACGAGAGCGCCAACACTCCGCTGATCGGATATCTGAACAACGCGATCAAGGCCAAGGAGTTGTATCAGGCCGATAAGGACTATGTGAACGTCGACGGCCAGATCATGATCGTGGACGAACACACCGGGCGTATGTTGGCTGGCCGCCGCTACAACGAGGGCATGCATCAGGCGATCGAGGCCAAAGAAGGCGTGGAGATCAAGAACGAAAACCAGACGCTGGCCACGGTGACGTTGCAGAACTACTTCCGGATGTATGACCGACTCTCTGGGATGACCGGCACGGCGCAGACCGAAGCCGCCGAATTGCACCAGATCTACAAGGTGGGAGTCATCAGCATCCCGACCAACCGCGAGATGATCCGCGCCGACCAGGCCGACCTGGTCTATCGCACCGAGGAAGCGAAGTTCACTGCGGTCGTTGAGGACATCGCCGGGCGCAACGCCGAAGGTCAGCCGATCCTGGTCGGGACGACGAGTGTGGCGAAGTCGGAGTATCTGTCCGAGCATTTGCGCCGCCGCGGCATCGCCCACGAGGTGCTGAACGCCAAGCACCATGCCCGTGAGGCCACCATCGTGGCCGAAGCCGGTCGCAAAGGATCGGTGACCGTCGCCACCAACATGGCCGGGCGAGGCACCGACATCATGCTCGGCGGCAACCCCGAATTCATGGCGGTGGCGGATCTGAAGCAGCGGGGTCTAGATCCGCACGAAACGCCCGAAGAGTATGAAGAGGCGTGGGATAGCGCGCTGGAGCGCGCCGAGCGAGCGGTGGAGGAGCAGCACGACGAAGTGACGCAGTTGGGCGGCCTCTACGTGTTAGGCACCGAGCGCCACGAATCGCGAAGGATCGACAACCAGTTGCGCGGTCGGGCCGGGCGACAGGGCGACCCGGGAGAGAGCAGGTTCTACCTGTCGCTGGAGGACCAGCTGATGCGGTTGTTCAACGCGCCGATGGTGGATCGCGTGATGCAGATGGCGAACCTCGATGACGAGTCGCCGATCGAGTCCAAGATGGTCTCTCGCTCGATCGCCTCAGCGCAGAGCCAGGTAGAGGGGCAGCACTTCGAGACGCGCAAGAACGTCTTGAAATACGACGACGTGCTCAATCGGCAACGTGAGGTCATCTACGAGGAGCGTCGGCAGGTCGTCGAGGGTGCCGACCTGCACGAACAGATCAGGATGTTCATCAACGACGTGGTCGGTGAATACGTCCGTACCAGCAGCGGGTCGGGATTCGTCGACGAGATGGATCTGGATGCGATGCTGGCCGAGCTCGCCTCGGTCTACCCCGTCGGCGTGACGGCGTCAGATATCGCCGAGGCGGCGGGCGGAGAAGCGGCAGTGACTCCCCAGATCCTCGTCGAGCAGTTGACCTCGGATGCTCAGCACGCCTACGACCGCCGCGAGAGCGACATCGGTGAGGAGTTGATGAGGGATGTCGAGCGGAGGGTGCTCTTGCAGGTGTTGGATCGCAAATGGCGCGAGCACCTCTACGAAATGGACTATCTCAAGGAAGGCATCGGTCTGCGGGCCATGGCCCAACGCGAGCCGTTGGTGGAATACCAGCGGGAGGGATTTCAACTCTTCACCGCGATGATGGAGTCCATCAAGGAAGAGGGCGTCAGGCTGCTCTTCAACGCCGAGATCAAGGTCACGCCGGAGCAGACGTCACAGATGGGGGCGGACGGTATGCCGTCGCTCAGCGTCGCGACCGCTGCCGCTACGGCTGGCTCTGCGGGAAGCGCCCTGAGGTCCAAGGCTGCCCGGTTGACCTACTCCGCGCCCAGCGAGGACGGCTCAGTCACTCAGCGGGAGGTTAATGCCGACGGCACCAGCGGGCCATCGAGCGAGGTTAAGGATGCGGCCGGCGATGGAAATCGCGCCGAGCGTCGCCGCGCCGGTCACCGTCAACGTAAGCACTAGTCAGCCGATCTCCAGGGCGGTCACCAGCCAGCGCCCGTCGACACCGGTCAGTTGCAGTGCCACGGCGCGATGGCGTCCGTTATGCACCACGAGCGCCGACACCTCCGCGACCCCGTCTCGGGGCGTTCCGACGTGGACTGACAGCACGACGTTCGGTCGGTGACTTCGTCCACCCCGCCGCCGGGACACCACGCCCCGCCGCGCCACGCGATCGCGAATTGCCGGGCTCACCCAGCGCGAGATCTGTCGGGCATCGCGCAGGCCGTCCATCACCTCCAATAGCACTCGCAGCACTTGGCGTGACCAATCGGCGGCGTGCGGCAAGTCATGGCTGGAGGTGGGTTGAGGGGCGAAAAGTGGGTCGCGTTCACCCGGCGCGAAGTCGACGCACAACGCGATTTGCTCGTAGTGACTGGCTTCGCGCTGGCTGGCCCGAGCAAGTTCGGCAAACTCTGCGGGGGTAAGCGGCTCGGGGTCAACCGATGGAATCGGCAGCACGCGCAGGCGGGTGGAGGATGATTGCTGGCGCGGCCCGTGCTGCCGAGAGGCGAGGGGTTTGTGCTGGGGCGCGGCGATGGTGCGGTCCACGAGAATCGGTTGTGCGCTCACGGTTGCTCTCCTGAGGGTGTCGGCGGTTGCAGGATGTGGCCAGGCAAGATGAGGTCTGGGTCGGGGCCGATCACAAGCCGGTTGGCCTCGTACCAACGAGGCCAATGCGCAGCAATCTGGGCAGATGTGGCTCCCGGACCCAGATGAGTGGCGGCAATGCTCCACAGGGTGTCGCCGCGCGTGACGACAACCTCAGCGTCCAGCGCCGAGGCCACCATTGGCGTGCGTGGTGCGGCTGGTGTCACCAACGGTGTGGAGGGATCGACGGTGGCTGCCGCGGCAGTCGATGGAGTGGCGCGGGTCGACTGCCACCCCGGCAAGGGCACGGGGCGCGGCGGAGTTGTCGCCATGAGACTGGTGCCGAGAGTGTCGCCACCTGCGTCGCTCTCCCCATCCCCACGGGCGGGTACTGAGTGGGCGGCAATCGATGAGGACGACACGACAGCCCCGGCCGACGAAGTCGAGGCGATGGAGGTGTGTGGTTGCGCGTATGACACCTCCGCGTGCGCCACGGGAGCTGTGACGGCGAGAGCCAACAGGATGGCCGCTGAGCGAGTGGCCAGACGGGGTGCCAGTCGCAGCCCTCGTGCCGGTCGATCAGGAGTGCCACCCGCCCTCAGGGCCAGGACTCCCAGCACTGCGGCACACGCGAGACCCGCCGCGACCGCTCCTGCCACGCCTGCGGTCAGCAGCGTCACTCCCTCGGCGACAGGAATGGACGCGCCCCTGGCGGAGGTGAGGCCGCCGAGGCTCCAGCACAGCAAGGCCACGGCGCCGACGGAACTCGACAAGGCCAGCAGGCTGCCGAGCAAGAGCGCGCGCCGGCGATGAGCGGTGCCAGCGGGTGTCCGCGGAAGAGTCATGCGGCCTCGTCTCTCATTCTGGAGGGTTGTAGAGCGTTCATTTGCATTCAGTTGCGTTCGATAAAGATAATTAGACGGCAAAACCGAAGAGATGGCAAGCGTGTGCTTGCATGAGTCCATGAGATGGAGTCGCCTCTTCGACGATCTCGAAGCGCAGTTGGTGCGCCTGGAGCAGGCCGAGCTCGCGGCCGACGTGACCGAGCGCACGCGCTGGGAGCGGGGTCAGGTCGCGCTCGTGCACGCGCTCGTGGCTGATTGCGGGCGGACGCTGTCCATCGATGCCCTCGGGGTGGGCAGGGTGAGTGGAATCCTGAGTGAGGTGGGCCAGGACTGGTGCATCATCGAATGCGCCACGCAGGGTCCGCAGCGCAGTAGGTCGGTGTTGTTGCCGCTACCCGCTGTTCAGTCGGTTACGGGATTGACAGGGTTTGTCGATCAGCGAGAGGGCGCCTCGCAACGCCGGTTCTCCCTGAGGTCGGCCCTACGTGCGTTGGGTCGCGATCGGGCTCATGTCCGGATCTACCTCAGCGGGGGTGGGACCGTGCAGGGCACGATCGACCGAGTGGGGTTGGACCATTGCGATGTGGCCGACCATGCCGACGACACCCCACGACGCAGTCGCGACGTTCGGGCAGTGCATACAGTCCCGTTGTGGGCGCTATGCGCAGTGCGTCAGGTGTGAGCGTCGTCGCGGTCAACCGCAGCACCCGTGACGTGCTCTCTGGCGATAAACTCGCGCGTTTCGGAATACATCCGTTGGATGTATTCCTCGAGGGCGCTGCGTTCGACGCGCCACGCCCCACGTCCGCCGACTTTGATGGCCGACAAGTCTCCGCTGCGAACCAACGCTTTCGTTTGCGCCAGAGTGACATTGAGCGTTTCGGCCACATCGGTCAACGTCAGGAATCGAGCTTCCACGCTGTCCTCCAATGGATCGGGTCTGGTGAGCGCCCGTGGCACGAATGTGCTTGGCCGGTCTCGCAGTTGTATGTTGTCCCCGATTTTACGTCCCGCAGAGCTCGCCGTGCCGGGCCTGTGGATAACCACAATTCGATTGGGTCGACATCGCACATACTTGCACCGTCATCGCTGGCATGTTCGCCAGGCTCTCTGTGCCGCAGTGGGGTGTCGACCGATGATCCCTGTTTTGTGAAAGGCCCCGCTCATGTCACAACCTCCCACCTCACCGGCGCGTCGCCTGAAACGACCCTCGTGGCGAGACGCACGCCTGTTGGTTGGGGTGCTGCTGGTGCTGCTGTCTGTGCTGGCTGGGTCGTGGCTGGTCGCGACCGCCGACAACACGACGCCGGTGTTTGCCGCCGCCACAACGCTTCTGCCAGGGGAAGAGGTGAACGACACCGATCTGGTGACTATCTCGGTGAAGTTGGACGACGCTGCGGACTCCTACCTCGATGCCACCGATGGCCTGGCCGCTGGCACGTTCGTGACCAGGGCGGTCCAAGCAGGCGAACTCGTCCCAGCCGATGCCCTTGGCTCCGCTCGCCAAGCCAAAGACAAAACCGTCTCGGTGCCGATTGATCCGGCAGCCTCGGCAACCCTGACGGTGGGCACCGTCGTGGATGTGTGGGTGAGTCGCCGGGATCAAGAGGAGTCGGGGGTGCGGTATGCCGACCCGGAACTGTTGCTCCAGGGCGCCATCGTGGCGAAGGTGCCAGCCAGCGGCGGTGCTCTCGGGGTCGGGGTCGGCCGGGCGGCGGTGGCCATCGTGGTGCCAGCGAGCGAGGTTGCCCCGGTAATCTCCAGCGTCGACCAGGAGGCCCGGATCACCCTGGTGCCCGCTCCCACCACCGCGGAGCAGGACACGGATTCATGAGTTTGCCGGCGTTGACTGCGATCACCCACCGCTGGGAGGGGACGGTCGCCGGCTATCTGGGTCGCAGCGAGCATGTGCACGTGGCACGCCGTTGCGCTGACCTGGCCGAACTGTTGGGCTGCGCGGGGGCCGGGGTGGGCAAATTAGCCGCAGTCTCGGTGGACCTTCGGGGAGTCGACCGATCCACGATGGCGACACTCACGGAGGCGGGGGTCCGCATTCTCGGAGTCTTCCCTCCCGGAGACGAGGCGGGCGAACGCACGCTGCGCCGATGGGGCGTCAACGCCGTGATCAGCGCGGACGCCGCCGAGGAGGAGGTGCAGAGCGTGTTGGCTGCCCTGGTCTCCGAGGCGGCCGTGCTCGGCACCGGCGCGGCCCCGGACACGCTGGTCGAAGACGAGCGCACCGAGGACAATGAGCCGAATCTCGACGCTGAGCTGGCCGCGTTCCTGGATGGCTCGGACTCTGCCGGGGCGCTGCCACCAACGTCCCTGGCGGGCGACCTCATCGACTCGTCGGCTCCGGCCTGCGAAGGTCAACTTGTGGCGGTCTGGGGGCCTACTGGATCGCCAGGTCGCAGCACAGTCGCGGTGAATGTCGCCGCCGAATTGGCGCGGGTCGAGCCCACGCTCCTGATCGACGCAGACACCTATGGAGCCTCCATCGCCCAGATGCTGGCAGTGCTGGACGAGGCACCCGGGATCGCGGCGGCGACCAGGGCAGCCGACAACGGCACACTCGACCGCAGCGTGTTGGCCCGCCTTGCCCGGCAAACTCATCCGCAACTGCGCGTGCTCACTGGGCTGCCGCGCGCGGATCGATGGCCAGAGTTGCGTGAACACGCCATCGGTGACGTGTTGGCGCAGGCGACTGACCTGGTGCCATGGACCATCGTCGATGTGGCCTTCTGCTTGGAGCAAGACGAGGAAATCAGTTTCGACACTGCGGCACCCCGGCGCAACGGGGTCACCCTGCGTGTGCTCGAGGCCGCGGATCAGGTTGTCCTGGTCGGGACAGCCGACCCCATCGGTCTGCAGCGACTGGTCCGCGCCATCGGCGACCTCCGCGAGCACACCCAGGCCCCCTGCCTCGTGGTCGTGACCAGAGTGCGTGCCAGTGCGGTTGGACGCGACCCCAAGCGGCGGATTTGCGAGGTACTGGCTCGATTCGCCGGGATCGAAGGGGTGCACCTCGTCCCCGAAGATCAAGACGGTATGGACGCTGCCTTGCTTGCCGGTGGCACGTTGAGCGAGATTCGTCCCGCGAGTCCGGCCCGGGCAGCCCTGATCGGTGTCGCCGAGGCGGTATCAGGTCTCCCGAACCTCGCAGTGCGCACCAAGTCCCAGCCGCGATGGCGCAAGAAGTGATCTTGTCTGCGAAGATGTCCGGCATAGCCGCTCGGGAGTGCCGTTCGGTCGTGTGACTTAAGGTGCCAGAGCGCACCCGAAGGAGCCCATGGATGTCGCCGGTGACCCGGATGTACTTCCCAGTGGCCCCTGACCAGGTGGCTACGATGCTTGCTCAGGGTCGCCTCGAGCCAGGGCTCATGGCGTTCGCTGTCGATGATGCGATCCGGGCTTCTGCTCCTGAGGCCGACGAAGAATTTTGGGAATTTCGTGCCCTCCAGCGAGCAGCAGCCTATGCGCGTGCTCACGGCGGGCCGATCGTCGTTGCTGCGGCGGATGTGCCGGACGCAGTCGAGATCAGTGAGCACGGCCAGGCCCTGGGGGCGCTGAGCGTTAACGCCGAGTTACGTCGAGGAGATCTGGCCTCTTTCCACCTCGGAGACGACGCGCTGAGCGGCCAGAGCCGACGTGGCGAACAACCCCAGGATGACGAGCAGATAGACCTGTCTTGGTTTGACACCACCGAGTTGGCGCAGGTCGTGCGCCTTCTCTCACCACCAGAGGAGACCGCTACATGGACGCAATAACCCACGTTCCCCAGCCCATCAACGAGCCGGTGCTGAATTACGCGCCTGGCAGTCCGGAGCGCACCGCCTTAGAAGCTGCGCTCAAGGATGTCGCAGCTGAGCCGGTGGACCTGCCGCACGTCATCGCGGGGCAGCAGGTCACCGGCGAGGGTGAAGCCATCGACGTGGTGCAGCCACACGATCACGCGCAGGTCCTGGGCACGTTGCGCAACGCCACGGCCAGCGACACCGAAGCCGCGATCGACGCCGCGATGGCTGCCGCCGTTGCGTGGCGTGACCTGAGCTTCGATGACCGCGCCGCCATCTTCCTCAAGGCCGCCGACCTCGTGGCGGGCCCGTGGCGAGCTCGGATCAACGCGGCGACCATGCTCGGCCAGTCCAAGACAGCAATCCAGGCAGAGATCGATTCCGCGTGCGAGCTCATCGACTTCTGGCGCTTCAACGTGCACTTCGCTCGGGAGATCCTGGCCGAGCAACCTGCCGCGAACTCGCCCGGAGTCTGGAACCGGATGGAGCACCGTCCGCTGGAAGGGTTCATCTACGCGATCACCCCCTTCAACTTCTCGGCCATCGCGGGCAACCTGCCCACAGCACCGGCAATGATGGGCAACGTCGTGCTCTGGAAGCCCGCGGTGAGCCAGCAACGTGCCGCGTCGATGATCATGGAGATCTTGATCGAGGCCGGTCTGCCCGACGGCGTGATCAACATGGTCACCGGTCACGGCGCAGCCGTCAGCGACGTTGCGCTGGCTCATCGCGACCTTGCGGGAGTGCACTTCACCGGGTCCACCCGCGTGTTCCAGATGATCTGGAAGGCCGTGGGGGAGAACGTGCCGACGTATAAGTCGTATCCGCGCATCGTCGGCGAGACCGGCGGCAAGGACTTCATCATGGCGCACCCCAGCGCCGACCCGAAGGTGCTGCTGACGGCGCTGGTCCGTGGTGCTTTCGAATACCAGGGCCAGAAGTGCTCGGCAGCCTCACGGGCTTACGTGCCGGAATCGGTCTGGGCCACGATCAAGGATGATCTGGTTTCGACCGTCGACGGCATAGCGTGCGGCGACGTGCGCGACTTCGGCAACTTCATGGGTGCTGTGATCGACGATCGGGCGTTTGCGCGACACAAGGCAGCCATCGACATGGCTCACGCCGACGCCAGCGTCGACGTCATCGCTGGCGGCACGTACGACGATAGCGTCGGCTACTTCGTGCGACCCACCGTCGCCGTCGTCTCCGACCCCGATCACGAGATGCTGACGGACGAATACTTCGGCCCGATCTTGTCGGTCCACGTCTACCCCGACGACACCTATGACGCAGTGCTGGATCAGATGGAGTCCGTGGCGGCATACGCGCTCACCGGCGCGATCATTGCCCGCGATCGAGCGGTCATTGCCGACGCGAGTCACCGGCTTCGCTTCGCGGCAGGCAACTTCTACATCAACGACAAGTGCACCGGTGCGGTCGTCGGGCAGCAGCCCTTCGGCGGCGCGCGGGCCTCGGGCACCAACGACAAGGCAGGCTCACCGGTCAACCTGATGCGGTGGATCAGTCCTCGGGCTATCAAGGAGACCTTCGACGCCGCAACCGACTACCGCTACCCGCACATGGGCTGATCCCCTGGTTGCCCAGCAGTTGCTACGGGTAGCGCCGACTCAGCGCGCCAGCCACTCGCGCCCGAGTTGCTCCTCCAACTCGATGACGCGGGTGATGATCGGGCCGATTGCTCGCTCGATCTTGCCCCCGAGAAACGGAACGTGAGCGCTGAGCTCGCCGTCGACGGTGTGCACGCACGCATCGCCCTCGGAGGTGATGTGCACACCACCCACCAGGTTTACCGGGGTCTGTTCCACGCTCAGGGTGAAGCCGGCCTCGCGCGTGCCATCCTCGGCCGCGCCGCCCCAGCTGGTGGTCTCCACGATGTCGACGGTGCGACCGATGAGGGACTTGGCGATGTCGGGAAACTCATCGGTCGCCATCCGTCGGCGAGTGACCACGGTCGGTCCGTCGCTGCTCTCATCGACGGGTTCTTCGATGGTGACCTCGTGCTCAAGCGAGCCGCTTCGCTGACATCTGAGCTCCTGATAGGCAGGGTCGCGCAGCATCGCGAAGACCGCATCCACGGAAGCCGGGTGACGCAACTGCTCAGTGATCCTCATACGACACGCTCATTTCGGGGATATGCCGGAAACTCCGACAGGTTGGACAAGACGGTACGCGGCTCGGATGCTGCGGTGCGCGCCAGCACGGACCGAACGCTGATGGTCCGCGGTGCAGGGATGTGCGGCAAGGTCCTGCAACGCCCCGGCCAGCACCGACAACGCCCGCACGGTATCGGACGCCAACCCGGGAGGTATGCCGTCCGGCTGGGTGAGCGCGGAGGTCAGGCTCACGTGGGCGCGGCGCAGGTCAGCGGCGCCGGCCGCACAGGAGGCGCGGTCGACCTCGTCCTCGTCGTGCCGGCTGAGGTCGAAGGCCAAGACCGGGACGTCGATCGTGGCGGCGCTCTTGCCGTCGGCGAGGTCGATGATGGCGTGCCCGAGCGCGTCGATGGCCGAGACCAACCAGGCTTGTGCGGTGGCTGAGCCGAGGTCGGCGTCGACCATAGACACCTGCTCGGCGAGCAGCAGCAACCGGCGCTGCTGCACGCTCACGCCCGGCCCTGGATCATGGCGATCACCCTACGGTGACGCGCCGACAATGTGTTGCCCCACGACCTGGCCTGTGGGTCTAGTCTCGGGGGTGGCCGCACACCGCCGTGCTGCCGGCAGAGCCCTGCTTGGCTCGGGGTTTGCGCAACGAAGAGGAAGAGTGCTGAGTTGATGATGCCCGACGAAACGTTGATGCGCAGGTTTTACGAGCACGTGACCAGCGACGATGTCCAAGGGCGCGATCGCGACACGTTGGTGGCGATGAGTCACTCGGTCAAGGATTTGGCGGCCTCGCGGACTGCCGGACAGCCGGGGGTTCGAGTGATCAACCCGCTGCGCGAGCAGCACGGCTGGACCTCTCGCCATACGGTGGTCGAGGTGTGCGCCGACGATATGCCCTTCCTCGTCGACTCGGTGCTCGGGGAGTTGCGGCAGCGAGAGTTGACCGTGCACTTGCTGATCCACCCCCAGATCGTGGTCAATCGCGAGGATGGCGACCTCACGGTCCAAGACAGTGACTTAGCGCAGGCGTCGCCGGACACGGTCGAGTCGTGGATGTATTTGGAGATCGACCGCATCCCGAACGAGGAGGGACGCACAGACCTGCAAGACCGGCTGGTCACCGTCCTGGATGACGTGCGTAAGGCGTGCGCGGACTGGCGCGCGATGCGCAAACAATGCCTGGACATCGTCGAGGAACTGCGCGCGGGGGCTCCTGAAACGGTTGAGCAGGACACCGTCGAGCCCACGATCGAATTCCTGACCTGGCTGGAGGCCAATCACTTCACGTTCCTGGGGTATCGCGAATACGAGCTGGTCAAGGACGGCGATGGCCGAAGCCTTCGGTCCATTCCCAGCAGCGGTCTGGGCATTTTGCGAGGTGAGGAAGCCACCGTCACCGCACTGCAACCGCAGGCGCAACGCACCGCCCAGAAAGCGCGCCTGCTCAGCATCACCAAAGCCAACTCCCGATCCACCGTTCACCGTCCGGTCTACCTTGACTACATCGGGGTGCGCCGCTTCGACGCCGAGGGAAATGTCGTGGCCGAGCGACGCTTCCTTGGCCTGTTCACCGCGAGTGCTTATGCCGAATCGGTGCAACGTCTGCCGATCATCGGCGGCAAGGTCCAACAGATCATCGATGAGTCGGGCTTTGCAGCGGACTCGCACTCCGGCAAGGATCTGATGGGGGTCTTAGAGGCCTACCCGCGGGACGAGCTGTTCCAGGCTTCGGTCGAGCACCTGGGCAGCACGGCTGCCGAGGTGCTGCACCTTCAGGAGCGCCGCCGCTCCCGGCTCTTCGTGCGCTCCGATGAGTTCGGGCGATTCGTCTCCGCGCTGCTCTACATACCTAAGGACCGGTACACCACGGCGGTGCGGCTGCGAATGCAGGAGCTGCTCAAGGAGGCGTATGGCAGCGAAACCGTCGACTACTCGACCAAGGTGGGGGAGGCCCCGCTGGCCCAGTTGCACTTCGTCGTCCGGATGCCGCGTGGCACCGCCATCCCGGACGTGGATATCGAGGCCCTGCAGGAACGGCTGATCGAGGCCACCCGAAGTTGGGGTGAGAACCTCATCGAAGTCGTCGAAGAGCACTACGACGACGACGCGTTGGCCGGGGACGTGCTGGCGCACTACGCTCCGTCCTTCCCGGAGTCCTACAAGGAAGACTTCGAGGCCACGGATGCCTTCGGCGATCTGACGCGGCTGGCTGAGTTGGACGCCGAC
Organism: uncultured Actinomycetota bacterium; assembly: GCA_963803695.1. Taxonomy (GTDB): domain Bacteria; phylum Actinomycetota; class Actinomycetes; order Actinomycetales; family Dermatophilaceae; genus Ornithinicoccus. The sequence goes on from CAWDNY010000015.1 coordinate 542,547, forward strand.
GGCGCCCTGACCGAGTTGCGTCCATATCTGTATGCCGAGACTGGAGCACCTCAACGTGAGCGCCGCTTAAAGCTGTATCGGCGTGAGCCACTGTCCTTGACGGACGTCCTACCGCTGTGCGCTGACCTAGGCGTGGAAGTCACCGACGAGCGCCCCTACGAACTTCGCGGCACGGCTGGGACCACGTGGATCTACGACTTCGGGCTGCGCGCTGATGATGGGGAGGTCTGGGAGAAGCCAGAGTCCGAAGAAGTGGTATCGGCGCTCTTCGAGGAGGCTTTTGCGGCCGTCTGGACCAAGCAGGCCGAGAGCGACACCCTGAACTCGTTGGTGCTGACGGCGGGCTTGACGTGGCGCGAGGTCGTCGTGTTGCGCACTTTCGTGCGCTATCTGCGCCAGGTCAGCTCATCGAGCTTGGACTACCTGGAGGAAGCCTTCGTGGCCAATCCGGGGATCAGTGCGCTGATCGTCGAGTTGTTCGAAGCGCGGTTCGACCCCGACGCTTCGCAGGAGGTCGCTGCCGATCGCGAGGCCGCCGCCGCGGACGTCGTCGCCCGGATCGAGAGTGCCCTGGATGAGGTGTCCAGCCTGGACCAGGACCGGATCATCCGTTTCGTGCTGCGCATTCTGAAGTCCACTGTGCGCACGAACTTCTTCCAGCGCGACAGCGACGGCCTCCCACGCAGTCGAGTCAGCCTGAAACTCCTGCCGCGTCAGATCGATGGGTTGCCCGACCCTCGACCGGCCTTCGAGATCTGGGTCTACGGTCCCAACGTCGAAGGAGTCCACCTGCGCTTTGGCGCGGTGGCTCGAGGTGGCTTGCGGTGGAGTGATCGCCGGGAGGACTTCCGCACCGAGATCCTCGGCCTGGTCAAAGCACAGATGGTCAAGAATGCCGTCATCGTGCCGACCGGCTCGAAGGGGGGGTTCGTGGCCAAACAGTTGCCCGACCCGAGCGTGGATCGGGAAGCCTGGCAAGCCGAGGGCATCTCGGCGTACAAGACATTCATCAGCGGCTTGCTGGACATCACCGATAATCGGGACGGAACGCAGATCACGCCCCCAGACCGAGTGATCCGCCACGATAGCGACGATCCCTACCTCGTGGTGGCAGCGGACAAGGGCACCGCAACCTTCTCCGACATCGCCAACGGGGTCTCGCGGGACTATGGCTTCTGGCTGGATGACGCCTTCGCCTCTGGTGGGTCGGCGGGCTATGACCACAAGGCCATGGGCATCACCGCACGAGGTGCCTGGGAGTCGGTCAAGCGCCACTTCCGCGAGCTGGGCCTGGACACCCAGAGTGAGGACTTCACCGTCGTCGGGGTCGGTGACATGAGCGGAGACGTGTTCGGCAACGGCATGTTGCTCTCCGAGCACATCAATCTGGTGGCGGCCTTCGATCACCGTCACGTGTTCCTGGACCCCGACCCGGACGCGGCGGACTCGTTCGTCGAGCGCAAGCGTCTGTTCGAGTTGCCACGATCGAGTTGGGCTGACTACGACACCTCCCTGATTAGCGAGGGTGGCGGCGTCTACCCCAGGAGCGCCAAGTCAGTCCCGATCAGTGACGCCGTGCGTGCCGTGTTGGGGATCGAGGACGGGGTCGAGACGATGACCCCCGCCGAGTTGCTCAAGGCGATCATCAGTGCGCCCGTGGACCTGTTCTGGAACGGTGGCATCGGCACCTACGTCAAGGCTTCGACCGAGACGCATTCCGAGATCGGCGACCGTGCCAACGACAACATCAGGATCAACGGTGAGGATCTGCGCGTCAGGGTCGTGGGCGAAGGTGGCAACCTCGGCCTGAGTCAATTGGGGCGTATCGAAGCCGCCTGGAACGGCGTCCACGTCAACACCGATGCTGTGGACAACTCTGCCGGCGTGGACACCTCGGACCATGAGGTGAACATCAAGATCGCACTGACTCCGCTGGTCAAAGGCGGCGAGCTGTCGATGGAACAGCGCGACGAACTGTTGGCAGAGATGACCGATGAGGTCGCCCACAAGGTGCTGCGGCACAACTACGACCAGAACGTGTTGATCGGCAACGCCCGAGATCAGGGAGGGCGGATGCTCAGCGTGCACCACCGCCTCATCCGATACCTCGTGGAGCACGTGGGGCTGAACCCTGCCCTGGAGTTCCTCCCGGACGACACCGAGTTGAACCGGCGCGCCGGGGCCAACCAGGGACTCACGGCACCCGAGTTCTCCGTCATCATGGCCTACTCCAAAATCGGGCTGAAAGATGACCTGCTGGCCTCGAACCTGCCGGACGAGCCGGCGGTGACCTCGTCGCTGTTGACCTACTTCCCGGTTCCGCTGCGGGAGCGGATCAGCGAAGGCCTGGCCGATCACCCGCTGCGCCGACAGATCATCATCAACCAGTTGGCTAACGACATCGTCAATCGGGGTGGAGTGACCTTCGTCTTCCGGGCGATCGAAGAAACGGGAGCCACTCCGACGCAGATCGCCCGCGCATTCGTGGTGTGTCGCGAGGTGTTCGATCTGGCCGGCTACATCAGCGATGTCGAGGCATTGGACAACCAGGTCGGCACCGACGTGCAGACGACGCTGTACTTGGAGTTCCGCCGACTGCTCGACCGTGCTGTCCGGTGGTTCCTCAACAACCGTTCGCTGTCGGCAGACATGGCCGAGGAGATCGAGCGGTTCGCCGAGCCGGTGCAGTCGTTGGTCCCCAAGATGTCCGAGTTGCTTCAAGGGGAGGAGCGGGCCAGGCACTACGGCCACATCGACGACCTGTCCGGACAGGGCGTGCCAAAGGAATTGGCGGTGAAGTATGCCGGGCTGCTCGACGTCTTCTCCCTGCTCGATGTGATCGAAGTGGCGGCCGACGCCGACCGCAGTTACGAGGAGACCGCGTCGGTCTACTTCGCGGTATCGGAGTCGTTCGGGATCGACGCGCTGCTCACACAGGTCAGCCACCTGCCGCGCAGCGACCGCTGGTCTTCGTTGGCGCGTGGCGCAGTGCGGGACGACATGTACGGCGTCATGCGAGCACTGACCAGGGCCGTGATGCTGGGCACAGAGTCCGAGCAGGACGCGATGGATCGAGTCAGTGCCTGGACCACGAAGCAGTCCGAGGCCATGGCTCGTGTCTCGCAAGTGATGAACCGGGTCAGCGAGATGGATGACCCCGGCTTGGCACCGGTGTCGGTGGCGCTGCGCACCCTGCGCGGTTTGGTGCGTCAGGGCACGGCTGGATAGCGGGTTACGCCGAGAGGGTTAGTCTCGCCTGCGTGCCCACTCTGCGAGAGGTTCTATCCGGCGGTTCCAGCGTCCCGGCGGCCGAGGCGGAATGGCTTCTGCGATTGGTCGGCGACTGGCAAATGGTCGCCGATCTTTCGTTTGCCGATCTGACCCTCTGGGTGGCCCGGGAGAGTGAGCCGTCAGGGCCCGACTCCACGACGGCCTGGGTGCTTGCTGCCCACGCTCGGCCCAGCACCGGCCCCAACTTCTACCCCGACGACGTCGTAGGGCAACGCTCCAGCCCCGAACGGGCCGCTGTCTTGAGCCAGGTAGCGGCCAGCGCACGGACCGCCACCCATCAGGACGCCGACTTTGTCCGAGAGCAATACGTCCCGGTGCTGCGCCGCGGAGTGGTGCTCGGAGTCCTGGTGCGGCATACCGACCTGCACCACATGCGCCAGCAGGGCGGTCTGGAAGTCAACTACCTGCACATCGCGCAGTCGATCCTGGTGATGATCTCGCAGGGGGCTTTCCCGGCGGACCAACCGCACACCGGCGTCGGGCGTGGCACGCCGCGGGTCGGCGATGGCGTGGTGCGATTGAGTGCTGACGGGATGATCGAGTACGCCAGCCCGAATGCCGTCTCCGCCCTGCGCCGCTTGGGGCACACCGATCAGGTGATGGGTGCCGATCTCTCCCAGATCGTGACCTCGCAGGTCCCGGTCGGCACGGCGCTGGACGAGACCATCCCGCTGGTGTTGACCGGGCGGGCACCGTGGGGGACCGAGATCGAGACCCGCGGTATCCATCTGACCTTGCGGGCGGTGCCGTTGCTGACCGGGGGTCGGCGCACCGGAGCCCTCCTGTTGTTGCGTGACGTGAGTGAGCTACGTCGCCAGGAACGTGAATTGGTGACCAAGGACGCCACTATCCGCGAGGTCCACCATCGCGTGAAGAACAATCTGCAGACCGTCTCGGCTCTCTTGCGATTGCAATCGCGACGAATGACCGATCCGGCCGCCAAAGCGGCCCTGCAAGAGGCTGGTCGGCGGTTGAGCACCGTGGCGATGGTGCACGACACGCTGAGCCACGGCTTCGATGAAACCACCGAATTTGACCAGGTGGCGATCCGGATCTTGCGCGCCACCGTCGAAGTCGCCGCGCGGGATGTCACCGTCGACTGTGCGTTGGAGGGAAGTTTTGGCCGGCTACGGGCTGAGGACGCGACACCGCTGGCGATGGTGCTGGCCGAGCTGGTGCACAACGCCGTGGAGCACGGCTTCGCCAAGCCGGCCTGGACGGGGGAATCCTCGGCCTGTGTGCGGGTCAACGCCGAGCGCACGACGGGGCCCGATGGGCCCGAGTTGAGCGTCAGCGTGACCGACAACGGCGTGGGGTTGCCGGCTGGATCCCCGTCACCGCCCACCTCGGGCTTGGGTATGCAGATCGTCGACGCCTTGTTGGCAGATGTCCGCGGAAGCATCGCCTGGGAAAAGACAAAGCCGCACGGAACCTCAGCGAGGTTCGTCGTGCGGCTTCGATCGGTGCCTGAGGCGGTCGACTAGCCGGCTCGGCGGGCCCGAGCTTTGCGACGCTTCAACGCGCGCCGTTCGTCCTCGGACAAGCCACCCCATACACCCGCGTCTTGCCCCGTCTCCAGGGCCCACTTCAAACACGTGTCGATCACGGGACACGTGCGGCACACCGCCTTGGCCTCTTCGATCTGCTGCAGGGCCGGGCCGGTGTTTCCAATCGGGAAGAAGAGCTCGGGGTCTTCTTCCAGACATGCAGCGCGACTGCGCCAATCCATGTGTGTGCTCCTTGTTGCATCGTTGGTCCGTTTCGCCGTCACGTTGCAAGAACGTGGCGGCGCGGGTGAAATCGTCGGGTAGGGGCGTTATCAAGCACCGTCTACCGTCGTGTAACGTTGCTGCGTACGTGAATGTTTCATCGTCAACGTGTGTGCGCGACTAATGGCTAGGCCACCACGTTGTGACGTATCCGGGTGTTGCAGTCGCGACGAGCCTTTGCTCATCCGTCAGGGGCGCTTCGGGGGGCAGACGCCCGATCCGCGGCGCTCGCTGGCGCAACCCTCTTACTTTCGCAGCAATGACTGCGTTTTCACAAGGGTTTGGGCGGGTTGAGTTGCTGATTCCAGTGAGTGATGCCTCACACTGACGGGTTACCGTGGAGTGATGACACTCGCCATCACCGAAGCCCACGTCGTTCCCATCACCAGCGCACCCTTCACCGGCACGGTCCTGATCGAGGGCGACTCGATCATCGACATGGGGCCAGACGTCTCGGTTCCAGTTGGTGCTGAGGTCGTTGATGCGGCGGGCTCCTGGTTGTTGCCCGGTCTGGTGGACGGCCACGTCCACTTGGGGGTCTGCGAGGAGGGCGAGGGGTGGGCTGGCGAAGACACCAACGAGATGACGGACCCGGTGATGGCGGCCGCGCGAGCCCTCGACGCGATCAACCCGATGGAAAAGGGCTTCGACGACGCACTCAGCGGCGGGATCACCTCGGTCAACGTCAACCCCGGTTCAGGCAACCCGATCGGCGGCCTGGCGGTCGCGATCAAGACCTACGGCCGGTATGTCGACGAGATGGTCCTGCGCTCGCCCTCGGGAGTGAAGTCGGCCCTGGGGGAGAACCCCAAACGGGTCTACGGCGAGCAGAGCAAGACCCCATCGACTCGGCTCGGAGTGGCTCTGACCCTGCGCCAGGCCTTTACAGCAGCCCGCGCCCACCAGGCTCAATTGGCGAAGGGCGCCGGAGACGCTGACGCTGCTCCCGTGGCCGGGAACCTGGTGCATGAGGCTCTCATCATGGTTTTGGAGCGACAGATCCCGTGGCGACAACATTGCCACCGGGCCGATGACATCGCCACGGCCATCAGGATCGCGGAGGAGTTTGGCTACGACCTAGTGCTGGATCACGGCACAGAGGGATATCTCCTCGCCGACGTGCTGGCGGCCAAGGGCATTCCGGTGCTGTACGGACCGATGATCGTGTCGCGGTCCAAAGTCGAGGTCCGCCAGCGCAGCGCCAAGGGCCCAGGGATCATGGACCGCGCCGGTGTTGCCGTGTCGATCATCACCGATCACCCAGTGGTGCCCATCGAATTCCTGATCACCCAGGCGGCACTGGCTCATAAGGAAGGCATGGACCGCGACGCGGCTCTGCGCGCCGTGACGATCAATCCGGCCACCGTCATGGGAGTGGCGGATCGGATCGGCTCCTTGGAGCCGGGCAAAGATGCCGACGTTGTGCTGTGGAGCGGCGACCCGTTCGACTTCGCCTCCCGAGCCATGCGGGTGTGGATCGATGGTCAAGAGATCTACACCTACGACGACAATGTCGGACTTGCAGTGATTGCGACCCGGACTGCGTAGGCCTGTGCCCTCACAGCCGGCACCGTCCAGTTACGTCTCGGAAGCGTCCAACACGGAGCGGGCTGCCGAGAAGCGGGCGATCGGCACGCGATACGGAGAGCACGACACGTAGTCCAGACCTAGCCCGTCAAAGATGCCGATCGAGGCCGGGTCTCCGCCATGCTCACCGCATACCCCGAGCTTGAGGTCGGCCTTGGTGCTGCGCCCACCGGTGGCCCCGATCCGGACCAACTCGGCAACGCCGTCGGCATCGATGGTGGCAAACGGGTTGCTCGGCACGAGGTCCTGATCTTGGTATGCCGCCAAGAAACTGCCCTCGGCGTCGTCGCGGGAGATGCCGATGCCGGTCTGCGTCAGGTCGTTGGTGCCGAAGGAGAAGAAGTCGGCGTGCTCGGCGATCTGGGCGGCCACGACCGCAGCCCGGGGGATCTCGATCATGGTGCCGACGGTGTAGTGGAAGCGTTGGCCAGAGGCCTCGAACTCCTCCTCCAAGGTGTCCTCGATGATGGCTCGCATCCGCCGCAATTCCTCGGCAAAGGCCACCAAGGGCACCATGATTTCCACGATGGGCTCGCCGCCGTCGGCGCTCACCGCGAATGCCGCGCGAGCGATGGCGCGGACCTGCATCTGCGGGATCTGCGGATACAGCAAGGCAAGCCGGACGCCTCGGGTGCCGAGCATGGGGTTCATCTCGGTGAGCTTCTTGACCTGATCGAGCAGGCGGCGCTCGCGGGCGATCTCTGCGGGGTCAGCCTCCTGCAGCTCGAGCCGCTGCACCTTGAGGGACTGCTCGACGAGGTCGGGGAGGAACTCGTGCAGCGGCGGATCGAGCAACCTGATGGTCACGGGAAGGCCGGACATCGCGGTGAAGATCGACTCGAAGTCTGCTTGTTGCATAGGCAGGATCGAGGCCAGCGCGTCGGCCCGAGCGTCGTCGTCGTGAGCCAGGATCATCGCGCGCATCGCGGGCAGCCGGTCCGGTGACATGAACATATGCTCGGTCCGGCACAGGCCGATGCCTTCAGCGCCGAACTCGCGGGCTTTGGCTGCGTCCTCGCCGGTGTCGGCGTTGGCCCGCACACCCAGGCGACGGATGTCGTCGGCCCACGACACAATCGCGGCGAAGTCCTCGTTGAGCTGCGGCGGGATCAGGTCAAGCGCCCCGGCATACACCTCGCCGGTGGACCCATCCAAGGTGATCGTGTCGCCCTCTTTCAGGACCTGCTCGCCAACGGTCATTGTGCCCGCCTGGGCATCGATGCTGATCCCAGAGGCCCCTGCTACACATGGCGTGCCCATCCCGCGCGCCACCACAGCCGCGTGCGAGGTCATCCCACCGTGGGCGGTCAGCACTCCTTGCGACTGGATCACGCCCGCGATGTCGTCGGGCGAGGTCTCCCAACTCACCAAGATGACAGGAGTTCCGGACTTGCCGCGCTCTTCGGCGACGTCGGAGTCGAAGACGATTTCGCCGACTGCCGCACCGGGGGAGGCGTTCAGGCCCTTGGTGATCGGCTTCTGTCCGTGCTCGGGATCGATGGCCGGGTGCAGCAACTGATCGAGTTGCGCGGCGTCGACCCGGCGCAGCGCCTGCTCCTTGTCGATCGTGCCCTCCTCCACCATGTCGCGGGCGATCTTGAAGGCGGCGGCCGCGGTGCGCTTGCCCGAGCGTGTCTGGAGCAGATAGAGCGTGCCCTCCTCAACGGTGAACTCGATGTCCTGCATGTCGCCGTAGTGCTCCTCGAGGCGGCGCATCGTGTCCACCAACTGCTCGAATGCTTCGGGTAGCGCTTCTTGCATCTCGGCCAGCGGTCGGGGCGTGCGGATGCCCGCGACCACGTCCTCGCCTTGGGCGTCCAGCAGGAATTCGCCGTACAACTCTTTGGCCCCCGTGGCGGGATTGCGGGTGAAGCAGACGCCAGTGGCCGAGGTCTGGCCGCGGTTGCCGAAGACCATCTGCATCACGTTGACCGCCGTGCCCAACGAGTCCGGTATGCCGTGTGCCCGGCGATAGACCCCGGCCCGCTTGGTCTGCCACGAGCCAAACACCGCATCCACGGCCCGGCGCAACTGGTCCTGTGGGTCTGTGGGCAGGTCTTCGCCCATGTGCTCGCGAGAGACCTGCAGGAACGTGGCGACAAGCTCTTTGAGGTCATCGGTGCTCAGATCAGTGTCTTGCTCGACCCCGCGATCGCGTTTCATCGCGTCCAGCACATCCCCGTAGGCGTAGGCAGGCACACCCTCGACCACCTCGCCGTACATCTGGATGAACCGGCGGTAAGAATCCCAGGCAAAACGCGGATTGTCGGACTCGCGCCCCAACGCTTCGACGGTCTCGGCGCTGATGCCGAGGTTGAGGATCGTGTCCATCATCCCGGGCATCGAAACGACGGCACCGGATCGCACCGAGACCAGCAGCGGCTGGTCGGGGGAGCCCAGGATCTTGCCGGTGCGCTCCTCCATCCGGTGCAGCGCCTCAACGGTCTGCTCCCAGAGGTCCGCGGGCCACTGCCCGCCCGCGTCCATGGCGGCCACACTCGCGGCGGTGCTGATGGTGAAGCCGTCGGGCACTGGGACGCCGAGGCGCATCATCTCCGCCACGTTGGCCCCCTTGCCACCCAGGACCGTGCGCATCGAAGCGTCACCGTCGGCTAGGTCGTAGAGGTAGGTGCTAGTGCTGCTTGTGCTGGTCTTGCTCGGTGATCCGTCGCCGTTGGCGGATGCACTCATGGTCCCTCCTAGAGGGGTTGGGGGTGTTCTTGGCACGCTACCGGTGGGGCGGTGCCTCGGCTAGGTGTCCGACGGGCTGAAAATCAGCGGCCTACGCGTTCATCGCGGCCCGGCGCTCCAGCAGTTCGATGACTCGACCCGCCGCCTCTTCCAGAGCCAGTTGGGTGGTGTCGATGACGGGGCAGCCGAACTTGCGTTGCAGCGCCGAGATCTCGTCCAGCTCGTCGAAGATCCGGCCCAAGTCGGCATACCCGGAGCGGTCGATGCGCGAGCCCATCGCGGTCACGCGACGGCTGCGGATGGCGTGCAAGCGTTCGGGGTCGATGGTCAGGCCGATGATCTTGTGTCGATCGACCTGCCAGAGCTCCTCGGGCACTGCGATGCCGGGGACCAGAGGGATGTTGGCGGTGCGGTAGCCGAGATAGCCCAAATACATCGCTAGCGGAGTTTTGCCGGATCGGGAGACGCCGATGAGCACGATGTCGGCTTCGCGTAACGGATTGTGGAACTTGCCGTCGTCGTTGGCGATCGAGAATTCCATCGCCTGGATGCGGGCAAAGTAGTCCTCGCCGACCCCGACCGGGCGCACCGTTCGCTCGGGTTCTGCTCCGGTGGCTTGGGTGAGCGCGGCCACGGCTGCGTCGAGCAATTCGGCGTGGGGGATGCCGCGTTCTTCGCATTGGGTGCCCGCGAAGGCCCGCAACTCTGGGTCCACGATGGTCGAGAACACCACGGCGGTGGAGCCTTGGGGGTCGATGCGGTCAAGGACCGCCCGCACGCCGTCGGCAGAAGACAGTCGGGGATGCCGCACGATGCGCATCTCGTATCCGGCGTACTGAGCGGCCGCTGCTCGAGCCACCCGAGCGGCGGTGTCGCCGGTGGAGTCGGCGAGCACGTGGAGTTGGATCGGTGACTGGGCTGGCGCCATCGGGTCAGTATGTCGCTCATCACCGCAACGGTGGGCGGGTGCTGAGTCGGCGCGGGCTCACCGGGAGTCATTGGCCCCAGTCTTGTCCGGGCCAGACTCGTCCATGCCAGACTCGGTGGAGTGGCGACATCAGGGGTGAGTGCTTTCGCGCCCGTCGTGGCCATCATTGGTCCCACTGCCAGCGGCAAGAGCGACCTCGGCCTCCAGGTCGCGACCGAACTGGGCGGTCAGATCGTGAATGCGGACGCCTCACAGTTCTATCGGGGGATGGACATCGGCACCGCCAAATTGTCCGTCGCTGCTCGCGGTGGCATCGTGCACCATCAGATAGACGTGCTGGACATCGCCGACGAGGCTCGAGTGGCGGCATACCAGCGGTGGGCTCGCTCGGATCTGGCGGCGATCCGGGCTGCTGGGTCCCGACCAGTCGTGGTCGGCGGATCGGGTCTGTACGTCCGGGCCTTGCTTGATGAGTTGGATATCCCGCCGACCGATCCCGCGGTGCGCGCGCGTTGGGAGGAAGCCCTGGCTGAGCGCGGCGCTGATGCGTTGCACGCTGAGCTGGCCGCTCAGGACCCGGTGGCTGCGGCCCGGTTGGATGCTCGCAATGAGCGGCGGGTGGTGCGCGCCTTGGAGGTCATCGAGCTGACGGGAGCGCCGTTCAGCGCCTCCATGCCGCGGCGGGAGTACGTCGAGCCGACCGTGATGATCGGTCTGGCCGCTGATCGTGAGGTGCTGAACGCTCGCATCGCTGCTCGCGTTGAGGGTATGTGGAGTGCGGGCTTGCTGGACGAAGTTGCCGCTTTGGAGGCGATGGGCCTTCGAGAGACGCCGACGGCGCGGCGCGCCTTGGGCTATTCGCAGGCATTGGCCCATCTCGACGGTGAGTTGAGCGCCGAGCAGGCTCAGACCGACACTTCCATCGCTACGCGGAAATACGCCCGACGCCAGATGGCCTGGTTCGGAGCCGACCCGCGAATCATCTGGCTGCCTCATGACGCCCACGACCTGCTGGCCCAAGCTCTGGCCGCAATCGCCGCAACCCACCCGGCCCCCGGCATACCCAAGCCCACCTAGCCCCGGCATACCCAAGCCCACCTAGCCCCGGCATACCCACGCTCACCTAGCCCCGGCTACCCGAGCCCACCTAGCCCCGGCTACCCGAGCCCGCCTAGCCCCGGCATACCCACCACATGTCCGCAGCCGCACCGATCTCGCGTCTTATGGTCGTCTGCCACTTCCGGTGACGTCTGCATTGGTCGACCAATGCAGACGTTGGCTTAAGCGGCAGGTCTCCGGGGCCGGCGGTGCGGCTGAGCTCGGCTAGCAGCCTGGATGACTCGCTCATGGAGAGTGCGATGGTCTGCCAGCTGGTCATGCTCGACGCGCACGACGGCATACCCGAGGTCGACCAGTTGACTTTCGCGCCGCTTCTCCGACACGAGGACCTGTGTCGAATTTGCCTGGTCGTATTTGACGCGACCATCCGCCTCGACCACGACACCTAACTCTGCAATCAGCAGGTCGACCCGGGCCGCAAAGGTGCCATCGGCGTTGTGAATCGAGACCTGACATTCAGGCCGATAGCCCAGCCCCTGAAGGACCAGGCGTGTTTGGGACTCCAGAGGAGACTCCGAGAGTGAAGTTGCAGCCATTGCGGCGGCGCATTGCGGCCATGCCGTTGCGATGGGGCAGCCTATCGAGCCACTGCTGGATCTCGGCAGGCGTGGTCTGACCCGCGTGCAGTGCACCGTCGAGAGCGACCACGCCGGCAACGAAACCCGACAGCCCAGCCACGCCGAGCGCTGCGAGCACCGGCTTAACCACTGCCGTTGCAGAAGCATCGATCATCTCCATCGGGTCGGCTGGGCATTGGTCGTCTCCGTAGCGCTCATGAATCGTGTAGCCCCTCCTGGTGTGGCCACCCCCGATGCCACGCCGAATGAGGTGGCTAACCGTCGGAGTCGCCAGGAGCGGAATGTCCCATCGGGCGGCCGCACTGTGATGACTCAACGCGATGCGGTGGCGCAGCGGAGTTCTCAGGCCCATAGCCTGGGAGGTGGCCATGAGCAGATGCCGGCGGGTGGAGTCAGCGTTGTCCCACGTGGTGCCATCGACATAGGTGCCTCGAGCCAGGCGCTTGAGGTGGCTGGCGCGGCAGGCCAGCCGGATGGCGTACGGCCTCAGGCCGACTGCCGCAGCCTCGCTAGCGGTGAAAATGCCGGTGTCACGGCGATGAGCTAGTCCACTGGAGAGGATGTCCATTGGCCAAGCCTCAACCCGGGAGTGGGAGATGTGGAGGCCGTGGCGGCATCTGTGGACGCAGCGCTTCGGGTGCTGCCGCTGTGGATGACGTCTGCATTGGTCGGCCAATGCAGACGTCGGCAAAAGCGGCAGACGATGTGGCGGCCGACGACATATGGGCGTGTTGGCCGGGGGAATGGGTAGCCGGTGGCGGGGTGGGGTGGGCTGGGGGTGTCAGGGTTAGGCGGCGGGATTGCTCGCGGGCGAGTGAACCCGCAGGATCCGGAAGCCCTTGTCACTGGCAAACCGTTTGACCTGCCAGCGTGGGTCTTGGCCGCTGAGCCAGGTCTGCAGTGAGTCGGCCCCGAGGTTCTTGCTGACCACCAGGTATGCCGACCCGTCGGGTGACAATCGCGGCAGCCACCTCAAGAGCATCTCGTGCAAGGCGGCCTTGCCGATCCGGATGGCTGGGTTGGACCAGATCAGGTCGAAGGCAGCCTCAGCCGGGACTTCGTCGGGCTCGGCGACGTGAATTCCCGAGCGTCCCACTCCCGAGCAGCCCAAGGCCGATGCATTGCGCCGCATGAGGTCCAGCGCCCGACGGTTCACGTCGACGGCGTAGATCTGGGCATCCGGAGCCTGCAACGCCATGGTCATTGCCAAGGGCCCCCAGCCGCAGCCGAGATCCAAGAACGTCCCCGACACCGGCGGCAGCGGGAGGTGTTTGAGCAATAGCGCAGTGCCTTTATCGATGCCGTCGGGGGAGAAGATTCCCCCCGCGGTGACAACTCTGACCTGACGGCCGGCCAACGTCACGTCTCGGAAGCGCACATCGGCTTCGGAGGCAGGATCTGCAGTGAAGTAGTGGTCGTAGCCCGCAGGTCCACCGTCGTCGTGTGCCATCGCCACGAGTCTAAAGGGGAGGAAATCGGTGGCCTCGAACGTTGAGGGGGTGAGACGCTGAGCGTGAACCGAAGGAGATTATGACCGCACACACCAATCCGGGGCCCACAGGCGCTGGACTACACGATGCCGACCAGTCGTTTGACGGCGAGCAGTTCGACCGCGAAGAACGCGCCGCCCTGAAGCGCGTCGGGGGCTTGTCGACGGAGCTTCAGGACGTTACTGAGGTCGAGTACCGGCAGCTTCGGCTGGAGCACGTCGTGCTCGCTGGCGTATGGAGCGAAGGCACCGTTGAGGACGCAGAGACCTCGATGCGCGAGCTCTCCGCTTTGGCCGAAACCGCCGGCTCAACGATCGCCGACGCTGTGCTGCAGCGACGAGCCAAACCCGACCCTGCGACATACCTCGGATCGGGCAAAGCCCAAGAGTTGCGCGAGATCGTCCAGGCCGAAGGAGCCGACACGGTCATCTGCGACGACGAGCTCGCGCCATCGCAACGTCGTGCCCTCGAGGACGTCGTCAAGGTCAAGGTCATCGACCGCACGGCGCTGATACTCGACATCTTCGCCCAGCACGCCAAGTCTCGTGAGGGTCGCGCCCAGGTCGAGTTGGCCCAACTGCAGTATCTGTTGCCGCGTCTGCGGGGCTGGGGTGAATCGATGTCCCGACAGGCCGGTGGACGGGTGGCTGGGGGTGAGGGCATCGGCTCCCGTGGACCCGGTGAAACCAAGATCGAGTTGGACCGCCGACGGATCAACACTCGGATCGCCAAATTACGCCGAGATATCGCCTCGATGAAAGTCACTCGGGACACCAAACGCGCGTCCCGCAAGGCTGGGCACGTCGCGAGTGTGGCCATCGTCGGCTACACCAACGCAGGCAAGTCGTCGCTGCTCAATAGGCTGACGGGGGCTGGAGTGCTGGTGCAGGATCAGCTCTTCGCCACCCTGGATCCGACCGTGCGGCGTACCGAAGCGCAAGATGGGCGGCCCTACACGTTGGTCGACACCGTCGGGTTTGTCCGCGCCTTGCCTCACCAGTTGGTCGAGGCGTTCCGCTCCACGCTGGAGGAGGCCGCCGACGCTGACGTGCTGCTGCACGTGGTGGACGGGGCTCACGATGACCCGGACGGGCAGATCCGCGCGGTGCACGAGGTGTTGGCTGACGTCGGTGCTCATGAGGTGCCGGAAGTCATCGTGTTCAACAAGGCCGATGTCGCCGACCCCGAGGTAATGGATCGGTTGTTGCGGACCTATCCGGACTCCGTTGCGGTCTCGGCGCGCACCGGTCTGGGTATGCCGCAGGTCATGGAGGCCGTCGAGTCAGTTCTGCCTCGGCCGCAGATTCTCGTCGACGTGTTGTTGCCCTACGACCGTGGTGACCTAGTCAGTCGGGTGCACGCCGAGGGTGAGATCGTCCGCGAAGATCACACCGCCGAGGGCACTCGGATGGAAGCCAAGGTCCTGCCCGACCTGCACGGAGCGCTTGCTGGGTTCGCCTCGTAGGCTCTGGGGCTCTGGGGCTCTGGGGCTCTGGGGCTCTGGGGCTCTGGGGCTCAGCTCAGGTGACTGCCCGTCCCCAGCACGACCAGTCGAGCCCAGCCGCACCGTCAATTGAGGACACCTGCCGCTCAAGTCGACGTCTGCATTGGCCGACCAATGCAGGCGTTACCGGAGGTGGCAGACGAGCCTAGCTAACGCCCGGATGGGTCGGAGGCCGATCACCTCCCCCGTCTGGTTCCGGTGTGCTTGTGCCACAGTGTCCCCGGTGAGCACCGAGCAGGAACGTCTGAGTGAGTCCGCCGATCCCAAGGCCGCTTGGCGGCAGTGGGGCCCGTACGTCTCGGCGCGGCAATGGGGAACGGTGCGTGAGGACTACTCGGCTGACGGCAACGCCTGGGAGCACTTCCCGTTCGATGATGCCCACCGCCGTGCCTACCGTTGGGGTGAGGATGGGCTCGCGGGCCTGAGCGATGTCGACGGCTATCTCAACGTCGGCCTAGCCTTGTGGAACGGGCATGACGATCGCCTCAAGGAGCGACTCTTCGGCTTGACCAACCCGCAGGGCAACCACGGCGAGGACGTCAAAGAGTACTGGTGGGCCGTGGACGGCACCCCCACCCATAGTTACGCCCGCTGGCTGTATCGCTATCCCATCGCTGCCTTTCCGTATGCCGACCTGCTCGGGGTCAATGCAGCCCGCGGCCCTCATGAGCCGGAATACGAACTTGCGGATACCGGGGTGCTGGCCGACGACGTGTTCTTCGACGTAGAGGTCACCCATGCCAAGGCATCGCCGAGTGACATCTGCATCGAGATCACGGCCACCAATCACAGTGCGGACTCTGCGCCGCTCGATCTGCTTCCGCAGGTGTGGTTCCGCAACACCTGGTCCTGGGGGTTAGACAATCGCCGCCCCCGCCTCTGGGTCGAGAATGCGCAAAACCAGGATCAACCGATGCGGTATGCCGACGTGCTGGCACACCATCACGAGCTCGGCCGGTTGCGGGTTCGGGCTGATCGCCACGAGTCTGCGGGCTTGCCGGAGCTGGTGTTTTGCGACAACGATTCGAACTTGCGCGGGCTGTATGGCGAGGAGGCAGCGCTCGCCCAGGACTCGGCATACCCCAAAGATGTGATCAACGAGGCGGTGCTGACCGGCGATCCTGCGAAAGGCAACCCGGATCGACACGGCACCAAAGTCGGGATCTGGTGGCATTTCGACCAGGTAGTACCTGGTCAGAGTGTGACCGTGCGGCTGCGGTTGAGCGACCTGGACGGTGAGCCGCAGGCTCCCGAAGCTTTCGACGCGGTGCTGGCCACGCGTCGGGCTGAAGCGGATGCGTTCTTCGCAGCGGTGCTGCCGGAGCAGACCAGCGAGCAGGACGCGCACATTGCGCGGCGAGCCTTCGCCGGTTTGCAGTGGGGCAAGCAGCTGTACATGTATGACGTGCCCCGCTGGTTGACTGGTGATCCGGCCCAGCCGCTTCCTCCGCCGGAGCGGGCCGTGCTGCACCAGGGGCGCAATACCGACTGGCAGCACGTCAACCTCGCCGAGGTCATCTCGATGCCGGATGAGTGGGAATACCCGTGGTTCGCGACGTGGGATTTGGCCTTCCACTGTGTGGCCTTGGCGCACGTGGATCCGGCGTTCGCCAAGGAGCAGTTGTTGTTGATGTGTCGCGAGTGGTCGATGCACCCCAATGGCCAGCTGCCGGCATACGAATGGAACTTCTCCGATGTCAATCCGCCGGTGCATCCGTGGGCGGCGTGGCAGGTGTATTGCATCGACGGCAGCACCGACCGCGATTTCCTGCAGCGGATCGTGCTGAAGATGCTGCTGAACTTCCCGTGGTGGGTCAACCGCAAGGACGCCGACGGATCGCACGTCTTCGAGGGAGGCTTCCTCGGGATGGACAACGTCGGGCTGTTCGACCGGTCCGAGCCGTTGCCCGACGGTCAGCGGCTCGAGCAGGCCGACGCGACCGCCTGGATGGGAATGTTCTGCCTCAAGATGCTGCGGATGAGCACGGAACTGGCCCGCGAGGATCCGGCGTGGGACGAGGTGGCTACCAAGTTCCTCGTGCACTTCCTGGCGATCTCGGAGGCGATGGAGGACTTCGGCTCCCAACACTCGATGCTGTGGGATTCCGGCGATGAGTTCTTCCACGACTTGCTCGTGGATGCTGACGGCCAGGCCCACCGTATGCCGGTCCGCTCCATGGTCGGGCTGCTCCCGTTGACCGCAGTGTCGCTGGTGCCGAACTGGGTGGCCACCGAGTTGCCCGATCTCACGGACTTCTTTCAGGGCTGGACCGACCGGCGACCGGAGCTGGCGGACTCGCTGTTGCACACGAACTATCGCGGGCACGCTGTCCGCACCCTGTCGATGGTCTCGGCCGATCAGTGGTCGGCGTTGCTGAGGCCGCTATTGGACGAGACCGAATTCTTGGCTCCGCACGGCATTCGGTCGCTCTCCGCGATCCATCGGGACGGAGTGGCGGCCACGGTCGACGGCGTGGATCTGCAGTTGGCCTACGTCCCGGCGGAGTCTTTGACCGGCATGTTCGGTGGCAACTCCAACTGGCGCGGCCCGATCTGGATGCCGGTCAACGCACTGATCACCGACGCCCTTCGGGTGTATGGCCGTGGGGCCGGTGTGACCCAACGCGTGGACTTCCCGACGGGGTCGGGGGAGGAGATGTCGATGGAGCAGGTGGCCGGCGCGATCGAGCAGCGTCTGGTTTCTCTGTTCCGGCTGGGGGCCGATGGGCGGCGACCAAGCACTCCGAGGCATCACCCGAGCGGACCGTTGTGGGATCACCACCCGACGTTCAGTGAGTATTTCAACGGAGACAACGGTGAAGGGCTGGGTGCCTCTCACCAGACCGGATGGACGGCGCTGGTCGCCCACTTCATCTGTGCCCCCGATGGCATCGCCAACCGCTAGGCCACGAGAACAACCGCTGAGCCCGATACTGGGAGGAGGCCGGGCTCAGCGGTTGCGGTCACGGGACCGTCGCCTCGCGAAGTTTTGTGTGTCGCTAGAGACATTCAAGCGGATAAGTCGTTGCCGTGTGGAAGTTATCCACAGGAGCCGATAAGCCCGTGACTTGTGCACGGGTCCGCGCTCGGGAGGGGCGGGACGGCATACCCTGTCTGCCATGCCTGCAGACCTCGACGCGTTGCTCGATGCGGCCGTCGCAGCCGTCGGCGGCTCGACTCGGCCGGGCCAAGTGCAGATGGCGAAGGCGGTGCGCGATGCCGTGGAAGACGAGAAGCATCTGCTGGTCCAGGCAGGCACAGGCACCGGCAAGTCCCTGGCCTACCTCGTGCCTGCGATCGCGCACGCGATGGCGACCGGCAAACCCGTAGTCGTGGCCACCGCGACGTTAGCTCTGCAGGCCCAGATCATCGACCGCGATTTGCCCAGGATCTCGGCGGCTTTGCGGCCACTCGTGGGCCGAGAGCCGACGTTTGCACTGGTCAAAGGCCGATCCAACTACTTGTGCAGGCACAAACTGGTCGGCGGCTTCCCGGACGAGGACGCCGACTCCTTGATGTCGGTGGGTGCTGTCGACACCGAGCGCTCCAAGATGGGCGCCGAGATGACCCGGCTGCGTGATTGGGCCGAGGTCACTGACTCGGGTGACCGCGACGAATTGGTGCCTGGGGTCAGCAACCGTGCCTGGCGGCAGGTGTCAGTCAGCGCCAAGGAGTGCCTGGGCTCGAAATGTCCGCTAGCCAGCGAGTGCTACGTCGAGGTCACGCGCGCGGCCGCCCATGACGTTGACGTCATCGTCACCAATCACGCCTTTATGGCCATCGATGCCTTCGAGGGCCGACACATGCTGCCCGAGCATGACCTGCTGATCATCGATGAGGCGCACGAGCTGACCGATCGCGTGACCTCCACCATTACTGACGAGATGACCGCCGGGACTGTGAGTGTGGCTGCGCGCCGTGCCAGCAAGTACGGGTCGACCGAGTCGCTGACAGACGCCGCCGAAGACCTGCAGGCCATCCTCGACGCGCTGCCCGAAGGCCGGCTCAGCCAGGGCCTGCCCGAGGGTATGTCGCGGGTGCTGGCCGCAGTGCGCGATGCCGCGCGTGGGGCGCAGTCGGAGATGAAAGGAGACTCCTCGACCGCCGCCGACGGTGCCCGCCAGGTCGCCCGATCCGGCATTGATGAGGTCTTCGACGCAGCGGAGCGACTGCTCGATGAGCGCGAGCTGGACGTGGCCTGGGTCGCTCGTGACCAGCGCGGCAACACCACGTTGCGGGTGGCGCCGATGAGCGTGGCCATGATGATCCGGGACAAGATCTTCGGGGATCGGACTGTCGTGTTGACCTCGGCCACGCTGGAGTTGGGCGGGTCGTTCGACGCCGTCGCCGGGACGCTCGGGTTACGCGGAGCCGACGCGCCCGCATACACCGGGTTGGATGTCGGAAGTCCCTTCGACTATCCGCAACAGGCCATCGCCTATGTCGCTTCTCATCTGCCGCCGCTGGGGCGCGAGGGGGCGGGGCCGAAGGTGTTCGAGGAGATCGAGGCGCTGGTGCGAGCAGCCGGCGGGCGCACGCTGGGGCTGTTCAGCTCGCGGCGTGCGGCGGAGACGGCGACGCAAGAAATGCGGACCAGGCTCCAGGACACCGACATCGAAGTCCTATGTCAGGGCGATGACCAGACGCCGACGCTGGTGCGCGACTTTGCCTCGAAGGCCAGCACCTGCTTGTTCGGCACGATGTCGTTGTGGCAGGGCGTCGACGTCCCCGGGTCCGCGTGTCAGTTGGTCATCATTGACCGCATCCCGTTCCCGCGGCCAGACGACCCGTTGTCTTCAGCGCGGACCGAGGCGATTTCGCGGATGGGCGGCAACGGTTTTATGGCTGTCTCCGGCACCCACGCGGCCCTGCGCCTTGCCCAGGGCTCGGGGCGACTCATCCGCCGCAGCAGCGACCGCGGTGTGGTCGCGTTGTTGGACTCGCGGATGATGACCAAGAGCTACTCCGGGTTCTTGCAGCGCTCGCTGCCGCCGTTTTGGCCAACGACGGACCGCGCGCTCGTGCTGGGAGCGCTGTCCCGCTTGGACGCCGAAGCGCCTGAAATCGAAGCTGTGCAGGCTCGCGGTGATCAGCCCCGTCCGGTGGCGGTGGCTCCGCCGGTGGCGAGGTCACCGCGCACTGCGGTCACGGGAGGCCATGCGTGGACCGAAGATCAAGATGAGGAATTGCGCGATGGCGTCGAGGCTGGCGTGCCCACCGAGGCGTTGGCGGAGCACCTCGAGCTCGCCCCCGATCTCATCACCACGCGAATGAATCAACTAGGCCTGGAAGCGGTCACCCCGTGAGCCCCACGGCCAGCGGTACGCCGCGCTACGTGCTGGTCAGCGGCCCGGAAGAGGTCCTTGCCGAGCGAGCGGTCAGCAGTGTCGTGGCTCTGCTGGCTGAAGCCGACGCCGAGTTGGAGACCGTCCACCTGTACGCGGCCGCCTATGCCCCAGGGGACCTGCAGATCCACGCAAGTCCGTCGCTGTTTGGCGGAGGCAGGGCACTCGTGGTGCATGACGTCGACGAAGCCGATGACGCGTTGATCGAGGACATCATGTCTCTGCTCGAGGACATCGGCGACGACGTCACGCTGATCGCCCTGCACAAGGGAGGCAACCGGGGCAAGCGGGCCCTAGACGGCCTGAAGAAGGCGGGGGCCCGCGTTATCGAGGCCAAAGCGCTGAAGTCCGAGGCCGACAAGGTGACCTTTGTGACGGGGGAGTTCCAAGACCATCGTCGCCGGATCGACAAGCACGCCGCCAGTGCTTTGGTGCAAGCCGTGGGCAAAGACGTGCGTGAGTTGGCGAGCGCGTGCGCTCAGTTGATGCGCGATATCTCGGGGTTGGTTGGGGTGGCTGACGTTGAGACCTACTACGGGGAGAAGGTCGAGACCACCGGGTTCAAGGTGGCCGCGGCTGCTCTGGCCGGGGATCAAGGCGAAGCGATGCGCCTCTTGCGCCACGTCATGTCCGGTGGTCTGGACCCCGTTCCGATCGTGGCCGTGCTGGCGATGCAGTTGCGGCAGGTGGGCCGGGTGGGGGCGGCCGGTCGCGCGAGCGCCGCCTCGGTGGCCAAAGACCTGGGTATGGCGCCTTGGCAGGTGGATCAGGCGCGTCGGGTCTCGCAGGGCTGGGATGGCGCGCGACTCGGTCGAGCGATCGAGGCCGTGGCGGCCGCAGACGTCGAGATCAAGGGTGGGCTGCGGACTGGGACGACGGTGTCCAGGGCCCCGGAGTATGCCGTGGAGCAAGCGGTCCTCAAGATTTGTCGCGAGCGCAACTCCCTCTAAGCCAAACCGGGTGCATACTGCATTTCAGACAGCGACGATGGCGTCGCTGGGAGAGGGAGACATGGCTCAGATGTGGGACTCAGGGCAAGACGAGGAGCAGCCACACCGGGGGGACAAGCACCCAGGGTTGCAAAAGTCGTATCACATGAACCTCGCGGATCAAATGGACCAGCAGGCAGGCGGCTCGGCTTTTCCGCCGTTCATGCGCACGGCCAAAGGCGCGATCATCACTGTGGTCGTCGTGCTGATTCTCATGACCCTGATGGTGATGTACAACGCGACATTCCGTTAGGTCAGACGGGTAGGACGTAGAAGTACACCATCAGGTAATGCAAGAAGGCCGCTACTAGGACCATGGCGTGCCATACCTCGTGAAAGCCAAAGACTCCGGGGCGGGGGTTGGGTTTCTCGATCACGAAGATGACGAAGCCCAGGCTGTAAACCACGCCGCCGGCTGCCATCAGGGACAACGCTCCGATGGGCAATGACACCCCACCGCCGATGAGAGCCACCGTGAGCCAACCCAGCGAGATATACAAAGTGTTGGTGATGTATTTCGGCACCCGTCGCCATACCGATCGAAGAACGATGCCCGAGATGGCAATGGCCCACACCGCTCCAAACACCGTCCACCCGTAGGTGTTGCGGACCAGCACGAGCACGAGAGGCGTGACCGTGCCGGCGATGAGGAAGAAGACCGAGTCGTAGTCGAGGGTCCGCAACGCCTCGTTGACACGCGGGCTGCTGTCCAACCCGTGATGCAGCGAACTCGTGGTGAAGAGCATGACCAACGAAAGACCGTAAATACTCATCCCCACGATCTTCCAGGGATCGCCCTGCACGGCGGCTTGGGAGATCAGCAGGCCGGCGCCAAGCAACGCAAAACACGCCCCGAACAGGTGGGAAACCGTGTTGAAGCGCTCGTTGGTGACGTGGACGCTTCCGTCCTTGCTGAGAGGAGCCATGCCGGAGGCCGTGAGGTGGTCGGTGATGTGAGGTCCTGAAACGTAAGGAGGACGGGTGGGCCGTGCGTCGGGCAGCCTATCGACCCCTGCCGAACGCCGCCTGTACGGCGTGGCATGTGCGCGCTGCCGCTGACCGAGCGGCCCACGGTCGTTCGCCCTATCGTGACGAGCATGACTGGTCTTCAGCCGTACCTTCTGTTTCCCGGAACCACCCGCGAGGCCCTTACTCTGTATGCCGGTATCTTCGGCGGCGACGCTAGTTTCTACACCTATGCGGATTTCAGCCGCGAGGACGGCCCGCCAGAGGCCATTGCCCATGCCGAGGTGTCAGGCCCGGTCGGGCTCGCTGGAGCCGATGCCTCGGGGGATGAACAGACGGTGCGTATGCAGGGGGTGCGGTTCGCGCTGCTGGGCACCGCGGAGCCAGCCACGATGCGTGAATGGTTCGCTCGACTGAGCGAAGGTGGCATTGTCACCGATGACCTGCAGCGGCGTCCCTGGGGCGATTGGGATGGCTCCTTGACGGACCGGTTTGGCGTCGCGTGGTTGATCGGCTTTAAGGAGTGACTCTGGGGCCTGGTTCGTCCCGCCGAAACGTGCTCAGCGAAGGAGGGCTTTGAGATAGCGCTCGGTCATGAAGAGTTGAAAGCGCCGACCCATTGGGCCCGAAATTCTGGCTAAGCGTGACGCTGGCCGCGAGATCGCGGTAATCGTGAACCGAATGCGGCCGTCGTTGAGGTGTTCCAGAACGAAGCGCTCTTCGCCCACTTCGGGGTGACCCACCAACGTGGCGTAGCTGAAACCTCGGCGCTGCGGCTCATTGATGAGGGTCGTGACGCGGCAGGGGATGCGCAGCGATAGCGGGCCGACACCCAGCCGCATCAGCACGACCGTGCCTTCGCGAAGAGGGATATCGGAAGCCGCCACCCTCAGTCCCGCGCGCTCGTGGGCGCGCCAGGACAAGAGGTCGTGCACTGCACTCTCGAAGTCTCGCCGCCTCAAGATACGTGAGCGCTGATGGCGAAGAAAACCGGGCGGCGCGGCGTCGAAACCTTCCCCCACGGCCTCGAACGAGAATCCGGTCGACCGAAGAGTCTGACTGTCTCGGTCACTGAGCAGCGTCAAGGCCATGCCTACATGATGGCGCGGCGGGCGGCCAACGTGCTTAGGACCACATCTTCGACGGTGTCAGGAGGCCCGTTAATCCAGAGGTAACTTCTGGGTCGATACGCGAGACAGGAAGGCGGGTCTAGAGATTGCGGAGAGTGGCAAGCGCAAGCCAGACCTTCGCGGGCCAGATGGCCACTCTCTCGGCCAGGCCGCTCCACTGCTCGCTGCCCAGCAGGGTGCCGAAGGTGGCAGCGCCCGCGACCGCCACAGCACCCAGGAGCGCACCTGCCGTTCGGGTGGGCGAGGGTGGCAGCAGGCGAGCGTGCAGCAGGATCGCGATGGGCTGGGCCACGAAGACCGGCAGGGCCACCAGGGTGTGCGTCACGGGGTGACTATCCACTGGGAAGAAGCCGACCAAGATCGAAAAAGACCCGGCGATAGCCCAGAGCCCTCCCACGACCTGATGCTTGCGCGATTCCCGATTGCGCAGGAGATGCCACGCGCCGACCGCTTGCAGTGCACCAAAGCCGATGAACACAGCGTTCATCACCCAGGGCTGTGACGCGCAGCCCTCGAGCACCACCGCAGAGCACCCGGTGCCGAGCGCACTGATGGTGTCGTCGCGAAAGGAGTAGGCCACACCAAGCCCCACGCCGATCACAACTTCGGCGGCGATGTATCCCGGCTGAACGAGCCAGCCGAGACGCTCGAATGCGGTTCCATGGGTCATCTGCGCAGGATACGTTCACGGCAGGTTGGTGATGCGCCAGGCAGGCGGTATCGTAGGCGGTCGCGTCCGTAGCCAGACGGCATACGTCGACGAATGACCTCAGCAGCACCGCAAGCACACACGTCAGACCAAGCAGGAAGATACTTCGTGGCAAACATCAAGCAGCAGATCAAGCGCGTCAAGACCAACGACGCACGGACCGAGCGTAACCGCGCCCACAAGTCCGAACTGCGCACCTGGATCCGCAAGTTCAACACCGCTCACGCCAGTGGCGACGCCGATGCGACCCAAGTCGCTCTTCGTGACGCATCGCGCAAGTTGGACAAGATGGTGACCAAGGGCGTGCTGCACCCCAACAAGGCCGCCAACAAGAAGTCGGCCATGGCCAAGCAGGCTGCCAAACTCGGCTGACTTGCGACTACCCGCTGAACGCGCCCACCCTTATCGGGTTGGCGCGTTTGTCGTTTTGCTCGATCTATACATGTCGCTTAGGTCGTGACCAGCGCATACAACCGCCATACAACGCGAGTCCCTGCGCTAGCATGTTGCAGATGACCACACCGACGCGCCACCTCCTTACGCTGCCGCGCTGAGCACGGAGCATTCAGCGCGGCGAACCCCTCGAGCACCGAGGGGCTTTTTTGTGTAAGCAGGCGCCACTAGGCGTACGTGATCGACCAGGCAAGGACACCGCAGCAGATGAGTGAGGACACCCCGGCGCACCGGTATACCGCGGCGTTGGCCGGTCAGATCGAGGCCACCTGGCAGGACCGCTGGGAAGCCGACGGCACGTTCAGCGCGGCTAACCCAGCAGGGCCCTGGGCCGAGCCCGAGGACCCTCGGCTGGCGGCCGATCGAGGTCACATCATGGTGATGGACATGTTCCCCTACCCCTCGGGCACTGGCATGCACGTCGGGCACCCGCTGGGCTTCGTTTCGACCGACGTCTACTGCCGGTACCAACGGACCTTGGGCAAGAACGTGCTCTACACAATGGGCTTCGACGCCTTCGGCCTGCCTGCCGAGCAGTTCGCCGTGCAGACAGGTCAGCACCCGCGCGCGACCACTGAAGCCAACATGGCGACCTACATCAAGCAGTGGCGGCAGTTGGGTCTGGGGCACGAGACTCGGCGGCGCTTCGCCACCATCGACCCTAATTACTACCGCTGGACCCAGTGGATCTTCACCCAGATCTACAACAGTTGGTATGACGATTCGGCAGTGCGTCCGGACGGCGGCACTGGTCGGGCACGACCGATCGCCGAGTTGATCGAGCAGTTCGAAACCGGCCAGCGCGGCAACGCCAGCGGCCAGCCATGGACGGAGCTCAGCGGTGTCGAGCAGGCCAAGATTCTCGATGACTACCGCCTGGCCTACGTCTCGTCCGCGCCGGTCAACTGGGCTCCGGGACTGGGCACGGTGGTCTCCAACGAAGAGGTCACCAACGAAGGGCTGACCGAGCGCGGGGACTTCCCGGTCTTTCGGCGCAACCTGAGCCAGTGGATGATGCGGATCACCTCCTATGCCGACCGCCTGGTCGACGACTTGGATCGCCTGGACTGGCCCGAGCGGGTCAAGGCTATGCAGCGCAACTGGATCGGCCGCTCCACCGGCGCGAGAGTTCGCTTCGCGGTCGGTGGGCACGAGGGCAGTGACCGCACCACTGAACCCAGCGACGCGAGCCTGGACGTGTTCACCACCCGGCCAGACACGCTGTTTGGGGCGACCTTTATGGTGCTCGCCCCCGAGCACCCGCTGTTGGCGCAGATCGTGCCGACCGGCGGCTGGCCTGAGGGCACCGACCCAGCCTGGACGGGCGGCGCGGCCGACCCGCAGTCGGCGGTCACGGCATACCAGCGGGCGGCCTCGACCAAGAGTGATCTGGAACGTCAGACCGACACCAAGACTAAGTCGGGCGTTTTCACGGGGGCTTTTGCCACCAACCCGGTCAACGATGAGCGCGTCCCCGTCTTTGTGGCCGACTACGTGTTGATGGGCTACGGAACCGGCGCGATCATGGCCGTCCCGGGTCAGGACCAGCGCGACTGGGACTTTGCGACCGCCTACCGCCTGCCGATCGTGAGGACGGTGCAGCCGACGGCTGGCCACCCCGATGACCAAGCGTTCGTCGGCGAGGGCCCGGCGATTAACTCCGCGAACGACGAGATCAGCCTGGATGGCCTCGATATCGCGGAGGCCAAAGCGCTCATGATCTCCTGGCTGGCGGCCCAGGGAAGCGGCGAAGCCACCGTCACCTACCGGCTACGCGACTGGCTGTTCAGTCGGCAGCGCTATTGGGGGGAGCCGTTCCCGGTGCTCTGGGACGCGGATGGCGTGGCGCACGCCGTGCCCGATTCGATGCTGCCGGTGGAACTGCCTGAGGTCCCGGACTACAGCCCGCGCACGTTCGATCCCCACGACGCCGACTCCATGCCTGAGGCCCCGTTGGCCCGAGCCCAAGAGTGGGTCGAGGTCGAGTTGGATTTGAGTGAGGGTGCCGGCCTGCAGACCTATCGCCGCGACACCAACACGATGCCCAACTGGGCTGGGTCCTGCTGGTATCACCTGCGCTATCTCGACCCCGCGAACGCCGACCTCCCCGTGGACCCCGAGGTCGAGAAGTACTGGATCGGGCCGCGCGACGAGACTGTGGCCGGAGCGCCGGACGGTGCCGTTGACCCGGGCGGAATCGACCTCTACATCGGCGGCGTCGAGCACGCGGTGCTGCACCTGCTGTATGCGCGGTTCTGGCACAAGGTGCTGCACGACTTGGGCTACGTCAGCAGCGAAGAGCCCTTCCGCCGACTGATCAACCAGGGCATGATCGAGGCCTACGTCTACCGCGATTCGCGGGGCCAGCCCGTCCCGGCCGACGAGGTTATGGAGCACCCTGATCACTCCGGCGGCCCCTCGGCATACACCTGGAACGACCAGCCCGTCACCCAAGAGCACGGCAAGATGGGCAAGTCCCTGAAGAACGTGGTGACCCCAGACGCGATCTGCGAGCAGTTCGGCGCGGACACCTTCCGGGTCTACGAGATGTCGATGGGGCCGCTGGAGCAATACCGACCGTGGGAGACCCGAGCGGTCGTGGGCTCTCAGCGGTTCCTGCAACGCCTGTGGCGCAACGTCATCGACGAAGAGTCCGGCGAGGTCGCGGTCGCGGACAAGCCGATGGGCGAGGCCGTAGGGCGTGCCCTGGCACGGACCATCGACGCCGTGCGCAAGGACTACGAAGGCATCCGCTTCAACACTGCAATTGCCAAGATGATCGAGTTCAACAACCTGCTGACCAAACTGGACGACGTGCCGCGCGAGGCAGTCGAGCCCCTGGTCCAGATGGTCGCTCCCGTCGCTCCGCACCTGGCCGAGGAGTTGTGGTCCCGGTTGGGACATGCCGACTCGCTCGCCTTTGCGCCCTTCCCGCAGGCCGATCCGGCGTTGCTCGTCGACGACACCGTGACGTGTGTGGTGCAGATCAAGGGCAAAGTCCGCGACCGTATTGAAGTCGCGGCCGACATAGATGAAGACACCCTTCGTACGCAGGCTCTCGGCACGGAACGCATCCGGGACCTGCTCGGGGACGCCGAGTTGCGGACCGTGATCGTGCGGGCTCCGAAGCTCGTCAACATCGTCCCGGCCTGACATGAGTGAGCTCGCGGCGGCGACGGTGGCCTTGGTCACTGACTCGACCGCGAGCCTGCCCGCTTCTTGGGCGGCGTCGTCCGCGGTGGACGTGATTCCGTTGCACGTGATCGTCGGGCGCACGTCGATGGCTGAGGGGGTCGATATCACCGGTGAGCAGGTCGCGACGTTGCTGCGCGAGGGCACCGAAGAGGTCACCACCTCGGGACCCGCGCCGGGTGAATTCGTCGAGTTCTACCGCGAGGTCGCCCGCCGGCGGGACGTGAGCCATATCGTTTCGGTGCACTTGTCCGGGCGGATCAGCCGCACCGTGGAGTCAGCCCAACTAGCGGCCGCCGCAGTGCGCGAGGAGGTCGTCGTGACTGTCGTCGACTCTCGAACGCTGGGCCTGGCGATGGGGTATGCCGTCTGCGCCGGAGCCCAAGCCGCTGCCGCTGGAGCGACACCCGCCCAGGTCGCCGACGTGGTGAAGCAGTGGTCGTCGGGCTGCTCGGCATACTTCTACGTCGACACGTTGGAGTATCTGCGTCGCGGCGGCCGAATCGGCACGGCATCGGCGCTCCTCGGCGGGGCGCTGGCGATCAAGCCACTGCTCACCGTGGCCGACGGCGAGGTGAAACCGTGGGAGCGCGTGCGGACCCGCAACAAGGCGATGGCGCGACTGCAGGCGCAGACGGTGGCCGACATCAAGGAGCATCGAGCGGCAGGTCGAAGCGTGCAGGTCGGCATCCATCATTGCGATGCGAGTGAACGGGCGGAGAAGTTCGCTGAGGCGGTACGCGCTGACGTGTCCGGCGATCGAGAGTCTGTTGCCGGTGGGTGTTCCGTCGATGTGGTGGATCTCGGAGCCGTTTTGGCCGTACACACCGGTCCAGGGACGCTAGCGGTCGTGATCTGCCCCGGGGCCCAACGCGATTGAACTCTTCGTCCACACCCCCCTCACGCCCGACGTCGTAGTCCACAACTTGGGGCGCAGGAACTCGACCGGACGGGGCCGTTCGTAGCGTGACCGAATGCAGCATGGTGACCGCGTCGCGGGGTTGATGGACCACCTTGCCGCACTCGACCCCCACGGTCCGGACTCGGCAGAGGCTGATCAGGGCCGTCACCGCGAAGGGGTGCCCGCCCGGCCCCAGTTTTTCACCCTCCCTGTGGCGTTGCGCTCGGCCACGATTCGAGTCCGGCCCTCGGCAGTATGGGGAGCTGCCGTGCTCTTGGTCGTGGTGCTGGCCGTGGTCGGTGTTCGCTCGGCGTGGGCCCAGCGGGCCGCCGAGCCGATCCCAGTCTCGACTTCATCCGTCTCTGATCAGGACCCGGATGCGCTCACCAACCCGGAGCCTGTGAGGCAAGGAGGTGTGGCCGAATCCGCTGGTCCGTCGGTGTCGCCCGATGAGCCTCAGGCCACCGTTTTGATGTATGTGCACGTCATCGGAGCGGTGAGTGAGCCAGGTGTCGTCGAGGTGCCATCCGGCTCGAGGGTCAGCGACGTCGTCCAGTCGGCAGGTGGCGCGACCACGTCCGCAGACCTCTCGCGCATCAATCTGGCGCGGCTCGTCCTTGACGGTGAGCGCATCTGGGTGCCTGTGCGAGGCGAGGAACCCCCAGATGAGGCCGCCGAACCCATCGCGCCGGGTGTAGCCGCGACGCCGGATGGATCTGCGGGAGCAGGTGAAGGTGGCGCTGTGGCTGGGGCTCCTGTTGCGGTGGATATCAACACGGCAGATTCGGGTGTTCTACAGACGCTTCCCGGAGTGGGACCGGTGACCGCCGAGTCCATCCTGGCCTGGCGGACCGAGCACGGCGGATTCAGCAGCGTCGAGGAACTCATGGAGGTCAGCGGGATCGGTCCTCGGACGTTGGAGAAGCTCGAGCCTCTCGTGACGGTCGGCCCGTGAGGCTCGAACCACCTGGGAGGACCAATCGCTCAACGAACCTGCCGATTCCGGAATCCGGTGCTACACCACAACAGTCGCTGGACCTGAGGTTGATGCTGCCCGCCTTGATCGCCTGGTCTGTTCTGGCCTGGTTGATCGGCGGACCGACCCGCTACCTCGTCGTGGCATGCTTCGTCGCGGGTCTGACCCTGACCGTGAGTGCTGCTCTGCTGCGTCGAGAGCGCTCGCATCGTCGCGGTTCGGCCGGCTCGCTGAAGAGCGCTGAGCGAGTCACTGGCCTGGTCGCTCTCATAGCCGTGAGCGTGATCCTGGTGTGCGGTGCCGCTCTGGGGCAAAGGGCCATGAATCACGCGGGGGCAATGCCGGACCTCGCGGCTCAGCGGGCCGTCGTGCAGATCACCGGGACCGTCGTGACCCAGCCCCGGCTGCTGGCCAGTGGGCCCGATGGGCAAGACCAGGTGGTGCTGAGGATGCGAGTCGACCGACTGGAGGGCCGCGGCGAGCTCAGCACGCCATCGGCTCCGATCCTGGTGTTTGCCGATGCGACGTGGGCCGATGTTCCGTGGCGATCGCAGATCACTAGCGGCGGCCGGCTGGCGCAGCCGCGCGACGACGCCGGCGAGGTCGAGGAGAACGGTGACGTTGTCGCGGTCTTCACCCCGTTCGAGTCTCCGATCGTGGAGCGCGCACCGCCGCGCCTGCTGCGCATTGCTGACGTCACGCGGGAGCGGCTGCGCTCAGCGATGGGCCCACTTCCTGCTGATGCCCGTGGGTTGATCCCGGGGTTGGTCATCGGCGACACCTCGCTCACGCCACCAGACCTGACCGAGGCGATGCTGGACACAGGCATGAGTCACCTGTCCGCAGTCAGCGGCAGCAATGTCGCCATCGTGCTGGGTGCCGTCGTGGTCATCTGCCGCGCGCTGGGCGTGCCTCGCCGCTGGCGGGCGCCGTTGGCGGTCCTGGCCCTGGCTGGATTTGTGGTGCTCTGTCGTCCAGAACCCAGCGTGCTTCGGGCCAGCGTGATGGGGCTGATCGGCCTCGCGGGGCTGAGCGCGTCGCGGCGACCGTCCACGGTGCCCGCGCTCGCGGGGGCAGTGTTGATCTTGCTGTGCATCGATCCGGCGTTGGCCCGGTCGTACGGCTTTGCACTGTCGGCTCTGGCGACCCTGGGCCTGGTCGTCTTCGCCCGCCCGTGGGGCGACGCCATTGCCACGCGGCTGCCCCCACGGGCCGCGCTGGTGGGTGACGCCGTCGCTATACCGTTGGCTGCTCAGGTCGTCTGTGCTCCCGTCATCGTGTTGTTGCAGGGGAATATCGCAGTCGTCGCGGTGCTCGCCAATCTGCTGGCCGCGCCGATGGTGGCGATCACGACCATCGCCGGGATCGCCGCCGCGCTGGGGGCCACGGTGTGGGTGCCGTTGGGCACGGCACTCGGATGGATCGGTGCCATCCCTGCGGTGTGGATCGGTGGGGTGGCTCGGCTGTGCTCGCGAGTTCCCGGCGGGCAGATCGAATGGATTGATGGCGGTCTGGGGGCGTGGCTGCTCACCCTCGTCACGGTGCTGATGATCCTCGGCGGACCCTGGTTGCGCTATCACGCGGGGCGTCGTCCTATCGTCACAATGAGCCTCCTGGCTCTGCCCGCTGCGGCGCTGGTTCCGTTGCCGGGTCAGGCTGGCTGGCCGCCGCCAGGTGGGTGGGTCATCGCGGCGTGCGATGTCGGCCAGGGCGACGGCTTCCTGATCGCCACCGGTCCGGGGTCGGCGATCCTCATTGATGTCGGCCAGGAGCCCGAACCCATTGCCCGCTGTCTGAAGGATCTGAAGATCACCCAGGTGGACGCGGTCATTCTGAGCCATTTCGACCGTGATCATGTCGGTGGACTGGGAGAAGTGCTCGACCACGTCAATGTCGGTGCGGCCTACGTTAGCCCGACCCAAGAGCCGCCAGCCGAAGCTGAGCGTGCCCTGGACCTCTTGGCTCAAGCGGATGTCCCGACCTACCCGCTTAGTGCTGGCGATCGGCTCCTCTGGGGTCCGGTCAGCGCCACGGTGGTGTTTCCGCAGCCCGACCGGCCGACCTACGGGGGATCGGTCTCCAACAACGCCAGTCTCGTGCTCGCCGTGACATCCGGTCAGACCAGGATTCTGCTGACCGGAGACATCGAGGAGGAGGCCTCAGCCGCGGTGCAACGGGCTCTGCGCGGCCAACGTTTCGACGTGCTGAAGGTCGCTCATCACGGGTCCGCAGACCAAAATGAGGAACTGGTGCGCAACTCGGGGGCCTCGGTGGCCCTGATCAGCGTGGGGGCGGACAACACCTTTGGGCATCCCACCGCCAGCGCCCTCGCGCTATTGCGTCAGTCGGGGATGGTGGTGATGCGGACGGATCGCGACGGCGGGGTCGCAGTGATGCGGTCAGAGGCTGGGCTGTCGGTGGTCCGCGAGCGTGGTGGCTAGGGGCGCAATCCGCAGTCGAGATCGCGCTCAGCGGACCTGCCCCTGGTATGCCGATTGGCTAAGTTCGCGGGCGCTGGCCCGCAATGCCGAGATGGTGGCTTTGACCGCCGGCACTCGCCGCAGATCCGGAGTGGTGACTACATGCACTGAACGGCGCGACGACGGATCAATGTCCCTGGTCACAACGTCGTCGTGAGAGACCGAATGCAGGATGAGCGCAGGCACGAGCGCCACCCCCAGCCCGGCGGCGACGAGACCAAGCACGGCGACGTAGTCCTCGGTCTCGAACGCGACGTTGGGGTCGAACCCGGCCTGTCCGGCTAGCGCCAACAAGTGCCCACGGCAGCGCGGGCATCCAGCGATCCATTGCTCTTGCGCCAACGCGGCTAACGAGACGACGTCGTCACCGGCCAGCCGGTGGTGAGCAGGCAGGGCGACCAGCACCGGATCGGTCAGCATCTCGATGACGTCGAGGCCTTGCAGGTTGTCCACGCCGCGCCCGACATCAGTGCCTTCGTAGGTGAAGGCCACCGCGAGGTCACAGGTGCCATCGCGCACCGCCGCTAAAGACTGCTCGGGCTCCCCTTCGGAGAACTGGATCACGACGCCCGGATGGGCCCGGGTGACTTTGGCCAATGCGCGGGGGACCAACGTCGCCGACGAGGAAGGGAAGGCCATTAAGCGGACCCGACCAGCCTGCATACCGGCGATGGCGGCCACTTCTGCCTCCGCATTGTCGAGCGCGGCGAGCACGTTGACTGCGTGACGGGCCAGCACCTGCCCAGCCTCGCTAAGCCGCACATTGCGGCCAATGCGCTCGACGAGGACCGTTCCCGTGCGCTGCTCGAGCCGCCGCACCATCTGCGAAATGGCTGGCTGCGTGTAGCCCAGGGAGGCTGCAGCTGCCGTATAACTCCCGTGATCGGCGATAGCGCGCATCACGCGCATACCCGCTGCATCGAACATGCCTCACACCATAACGCGGCCTAATGATGCGAGGTCGGCCCGTGGGCACCGAGCAGCCACGGTAGGTGGATAGAGACGGCCAGGAGGGTGTGCTGGCTAGAAGGAGGGGGGCGGTGGTGGTGGAGGAGGAGGCGTGGTGGATTGCGGCCCAGACGATGTCGCGGACTGCGGTGCCGGGTTCGGGGGCGGGGGAGCGCTCGCTCCGGGCGGGGGCGGTGGCCCACCGGCCCCGGGTGAGGGGGGCGGGCTCGCCGACATGTTCATGGACCCCAACGAGCCCTGTGTCTTCATGGCGTCCAGTCCGGCGAGCGCTCGGGTGCGAGCCTCGCCATCGACCGGTTGACCGATGTGCTCGGCATATGTGGCGATGCCGAGATCACGCAGATATCGGTCGGTCTCACCTTGTGCGTTGCCGCTGGTGGCTTGGCTGATCGCCGTATCCGCCTTTGCGGCAAGGTCGTTGGCTGCGGCCTTGGCCTTGTCGAGAAAACCCATGATGCTCCTGAGGTGTCGCGTCGTGATCGGGTGTCGCAACGTTGCCCTGTTGTGGACGCCGTGAATAGACAATAGTGAGCATCACACCGCAACGAAAGGGGCACCACAGCCATGGCCATTCACGGCTCGCTATTCAAGGACCACCAGGAAAACCCGTCCACGGACCCATTCGTCCTGCAAAACAAGAAACTTCTGAAGATCTCGATGAACTACGGCCCGGTGATGGCCAAGACGGGGTCGATGGTGGCCTACCAGGGGGACGTGAAGTTCGCCAACAAGGGGTCCGGTGGGCTGAACAAGATCATCAAGTCCAAGATGACCGGCGAGGGCGTGCAGATGATGACCTGCACCGGCTCCGGTGAGCTGTTCGTGGCCGATGACGCGGCTGAGGTCCAGGTGATGTATCTAGAGAACGACGAAATCTCGGTCAACGGCAACAGCATCTTGGCGTTCTCGGGGTCGATCGATTGGGACATCAAGCGAATCCAGGCGCGCGGCGGGATGATGACAGGCGGGATGTACAACGTGAGCCTGAGGGGGACTGGCTACGTGGCGATCACCACCAAGGGCGACCCCGTGGCCTTCGACGTCGCTTCGGCACCGACCTTCGGGGACGCTCAAGCCGTCGTGATGTGGACGGCCGGGGTGCACATGGATATCAAGGTCGATTCCGGCGGGCTGGGGTCGCTGGTCCGCGGTGGCACCGGCGAGCTGTTGCAGATGGCCTTCAGTGGTCAGGGCTACGTCGTGGTGCAACCGTCTGAGGGCGTGAGCTCGGGTGGGCACGCGCAGGGCGGCTCCAAGGGCGGCGGCCTGGGCGAACTCTTCCAGTAGGCATGTGGGAGCGAAACATAACCATCCGTTACTGGATCGGTCAATAGGCCGTCGTTGTGTCATCGGCGGATCTATCGCAGGCTAAGCCCATGTCATCATTCGCCGCAGCCTTCGCACCTGCACCGGGATACGTGAACGCCTCGACGCTGGGGCTGGCTTCGATTGCGGTCGTAGAAGCGATGCAGCACGGGTTGACGCAGTGGCAAGCTGGCGCAGCCTCGCCGGTGGTGTACGACGCTGCCGTGGCCTCGGCGCGGGCATCGTTTGCAGACCTGGTGGGTATGCCGATCCGCAACGTGTCAGTCGGGCCTGCGGCCTCGATCTTTGCGGGCGTGGTGGCGGCATCGCTGCCGGACGGGGCCCGGGTTGTGGCGGTCGCGGACGACTTCACCTCGCTTCTGTTTCCGTTCATGGTCCAAGAGCAGACTCAGCGCGGAGTGAGCGTGGAGTTGGTGGCCTTGAGCGATCTGGCGGGGGCCACCACGACCGATGTTGACCTCGTCGTGTTCAGCCTCGCGCAGAGTAGGGATGGCGCACTGGTCGACCTTGATCGGGTCCTCGATGCCGCGCAGCGGGCAGGGACGCGCACCTTCTGCGACCTCACGCAGGCTGCGGGCTGGTTGTCGATCGACGCCGCACGCTTCGACATGAGCGTCTGCTCGGCATACAAATGGCTGTGCCAACCTCGCGGCGCGGCCTACTTCACAGTCCGAGATGAGGTGATGGAAAGCCTGACCCCGGTGAATGCCGGGTGGTATGCGGGGGAGTCCGTCTGGGACTCCGTGTACGGTCCCGCGATGCACCTGGCCAGTGACGCCCGACGTTTCGACGTCTCACCGAGTTGGCTGACCTGGGTGGGGGCCGCAGCTGCTGGGCCGCCGTTTGCCGATGATCCGATCGAGGTGCTCGGCGCTCACAGCATCGGGCTGGCCAACGATCTGCGCTCTCGCTTGGGTCTGGTGCAGTGCCCGAGCCCGGTGATCTCGCTCGCCGATCCGGGCGGCCTGAAGGCTCGGGCGTGCGTCGACGTCGGTGTCACTGCGGCTTCACGGGCGGGAGCTTTGAGGATCGGCTTTCACCTGTGGAACACCACCTCAGACGTCGACCTGGTCGAGAGCGCACTACGCTGAATCGGTGCTCAACAGCCTAACCGTGCCCCCACCGACCCCGGTGGACCGGACGGCATACGCCGAGATCGTGGACGTCCTGCGCCGGGGCGAGGTCGCGGTCCTCACGGGCGCTGGTATGTCGACCGCGAGCGGCATCCCGGACTATCGCGGGCCCGACGGACAGCGACGCGTGCAGCCCATGCAGTACTCGGAGTTTCTCGCCGACATCGAGGGTCGGCGTCGATACTGGGCTAGGGCCTATGCCGGCTGGGACAGGTTTGCTGCGGCCGGACCGAACGCGTCGCACCGGTCGGTGTCCCGGCTGCAGGCCAGCGGAGTGCTCAGCGGCATCATCACGCAGAACGTCGACGGTCTCCACCAGGCTGCAGGCGCCCGCGATCTCATCGAGTTGCACGGAAATCTGGATCGGGTGGTCTGCCTGGACTGCAACCGAGGCTATCGACGCGAAGAGGTCCACCGCTGGCTCGCTGAGGCCAATCCGTCGTTCGGCGGTGGCGCAGATGGGGTAGTCCGACCCGATGGAGACGTGGTCCTACCGGCTGAGGTTGTCAGCCAGTTCACACTCGTGGCCTGTCCGCATTGTGGTTCAGATCGCCTGAAGCCAGACGTTGTCTTCTTCGGCGGGGCGGTGGCTCGGCCTTTAGTGGATCAGGCGTTTGCGCTGGTCGAGCGATCATCGGCATTGCTAGTCCTGGGCTCGTCATTGCAGGTCATGAGCGGATATCGGTTTGTCCGCCGCGCCGCTGCCCGCAGCATCCCGGTGGCAGTCATCACCCGTGGGCCCACGCGCGGTGATGCCGAAACCAGTATCCGAGTCGATGCCCTTCTCGAGGATGTGTTGCCCGGACTCGCTTCATCCGTGGAGTCCTAACCTCGGGGCATCCCTTGGGCTGATGGGCCCGGGCAGGACAGTGCCGCCCGCCGGAGGGGTATGGAGTCGGCAGGCGGCACTGGTTGGAAGGGTCAGATGCGCCGCAACACGGCTGTCACCTTTCCCAAAATCACGGCGTCGTCGCCGTCGATGGGATCATAGTCATCGTTGTGAGGCAGCAACCAGATCTTGTTGGCTGTCCGCTTGAAGGTCTTCACCGTTGCTTCGTTGTCGAGCATGGCCGCCACAATGTCGCCGTTGTCCGCAGAAGGTTGGCGCCGCACCACGACGTAGTCGCCGTCGCAGATCGCGGCATCCACCATCGAGTCACCGACCACGTTGAGCAGGAAGAGGTCGCCGTCGCCGACGATCTGCTTCGGGAGCGGGAAGATGTCCTCGATGGCTTGCTCGGCCAAAATGGGACCACCAGCGGCGATACGTCCGACTACCGGCACGTACGACGCCTCGGGCCTGGCGTCGCCACTGTCGGTCTCGTCCACCTCAGGTGGCACTGCCAGATTCTGTGAGCGGGGTTCTTCGTGGCGCCGATAGCCCCGTTGCGGCTCTGTGCCGCTGGCCGGCGACACCACCTCGATGGCGCGCGGCCGGTTGGGATCCCGACGCAAATAGCCTTTCCGCTCCAACATTTTCAACTGGTGGGCGACTGAAGACGGTGAGGTGAGACCCACAGCCTCACCGATTTCCCGCAAGCTGGGCGGATAGCCCCGTTGGTCGACCGCGTCGCGAATGACCTCGAGGACACGCTGCTGACGGGCGCTCAGCTCAGTGCCTGCGCCGTGTCCGGACAACTCGTGAATATCTGCCATGTGAACCATCCCCTCTGGACGATAACCGCTGATCAGGAGGTCTGTCGGTGCCTTCTGGTGGACTCAGCGGTATGCAGGCATCGTACGGACGTTCGGGAGTTCCGGCAAACATATGTTCGATCGGCGTGTCGCATCGTTCGCACGGTTGTGCTATAAAGTGTACAGACGTCCGATCGAACGTGCGTACGGCCCTCAGTTCTGACGCACGGACATCGACCTACCGAGGAGTACTCATGAGCGTTGCCGCAGTAGAGCCGATTCCCCTGGCACCTGTCGGGGGTCACCTTCGCCTGGTGCCCACGCTTGAGATGGATGTCGAGGCGGACGTGCCGACACGATTGAGGATCACTCGTCGCGGCAGACTCGCCGCCACGCTGAGTGTGGTGCTCGCCTTGGCGGCGGTGACTGCTATCACTCTCGCGCTGGTCCTTCCGGCCTCCGCCACGAGTGAGATAGTGGTGCAGCCGGGGCAAACCTTGTCCGAGATTGCGGCTACTCAATTGCCTGGCCTGCCTCTTGATCGCGCGATCGTTCAGGTCCAGTTGGCGAACGAGATGAATACTGTGCATGTCCAGGCCGGTCAGACGTTGCAGATCCCGTAGGACGGGGCTGGGAGGCGGCGAGGTCAACTTGAGTCTGTAGCGGGTTGTTTCACTGCCGCATGCACGACGGGCAGTTGAGTCGAGGGAATGAAGAATCCGCTGATGTGGGGGTCGAACATCAAGCCGTCGATGCCAGCGTCTGAATAGTCTTGGGTTGACTCAACGACTTCGTCCGGCCGCAGCGCGATAGCACTGAGATGGTCGCTGGGTTGGATCATTCCCTGCTCGATCGCAAAATGGCGAGCGCGCTCGCTATCAGTGAACGTGAGCAACATCAGCTGGTCGTCGATGTCCGCCGCAGCGGGGGATTCGTCTCCTGGGTCGCCGACTGCGATGAACCACCAGTGCTCTAGTCCCATGGTGAGCCGCCACAATGCGGCGATCCCCACATGATCGTTCTCTCCAGTGACCGCTTCGACCAGTCTGTCTATCTCGGACTCAGCTGGGGCAGGGTTTTCCACCGAGGGCAGGTCAGCGCCGCTGTCACGAGCGTCAGGGGACTCTGTCATCCACCTATGGCACCACATCCGGCCAGCGAGCGCGAAGTGCGTCGAGTGTGACGCTACGGATTACACCTGACTCTGTGCTGAGTGGGCGGAGTCAGATTCCGAATTGTCGAGCGACTCAGACCACGAATGTGGAACGGTCGCGGTCATGGTCGTCCCATCCGGACGCCTGCTGCCGATCAAGGACGAGATGTCGAGCAAGCCATCGATCCGAGGCCCTTGATCCCGCACGTCCACCACCACCGGTTGGCCGCTGATGACGTGAGCAACGCCGCGTACCGACACGTGCACGTCCTCTCCCTCCTGCACTTGGAACGTCATGGAGGTTTGTGTCACCGTGATGTGCAGGCGGGATCCGTGCCACAGCATGGGCCAACTGATCTGTTCCCATTCCTTCGGCATACGCGGATCAAAGGTGAGCTTTCCCCCGTCGTCGCGCATCCCCCCGAAGCCGCCGACGAGCGCGCTCCACACGCCACCAGTGGAGGCGATGTGGGAGCCATCCGTGGTGTTCCCGTGCCGGTCGTCAAGGTCAACGAACAGCCCGGCGTAGAAGTAGCGCAGAGCCAACTCGTAGTAGCCAACCTCGGCGGCCACGATCGACTGCATGACCGCCGAAAGCGTGGAGTCGCCGGTGGTGATCGGGTCGTAGTACTCGAAATTTGCGCGCTTTTGCTCTGCCGTGAAGCGCTCGCCCTGCAGATACATCGCCAAGACAACGTCGGTTTGCTTGAGGACTTGGAAGCGATAGATGACCAGCGGGTGATAGTGCAAGAGCAGGGGCCGTTTGGCGTTCGGGGTGTGCTCCAGATCCCACATCTCGCGCTCCAGGAAGTGCGAGTCCTGCTGGTGCACCCCCATCTCAGCGTCGAACGGCAAGAACATTCCCTTGGCCGCCCGCCTCCACTCGTGGACCTCCTCAGGGCTAATAGCCAACCGCGAGACAGCCTTGGCGTGGGCGTCTGGATCGCTCTGTTCCAACTCGATCATGGTGGTAGCCGCAACCGCGAGGTTGAACTGCGCCATCACGTTGGTGAAGAGGTTGTCGTTGACGACCGTGGTGTATTCATCCGGCCCGGTCACACCGTGGATGTGGAAGCTGTCGTTCCCGTTGTGCCGCCAAAAGCCCAGGTCAGCCCAGAGCCGGGCGGTCTCGACAAGGATGTCGACGCCTTCCTTGATGAGGAAATCCTGATCATTCGTGGCCCGCACGTATTTGATCAGGGCGTGAGCTACGTCGGCGTTGATGTGATACTGCGCGGTGCCGGCAGCGAAGTATGCCGAGGCTTCCTTACCGTTGATCGTGCGCCAAGGGAAAAGCGCACCGTGTTGGGCCAGCTCCGTGGCGCGTTCTCTGGCGGCGGGGAGCATCTTGTGTCGAAAGCGCAGAGCATTTCGAGCGGCCTGGGGGTCGGTATAGACCAAGAAGGGCACTACGTAGCACTCGGTGTCCCAGAAGTAGTGGCCGCCGTAACCCGACCCGGTCATGCCTTTGGCGGGGATGCCGTGACTGCCGGCGCGGGCGGTGGCTTGGGCCAATTGGAAGATGTTCCAACGCACCGCCTGCTGCACTGCCGGCTGGCCTGCGATCACGACGTCGGAGTTCTTCCAGAAGGCGTCGAACCATTCGTGCTGCTGCTTGTGCAGCAATGCGGCGCCCTGCTGCACCGAACGGTCCAACGTGCGCCAGCACCGATCGGTCAATTCACGCACGGGCACCCCGCGGGAAGTGTGGTAGGCCACGTACTTCTGCAGTGTGATGGGCCGGCCCTCACGTGCATCGACGTT
The DNA here is from genome assembly GCA_963803695.1 of uncultured Actinomycetota bacterium. Lineage (GTDB taxonomy): Bacteria > Actinomycetota > Actinomycetes > Actinomycetales > Dermatophilaceae > Ornithinicoccus. The sequence continues at coordinate 582,625 of CAWDNY010000015.1, forward strand.
GAAGACGTGCTTGGCGCGGTCCTCAGTAGCCGTGAGTTCTTCGGTCCACTCGTTGTCGGTCTGGATCCGGTGCTCAGCGGCGACCGCGATGGTCATCCGCGAGTCCACACAGCGATAGCCGAGCAAGAGTCGTTGGTCCTTCGTGCTGGCCACCTGCGGGTCGAGCACCCGACGGTCGAACCCCTCGGCCTTGCGCGGGTCAGCACCTTCCCCCATCGCAGCGGAGCGCACGTGATACTCATCCGACCCGTCTTGCCGATTCAGCAATTGCGAACTGATCACGATCGGCGCGTCACCGTCGAGCAGCTCGATCTCCATCGTCATCACGGCTAGGTGGCGCGCGGTCACGCTGACCATCCGGGTGGTACTGACCTTGACGCGCAACCCAGCGCTGGTGCGCCAGATCAGTTCGCGGCGCAGCATCCCGTCGGCAAATGAGAGTGTGCGGCCGTAGGTCTCGAGATCGGCGATGTCGAGCAACAACGGCTCGTCCTCGACGTAGATCTTGATGACCTTGGCGTCGGGCACGTTGATCAGGGTCTGCCCCACGCGGGCCAAGCCGTAGGCCTCTTCGGCATGATGGATCTGCCAGGTCTCGTGGAATCCGTTGACGAAGGTGCCGTGGGTGTGGGTGTCACGGCCCTCTTCGGGGTTGCCCCGCATACCCAAATAGCCGTTGGCCACCGCGAAGAGCGTCTCGGTGGTGCCGAGGTCTTCCATCCGGTAGTCGTCTTCGACCAGTGCCCACTCATCGATGGGGAAGCGTGATCGGTCCAGGGGGTCGATTGCTGCCGGGGGGACGTGGGGCGAGGGATACTTGTGTGGCATCAGATGAGCTCGGCCAGGTCCGAGACGACCACGTCGGCACCGTTGCTCTTCAGGGCGTCCGAGCCTGCACCACGGTCCACCCCGATCACCAAGCCGAAGTCCCCGGCCGCGCCGGCCTGGACTCCCGAGATGGCGTCTTCGAAGACCACGCAGCGCTGCGTCGGGACCCCTAGTTGCTCGGCGGCATACGTGTAGGTGTCCGGTTGCGGCTTGCCGGCGATGCCCTTCTCGGCGGCGATGCCACCGTGCACGACGACAGGGAAGCGTTCGGCGATCGCGGCTGCGGCCAGCACGTCAGGGGCATTCTTGGAGGAGGAGACCACGGCTTGGTGCACGCCGAGCGTCTCCAGGTGGTCAATGAGTTGCAGTGACCCGGGGTATGGCGCGATGCCATCGCGAGCGAGCACCGCAGTGAAGACGGCGTTTTTGCGGTTGCCGAGACCACACACGCTTTCCGCGCCTGGCTCGTCGCTGGCATCGCCAAACGGCAGCTCGATCCCGCGGGAGGCCAGGAAGGTGGCCACTCCTTCGTACCGTGGCTTGCCGTCGACGTGGTCGAAATAGTCCTGGTCGCTGTAGGCGGACTGGCCTGGGTAGTCAGCCAAGAACTCGGTGAACATCTGCGCCCAGGCGTGCATGTGCACCTCCGCTGTGGGCGTCAGCACGCCGTCTAGGTCGAACAGTGCCGCGTCGTAGTCATCCCATTTCACGGGGGCAAGCCTAGGGGAGTGGCGGGGCTGCAGTGACCCGACGGAAAGAGAGGGCTGTGGACAGCGGATCGGGTATGTCGCGTGGCTGGCCTACGGTGACCGACATGCCCGAACTGAGAGATGAAGCACTGCACGCCCTGCGAGCCCTGGTGGGAGCGCCGGAGGCGGACTTCCGGGATGGCCAATTCGAAGCGGTCGAGGCGCTCGTCGAGCGGGGGGAGCGCGCGTTAGTGGTTCAGCGCACGGGGTGGGGGAAGTCTGCGGTCTACTTCGTGGCGACAGCGTTGCGCCGTGCTCGGGGTGCGGGACCGACGGTCATCGTGTCGCCCCTGCTTGCGCTCATGCGAGATCAGATCGGCGCTGCCCAGCGCGCTGGGGTCCGCGCGGTGTCGATGAACTCGGCCAACGCGGCGCAGTGGGATGAGGTGCGGGCGGCCCTGGAGGCCGATGAGGTCGACGTGTTGCTCGTCAGTCCCGAGCGGTTGAACAACCCGCGGTTTCGGGCGGAGCAGCTGCCAGACCTGTCGGCCCGGTGCGGCCTCCTCGTGGTCGATGAGGCCCACTGCATCAGTGACTGGGGGCACGACTTCCGGCCGGACTATCGCCGGATCCGTTCTCTGCTGGAGGACTTGCCTCAGGGCACGCCGGTGTTGGCCACGACCGCTACCGCCAATGAGCGTGTGGTGGCTGACGTCGAGGAGCAGTTGGGAGTGGGCGGGGCAGCGGTTGCCACCATCAGAGGGCCGTTGGCGCGGGCCTCGTTGCGGCTGGGGGTGTTGCGCTCGCTGACCCCCCAACAGCGGATCGCGTGGTTGGTGGCTCACCTGGCTGAGTTGCCGGGCAGCGGGATCATCTATTGCCTGACCGTCTCGGCCGCTGAGGACACGGCTCAGGCGCTGCGTTCAGTGGGCGCCGAGGTGTCGGCATACACCGGTCGCACCGACCCGGAGGATCGAGAGCAATTGGAAGAAGCGCTGCGGCACAACGAGGTTAAGGCGCTGGTGGCCACGAGTGCTTTGGGGATGGGTTTCGACAAACCGGACCTCGGCTTTGTGGTGCACCTGGGAGCGCCGTCCTCGCCGGTGGCGTACTACCAACAGGTGGGTCGCGCCGGTCGAGCCACGGATCGTGCCGAGGTGTTGTTGCTGCCGGGGTCGGAGGACCAGGACATTTGGGCCTATTTCGCGTCGGCCTCGATGCCCCAGCAGATCAGGCCGATGCAGTGCTGACGGCCTTGTCCGAGGCTGGTCGGCCGCTGTCGACCCCGGCGTTGGAAACGATGGTTGATGTCCGTCGGACTCGCCTGGAGTTGCTGCTCAAGGTCCTCGACGTCGATGGTGCCGTGGACAAGGTCAGCGGCGGGTGGATTGCTACTGGCCAGCCGTGGACGTACGACCAGGAGCGATACGAACGGGTGGCCCAAGCTCGAGAGCGGGAAGCGACACTCATGATCGATTACGAGCGGGGCGAGGAGTGTCGGATGGCCTTCCTGCAGCGCTGCCTGGACGATGCGACAGCGCAGCCATGCGGACGCTGTGACGTGTGCGCTAGGCCGTGGTTTCCCACCGATCTGCCCGAGGAAGCGATGGCTATCGCGAGTCGAATCTCTAGGGTCCATCGGGGTGCGGGTCGAGCCGCGAACGCAGTGGCCAAGCGGTATGCCGCGTCTGGGCGTCGAGGTCAAGGGCAAGCTCGCGGCGCAGGACGTGGCCGCGCCTGGACGGGTTGTCGCGCGCCTCAGTGATTTGGGGTGGGGTCCCCGACTGCGACTTGCCCTCGCCGAGGACGCCCCTGTATCTGATCAGCTGGTGAAGGCATGTGTGCAGGTGCTCGCCCAGTGGGGTTGGGCGGATCGCCCCGTGGGGATCGTCGTTATGCCGTCGCGCAGCCACCCGGTGCTCGTGTCGTCGCTGGCCGAGCAGATCGGTCGGATCGGTCGCCTTCCTGTGCTTGGCACACTCGACCTCGTGGATGGCGGGCCGATAGGCGAGGCCGGGGGCAACAGTGCCTTCCGACTGGCCAACGTGTGGGAGCAACTGGCTGTTGGCGTCGAGCTCGGGGCGGCGCTGGAGTCGCTAGGCGGGCCGGTTCTCCTGGTGGACGATCGGGTGGAGTCCCGTTGGACTATGACCGTTGCTGCTCGGGCGCTCTTGAGGGCAGGCGCTCCTGGTGTTTTGCCGTTCGCCCTGGCTCAGCAGGGCTGAGACCCCAGGCACCGACGAGGCAGAGGCAGACAAGGCCTCCCACCTCACGGCGCCAAAGCGACACGCCGAGAACGAGGCGACCCTGTTGCTTCTAGTGTCGGATCGTCTTAGTATCCCTATATCTAGTAGTTACACCCGTGTGGTTCGTCCACATGTTGTGCACAGGTACGCAGGGTCTGCGCACACCTCATCCACAGAATGTCCCCAACGAAGGAGGAGTCATGCACTGTCCGTTCTGCCGGCATACCGACTCCCGAGTGGTGGACAGTCGCGTCCAGGAAGACGGCACGGTCATCCGTCGCCGTCGCCAGTGTCCCGAATGCGGACGACGATTCGGCACCCTGGAGACCGCAACGCTCGCGGTGATCAAGCGCTCAGGCGCGACGGAGCCGTTCAGCCGCGACAAGGTCCTGGTGGGCGTCCGCAAGGCATGTCAGGGTCGTCCGGTCACCGAGGACGAGCTGCAGCGGTTGGCACAAACCGTGGAAGAGAGCATCAGGTCACTCGGCCAGGCAGAGGTCGACGCCCACGAAGTCGGCCTCGCCATCCTTAGTCCGCTACGACACCTCGATGAGGTGGCGTACCTGCGCTTCGCCTCGGTCTATCAAGCCTTCGACTCACTCACCGACTTCGAGTCGGCTATCACTCTCCTGCGCGCTGAAAGCGACGCCGGGTATGTCAGTGGTCACTGACACCATCAATAGCACGTCACAACTGCACCACATCACCCATCACCGAACAGCACAAGGAGCATGGATATGACGGAGACGACCGGGGCCAAGTCCCGTTCGCGTCGGGCCGACGCGGGCCTGACGATCGAGCGCATCTACACCACGCCAGGGGTCCACCCGTATGAGCAGGTGACGTGGGAGAAGCGCGATGTGGTCCAGACGAACTGGAAGACCGGCGCGGTCATCTTCGAGCAGCACGGCGTGGAATACCCCGACTTCTGGTCGGTCAACGCCTCCACGATCGTCACCACCAAATACTTCCGCGGGGCAGTTGGCTCCGAGACGCGCGAGCACAGCCTCAAGCAGCTCATCGACCGCGTGGTCCTGACCTACGCCCGTGCGGGCAAGGAGCACGGCTACTTCCGCTCCGATAAGGACGCCGAGATCTTCGAGCACGAGCTGACGCACGCGCTCGTGCACCAGGTCTTCAGCTTCAACTCCCCGGTGTGGTTCAACGTTGGCACTCCGAGCCCGCAGCAGGTCAGCGCCTGCTTCATCCTGTCGGTGGACGACTCGATGGACTCGATCCTGAACTGGTACAAGGAAGAGGGGTTCATCTTCAAGGGCGGTTCAGGTGCGGGTCTGAACCTGTCGCGCATTCGGTCCTCCAAGGAGCTGCTGTCCTCCGGCGGGACGGCCAGCGGGCCCGTCTCCTTTATGCGGGGAGCCGACGCGTCCGCCGGGACGATCAAGTCCGGCGGCGCTACCCGTCGCGCGGCCAAGATGGTTGTGCTCGATGTCGATCACCCCGACATCGAAGAATTCGTCATGACCAAGGCCCGCGAAGAGGACAAGATCCGCGCGCTGCGCGATGCCGGGTTCGACATGGACCTCGGCGGCTCCGACATCGTCTCCGTGCAATACCAAAACGCGAACAACTCCGTGCGCGTGAGCGATGAGTTCATGCGCGCCGTGGATGAGGGCGCTGAGTTCGGGTTGCGCTCGCGCAAGGACGGCTCGGTCATCGACACCGTCGACGCACGCGAGCTCTTCAACAAGATGGCGCAGGCCGCCTGGGAGTGCGCTGACCCCGGCATTCAGTACGACGACACCATCAACGACTGGCACACCACTCCGGAGACGGGTCGCATCACCGCGTCGAACCCGTGCTCGGAATACATGTCGCTGGACAACTCGAGCTGCAACTTGGCGAGCCTCAACCTGCTCAAGTTCCTTCGCGATGACAACACCTTTGATGTCGAGACCTACCAAAAGGTCCTTGAGCTTGTCATCACCGCGATGGACATCTCGATCTGCTTCGCCGACTTCCCGACCGAAGCTATTGGTGAGACCACTCGCGACTACCGCCAGTTGGGCATCGGCTACGCCAACCTCGGTGCGCTGTTGATGGCCACCGGTCGCGGCTACGACTCCGAGGGTGGCCGCACGCTGGCCGCTACGTTGACCTCACTGCTGACCGGTGCGGCATACAAGCGCTCGGCCGAGATGGCTGGCGTGGTCGGTGCGTATGCCGGATACGCGCGCAATGCGGACCCGCACAAGCGTGTGATGCGCAAGCACCAAGCCGCCAACGACGAGATCCGTCCGCTTCACGACATGGACACCGACATCCACAAGGCAGCGACCAAGGCCTGGGATTCGGTCATCAAGGTCGGTGAAAAGAACGGCTACCGCAACGCGCAGGCCTCCGTGCTCGCCCCGACCGGCACCATCGGCTTCATGATGGACTGCGATACCACCGGCATCGAGCCCGACTTCTCGCTGGTCAAGTTCAAGAAACTCGTCGGTGGTGGTTCCATGCAGATCGTCAACCAGACGATCCCGCGCGCCCTGAACATGCTGGGGTATGCCGACGAGACCATCGAGGCGATCGTGGAGCACATCGCCGAGAAGGGGCACGTCATCGACGCCCCGGGGCTGAAGCCCGAGCACTACGAGGTCTTCGACTGCGCGATGGGCGCGCGGGCGATCAAGCCCATGGGCCACGTGCGGATGATGGCTGCGGCTCAGCCGTTCCTGTCCGGTGCGATCTCCAAGACGGTCAACCTCCCCGAGAGCGCGACTGTCGAGGAGATCGGCGACGTCTACGAGCAGGGCTGGAAGTTGGGCCTGAAGGCTCTCGCGGTCTACCGCGACATGTGCAAGGTCGGACAGCCGCTCTCGGACGGCAAGAAGGATGAGGCGAAGAAGGACGAAACGGTCGAGTCCGCCTCGCCCAAGGTCGAGAAGGTCGTCGAATACCGTCCGGTGCGCAAGCGTCTGCCCAAGCGTCGTGCCAGCCAGACCACGTCGTTCGCTGTCGGCGGCGCAGAGGGATACCTCACCGCTGGCACCTACGACGACGGTCAGCTCGGTGAGTTGTTCCTGAAGTTCGGCAAGCAGGGCTCGACCCTGGCCGGAGTGATGGATGCGTTCTCGATCGCAGTGTCCGTCGGCCTGCAATATGGCGTCCCGTTGGAGACCTTTGTCGAGAAGTTCACCAACCTGCGCTTCGAGCCAGCTGGCATGACCGACGATCCGGACGTGCGGATGTCGCAGTCCCTCATGGACTACGTCTTCCGCCGGTTGGCCTTGGACTACATGGACTTCGAGACGCGGTCCTTCATGGGCATCCACTCCGCCGAAGAGCGCGCCCGGCAACTCGAGACGGGTTCCTACGCTGCCGGCGATTCCGACGAAGAAGACCTCGAAGACGCACTGGAGTCTTACAGTCAGTCGGCCGCTCCGGCGAGCAAACGCCAGGCACCGGAAGCATCGGAGATCCGGTCGGGTGCAGGTGCCGCTGATGTCCGAGTCGCTGAGCCTTCGGTGCACTCCTCGACGGAACTACTCGAGCAGTTGCAGGGCAAAGCTGCTGACGCGCCGATGTGTATGACGTGTGGCACGAAGATGCGCCCCGCCGGGTCGTGCTACGTCTGCGAAGGCTGCGGAAGCACCAGCGGCTGCAGCTAAATCAGACATTTAGTCGGAAGCGACGTGGCTGGGTCTTCGAATCGGTAACGACTCAGTCACGTCTTGACCACACCAGGCGAAGGAGACATAGGTGACGCGGGGAAAGGAGTTGGGTGACCACAGATCGCGGTTCGTGGCCCGCTCACGCGACCTGAAGCCTGGATTGCTCTCCGCTCTTCGCGTCGACGATGTTTCGCTCAACTTCGCCGACGTACTAGTCACTGTCTGTTCCGTGCTCAATGATCGAACGAGCGACGAGCCATGGCAGGTGCGACTCGAGACTGTCTTTCAAGATTTACCCATCGGTCGACTCCGTGATTGCGGGCATAGAGGACTTTGCAAGCGGAGACCTGCAGTCTGCGATTGAATATTGGGCGAACACCACCCGGCAGGCGGGCTACCAGGCGTACGCTCGAAGACTGCTGGGTGCTAGGGAGTTCGATCTATTAAGCCGGGCATTGCGTGAGGATGCGGCTACCGTGGCCCTCGCGGTGCGCCGCGGTGTACGAGCCCTTATGCCATTCGTGACGGCGTGGGAGGACGCTCTCGCCGTGCTGTCTCCGGAGCAACTGGCTGGTGCCACAACGTTCGATCTACTCGGGCTCAACGCGGGCAAACTCATGGTTCAGTTGGACTCCCTCTTAGGCGAGAAAGTCCTGCCTGTTCTGCCGATGGACCTCGCCGACGCTGAGGCCGCGGATCTTGTTGACACTCCGCAGTTGGCGTCTGTGGTTCGGGCAAGCCTGTCGTTGTCGACCAGACGTCAGTTGATGCGTGCTAACCAGTCTCTTGTCCGGAAGCTGTCCGGGGCCCGGGATGCCCTCAGCCACTCTGCCGATGGAGTCGCGCAAGCGGCAAGTTCGCTGATCGAGTTGATTGATCGAATCCTGCGGGAGAGCGCGACGCGCGACGAGGTTCTCAACTGGATCCACCGAGAAGTTCCGGACTCGCCTGACCTAACCTTCGAGGACTCTGGAGTCGGACTGCGTCCGACCAAAAGAGGTGAAGTTCTCTGCTTTCTGTACGGCGGGGGGCAGGTGAAACGAGAGCCGACCGAAGCGGATGATGGCAAGGGACCGTCTTTCGTGCACGAGGTGCTCGCCCGCGTAGTGGTGTCGGCCCGCAGTGAACTGCAGCGACTCAAACACGCTGACGAGCCGGGTGATGGAGACAAAGCGCAGTTGGAGCTCCTGCTTGCTGCCGTGGAAGGAGCTTTACTCCTTGGGTTGCTACTGCATCAAATCCCGGTGCTGTCACCAGGGCACCCAAGGACTGCGTCAGCTTGAACTAGACCTACGCCCGGCGTTTACCTTGAGCGAATCCCGTAACGGTTAACCTGGGCTTAGTTGATGCATGTAGCAACCCCATGCTCAACATGAATTCAGACTCGTTCCGATTGGCCACTCTCTCATCCAGTGGGGGCTGTGGTAACAACCATTTGCCTGGCTCAACTGCTCTAAGTTGGCCTGCCTATGGGCCCTGCGACGACAGTCCCATGGCGGCAAAGGTGCGGTGGCGACGTTGGGCTTATCGCTAGGTGCTCGGTCCAGCGCTGCACCGGCGAGGACGACGACAGACATGGCAAGGTCAGGCCGGCTTGTGGTGATTGCGGGGCCCAACGTACCGGGTGACGAGGCTGGCTGTGGCTGTGGCTGTGGCTGTGGCTGTGGCTGTGGCTGCTAAGGCGTGCCTCGGCGTGTGTGCGTGACCGCCAGAGTGGCATCGGGCACCAGCAGAATCGCGTAGTCGGGAGAGCTCTGCTGGTTGGAGTCCCCTAAATCGGAACAAGAAGACCTTTATTCCGATTTAGCAACCCTAAATCGGAATAACGAGTATACTTTTCCGGTATGAGGGTCGAGATTGCACCACACACCCCCGCCAGCCGGCCTTGGCAGCAGACCGCCCGTGGGGGGACAAGAGAGGACCGGACGCTTCGGAGAATCACGGTCCACTTGCCGCCCAACATCCGTGACATCGAGCCCTCGATCCCCTCTGAAGTGGGTGCGGATATGGACGTTGCCCTTCGGGCCATCGCGCGCCTCGATGAGGTTCACGGCCAGCACTTGTCGCCGCTCTCGACACTTCTCTTGCGCGCAGAGGCTGTTGCCTCATCCAAGATCGAGCACATCGAGGCGACGATTGATGACTATGCGCGTGCGCTGCATGGCATCAAAGCCAACACCTCTGCCTCCTCCATGGTGGCCTCAACCCATGCCCTGCAGGATCTGATCGGGTCTGTTGGTGGTGGACAGAACGTCGGCCTCCCCAACGTGCTGGCGGCCCACCAGTCTCTGATGGCCGAGGACCCCGTCGAGAAGTCGTACGCAGGACGCATTCGCGACATGCAGAACTGGATCGGGGGTTCCGACCACTCGCCCCGAGGGGCGCTGTACATCCCTCCGCCCCCGTCCACGGTCGATGCCTACCTCAATGACCTCGTCCGCTTCGCGAACCGAGACGACCTCAACGTGCTGGCCCAAGCCGCGATCACCCATGCACAGTTCGAATCGATCCACCCGTTCACCGACGGCAATGGCCGCATTGGACGTGCACTCATCAACACGGTTTTGCGACGTCGTGGCGTGACCAACCGAGTCGTTGTTCCCCTGGCTTCGGCGCTGGTGGCCAGGCGTGAGCACTACTTTGGGGTGTTGAACGACTACCGGGCTGGGGATGCCGCGCCCATTATCAAGGCGTTCTCTTCGGCCTCTTTGATCGCAGCGCAGGAATCCAGCGTCACGGCGGGCCGTCTTGAGACGATGCCGCAGGAGTGGGCCTTGGCAGCGGGCAACCCGAGGGCGGGTAGCGCCACGCGGAGGCTCATCGACCACCTCCTGGACGAGCCGATCTTCTCCGCCAGCGAAGTCGCGACACGGCTCGGGGGGCCGACGTCGAGCGTGTACTCGGCGTTGAGTCGCCTGGACGCAACTGGCGTCATCCGGCCGTTGACTGACCGAGCCCGGAACCAGATTTGGGGCGCTGCAGCGTTGATGGATGAGCTCGACGACCTCGGCATGCGGATTGGGGTGCGAGCCAATGCGGAGCGCTGAAGTGATCCGAGGACCCTTGACCCCCGGCAGGCCCGAGGCCAGACTCGGCAGACCAACAACCGAAGGATGAACATGTCGAGCATTGCCCGCATCACCACCCTGAGCGCCCGCTCCGAGACCAGCTTCGACGACGCCCTGCGATCTGGCGTTGAACGAGCCTCCGCCACGCTGCGCAACGTAAGCGGCGCATGGATCAAGGAACAGAAGGTCGAAGTTCGCGACGGTGCCATCACCAGTTATGACGTCGTTCTTGAGATCACTTTCGTCCTGGACGACTGAGCGCCTTCATCTGCGGCGCGATACGGCATACCCGCCGTGTCGCGCCCATATGCGCGACGTACCGTTACTGCGGTGACGACCCCTACTGCCAGCACCACTCAGCCCGAGGCCAAGACACTGGGGGCGCTGCGGGCCAGCGATCATCAGCATAAGCCGCTTAAGCACGAGTTGCGGGACAACTTGCTCGCCGCCCTGAGCGCCGGCACCGACCCGTGGCCCGGTTTGCACGGTTTCGGCGAGACGGTCATCCCGCAGGTCGAACGCGCGGTCATCGCCGGTCACGACATCGTGTTGCTCGGTGAGCGAGGGCAGGGCAAGACGCGCCTCTTGCGGACTCTGGTCGGTCTGCTCGACGAGTGGACGCCGGTCATCGAGGGCTCCGAGCTTGGTGAGCATCCCTATGACCCGATCACCCCGAGTTCGATCCGCCGCGCGCGCGAGCTGGGCGATGACTTGCCCGTCGTGTGGCGGCACCGCAGCGAGCGGTATGCCGAAAAGCTCGCCACCCCGGACACCTCGGTCGCGGACCTGATTGGGGATGTGGACCCGATGAAGGTCGCCGAAGGCCGCTCCCTGGGGGATCCAGAGACCATTCATTTCGGACTCATCCCACGATCGCACCGCGGGATCGTGGCCATCAACGAGTTGCCCGACCTTGCCGAGCGCATCCAGGTCGCGATGCTCAACGTGATGGAAGAACGCGACATCCAAATCCGCGGTTACATCCTGCGGCTCAACCTCGATGTCCTGGTCGTGGCCAGCGCAAACCCCGAGGACTACACCAACCGCGGGCGCATCATCACTCCGCTCAAGGACCGCTTCGGGGCTGAGATCCGGACGCATTACCCCGTGGCTCTGGAGGATGAGGTCGCGGTGATCGGTCAAGAAGCCGACCTCGCGGCAACCGTGCCGGATCATCTCATCGAGATCCTGGCCCGCTTCACCCGCTCTCTGCGTGAATCCGGTGCCGTCGATCAACGCTCAGGGGTGTCGGCGCGGTTCTCCATCGCCGGGGCCGAGACGGTCGCCGCCTCCGCGTTGCACCGTGCGACGACCCAACACGAGGACCACGCGGTGGCTCGCGTCGTGGACCTCGAAGCAGCGGTCGACGTGCTGAGCGGCAAAGTCGAGTTCGAATCTGGCGAGGAGGGCCGCGAGCGGGACATCCTCGATCACTTGTTGCGCCGCGCCACGGCCGACACGGTCCGGCACCGCCTGGCCGGCATAGACCTCGGCCTCGTGGTCGAAGCACTCGAGGGCGGCACCACGGTCACGACCGGGGAGCGAGTGAGCGCTCGCGACATGCTGGCTGGTCTGCCCGTGCTGGGCGAGTCCGACGTCTACGACCTCGTGATGGACCGCCTGGAAGCCACTAACGACGGGGAACGCGCCAGCGCCATAGAGCTAGCGCTTGAGGGTCTCTACTTGGCGCGCAAGATCTCCAAGGAAGCCACCGAGTCCGGCGAAACTCTCTACGGCTGAGGGGTCGGACCGAGATGGCGAGCAGGCACGGCACACATCGATCCCGATACGGCGGGTATGCCGGCGGTCCGGACCCGTTGGCCCCGCCGGTCGATCTCGCGGAAGCGCTAGAAGCCATCGGCGAGGACGTGATGGCCGGCTACTCACCGGAGCGCTCGATGCGCGAGTTCCTCCGGCGTGGCGGCCAAGACCAGAGGGGACTCGATGACCTGGCGAGCCGGATCGCCGCCAAACGCCAAGAGTTGCTGAGCAAGCACAACCTCGACGGCACCATGGCCCAGATCCGTGAGTTGCTCGATCGCGCCGTCCTGAACGAGCGCAAGCAACTGGCTCGGGAGATGGGGGAGGACGCCCGCTTTGCCGAAATGCAGGTTGAGGGTCTGAGTCCCTCGACGGCCGCCGCCGTCTCCGAGCTCAGTGACTATGAATGGCACAGCACTGACGCGCGCGAGGACTACAACACCATCAAAGACTTGCTCGGCCGTGAAATGCTCGATCAACGGTTCGCGGGCATGAAGCAGGCGCTGGAAGGAGCCACCGAGCAAGACCGCGCGGCGATCAACGAGATGCTGACCGACCTGAACGACCTGCTGGAGTCCCACCGACTCGGTGAACCGACCGACGAGAAGTTCACGCAGTTTATGGACAAGCACGGTGAGCACTTCCCAGAGAACCCGAAAACGATCAATGAACTGCTCGATGCCTTGGCCAAGCGCGCCGCCGCAGCGCAACGGATGCGCAACTCGATGACGCAGGAGCAGCGCGACGAGCTCGACAGCCTGGCCCAGCAGGCCTTCGGATCACCTGACCTGATGGACTCGCTCTCGCGCCTCGACGACAACCTGCGATCACTATGTCCCGGTGAAGACTGGGGCGGCTCGCAGCGTTTCGACGGTGAGCAAGGACTGGGCTTAGGCGATGGCACCGGCGCGTTGCAGGACCTAGCCGACCTCGACGCACTGGCCGAGCAGTTGTCTCAGGAGTATCCGGGGGCCTCGATGGGCGACGTCGATCTGGAGCTGCTTGCTCGGCAACTCGATGACGACGCGGCGATTGATGCCCGCACCTTGGCCGATCTCGAGCGTGCACTGAAGGACACCGGCCTGCTCCAGCGTGGCAGTGACGGTGCGCTCAAACTCTCACCAAAGGCCATGCGTCAACTCGGCAAGTCGTTGCTGAAGGACGTCGCGCAACGCATGTCCGGGCGTCCCGGTGCCCGAGACCTTCGACGGGCCGGAGCCGCAGGTGAGCGCAGCGGCGCCACCCGCGAATGGGCCTTCGGCGACACCGAGCCGTGGGATGTCACCCGCACGATGCTCAATGCGCACATTCGCACCGCGACCGAGCAGGTGTCGCCGTCCGGTGTGGGGACCCCGCTGCGACTGTCGGTCAGTGACGTAGAGGTCCAAGAAACCGAGGCGCGCACCCAAGCCGCCGTCGCTCTGCTGGTGGATACGTCATTCTCGATGGCCATGGAGGGCCGATGGGTTCCGATGAAGCGCACCGCTCTGGCGCTCCACCAACTCATCTCCACCCGATTCCGCGGGGACGCCCTCGAGCTGATCTCGTTTGGGCGTTATGCCGAGGTGCTGGACATCGAGCACCTCACGGCACGAGAACCGCAGTGGGACAAGGGCACCAACCTCCACCATGGACTACTGCTGGCGGAGCGACACTTCCGCAAGCATCCGAGTGCTCAGCCGGTGCTGCTCATCGTCACCGACGGTGAGCCGACGGCACATCTGGAAGCCGGTGGCGAAACGTTCTTCGACTATCCGCCGCACCCGCTAACCATCGCGCGCAGCGTGCGCGAGTTGGAAGAGTGCGCTCGGTTGGGCGCGCAGACGACGTTTTTCAGGCTCGGCAGTGATCGCGGCCTCGCGCGGTTCATCGACGAGATGGCAAAGCGGGTTGACGGCACGGTGATCGCTCCCGAGCTCGACGACCTCGGTGCGGCCGTGGTCGGCTCCTACCTCAGCGCTCGGCGGCCCGGTTTCACCGAAGGTATGTGGGGCTGGGACTAGGGGGCCGCTACCGGCACTCGATGGCACCCAACGATGCGAGTCCTTCGAGGTCGCCGGGGCCATACGACAACCGGGTCGGTCTCGGATTCATTAGCTCTCCGGAATCCTCGACGTGGCCCAACCCCATGAGGTGCGCGAACTCGTGATCCATGATCGCTTGAGCAATGCGTCCGCCAACGTCGAACGAGGTCCCCTCGGTGTCGACGACCACCATGCCGCTGACGTATCGCCGCTGGCCGAATTGCTGGATCGAGGTGCTCCCGCCCAGCCCTCGGACGTCGCCTGCCAGTTCTTCGACTTCGTCTTCATGTGACCAGCCCACCACCACAGGTTCCCCCGGACCCCGCCCCGAGAAGTCGCGGTCGTCGGTCTCTCCGACGACTGTCAACGTCAATCCCGACGCGTCAGACGTACGCTCGGCCGCAGTATCGACCATCTCGGCATACCCATCAGGGGCGTTAAGCGGATTGATGACGATCTCGATCGGCTCGCAGGGGTCGAAACCCACCGGGCTCACCCCATCGGACTGCGTCATCGCATAGGAAAAGCTGCCCTCGCCGCTGCGGACCTCGCTGGCGCTCGGTTGCGCGCTGCTCTCTTGAGTGAAGAGACGTCGGAACGTGTCGATGTCGTATGCCGGGTGAAACGCGATGAAGCCCGCGATGACGCTACCCACCACGAAGAGCGTGCCGAAGACACCGGACAGGCCGGAGCTCTCGGCGCGCTCGCCATACTCGGGCTCTGTGGGCATGGCACGATCATCGGACACATCACTGTGCCCGCGCTGAGACTGGTGAGGTCACCTAGCAGGCAACTCGGGGAGCGGAGGATGACCGTGCGTCTCATTGAACGTGTGGATGCTGTGCAGCAGCGACATCCTCGCGTTGGCTTCCCTATTGCGGTGATCTACAAGTTCGTCGATGACCAAGGTGTCTTTCTCGCTGCCCTGATCACGTACTACGGGTTTCTCTCGCTCTTTCCCCTGCTGCTGCTGGTCGCCTCTCTGCTCGGGTTCTTGCTGCAGTCCCAGCCCGACCTGCAAGCGACGTTGCTAGACACTGCGGTGAGCCAGTTCCCGGTCATCGGCAAGGGGGTGGCCAACCCAGCGGGCTTGCAGGGCAGCACTACTGCCGTGATGGTGGGTGCAGTGATCGCGATCTATGGAGCCTCACGCGTGAGTCATGCCACCCAGCACGCCATGAACGTGTGCTGGGCGGTGCCGCGACACAAGCGGCCTAACCCCGTCGTAGCCCGCTTGCGCAGTGGTGTGTTGATCGGCATCGCTACCATCGCGCTGATCGGCAGCACGATCCTTTCGGCTCTGAGCAACAGTGCCGAGGCCTACGGCGTGGAGTTGGGGGGACTGACTAGCGGTGCGTTGCTGGCGGCGTCCGTGCTGATGGTGGCCGCTCTCTTTGCCTTGGGTATGAAGACCTCGACGGCGCAGTCCTTGACCTGGTCGCAGGTGCTTCCCGGGGCGGTCACCGCGGCGCTGGGGTGGCAGGTCATGCAGACGTTCGGGGCGACCTACGTGGGCCAGGTCGTCAATAGCACGAACGACACCTACGGCGTGTTTGCGTTAGTGCTCGGCCTGATGGCCTGGCTGTTCCTCATCGCCTGCATCCTGGTGCTCTCTGTGGAGATCAACGTGGTGCGGGTCAAAAGCCTCTATCCTCGCGCCCTGTTGGCCCCCTTCACTGAAGACACGGAGTTGACCGGTGCCGATCAGCAGTCGTTCACTGATCAAGCCGAGGCGACAAGAGCCAAGGAATCCGAGGATGTCGAGGTCACCTTCGATGATGAACCCACCCGCGAGAGCGACACCGCATGAGTGAGACCGCATGAGTGAGACCGCATGAGCGAGACCACGGAGATTTTCGAGCCTCGCGATGAGGCTGACCTGCGGGCCTGGCTGACCCAACATCACGATCGGGGGAACGGTGTGTGGCTGGTGCTGCGCAAGAAATCAGCCCCGGTGCCAAACCTGTCTTGGGGGCAAGCGGTGCGCGTGCTGCTCTGTTTCGGGTGGATCGATAGCACCAGCGGCAGCCTGGATGAGCATCGATCGAAACTATGGGTGTGCCCGCGCAAGAAGGGGTCGTGGTGGAGTGGCATCAACAAGGGCGTTGTGGGGGAATTGCTCGAGCAAGGCCTGATGGAGCCAGCCGGCCTCGCCGCCGTTGATCGCGCCAAGGCTGACGGGACGTGGAGCGCCCTCGATGAGGTGGAGGCGGGCGTCATACCACCTGATCTGGCCCAGACCTTCGTGGCATTCCCCGGCTCAGCGGCGCAGTTCCACGCGTTCCCACGCAGTGCGCGACGTGCTCTGTTGGAGTGGGTTGCCAGAGCCAAGCGCCCCATGACTCGTAGCACCAGGGTGCATGAGGTCGCGGAGTGCGCAGCGCGCGGTGAGCGCGCCAATCAAGGGCAGCCGCGCAAGAGTCAGTAAGTCGCCTGGGTCAGTCGGCGATTGGGCCAGTATGTGGGTAGTTCAGTAGCCCGAGGGCGGCGGCGGGGGTGGAGTGGACCCACCACGAGGCGGCTCGGGCGATCCTCGGTATGAGGGGGGTCCGGCCGAACCGGGCGGCGGCGGGGGGTTGCCGTAGGCACCGGGACCTTGGTTGCCGGGATGGTAGGTGCCCCCACCTGCTGCAGCGTTCTTGGCCTTCGACCGGCCGATGAACCACAGGATGGCTCCGATGAGCATCAGCAGCAGCCCGAGGCCGACGCCAAGGATGCCGCCGATGAGCCCGAGGGCACCGGTCCCCAACGTTCCGAAATCAATGGCTGGGCTGATCAGCGTGGTGCCTCCACCCACACACTGCACTTCGTGGGCCCCGGTCTCAGCAGCCTCGAAGTCGCCCACCTCGACATACGAGGTGTCGGCGAGGCTTCCGCTCATACCAGATGTCACGTTGAGCGGGATGTCTTCGCCACCGGGTCCGGTCACCTGGCACACAGCGGTGGCGACGGTGCTGTCGGTCTGCTCGATGATGCTGCGCTGTTCGCCCACCTCCATTTGCACGGTCGCAGTTCCGCCCGGCATCACCGCAGCGTCATCGACCACATCGGTGACAGCGTTGAATGCGCGCGAACCCCCGAAGATCGACACCGCCACCCCGATGATGGTGATGACCAAACCAAGCCAAAATAGGATCGCCCCGAATCGCTTCATCGCGTCATCCTAGATCCACTTCGATCCACGGCCTACCCTCTCGCCATTCAGGTCGCGCCAGCAATCGTGCCGTGTTTGCCTGGATTCATGACATCGGATCAATTGACCTTCGACAACCCCGTAGACCGTCACCCATCAATCACCCCACCGCAGCAGGATCAGGACATGCCCGGGTTGGATCGCGACCTGAAGCCCAAGGCCGACCGGGGCGAGTCCTCTTACCGCGGGACGGGGCGGTTAATTGGACGCAAAGCCTTGATCACCGGTGGGGATTCCGGGATCGGAAGCGCGGTGGCGATCGCGTTTGCCCGCGAGGGGGCGGACGTAGCAATCAACTACCTACCGGCCGAGGAGGCTGACGCTGCTGACGTCGTCGCTCTGATCCAAGCCGAGGGCCGCACGGCTGTGGCGATCCCTGGCGACATCACCGATCGGGCCTTTTGCGACGAACTTGTGAGCTCGGCAGTTGACGCGTTGGGCGGCCTGGACATCCTGGTCAACAACGCTGGCAAGCAGGTCACCGAGCCCGCGTTGGCTGACCTCAGCGACGAACAGTTCGATGCCACGCTGAGGACCAACGTGTACGCCATGTTTTGGATCACCAAGGCAGCGCTGCCTCATATGCCGCCGGGATCCGCCATCATCCAGAGCTCTTCGGTGCAGGCCTACAGCCCCAGCGAGCACCTCGTGGACTATGCGACCACGAAGGCGGCGATGAACGCGTTCACCAAGGGTCTGGCCAAGCAGTGCGCACCCAACGGCATACGGGTCAATGCGGTGGCTCCCGGCCCGATCTGGACGCCCCTGCAAGTCGTGGAAGGGCAACCAAAGGAGGCGCTGCCGGAGTTCGGCATCGGCACGCCACTGGGAAGGGCGGGTATGCCGGTCGAGTTGGCCCCTGCCTACGTCTTCCTGGCCTCAGCCGAGGCGAGTTACGTCATTGGCGAAACGCTCAACGTCAACGGTGGTCTCGACTCCCCGTAGCGTCAATCGCTTGGTAGTGGGCTCACCCCAATTGCGTCGTGGTGCCAAAGATCACGAGGACGAAAAGAACGATGGCAATGGCGTAGATCGCAAAGAGAATCGTCCCGATGATGCCCATGATGAATCCGGCGGTGCCCATTCCTCCGTTTGTTGCGCGTCCGCCTTCGGCAGCAGCCTGTGCTTTGCGGCCGTAGATGATGGCCGCGATGGCCACGGGCGGGAGGACAAACAGCCCCACGAGACCGGTGACGAGCGCGATGATGCCCAAGTTGTTGTCGACCTCGCTCGGCGGCTGACCACCGCCGTAGGCGGGACCAGCCTGATACCCCTGCTGTGCATAGCCCGGCTGTCCATCACTGCGTTGTGCGTACTGCTGCGGTGCCGATGCCTGCTGGCCGAACCCCTGCTGCTGATCATGCGGCAGCGCCCGTGGATCGTAGTCATAAGGACTGCTGTTCTCGGTCGAATCGTCGTGGTTTTGATCGCCATAGGGCGGGGGAGGAGTGCTCATGAGGGCAGCCTTTCGTGTGGGCGCAAGTGTACGTCGCAGGGTTGACCCGCGGATTGCTCGCAGAGGTCTGTGGGTGGGGTGTGTCAGAGTTTCACTCATGCGGGGAGCCGAGCATGCAGCAGCGTGAGGGACGCCTGGTCCTCAGTGCTACTGACGTCACAAAGCACGTGGCCTGCCCACACATCACGACGCTGGATCTTGCCGTGGCGCGGGGCGCTCTCTCCAGGCCCGCTGACGGCGTGGATGCTCAGTTGCAACTCATCTTCGACAAGGGGTTGGAACACGAAAGCGCCTATCTGGCGTCGCTGTATGCCGAGGGTCGCAGCGTTGTCGAGATTCCGGACGATGGGCTGACCTTGGCCGAGCGCGAGCGGCTCACTGTCGAGGCGATGCAGGCTGGTGCGGAAGTGGTGTTCCAAGCGGCGCTCTTCGATGGCCAGTGGGTCGGCTTTGCCGACTTCTTGCTTCGCGTCGAGCGGCCAAGCCTCTTCGGCGCGTGGTCCTACGACGTTGCCGACACCAAATTGGCTCGGCGGCTCAAGGTCCCTGCCCTGCTGCAGATGGCGTCGTATGCCGTCCGGCTGGAGCAGGTGCAAGGGGTCGCGCCCCGTCAACTCACGGTGATCGCAGGAGACAACACCAGCCATCCGTGGCGACTGGTCGACGTCGAGTCCTACGCCGCCCGAGTGCGCACCCGACTGATCGAGGCGATCGAGTCCACGGATGACGTCACGGACACCGAGGCCGTGCCGAACTCTTACTGCGAGCAGTGTCGATGGTTGCCGAGGTGTGCTGCGCAATGGAGGGAAGCCGACGATCTTGGTGCGGTGGCAGGCATGCGCAGCGACCAACGAGCGCGGCTCATGGAGGCGGGAGTTCACACCCTGGCGGAGTTGGCTCGGGCCGGTCCGGACGATCCGCGGGTCACGTCTGCGCTGAGCATGACGACCCGAGCCCGACTCACCAGCCAAGCGACGTTGCAGTTGCGGGAGCGCACGACGGGCGACCCGGCATACCGGCTGTGGCCCGTCGTGCCGGGTGAAGGTTTGGGCTTGCTGCCGGAGCCCGACCCGGCGGATGTGTATCTGGACTTCGAGGGTGACCCATTCGCCCCTGGCGGGCGGGGATTGGAATACCTCGCCGGCGTCTGTGACCGCGACGAGACGTTCCACACGTGGTGGGCCCATGACGCATCGGCCGAAGCAACGATGGTGACCTCGCTTCTCGACTGGTTGCTCGCGCGGTGGCGCGCCCATCCCGGGATGCACATCTACCACTACGCCAACTATGAGCAGTCAGCGCTGAAACGCTTGACCGCCCGCGAGGCGGTGGCTGAGACCGAGCTGGACACCCTGTTGCGCGGTGAGCGATTCATCGACCTCTATGCGGTCGTGCGCCAGGGGGTGCAGATCTCCAAAGAGTCGTACTCCATCAAAAAGATGGAAGCCTTCTACTGGGGTTCGACGCGCTCGGGAGCGCCTGGAGAGGTCGACAACGCTCTGTCCTCCGTCGTCGAATACGAAAAATGGGCGGCCAGCGACCGGATCGACGACACGATCCTGAATCGGATCGCCGCCTACAACTACGACGACGTGCGCAGCACCCTGGCCCTGCACAACTGGCTCGAGGGCCGTCGCGACGAACTTCGATCTACTCCGGAGGGGGCACCGCCGCGGCCCGGCACCACATCTCTGGACGAGGCGGTCGACAGTGAGGCAATCCAAGCCGAGAACGCTCTGGCTGCTGAGTTGCTCGCCGCCGGGCACTCTCTGTTGGCGGGATGCGTGGGCTGGCATCGGCGAGAGGACAAGCAAGTCTGGTGGGACTACTTCCGGACCACACTGATGAGCGAGGAAGAGCTGATCGAGGACGGCAGCACCCTCGGCGGCCTCGGCCCACCCGTGCAGGTCGGTGAGATCAAGCAGTCCTTCGTGTGGCGCTACCCCTTCCCGCCGCAGGAGGGGCGGTCAGCAAGACTATGCACGAGGCCCATGCCCACGTGGCGGTGGGCGAGACCATGGATGTCGATGTTGACGAGGGTTGGATCGACATCAAGCGGGGCAAACGCAACCCTCCGCTGCTCGCGACCGGACTGGTCAGTCACGACTGGGTGAACAATGTCGTGCTGCGCGAGTCGCTGATCGAGCTCGGGACTGGGATTCTGGCCGGCGCTGGAGGGGCTGGACGTGCACTGCTGGAGCGGATCGTGCCCACCGACCTCGAACCCAGGGACGGGGAGGGCCCGGTTGACGTGGTGCGGCGGTGCGGACTTGCGCTCTCCGGTCAGGTCCTCGCCGTGCAGGGACCCCCAGGATCAGGCAAGACGTATGCCGGGCAGCACCTCATCCGGGATCTGCTGGATGCTGGTTTGCGCGTGGGGGTGACTGCGGGCTCGCACAGTGTTTTGGCTCAGCTGCTCAGCAAAACCAATCGCGCGTGCGTGCGAAAGGTCCGCACTGATCAGTTGCCAACCGAAGTCGACCCCGAGGATCTCGTGGTCCTGACCGATTCGAACGACGAGATCGCTGATGCCCTCATGCCGAGCGGAGCGCGACTGGTGGGTGGCACGGCGTGGCTGTGGGCGCAGCCGCAGATGCGCGAGAGCGTTGATGTGCTGGTGATCGATGAGGCCGGTCAATTTTCACTGGCCAACGCGCTAGCGGTGGCCGGAGCCGCCGACTCGATCGTGTTGCTCGGCGATCCGCAACAGCTCGCCTCGCCGTCCAACGGCAACCACCCCTACGGCGCCGAAGTCTCTGCTCTGGAGCACATGCTCGACGGCACCCCCGTGATGCCAGCGGGGCGGGGAGTCTTCTTGGACCGGACGTGGCGGATGCATCCGGAGATCACGGCGTTCGTCTCCAACATGTCCTACGACGACCGTCTCGAATCCGCGCCCGGACGGGACCAGCAGCGCGTGCTGGGCGTGCCCCTAGAGCAACCCGGGGCTGGCGACAAGGGCGACAAGGAGACGCCGACGACCTCGCGGCGCGGACTCCCCGGACCTCGACAGACTTGAGCTGAACGGTTCGGGGCTGCGCTGGCTGCCGTGCGCTCACCGCGGCTATAGCAGCGACAATCCTGACGAAGCCCAGGTCGTGGCGCACGTGAGCCGGCGACTCTTGGCTGGTCGGTGGATCGATTCAGCAGGCCACGAAACCGAACTGACCCCCGCCGACGTCCTGGTGGTCGCGCCCTACAACGCTCACGTTGCGGCCCTGGTCAAGGTGCTGCCTGAGGGTGTCGATGTCGGCACGGTGGACAAGTTCCAGGGACGCGAGGCTGCCGTCGTGATCTACACCATGGCCTCCTCCAGCGCCGCTGATGCGCCACGCGGAGTCGACTTCCTCTATGACACCCGTCGGCTCAACGTGGCGATCTCACGTGCCAAAGCGCTGGCCGTCATCGTGGGCAGCCCGGCATTGCTCGAAGCCCCGGTGCGCACGCCAGAGCAGCTCAAGGCTGTCAACGCGCTGTGTCGCTTCGTTGACGTGGCGGGGCGATAGCCGTGTTTATCAGCGACGACCTCCGGGCTGCCGATCTACGCAAGATGCGAGTGGTGGCCACCGGCCTGCTCGTGCTGGCGGCACTGATCTTCTTGGCGACGCTGGGCCAAGAGGGGGTGCTGGGTTACGTACACGCTGGAGCGGAGGCGGCCATGGTGGGAGCGATCGCCGACTGGTTTGCTGTCACCGCGATCTTCCGACATCCCCTCGGCATACCAATCCCGCACACAGCCTTGATCCCGCGGCGCAAAGACACCCTGGCGCAAGGTTTGGAGCAATTCGTCTCCGAGCATTTCCTCAGCCCGCAGACCCTGCGTGAGCGATACCTCGATGCCGACGTCGTCACCAGAATCGGGCACTGGCTCGGCGATTCCGAGCACAGCGAGCGCGTGGTGGGCGAGGTTGTGCCCTGGGTTCAAACGGTGCTTCGCGGCATCTCGCGCGAAGATGCGAAATCCCTCGTCGACGACACGCTCATCCCGCGGCTGCGCGACGAGCCCGTCAGCCCTTTGGCCGGGCACCTCCTTGAAGCCGTTGTCGAGGATCGGGCTCACCATGGCGTGGTCGAGATCGCTGCCCGCGAATTGCACGCCTGGCTGCTGGATCACCCCGACGACGTGGCGCGCATCGTGTCCTCCCGAGCGCCGTGGTGGTCACCGAGTTGGGTGGATGAACGAGTGACCGGCCGCGTGTATGCCGAGGTCTTGGCTTGGGCGCAGGAGGTGAGGGACGATCCAAACCACCGCGTGCGTCAGGCCATCGACTCCTACCTGGCCTCCGTCGCGGACGATCTGCAGCACGACCCGGAGATGATGGCCCGTGCGGAGGCGTTCAAGGTCCACGTGCTCGATCACCCACAAGTAGCGGCCACTGCGGTTGATCTGTGGGAGACGGTCAGAACCGTGTTGGATGAAGCCCTCGGGGATGCGCCGGGGCCGTTGCGCACTCGGCTTGCCGATGAGTTGAGCGCGTTTGGTCTTCGCCTCACCACCGATGACGCACTACGCAACCGTCTGGACGCCTGGGCTGCAGACGCGGTGCTCGCGGTCGTTGAGCAGTATGGCCTCGAGGTCACCGGGGTCATTACCGCCACCATCAAGCGGTGGGATGGAGATCTGGCGGCTCGACGCATTGAGCTGCACGTCGGGCGGGACCTGCAATTCATCCGGATCAACGGCACGGTGGTGGGTGCGCTGGTCGGGGTGACGCTGCACGCTCTCACGCAAGTCTTGACCTAGTCGGCCTCGCTCATCCACACCTATCGCTGCTGTGGACAACGAGCGGCACGATCCGGCCAACGCCAACACCCTAGAGCCATGGCATTCACCGACCTCCCTGCGCACTGGCCTCGGCTGGCGCTGACACCCGTCTCCCTGGTTCATGACGTGCTCGACCTGTGCGTCAGCAATGCTGATCGAGTGACCGGGGGGCTTGCGCTCCTGGTGCTCAGACAGGACCTGACACTGGCTCAGCCCATCTTCGTGGCTGGACCGATTCCACGGTTGGACCGCCACGAAATACTCAAGACCCTCTTGAGACAGGCCTCACGGGGCGGCATGGACGGCACCTTCATTGGAGCAATCGTGCATCACCACGCTCAGCTCACCGATGACGATCGCGCGCTGCACCAAACGATCATCGACGCCTGCGATGAGCTCGGCTTTCGCCTGCTGAGCACCCATCTGCTTGCCGATGGCTGCGCCGAGCTCCTCCCGGTGGCACGTCTGGTTGCCTAAGGTCGCTCGTCCGCGGCGTCTAGTCTGAGCGTCGTGGGAGATGTGTTTTCGCACCGCTACGAACTGGTCGACCCCCTCGGTGAGGGCGGCGGTGGGCTGGTGTGGCGCGTCTGGGATCACGGAAGCAAGCAGTATCTTGCCGCGAAGGTCCTACGACAGGTCGACGCCGGCTCGCTCATGCGTTTCATGCGGGAGCAGTCGATGAGGATTGAACACACCCATGTGCTGACCCCGGTGTCCTGGGCTGGTGAGGACGACCGAGTTCTGTTCACCATGCCCCTGGTGCGTGGCGGATCGGTGGCGACGCTGGTCGGGGACTTCGGCGGATTACCCGCACCGTGGGCAGCCACGCTGCTGGATCAGACGCTGATCGCCTTGGAGCAGATCCACTCACATGGGCTGCTACACCGCGACGTCAAGCCCGCCAACTTGCTGCTCGACGCCACTGGCCGCGACCTGCCCAGACTGAGGCTGTCGGACTTCGGGGTGGCCGCCGTGCTCGACCAGCCACGTCTGACCCACGGAGCGTTGGCGCTCGGCACTAAGGGCTATCTGGCCCCTGAATGTCTCACCGGGGACTGGAATCCTGACCCTCGCGCCGACCTGTTCTCCACCGGTATGACGGCTCTGGAGATGGTCACGGGGGCACACGCGGCAGAGCCGGCCGAGGGCACGTCAACCACCTCAGCCCCCGAGGTGGGGGCAAGGTTGCGTGCTCATAATATCGACCCCGATCTGGTTGCGTGGATTTGTCGACTCACCGAGGCGGACCCGGCCGACCGCCCGCAGAGCGCCGCTGCTGCCCGCGACCTCCTCGGCGGGACGGGGTTGGTGGCGGCGCACGCCAACGACCTCGGGTCCGAAGTGGAGGTCTTCGACCACGTGCCAGCCCTGCCGCCAGGCTGGACCATTCAGGGTCCAGAAGTCCCACCAAATGCTCCAGGCACCAGCCCCCCGCTGTCCGCCAGGAGGACGGACGGTGACGAATCGGCTCAACGGCGCAGCCGGACTCTTTTCGTGGCGCTCATCGGGATTGGCGTGATGCTGCTGGTCGTGGCCCCGCCACGCCGGAACTTGCCACCACGAGCAGGCTCAACAGGCTAGAGGTCAGTGCCGCGATCATGCAGCGGAGCGGGGCAAGAGGGCGCATGGCTTCTCCTCGGTAGGGGATTTACTCAAGCAAAGATGGATAGTTGCTTGAGTAAAGTCAACCGGTGGGTTGGAGTGGATGTGGCTAGTAGCCAGGGCTGGACTAGGGTCAGTGACAGTCGCGAACCACTCGTAATCGGACTCCGCGACCTTTGCTGCAGTCAAGAAGGAGAGGTGGTCATGGTGAACCCCACAGAGGTAAACCGTGCTGCTCAGCATGAACTCTATGGTGAGCCTCTGGCCGATGTCTTCCACCGCCTGATGACGTGTTTTGGCTATACCCAGACCACGTTGGCCCAGACGTTGGGCATTTCCGCGCCGATGTTGTCGCAACTGATGTCGGCCAACCGGGTCAAGATCGGCAATCCCGCCGTGGTGCTGCGCCTGCAAGCGCTGCAAGACCTGGCCCACCGGGTGGGTCGAGCGGAGTTGGAGCAGGCTCAAGTCGATCAGGCACTGGGCACCATCCGCGGCATCACCGGAGCGTGGACACGCAGCGAAAGTGTCGGCGCAGTGGTGGATGACGAGCAGATCGTGGCGACGATGCGGCAACTGCTTCGTGCCGTGGCTTCTGGTCAGGAGTTGCGCGCCGCCGTAGAGGTGTTGCAGGCAGAGCACCCAGGCTTGGCGAATCTGCTGGAGTCCTACGGTCTCGGGTCCGTTGAGGCCGCGACCGATCACCTGCGCGCCCATCGCCCAGTGATGTGACCCAATCCCGCGATGGGTCAGCCTCGGCTCAACGGCAGCGGCGCCATACACCCGATGTCGGCGCTCGCGCAGCCGCCAAGCCCGCCACGATTGCTTACCCCGATGACTTACCGGTCGTCGCCCGCAAGGCCGACCTCCTCGAGGTCATCGGCGCACATCAAGTGGTGATCGTGGCGGGGGAGACGGGGTCGGGCAAGACCACGCAGATCCCCAAGATGTGCCTGGAGCTGGGGCGCGGGGTCGACGGCACGATCGGACATACGCAACCTCGTCGGATCGCCGCGCGCGCGGTGGCCGAGCGGATCAGCGACGAGCTGGGCGTGGAGTTGGGCACCACCGTCGGCTATCAGGTCCGCTTCACCGACCGATCCAGGCACGACACGCTGATCAAGGTGATGACCGACGGGATCTTGCTCTCCGAGCTGCACCGCGACAAGAACCTCACCAAGTACGACACGTTGATCATCGATGAAGCGCACGAGCGCAGCCTCAACATCGACTTCATCCTCGGCTACCTCAAGCAACTGCTGCCGCGCCGCCCCGACCTCAAGGTCATCATCACTTCGGCCACGATCGACGTGGATCGCTTCGCCGAGCACTTCGCCGCAGCGGACGGCACGCCCGCACCGATCGTCGAGGTCTCCGGACGGACCTATCCCGTCCGGATCGCCTACCGGCCGTTGACCCGCCCTGGTCCGCCGGATAAAGACGGCTCAGCGACCAACATCGAGATCGATCAGGTCGGCGGCATCTGCGAAGCCGTCGAAGAGTTGTGGACCCAACCGGACACCAACGACGGTGGGCCGCAGGACATCCTCGTGTTCTGCTCGGGGGAGCGGGAGATCCACGATGCTTGCGAGGCGCTGACCGGGTTGGGCTTGAGCGGCACCCAGATCTTGCCTCTCTACGGCAGGCTCTCGGCTGCGGAGCAACACCAGGTCTTCTCTCGACACGGCGGACGGCGCATCGTGGTCGCCACCAACGTCGCCGAGACGTCACTCACCGTCCCAGGCATTCGGTATGTCGTGGACACCGGCACGGCGAGGATCTCCCGATACAGCCAGCGGCTTAAGGTGCAGCGGCTCCCGATCGAGCCCATCTCCCAAGCGAGCGCCAACCAACGATCAGGCCGGTGTGGGCGCCTTGCCGACGGCATCGCCATCCGGCTGTATGCGCAGGATGACCTCGAGAGTCGCCCTGAGTTCACCGACCCGGAGATCGTGCGGACCAACCTGGCCAGTGTCATCCTCGCGATGACCGACCTGGGGCTGGGGCGAATCGAGCGGTTCCCGTTCCTGCAGCCGCCAGACTCACGTCAGATCGCCGATGGGGTGCGCCTGCTCGAAGAACTGCAGGCCATCGACCCCGACGCCCCGGCGCACATCCCGAGCAAGCGCCTGACGGCCTACGGCAAGGCCATCGTGGCCCTTCCCGTTGACCCGCGCCTGGCCCGGATGCTTGTCGAAGCCGACCGCAACGACGCGCTCGCCGAGGTGCTGGTGATCGCCAGTGCCCTCTCGATCCAGGACCCTCGGGAGCGACCGAGCGAGAAGCGGGCCCAAGCCGATCAGCAACATGCTCGGTTCAAGGACGACGACAGCGACTTCATCACTCTGCTCAACCTGTGGAACTACCTGAAGCAGCAGCAAAAGGCGCTGTCGGGCAGTGCGTTCCGGCGGATGTGCAAGCGCGAGTATCTGCACTATCTGCGCGTCCGGGAGTGGCAAGACCTGCAGACCCAAGTGCGCCGAGCCACCAAGCCGCTCGGCTTGAGCATCAACTCCACGCCGGCGACCCCGGATCAGGTCCATCAGTCGCTCGTCCCCGGACTGCTGTCGCTGGTCGGACTGTATGACCGAGACAAGCGGGAGTATCTGGGCGCCCGCAACGCGAAGTTCCACCTGCAGCCCGGATCCACCCTGCACCGCAAGAACCCGGATTGGGTGATGACCGCGGAACTCGTCGAGACCACCCGCCTGTGGGCTCGGGTCAATGCGCGCGTCGACCCGTCGTGGATCGAGGCTGCCGCCGCCCACCTGGTGAAGCGGTCGTATGCCGAGCCCCGTTGGGCGCGCAAGAGGGCTAGCGCAGTGGCCAACGAGCGGGTCACGCTGTACGGCGTCCCCCTGGTCGCCGGCCGACCCGTCCCACTGGGCAAGATCGACCCGCAGACCGCGCGGGACCTCTTCATCCGCCACGCCCTCGTGGAAGGCGACTGGGACACCCGGCACGAGTTCTTGGCGCACAATCGCGCGATGCTCGGCGAGGTCAGCGATCTTGAAGCCCGAGCCCGACGGCGCAACATCGTCGTCGACGACGAAACGCTCGTGGAGTTCTACGACCAGCGTGTGCCTGCCCACGTCGTCTCCGGGGCACACTTCGACCGATGGTGGAAGAAGAACGCGCGGGCGGAGCCAGATCTGCTGACCTTCACCGAGGATCTGCTGGTCGCCGGCGATGGCGTCAGCGACCGGGACTTCCCCGGCACCTGGCACCACCAGGATCTCGAGTTGAGATTGACCTACCACTTCGAGCCCGGCGCGCCCGACGACGGGATGAGCGTCCACGTGCCCCTCGAGGTGCTGAATCGCGTGGATGGGTCGGGCTTCGACTGGCACGTGCCGGGAATGCGCGAAGAGTTGGTGGTGGCGTTGATCAAGTCTCTGCCCAAAGACATCCGCCGCCATCACGTGCCTGCACCGGATCATGCTCGGGCGGCGCTACGACAGATGCACCCCGACGACGGCCCGATCGCGGCGTCGGTTGCTATGGCGCTCAGCCGGGTCGGCCCGGCGCGGGTGCGGCCAGCGGACATCGACTGGGACCGGGTGCCGGGTCACTTGCGTCCGACGTTCGTGATCGAGCGCTCAGTCACGAAGCAGTCCCGCGGCGGGCGCGCGGCCACGAGCGTGGAGGAGCTGGGCCGGGGGAAGGATCTGGCTGCGCTGGCAGAGGATCTGGCCCCTGTCGTGCGATCGACCATGGCGGCGGCAGCTTCCTCCATCGAACGAACCGGCCTGACGACGTGGGACTTCGGCACCCTCGCGGCCACGTTCACCCAGCAGGTCGGCGGCCGAACGGTGCAAGGATTCCCCGCCTTGGTCGACGCGGGCCGCGCGGTGGACATTCGGGTTCTCGCGAGCCGATCCGAAGCAGAGCGGGCCAGCGCAGTCGGCGTACGAAGGCTCCTCTTGCTGGCCACCAATCCACCGTGGAAGCGGGTGCTGGCTCTGTTGGACAATCAGCAGAAACTGAGTCTGGGGCACAACCCGCACGGTTCGGTGCCGGCCTTGCTCGAGGACGTGCTGGCCGCCGCGGTGGACTCGATCTTGGCGGCGATGCCCCAAGGCACCGTGCGCTCCACTCAGGACTTCGATGCGGCCGTGGCTACGGTGCACCAGCAGAGCACGCCGCGGGTGCTGGACATCATCGGCAGCGTTGCTCCGATCCTGGATCTAGCGCGCGAGGTGTCCTCTCGATTGGACCGGCTCAGTGCTCCAGCCGCCAGGGCGATGAAGGCGGATCTTCAGCGGCAGTTGGCCGCGTTGATCCGACCCGGATTCGTCGCGGCGACGGGATATCGGCGCCTGCCGCGGCTGTTGGTCTATCTCTGCGCCATGCGCGAGCGGCTGGATAAAGGGGTTCAGGATCTGGCTCGGGATGGCGAGCGGATGGAGCAGGTCCAGGTGGTGCGCGAGGAGCTCGATGCGCTCAGGGCCGCTCTTGCACCGCACCGCCGGTTGGACGCCGAGGTGGTCGAGATCGGCTGGCAGATCGAGGAGTTGCGAGTCTCCTTGTTTGCCCAGCGCCTGGGCACGCCCCAGCCGGTGTCGCCGCAGCGGATCTACGCCGCGATGGATCGAGTCGAAGACGCTTCATAGTCGCATCTCCTAGGGTGTGAGCATGCTGAAGGTGGGTCTGTCCGGTGGGATTGGGTCGGGCAAGTCGACGGTCGCTCGTCACCTTGCCTCGCGGGGAGCCGTGCTGATAGATAGCGACATCATCGCGCGGGAGGTCGTGGCACCGAGCACACCTGGTCTGGCCGACATCGTTGAAGAATTCGGGCAGGGGGTTGTGGCTCCCGATGGAAGCCTGGACCGCACGGCGCTCGGTGACATCGTCTTCGCTGACGCCGATGCGCGTCGAGCGCTGGAAGCCATCACACACCCGCGGATCGCGCGACGCACTGCTGAACTCTTTGCCCAAGCCTCCGCCGACGCCGTGGTGGTCCACGACGTGCCTTTGCTGGTCGAGAAGCGCATGGGATCGGCATACCACCTCGTCGTGATCGTCGGCACGCCCGAAGGGGAGAGACTGCGGCGGCTCGTCGACCTGCGAGGAATGGACGCGGGGCAGGCACAATCGCGGATCGACAGCCAGGCGAGCGACAGCGAACGTCGGGCCGCCGCTGACGTGTGGCTGGACAATGCCGGCGATCTGGCGGCGTTGACCGGGCACCTCGACGCCCTCTGGGACGAGCGGGTGGTGACGTTTGAGCGCAACGTGCGACACGGCATACCGTCGCGCCGCCCGGAAGCGTTGGTGATCAGCGAGCCCGATCCCACGTGGCCAGCTGATGCCGAGCGGGTCATCGGCCGACTGCGTCGAGTCTTCGGGAGTGCTGCGGTGGCCATTGAACACATCGGCAGCACGGCTGTCGCTGGTATGCCGGCCAAGGACGTGATCGATCTGCAGGTGGCGGTCGGGGCGTTGGCTGATGTCGACGACACATCACTACAGGGCGACCTCGCCGAGGCAGGATTCCTGGTGCAGCCCGGCCCCTGGTGGGACTACGTGCCAGGGCGCGGGGCCGATGTGACGACACCCAAACGGTTCCTCGCCGGTGCCGATCCGCAGCAAGTCCTGCACATCCACGTCCGAGAAGCCGACGGGGCCGCGCGCCGTCGTGCCCTGATGTTTCGCGATTGGCTGCGGGCCGACCCCATGGCCCACGATGACTACGCCGCGCTAAAGCGCTCGCTGGCGCGCGAGGGCCTGTCCAGCAGCGAGTATGCCGAGGCCAAGGAGCCGTGGTTTGGCGAAGCCTTCGTGAGGGCTGGTGAGTGGGCGAGGCGAACGAGCTGGTCAATCAACTGAGGCCGGTGCGCCCCCCAAAACCGGCGGCGGCGCGACTGCCGGTGTCCCCAACACGTGCTCACTGAGAAAGCCCATCACCACCTCGTACCAGACCTTGGCGTGTTGGGGTGTGAGCACCCAGTGGTTCTCGTTCGGGAAGTACAGGAATCGGTGCACCGTCGATCCGTCTTCGGCGGCGGGGAGCCCCGACTTCGCGAGCAGTTCGTACCAGAGTCGCAGACCCTCGCCGATCGGCACGCGGTAGTCCTTGTCACCGTGGATCACCAGCATGGGGGTGTTGATCTGCTCCACGAAACGATGCGGCGAATTGTCGAGGGCCATCTGCTCGGTCATCTCCCGGGACCAGTAGAACGAAGCATCCGTCGTCGGGCCGAAGCCGTCGAGCGCCCACAGCGAGGCGTGGGTGACGATCGCGTCGAAGCGGTCGGTGTGACCGGCAATCCAGTTGGCCATGTAACCCCCAAACGAACCGCCGAGCGCCGCGGTCCGCTCGGCGTCCACATCATCGCGCCGCTCGACCTCATCGGTCAGGGCCATCAGATCGGTATACGGCGTCTCACCCCAGGCGCCCCACCCCCGCTGCACGAAGTCCTGGCCGTATCCGGTGGACAACGCGGGGTCGGGCAACAGGACGGCATACCCCTGAGCGACGAGGATCCACGGATTCCAGCGCCAGGTCCAGGCGTTGTGCGAGCCCAGCGGCCCTCCGTGGATAAAAACCAACAGCGGGGCCGGGCCGTTGCCGCCTTCGGGCAGGGCCAACCACCCGCGCACGGTCGTGCCGTCCTCGGTCTGGGTATGCACGTCCTCCAATCGGCCGGGCAGGCTGGGCCGCTCGACCGGGCCCGGCAAGGCGCTGACCTCGCCGGAAGCCACGTCGATCCGCACCACTTCGGCGGGGAAGGCGGGGCTGCTGCGCACGGCGTAGGCGAGTGACCCGTCGCCCCCTCGCGGCACGACGACTGCGGAGTAAGTGGCGTCGTCAGAGGTCACCGCCCGGACCTCGCTCGTGCTCACATCGATAGCGAACACGGGACCGCGGCCCTGTTGCTCAGCCGTCACCAGAATGGCGTTGCCGTCGGGGAGCCAGGCGGCGGGGATGGCCCAACGGTCCCACTCGGGTGCCAATGCGGTACGCACGCCGCTGCTGCTCTCGACGAGCCACAAGGCCGGCCGCGGGGCCGAGTGGGGGGTGCTCTTGGGGCTCATGGACACGGCCACGCTAGTGCCATCAGGGCTGATCAACGTCGCGTTGACATCGTGATCCATCTCGTCGATCAGTCGCGTGCATTCGCCGGACTCGAGGTCGATGCGCAGCAAAATCGTGCGCTGCTCGGCGCGCCCCTCGAAGACGACAGCGGTGCTCAGCGCAAACCGACCATCAGGGCTGATCATCGCTGTTTGCTCGTGCAGGCTGACACCGTCACCCACCTTAAGCCGTTCGAGCTCCCCGCTGGCGCTCAGCGTGAAGAGCCCAGGATGCTCGGGGCTGATGTCGTGATCCCAGAATCGGACCGGGTAGCCCTGATGCAGGATCGCCTGGACATCGGCTTTGTTGCGCGCCGTGTGTGCAGTGGCGTGCTCCGCCTCGTCTGCCGCGCCCAGCATCACGGGCGCGGTCAGAAGCGTGACGTCACCTTCAGTCGCGCAGACCACGGCGCTCACGCCGCCGGGACGGGCCAACACCATCTCGGCCTCGCCACCTGCTGCCGGAAGCCGCCAGAGTGCCGGCTCCTTCGAGGTGTCGTCATCGGTATCGGTGGAATGCGGGCGCTTGGAGGTGAACAGCAGAGCGCCGGCCGCTGTGAAGGTCGGGCCGCTCTCGCCGTCGGCGCTGCGGGTGAGCCGATGAGCGGGCAGTGCGCCGGTGGGGTCGATCTGCCACAACGCGCTGACGTATGCGGTGCGGGCCTCGTTGCGAGTCGATACCGTCGTCACTAAGCGGGTGCCGTCGGGAGACAGGGCCAGCCCGTCCAGTCGCGGCTGATCGACGAAAGCTTCGAGGTCGTGAAACACAGTGGCAGGGGAGTCGTAAATCGTCATGGTCCGGGTCTATCACCGAATCGCGCGCGGTTCACGCGGAATCACTATCGCGCTGGGTACGTTGAATCATCGAAGGTTACGGATCGACCCGAGAGGATTACTGGTGACCCCGCACTCCCCGCTATTCCGGCTGGAGACCGACGCCGAAGTGCAGCCGCTGCATGCGCCGCTGATGCACGTGTCGATCGATGGCTTCATCGACGCCGGGCAGGTGCGCGGTCAACTGACCCAGCACATCTTGGACACCCTTGAGCACCACGTGGTGGCCTCCTTCGACATGGACCAACTGATCGACTACCGCTCCCGTCGGCCCATGATGACGTTCGACACCGACCACTGGGTGGACTACGACGATCCGTCACTGGTGTTGTATCGCGTGCTCGACGCCACTGGCCAGCCTTTCCTGTTGTTACACGGTGATGAGCCGGACTACCAGTGGGAGGCCTTTGCCAAGGCAGTGCACCAACTCTGCCTGGCCTTCGGTGTGCGCACGGTGGTCTCGGCGCACGGCATACCGATGGCAGTGCCGCACACCCGGCCGGTCAGCATGACTCGATTCGCCAGCGACAACGATCTCATCCTCGGAAATCAGCCGATGTTCGGTCAGGTCAAAGTGCCGTCCAGCGCCGAATCTCTGCTGCACCTTCGCCTAGGCGAAGGAGGGCCTGAACACGATGGGCCTGGCGGTGCACGTCCCGCACTACTTGGCGGAGTCCTCGTTTGGCGACGCTGCCGTGGCCGCGATGGATGCCTTCCTCGGACTGACCGACCTGCAGATGCCGACGACCGATTTAGTGGCTGCTGCCGGCGTCAATCGGGCCGAGATCACCGAGCAGGTCGCGGCCGCTCCAGAGATTGGTGAAGCAGTCGCGGAGTTGGAGAAGCGCTACGACCAGTTCCTTGAGGGCCAGCGCAAGCGCAACGTCCTCGCAGCCCAAGAGGCCGAACTGCCGTCGGCCGAAGAGATCGGTGCCGAGTTCGAAGAGTTCCTGCGCGAGAGTGCCCGGGAAGAGCCCGACAGTTCCTAACTAGGCAGGAGGCGGTGGCGGGGGATAGAAGGTTCCCGTGTCGCCGCCGTTCTCGGCCTCGTCTGCGCTCTGCGCCTCGTGCTCGGCTGTATCATGGCCGGTTCCCTCATGGTCTGGCGACACGTCCTGCCCGCGATGCCCCTCACCAGAACCGGTGTCGCTCGGTCCGTCGCCGGCTGGCTGTTCCGGCTGAGCGTATCGACCCCTGCCGTAGGCAATGGCCTGGGTCGGCTCTGATGGCGTGCCACCCCAGGACGGGGGCGGCGGTGGAGTCGACCCCTGCTTCATGGGCTGGGTGTATGCCGACGCCTGCGGTGAGCCTTGTCCGTACGGCTGATCGCCTGCATAGGACTGATCGCCATAGGTGGGGCTGGCCGCTGGAGGTTGCCCGTAGGGCTGCTGGCCATACGATCCCTGCTGCGCGGGCGCGCGGTACGGCTGTGCACCTGGTGCCGGAGTGCTGGCGTAGGGAGAGGTGTAGCCAGGCTGTGCGACCGCGGATCCGTAGGCGTAGCCGGCGCCAGCGGCGGCGGGCTTGGGCCGACGGCCGCGCATCAACAACGCAATGAGCCCCAAAGCCAGCGCGAGCACGGCCAGCACGACGCCACTGATGATGCCAATCGGGCCAAGCAGCCCAGAAGCTGAGGTCGACGGCGCTGCGGGTCCCACGTAGAGGGCTTGAGCGGTTCCCTCGCACGCCAGGACATAACTACCGGCGTCCAAGGATTGCGGCGTGCGAGCCACCTCGTAGAAATCGCTCCCGGACACGTCGACGGCAAACTCGCTCGTGGGGCGCTCCAACGTGGTGGCGTTGTCGCCTTCTGTGGCTGAGCAGACGGTCTGGGTGCGATCTGCGTCCGACCGGGCGTAGATCGAGGCCCCGCTACTACTGACGGTCACGCTCGCGCCAAGGTTAAAGCCCTGCATATTGGGCGTGGCGGTGCGCGCCAGGCCGACGACACCCAGCACGATCAACAGGACGGCCAGGACCCCAATCACGAGGCCAAGGACGCCGAGGGTCTTCGCGGCGTGACCACCTTTGGCGGGAGATTGTGTGAACTGCCCAGGTGCGCTCATGCACGGAATCTTAACCACGGGTACTCTCATGCCCGATCAACACTCAGATCGGTTGCGTGCCTACAGTCAGGAGAAGCCATGGGTTTGTTCGGCAAAGACGATGACGGCGATGTCGCTGCCCGAGAGACCGAGCCCGAGGAGTCCTCGTTCGCCGCGCGAGCTTCGGTGGCGCTGGTGCGCAAGATCGTCGACGTTGGCATTGACGGCATCGGCCCACTCGATCCAGCAGCCGAGGTGGTGCAGGCCGCGCGCCGAGATCATGACTCCGTCGAGGCCGCAATCAAGGCGGTGGTGCGAAACCATCTTAAACTGGCTGCTGCCGGTGGATTCGCGACCGGAGTCGGCGGGTTGATCACTATGCCCATCGCGCTGCCCGCCAACGTGATCGGCTTTTATGCGCTCGCGGCCCGGATGGCGGCCAGCATCGCCGAGTTGCGCGGCTACGACCCAGACACTGATGACACCCGGACGGCGCTCATGCTGACCCTGCTGGGTGCCAATGCCGACGACATTCTGCGCAGGGCTGGTGTGGTCGGCGGCGGCACAATGGGCAGCATCGCCTTGAACCGAGTGCCCAAAGCGGCCGCCATGGTCATCAATAAGGGTGTCGGTTTCCGGGTGGTTACGCGGCTCGGCAGCCGCACCATGGCCCGGCTCGGTCGGGCGGTGCCGC
This sequence comes from uncultured Actinomycetota bacterium, assembly GCA_963803695.1. Taxonomy (GTDB): domain Bacteria; phylum Actinomycetota; class Actinomycetes; order Actinomycetales; family Dermatophilaceae; genus Ornithinicoccus. The sequence goes on from CAWDNY010000015.1 coordinate 618,533, forward strand.
TGGCTGGTGGGGTCATCGGAGCCGGCCTGGACACGTTCCTGATGCGGCGTATTGCTGATTCTGTGCGGGAGGAGTTCCCCGCCATCTAAGGCTTGTCCACATCTTCGGTTGTCCACAGCGGCCGATGCAGAGGGCGAAGTATCTCGGCAGGCTGCCCTGCGTGGAGATACCCAGCACTGTGCGCCCGAACACCCTGCACGGCCTCGCTCAAGCCATCGTGGCTGTGCCCTATCAGATCGGCTACTACCCCACGGCATCCCTGGTTGCCCTGTGTATGCAGGCTGGTCAGATGGCAGCCTCGGCGCCGATTCAGCGGGGGCAGGTTGTGCTGACAGCTCGAGTCGATCTCGGTGGCCCCCAAGAGCAGGAGCAGGTTCTTGCCGCCATTGAGCCCGCCCTGGCTCGGGCGGACACGAGGATGGTGGTCTTCATCGCCTTCGAGCAGGGGCGTGGTGACCCCCGCGATACGAGTGTATTGCTGGGCCAGGCGACCGCCCTGGCTCACTCGCACGGCGCAGTGGTGATGGCCGCGGCCAGGGTGCGCGGCCGTCGGTGGCAACTCGTGACGAACCCGGAGTCGGCACGCTCTGCGGACGCTTCAGGGTTGGCAGGGTGTGCGCAGGCGCGCGAGCCTGACGGCAGATGGCAGGACCTGCCTGCCGCTGAGGACGTGCCGATGGTTGCTGAGTATGTCTTGGCGGGGCGCTCTCCAGCGCCTGACCGTCGATCGGTTGAGGGATTGCTCCGGCCCACATGCCCGGAATTGGCCCGATCCGTGGCACAACTGCACTTAGAGACGACCGTAAGCGCCCGCGCCGAACAGATGGGAACCCAGGAGACTCGGCTACGGGCAGCACAGTTGCTATCCGTGCTGATCAATGGCGGTGTGGAGCAGAGCGAGCCTCCCGGCCTGGACGCAGTCGACCTGGTCGCCACCATTGACGCACTCGATGATCTACGTTTTCGAGACTCTGTCCTGAGCGCAATGATTCCGTGCTCCACCGATTCGGATGACGTCGTTGACGCGGAGATGACCCGCATAGTCTCAGCCGCGATGCCACATCCCATCACCATCGACACCCTTGCCTGTGTCCGCCTGGCGCAAGCTGCCGCATATGTGCCCGCCGAGCGCTCAGCTCCGTGGCTCTCGCTCGTGGGTTACCTGGCTTGGCAGATTGGTGAAGGTGCACTTGCCAACGTCGCGATCGCCGCGGCGAGGGCAGCTGATCCGCGGTACTCGTTGGCGCGGTTGGTTGATATGGCCTTGTCTGCGGCGGTGGCTCCACCTCGCCCGGTGTAGCCTCGGACTGCACTTGAACCGAGTATCGGAAAGGGATCAATGTCGATCGTCGTCGGATACGTGCCCACCCGTGAGGGGCGCGCGGCGCTGGACCGAGCAGCCCAAGAGGCAGCCCTTCGCGGCCTCAAGCTCGTCGTGGTCAAGTCTGCCCGCTCAGGCCGGGATTTTGGGGCGGCTGAGTCGAGTGAACTGGCGGATCAGTTGTCGAGCATCACCCGATCCCTCGAGGCCGAGGGGATCGCCCACGAAGTGCGCGTGCTCGAGGGGCGAGAGGACCCGAGTGAGGACCTCATCTCCGTCGCTGAAGAAACGCAGGCCGACTTCATCGTGATAGGTCTCCGTCGACGGTCCAAGGTGGGCAAGCTCTTCCTCGGGTCGAACGCGCAGCGGGTTTTGCTCGATGCCGCTTGCCCAGTCCTGGCTGTCAAGGGTCCAGAACAAGCTTGGTAAACGGCGAGGAAACATATCTGCCCTCGCGACGTTTTATAATGGTGTCAGCCGCCCACTGGTCCGCTCAATTGATCGGACCACATGACCACCCCACACACCATCTCGGACGAGTCGCATCCGTGCGCGTCTCACCGTGCCGAGCGTCGTCCCGTGCCATTGTTTTGGCGCAGAAAGTAGTCGGTGCACCTCGTGACACCCGCAACGGCCAAATCCACCACACCAGACTCGACCAAAGAGTTGCCGCAAGAGTTCGCGGCTCCACAGTTGCGCGAGTTGTTGACGGAGGGTAGGGACCGTGGCTTCCTGATGTTGGCGCAAGTACGAGACGCGCTGGAGACTGCAGGATTGCCGAAGAAGGGTCAGACGACGGTGTTGCGGACCTTCAGCGACAACGCCATCGAGGTGCGCGACGACGCCACCTCGGCCATCCCCGCCGCCAAGCGCACCGCCACGAAGACTGTTGCAAAGAAGCGCGCACAGAAGACGCCGGTCACCAGCACTGAGGCCGCTAAGGACACCACCACGAACACCCCTGAGGTTGCGGTTTCCGCGGCCGACCCCGGACGCAAGGACGCCGCTGTGGACCAGAGCACCACCGAGACGACAACCACGAAGGCCCCCGCCAAGCGCGCCGCCCCCCGCAAGCGCGCCGCGAAGAAGGCAGCGCCGGCCACGGCTAAGGGGGCTAGCGCAGACGCTGCTGAGCAAGAAGCTCCAGCCGGAGCGGTGGCCGCTGGGACGACTCGAACCGCTGCCAAGGCGGCTGCAGGCAAGGCTGCGGCCAAAGCACCACGCAAGCGCGCCGCGAAGAAGAGCGCGGCGAGCGCGGACACCGGCGACTCCGAGGCTAGCGCCGAGCATGTCGACAACGAAGACGAAGAGGAGGAGACCGGCACCGGGGATGTCGTCGATGATGACAAGAGCGTCGGGGCCAAGACCCCGGCTCAGTCGACATCCACTCGCAAGCGTGAAGATGACAGTTTTGTCGTGTCCTCTGGCGATGATGATGACGCCCCGGCTCAACAGGTGGTCACCGCTGGCGCGACCGCTGATCCGGTCAAGGACTACTTAAAGCAAATCGGCAAGGTCGCGTTGCTCAACGCCGAGCAGGAAGTGGAATTGGCCAAGCGCATCGAGGCTGGCTTGTTCGGTGAAGAGCGGCTCAACTCCGGCGACAAGCTCGATGCCAAGCTCAAGCGTGAGTTGTGGTGGATCGCCCAAGACGGCAAGAACGCCAAGAATCACCTCCTCGAGGCCAACCTGCGCCTCGTGGTCAGCCTGGCCAAGCGATACACCGGCCGAGGAATGCTGTTTCTCGACCTCATCCAAGAGGGAAACCTCGGCTTGATCCGCGCCGTGGAGAAGTTCGACTACACCAAGGGCTACAAGTTCTCGACTTACGCCACCTGGTGGATCCGGCAGGCCATTACCCGTGCCATGGCCGACCAAGCCAGGACCATTCGCATCCCAGTCCACATGGTCGAGGTCATCAACAAGCTCGCCCGCGTGCAGCGGCAGATGCTGCAAGACCTAGGGCGTGAGCCCACTCCCGAAGAACTCGCCGCAGAGCTGGACATGACGCCGGAGAAGGTTGTCGAAGTTCAGAAGTACGGCCGTGAGCCGATTTCGCTGCATACGCCCCTGGGTGAAGACGGCGACAGTGAATTCGGAGATCTCATCGAAGACTCCGAAGCCGTTGTCCCAGCGGATGCTGTCTCGTTCACGCTGTTGCAAGAGCAGTTGCACTCCGTCCTGGACACGTTGTCCGAACGTGAAGCGGGCGTGGTGTCGATGCGCTTCGGCCTCTCCGACGGTCAGCCCAAGACTCTGGACGAGATCGGCAAGGTCTACGGGGTCACCCGAGAGCGCATCCGGCAGATCGAGTCCAAGACCATGTCGAAGTTGCGTCACCCCTCCCGTTCACAGGTGCTGCGCGACTACCTGGACTAACAAGGGGCGAGTCAGTCGTCGCGGGGTTGCCTGCCCAATGTCTTTCTGGCCCACTCCGCGACACCGACCCTGCCACTGCGGGGCAAGACGACGGCCCGCACCCTGGTGGCCCACGTCGCGTGATCGCGCGCCGACCCGACGACGACCGCCACATCGGCGCTGACTTGGCTGTTGTCGATCGTCAGTGTGTCAAGGGAGGCGTAGCGGGCGTCCTGCAAGGTGCCTGCCACCCGATCTAGGGCTGCTGAGCCCGGTCCGTCCAGGTCGGTGTGTTCGGAGTAGTGATGGTGCATGGCAGCCGGACTGCGCGGACCCGGCTCGGCCACTCCGAGGTCGGCCAACGACCTCGTCATCAGTAGCCACTGGCTCTCCACGAAATCATGCGGCGTCGTGGCGATCCGGGACTCGCGTTGGCGGTACCAGCGACCCGCAACCGGGACGACGGCTAGAGCAACAGCGATCACCGCCAAGGCGATCAAGAGCCAGCGCCACGTGTTAATCCAGTCGCCGATGTCTTGCCACGTAGTCGTGTCCGACGTCGGTGTGTTGGCGCTCTCTGGCTCCGGCTCGGGCTGCTGGGTTGGCACCTCGGGAGCTTGTGACGGCTCAGCGGGTGCCGTCTCGGGCTGGGTGACCTCCGGTGGCACTCCGGTGCGCACCCCAGGTGTGGGCTCAAAGCGTGTCCATCCCAGGCCGTCGATATACAACTCCGGCCAGGTGTGGGCATCGGAGGCAATCACGCGCCGAACCCCATCGTCCTGCAGTTCGCCGGGCAGGAAGCCGACGGCCATCCGAGCCGGGATGCCGTTGGCACGTGCCATCATCACCATCGCCGTCGAGAACTGGACGCAATAGCCCTGCCTGGTGCTCAGGAACTGAGTGATCGGGTCGTCCGATACGCCGTCGACGTTGGGGGCCAATTCCAACGAGTAGGTGTAGTCAGATGTCCGGAAGTGGCTCTGGAGCAGGCGACCCACTTCTAGCGGATCGGTCTCTCCGCCCAAGATCTCTTGCGCCTTCTCGTCCACCGTTTCTTCGCTCGCCTCTGGGACCTCCAGCAGCAGCGGGTTCTCACCGGCGATGTCGACGGCGCTGGGGCCTACCGGCTCCAGGTCACCGTCCAGGGCGATCTCAAGATAGGTCGCGGAGTATCCGTCGACCCCCCCGTTGAGCAACACGGCTCCGGACTGGTCGTCGTAGTCAAAGGAAGACCCATCGAGCTCCAGAGCCATCGTCGTCGCGGGAATCGCGAGATGTGGCGCCTGCAGTTGATTCAATGTCACCGAGACCTCTTCGGTCGAGCCGGCGACGCTGGGGGACAGACCCGGCCCGACCGGAAGTTCCGAACCGTCGACCGGAGCACCGTCACGCTCCGGAGCCTGCCAGGTCTCGCCGTCGAATTCGCTGGTCGCTGTGACCCGCAGCGGCTGCAGGAGGCGAGCCGTGGAGGTGTATTCCAACACCGGTGCCTCGGACTGATTCTGCAAGTCGGCAGCCGGGTCCATCGTCTCGGTAAAACTGACCTGCCCGGAGCCGGCGCCGAGGTTGTTAGCGTCGGGGTTGCGGCCCAGGCCGTCACCGAAGAACGTCGGCGGCAGGTGCGGGAGGACAGCCGCCAAGGCCAGACCTGCCGTCAGCGCCAGGATGCCCAACGCCCGAGCGAGGTTGCGGTAACCGCTGCCGAAGCGCGGGGCGGCACCGAACTCCTGACGATCCGCCGAGGGCCAGCGGGCCAACAATCGATCCGATTGCTGAGCGATCATCGTGAGCCACAAGCCGGTCGTGGCCAGGAAGAACCACGGCTGCATCGCCTCGCCGTTGTTGGAGACCGAGACCAGGAACGCTGCCGCCAAGGGTATGCCGGCGATCGCCGGTGCCGCGTTCGTCACCCCGATGGCATCGACGGCTATCGCAGTCAGCACCAAAACCGACACCACGAGGAACGAGACACCCATGGTGGTCGGTGCCGGGGCGGCGAACTCGCGCAGCACGGCACCGGCCTCAGCCAGCAGGTCACCGGCCAAGGAGGCGCTGCTCGGCGTCGGCAGACCAAACCACAGGGTCGACCCCAGATACATCCATCCCAAAGTCAGGATGCCGATCAGCAATTGAGCGCTCGCCACCAGCGAAGGCAGCACGTTCAGACTACGCAACGCGGCACCGGCCACGCTGATCGCAGCCACCGCCACGATGCCGTTGGTGACCCAGGATTGTTCGATGAGCAGCGTGGTCAATGGCCAGCCGACCGACAGGGTCGCTAAAGCCGCCACAAAAGCTTCGGGCCACAGGCCGCGTTGCAGATTCACCGGATACCCCTCAGCGCCGGGGCACGCTGCAAGTGTGACCAGGCATCGTTGATGCCGACTTCAGGAGTGCAACTCACGGTGGCCCATCCTGCTTCGTTGAGCACGTGGGCTTGACTGAGCGCTGGCACCTTGGCAGCGGGCGCTGACCCGAGATGTGACTGAGACCCAAGAGCATCGTCGCGAGCATGGCCCTCGAACGCGCGCCGATCCAACACGAAGGCGATCGCGGTCGAGCTGTGCTCGCGGATAGAGGCGAGGTGGCGTAGTTCTTCGGCATCGTGCGCCACCAGCGCGGCCACGGCGAGGACTCCTCCGGAGGTGAATGTATGGGCCGGGCCGGCGACTCCTTCCAGGCTCAGATCGTCGTCGCGCTGGGCCCGGGCCAACGTATCCAGCAGAGTGTCGAGGTCCATCGGCTGGCTTGCCGTGCCCTCGCCGACCGTTTGCGTGCTCAGCAGATGGACCACGTAGCCCTGGAACAGGAGGGCGCGGGCGGCTGAGGCCAGCGCGGAGATAGCGTACTCAAACGACGCGCTCGGCAGGGGGGGGCGGCCATGTGCGCTGCTGCGAGAGTCCAGGATCAACACGGCACGTCGCCGGGCCGGGCGATCCTCTTGCCGCACCATCAACTCCCCGCGGTGTGCCGTTGCGGGCCAGTGGACACGGCGCAACTCGTCGCCATCGCGGTAGTTACGGATGCTGACGTCGTCCTCACCGCGCAGCGCCACCATTTGCGGCCGCTCACCTTCGCTACCGCGTCCTTGAGCCGCCGATGCCCGACCGGTCAGGTCCACCACGCGGGGCAGCACCACGACTTCGGTGGTGCTGGAGAGGCGAACCGCGACGTAGGTCAAGCCGAAGGGATCACGTTGGCGAACGCTCAACGGTCCGAGCCGGTAGGCACCGCGGGTTGAACTGCGCACGTTGTAACTTAACCGCCGGATCTGGCCGCGCTCAAGGGGATGCAGCACGAAGCGAGGCTGGTCTCCGAGGTGGACATCCAGTTGTTCTTGGGCCAGATACAGCGGAGTGCGCCGCGTGCCGACGTTTCGAAAAGAGGCCTCGACCATGCCGGGCTCATCGGGCTGCAGCCGGTGCGGAGCGACGGTGCGCGACACGGCTAACTGCGGTGCACCACCGCGAGCGATGGCCAAGGCCAGGATCGGCAACAGGGTCAGCACGATCCCGACCCGCGTGATGTCGGGGTAACCGAGTGCTATCCCGGCCAGGACCGTGCACAGGCCAAGCACGAAGAACGTCCCGCCGCGAGGGGTCAGGATTTGTAGAGGAGTCATCAGCGCGCCGGGACTACGCGGTCCTGACCGGTGTGGCCGCCAACACCTCGGCGACGATGTCTTGCGGGCCGCGCCGAGCCAGTTGTGCCTCGCCGGTCAGCAGCACCCGATGCGACAGAATCGCCGGGGCCAAGGCTTGAACGTCTTCGGGCAGGACGTGATTGCGGCCCTCGAGCGCCGCATGAGCCCGAGCAGCACGCAGCAATTGCAGGGCGGCTCGGGGCGAGGCACCCAGGCGCAGGTGCTGGTGCGCGCGCGTGGCAGACACCAGATCCACGACGTAGCGCCGCAGAGCCGCCGAGGCGTGGACGTGCCTGACGTGGTTGATCGCTTGGGCCACACTGTCGGCGTCGGTGACTGCCTGGATGCCCTCTAGTGGATCGACTTCTCCGTGGGAGGCGAGCATGTCCAACTCTGCGGCTGGCGAGGGATAGCCCAGGGAGATGCGGGCCATGAACCGATCCCGCTGCGCCTCAGGCAGGGGATACGTCCCCTCCATCTCAATCGGGTTCTGCGTGGCCATGACCATAAAGGGCGCGGGCAAGGGGTGGCTCTGGCCATCAACAGTGACCTGACGCTCCTCCATACACTCCAAGAGCGCTGACTGCGTCTTCGGCGAGGCGCGGTTGATCTCATCGCCCACCACCACGTTGGCAAAGATGGCACCGCGACGGAACTCAAAGGAGCGGGTGTCCTGATTGAACACGCTCACGCCGGTGATGTCGCTGGGCAGCAGGTCCGGTGTGAATTGGACCCTGCTCACGTCGCAGTCGATGGCACGCGCCAGCGACTTGGCCAGCATTGTCTTGCCCACCCCGGGGACATCTTCCAACAGCAAATGGCCCTGCGCGAGCAGGACGATCACGGCTGTGCGGATAGCTGACTCTTTGCCCTCGATGACGGTGGCTACCGCACGTTGCACCTGCGTGGCGACCGATTGAACGGTCTGCAGATCAACCTGGGAGCGCTCGCGCGTCACGGTCACGTTCGAACTCATCCTCCGATCCTGCCCTATCTGGCTGAGAGTTGCTGACGGCGGGGTGGGTGCCCAGCGCGAATTCTCCTCCACCCCCAATAACGGCTTTGACCTGCATGCTTGCTGAGAATATCCCACAAAAAATGGCAAAGAAGGTACTTAGGTGGGGGAGAGTGGGGTACTGTGGGGAGAACATTCATCGCCGTCACGTCGACGAAAGGGGAAGTGACGATGTTTCTCGGAACCCACACCCCCCGACTCGATGACAAAGGTCGAATCTTTCTGCCTGCGAAATTCCGGGACCGGCTCTCGACCGGATTGGTGATGACCCGGGGCCAGGAGCGCTGCCTCTATGTCTTCGCCATGGGCGAATTCGAACGAGTGGCTACCTCGATGCAGGCCACGCCCACCACGAATCGGGCGGTGCGGGACTACCAACGAGTGTTCCTCTCCGGGGCCTCCGATGAGATCCCTGACAAGCAGGGGCGGGTGACCATCCCGGCCACGCTCCGTGAGTACGCGGGCCTGAGCCACGACTGCACCGTGATCGGTGCTGGTTCTCGCTTGGAGATCTGGGACTCCACCGCCTGGAACGCCTACCTCCAAGAGACCGAGCAGGCTTTCGCCGACCAGTCCCAGGAGGTGGTCCCCGGGGTGCTCTGAGTGAGCCGCCAAAGCCGATCACATCCACCCACAACGCAGGCTCCCTGCTCACCGGCCTCTCTCCGATGGCCCTTCGTCCCGATGTCACTTCCCCGGCATCGGGCCGGGCGGCGGCGGCGAGAGACCAGAGATCAGGGCCAGCACCCAACCATGGACCCGCAGCATCCACCCCCGACCTTCGGAGACACGTGAACGACGACCGCCCCGCTGGCGACCGGCATACCCCGGTGTTGCTCCAGCGCGTCGTCGACCTGCTCGCACCCGCCCTGCAGACCAGCGAAGACGTCATGGTCGATGCCACCCTGGGCATGGGAGGGCACACCGAGCGAGTGCTGGAGTGTTGCCCACACGCTCGGGTGGTCGGCATTGATCGCGATCGTGCCGCGCTGGAGATGGCCGGACGACGACTCGCCCGTTTCGGCGGTCGATTCACGGCAATTCATGCGGTGTATGACCAGGTGCCCCAGGTCCTCAACGACCTCGCGCTGCAGGGTGCTCAAGCGGTGCTGTTCGACCTCGGCGTTTCGTCCTTGCAACTCGACGACCTGGACCGAGGGTTCGCCTATCGGGCGGATGCCCCCCTGGACATGCGAATGGATCAAGGGCAGGGGGCCACTGCCGCCGATGTGCTGAACACCTACGACCAAAGCGCGTTGGAGCGAATCCTGCGTGACTTCGGCGAAGAGCGCTTTGCCAAGAAGATCGCTCGCACCATCGTGCGCCGCCGTGAAACGGTGCCTTTCGAACGATCCGCAGCGCTGGTTGACCTGTTGAGCACCACGATTCCTGCGGCCTCCCAGCGCTCGGGCGGACACCCAGCCAAGCGGACCTTCCAGGCGCTGCGGATTGAAGTCAACCGTGAGTTGTCGGTGTGGCATCGCGCGTTGCCCCAGGCGTTGAACGCCATTCCGACCGGCGGCCGGGTGGCTGTCTTGTCCTACCACTCGCTGGAGGACCGGATTACCAAGCAAACGTTGGCCGCCGGTGCCAGCAGTTCTGCCCCTCCCGGTTTCCCGGTCGAACTGCCCGAGCAGCGCCCCTGGCTTCGACTCTTAACCAGAGGAGCCGAAAAGGCGACCCCGCAAGAGATATCGGACAACCCCCGCGCCGCATCGGTGCGTCTGCGGGCCGCCGAGCGCACCCGTTTTACCGTTTCGACAGAAAAGACACCGCGATGAGCCAGATGACAGCAACCGCCCCTCGCTACGCGGCCACCCCGACCCGAGCCGGAGGGCGTCGCAGGCCCAGTGTCGCGCCACTTCGTGTGGTCCACGCCGCTCCGAAGGCCGTGACTCACGTGTGGTTCGCGATGCTGCTCGGTTCGCTGATCATTGGTGGTCTCCTCGTCATGCTCATGCTGAACATGGCCCGCTCTGAGGGGTCCTTCGTGCTCAGCGATTTGCGGGCCGAGCAGGCCACCCTCGAAGCTGATCGGGCCACGCTGGAGTCCGAACTCGCTGACCTGTCATCTCCGGCCAGTCTGGCCACCAAGGCGGAGAAGCTCGGCATGGTGGCCTCGCCGTCGACCGCTACGTTGCGCCTGTCCGACCACGCTGTCATCGGCGTGGCGGCGGTGGTCCAGGACGGCAAGACCTTTACCGTTGATTTGCCCGGGGCCGACAGCACCGGCGGGAGCCGACAACCGGGAGAGTAAACGTGGCGCGCAGACGGAGCACGCTCGCACCAATCACCCACGGTCGCGGCATTGCTCACCCGCAACGCCGGGCCTGGGTGCTCCTTTTGGGCACGCTGATGGTTTTCAGTCTGTTCGCCGCCCAATTGGTGCGGCTGCAGGGGCTGGATGCTGCGTCGGTTTCGGCAGCCGCAATGAACGACAGGCTGCGCGAGGTCACCATCGCTGCACCTCGCGGGGCCATCACGGACGCACAAGGTACGCCCTTGGCGTTCGATCTCGAGCGCAAACGCATCACTGCTGACCCGGTCAATGTGGCGCTCTATCGTGAAGATGCGGACGTCCCCGACTCGCAGAAGGGTGCTGCTGGGGCCGCCGCAGAAATCGCGAAGATCACCGGATTCGATCCGGAGGTTCTCGAGGAAACTCTGGTCTCCGCGCCGGGTCGGTTCACCTACCTAGTCAAAGATGTCCCACCCACCCAGTGGTATGAGGTCGACGCCCTGGGGATTCCAGGCATCAGCGCTGAGGATTTCAACAAGCGTGCCTACCCACAGGGTGAAGCGACAGCGCCGCTCATCGGTTGGGTGGGGGCCGGTGATCAACCGGCCGGTGGGGTGGAGCGCACGAACAACGAGCAACTGACTGGGTCACCAGGGGAACGCGCCTTCGAACTGGGAGGGGAGGGCGAGATCATCACCACAGGCACCTCGGCGGACACTCCGGCGGTGCCTGGGCAGGACGTGCAGCTCTCGATCGACGCCGACCTGCAGTGGTATGCCTACCGAGCGATCGAGCAGCGCGTCAAGGAGGCGGGCGGACTCAGCGGATATGTCACGGTAATGGAGGTCGAGACCGGACGAGTCATCACCGCCGCCAGTTATCCGAGTTTCGATCCGAGCGAGCCCACTCAGAGCGCTGATGACATGCGTAACTTGCTCGTTGAGGACGTCTACGAGCCGGGGTCAACCTCGAAGTTGATCACCGCCGCGGCAGCGTTGGAAGAAGGACTGGTGAGCGCCGACACCCCGGTCATCGTGCCGGTCCGGTTGCCACGTGCCGGTCGGGTCTTCAAAGACGCCGAAGAGCACCCGATCGAATACCTCACTTTTGCCGGAGTACTCGCCAAATCCAGCAACATGGGCACCATCCTGTACGGCGAAAAGTTGGACGATGACACGCTGTACGACTACATGGGCAGGTTCGGCATGGGCCAGACCACGGGGCTGGGGCTCCCCGGGGAGTCGACCGGTGTGCTCCCGGCGACGCAAGACTGGGGGCCGAGCACGAAATTCACCCTGATGTTCGGGCAGGGTATGTCGAGCACCGCGCTGCAGCAGATCGGTGTGTTCCAGACCATCGCCAACGACGGGGTGCACGTCGCGCCATCGGTGGTGATGGGCAGCACCGACGCAGACGGCCGATATTCCGAGAATCCCACCCCGGAGGGTGAGCGCATCGTCAGTAGTGAGACGGCGCAGACGCTGAGCGATATTCTCGAAGAGGTCACCACCGATGAGGGGACCGCCCCGATGGCGGCCGTCGAGGGCTATCGCGTCTCCGGCAAGACCAGCACGGCCTCGCGCTACGACAACGATCTGGGGCGCTACAGTCGCACGACTGCCTCGTTCGTCGGTTACGCGCCGGCGGAGGATCCGAAATACGTGGTTTCGGTGACGGTGCAACGCCCCACCAACATCAGCATCTATGGTGGGACGATCTCAGGCCCGGTCTTTGCGGACGTGATGCGTTATGCCCTGCAGACGAACGGGGTGCCGCCAAGTGAGAGCACCGCAGAGCCGGTGGAGTTGGAGTTCGACCCCGCAGCTCCAGCGCCGGGAGAAGGACCAGGTGTGACCTTGGAGGACATCGCTATCAAGGACGAAAGGTCAGGTGGGTGATTCCCCTGTCGTTGGACGAGATCGCCCGGGTCACCGGTGGTCGCGTCCATCCAGCCCACGCTGCCTCGATCCTGGTCGAGACGGCGGTCGTCACCGACTCTCGTGAGGCCATTCCTGGCAGCCTGTATGTCGCGCGCATGGGGGAGCAGGCCGACGGCCACGACTACGTCGGCAACGCCGCTGCTGCTGGAGCGGTCGCTGCCCTGACGTCCCGCCAGATGCCGGATCTTCCGTGTGTGGTGGTCGACGACGTCGGCGATGCTTTCGCCGCAGTGGGGCGAGCGGTGGTGGACCGGTGCGTCGCCTCTGGCGGGTTGAAGGTCGTCGGAATCACCGGCTCCTCGGGCAAGACCTCGACCAAGGATCTGATGGGCCAGGTCGTGGGGCACTTGGGCCGCACACTCGCGCCGCATGCCTCATACAACTCCGAGGTCGGCGTCCCGCTCACGGTGTGCCGCCTGCAGCCCGAGACCGAGTTCCTCGTCGCCGAAATGGGCGCATCCGGCGTGGGACACATCGAGTACTTGACCCATATCGCACCGCCCGATGTTGCCGTGGTGCTCAATATCGGCTCGGCGCACCTCGGGGAGTTCGGCTCTCGGGAAGCTATTGCCGACACCAAAGCCGCCCTGGTGCGTGCGCTCACCGCCGACGGGCTGGCGGTGCTGAATGCCGACGACCCGATGGTCAGCGCCATGGCGCAGCAGAGCGCCGCGCCCGTGGTGTCGGTTGGGCAAGGTCCCCAAGCACAGGTGCGTGCCGACGATGTGGTGCTGAATGCTCGGGGTCAGGCCGCATTCGCTATGACACTGCCTGGGCACGACCCGGTGCAGGTGAGCTTGAGGCTGCACGGCGAGCACCATGTCGGCAACGCCCTATCGGTGGCAGCGGTGGCGCACTTCTGGGGTATGCCGCCACAACAGATCGCGGATGCCCTGGGGGCGGCGGTCGCACAGTCCCGGTGGCGGATGGAGGTCTCGCAGCGCCCCGATGGCATCACCATTGTCAACGATGCCTACAACGCCAATCCGGAGTCCATGCGTGCCGCCTTACGCGCGCTGCGGGCGATGCGAGCCGGGGGGCGCGCCATCGCCGTCGTCGGCGAGATGCGCGAGCTCGGTGCCGAGAGTGCGTTCGAGCATGAACGGGTGGGGGAGTTCGCTGCCGAGTTGGGGATCGATGACCTGGTGGCGATCGGTTCGGGTGCGGCCCCGGCGGCGCGAGCTTTCACAACGGCTCTGCCTGATCGCGGTCGCCACATCGATGAGGTGGACGCCGCACGACCGGTCTTGGAGTCCATGCTCGTCCACGGCGACGTGGTCCTGCTGAAATCGAGCCGCGACTCCGGTCTGCGACACCTCGGCGACGCGCTGGCCGCCGGGGGTGACAACCCGTGATCGGCGTCCTTCTGGCGGGCGCCATCTCGATGCTGGTTGCCATGCTCGGCACGCCGCTGTTCATCAAGTTCCTCGTCAGGCGGGGGTACGGGCAGTTCATCCGAGACGACGGACCCACCTCGCACCACACCAAGCGCGGTACGCCGACGATGGGCGGCGCAGTCATCATCGCGGCCACCCTGATCGGATACTTCGGTGCCCATCTGCTGCTCACGGTGGTCAGCGCGCTGGGGTGGGTCGATCTGAGCGCGACGCGCTTCACGATGAGTGGGCTTCTCGTCCTGTTCTTGATGGCCGGGCTCGGACTCGTCGGCTTCTTCGACGACTACATAAAAATCTCCAAACAACGCAGTTTGGGACTGCGCTCCTGGGAGAAGTTGCTCGGCCAAACCGCCGTCGCCGTGATCTTTGCGGTGCTCGCCTTACAGTTCCCAGCCGATGACTTCCGCAGGCCGGCCAGCACGGCCGTCTCTTTCGTGCGCGATACCTCGGTGGACTTTGCGACGTTCGGCACCGCCGGCGGACTCATCTTGTTTGTACTGTGGGCCAACATCATGATCGCCGGGGCCTCCAACGGAGTGAACCTCACTGACGGTTTGGACGGCCTGGCGACCGGGGCCTCGGTCATGGTCTTTGGCTCCTACCTGCTCATCGGCATCTGGCAATACAACCAGAACTGCCAGATCAGTCCGGGGCCGAACTGCTACGACGTGCGTGACGCTCTCGACGTGGCGGTCGTGGCTTCGTGTGTCGCCGGGGCATGCTTCGGCTTCCTGTGGTGGAACGCCTCGCCGGCCAAGATCTTCATGGGTGACACCGGGTCGTTGGCCTTGGGTGGGGCATTGGCCGGCTTGGCCATCGTGACACACACACAACTGCTGATGGCGATCCTGGGTGGCCTGTTTGTCATCATCACCTTGTCGGTGATCATCCAGGTCGGCTCGTTCAAGTTGACCGGTAACCGAGTGTTTCGGATGGCGCCGCTTCAGCATCATTTCGAGTTGCTTGGATGGGCCGAGGTGACCATCGTCATCCGGTTCTGGATCATTGCCGGAATCTGTGTGGCTATCGGATTGGGCTTGTTCTACGCCGAGTGGGTCGCGAGTCTGTGAGTCGTCGCGTCTGTGAGGTAGGCCAATGAGCGATAGTGCGCGGCTGGTAGGCCTAGACCATCGCGATGCACAATGGGCGGGCTTGCGGGTGGTCGTGACGGGATTGGGTGTCAGCGGCTTCGCGGCGGCTGACGCGCTTTTAGAACGTGGGGCTCGGGTTACCGTGCTGGACTCGGGATCTGATGCTGGCATCCAGGCTGAACGGGCCAAGGTGCTCGACATCCTGGGCGCTGATGTGCGGATCGGCGGCGCTCACGTTCAGGCGTGGCCGACCGATCTCGGTGATGTGGATGTGGATGTGGTCGTCACCTCACCTGGGTGGCGACCCACTCAACCCGTGCTGGGCGCGGCCGGACGCCTCGGCATACCGGTATGGGGTGAGGTCGAGTTGGCTTGGCGAATGCGGACCCGGCACGGGGCGGCAGCCTGGTTGTGCGTCACCGGCACGAACGGCAAGACCACCACGGTGCGGCTGCTGGAGTCCATGTTGAAGGCGGCTGGGCTGCGGGCCTTGGCGGTGGGCAACGTCGGGACGCCCGTCCTCGAAGCGGTGCTGCACCCCGAACCGTATGACGTCCTCGCGGTCGAGTTGTCGAGCTTCCAGTTGCACTACGCCCAGAGCCTGTCCCCCTTGGCCTCCTGCGTACTCAATGTTGCCCCCGACCACGTGGACTGGCACGGCTCCCAAGCGGCGTATGCCGACGCGAAGGCCCGCATTTATGCGCGCACCCAGGTGGCCTGCGTCTACAACGTGCAAGATCGGCAGACCGAGCAGATGGTGGTTGACGCCGACGTCATCGAAGGCTGTCGGGCCATCGGCTTCACGATGGGCATCCCCGCGCGCTCCATGGTCGGGCTGGTGGATGACGTGCTGGCCGATCGCGCCTTTGTCGCTCAACGTGCCGACTCGGCGGCCGAGCTCGCAACGTTGACCGACATTGCGCCCGATGGGGTGCCCGCCCCACACATGGTGGCCAACACGCTCGCCGCGGCCGCCTTGGCGCGGGCCGCCGGGGTCTTACCCAGCGCGGTGCGCGAGGGGGTGCGGACCTTCGTCCCGGACGAGCACCGGATTACCGAAGTGGCCCGCATCGCCGGCGTGACGTACGTCAACGATTCGAAGGCCACCAATCCGCACGCCGCGGCGGCTTCGTTGCGTGCCTACCCCCATGTCGTGTGGGTGGCCGGTGGACAGTTGAAGGGTGCCGATGTAGATGCGCTCGTCGAGACGGCTGCGCCGCGCCTGCGTGGTGTGGTTCTCCTGGGGGCCGATCGCGAGCAATTGGCCCAGGCACTTGTCCGACACGCCCCGCAGGTTCGCGTGGAACAGGTAGCGACCCCGGAAACTGAGGGCATGTCCCTCGAGCAGCGCGCCGACGTCCTCAGCGCTCTGATGGACCGCGTGCTCGGGTATGCAGCGCAGATGGCTCACCTGGGTGACACTGTTCTGTTGGCCCCGGCCGCAGCCTCACTCGACATGTTCCCTTCTTACGAGGCACGTGGGCACGCGTTTAGCGAAGCCGTCCGTCGTAGGGCCGACAGCGAGGAAGCGATATGACGACGACTGCTTCCCGGACCAAGCAGGCAGGCATGCGCCCGATGGCTCCGTCCGCCTCGCGAACCACATCATCGGGGACCCGCACGAGCGGAGCGCGCTCGGCTGAAAGCTGGCTGCGATCCCCGACGGCCCCCTACTACCTCATTCTGGTCAGCGCGAGTGCCTTAGTTTCCATCGGTCTGGTGATGGTGCTCTCGGCCTCCAGCGTCCGGGCATACGCCGAAACCGGAAACTCCTGGGGTGTCTTCGTCGAGCAACTCACCTTTGCGGGCATCGGCGTCATCTGCGCCTGGTTGCTGTCCCGACTGCCACTGCGGTGGTGGAAGCGACTGGCGCTGCCTTCGATGATCCTGGCGATCGCTCTGTTGGCGTTGGTGTTCAGCCCGCTAGGCGTGGAGTTTCAGGGCAACCGAAACACCATCATCCTGGCCGGCGGCAGCGTGCAGCCTGCGGAGTTCGCCAAGTTGGCTCTGGTGGTCTTCGGTGCGGTGGTGCTGGCTCGCAAGCGCGCGGTCATCGGTCAGATCATGCACGCCATCATTCCGTTCGTGATGCCCGGGACGGCGGTGCTAGTGGGCTTGGTTCTAGTGGGCAAGGACCTGGGCACTGCGATGATCCTGGTGGCGATCGCCTCCGGGATGCTTTTCGTGGCGGGCCTACCAGTGCGTTGGTTCGGCCTGGTCGGGGTGGCCGCAGCAGCGGGGGCAGCCTTCCTCGCTATTGGTAGCGCTAACCGGATGCAGCGCATCGAGGTCTGGTTGGGCAACACCTGCACGAACCCACAGGTGGACGGGTGCTTTCAGAAGGTTCACGCCGAATATGCACTGGCAGACGGAGGCTGGTGGGGCGTCGGCCTGGGGGCGAGCCGAGAGAAGTGGTCACTGCTGCCCGAGCCGCACAACGACTTCATCCTCGCGATTATCGGCGAAGAGCTGGGCTTGCCCGGCAGCTTGCTGGTGCTCCTGCTCTTCGCGATCCTGGCCTACGCCTGCTTCCGGATCGTTGCCGCCAGCAAGGACCCCTTCGTCAGGCTAGCCACGGCAGGCATCATGATCTGGCTGGTCGCCCAAGCCTGCCTCAACATCGGGTCAGTGATCGGCATGCTGCCCATCATCGGAGTTCCGCTGCCGTTGGTGTCCAGCGGAGGATCTGCGCTGATCGCGGCCTTGATGGCCGTGGGGGTCCTGCTGGCGATGGCGCGCACCCTGCCAGGGTGTTCTGCGGCGCTGTCGGGACGGCCCTCGGTGCTTCGTCGCACGCTGGCCACCGTGGCGACAACGCGGCGGCCCCGAGCGTGAGCGCCACGTCGGAGCCGCTGTCGGTGGTGCTGGCAGGCGGTGGTTCGGCCGGACATGTGAACCCCCTGCTGTCTTTGGCCGATGCCCTGCGCCGTCGTGACGAACAGACCCGGATCACCGTGCTGGGCACCCGGGAAGGTCTGGAGGCACGTCTGGTCCCGGAGCGCGGTTATGAGTTGGTGACCCTGCCGAAGGCGCCCTTTCCCAGGCGGCCCAACGCTGCCGCCCTGGCGTTCCCGGGAGCGATGCGCGGATCGATCCGAGCGGCTGAACATGCGCTCCGCGAGGCCCGAGCGGACGTGGTGGTTGGTTTTGGGGGCTACGTCTCGACACCGGCATACCTGTCGGCACGTCGTCAACGGGTGCCCATCGTCATCCACGAGCAAAACGCGCGACCGGGCCTGGCCAACCGGCTGGGCGCGCGCATGACGCCGCATGTCGCGACGACGTTCCGTGGCTCGGACCTGCCGCACGCACAGTGGGTCGGTATGCCGCTACGCCGTGAGATTGCCACGCTGGACCGGGCATCGGCGAGGCAACAGGGGATGGCCCACTTCGGTCTGGATCCTGCTCTTCGAACTCTTTTAGTCTTCGGTGGTTCCCTGGGGGCTCAGCGGCTCAACGAGGCCTTCGCGGCAGCAGGCGCAGACTTTGCCGCAGCCGGCGTGCAGGTCCTTCACCTCACCGGAGCGGGCAAGGCGGTTGCGGTGCGCCGCGGTGACTTCGAAGACTCAGCGGTGCGCTATGAGGCTCGTCCCTACACCGACCGGATGGACTTGGCCTATGCCGTGGCCGACGTGGCCGTATGCCGCTCGGGTGCTGGCACCGTCTGTGAGCTTGCCGCCGTGGGTCTGCCGGCGATCTACGTTCCGCTCCCGATCGGCAACGGGGAGCAGCGCCTCAACGCCGCTGAGGTCGTCGCCGCCGGGGGAGGATTGCTCGTCGAGGATGGCGATGTCAGCCCAGCGTGGGTGCGCAGCACCGTGCTGCCATTGCTCGCCAGTGACTCCACGCTGCGCTCGATGTCGACCGCTGCCCTAGCCGCGGGCCAGCGCGATGCTGACGAGGCGTTGGTCGACCTGGTCCAGTCCGCAGCCGGGCGGGGATGATCACGATGCCCTCTGGGCCAGGACGCCCGCGTTTCGACTTCTCCGCGCCCATGCCCCCGGTCGCTGACCTGGGACGAGTGCACTTCATCGCCATTGGCGGTGCCGGAATGTCGGGCGTCGCTCAGCTCTTCTTGGAGGCGGGGTTGGAGGTGAGCGGCTCGGACGCGGCACCCAGCGCCGCCCTGCGGGGGCTCGAAGAGGCTGGGGCCACGGTTTTTGTGGGCCACGATGCCAGCCATCTCGGCGCTGCCGACACGGTGATCATCTCTGGGGCGGTCAGCGAGGCCAACGTGGAGTTAGCGGCCGCTCGCCAGCGCGGACTCCAGGTGCTGCATCGGGCCCAAGGCATCACCGCGGTGACTCAGGATCGCGACGCGGTGGCGGTCGCGGGGGCAAACGGCAAGACGACCACCAGCGCCATGGTGCTGGCGTGCCTGTCCGGGGATAGCCCGGCTCCTGGATTCGTCATCGGGTCCGTCGTGGCGCAGTACGGGGCAAGCGCGCACGTCGGTGTAGGCCCGATGGTGATCGAAGCCGACGAAAGTGACGGTTCGTTTCTGGCCTATCGGCCGAGAGTAGCCATCGTGACGAACGTGACGCCAGATCACCTGGACTTCTACGGCGACTTCGGTGGCGTGCAACGTGCCTTCGATGAATTCGTCGCTGGACTTGGTGTCGCTGGTCTGTTCATTGCCAATGCCGATGACCCCGGCTCGGTGCCCATCGTCGCCGCGGCACGCTTACGCGGGCAACGAGTCCTGACGTGGGGCGAGGAAGCGGGAGCCGACATTCAGATCGCACTGGTCACCCAAGAGGGACGCACGAGTGTCGCAACGTTGCTCTGGACTCGTGAGATCGGCGGGATCGCCGCACAGACACGGCACCAGCTCAGCGTTCCGATGCCGGGCCGACACAATGTCCACAATGCCGTCGCGGCCTTGGCGGCAGCGACCGCTGGCTTTGGCCGACCAGCTCAGCAAGCCTTGGCAGGCTTGGCTGACTTCGGGGGGACACGCCGCAGGTTCGAGTGGGTCGCCAACGCCGGCGGCGTCGAGATCATCGACGATTACGCGCACAATCCGCAGAAGGTGGCTGCCGCCGTGGCAGCGGGCCGTTCTGTTCTTGGCCCTCCCGGCCGGCTCGTGATTGCCTTCCAGCCTCATCTGTATTCGCGGACGGCGGACTTCTGCCGTGAGTTTGCGGAGGCATTGAGGCCCGCCGACATCGTTGTGGTGCTGGACGTTTTCGGAGCACGCGAAGAACCGCTTCCGGGGGTCAGCGGCGAGCTCATCGTTGAGGCACTACGGCAGTGCGAGGGCAAGGACACCACGCGTGCGGCCCCCGAGGTGCACTACGCGCCAGAGCGCGCCTATGCCGCCGCATTGATGGCCTCGCTCGTGCGAGCCGACGACGTGTTGATCACTGTGGGAGCGGGCAACATCACGAGCCTGGGACCCGAAGTCGCTGCGATTCTGGAGTCTGCTGATGCATAACCGTTTCTCCGACCGCATGAAGGCGGTCCGTTCCCGACCCCGGCGCCTCGCCCTGTGGGCGGCAGGAGTGTCACTGCTTGTCGCAGCCACCGTCTATCTGGTGGGTTTTGCTCCGGTTTTCGTGCTCGACGACGTCGTAGTCACCGGAGGATCGGCTGACGTCGAGACGCTGGCGAAGGAGCATGCTGCGCCCCCGATCGGCGTGCCGCTCGCGCGGATCGACACAGCTGAGATGGCCAGCCGGGTTGCCGCGGACACTCGAATCGAGCAGGTTGCGGTCAGCCGCGATTGGCCCTCCGGCATCGCCATCGAGGTGACGATGCGCACCCCCGTCGCCGTGCTGAAGCAGCCCGGTGAACCTCTACGACTGGTCGATGCCACAGGAGTCATCTTCGATGAGGTGGCGCAGCGACCGAAAGGTTTGCCGCAGATCAGCGCACCCCGCGGCGACATCGATCCGGATTCTTTGGCGGGTGCCGTCATCGCTCGGGCTGCCTTGGGGGAGCCGTTCACCGATGGCGTCTCCTCGATGAGCGTGACAGCCGATGGCGACCTCCGGTTCAAGGTGGGGGTTGTCTCTGTGCAGTGGGGCCCCCCGGAAGAGGCTGAACTCAAGGCAGCGGCGACCCTTGCGCTCCTGGCCCAAGAGCCCATCGATCCCGAGGGCGAGGACGCGATGACCATCGACGTCACCGCTCCCGGGGCCCCCATCGTGACCGGGCTGCCAGTCGAGCCGTAGGCCACGTGCTCGCGTCCATCGAGCACCGCGAGCGGACACAGATATTGATGGACTCATCGTTGATATTGTCAAGCGGGTATTCGCTGGAGGCTCGACCTTCAGTTGAGGTTGAACATCATGTCCAGATTGAGGTTTGGCCCGTATGCTGTGAGCCATCCTCGCAAGTTCGACTTCTCGAGGCTCATCCGCACCGCAATCCCAGGGCCGAGCCACCTCATCGGCCCCACCACCATGTGAAAGGCGCATCGTGTCCGTAGCGCAGAACTATCTCGCCGTCATCAAAGTTGTCGGAATCGGCGGTGGCGGGGTCAACGCCATTAACCGCATGATCGAAGTCGGCCTCAAAGGCGTGGAGTTCATCGCCATTAATACCGATGCCCAAGCGCTCCTGATGAGTGATGCAGACGTGAAGCTTGATGTCGGTCGCGAGTTGACCCGCGGTCTAGGGGCAGGCGCGGACCCCGAGGTGGGACGTCGCGCGGCAGAAGACCACACTGAGGAGATCGAAGAGGCGCTGCGTGGGGCAGACATGGTCTTTGTCACCGCTGGGGAGGGTGGCGGCACCGGCACCGGAGGCGCGCCCGTCGTGGCCAAGATCGCCCGGACTCTCGGCGCTTTGACGATAGGTGTGGTGACCCGGCCGTTCACGTTCGAGGGGCGTCGTCGGGCCAATCAGGCAGAGACCGGAATTGCTTCACTGCGGGAAGAGGTCGACACACTCATCGTGATTCCCAACGATCGACTGCTCTCGATTTCCGATCGTGCGGTCAGCATGTTGGACGCGTTCCGAAGCGCAGACCAGGTTCTCCTGTCTGGTGTCCAGGGCATCACCGACCTCATCACCACGCCCGGGTTGATCAACCTGGACTTTGCCGATGTGAAGTCCGTGATGCAGGGCGCGGGCTCGGCCCTGATGGGGATCGGATCGGCTCGCGGGGAGGACCGAGCGGTCCAGGCTGCCGAGTTGGCGATCTCCTCACCGTTGCTTGAGGCCAGTATCGAGGGCGCTCATGGAGTGCTGCTCTCGGTCCAAGGAGGCTCAGACCTCGGTCTGTTCGAGATCAACGAAGCGGCTCGACTGGTGCAAGAGGCTGCACACCCCGACGCGAACATTATTTTCGGTGCAGTGATCGATGATTCGCTCGGCGACGAGGTGCGGGTCACCGTCATCGCCGCCGGCTTTGACGGCGGTGCTCCTATCCAGCGCAGCGATGACCGCGCGCTCGGTCAGGTGCAGGCCGGGGGTTCGGGGCGCGGAGCCAACCAACAGCAACCTGCGAATGCCCAGACGCCTCCTGCTGCCGCCGAGCCGTCGGCCCCCACCGATTCGGGTGAGGCGGCGGGCGACGCGGTGCGTCAGACCGCGCCGCCAGCAGCGCCACGGAGCCCGGCCACCCCCCCACGGACGGTCACGTATCAGGACGCCGAGGACTTGGACGTGCCCGACTTCTTGAAGTAACGAGGGGCGCGCTGGGAGGAACTGATGTTCCGGTGGCGAGAGCAGGTGCCGGCAACGCCTGAGGGCGTCGGCCGGCCAGAGAACTACGGTGTCGATTGGGCCGTGACGGACCGCTTCGATGGTGCCAGCACCGGGATTCATGCGGCCTTTAATCTGGGCGCGGGGGTCGACGATCTGCCGGAAGTGGTGTCGCGCAATCGGGCGATCCTGGCCGCCGAGTTCGGTGTCGAGTCCGGGTCGCTGCGTTTCATGCGCCAAGAGCACGGAACGCATGTCCACGTCGTGGGCGCCGCTGGAGGTGGACACCAGGATGCCGTTGACCTCGACGGGGCGGCTGCCTGCGACGGGATCGTGACGAACGACCCCGATGTGGCCCTGGCCGTCTTGGTGGCCGATTGCACGCCCGTGTTGTTGTTTGATCGCCGCGCGGGGTGGGTCGGTGCGGTCCACGCCGGGCGGGTCGGGATGACCGAGGGCGTGGTGCTTGCGGCCGTTCAGACCCTGCGTCAGCGCGGAGCCGATGACCTGCAAGCCCTCGTCGGACCCTCCATCTGTGCCCGATGCTACGAAGTGCCCCTCGACATGCGGACACGCATCGCAGCACGCCACCCAGCCGCCCATGCCGTGTCCTGGTCGGGGACCCCAGCGATCGACGTTGCTGGTTCGGTCGTCGACCAGCTGAACTCTGAGCGGGTGCCTGTGCACTGGCTGCCGGGGTGCACGCGCGAGTCACCTGACCTGTATTCGCACCGCGGCTACACGCACGGAAACGACCCGCATACCGGACGGTTTGCCGCCGTGGTTCGCTTGCGAACGTGAGTGATCAAAGCCAGAGCCATGTATCCCAGGACGACCAAGCAAGGGCGCTGCAGTTGCGCGACTCCCTCCACCACGCGAGGAGTCGCATTGATCGAGCCTGCTCAGACTCCGGCAGAGACGCCGCAGGCATCACCCTGATCGTGGTGACCAAGTTCTTCCCTGCCCGGGATGTCCTTTCGCTGGTCGATCTCGGTGTGCGCGATATCGGAGAGAGCCGCGATCAAGAGGCACGGCCTAAAGTCGAGCAGGTCGGCCTGCGCACTGATCCTGACCGGATGCCGAGGGTTCACATGATCGGCCAGGTCCAGACCAAGAAGGCACGCTCCATCGCGCGGTATGCCGACGTCGTCCATTCGGTGGATCGCGCCCGGCTGGTCACCGCTCTGGATCGCGCCGCCGGGGCTGCGATCGAGCAGGGTGAGCGCAGCGGACGGTTGGATGTCACGCTGCAGGTGGATCTGGACGGCGGCGACAACGAGCGTCGTGGAGGAGTCCCCGTCCAGGACGCGTCCGCCCTGGCTGATGACATCGCCGGAAGCGAGTTCTTGCGACTGCGCGGTGTGATGGCCATTGCTCCGGCGCAAGCGGCCGGTGATGACGTGGCCCTGGGCAGAGCCTTCGAGGCCCTCGCCCGGTGCCACGAACTGATCGTGGCAAGCCATCCTGCCGCGACGTGGCTATCAGCGGGGATGAGCGGCGATCTGGAGCACGCGATCGCGGCCGGCGCGACACACCTGCGTGTCGGCAGCGTAATCCTGGGATCACGTCCGCCCCAGCGGTAACGTCGCTTTCGACCGAAGCGCCGCCTCTGGGCGGCTCTCATACGTAACAAGGAGCTCGTTGACATGGCTGGGGCACTGCGAACGACCATGGAATGGCTGGGCCTAGCCGAGGTCGAAGGCCGATACGACTACGACGACGCCGAAGAGTCCCAGAGTGGGCGGTCAGAGAGCCAGCGTAGCCAGGATGAGCCGCAGCACCGCCCCTCAGGACAGGGCGCTAGTCGTGGTGCCGAGGTCACGCAATTGCCCCGACGCACACCGGTCGCTCGGGTCGTTCAAGAACCTGAGGCAGGCGAGATGAATCGCATCACGACCATCCACCCCCGCACATACAACGAAGCCAAGAACATCGGCGAGTCCTTCAGGGTTGGCACGCCGGTGATCATGAACCTCACCGAGATGGATGACGGCGACGCCAAGCGTCTTGTGGACTTCGCCGCTGGTTTGGCTTTCGGGCTTCATGGCTCGATCGAGCGAGTGACCAGCAAGGTCTTTCTCTTGTCGCCAGCTCACGTCGAGGTCGAGGGTGCTGTTGAGGCCGGGCGAGCCCAGCAGGGTTTGTTCAACCAGAGTTGAGACACTGACCCAATGGTCAGTTATGTCTTAGGTCTCGCCCTCTACCTGTACTTCATCGTCTTGATCGGTCGCCTGATTTTCGACTGGATCCAAGTCTTCTCTCGCGACTGGCGTCCCACCGGTGTGGTACTGGTCATCGCGGAGTTCATCTACAGCCTCACCGACCCGCCGTTGCGGGCGCTGCGACGGGTGATCCCACCACTGCGATTGGGGGGTGTTGCCCTGGACTTGGCTTTCCTGGTCTTGATCATCGGGGTCAGCATCGCCCGCGCTATGGTCAGCGCGATCCCTTTCTAGCCCCGAAGGCCCCTCGCTTCATGCGTGAGGGTGATGATTGCCTGCGTTGGTCCGCTAAGGTGTCACCGACCGCGAAGCGAGGCACGGTGGTGGTCCAGATGGACGGGCCATCGATGAGTTGATTGAGGTGAATTATGGCGTTGTCCCCCGAGGACGTCATCAAGAAGAGTTTTACGTCGACCCATCTACGTCGTGGCTACGACGAGACGCAGGTCGACGACTTCCTCGACCAGGTTGTGGTCGAGTTGCGCCGCCTCAATGCCGAGAGAGTCACGCTCGAGAATGACTTGAAGGACTGCCGCTCCGGCCAAGGCCTGGATGGATCGCAAAGCAGCGCCTTCGTGGCGCCTGCGGAGACCGCAGACTCCAGTGACGAGTTGGAGGCACACAGCGAAGATTTGGCTCGTGTGCGCCGTGAGCGTGACGAGCTCGTGGCCGAGCTAGACGGGTTGACGCAGCGGATCGAAACGGCGCGCGGCGAGGCCGAGGAGACCGAAGCCGACGCCGAGCGTCGAGTTGCCAATGCCCGGGCCCAAATCGAAGAGGCCGAGGCTGCGGCCGGTGAGAGCCACGACAATGCCCGTCAGCGTCTGGATGCAGATCTGCAGTCGCTGCAGGCCCGTGTCGACGAGGCTCGCGCCGAGGCCGAAGAGGCCGAGCAGCAGGCGCAGACCCGCGTCGCGCAGGCTCAACAGGAGGCGGCTCGCGCGCAAGAGGAAGCGGCTCGCGCTCAAGAGGAAGCGGCCAGCGCGATCGCGGAGTCTGAGCAGGCGATAGCAGCGGCTGCGGACGAGACAGCGACATCCCGCGAGAAGCAGATGGACGGTGCAGGGGCAAGCGCCGTGACAGCGTCGGCGGGCGAAGATGCCACCGCCATCATTTCGCTTGCCCAGCGCCTGCATGACCAACATGTGTCGGAGGGGGAGAGCACCAAGGCGCGATTGGTGAGCGAAGCCGACTCCTATCGGGACCGAGTTCAGGCTGAGGCTGATGCTCGAACGGCGGAACTCCTGGACAGCGGTCAGCGCCAGCATGATGAGTTGGTCCGATCAGGTCAGCAGCAGCACAAGGAACTGGTCGAGTCAGGTCAGCAGCAGCACGACGAGCTCGTTACTGCCGGGCAAGAGACTCACGACCGGCTCGTCGGGGAGGGTCAAGCCAGGCACGACCGGCTCGTCAACGAGGGTCGGAGCGCTCACGACGCCTTGCTTCGCGAAGCCCAAGACGTCCACAAACAGATGGTCAGCGAGGCCGAGCAGCGCCGGGCCAACGTGTTGGCAGACCTGACCGAGAAGCAGAAGAACCTCGGCTCAAGCATCGAGGACCTGACATCGCGGGAGAAGGACGCGCGCCTGCGTTTTCGGTCCATGTTGTCCGAGCAGTTGGACATGCTGGGCGATAAGGACTGAGGCTTATGGCGGGGCCGCCACGCCAGGGCAGCCCCGCTGTGGCATCCAGCAGCGATGTGTCCTATCCTCACCGCTCAACGTGTTGCTTTCAGCAACGCTCGTCCAGCAAGGGGAAGTGCCGTGGCCAGGGAATCATCGCTTAGGGCAGCCAAGACCGACGCCGCCCGCGCGCAGGCGCATGGCGTGCCGGTGCTCCACGAGGAGGCCCCGTGGACCAGCGAGGAGTTGGCCGAGGTCAGGGCCGGCCTGGAGCAGGACGACGCACGACTTCACGCCGAGTTGGCGGAGGCCCAACACGACCTCGCGGTCTTGATCCACGAGTCCGGGGAGGGGTCTGGCGATGACCAAGCCGATGCGGGGGCTGCGACCTGGGAGCGCGAGCACGAGATGTCCTTGGCCAACAACGCCCGCGCCTTGATGGAGCAAACGGCGCACGCGATCGAGCGGATCGACTCCGGTGGTTACGGAGTCTGCGAATCGTGCGGCAACGCGATTGGCAAACTACGACTGCAGGCCTTTCCTCGGGCCACTTTGTGTATGCCGTGCAAGCAGCGGCAGGAACGGCGCTGAATATCGACTCCGCACACGACCTTCACCGGTCAAATCTCCGTTGGATCATCATCTTGGCGCTGGCCTGGATCGCCCTAGATCAGGTCACCAAGACGTGGGCGGAGCAAGCCCTCAAAGGGGAGCCTGCGGTGCCGGTCATCGGCGAACTCCTGCAATTCCGGCTGGTGTACAACTCAGGAGCTGCATTCTCGATGGGCACCGGCAATACGTGGGTGTTTACGATTCTGGCTACCGTCGTCGTGACCGGGCTCGTGTGGACCTCCCGCAAGGTCGGACACCGCGGATGGGCGGTCGCCCTGGCTCTGTTGATCGGTGGAGCTGGCGGCAACCTGGTGGATCGACTGGCCCGTGAGCCAGGCTTCGGGCAGGGCCACGTCGTGGACTTTCTGGCGTTGCCGAATTTCCCCGTCTTCAACGTCGCCGACATCGGGATCACCTGTGCAGCGGTGCTCATCGCCGTGTTGGCCCTGCGAGGCGAGAGCATCGAGGGCAACGCACACAGCACTGCCGATAGCGAGCTGGAGCACCATTGAGCCGCGCCGACATCAAGACGGTCTCTGTCCCCGAGGGCCTGGAGGGGGAGCGGCTGGATGTAGCGCTGGCCCGCATGCTGGGCCTGTCCCGCAGCGCGGCCGCCGACCTGGCATCCGCAGGGGATGTGCTTGTCGACGGTGCGGTGGCGGGCAAGTCACACCGACTGATCGCCGACAGCACGGTAGAGGTCACGTTGAGCGGCCCCCGTGAGGTATCGCCAGCGTCGGTGCCCGAGCACGTCGAGGGCCTGCGCATCGTCCACGATGACTCCGAGATTGTCGTGGTCGACAAGCCCGCCTATGTTGCAGCTCACCCGAGCGTGGGCTGGAACGGCCCCAACGTGGTGTCGGGGCTGGCCGCGGCGGGCTACCGAATCTCCACCTCTGGTGCCCCTGAGCGTCAGGGCATCGTGCAACGGCTGGACGTGGGGACGAGCGGCCTGATGGTGGTCGCCAAGTCTGAGCGCGCCTACACCATCCTGAAGCAGGCCTTTCGAGACCGAGCGGTCACCAAGACCTACCATTGCTTGGTCCAGGGCCTGCCCGATCCACACGAGGGCACCATCGATGCGCCGATCGGCCGCCACCCCGGGCACGACTACCGCTTTGCGGTGATGAACTCCGGGCGACCGAGCATCACCCATTACGAACTCCTCGAGGCCTACCGTTCGGTCAGTCTGCTGGAGATCCATCTGGAGACCGGGCGGACGCACCAGATCCGCGTGCACTTCTCAGCACTGCACCATCCCTGCTGCGGTGACCTGACCTACGGAGCAGACCCGACGTTGGCTGCTCGTCTTGGGCTCAAGCGGCAGTGGCTGCACGCGACGGCACTGGGCTTCCTGCACCCCGGCAGTGGCGAGCGGGTGAGTTTCGACAGCGCCTACCCCGCGGACCTGTCGGCGGCCCTAGACGCGATCGCAACCTGAACCCGCCCGCATGAGTGGCGCGCTGGGGTCTGTCGGGTCGGCAACCTAAGATCAGTGGCGATGTCAGCAGCGCCCAGCCCCGGTCAGAACTTCGTCCACCTGCACAACCACACCGAGTACTCCATGCTGGACGGTGCAGCGCGGATCGAGCAGATGTTCGCCACCGCAGCCGATTACGGGATGCCCGCGATAGCGACGACCGACCACGGCTACGTCTTCGGAGCGTATGAGTTCTGGGCGGCCGCACGCGCCCACGACGTCAAGGCGATCATCGGTGTCGAGGCCTACGTCACGCCCGGGACTCATCGCAGCGATAAGACGCGGGTGAAGTGGGGCGACGGCGGCCGGGATGACGTGTCCGGTGGCGGTGCCTATACGCACATGACGTTGCTGGCCCGCAACAACAACGGGCTGCACAATCTGTTCCGACTGTCGTCCTTGGCCTCGATGCAGGGCTACTACTTCAAGCCGCGGATGGACCGCGAGTTGCTGTCGACCTACGGGGCCGGGCTGATCGCCACGACGGGGTGTGCCTCCGGCGAGATCCAGACGCGTCTAAGGCTGGGTCAATACGACAAGGCCGTGCAGGCGGCTGCGGACTTCCGGGACATCTTCGGTGCCGACAACTTTTACTGCGAGCTGATGGACCACGAGATCGACGTGGAACGTCGAGCCAAGCAAGACCTGCTGCGACTAGCCAAACAGCTCAACCTGCCGCTGGTGGCCACGAACGATCTGCACTACACCCGCCGTGAGGATGCCAAAGCGCACGCAGCCCTGTTGTGCGTCCAGTCCGGCTCGACCATGCAGGACCCGAACCGGTTCAAGTTCGACGGCGACTCCTTCTACCTCAAGACGGCTGCCGAGATGCGCCACCTGTGGCGGGAGTTCCCGCACGCATGCGACAACACGCTGCTCATCGCTGAGCGTTGCAACGTCTCGTTCACCGAGGGCGAGGGCCGGTTCATGCCTCGCTTCCACTGCCCTGACGGCGAGGATGAGACGAGCTGGTTCGTCAAAGAGGTCGAGGCCGGTCTGCAGCGGCGATTCCCGGACGGTGTGCCCGACTACGCCCGCGACCAGGCCATCTACGAGACGGGCGTTATCGTCGACAAGGGTTACGCCGGCTATTTTTTGGTGGTCGCCGACTTCATCAACTGGGCTAAGCGCAACGGCATCCGGGTGGGGCCGGGCCGAGGGTCGGGTGCCGGCTCGATGTGTGCCTACGCGATGGGGATCACTGATCTCGACCCCATCCCGCACGGGCTGATCTTCGAGCGATTCCTCAATCCCGAGCGCATGTCGATGCCCGACTTCGACGTCGACTTCGATGATCGACGACGCGGCGAGGTCATTCGATACGTCTCGGACAAGTACGGCGAGGACCGGGTGGCGATGATCGTCACCTACGGCACGCTGAAGGCCAAGGCCGCCTTGAAGGACTCGGCCCGGGTGATGGGCTTCCCGTTTTCCATGGGAGAGCGGCTGACCAAGGCGATGCCGCCCTCAGTCATGGGCAAGGACATCACCCTCTCGGGCATCTTTGACCCCGAGCACAAGCGTTACGGCGAAGCCGAAGATTTCCGCGATCTCCTGAAGCAGGACGCCGAAGCAGCCCAAGTCTTCGAGACCGCTCAGGGCCTCGAGGGATTGAAGCGTCAGTGGGGCGTCCACGCCGCCGGGGTCATCATGTCCAGCGAGCCCCTGATCGACATCATCCCGATCATGCGCCGCGAGGCCGACGGCGCAATCATCACCCAGTTCGACTATCCGACGTGCGAGAACCTCGGGCTGGTCAAGATGGACTTCCTGGGTCTACGCAACCTCACCGTGCTCGATGACGCCATCGCCAATGTCTCGATGAACCGCTCCCAGGACATCGACCTCGACGTCCTGTCCAAGGACCTCACCGACCCGGCGACCTACGCCCTGCTCTCAGCTGGGGACACCCTCGGGGTGTTCCAGTTCGACGGTGGACCGATGCGGCAACTGCTGCGGCTGATGCAGCCGGACAACTTCGAGGACATCTCCGCTGTCGGTGCCCTATATCGTCCTGGGCCGATGGGGGCCAACAGTCACACCAACTACGCCCTGCGGAAGAACAACCGACAGGACGTCAGCTATCCCCACCCGGAGTTGGCACAGGCTTTGGAGTCCATCCTCGGCACGACCTACGGCCTGATCGTCTATCAGGAGCAGGTCATGGAGATCGCCCAGAAGTTGGCGGGATACACCCTCGGCAAAGCCGATCTGCTGCGTCGGGCGATGGGCAAAAAGAAGCGTGAAGTGCTCGACGCCGAGTATGTCGGCTTCGAGCAGGGCATGCTCGACAACGGCTTCTCACCCGCCTCAGTCAAGGCGCTGTGGGACGTGCTGGTGCCCTTCTCGGACTACGCCTTCAACAAGGCGCACTCGGCGGCATACGGGCTGGTGTCCTACTGGACGGCATACCTGAAGGCGAATTTCCCGGCCGAATACATGGCCGCACTGTTGACCAGCGTCCGCGACGACAAAGACAAGACGGCGATCTATCTTGGTGAGTGCCGGCGGATGGGGATCGCTGTCCTGCCCCCGGACGTCAACGAGTCGATCTCCAACTTCGCCGCCGTCGGTGCCGACATCCGGTTCGGCCTGGCGGCCATTCGCAACGTGGGACGCAACGTGGTGGATGCGATTTATCAGGCCCGGCAGGACCGGGGAGCGTTCACCTCGTTTGAGGATTTCCTGCGCAAATGCCCGGTCGTGGTCTGCAACCGTCGCACGATCGAATCGCTCATCAAGTCTGGTGCCTTCGACTCACTGGGGCATGCCCGTCAGGGGCTGGTCAGCATCCACGAACGCTATGTCGAGGCGCTGGTGGAGGAGAAGAAACAGGAAGCGATCGGGCAGGACTCGTTGTTCGGCGGGATGGGCGATGGGTCGAGCGAGGTCGTGCAGCTGGTGACGTTGCCGCCCGTGCCCGATATGGAGTGGGAGAAGCAAGTGTTGCTCGCCTTTGAGCGCGAGATGCTCGGCCTCTACGTCTCCGATCACCCCCTGAACGGCATCGAGCACATCCTCGCCCAACACGCGCAGGCTCCGATCTCGAGTTTGGCCAGCGAAGACGGGGCGGCCGACGGAGACTTCGTGACGCTGGCCGGCCTGATCACCGGGATCAGTTTGAAACGCACCAAGAACGGCGACCCGTATGCCCGCGTCCTGATCGAGGACATGGCGGCCTCGGTCGAGGTCGTCTTCTGGCCCAAGTCGTACATGACGGTCTCGACGATGCTGGCCGAAGACACCGTGTGCGTGGTGCGCGGCAAACTGAAGAAGGGAGAGGACGGTGTGGAGGTCATCGCCCAAGACCTCACCCTTCCCGAGATCAAGACCGGTCCACGGGGTCCGATCGTGGTCACGATGCCGCTGGGCAGGGCGACCGACACCCTGGCCCAAAGCCTGCGGGGTGTGCTACGTGAGCATCCGGGAGCCACCGAGGTGCACGTCAAACTGATGAGTCCAGGTCGATCTGTGCTGTTGCAGCTGGAGGAGTCGCTGCGAGTGACGGCCTCTCCGGAGCTGTTCGGAGACCTCAAAGCCTTGCTCGGATCGGCAGCAGTGACCTCCTAGGCTGCCTCCCGTTCGGTGCCGTAGCGTGACCCGCGTGACCGACCAGACCTCCCCAGCCCACCCTCCGATCGCCGCCCGCAAGCCGCATACCCGCACCCACCACGGCGAGGCCGTCGAGGACGACTACGAGTGGCTTCGCGACAAGACCGACCCCGAGGTCATCGCGCACCTGGAGGCCGAGAATGCCTACACCGAGCGCGTCACCGGACATCTGGGAGACCTTCGCGCGGAGATCTTTGCCGAGATCAAGAGCCACACCCAGGAGAGCGACCTGTCAGTGCCGGTGCGCCATGGCCAGTGGTGGTACTACACCCGCACGGTCGAGGGCCAGCAGTATCCGCTCTACGCCCGGATTGCGGTGGCTTCATCCCCAGAGCGACCTATGCCCGAGCCCGGCGAGGTGCCGCCGTTCGAGGAAGTGCTTCTCGACGCGAACCTCGAAGCTGCTGGACAGGAGTTCTTCTCCCTTGGTGCCTTCGACGTCAGCCCGTCCGGGAACGTACTGGCTTACGCCGTGGACAATGCCGGGGACGAGCGGTTCGACGTGCGCGTCAAGGATCTGCACACCGGCGAGGTTATCGATGGTGCAGTGACCGGGGTCGGCTACGGTCTGGCGTGGTCCCTGGGCGAGGACTACCTGTTCTACACCCGGGTGGACGAGGCGTGGCGACCACATCAGGTGTGGCGACACCGGGTGGGCGGTGCCGCAGACGACGATGTCCTCGTGCATTCCGAGGAGGACGAACGGTTCTGGATGGGCCTGAGCACCTCACGCGATGACCGGTTCCTCGTGATCGGCCTGGCCAGCAAGAACTCATCGGAGTATTGGATGCTCGACGCGAGCACCCCGAAAGCCCCGTTCTCGGTGATTGCCCCGCGCGAGGACGGGGTGGAATACGACGTGGAGTTGGCCGGTGAGCGACTATGGATCGTGCACAATCGCACTCATCGCGACTTCGAATTGGCGTGGGCTCCTATCGGTTCACCGTCCGCGCCGGACTGGCGGACGGTGATCGAGGGCCGGGACGGCGTGAGGATTGCTGGAGTAGATGCCTTTGCCCGCCACCTTGCAGTGTCCGTGCGACGCGAGGGCCTCGCCCAGGTCGACATCCTTGCCCTTGATGATCAGCACCAGCCGGTTGAGGGTGCGGGGGGCCCGATTGAGGTGGATGAGGAGATCTACACCATTGGCGTCGGCGCCAACCCCGAATACGTCAGCACCGTGCTGCAGGTGCGGATCGAGTCGATGGTGACCCCGGGTTCGATCTACGACGTCGACGTAGCCACCGGGGAGTTGACGTTGATCAAGCAAAAGGTGGTGCCTGGTGGCTATGACCCGCAGGAGTACCGGCAGCACCGGCTCTGGGCCAGGGCTGCCGACGGCACGCATATTCCGATCTCGGTCGTGGCCAGGGCCGACGTGGCCCCGAACGGGAGCGCCGCAGGCTTGTTGTACGGCTACGGTGCCTACGAAATCTGCATCGACCCCTGGTTCTCTCCGGCTCGGCTGTCATACCTTGATCGCGGTCTGGTGTACGCCGTGGCGCACGTCCGTGGCGGCGGCGAGCTGGGCCGGGGCTGGTATGAGGACGGCCGCATGGCGCGGAAGGAGAATACCTTCAGTGACTTCATCGCCTGCGCCGATCACCTCGTAGAAAGCGGGTGGGTGGCTGCTGATCGGCTCGCGGCGGAGGGCGGCTCGGCGGGAGGACTGTTGATCGGCGCGGCACTTAATCGAGCTCCTGATCGGTTCCGTGTCGTCCATGCGGCTGTCCCGTTCGTGGACGCCCTGACCACGACTTTGGACCCGACTCTGCCGCTGACGGTGGTCGAGTGGGAGGAATGGGGGGATCCGCTGCATGACGAGCAGGTCTATCGCAGGATGCGCGGCTACACCCCATACGAAAACATCGCCGCCACCACCTACCCCACCATTTTGGCCACCACCGGCCTGAACGACACCAGGGTCTTCTTCGTCGAGCCGGCCAAGTGGGTTGCCCGGCTGCGCGAGATCACCCCGAATGCCGCTGCGCAGCGGCCCATCATGCTGAAGACGGAGATGGTCGCCGGTCACGGTGGCAAGACGGGCCGCTACGACGCCTGGCGTGATGCTGCCTTCGAGATGGCCGTGATGCTCGATGAACTGGGAGCGACCGGAGTGCACGGCTAGGCCCGAGCATGGCAAGGTATGCCCATGGCTGACGCGATCACGACCGTCCTGTTCGGTGCCACCGGAGATCTGGCAAAGCGCAAGTTGCTGCCTGGGCTCCTCCATCTCTATCAAGCGAAGTTGCTCGATGACCTGCGTGTGGTCGGCACTTCTTTGGAGGAGTTAAGTCCCGACGAGTTCCGCGACATGGTTAAGAAAGCGTGCAAAGAGTTCAACACCCGCGACACCGAGGACTCGGTGCTCAACGACTTCCTGACCCACGTCGACTTTGTGCCGCAACAGGCGGGCGCTGCCGCGCTGGGCAAGGCGGTTCGCGCCGCTGAGAAGCAACTCGACGGCGAGAAGTTGCGGCGCCTGCACTATTTGTCGGTGCCGCCCAAGGCTGCCCTCGAAGTAGTGAAGATGCTCAAGGACGCGAACCTGGTGGAACGCAGTCGCATCGTGATGGAGAAGCCGTTCGGCACCGACTTGGCCTCGGCCAAAGCGCTGAACAGCCAGTTGCACGAGGTCTTCGCCGAGGATCAGATCTTCCGGATTGACCACTTCCTGGGCAAAGAGGCCGCGCAGAACATTCTGGCCTTTCGCTTTGCCAATGGTCTTTTCGAGCCGATTTGGCACCGCAATCACATCGACCACATTCAGATCGATGTCCCCGAGACGCTTGGCCTTTCGACCCGCGCAGCGTTTTTCGAGGGCACCGGCACCTACCGCGACATGGTGGTCACCCACCTGTTCCAGATTCTTGCTTTCACGGCTATGGAACCCCCGACGGCCTTGGAGCCGTCGGCGATCAGCGAAGAGAAGAACAAGGTCTTCCGATCCATGCTGCCGATCCAGCCGCACGATGTGGTCCGCGGTCAGTATGCAGGTTATCGAGGGGAGCCGGGGGTACACCCGGAGTCCGACACCGAAACCTTCATCGCACTGAAGTGCTATATCGACAACTGGCGATGGGCGGGCATCCCCTTCTACCTGAGGACGGGCAAGAAATTAGCGGAGGGCGCGAGAATCATTTCCATCGCCTTCCGCGAACCCCCCAAGTCAATGTTTCCCCCGGGCTCTGGCATTGGTGATCGCGGCCCCGATCACTTGACCTTCGACCTGGCGGACCGCACGCGCATGTCTCTGTCCTTCTACGGCAAGCGGCCTGGACCGGGAATGCGCCTGGACAAACTGTCCATGCAGTTCTCGATGCAGGAGACCGACTGGTCGGGTGCTGTCCTGGAAGCCTACGAGCGACTCATCTATGACGCTGCGCGCGGTGACCGCACGCTGTTCACGACCGCAGAGGGCATCGAACGGCTGTGGGAGATCTCCTCCGCACTGCTCGAGGACCCGCCCGTGGTGCGCCCCTACGAAGAAGGGTCATGGGGGCCCAACCAGGTCCACCAGTTGGTGGCACCCTTCACCTGGCGGCTGCCGTTCGAGCGCAAGTGGCGCGAGGGCAAGCCGAAGCCCGAGAAAGAAAAGTCCTAGCGTCTGCGTTCAGGCCGTGGGGCACGTCGGCGCGTCATCGAGCTCGTCAGCGGCATCGTCGTAGGGCCCCATGTTGTCTGGTGCCGTCTCGACCATGTTCTGCCAGCGCTCGTAATAGTCGTCGGGGTCGACCTCGTCCTTGGTCTTCATCATCTTCACGTGCGTGGCCCAGTCGTCGTTGACCTCGGTGCCGGTGGCCACCACATCCTTGATCGCGGCCGCGCGTGCGGTGCACGCTTGCGCCTGCTCGGCATGCTTATCTGGCATATCGGCTTCGTCGACCTCGGAGCAGGCTCCCTGCGCGGCTTCGTAATCCTCGGCGGCCGCCGAAACTGCCTTGATGTCAGAATCCGCGAACGCCTTTGACTCAGCGAACTCATCCTTCGCCTGCTTGAGCGTGATCTCGCTGGCGTTGTATTTCACAGAGGCACCGTAATGCCGCTTCCAGTGCGCCGCTGAGCCCTCTGTGGCAGCGGCCCATTCCTGTCCAGCGCTCACTTCGGTGACACAAGCTTGGAGCG
Organism: uncultured Actinomycetota bacterium; assembly: GCA_963803695.1. GTDB lineage: Bacteria > Actinomycetota > Actinomycetes > Actinomycetales > Dermatophilaceae > Ornithinicoccus. The sequence continues at coordinate 654,863 of CAWDNY010000015.1, forward strand.
CCCCGAGCATCTCAGTATTAGCCGGCTCCGCGTCGGCTTCTTCTTCAGCCTTGGCGGTCTCCTCGGCCTCCGTGGACGCGGTAGATTCCTCTGCTGAGTCCGATCCGCCCTTGTCGGAACGCGCAGCAGTGGCGTCGCTGTCGTGGCTCGAACCGGTTTGGCCAGCCGTCACGGTGCTCCCGCTGCTGCTGTCCCCCGCCTCGGCCGAGCCGGTCTCGGCTCCGAACAATCCGCGAACTGCGAAGCCCACCAGCACAAGGGCCAAGACCGCAATGATCGAGATTATGCTGAGGCTTGATCGGCTGTCGGCGGCGGCAGCCGTTGGCTCGTCAGTATGTCGTCCCATTTGCCATATCTTTGCAGAGCGGGTGTCAATTTTGCCAATTGCATACCTAGCAGCGTGTGTCTAATAGACAAATAGGACCGGAGCCTTGCATGTCGAAACAGTGCCTCTTCTGCGACATCGCCTCGGGAGTCGGCCCAAGCGTGATCGTCCACCGCGGATCGGATGCGGTGGCTTTTCTGGATATTCGCCCGCTCTTCAAGGGCCACGTTCTGGTGATCCCGCGCCGACATGTCGTGACCTTGGTGGATCTGCCTTCTGAGTTGATGGTGCCGGTGATGGGCTTAGCCCAGCGGGTGTCGGCAGCGATGGTCAACGTCCTCGATGCGCAAGGATCGTTCGTGGCGATGAACAACACGGTGAGCCAGTCTGTCCCACACCTGCACATCCACGTGGTGCCTCGGACCAAGGGCGATGGCCTACGTGGCTTCTTCTGGCCGCGTCAACGGTATGCCGAGGGGGAGATGGAAGTGTATGCGGCGAGGTTGGCGGAGGCCGTGAGCCAGGGGTTCGGTGCCTAGCGAGACTCGCGGAGAGCGACGATCTCCCTGTGGAGCTCCTCAATGGTCTCGGCCAACGAGGCGATATCCCGAGCAGTGGCGGCCTGCGACTTCTCGGTCGTGTCAGCGACCTTCTCCAAGAACCACGACGATAGTCCGGCGGTGACGATGCCCAGCAGGGCGATGCCGCACAGCATCAAGGCGAGCGCGAAGAGTCGACCCTCCACCGTGACGGGGTAGAAGTCCCCGTAGCCCACAGTGGTCACGGTGACGAAGGCCCACCAGATGGCGTCCTGCCATGTGGTGATGTTGCTCCCGTCGACGCTCCGTTCCGCGTCGAGCACGGCGAGCCCGGAGATGGTCACTACCAAGACAATGCCCACGGTCACGTAGGTAGCCACGTGCCCCCGCAAACGTTGGCCCCCCTGTTGCTGGATCAAGGCCAATGCGGCCACGAGGCGGAGCGGGCGCAGAGCCGGCAGGGTCACGGCGGCGAGGTCAATCAGATTGTGGCGCACGAAATGCCACTTCTCTTCTGCAATAAAGAGCCTGATCCCGTAGTCGACCGCAAAGATCAACCAGATGACGTACTGCAAGCCGTCACACGCCGCGCGAAGAGCGCCGGGGGACCTAGGGGCGACGATAGGGATGGCATAGGCAAAGAGAAAGATCAAGGCCAGCACCATCAGCGTGCTTCGTGTTTTGCTCTCCCACAGTTCTAACCGAGTCATGCCCAAATGATGACAGCCCCTATCGCGCCGTGCGGCGCAACAGGGGCTGTCAAGGGCGTGCTATTTAGAGGTCGAAGTACATCTCAAACTCATGCGGGTGGGGGCGCAACCGAATGGGGTCGATCTCGTTGACCCGCTTGTAGTTGATCCACGCCGCGATGAGGTCCTCGGTGAAGACATCACCCTCAGTGAGATAGGCGTGGTCAGCCTCGAGCGAGTCGAGCACGTCACCGAGCGAGGCGGGTACCTGCGCGATGCTCTCCAGCTCGGCTGGCGGCAACTCGTACAGGTCCTTGTCCACGGGGTCCGGCGGCTCGATGCGGTTCTTGATTCCGTCGAGGCCAGCCATCATCTGTGCGGCGAAGCACAGATACGGGTTCGAGGAGGGGTCAGGCACTCGGAATTCGACTCGCTTGGCCTTGGGGGAGTCACCGGTGATCGGGATCCGCACACAGGCCGAGCGGTTCCGTGCCGAGTAGACCAGGTTCACCGGAGCCTCATAGCCCGGCACAAGTCGGTGGTAGGAGTTCATGGTGGGGTTCGTGAAGGCCAGCAGGGAGGGAGCGTGCGTCAACAGGCCCCCGATGTACCAGCGAGCCAAGTCCGACAAGCCGCCGTATCCGGACTCGTCGTAGAAGAGCGGCTCCCCGTCCTTCCACAAGGACTGGTGGGTATGCATACCCGAGCCGTTGTCGCCGAACACGGGCTTGGGCATGAAGGTCGCCGTTTTGCCGACCGCCCACGCGCTGTTCTTGACGACGTACTTGAACTTCATCATGTCGTCACCGGCCTGCAGCAACGTATTGAAGCGGTAGTTGATCTCCTGCTGACCGGCGGTGCCGACCTCGTGGTGCGCGCGCTCCACGGACAGCCCTACATCGGCCAACTTCAGCGTGATCTCGTCACGAATATCAGCGAAGTGGTCGACCGGCGGGACGGGGAAGTAGCCGCCCTTGTATCGCGTCTTGTAGCCCCGGTTGCCGCCCTCTTCTGCGCGGCCGGTGTTCCACGCCGCCTCGACGGAGTCGATGTAGTAGTAACTGGCGTTTTGCTTGGTCTCGAATCGCACGTCATCGAAGATGTAGAACTCCGCCTCGGCCCCGAAGAACGCAGTGTCGGCGATGCCGGTGGAGCGCAAGTATTCCTCGGCCTTGAGCGCGATCTGACGCGGGTCGCGGGCGTACGGTTCATCGGTGAACGGATCCACGATCGAGAAGTTCATCACTAGGGTCTTGTTGACCCGGTACGGATCGATGAACGCGGTGGTGGGGTCCGGGATCAGTTTCATGTCGGACTCGTGGATGGCCTGGAAGCCGCGGATGGACGACCCGTCGAACATCTGGCCGGTCTCGAACGAGTCGGCGTCGAAGGTCTCGGCGGGCACGTTGAAGTGCTGCATCACCCCGGGCAAGTCGCAGAACCGCACGTCGACGAACTTGACGTCTTCATCTTTGATGTAGGCGATTGCCTCTTCAGCGTTGCTGAACATCGATCCTCCTGGAAGTGGCGGGCAGGTCAGCCAAGACATGGAAGACCTGTTGCTGGCTCAGCGTAGGCACTCAGGGTTTCACTGCCATCACCCAGACGTTTCCTGCGTGTTTCGGCGGGGTAGTCTCCCAGCGTGAATGAGCCGCCTGCATACCCCGGATCTGGACTTGGACTGCCGGGGCACGGTCCAGGATCGATGGCGCCGCTGGGACGACGCTTCGTCGCCATTGTGATCGACTGGGGCATATGTCAGCTCGCGGCCTGGTTACTCATGGGCGGGCAGTTCGGCACCGGTGCCGCCGCCTCCTTCGCACCCCTGGCTATCTTTGCCCTGGAGAACGTACTGATGGTGAGCGTCCTGGGGCACACGATTGGACACCGCGCGATGAGTCTGACCGTGGTTCGCCTGACCCCTGATGACGTGACCGCGCCCACTGCCTGGCTTGCCCACGTGCCCGGTCTACGTGCTGGGCTGGTGCGGACGCTCTTGCTATGTCTGGCGTTGCCCGCGATCTTCTCCGATGGGCAAGGGCGTGGCTTTCATGACCGCGCTGCGGGAACCGTCATCTTGCGTCGGCCACAGGTTCGCTGAAAATTCTTAGCGGCCCCGCATCGATTTGCGGTCGACCCGGGCTTTGCGAGGGTCAACACCTGCCGGGACCGGCGGCTTGCTGCTACCCATGGCTTTGAGCCTGCGTTGGACGGCAATCGCTTCGTCCTTGCTGATCTTCTTCTCGAGTTTGTTCATCGTGCGGACCAGCTTGGAGAGGCGAACCTCGCCTTCTTCTTGCCCGATCCGGAGCACGTGCACCGGCACTGCATCGCCGGTCGCTCGTGAGGCGCGGCGCTTTTCGGCTTGAACCAGGCGTGCGGCTGGCCCCTTGGGGCCCTCGCTGAGCAACACGACTCCAGGACGCCCTACTGCCCGGAACACCATGGCGGCGTTGTTCAGATCGCGCATTCCGCGCATCTTGCCGCCCGCCTCGGCGGCGATCGGCTCCTTGTCGTAGAACCACCCCCGACGCAATGAGCCCAAGACAGCGCCACTGGCCCCTGGCTGGCCCTCGATCTGAGCGAACGCGGCTTTCTCGGCCTTGCGGCTCAGCACGATCAAAGCCGCCAGCAAGGCAGTCGGCAGACCCAGGATCCCGAAGTAGATGACCTGGTCAAAGGCCCAGCCCAGCAGGAGCGCGATGAGCAGCGCCCCGAGGAAGGCCAACGCCATCCACCACACGGCGGACGGGTCGTTCTTGCGGGTCATGGTGAAGACTTGCCGCATCTGAGCGATACGACCGACCTTGTTGGGGTCCTTCTTACCTCGACGGCCGAAGCGTCGCCGCTTGCCGTCCCCTGATGTCGCCGTCTTCGAATCTGCTGCCATGGGGGTCAGGATACGGCGCTGGCTGCGCGTGCGACCAATGACGCGGCTTCTTGGCGGGCTGGTGCGTCGGCTTTGTCCGCCAAGTGCTGCAAGTGCGCGGGGATGGCGCGCCCGGTATGCCGCATGGCCTGGGCCCAGAGTCGCCCGGCGCGGTAGGAACTGCGCACCAGCGGCCCAGACATGACGCCCTTGTAGCCGATGTCCTTGGCGAGTTCACTCCAGTGCACGAACTCCTCGGGCTTGGCCCACCGTTCCACCGGGTGGTGGCGCGGCGAGGGACGCAGATACTGCGTGATGGTCAGCAAGTCGGTGCCGGCTTCGTGCAGGTCGCGGATCGCCTGCTCGATTTCGTGGTCCTCCTCGCCCATTCCGAGGATCAGGTTGGACTTGGTCACCAATCCCGCGTTTCGACCCATCGTGATGACCGACAGGGACCGGTCGTAGTCAAAGGCGGGCCGGATGCGTTTGAAGATGCGGGGCACGGTTTCGACGTTATGGGCGAAGACCTCCGGCTGGGCGTCGATCACCTGAGCAACTAGCTCGGGGATTCCGTTGAAGTCGGGGATGAGGATTTCCACGCCCGTGCCCTGGTTGAGCTGATGAATCTGGCGAATCGTCTCGGCATACAACCATGCTCCCCCGTCGGCGAGGTCATCGCGTGCCACTCCCGTCACCGTCGCGTAGCGCAACTGCATCTGGGCGACCGACTCGGCCACCCGGCGTGGCTCGTCGGCGTCGAAGTCGGCGGGCTTGCCGGTGTCGATCTGGCAGAAGTCGCAGCGCCGGGTGCACTGCTCGCCGCCGATGAGGAACGTCGCCTCGCGGTCTTCCCAGCATTCGAAGATGTTGGGGCAGCCCGCCTCCTGGCACACGGTATGCAGACCCTCACCTTTGACCAGCGAGTTGAGTGCGGTGTATTCGGGCCCCATCTTCGCGGTCGTGCGAATCCATGAGGGTTTGCGCTCGATCGGGGTCTGGCTGTTCCGGGCTTCGACCCGCAACATCCGGCGTCCTTCGGGTGCAACGGTCACGTAGTGCCTCCAACAACACGAGTCGACTTCAAGGGTGGGTGTCCTGGTGGCAACACCACTCATCCCCAGCGTATGCCCTGCGTTCCTACTCCACGTCGCGGCGTCGGAAGATGATCCAGGCCCCGATCAAGACCACGGCGCTGATCACGCCTAGATATGCCGATGCCTGACCCAGGGCCATGAAGTGCTCGACCTCGCGGCATCCCCCTGCCCCGTCGCACGGATAGGTGAACCAGGTGTAACCATTCTGGGCGAAGGCGTTGATGTTGGTTCCGAGCAACACCGGGGTCAGGGCCGGCACGATGCCGCTGACCAGCGTCTCGCCGACCAGCGTGTAGATCAAAACCAGTCCCAGCACCAAGCTGGTGCGGCGCAAGAGGGTCCCGAGTGCTGCACCGAAAGCGGCCGCCGCTGCTGCGAGCACTACCAGCCGAAGCCCCCGCCAGAGCAGGCTCTGCCATTGGTCGGCTGGCAGCGATGTTGGCAGCCCATTGAGTTGATACACCGCGAACATGCCCAGCACGGCGAGCACGAGACCCAACACCACTGCCGGCAGGGCGGCGATGGCCACGGCCGCGACCTTGCTCACATACACGGTCGTGCGACGGGGCTCGAAGGTCAGCCAGGTGCCCATCGTGCGATGTGAATACTCCGCTGCCGTCGCCGAGGCTCCCAACAACAGGGAGACGAGGAGGAAGACCGCCGTGAGGCCGTCGAGCAGGATGTCGATTTCGGGTTGCAGATCGCCCATCCCTCCGATCCACTCCGCCAGCGTGCCTGGGGCTTGGTCCGCGCAGCCGAAGTCGAGGGTGGGATCACCGCTGAGTTCCTGCTCCTGGGCCTCCTGCTCCAGACAATCGGCGAGGTACTGCTCACCGTTCTCCGCATAGTCCTGGGCGTAGGCCTCGTACTCGCTCTTCATCTGCTCGTACTGCTCGGACCCGGGTGCCAACGACCGGGCCTGAAAGTGCAACGCGGTCAGCGACAACATGACGATCGCGAGCACCGCCACCAGCGTGAGGATGGGAAGCTTGCGCCATGACAAGCGCGTCAACTCCGCTCTGAGTAGACGGTTCATGAGCGACCCGCCGATCCGAGGTTGTCGCCGGCGGTGAGCTCCAGGAAGGCTGACTCGAGGTCTCGTCGGGCGGGCACCAGCCGGTTCAGGTAGAGCCCCTGGGCAGCGAGTGTTGCGGTAATCGCGGCTGGGTCGTCCGCGCCGCTGACCATCAGCCGAGTGGGTTCAAGCGTGACGGTGAAGCCGGCGTCTCGAAGCAGTTGGGCGGCCACGTCGGGGGAGGACACGCCGACTTCCACGACGCCGGCGCTCTGACCGATGATCGAGGCCACGCTGCCTTGGGCAATGACGCTGCCTCGCCCGATGATCGACACGGTGTCGGCGATCTGCTCGATCTCGGCCAAGATGTGGCTGCTGACCAACACCGTCCGCCCGTCGTCGGCCAAGGCCCGCATGGTGTCTCGGATGTCACGAATCCCGGCCGGATCCAGGCCGTTGGTGGGCTCGTCGAAGATCAACAGATCCGGAGACTTCAACAACGTCGCCGCAATCGCCAGACGCTGCTTCATCCCCAGGCTGTAGGCCTTGAACTTGTCACGCCCCCGCTCGCCCAAGCCGACCTCCTCCAGCACCGCGTCCACGCGATCCTCAGGAGTGCCGATGGCCTTGGCCAGAAGCAGGAGGTTGCGCCGGCCGGAGAACGAAGGGTAGAACTTCGGCGACTCGACTACCGCGCCGACACGATGCACCACATCGGGAAGGTGGTGCGGCACGGATTGCCCGAAGAGATGCATCGTGCCCGAACCTGCTCGGATCAGCCCGAGCAACATCCGGATGGTGGTCGTCTTGCCGGAGCCGTTCGGCCCGAGGAAGCCGTGCACGCCGCCGGTGGGGACGTCGAGGTCGAGGCCATGGACCGCAACGTGGGTCCCGCGCACTCCCCGGTAGGTCTTGCGCAGACCACGGGTGGTGATCGCCTGTCCGTCCTCGGTCGGTCGGTCGCTGCTCTGAAGACTTGTCCCCACGCGGGGAAGTTTAAGCAGATGTCGTCGCGGAGACGGGGAGAAACACTCGGAGTAGATGGGCCTCAATGAGGGGAAGCACGTCTGCCACGGTGACTACCGCACCCAACTCCTGCGACAACGAGGTCACCCCGGCATCCGGGATCCCGCACGGAATGATCGGGTCGGCCCACGCGAGGTCGCAGTCGCAGTTCAACGCGAAACCGTGCATCGTGACGTCCTTACTCACGCGTATGCCGATCGCGCCGACTTTGCGGTCACGAGCACCGTCGTCTTCGGCGCGGACCCAGACGCCGCTGCGGCCCTCGACGCGGACCGCGGGGACCCCCACGTCGGCGCATACTCCCATCATTACGTCTTCGAGCCGGCGCACGTGGGCCACCACGTCGACCGGGCAGGGGAGGCGGACGATGGGGTACCCCACGATTTGGCCCGGACCGTGCCAGGTGATCTTTCCCCCGCGATCGACATCGATGACTGGCGTCCCGTCGTCTGGGCGCTCGTGTGGCTCGGTGCGTTTGCCCGCGGTGTACGTCGCAGGGTGCTCCAGGAGCAGGACGGTGTCGGGCGAAGTGCCGGCGCTGACAGCGGCATGCACGTCGCGCTGCATCTGCCAGGCAGCGAGGTAATCCACTGAATCGGATCCGAAACCGACGCGCCGTATCTGCATGTTCGCCAGCCTACGCGGGCGAGGTTGTGGATAAGTTCGAGACCACCTGTGCCGGATGCGGCATGCTGCCCGGATGGACGATGAAGGCAGGCAGCCGGGCATCAGCACTGCGGGGTGGGTTGTCCCGGGGTATGAGGTGATGCAGGTGTTGCCGAGTGTGCGGGTGGGGGTTAGTCGCGCATTAGCGATCCGTCAGATCGACGGTCTGAAGGTGCAACTCTCGCGCGTGGACGTGGCCGACGCTCCAGACTCGAACACCGCCGAGAGCGGGGGGCCCTTAGAGCGCGCGATGGTGGCTGCTGCTCAGATCTCGCGCATCAGACACGAGCACATCATCGCGATGCGTGACGTGATTCCGGTGACCGACGACAGCGTTGGGACCTGCCAACTCGTGGTGGCGACCGCACCGGCGTCTGGAGGGTCACTGACGACGCACCTGCAACAACGGGGGCGGCTGTCGCTCCAGCAGGCGATCACCGTGGTGATCCCGATCGGGGAGGCCCTGGAGCACGTGCATCGGGCTGGGCTCATACACGCCGACCTGACCAGCGACGGGGTCGTCTTTGCTCGGGACGGTAAGCCGTTTCTCGCTGATATTGGGATCGGTCAGATCGCGGGAGTGGTCCCGCAGGATCGCCCTGGCTTCCAGGGTTGCCTGGCACCGGAGGTTCAGGAGGGTTATGCGCCGTCCGTCGAATCCGATGCTTACGCCCTCGGAGCCCTGGTGTGGCACCTGGTCACCGGCGAACCGCCGGGTTGGGTGGGCAGCAGGGCCGACCTCGATGACCTGGCTGGCGACCTTCCGCGGGAGATCCGCGACCTGCTCACGCGCGCCCTTTCCACCGAGCCTGATCGGCGCCCTGAGGTCTGCGAGATCGTCGGGCAGTTCCGCGCCGCCGGACCGGCTGCACCGCTGGACCTGGACTTCGACCCGGAACGAGACCTCACGCGCGATATCCCCACGAGGATTCGGACGATGGCGGCTCGTCATCCCACGAGTCACCGCGCTCCCGCGCGTCGCTGGCATCGTGGCCCTGCCGCGATGGTCGCTGCGCTCGCACTCGTGGCCATCACGCTGGTCGCCGTGACGCTTGTCACCGTCCTACCGGCGCTTCATGCGGGGCCAGGGTGGCGTGCAAACTCCGAGACGGCGCACAGCGATGCCGAGACGCTGGCTGCAGGGTCGGCGGGGGAGGACGCGGCGACAGACTCCCCGCCGTCGAAGGACGCAGACGCTGCAGACAAGCCGTCCTCGGTTGCGTCGATGTCGTGGCGCGAGGCCGTCCAAGGCGTGCTGCAGGCTCGCGCCACCGCGTGGGAATCGGGGGATCCTGATCTCCTGCGTCAGGCTCACGCGGCTGATTCGGAGGCTCTGGCCAAAGACCGCGCTGATCTGTTGGCCGCCACCGACAGCGGTGCCCAGTTCAGTGGCGTCGAGTTCATCGCGCAGGATGTTCAGGTCACGGACGTCAGCCCTGAGGCGAGTGACATCGCAGCGGCTCGAGAGTTTTCGGCAGATGTGGTGATCGAGCGTAGGCCGCTGGAGGTGGTGACCGGAGGCGAGGAACCGCAGGTGGTGCCATCGAGCACCGAGATCGTGGAGGTAACACTGCGACGAGGGCCGGACGGTTGGCGGCTGTGGTCGTGGGACTGAGCCAGTGCGCCCGCCTCAGGCTTGGTCGATGCTGTGGTTGTCTGAGGTGTCGTCGTCCGCGGTGGAGGCGTTGTCCGAGCCGTCGTCGTTGGGCTGGAGCTCGTCATTCGAGCGAGCATTTCCGCTCGCGGTGAGCCACGCCATGGCCGATTCCAGGTCGGGGTGATCCCACGTGAAGCCCGCCTCAGTCAGCACCGTGGGCAACGCTCGCTGGCTGCCCAAGATATCCCCGGCCATCTCACCCAGGGCGAGGCGCAGTGCGATCGTCGGTGCTGGGAGTACCGCGGGTCGGCGCAGTTGCTCGCCCAGGGCTTTCACCACGTCAGCCTGAGTGTCAGGTGTGGGGCCGCTGAGGTTGACGGCACCGGTGACATCAGGGTGGTCAACCAAAAACATCAGCGCACGCACGTGATCGTGCAGCGTGATCCAGGCCCAATACTGTTTGCCCGAGCCGAGCGGTCCGGCCAATCCGAACTTGGCCAGGGGCATCATTTTGCCCATTGCGCCGCCATCGGCCGCTAGCACGATGCCGGTGCGAGCCAGGGCTACCGGCGCCCCGGCCTGTCGCGCACGCCAGGTTGCCGCCTCCCAATCTCGACAGACCTCGGCAAGGAAGCCTTCGCCCAATCCGGATTCCTCCGTCAGCACATCGGCACCGCGGTTGCCGTAGTAACCGATCGCGGACCCGCATACAAAGCGAATGGGGACTTCGAGGGCCGCTACCGCATGAGCGACCGCCTCGGTGCCGTCGATCCGTGAGTCCCTGATGGCCGCCTTGTAGGCACTCGTCCAGCGGTGGTCTCCGATACCCGCACCAGCGAGATGCACGATGGCATCGACGTCCGCAAGAAGCGCTGGGTCGAGCTGCCTCTCTTGCGGCTTCCATTGGGCTTCACGGACTCCCGTCGGCAATCCCGTGGATTCAGGCTCACGGCGCACGAGATGCACGACCGAGTCTCCACGCTCCCGCAAAGCAACCGACAGTGCTGATCCGATCAAGCCCGATGCCCCCGTAATGGCTACGGTTCGCGCCGGACGGGACGCGGGCTCTGGCTCCGCGTTGGACTGTGCCCCTTCGGGGCGGTCATCGTGAGTGCTCATCAGACCTCGAAGGATGCCTCTTCAAGGCGAGCCTTGACTGTGGTCAGGAAGCGGGCAGCATCCGCCCCGTCGACGATGCGGTGGTCGTACGTCAGCGCCAGGTAGACCATCGAGCGGATGGCGATCGTTTCGCCGCCATCCTCATCGACCATCACGACAGGTCGCCGGACGACTGAGCCCGTACCCAAGATGCCCACTTGCGGCTGGTTGAGGATAGGGGTGTCGAACAGTGCGCCTCGACTGCCGGTGTTGGTCAGGGTGAAGGTGCCGCCTCCCAGCTCGTCCGGGCCGATCTTGTTGGTGCGTGTGCGCTCGGCTAGGTCGGCGATCTTGCGTGCCAGGCCCGCCACGTTCAAATCGCCGGCGTCCTTGATGACCGGGACGATCAGGCCCTTTTCGGTGTCGACCGCTATACCGAGGTTTTCTTGGGCGTGGAAGACCACCTGGTCGCCGTCGATGCTGGAGTTCACGTTGGGGTGTTGCTTGAGCGCTTCGACCGCCGCCAGAGCGAAGAACGGCATGAACGACAACTTGACCCCCTCGCGCTTGAGGAAGTCGTTCTTGGCCTGCCCTCGCAATTTGGCGACCTTGGTGACGTCGACCTCGACCACTGTGGTCAGTTGGGCACTGACCTGCAGTGACTCCACCATGCGGGTCGCAATGACCTTGCGGAGACGTGACATTTTTTCGGTCGTGCCGCGCTTGGCTGCCGCTGCCGGATCTGGCGCGGGTGAAGCGCCACGAGGCGGCGCGGCCGAAGCGGACTGCGGTGTTGAGTCCTGTGCGGGTGCCTCCGGGGCTTGCGTCGCAGGAGCCGCCTCGGGCTCGGACTGACTGCTTTCGGCTGCCTTCGCAGCGTCGAGGACGTCTTGTTTGCGGATGCGGCCGCCCACCCCAGTGCCTTCGATGGAGTTGAGGTCAACATCGTGCTTGGCCGCCAACTTGCGCACCAGGGGCGTCACGTAGGCACTGACGTCTTTCGAGTCCTTCGAGTCCTTCGAGTCCGATGATTCTTCGCCGTCCGAGGAATCGCTTGAGGCGGTGCTGTCCCCTGAGGCATCCTGACCATCGGTCGTGGCCGACTGCTCGTCTGCCTCCTCGTGCAACTTCTGCTCTGAGGCCAGGTCCTCATCGTCGTCGGGCACCCCAGCCTCATCGTCATCGGTGGCTGAGCTCTCGCCAGCAGAGTCCGACTCGCCCCCAGAACTCGCTGAACTCTCTTCGTCGCCCCCAATGATGGCGAGGTCTCCACCGACCTCGACCGTCTCGTCTTCGCCGGCCAGGATTTTGGTCAACTTGCCGGCTACGGGGGAGGGGATCTCCGTGTCGACCTTGTCGGTCGATACCTCCAGCAGGGGCTCGTCGACCTCGACGTCGTCACCTTCCTCCTTCAGCCAGCGCGTGACCGTGCCCTCGGTGACCGATTCGCCGAGCGCTGGCATGGTGACCCGTTCGCCGCCGCCGGAGCCATCCTGCGAGTCGCTGCTGCTCTCGGCTGCAGAATCGCCATCGTCTTGCTGCGTGTCCTCGGAGGACTCGTCCTCATCGTCCTCATCGTCCGCAGCGTCATCGGTCGTAGCCTCATCGCCCGCCTCGTCATCGCCCGCCTCGTCATCGCCCGCCTCGTCATCGCGAGCGTCGTCACCGGCGCCCTCGTCGTCGGAAGATGACTCGTCCGATGCTGCACCGTCGCCGATTACCGCAAGGTCGGCACCCACTTCGACCGTTTCGTCTTCTTCGGCGAGGATCTCCTGCAGCACGCCGGCCACAGGCGAGGGGATCTCGGTGTCGACCTTGTCGGTCGATACCTCCAGCAGGGGCTCGTCGACCTCGACCTCGTCGCCCACGCTCTTCAACCATCGGGTGACGGTGCCTTCGGTGACGGACTCACCCAAGGCTGGCATGCTCACGCGTTCAGACATTTTCGACGTCTCCTGGTCCGGGGATTGGCAGTCTAGTTGTGCGATACAGGTTTGTGCAGGCGTTCACGTGTGCGAGTGCAGTGGTTTGCCGGCCAAGGCCAGGTGCGCCTCGCCCAATGCTTCGTTTTGGGTGGGATGAGCGTGGATCATCGAGGCCACCTCATCGGGCATGGCTTCCCAGTTCACGATCAGTTGTGCCTCGCCTGCTTGCTCGCTCATCCGCCCGCCGATCATATGCACCCCGAGCACCGGCCCGTCGGAGGTGGAGCGCACGAGCTTGACGAAGCCGGTGGTGCCCAGGATCTGCGACTTACCGTTCCCAGCGAGGCTCAACTCTTGGCAGATAGCCGTGCCAGCGGAGTCCCGAACCTGCTGTTCGGTCAAACCGACGGAGACGATCTCCGGATCGCTATAGGTCACTCGAGGTATTCCGTGTTCCTCGATCGGGGTCGGATCCAGACCGGCAATCTGCTCGGCAACGAAGATGCCCTGAGCGAAGCCGCGATGAGCGAGCTGCAGACCGGGAACGACGTCACCGACTGCGTAGATCCCGGCAACCGAGGTCCGCAACCTCTCATCCGTGGTCACGAAGCCCCGCTCGGTTCTCACTCCGACCAGGTCCAGGCCGAGGTCTTCGCTGACCGGGGCACGCCCAATGGCCACCAGCAACAGGTCGGCCTCGATGGTGCTGCCGTCATCCAGAGCGACCCGGGCGACGTCGCCCAGATCCTCGGCGCCGTCGACGACGGTCGATGTCCGGGCCGTGATGCCGCGCTTGCGAAAGGCCCGCGCCAGGGCGGTCGAGATTGCCTCGTCTTCGGAGGCGACGAGTCGATCCAGCGCCTCCACGATGGTCACCTCGGCTCCGAAGGAGCGATAGATCGACGCGAATTCCACCCCGATCACTCCACCGCCGAGGATCACCACCCGCGCGGGCACGCTGTCCCACGTGAGGGCCTGATCGCTGGTAATGATGCGGCCGCCAATGGGCACGTCGGACAACACCCGCGAGCGCGAGCCGGTCGCCACCACGACGGACCGTCCAGTCAAGATCGTGTCACCTACCGAGACGGCGTGAGCGGTGGTCAGCCGGGCGGTGCCATGGACGTATTCGATCGAGGCGGCCGAAACCAGACCCTGCAGTCCTCGATGCAGGCGTCGCACGACGCCGTCCTTGTAGCGGTTGACCGCAGCCATATCGATCGACTCGAAGCTCGCTGTGACGCCGAACGATGCGGCCGTGCGAGCCGAGTCGGCGACCTCCGCAGCGTGGAGCAGCGCCTTGGTGGGGATGCACCCTCGGTGCAGGCAGGTTCCGCCCAAGTCGGCCTGCTCGACCAGCGCCACGGCCAAGCCCAACTGGGCGGCGCGCAATGCGCAGGCATAACCACCGCTTCCGCCTCCCACCACGATGACGTCGTAGGTGGGTGCCGACCCTGGCGCAGACTGCATACGGGCATCTTGCCATCTTCGGGGGTGAAGATTGATCGTCATCACTCCAGGACACGGTCAGCCACGCCGAGCGTTGGCTGGTAGTCACTCAACGCGCCGTGGTTTAGCCTCGGTGCTTATGACGTGGTGGCGACGTAAGCGCAACGCGGGCGGTGCCTCCGGCGAGACGGGCGGTTCGGCACCCCGAGGGAGGACCGATGGGCCGGACATGACGGTCGATATCGTCGCGGTGCGCGCGTACGCCCAAGAGTTCGTGACCACGCGACGGGGAGTCGAGGGGTATGTCGAGCCTGCGACCAATATCAGCACGACCACGCTGGTCCTCATCGCCCACGACGGTGAGTGGACCCGTCGGGCCGTGGGCAACCCGCGCAATGCCTTCGGAATCTGCCGCGACCTCTCCATCCCGGTGTATGACGTCAATCAGACCGGATACCCCAACCGGATGCGCGAATGGTCCCGTCGCCAACGGGGCAACTAACCGATCCGCTGTCCTCTGGCACCTGAGGCCGGTCAAAATGAATGGTCGCTCGTCGGCCGGGGTGCCACACTGGGCGCTCCCACCAAGTGCAGGAGGAACGCATGGCTGCTGAACCAGAGCACGCGAACGACACAGGTCACTCCGAGGAGGAGGACGTCAAGCGCAAGTTTCGAGAGGCACTGGCCAAGAAGCACGCGCACGGCGGGACCGACGTCTCGGATCAGGCCGAGCACGGCAAGGTGGCCGGGTCGAGGGGTGCCAAGACCAGCGGTGCCCAGCAGATGTTCCGCCGCAAGAGCGGCTAGGCCACGTAGCTCCTGGCGAATTCGATGAGCGCTCGCACTCCGGCGCCAGTGCCGCCCTTGGGGGTGTAGCCGAATGCTGAGGCGTCGTTGTATGCCGGTCCCGCGATATCCAGGTGGGCCCAGGGCAACGTCGCGCCGGAAGCGTCGGAGCCGATGAATTCGGAGAGGAACGTCGCCGCGACCATGGCCCCGGCGACCCGGTCACCGGTGTGTTTGATGTCGGCGACCGGGGAGTCCATGCTCGCTCGCAACTCCTCGGGCAGCGGTAGCGGCCATGCGGGTTCGCCCGCTGCGGAAGCTGCGGACAGTGCCCGTGCGATCACATCGTCGTAGTTGCCCATGACGCCAAAGGTCCGTGAGCCCAGCGCGACGGTGCACGCGCCGGTCAACGTGGCGATGTCCACCACGGCGTCGGGTCGGCGCTCGGAGGCCAAGGCCAAGCCGTCGGCCATCACTAGGCGACCTTCGGCGTCGGTGTTGATGATCTCGACCGTCTTTCCTCCCCTCATCGTGACCACGTCCCCGGGGCGCTGAGCGAGATCGCCGGTCATGTTCTCGGCCAGGCAGAGGTAGCCGGTGACGGCCACGGGCAGCCCCAACTCGGCGATGGCGAAAATGGCTGAAGCCACTGCGGCCGCACCCCCCATGTCGCATTTCATCGTGATCATGCCGGTAGCGGGCTTGATGCATAGCCCGCCAGAGTCGAACGTGATCCCCTTGCCGACGAAGGCCAGTGAGGCCTTGGCGCCTTTGGGCGCGTAGCTCATCGTCACCATTCGAGGTCCCCGCGCGGATCCTTGGCCCACTCCGATCATCCCCCCGCACCCTTCAGTCTCCAGGCGCTGCGGATCCCACACCTCGACGCTGACGTCTCGAGAGGCGCGCCGCGACACCGACGTGGCGAAGGACTCGGGGTAGAGGGCGTTAGGAGGGGTATTGACCAGGTCGCGGGCGTAGGCCACGGCCTTGGTCACGGAGTTGAGTCGATCGAGGAGGTCGCGGCCTTCCTTGGCTCGAGGTTTGATGCCGAGCAGGATGACCGACCCCAAGGGTGCTTTTGCCGACGGGGTCTTGCCAACCCCGAAGAAGGTCTGGAAGGCGTAGGCCCCCATCAGTGCTCCTTCTCCGGTGGCCGCGACAACCTCCGAGGTAGAGGGGCCGAGCGCGAAGGCAGCGCGCCCTTTACCTGCCAGGGCTCGTGAGGCGTTCCCGGCCGCCCGTCGCACTCGCTCCGCAGCATCGGGCTCGCTGACTCCCGGACGCGTCGAGTCGCTGCCAGTGCCCACGATGAGCACCAGCGAGGCGGTGACCTTGGCCACGCCACTGAGTGTGATCACTTCGCCAGCCGAACCTCCTGCTCCCAACGCCGACAGGGTGTGGTTGATGGCCGACGTCACTACGCGGGGCAGATCAAGGTCGCCGACCAATTCGGCCTGGCCATCGACTGCTCGCGAAGCCAAGACCAGGGCATCACAGCGGATTGAAGCGGGACGTGCTGCAGACAGCGAGAGTTCAGTGCGAAGTGACGACATGGGCCGTGCCTCCTGGGCGCCGAGAGCTGATGAGCGGGGTGCTG
The DNA here is from genome assembly GCA_963803695.1 of uncultured Actinomycetota bacterium. Lineage (GTDB taxonomy): Bacteria > Actinomycetota > Actinomycetes > Actinomycetales > Dermatophilaceae > Ornithinicoccus. The sequence continues at coordinate 671,538 of CAWDNY010000015.1, forward strand.
CGACCCTAACTGAGGGACAGGGTGGCACCACGGATCAGGGCCGATACAGTCACGCTTATGAGCGACTCGCAGCCCAAGACCTCACCACTGCACCGCTTCCACGTCGAGCTGGGTGCCAAATTCGCCGACTTCGGAGGCTGGTCGATGCCGATCGAGTATGCCGGCGGGGGAGTCGTCTCCGAGCACCATGCGGTCCGGGAGCGGGTGGGCATCTTCGACGTCTCCCACCTCGGCAAGGCAGTCGTTATTGGCTCCGGAGCGGCGGCCTTCATCAACTCGACGTTGACCAACGACCTGGGTCGGATCGGTCCTGGGCAGGCTCAGTACACGATGTGCTGTGCTGCTGACGGTGGCGTCATCGATGACCTGATCGCCTATCTCGTGTCGGACGACGAAGTCTTCTTGATCCCGAACGCGGCGAACACCTCGGGGGTGGTGGCTGCGCTCGCCGCAGCCGCCCCGCCCGGCATCGCGGTCCAGGGACGCCACGACGACTTCGCCGTGATCGCGGTGCAGGGCCCCGGATCGGATGAAGTGCTGGAGCGAGCGGGCCTACCCGTAGGACACGCATACATGAGTTTTGTCGATGCACAGATGCAGGGGCGGGACGTGCGGGTATGCCGAACGGGCTACACCGGGGAGCGCGGCTACGAAGTGCTGCCCGGAGTGGACGACGCGGAGTTCGTCTGGCAGTCCTTGGCTTCGGCCGTGGCTGAACTGGGGGGTTTGCCGTGCGGCCTCGGGGCCCGCGACACCTTGCGCACCGAGATGGGATACGCCCTGCACGGTCACGAGCTCGGGCCCGACATCACTCCCGTGATGGCGGGAACGGGATGGGCTGTGGGCTGGAGCAAGCCGGCGTTCTGGGGCAAGGACTCGCTCACGACACAGCGGGCCGACAAAGCGGGCCGGCTCTCCCGCGGTCTGGTGGTGACGGGGCGCGGCATACCCCGAGCAGGGTGCGATGTTCTGGACGAGGCGGGCGACGTGGTGGGTGCGGTGACCTCCGGGACGTTCTCACCGAGCCTGAAGCAAGGCATCGCGCTCGCCTTGATGGACCGCTCCATCGGTGTGGACGCTGACGTGAGTATCGATGTGCGGGGCCGTCACCTTGCCGCGACGGTGTGTAAACCGCCGTTCGTTAAGGTTGCGACGAGCTGATCTAGCCGGCTCGGCGTCAGCGCTGAGCCGGAACGAGCCGCGGGATAGCAGGCGCGGAGCTCAAGCCGAGCACCCGGCCCGCCATCAGTAAGTGGACTCGATCGCTGGAAACGCTCAGGCGAGAGTTCACGTAGCTCAAAGCATCCTCATAGCCATCGCCCGCTGCGCTCCAGCCAACTTCGCGGCTGACGGTGACCACGGCGAAGGGGACGTGCCGACGGGCCACGACGAGTTCGTCCATCCGGCTGGCCAAAACCTCTTGCTCGGCGAACGTGAGATCGGGCGAAGCCGCGATGGTGTGGACCCACTCCTCTATCCCGTGCAACAGGACCGACCGCCGACTGCTGAGCAGTGCACCGAGCAAGCGGCCTCCGAGCGTTGCAGCATCGACTTCGGTGTAATCCGACTGCTCACGGAGCAGCCATCGTGCGTAATCCACTGTCCCCCACCCACGGCACCGAGCACAAGGGTGGTCGTCATACAGTCTCCGATCGTTGGTGGCCGAAGTGGTCTCACGGTCTCGTGGCGACACTCTCGTACGTAGGCTGCGGGCCCCCATGGGGCAGATTAGGGTGATCGGATGACTCAGGATCACCGCTGGCAGTTCACCGATCCCACCGGATCTGTCCTCGACGATCTTGGCCTGGCGCAAGTGAAGTTTCCCAGTCAGGCCGAGGCGGAAGCATGGCTCGGAGAGGAGTGGCCGCAACTCGCCGAGGCGGGCGTGCATGCGGTGACACTGATGCAGGGTGAAGAAGTGGTCTACGGGCCGATGAGTTTGAGCCCGTGAGCGCTAGCGGCGTCGCAGTGGCGTGCCGCGGGTCACCTGAGCGCGAGGCACCCGCGACATCCGCATCTGGAACGAACGCAACACGACGTATGAGGCGGAGCGCTGCGGGGGATCGGTCCCGAACTCGTCGGTGAAGGCAATCTTGGTGCGTCTCCACAAGAGCACAGCATCGAGCAGCCCGAACAAGATCAGACCATAGGCCCCGGCAAACATGGCCAACTGAACGCCGGGAATGTTCACCAGTGAAGCTGCCAAAATCAACAGCATGGTCGGCAACAACACCTCGCCGATGTTCCAGCGGCGGTCGACGGCGTCACGCAGATAGCGTCGTTGTGGTCCGCGGTCTCGCGGAGCCAGGTACTTCTCCTCCCCCCGGAGCATTCCATCGCGAGCGATAGCGCGGTTGAGTTTGCGCTTTTGCTTCTCGTCCTTCGTCGCCCCCCTGCTGTCGGCGACCAGGGGTCGGCGGCGCGCAGCCTCGGAATCCTTTCGCTTGGGCGTGGGGCGGCCTTTGCCTGCAGTGGCGTGCGCTGCCGACGCGCCAACCACCTCGTGGCTGGCATCCTGCGACGAGGGCGTGGGGTCAGTTTTCTTGCGGAACAACACCTGCCCACTGTATGCGCTCAACGCGCCTGGTTAGGCTCGCCCGATGGACCCAACCCCAACCGAGGTCAACGAAGCCCGCCCCGCGGCCGGGGCCCCTGCAGCCGATCGAGTGGCTGAATTGCGCCAGCACATCGCGCGCGCGATGCCCGGCGTGCGATCGGACTTGGAGGCGTTGACCCGCATACCGTCGGTGTCTCTCGACTCCTTTGATCAACGCCACGTTGACGAAACCGCGCAGGCCGTTGCCGATCTCCTCCAGGCCGAGGGTATGCAGGTGTCCGTCGTGCGCGAAGGGGGCCGCCCCGCCGTCATCGGCACACTTCAGGGCCCGCCCGGAGCTCCCACCGTCCTGCTCTACGCCCATCACGACGTCCAGCCGCCGGGGGAAGACCGCGAATGGGACAGCCCTCCTTTTGAGCCCACTCAACGCGGTGACCGGGTCTACGGGCGCGGCATCGCCGACGACAAGGCCGGCGTGATGGCCCACGTGGCCGCATTGCGCGCGCACCGCGGCGCCCCACCAGTCAGTGTGACGGTGTTTGTGGAAGGGGAGGAGGAGATCGCCTCGGGAAGCCTGCCGCAGATTCTGGAACGTCACGGCGAGGCCCTACGCGCCGACGTCATCGTCCTGGCGGACTCACACAACTGGAAGATCGGCATACCGGCGCTGACCACCACCCTTCGGGGTCTCGTGCGAGTGGTGGTGAGCGTGCGGACCTTGGACCACGGGGTGCATTCCGGGCTATACGGCGGGGCAGTGCCGGACGGCTTGACCGCGTTGTGTCGGTTGCTGGCCACGCTGCACGACGACGCAGGCGATGTAGCGGTGCCCGGCCTGCTGCGCTCCAGCGCGGCCGACTTGGACTACTCCGAGGACGACCTGCGAGCCGACAGCTCGCTGAGCGAAGGGGTCCAGCCGATCGGGACCGGCTCGTTCCTATCGCGTATGTGGACCCAACCGTCCATGACGGTCATCGGCATCGATGCGCCAAGCGTGGACCGCGCCGCCAACCTGCTGTCGCCGGTCGGACGAGCAAAACTCTCGATGCGTGTGCATCCTGATCAAGACGTCGACGCGGCATACGAAGCGTTGCGATCACATCTGATGGATCATGCTCCATGGGGATGTCACGTTGAGGTTGAGCTCGACGATCAAGGCCCGGGTTTCAGCGCCGATGCCCATGGGCCTGTCTACGACCAAGCGCGAATTGCCTTCGAGGACTCGTGGGGTGTCGAGCCGGTCGACATCGGGGTTGGCGGATCCATCCCCTTCGTGGCTAGTTTCGCCGAGAAATTCCCCGACGCGGCTATCCTGGTGACCGGGGTCGAGGACCCGGACACCCGGGCTCACGCTGCGAATGAGAGCCTGCACCTCGGCGAGTTCGAGCGCGTGTGCCAAGCGGAGGCCATCCTCCTGGAACGACTGGCACACCTTGATTGGCCACCGGCGAACAGCAGTGTTCAGGAGGACGCATGACCAACGGCAGTTACGTCGAAGACACCTTTGAGCGCGACACCCGATATATCCCTGAGCGGATCACTACTGACGGGACACCCGATGGGTATGCCGTCAAAGCCGGACGATATCGCCTCGTGGTGGCCAGGGCCTGCCCGTGGGCCCACCGAACGGTGGTCGTGCGCCGCCTGCTCGGCTTGGAGCGGTCGCTGTCGATGGGGATCTGCGGTCCCGTGCACGATGCCGATAGTTGGGCCTTCGACCTCGACCCCGATGGTCTCGACCCGGTCCTGGCGATACCCAAACTCAAGGACGCTTACGAGGCGCGACCAGACGGTTACAAGCCGGGGGTGACCGTCCCTGCGATCGTGGAAGTCTCCACCGGCCAGGTGGTGACCAACGACTTTCACCAGATCACACGCGACTTCAACACACAGTGGTCTAGCCTCCACCGGGACGGGGCACCCGAGTTGTATCCGGACGCCTTGCGCGAGGAGATCGAAGACGTCGCTGGGCTGGTCTACGAAGATGTCAACAACGGGGTCTACCGATGCGGTTTCGCGGGCACTCAGGAGTCCTACGACACGGCATACGCCCGGCTCTTCACGCGGTTGGACTGGCTCAGCGAGCGGCTGAGCACTCAGCGCTATCTCGTGGGAGATCACATTACTGAGGCGGACATCCGGTTGTGGACGACGTTGGTGCGTTTCGACGCGGTGTATCACGGGCACTTCAAATGCAACCGGCAGAAGTTGGAGCAGATGCCGGTGTTGCACGCCTACGCCCGCGACCTCTTCCAGACGCCGGGCTTTGGCGACACGGTCGATTTCGCCCAGATCAAGGCGCACTATTACGCCACGCACCGAGATATCAACCCCACGGGCGTCATTCCCTCCGGGCCGTTGTCTGCTGGGTGGCTTGAGCCGCATCACCGCGCCGAATTGGGTGGATCTCCGTTTGGGGACGGCACCCCGCCACCGCCCCCGCCGCAGAGCGAACGGGTGCCGGACCTCAGCGAGTCCCAAAGCGTCGAGCGCGGGCATCGCGACTGAGCGCACTACCCTTGTCGATTGTGTCCGACCCCACTGTTCCCTCCGCCACTGCGATCACGAGTTCGGCCGCGGAGGCACTGGCTGACTCGACCTCAGGCTCCTCGCTGCGACGCACCGTCGAGCGCTCGGCCCAGATCGAACGGGAGATCGCTACCGATCCCAGCCAATTCCGCGTGCTCACCGGCGATCGCCCCACCGGCAATCTGCACCTCGGGCACTATTTCGGCACGTTGGCCAACCGGGTTTCGTTGCAGCGTTCCGGTGTGGAGACGCTCATCCTGATCGCGGACTACCAGGTGATCGCCGATCGTGACGGGGTCGGTCCGCTGCGTGAGCGTGTGTACTCCTTGGTGGCCGACTACCTGGCCGTGGGCATGGATGCAGAGGCCACCACGATCTTCACGCACTCCTCGATCCCCGAGCTCAATCAGTTGATGCTCCCCTTCTTGTCACTGGTGACCGAGGCCGAGTTGCGTCGCAATCCCACGGTGAAGGCCGAGTCAGACGACACCGGGGGTCGGCCGATGTCGGCGCTGCTGCTGACCTATCCAGTCCATCAGGCGGCCGACATCCTGTTTTGCCAGGCCAATCTGGTGCCTGTGGGCAAGGATCAGCTCCCACACTTGGAGCAGGCACGGGTTGTGGCCCGTCGCTTCGACGAGCGGTATGGCCGGGTCACGGCCGAGCGGCCGGTCTTTCGGGCACCCGAGGCGTTGTTGTCCTCAGCAGCCAATCTGCTGGGCACGGACGGCACCAAGATGAGCAAGTCCAAGGGCAACACGATCGAGTTGGGAATGGACGCCGACGCCACTGCTGCCGTCGTCAAGAAGGCCGTCACCGATTCTGATCGGCATATCACGTACGACCCCGACGGTCGGCCCGAGGTGTCCAACCTGGTGCTCCTTGCCGCTCTGTCCAGTGGCCGCGACCCGCACGACGTTGCGGCACAGATCGGCAGCGCGGGCTCAGGTGCGTTGAAGACGGAAGTGACCGAGGCGGTTAACGAGCACTTCGCGCCGATCCGCGCTCGCCGTGCTGAGCTGGTGCAAGACTCGGCATACCTCCGCGAGGTGTTGGTGAGAGGCAACGAGCGCGCTCGCGCCATCGCCCAGGAGACGCTGGATCAGGTCCGTTCCGCCATGCACATGCAGTACTGAGCAAGGGGACATCGATGCGGGTCCTGGTGGTCACCGACCGGTTCGGCCCGGGGGATGGTCGCAGCGCGACGCAGGTGGCGGGCGCCGTGGCTGCTGGCTGGTTACACGGAGCGCCGCATGACGAGGTCGAGACATTCGCGCTCTCTGATGGCAGTTCCGGATTCATCGACGCCGTCAGCACGCTGGCTGGCGAAACGGCACCCGTGGTGATCAATGGGCCATTTCGTGAGGCCGGCGTCACGTCAGAGCCTGTGCCCGCCCAGATCGCACTGGCCGGTGACACGGCATACATCGAGGCAGCGCACGTCGTCGGTCGGCACTTGCTGACCGAGCAGATGAATCTGACCGGTCCAGCGCAGGCGAGTAGCGCTGGGGTCGGTGAATTGCTGCTCGCGGCCCGTGCGACGGGTGCTCGGCGAATCGTCGTGGGCGTCGGCATCGACGTGGCCTGCCATGACGGGGGACGGGGTCTGCTGGAAGCACTCGGTGCGGGGCAGGACCTGCAAGCCCTGCCGCAGGTATGCCGTGACTGGTCCGGCGTCTCGTTGGTGCTGGCCACTGCCTCGCAGATGCCGCTGACTGGTTTCCATGGAGCCAGCGCTGCACTCACCTCCGAGCACGGGGTCAGTGCTGAGCTCTCTCAACAGATGGAGCGCGATATGGGGGCCTATACAGAGACGGTTGACGCCGCGCTGGGGGGTGCCCGTTCGCCAGACCTCCTCACCGGGGCAGCCAGGCGCCGCGAGCGTGAGCCCGGAGCGGGCGTTGGCGGTGGCATTGGCTACGCACTTCAGATTCTCGGCGCCCAGACGCTTCCTGGGTCCTCCGTTCTGCTGCGTGATCTCGATGTTGAGTCGAGGTTGATGGGAGCTCTGGTTGTATTGGTGACCCAGCGATACGACTGGCACAGCATCGGCTCTGGGGTGGTCGCGGACACGGCACGCATGGCTCTGGAAGCCGCCAGCCCCGCCGTGCTGCTGGCGGAAGAGGTCTTAGTAGGTCGTCGCGAGGGGATGTCTTTGGGGATCAGCGGCAGTTACGGGTTGCGAGTCGCTGAGACGCTCACCCAGTTGAGTGCCCGCGTCGCCAGGACCTGGTCTCCGCCGCCACGCACGGACTGAAGATTCTGCCCAACGACGCGCGTACCATGGGATGACGTCACGCTGAGGCTCACCGAGGGAACAACGGTGCCGCCGCCGGGCGTTGACCGGCCACAGGCACAGCCCCGAGAGGACAGGACCCATCGCAATGAGCGTTCAAGACACCCAGGTCGACCCCACCACGACCGATGCTGCCAGCGAGGCCGACCACGGCGTTTTGCTGACCGATCTGGCGGCCAACAAGGTGAAGAGCCTCTTGGCCCAAGAAGGTCGCGACGATCTGCGCCTGCGGATTGGCGTGCAGCCGGGGGGCTGTTCCGGTTTGATCTATCAGTTGTACTTCGACGAGCGCTCGCTGGACGGGGATTTGCTGCGTGACTTCGAAGGCGTGGAGGTGGTGGTTGATCGGATGAGCGCGCCTTACCTTGACGGCGCGACCATTGACTTCGCCGACTCGATCGAGAAGCAGGGTTTCACCATCGATAACCCCAACGCGGGCAGTTCCTGCGCGTGTGGAGACTCCTTCAGCTGAGTCTGGCAGCGGCGGGGTAGGTTCGCCGCATGAAGTTTGCTGTGTGTGGGTCGATCGCGACCGATCATCTGATGACCTACGACGGACGATTCGCCGATTCGTTGGTGCCCGAGGAGTTGCACCAGATTTCGGTGTCTTTTTTGGTGGATGACCTCCAGGTGCGCCGCGGCGGGGTGGCTGCCAACGTGTCGTTCGGGATGGCCAAGTTGGGCCACCAACCGATCCTGGTCGGAGCCGTAGGCGACGATTTCTCCTCCTACCGATCCTGGCTTCAGCGTCATGGCGTCAATTGCGACTATTTGTGGGTATCAGAGGTGCGGCATACCGCGCGTTTCATCGTCACCACCGACACGGCCATGGCCCAGATCGCCAGTTTTTACGCTGGCGCGATGAGCGAGGCTCGCAACATCGAGCTCGGCCCCATTCTGGATGCTGAGGGTGGGCTTGAGTTGGTGCTGATCAGCCCGGACGATCCCGAAGCGATGCTCCGGCACAGCACTGAGTGTCGAACTCGCGCACTCCCGTTTGCGGCGGACCCGTCGCAACAGTTGGCCTTCATGGAGGGCGCATCGATCCGCCGACTGGTCGACGGGGCGGCGTATCTCTTCACGAATGAATACGAAGCAGCCATGACAGAGCAGAAGACGGGTTGGGACAGCGCCGAGATCTTGCGCCGGGTCGGCACGAGAGTTATCACGCGAGGCAAAGATGGGTGTTCGGTCATCAGTTCGGAGGCGGAGCCCATTGACGTCGCCGTGGCCGGTGAAGTCACCCCGGTGGACCCCACCGGGGTGGGCGACGGTTTCCGGGCTGGCTTCCTCGCCGGCTTGGCGTGGGGCCTAGGGCACGAGCGGTGTGCGCAACTGGGGTCCACGGTCGCCTCGTACGTGTTGGCGACGGTCGGTACTCAGGAGTACGACGTCGAGCCGGACGCCTTCTTGTCCAGAATGCAGCGCAGTTATGGCGCGGAAGCGGCAGAAGAAGTCGAGCCGCACCTGGGTCGTGACCGCTGACCCGGGGCTCGATGGCCACCCGCGGATGCCGCCCCCATCGCCGTGGGTGTTCGGCCTGCGGGAGGCTATTGACGGGGAGGACCTGATCGCCGTCGGTGCCGATCTGGCACCCGGCACGCTGCTGGCCGCATACCGCGCGGGGCTCTTCCCGATGGGCGTTGGGGAAGGCGGTGCGCCGCCGCTGGGATGGTGGTCTCCCGACCCGCGCGGGATCTTGGGGCCCGGCGACCTGCACGTTTCTCGGTCCATGAGGCGCAGCCTCGGTTCCTTCGACATTCGCATCGACACCGCCTTTGCCGAGGTCGTGGCCGGGTGTGCCGACGAGCGTCGTCCCGGGCGGTGGATCACCGCAAGCATTGCCAATGCATATGCCCGACTACACCACTTGGGATGGGCGCACAGTGTTGAGACGTGGCGCGGGGGAGAGCTGGTCGGAGGCCTGTATGGCGTATCCGTCGGGGGTCTGTTTGCCGGCGAATCGATGTTTCATCGGGTGGATGACGCATCGAAGGCGGCGCTCGTCGGCCTGGTCCGCCATCTAGACGGGGGGCCATCGCCTTGGCTGATCGATGTCCAGTGGCGCACCGACCATCTGAGCACCCTCGGGGTCCGCGACGTGGGCCGCACCGCATACCTCGACCTCATAACGCCGCTGCTCGGTCAACCTCACCGTTGGCCCGGCGCGCGGCAACTACTACCCAGCGCCGTGCAAGGCAGTCCTACGGGGTAGCATTTGACCAGTTCCGGCTGGGCTACGACTGTGAGGTGTGCTGTGCAACGACGGAGTAACGTGGCTCGACGCTATAGAGGGCGTCCGTGGGCACTCGTGTTCGTCGTGTGTGCGGGCCTGCTGACCCTGTCTGGGTGCGGTGCCATCGTTGAGCGGGGATTCCTCCCGGAGCCAATCACCACTGAGGGTCCGGCCATCACAGACTTCTGGAACGCCACCTGGATCGCAGCGCTGGCAGTCGGGGTGCTGGTGTGGGGTTTGATCCTGTGGTGCATGGTCGCCTATCGCCGGCGTAGCGCCGATCAGCCACTTCCCCCGCAGATCCGTTACAACGTGCCGCTGGAGATCCTCTACACCGTCGTGCCGTTGCTGATGGTTGCTGTGTTGTTCGGCAAGACGGTTCAGTTGGAGAACGACATGCTCGACATCACCGCTGAGCCCGACGTCGTTGTCAATGTCGCGGCGAAGAAGTGGAGCTGGGACTTCAACTACGTCAACGAGAACGTCTTCATCGAGGGGCAACAACCCGAAAACATGGATGCCGGACTGCCCGGCGTCGTCGATGAACTCCCAACCATGGTCCTGCCCGTCGACAGCCGTGTCGAGTTTGTGCTCACCTCCCGTGACGTCATCCACTCCTTCTGGGTCCCACAGTTCTTGCGCAAGCTCGACATGGTGCCGGGCCGCGTCAACGTCTTCCAGGTCGTGACCAGCGAGGAAGGCGTCTTCCAAGGCAAGTGCGCTGAGTTGTGCGGCGCTTACCATTCGAACATGCTGTTCCAGGTGGAGGTGGTGTCTCAAGAGGAGTACGAGGCAGCGATCGCTGATCTGGAGGCGATGGGCAACACGGGTCAGCTGGGCGTCGATTTGAATCTCTACCCGTTGCAGATCGACCAGGACGAGAAGCTTCCGGAGGGGAGTAACTGATGGCAACTATCGTCGGACCCCAAACCCGCAGTCCCGCTGATTCTGGCCCCCCACCGCCAGCACCAACGAAGAACTACGGTGCGCTCTTCGTCAAAGTTATCACCACGACCGACCACAAAGTGATCGGCAACCTCTACTTCGTGACTTCGTTTGTGTTCTTCATGCTTGGCGGCTTGATGGCGTTAGTCATCCGGGCCGAGTTGTTCCTGCCTGGGCTGCAGGTCGTCGACAACCCGGAGCAGTACAACCAGATGTTCACCATGCACGGCACGATCATGTTATTGCTTTTTGCCACACCTCTCTTTGCCGGATTCGCGAACGCCCTCATGCCCCTGCAAATCGGTGCCCCGGATGTGTCTTTCCCCAGGCTCAACATGTTCGCCTACTGGCTGTACCTGTTCGGTGGACTTATCGCGTCCGCAGGCTTCTTGACCCCGGGTGGGGCGGCATCCTTCGGGTGGTTTGCGTACCAGCCACTCGCCAACGCCGCGAATAGTCCTGGTCTCGGCGGCGACTTGTGGGTGATGGGTCTGGCTCTGGCCGGATTCGGCACGATCTTGGGTGCGGTCAACTTCATTACGACCATCATCTGCATGCGTGCGCCCGGCATGACGATGTTCCGTATGTCGATCTTCACGTGGACGGTGCTTGTCACCTCCCTGTTGGTCATCATGGTCTTCCCGGTCCTGGCTGCCGCGCTCTTTGCTATGGCAGCCGACCGCATGATGGGTGCCCAGATCTTCAACCCGACCTACGGCGGGGCCATGCTGTGGCAGCACCTCTTCTGGTTCTTTGGGCACCCCGAGGTCTACATCATCGCGCTGCCGTTCTTCGGGCTCATCTCCGAAATTTTGCCGGTCTTCAGCCGCAAGCCGCTCTTCGGATACAAGACCTTGGTCTTCGCCACCATCGCTATCGCTGCGCTGTCGATCAGCGTGTGGGCACACCACATGTACGCCACCGGAGCAGTGCTCCTTCCGTTCTTCGCGGTGATGACAATGCTCATCGCGGTGCCGACCGGAGTGAAATTCTTCAACTGGATCGGCACGATGTGGGGGGGCACGCTTGTCTTTGACACCCCGATGATCTGGGCGATTGGCTTCCTCGTGACCTTCCTCTTCGGTGGTTTGACCGGCGTCATCTTGTCCAGCCCCGCGTTGGACTTCGCCCTCAGCGATTCCTACTTCGTGGTCGCGCACTTCCACTACGTCGTATTCGGCACGGTGGTGTTCGCCATGTTCGCCGGGTTCTACTTCTGGTGGCCCAAATTCACTGGGCACATGCTCAACGAGCGGCTCGGCAAGATCCATTTCTGGTCGTTGTTCATCGGCTTCCACGGGACCTTCTTGATCCAGCACTGGTTGGGCGTCTACGGGATGCCCCGCCGCTACGCGGATTACCTGCCCGAAGATGACTTCACCTGGATGAACCAGATCTCGACGGTCTTCTCTTTCATCCTCGGCGCGTCGACGCTGATCTTCATTTACAACGCATGGAAGAGCTTCCAAGGCCCGAAGGTCGAGGTTGACGATCCGTGGGGCTACGGCATGTCGTTGGAGTGGGCCACATCATGCCCACCGCCACGACACAACTACACCTCCATACCGAGGATCCGTTCCGAGCGACCGGCCTTCGACCTGCATCACCCGAGTGTCGCTACGCTCGAGTCGCCCGAGCCTGACAAGGACGTGATGGAGCAGTTGCTGGGTGGTCCCAGCACGGACCCCAATGGCGATGTGGGCACCGATCACGGCGGCTCCCGTGGCCGCGGTCAGCACTGAGCGAAAGGACTCTTGTCATGAAGGCTGAGACACGGCTGTTCGCCATCCTTATTCCGTTCTTCGTGGTCATGGCGGTGATCTACGCGTACTTCACCGATTTCGGCGAGTGGGTAGGCATCGTCGGCTTGGTTTTGACGGCTTCACTGTGTGCCTTCGTGGCGTTCTACCTCTGGCTGACCGCCCGCAAGATCGACTTCCGTCCAGAGGACAACCTCGAGGGTGAGATCGCCGAGCAGGCCGGCGAGTACGGGTTCTTCAGCCCCCATTCATGGTGGCCTCTGTGGCTCGGACTGTCCGCTGCTGCGCTGTTCTTAGGTGTGGCGATTGGCTGGTGGATGGTCATCATTGCCGCTCCATTCGCCGCCTACGCGACGGTGGGTTGGACCTTCCAGTACTTCCGTGGCGAGAACGCCGTCTAGGCGCAAGAGTCCGCTGCTGCGAACGGCCAGGCCCGCACACGATCACCATGTGGGTGCAAGGCAACTCGACCTCGGCTCCGTCGCGAGAGCAGCCACAATGCTCAGTTTCGAGCCTCACCGACAACCCGTCGCGTCAAGCCGCACCTCGTATGGGCCGGTATCGCAGGGCGACTGCCCCCGACCGGAACTCGTGGCGGTTTACGGGCTCGAGCTGGATGTGCTCCCGCAGACCGGCGAGTAAGGTCGGCCCGTGTCCAGCAAGGACCGGATGGAGAAGGAACTCGTACTCATCGATGAGTCCCAGATCTGCCAGCGCCAGGGGGAGAGTCACGCCACCCACCCAGAGGCCACCGCCCGACTCATGTTTGAGCCGCTGAATTGCTTGCTCGATGTCGCCTCGCACCAACTCGGCGTTCCAATCGACACCGCTCAGCCTGCTCGACACGACGTACTTCTTGGCCCGATCAAGTGTCTCGGCGAATGGGAGTTGCCAGGCGTCCATCCAGTCCGGCCACTGGCCCGTGGCCGGCTTCCGCCATGCCGATTGCATCATTTCGTAGGTCACCCTGCCCAAGAGCAGGGCATCGGCTCGCTCCATCTCGGCGGTCCAGTAGCGCATCGACTCCTGGTCCGGGGGGAGCCCTGCCGCGTGATGGCAGCAGCCGTCGAGCGTGACGTTGATCGAGTATCGAAGTGGTCTCATCTCATAACTCTTCCTCGATGCGGCCCCGCGTCCTCAGACCGTGCCCCGAGGACCAGCGGCACCTTCTATCAGCGCCGCTAGCGCGACTACTTTAACGCCACGGGGATGCTAATTATGCGCCTCGAACACACCTGCGACCCTCGTTGACAGAGGCCGGTTGCGGGGTGACTGCCCTAAACCGGCTCTTCAGACTTGAGCGGGCAGGGCGGGTCTTGACCGTGTGAGCGATTGGGCCCGTGACCTCGGTGATCATGGCTGTGTCAAGCAGTTCATGTCACGAAGGTGAGGCCACGGGTTATGTCCCAGCGTACGCAGTGTGAGCAGGCTGGTCAGGGTGAGGGAGGCCCAGGAGATGCGAGTGTTTTGCTTGGTCTGGAGGGCATCGCGGTGCGCGAAGTCGTCCCCGATGGGTTCGGGGTCAGGTGGGTGCACTTGGTTACCGATACCGACGTAGCCGCGGCCTGCCCGGAGTGCGGGGTGATCTCCACGTCGGGGAAGGGGTCGGCGACCACGCCCCCGGGACCTGGGGTACGGGCCGGGCCCGATCCGGTTGGTGTGGCACAAGCGGCGGTGGCGCTGCCGCCAGGCGGCGTGTGGGCGGGCGACGTTCACGGAGTGCCTGCCTGCCGTGCCGGCTGGGGCTAGGTTGACGACGCGGTTGCGGGCAGAGTGCGGTGCCGGGATCGCTGGTGGCTTCTCGTGTGTCTCCGCAGCGGCCGGGCACTACGGCGTGGACTGGCGCATCGCGAACGCCGCGTTCATCGCCCACGTCGAGCCGTTCCTACAGGCACCGTTGCCGCCGGTCACGGTGTTGGGCATCGATGAAACCCGTCGGGGCAAGCCGAAGTGGGCTCAGGACCCGGACACGCACCGGTGGACCACGGTCGCTGACCGGTGGCACACCGGGATTGTGGACGCCCAGGGCACTGGTGGCCTGCTGGGGCACGTAGAGGGCCGCACCGCGGCCCTGGTCACCACGTGGCTCAGGGAGCAGCCGCAGGCGTGGCGCGACGGGATCAGCCACGTCACGATCGACCTGTCCGCGTCCTACGCCAAAGCCGTCACTGATGCCCTGCCTGGCGCGGTGCTAGTGGCTGACAGGTTTCACCTGGTCGCCTTGGCGAACGCCATGGTCACCGACGTGCGGCAACGAGTGACCCGCGAAGCACTCGGCCGGCGCGGACGCAAAGCCGACCCGCAATGGGCCAACCGGCGCCGCCTGCTGACCGGGCGTGAGCACCTATCGGATCGTTCGTTCACCCGGATGTGGAATCAGCTCGCCGACACCGGTGACCCCGGGGTTCAGATCCTGCTGGCGTACACAGTCAAGGAGGACCTGCGCCAACTGCTCGACCTGGCCGGCACCAACCCGGACCGCGAGGTCATCTCCCACCGGTTGTACACGTTCTACGACCAAGCCGCGGCCTCCCGCGCACCAGAGGTGCACCGCCTCGCAGCCACGATCGAGGCCTGGTGGCCAGCCATCGAAGCCGGCCTGAACACCGGGTACTCCAATGCGCGATCCGAGGGCTACAACCGTCTAGCAAAACACCAAGGCCGCAACGCCTTCGGATTCCGCAATGTCACCAATCACAGGCGTCGCATACGCTGGGCCTGCACCCGCCAACACCGGCGGGCAACAGCCAGAATCACCCAGTTGCCCGCTCAAGTCTGAAGAGCCCCTAAACCCCTCAGCCCCAGCCGAGGCCGTGCAGGCGGTCCTCTTCGATGCCGAAGTGGTGGGCAATCTCGTGAACTACCGTGATGGAGATCTCCTCCACGAGCTCGGCGCGATCAGCGCACATCCGCGAAAGCGGGCCACGAAAGATCGTGATGTGGTCGGGCAGATCGCTAGCCCAATCTCCATTGCGCTCGGTCAGCGGAATGCCGTCGTAGACACCTAACAGATCGGGCTCATCCTCGGGTGGCTCCTCTTCAACGAGGAAGACCACATTGGACAGCATGTCGAGAAGTGCGCCGGGGATGGAGTCCAGAGCATCGCCGATCGCCGCTTCGAACTCTGCCCGACTGAGCCAGTCTTGCTCGTTCATCCCGCAGGGCCACCAGACACAAGCGTACGGCGACCCTGCGGGAACAACGCGTCGAGTGCGGCGAAGCTAGCGGACGCTACTTTCTTCGATCGCAGCCGGATCTCCGGAAGCCGCATTCACGGGTTCACTGAGTTGCGGCATGTCCGTGGACATAGAGTCATGCTCGCCGTGGGAGTGAGCGGCCGCCAACTCCGCTGGCGTGACGGGCTGGACCTGATCACGGAAATAGAAGTCCGAGAGCGCCCGGCGCAACGCGTTGCCGACCGGCTGAGGCTTTCGGACCCCGTGCTCGTCAACGGTCGTGCCCTGCTCGAGCGCAAGCGGGTATTGCGGGTCATGCTGCACCAGGGTCCACCGCGTGTAGGGGTCCAGAGGCTCGTGAACCTCGTAGAACTCACCCTCCGGCGTGCGCACGACGCGGCCGGTCTCGGTGCCGTGAAGCACCGTGTCGCGGTCAGCGCGCTGCAGCGAGATGCACAGACGCTTGACGACGAAGAAGGTGATGAACGGTGCGATGAAGAACAGTGCCCGGAACAGTATGGTGAGGTCGTTGATCGACAAGCCCAACTTGATAGCGAGGATGTCGTTGACCGAGCCCATCGCCAGCACGAGGTAGATCGAGATGGCTGCTGCTCCCACTGCCGTGCGGACCGGAGCGTTGCGGGGACGGTCCAGCAAGTGGTGCTCGCGCTTGTCCCCGGTCACCCACGACTCAACGAATGGGTACACCCCGATGATCAGCCACACCAAAGGTAGCAAGACCAGCGAACCCAGGAAGATGTTGAAACTCCACGTGGTCCCGAAGGCCGTGAATTCCAGCCATCCGGGCAAGAGGCGCAAGGCACCGTCGGAGAACCACATGTAGAAGTCAGGTTGTGAACCGGCCGTGACCTGGGTCGGATCGTAGGGGCCGAAGACCCACACCGGGTTGATCTGAATCAATGCCGAGATCAGCGCGGTGATGCCGAACACGATGAAAAAGAACCCACCGGCCTTGGCCATGTACACCGGCATCAGGGGGAAGCCGACGACGTTGTTATTCGTGCGGCCCGGTCCGGGGTATTGGGTGTGCTTGTGGACCAAAACCAAGACGATGTGCACGGTGAACAATCCGACGAGGAGAGCCGGAATGAGGAGCACGTGAGCGATGTACAGCCGGGGGATGATCGATTCGCCGGGGAAGGGGCCGCCGAAGACGAAGAAGGTCATATAGCTGCCAATGACGGGTGCCGACTGCATGAAGCCGGCCATCGCCCGGATGCCTGTGCCTGACAGCAGGTCATCTGGCAGTGAGTAGCCGGCGAAGCCCTCAATGATCGCGAGCAACGAGAGCACGCTGCCGATGACCCAGTTGATCTCGCGCGGCTTGCGGAAAGCGCCGGTGAAGAACACTCGAGCCATGTGCAGGGCGATGCCAACGACGAACAGCAGGGCCGCCCAGTGGTGCAACTGCCGAATAAGCAGACCGCCCTTGATGTCGAAGGAGATATCCAACGTCGTGGCGTAGGCCTCGCTCATGTTGACGCCCTTGAGCGGCACGAACGAGCCGTTGTATTCGACCTCGCCCATGCTCGGCACGTACCAGAACGTCAGGAAGGTCCCGGTGATGAGGCAGATGACCATTGAATACATCGCCACTTCACCGAGCAGGAACGACCAGTGATCGGGGAAGACCTTGCGGAGCAGGAACTTCATGCCCTTGGCGCTGCCGACTCGCTCGTCGGTCCAGATAATCGGCGCTGGCAGGTTTGGTTTGTCGCGCTCGGCGGCTGACGTCTCTGCGGTGCTCGTGGTTGCCTCACTACGCACGGTGTCCGCGCCTTGCGGCACTCGGGATGTTGTTGACATCAGCCACGCTCCCAGAAACTTGGTCCTACCGGTTCGGCAAAGCCGTCGGCGGCGACGAGGTAACCCTCGGTGTCGACAGTGATGCGCAATTGGGGCAGAGCACGCTTGGCGGGCCCGAAGATGACCTTGCAGTCCTGTGTCATGTCAAAGGTTGACTGGTGGCAGGGACACAGCAAGTTGTGGGTCTGTTGCTCGTAGAGAGCGACGGGGCACCCGACGTGAGTGCAGACCTTGGAGTAGGCCAAGATGCCCTCGAAGCCCCAATCCAAAGATTTTTGGCTTGTCACGACCTCCGGGTCCAGACGAACCAGAATGACCTGGTCCTCGGCCTTGGCCTCGAGCAGCGCGTGGGGAGAAAGCTCTTGCTCTGCCTCTTCGCCGACGAAGCCCTCAGGCAGGATGTGGAAGACAGAGCCGATCGTGACGTCCGAGGCGCGAATGGGTGCCCCCGACGGGTCGATCATGAGGCGTAGGCCAGCTTTCCAGTTCGTGTCGTAGAGGTCTTCACCCGGAGCAGGGCCCAAACTGCCGACAACTTGAAGCACCATCGGAATTGCGAACAATCCCAGAGCTCCGGCCGCGCTCTGCAAGATGAGCGGCCGACGACCTAACTGAGACTCTTTCCACCCTGCCCGCAGATGGCTGGCGGCCCCCTCGCGCACCTCCACTGAGGATGCTTGCTCGTGGCGCTCCTCGATGACCTCTTCGTCGGGCATCAGGGTCTTGGCCCAGTGCACGGCCCCGAAGCCGATCCCCAGAAGAGACACCGTCATGGTCAAGCCCAATGCGACGTGGTAGAGGCTGATCTCGCCGATGCCAATGAACTGGCCGCGGGCCTCCAAAGGGATGAAAAAATAGGCCGCGACGAAACCGATCGTGCCTAGGGCAGAGAGAAAGAACATGGCCACAACTTGGAGTTCCGCGCGCTTTGCGGCCTTTTCGTCGACATCGCTGCGCCGGGGAACGTGTGGCGCCAAGCCCGGGTTCTCGAAGCGGTCAGGCAACTGTGGTCCACCATGGGCCGCCGAGAGGCCAGCGGACCCGTTGCTGGTTGCGGGGGTGTTGTCGCTCATGATCACGCAGCCTTTCGTCCAAGCCATATTGCGGCGGCAATCAGCAGCCCGACCCCGAAGGTCCAGATGAAGATCGCATCACCGGCAGGTCCGAGCGAGCCGAGGGCCTGCCCGCCGTAGGACGTGCCTCCCTCTTCGATGTCCTTCAAGAACGCGATAACGTCGCGCTTCTCCTCGGGCGTGATGTTCGAATCGTTGAACACCGGCATCGACTGGGGTCCAGTGAGCATCGCTTCGTAGATATGTTGCGGCTCGACGTTCATCAGACTGGGGGCATATTTCCCACGCGTGAGCGCCCCGCCAGCACCAGACGAGTTATGGCACATGGCGCAGTTGGTGCGGAAGACCTTGCCTCCGTTGGCGATATCGGCACCCTCTAGGTCCAGGTATTTGGCATCAGGAACATCCGGGCCCGGCCCCAAGGAGCCGACAAAGGCGGCTAAAGAAGTAATTTCCTCGCTGTCCAGCAAAAGTGCGTCACGATTCGCCGGTGCCTGCACCCCCGGTGCAGCGAGCGGCATACGGCCAGTGGACACCTGGAAATCCACGGCAGCGGCACCAACCCCAACCAGTGATGGTCCGTACGAGCCGTTCCCTTGAGCGTTCACGCCATGGCATGAAGCACAGTTAGCGATGAAGAGTTTTCGACCGGCTTCAATCTCTTGTGTTGAGGCCGTTGAACCGGAAGTTCCCGGTGCTGCCTTGGGCTGCAGCGCCGCATAGGCGGTGCCGGTCAAACTGAGGCCAAGGAGGAGCACAATCAGAATTGCTATCGGGCTACGGCGGCGGGCGGCCAGTCGTTTCACTGGTGTGTCCTCACGTTAGCAATGGTCAGGGATATCGGGTCGAGCACTGTGCTCGGCATGGCAATCATTGGACGACGTAGATCGTCAGGAAGAGCGCCACCCAGACCACGTCGACGAAGTGCCAGTAGTACGAGGTCACCACGGCACTCGTCGCTTGGCTGTGGGTGTATCGCTTGGCCGTGAAACTTCTTCCGATGATGAGGAGGAAGGCAATGAGCCCGCCGGTCACGTGCAAGCCGTGGAAACCCGTCGTCATGTAGAACACGGATCCGTAAGGACTGGAACTCAATGTGACGCCTTCACGGATGAGCTCTGCATACTCCAAAATCTGGCCAGCGACAAAGGTGGCACCGAAGATATACGTCAGGACGTACCACTCACGCATACCCCACTTGCCGACCTCGGTGAGTTTGCCGGTGCGACTCGGCACGCCTTGCTCGGCTTTGAAGACACCGAGCTGACACCAGACCGACGAAATCACCAGGATTGTGGTGTTGGCCAGCGCAAAGGGCACGTTGAGCATCTCGGTGTTTTCGGTCCACAGCTCGGGGGCAACCGAGCGGATCGTGAAGTACATCGCGAACAGTCCGGCGAAAAACATGATCTCGCTGGAAAGCCACACGATGGTGCCCACCGCCACCATGTCGGGTCGGCTCACTGGGCCGCTGGCTGAGGGCGCACCCGCGTGCGGGGACTGCGCAGTCATTGAAGTTGTCGCCACGCCGTCCAGTATGACCTATGGGTGTAGTACTGCGTGAGCGACCCTCCCACGAAGGTCGAGGCAGCGCTCACCCGTCACTGATGGGTAGCATCTGCCCATGACCGTCTCGACCCTGACCGAGCAGAGTCCCAAACTGCGTCGTATCTCGATCCTGTTGTTCAGTGATGACAGGTCAACGCGTGATGCGGTGCGACTGGGTGTGGGGACCAAGCCCGCCCCGGGCATCGAGGTTGAGCGCTGGCACGAGTGCGCTACGGCACCTGCTGTCGAATTGGCTCTCGATGAGTCGGAGTTCGACGTGCTCATCCTGGACGGCGAAGCTCAGCCCTTCGGCGGACTCGGCTTGTGTCGGCAACT
The DNA here is from genome assembly GCA_963803695.1 of uncultured Actinomycetota bacterium. Taxonomy (GTDB): domain Bacteria; phylum Actinomycetota; class Actinomycetes; order Actinomycetales; family Dermatophilaceae; genus Ornithinicoccus. The sequence continues at coordinate 691,821 of CAWDNY010000015.1, forward strand.
GAAGAACGAACTGTTCCAGTGTCCGCCGGTCCTGGTGCTCACAGGGCGCCCCAACGATGGCTGGCTCGCCGCGTGGAGTCAGGCCGACGGAGCGGTCCCACACCCGCTCGACCCCGCGGTGCTCGCCGCCACTGTGGCTTCGCTCGCGCAGCGGTGAATCGTTCCGGGTCGATGTCGTGGACCTTACTTCTGCGGCATCTCTTGGATGGACGCGACCTGTCAGGTCGCGAGGCCGCGTGGGCGATGGACGAGACGATGGCTGGCCGGGCTACTCCCGCCAGTCTGGCTGCATTCTTGGTGGCTCTGCGCGCTAAAGGGGAGAGCGTGGAGGAGATGCGGGGGCTCTCCGACATGATGCTGACGCACGCGGTTTCCTTCGTGAAGGCTGATGAGGTCCGTGCGCTCGACATCGTGGGGACGGGCGGCGATGGCTCTCACAGCGTGAACATCTCCACCATGTCGGCCATCGTGGCCGCCGGGGCTGGTGTGACGGTCGTCAAACACGGAAACCGGGCGGCTTCCTCCTCCTCCGGATCCGCAGATGTGCTGGAGGCACTCGGTGTCCGGCTGGACCTCAGCGCCGAACGGGTGGCTCAGATCGCCCACGAATGTGGGATCACGTTTTGCTTTGCTCAGGCATTCCATCCTTCGATGCGCCACGCCGGGCCGACACGCCGAGAGATTGGCGTGCCGACGGCGTTCAACTTCCTCGGGCCCCTCACGAACCCCGCTCAGCCGACCTATTCTGCGGTGGGGGTCGGCGACGAGGTGATGGCTCCAATCATGGCTGGGGTCTTTGCTGATCGAGGCAAGCAAGCGGTGGTCTTCCGCGGCGATGACGGCCTTGATGAAGTCACTCCCTTCACCACGACATCTCTGTGGTGGGTGGCCGATGGTGTCGTTGCCCCGTTCGTGCTCGATCCTCGCCGCGTCGGCTTCGACTTCGCCCCGGCCGAGGCGCTGCGCGGTCAGGGCCCTTCCTTCAACGCTGAGATCGTCCGGTCTGTATGCGGAGGGCAGGCTGGGCCGATTCGCGATGCGGTCCTGCTGAATGCGGGTATAGCGATGGCCCTCGTGGGCGATGACACCGCTGGGGGTTTTGGCGCAGACGCTCGCCGTGCTCCCACTGACGAGGGACACGTGCACGAGCGCTGGGCAGCCGGCATAGAGGCGGCGCGGTCGGCTATCGATAGCGGTAGGGCGGCGGCGAAACTCAACGCGTGGGTCCAAGCAACGCAGAGCTGACCCTTCGGGCTTGAGCTCAGTGTGAGGCTCCGGCCTGGAGTTAGGCACCCAACCGCTGGAGTTCCTCATGGGATGCGCCCGCTCCGCCCACGGGGCAGGTCCATATCCCTTCGAGCTCCACGAGACGTGTTCCTGGAGTCTCCAACCAATCCAAGATCAATTCACTCTCGCCGGGGTGCGTGGCCTGGTCGTTGCCCTCGGGGAGCGGCGCCACCACTTCTGCACTGTCGCGCAGCGCCGAAATCATCGGCAGCGGGTTGTGCCCCGGCGGGCACACTCCGGCCGCAGCCAGACGGCCGTAGCGCACACAGATGACCTCCCAGCCGCCCTCTGATCGTCGGCGCGCGGCCACCATCTCCGCGCTGTTGCGCAGAGGATCCAATCGTTGGGCGCGCGCGGCAGCCCGCACGAGGGCAAGCATTCGATCTCGAACGACGGCTGCGTCTTCATAGCGCTGGGTTTGGGTCAGATCGAGGAGCCGGTGGTGGAATTGGGCCACGACGTCGCTGGTCCGCCCCACCAGGGCCTCGCGCGCCTGGCCTGCGATCACGGCATACTCAGCGACGCTTTGCTGTCCAGCGCACGGAGCGCCACACCGTCCCATCTCGGCCAGGATGCATGGGCTGCCGGTGCCTTTGCGGCTCAGTCTTGACGTGCACTGGCGGATCGGCACGACCTCATGGACTGCCGCGACGGCCTCAGCGGCCACCTTGCGGCTGCCGAAGGGGCCCACATAATCGGCCCCATCGGCGCGGATAGAGGACACAATGGATAGGCGCGGGAACGCCTCCGCGGTCAGTTTTACCCAGACCGCACGCTCAGGGTTGCGCGATCGCGAGTTGTATGGCGGTTTATGTGATGCGATCAAGCGCAACTCGCGGACCTGTGCCTCCAGACGCGTCTGACAGATGATCGGCGTGATCGACTCCGCAAGACGGACCATGTCACTCATCCGCCGCCGGGTCTCCGAGGCCGTGAAGTAGGTGCGTGTGCGCCTGCGGATGTCCAGCGACGTGCCGACGTAGAGCGGGGAACCGTTGCGGTCCTTGAAGATATAGACCCCAGGGGCCGACGGCATCGCATCGGCCAAGAACCGCTTGCGGCGCGTCGTCGCCGGAACCCGACCTGAATAGCTCACCAACTCCTCGAGCGTGTGCACACCCAAGCTGCCGACCCGCTCGATGAGCGCGTGCAACACATCGACCGTGGCTTGCGCGTCATGTAGGGCCCGATGGTCGGGGGTGATCTGCGCGCCGAACAACGCCGCCAGGCTGGACAGTTTGTGGTTCGGCGATTCGTCGCGGGTCACCAGTTGCCTGGCCAGGTGAACCGTGTCGACCACGGAGAACCCCGGCCACGGGTGCCCTGTCGCGGCGGCCGCAGCTTTGAGGAATGAGATGTCGAAGCCGGCGTTGTGGGCCACCAGCACACTGCCCCGGGCGAAATCCAAGAAGGCGGGCAGCGCGGACTCGATGCGTGGGGCACCGGCCACCGTGCGGTTGGAGATCCCCGTCAGCACGGTGATGAAGGCCGGGATCGCGATCGTGGGGCGCACGAGGGACTGAAATTCGCCCAGGACGACCCCGCCTCGCACCTTCACGGCACCGATCTCGGTGATCTGTGAATCACTGGGCGAGCCACCGGTCGTCTCCAGATCCACCACCACGAACGTGACATCGGCCAGTGCCGTGCCGAGGTCGTCGAAGGTGGGCTGAAGCATGCCTAGAACGGTAGATCCGTGCCCCGACAGACCTTGTGAACGCAAGGGTGTGTCGGTGGCGGGCTTTAGCGTCGCCATCACCCAACGGAGGTGACACGCGATGACGATCATCGACTGCAATACATGCCCGGTGCGAGGCCAGCATTGTTCAAGTTGTTTTGTGCCTGTCGTGGCCGGAGCCTGGCTGCGACCCGAGATGCCACCACCATCTGCGGAGTCGGCCTCGATATCCAGATCGGCCCAGCGGTCCATGCCGTTGAGTGACGCGGAGTGGGACGCGGTTGACGTGTTCATTGGCGCAGGATTGGTCAACGCCCTTGACGTGCTCGACCTGGTGGCCACCCCGGACACCTCAGCGATGCCGGGCTGGCTCAGGGTCGGTTAGGCCTGAACTGTCAGCGACGTTGGGCCTGAGAGGCGTCGGGGTCAGGGAGCCTGGGCTCGGCCGAGCCAGCATCGGCGGGCCGGCTATCGAAGGGTGCGGTGTCTGGTGACGATGTGTCGGCTGGCGCGGTCGCGGCGGGTGCCGCCGCCGCGGCGGCTCGTGCTGCGTCGGCGGCGTCTTCGTCCGCACGCTCGGAGTATGCCGACCCAGACCGCAACTCGATCTCCGGCAGCCGAAGGAGCACCAGGAAGCACACGGCCATCACGCCCGCGCTGACCAGGAAGACCAGGTCCATCGCCTCGGAGAATCCGACCAGGAAGGGCCGAGCCAACGTTGGATCCAGCGTCGTCAACGACGAAGAGTCCTGAAGCACACCGCTGAAGGCGCTCGCCGGATCGGTCCCCGCGGCAGTGGCCTGCTGGAACTGGCCAGCGAAATCAGCGTTGGCGGGGTCCTGCAGCGCGCTTTGGAAGTCCGCGGTCGGCGCCACCTGCTGCATGGACTCACCGATCCTCACCGGGGCTTGGGCGAACAGCAGCGACAAGAAGACGGCGGTTCCAATCGTCCCACCCATCTGACGGGTGAAGGTGGCTGAAGCGGTGGCGACGCCGATCATCCGCGGCGACACGGCATTTTGCACGGCCAGCGTCAGTGGCTGCATATTCGAGCCCAGGCCGAATCCGAAGAAGGCCATGATGACCATCGTCAACGGCAGCGGGGTATCAGCACCGACGAACGACATGGCGACCATGGCCAGGGTGAGCGTGGCCGAGCCGATGATGGGGAAGATGCGGTAGCGACCGGTGCGTGAGATCAGCTGTCCAGACAAGATCGAGCCGGTCATGATGCCCAACGTCATGGGCAGCAACATGAGACCGGCCTGCGTCGGAGTCGCTCCCTTGACGATCTGCAAGTACAGGGGCAACGTGGCCAGCCCGCCGAACATCGCCACCCCGAGCATCACGGACGCGATGGACGAAATCCGAACCGTGCGGTTGCTGAACAAGCTCAGTGGCAGAAGGGCCTCTGCACCCATCTTCCGCTCGACGAAGACAAGGTTGCCAGCGAAGCCAGCCCAATGGCGTAGCAGGCGATGGCCTGCGGAGATGCCCATCCCCACTCACGCCCTTGCTCAGCCACCACGAGCAGCGGCACCAGCCCGACGGCGAGGCTGGCAGCGCCCCACCAGTCCAGACGGTGATCCAAGCGGGTGTGCTTCATCTTCAGCGTGCGCTGCACCACCACAAACGCCAACAGTCCGATCGGCACGTTGACAAGGAAGACCCAGCGCCAACCCGTGATGGACAAGATGCTGTCTGCACCCGCGAAGAAGCCACCGATCACCGGGCCCAACACGCTGGAGGTGCCGAAGACGGCCAAGAAGTAGCCCTGGTATTTGGCTCGCTCGCGCGGAGGGACGATATCCCCCAAAATCGCCAGCGCCAGCGAGAACAATCCGCCTGCACCCAGGCCTTGGATCGCTCGGAAGGCGGCCAGTTGCGTCATGTCCTGCGACAGAGAGCACAGCGCCGAGCCCACCACGAAGATCGTGATGGCCACCGAGAAGAACAAGCGGCGTCCGTAGATGTCGGACAATTTGCCGTAGAGCGGGGTCGAGATGATCGCGGTGATCAGGTATGCCGTGGTGGCCCAGGCCTGATGATCCAGGCCCTTGAGGTCATCAGCAATGGTCCGGATCGACGTCGAGACCACGGTCTGGTCCAGGGCCGCCAAGAACATGCCCATCATCAGCCCAACCAGAATCGTCTGAATCTGACGGGGGTAAGTGCTGTCGAGGGGAGCCGGCTGCGGGAGATGCACTAGTCATTGGGTGGCCCTTTCGCTGTGGGCGAGATGCCGGGCGTGCACGCCTGCTGCGAAGTCGCGCAAATACTGCGTGAAAGAGGCGATGTCGCTGGCGTCCCAGTCACGCAAGAGGTCATCGAGAACCTCGGCGCGTGCCACTCGGGCCGCCTCCACGAGACTGCGTCCCTGGTCGGACAAGGAGAGGAGTTGGGCTCTGCCGTCTTCTGGATCACTGACCTTGGTGATCAATCCGTAGTCCTGCAGAGTGCTGACCTGTCGGCTGACGGTGGACAGGTCATTGTTGACCGTGCTGGCCAGGTCGCTGACTCGCATGGGGCCGGGCACCAAGGCAAACAGAAGGGGATGCGATAGCGGGTCAACGGCTTCATGGAGCCGAGGGAACGTGTGCGCCGCCGCCCTGAGCACTTTGATCGTGTGCATCAATTCGGTCGCCAACGCATCGGCCGCAGGGGAAATTGTCACTGAGGCAGAGTAAGTTGCTTGATGCAAGCAAGCAAATCATCGAGTCGGTCGTAGCCTATGCGCGTGCCCCCCTTCCGCGAGTCTTCCTGGACGCAGGCAGTCCTGTCGCGGCGTCGAGTGCTCGAATGGCTGGGCTTGAGTGCCGCAGCGGCCGTGGTTGCCCCAGGGCTGGCTGGCTGCGCCAATTCCCCCGACGTCATGGTGACCGGGGGAGTCTCGGCGGAGCGCGCGTCGGCATACCGCGATCTCGTTCTCGTGGCCATCCCGCGGGTCGAGGAGTTATGGGGCGAAGGCAGCGTGGCGTTGCCAGTGCGCATCGACTTGCCCTCGACCGTCACGGGCTGGGCCACGGCCACCGGCCATCTGCCGCAGGAGCGCGGGTATGCCGCGAGCACCGTCCGCACAGGCACAGGCACAGGCACAGGCACAGGCACAGGCACGGACGCGGGCTCAGATGACTCTGTGGCGGGGACTGCAGAGCAGGCGCGAATCGTGATGCATCCGGACGCCTGGGACGAATTGAGTCCTGCGGGCCGTGAGGCGGTGGTGACCCACGAGGTCGCCCACCTCGCAATGGGGCCTGGGGGAAAGGCACCGTGGTGGGTGAAGGAGGGGCTCGCGGAATACACCGCGCATCGGACCTCCACGATGGCGCTCGCCGATATTGCTGGCTCTGCCCTGGAGCGGGCAGCACACGACCCCGGAGAGTCATGGCCGCAACCCAGACCCGACGGGGATTCCTGGCAGGGCTACGTACGGGCCTGGTTGGCGTGGGTCTTCATCGCCGAGCGTCACACCGAGGCGGCGCTGCCAGAGATCTTCAGCGCCGCCGCAGCCGGTGAGCCAACGAGCGCATGGATGGAAGCGATCCTGGGTGAGACCAGTGATGCTCTACACCGCGCCTGGGTCTCGTGGCTACGACGTCAGTAGCCACCGACTGTGAGGAGTCGCGATGCCCTGATCCGGCCTCAGCGCTCGTCGACGTAGAGCGCTTCGACCTGATCCTTCATGTCCGACAGGACCCGGCCACGGCGCAACTTGATTGAGGGCGTGAGATAGCCGTTCTCCTCGGTGAAGTCGCCTTCGAGAATCTTGAATTTGCGGATGCCTTCTGCTCGGCTCACCGCGTCGTTCGCGTGATCGACGGCTCGCTGCACCTCCGCGACCACGGCCTTGTGAGTGCGCGCCTCCTCCAGTGAGATGCCTTCGAGGTCGTGATTCTTGGCCCAGATCGGCAGCATCTCCTCATCGAGGGTGATCAAGGCCGCGATGAAGGGACGCGCATCACCCACCACGATGCACTGCGAGATCAACGGGTTGGCCCGAAGTCGATCTTCCAGCCCGGCCGGGGAAACGTTCTTCCCGGCCGCGGTGACCAGGATTTCCTTCTTGCGACCTGTGACCTTCAAGAAGCCATCATCGTCCAGTTCACCGATATCGCCGGTGTGGAACCAGCCGTCGCGGATGGCCTCAGCCGTGGCGTCAGGATTGTTGTGATAGGCACCGAAGACATTGTTGCCCTTGATCAAGATCTCACCGTCTGCGTCGATCTTGACGGCAACTCCCGGTAGGGGCCGGCCAACGGCCCCGATCTTGATCAGGTCAGGCGTGTTGACTGTGGCCGGTGCGGTGGTCTCGGTCAGTCCGTATCCCTCGAGGACGATCAGGCCCACGCCACGGTAGAAGTGTCCCAACCGATCGCCGAGTGCTGCGCCGCCAGAGACCGCATACTTGCAGCGGCCGCCGAGGGCCTGGCGCAGTTTGCCGAAGACCAGGAGGTCAGCCACTTTGTGCTGGGCCGAAAGAATCGGACCGGGGCCGCCGTTGTCTTGGGCCACGCTCCACCGGTGAGCCACCGACGCCGCCCACCGGAAGATCTTGCCCTTGCCGCCTGCCTCGGCCTTTTGCTCCGAGGAGTTGTAGATCTTCTCGAAAACGCGAGGGACAGACAGCAGGTATGTCGGCTGGAAGGTCGCGAGGTCGGCCAAGACCGTCTTGGGGTCGGGGGTGTGACCCATGATCGACCCGGCCTGCATCGCCAGCACCTCGATGAAACGGGCGAAGACGTGAGCCAACGGCAGGAACACTAGAGTGCTGGCCCCTGGCTCGGCCACGACATCTTTGAGCCGCTCAACGGTGTTTTCGGTCAGCGCCATGAAGTTGTCGTGACTGAGCTCGCACCCCTTGGGCGGACCGGTGGTGCCCGACGTGTAGATAATCGTGGCCAGATCGGCGCGCTTGATGGCGGCGCGGCGCTCGGCGATGTCGTCGTCACTGACCTCAGCCCCAGCACTGACCAACTCGTCTAGGGCTCCGGAGTCGATCTGCCAGACGTCGGTGAGGTGCTCAAGAGACTCGCGCACCTTGGCCACGGTGGCGGCGTGACTGCTGTCTTCGACGACGATGGCCACGGCGTGGGAGTCTGAGCAGATCCACTGGACCTGCTCGGCCGAAGATGTTTCGTAGACCGGCACCGGGACTGCTCCGGCGGTCCACAAAGCGAAGTCGCACAGGGTCCATTCGTAGCGAGTGCGGCTCATGATGGCGACCCGGTCGCCGGTGCCCACCCCCGCGGCCGCAAAGCCTTTGGCCAATGCCTGGACTTGAGCCCAGAACTCGGCGGCGCTGACGTCACGCCAGGTCTCAGCCTCGGCGATCCGGACCAGGACCTTGGCCGGATCGACCCCGGCCCAGTATGCGGCGACGTCAGACAGATTGCCGTCGACGGCCAGTGGAACTAACGGTGGGACGGCGATGTCCTGCACGATCGGGCCTCCTGGGGCTGGGTCCTCGGGCGAGGTCGAGCGACATGCTACCGCGACGACCTGCCCAATCCCCGTTAAGCCAAGGCTGAGCCAGTGGCCGTTACGCTGCGTGTCTGCCAGTCCATAGACACCTGAGCACTCGGGAGATCAGTGATGACCTTGAACATCGGGGTAGACGTCGGCGGCACCAAGATCGCCGCCAGCTCGGTCGACGAACACGGCAGAATCGCTGCCCGCGCGCGGCGAGAAACCCCAGCGCAGGATGTCGACGCCATTGCCGGTGCGGTCGTCGAGGTGGTGCACGAGTTGCGCGAGCAGGCTCAGCGTGATGGCCAGGACGTCGCCGGAGTCGGGGTGGCCTGCGCAGGCTTCGTGGACGCCGAGGGCACCACCGTGGTGTTCGCTCCCAACCTGGCCTGGCGCAACGAGCCCTTGGCGCAGCGGGTGCGCGAGCGGGCCGATATACCGGTGGTGTTGGAGAACGACGCCAACGCTGCGGCCTGGGGCGAGTTTCGGTTCGGCGCAGCCCGCAACGCCGACCACATGATCATGATCACCCTGGGGACCGGCGTCGGCGGTGGCGTGATCGACCGGCATCAACTTGTCCGCGGTGCCCACGGGATGGCAGCCGAGATCGGCCACCTACGCGTCGTTCCAGAGGGGCACCGTTGTGGCTGCGGCAACCGCGGCTGTTGGGAGCAATACGCCAGCGGGTCGGCACTGGTCCGCGAGGCTCGAGAACTGGTCGCCGCATCCAGTCCGCACGCGGCGGACCTATCGCAGCGCTGTGGGGGAGATCCTGCTGCGCTGACCGGGATGATGGTGACCCAATCGGCGGTTGAGGGCGGACAGGCCGCGATCGAATTGTTGGGCGACCTGGGGCATTGGGTCGGTGAAGGGGTGGCCTCGCTGGTCGCAGTGCTGGACACCGGCGTCATCGTGGTCGGCGGGGGCGTAAGCGCGGCGGGGGACCTCGTCCTGGAGCCAGCTCGCGTGGCGTTTGCTCGTCAGCTGACCGGTCGCGGGCATCGACCGGTGCCGCCGATGGTGCTCGCCGAGCTGGGCAACGAGGCCGGGATGATCGGTGCCGCCGACCTGGCTGCCGCCCGAGTCGCGCACTGAGCGGGCCGGGGCGAGGCGTATGCAGTCAGCGCAGTGGGCCATAGGTGTCGACATCGGCGGCACCAAGGTCGCCGCGGGTCTGGTCGATGCCGGTGGCGCGGTCACCGCGCGGGAGTATGCCGACACCCCGCACCGCAGCACCGCGCCGCAGGTCGTGGAGGACGTCATCGTCACTGCGGTCACTACATTGGTCGAGGGCCATCTGCGAGATAAGCAGGACTCGGCACCCATCGGCGTAGGAGCCGCTGGGTTCGTCGATGCAGACCGAAGCACTGTCCGGTTCGCACCACACCTCAATTGGCGCAACGAACCGTTGGCGGCCCGATTGCAGGAACGTCTCGGACAGAGCGTCACCATCGAGAACGACGCGAACGCCGCAGCGTGGGCGGAATACCGATTCGGAGCCGGACGCGGAGAACCTCGCCTTGTCCTGATCACCATGGGCACCGGCATCGGGGGCGGCATGGTCTTTGATGGTCACCTCGAGCGTGGCCGCCATGGGATGGCCGCAGAGTTCGGCCATATGACGGCTGTCCCCGACGGGCACCGCTGTGAATGTGGCAATCGAGGGTGTTGGGAGCAATACGCCAGCGGTCCGGCTCTACGCCGTGAAGCGGTGGAACGAATTCGGGCCGGAGGGCCGAGGACGACGGCTTTGGCGCAGGCGTGCGGCGGCGATCTGCGGTTGGTCACGGGGGTGATGGTTACTGAGTTGGCCAATGCCGGCGACCCAGAGGCCCAAGACGTCTTGGGCCAGATCGGCACGGCACTGGGACGGGGATTGGCCAATGTGGTGGCCGCGCTGGACCCGGGAATGATCGTCATCGGTGGCGGCGTGAGCCAAGCGGGTGCGCTGCTGCTCGACCCGGCCCGCGCTGCCTTGGCGCGTCACGTCACGGGTCGAGGCCATCGGAGGATCCCGCAGCTGCGCATCGCTTCGTTGGGGCCAGCGGCGGGCATGATCGGGGCCGCGGACTTGGCCCGACGAGATGCGCACGCCGCGCTGGGACGCGACGAGGTGTGATCGCCCGATCGGCACGCGGACTGCGTGTGGCTACCTACAACCTCCGAGCGCTGGCCGACGATACCCACGCAGCGGCTCAGGTGATCGCCGCCATCCGGCCCGACGTCGTGCTTCTGCAAGAGATCCCCAGAGGGCCGCGCTCGGCATACCGGATGAAGACGTTTGCACGGCTTTGCCAGATGTGGTGGCCGGGGCGCACCAGGGCAGTCAGCGGCACCTCCCTGCTGCTCGGGCCGCGCGCGGACCTCGTCGGCCGCCGGGATCGGGCGTTGCCGGTCGAGTTCTTGGGCAATCCGCGCACGTACTCGCTGGCCACGGTGCGGATCGACCACACGGCTGATGTGGTCGTGGCCAGCATCCACCTACCCTTGCGACCTGAGCAGCGCCTTCAGCACGTCGGACAGATCTTGGCCGAGATGACCGTGGATCGGGCCTGCGAAGGGCTGCCGTGGGTGATTGGCGGCGACCTCAACGAAGAGGCTGGTGCCCCCGCGTGGCACCAGTTGAGCCATCACGTGCCCCTGGCGTCGTCCTCGAACCGCCCGACGTTCCCCGCGGCCGCCCCACAACGGGCCATTGACGCCATCTTCGCCACCGGCTTTGCGCAGGTGCGTGCGATGGACCCGGAGCAGTCGGTGGAAGTGCCGGAGCGTCTGCTGGTTGCGGCCACCGATCACCGTCCGGTGTGGGTGGATCTGGTGATCTGACTCAGACCCGAGCGCCGGACCCGTCGTCGCCGGAGCGGTGCGTGGGGGAGCGCAAGACCAACAAAACGAAGCCGATCACCGTGCCCGCTATGCCGAGCACGCCCCACGGGATGGCACCGACGGCTGAGAACAGGGCCGTCAGAAGGATGAGCAGCGGGCCGACGGTCAGGCCGACGACAATCCCCCAGAAGTGCAAGTCTCCAGCCGGGAGTGGGTCGGTGGGGGCCGGGACGAAGTGGTCTTCCTCGCCGGGATCGCTCCACTCTCGCCACGGCCCTGCCTCGCCTTCGCTCGCGATGGGGGTATGCGGTGTCTCGGGTGCGGGTGTTGGCTCAAGCGCAGCCTGGTCGTGGGCCTCATCCTCGGCGTGGGGATGCGGCTCGAAGCCGGCCACGATCTCACCGAATCGCCGGTCGAAGTCCGCGCGGTCGGCATCGGGGTCGTTGTCCCGGTTGCTTCCCTGGTCGGGAGTGCTCACCAGAACACGACTCCGTTGCGCCCTGACATCTTCACCACGAGTCGATCTTGTCACGGTCCCGGTTGCGGGCTCCCATGTGCCGTAGGCTGCGGCTCGCAGAAGGCGAGGAGGCCGACGTGATCTATTGGGTGCTCAAGGTGATTGTCGTGGGTCCGATCCTGCGGGTGCTGTTCCGTCCGTGGATCACTGGGGAGGATCACATCCCGGAGCGTGGCGGAGCAATCCTGGCCAGCAATCACCTGTCGTTCTCCGACTCGATCTTCCTGCCGCTCATGGTCTCTCGTCGGATCACCTTCCCCGCGAAGAAGGAGTACTTCACCGGCACCGGCATCAAGGGCTGGGCCACCAAGATGTTCTTCACCACCACCGGTCAGATTCCGATCGACCGTTCCGGTGGTGAGGCCAGCATGGTGGCCGTGCGCCAGGGCATGAAGGTGCTGCGCCGGGGAGACCTGTTCGGGATCTATCCCGAGGGCACCCGCTCCGGCGACGGCAGGCTGTATCGCGGCAAGACAGGGATGGCCCGGATGGCGTTGGAGGCCGACGTCCCGATCATCCCGGTGGCGATGATCGACACTGACAAGGCCCAGCCAACCGGGCAAAAGATCCCCAACCTGCACCAGGTCGGGATGAAGATCGGCACCCCGATGGACTTCTCGCGCTACGCCGGGCAGGAGGAGGACCGCGAGGTCCTGCGCACGATCACCGATGAAGTGATGACCGCGCTCGCAGCGCTGTCCGGTCAGGAATACGTCGACGAATATGCTTCCGTCGTCAAGGAGCGCGCTGCGGCCGAACAGCGAGCCAGGATCAGCGCCGCCACCAAAGCCAGGGTCGAGGAGGCGCGCGCCGGGGTTGAGCACGCCCGCGAGCAGGTGCGCGACAAGACCGCAATCGTCGCGGAGCAACTCTCGGAGCGGTTCGGCAAGGACGAGGGGTCCACCGCGAGCGCCCCCGCCGAAGAGCCAACCAGGGACGATGCCGCCCGGGATGACGCCACACGATGACCCAAGCACCCCCGCAACGCTCCTACGATAGGGGCGTGTATTCCGATGTCACTGCTGTCCCCGTTGGCCACGTCCTGGATTGGGAGGACAAGGTCGCTGCGCAACAACCGACCTGGGGGGACCCGGCTGCGCTTGCGGAAGTGCTCACCACGTTGTCGAACTATCCCCCGCTGGTCTTCGCCGGTGAGTGCGATGCGTTGCGCGATCGACTAGGCGCGGCGGCGCGCGGCAAAGCCTTCGTGCTGCAGGGCGGCGATTGCGCCGAGACGCTGTCCGGGGTGACCGGCCCCAACATCCGCGATCGCATCAAGACGATCCTGCAGATGGCCGTGGTGCTGACTTACGGCGCGGGTATGCCGATCGTCAAGGTGGGTCGGATCGCGGGGCAGTTCGCCAAGCCGCGTTCTTCCAACGATGAGACGCGAGACGGAGTGACGCTGCCGGCATACCGCGGAGACATGGTCAACGGCTTCGAGTTCACCCACGAGGCCCGCGAGCACAACCCGGACCGGTTGCTGCGCGCCTATCACGCCAGCTCGGCGACGCTCAACCTCGTGCGAGCCTTCACCGAGGGCGGCTTCGCCGACCTGCGGTCCGTGCACATGTGGAACAAGGGCTTCCTGTCCGGCCCGGCCCAGGCGAGGTATGAGGTGATGGCCGGCGAGATCGATCGGGCCATCCGCTTCCTCGAAGCCTCCGGCGTGGCTGACTCCGAGCAGATGCGCCGCGTGGAGTTCTACTCCAGTCACGAGGCTCTAGTGCTGGACTACGAGCGCGCCATGGTGCGCCGTGATTCGCGCACCGGCAAGCCCTACACCACCTCAGGACACTTCGTCTGGGTCGGCGAGCGCACCCGCGACCTCGACCAGGCTCACATCGACTTCGTCTCCCGAGTGCACAACCCGATCGGGGTCAAGCTCGGCCCCAGCGCCACCCGGGAGACCGTGCTGCAGTTGATGGACAAACTCGACCCAGATCGCACCCCGGGCCGTTTGACCTTCATCACCAGGATGGGTGCCGGGCGTATCGGCGAGGTGCTGCCCGGTCTGTTGGACTCGGTGCGCGATGAGGCCGCCCACGTCACCTGGATCTGCGACCCCATGCACGGCAACACCTTCACCTCGGCCAGCGGCTACAAGACGCGCCGATTCGAGGACGTGGTGGGTGAGGTCCGTGGCTTCTTCGAGGCTCACCGGCAGGTCGGCACCTGGCCTGGCGGCATCCATGTGGAGCTCACCGGCAACGATGTCACGGAGTGCGTCGGTGGGTCTCACCCGGTGGACCTGGACGATCTCGGCCTGCGCTACGAGACCTTGTGCGACCCGCGGCTGAACCACCAGCAGTCGCTGGAGCTGGCCTTCCAAGTGGCCGAGATGCTGGAGCAGGGCACGCGCTGATGCTCGTGGCCGATCTGCGCTCGGACACCCTGACCAGGCCCACTGAGGCGATGCGCGAGGAGATGGCGCGCGCCCCCGTCGGTGACGACGTCTTCGGCGAAGACCCGACCGTAGCCCAGCTGCAGCAGCACGTTGCCGACCTGTTGGGCCATGAGGCAGGGCTCTTCACTCCGAGCGGGACGATGGCCGGTCAGTTGGCCATCCGCGAGCATTGTCGGCCGGGTCAAGAGCTCATCGCTGATGAGATGTCGCATGTGCTTCGCGCCGAGATGGGTGCGGCCGCGGCGCTGTCAGGGATCACCACGCGCAGTTGGCGTGCCGACCGGGGTGAGTTGGAGCCCGAGGCCGTCAGCAGGCTGGTCGCGCCCGCGAGCAGCCCCTACATGGTGGCGACCTCCTGCGTCGTGATGGAGAACACGCATAACTTCGGTGGCGGCACCGTGCAGCCATTGCCAGCGATGCAGCGTGTGCGGGAGTTCACCGCTTCGATGGGGGTGGCGGTTCACCTTGACGGTGCTCGGCTGTGGAATGCGCACGTGGCCACCGGTGTGCCCCTGCACGAGTACGGGGCGTGTGCGGACACGGTGTCGGTCTGCCTGAGCAAGGGACTCGGAGCTCCGGTCGGCTCGGTGTTGGTCGGCTCAGCGGAAGCGATCGCATCGGCGCGGGTGTGGCGCAAGCGCTGGGGCGGGGGGATGCGCCAGGTCGGCATCCTCGCGGCCGCCGGGCTGTATGCAGTGCAGCATCACCTGGAGCGCTTGGCGATCGACCACCAGAGGGCTACTGCCATGGCGCGCGCCGTGGCCCAGGTCGACCCCGGTGTGATCGGCCCCGACGTCGTGCACACCAACATCGTTATTCTGGACGTCGCCGCGGCCGGCTGGACTAGCGCCGAGTTCCTGGCCCGGGTGGCGCAGCGCGGGGTCTATGGGTTTGCGACCGATGCTAGTCACGCCCGGCTGGTGTGGCACATGGACGTCAGCGAGCAGGCCAGCGATCACTGCGCCGAGGTCGTCACCTCGGTGCTTGCTGCGGGACCCGCAACCTATGAGGGCTC
Source organism: uncultured Actinomycetota bacterium (assembly GCA_963803695.1). GTDB lineage: Bacteria > Actinomycetota > Actinomycetes > Actinomycetales > Dermatophilaceae > Ornithinicoccus. The sequence goes on from CAWDNY010000015.1 coordinate 707,017, forward strand.
TACAAGACGCTGAGCGTCACTTCGGTGCCGACCGGGATCTGCTCGCCTTCATCGACACTCTGGAATCTGACCGTGCCGAAGAACGCTTGCGCGATCTCTTCGCGCTTCACGGTCAACCCCAGGTCCTCGAGCAACGGTTTGGCCTCACGGAACTGCATACCGATGACCTGCGGCATGGTGACGAGTTCTGGCCCCTTGGAGATGGTCAGCGTGATCGTGTCGCCGCGGGTGCCCTGCCCGGCGGCGGGCGATTGGCTGGCCACTGACCCGGCCGGCACATCGTCATCGAAAATTTGCTCATCCTCGACCATGGCCTCGAACCCGACGTCGGCCACGGTCTGCTCAGCGTCGCTCTGGGTCTCGCCGACAAGATCGGGTATGTCGATGGGCTCAGGTCCCGCGCTGGTCACGATATCCACGGCGGTGCCCGGGGAGAGTGGGTCGTCCTCAGGTGTGGGGGCCGAACGCAGCACCAGTCCCTGCGCCACGTCTTCGTTGAACTCCTCGGTGACCAATCCCAAGGCCAACTGAGTGTCTTCTAGTTGCCCCGTTGCTTCCTCGAGCGTGGATCCGGTCAGGTCCGGGACGGCATACCGCTCCGGGCCCCGGGACACCTCGAGATCAACCGTCGTGCCGTGCCGCAGCGACGCCCCCGGCTCCTGTGACGCAGCGATCACTGTCCCATCGGGCACGGTCTCTGAGTAGCCGGGGGTCACCAACGCGTCGAGATCGAGGTCATCGAGAGCGCTGACCGCATCGGCCTCGGGCTCGCCCACCACCACGGGCATATCGGAGTGGATGCCGGGTCCCGCAGTGAAATACCAGGCCGCAGCAGCTCCACCGCCGCCGATGAGCAGCAGCAAGACGGTCAGGAAGACCCCAAGTCCCCGCCGGGCGCGCCGGGGCTTGGGGGAGGCCGGTGGGTTGACCTTGACCGGTGGCCCCGGTGATTTAGGCGTGCGGTTGCCGGTCGTGCGAGCGAAGTTGCCCTCGGTGCTGGGTGGCCGCACCGGGACCACTGCGGTGGCCTGATGCACCGGGCGTGTCGCGTCGAGATCGACTGGAGCGTCGCCGTCCGTGGGCTGCGAAGCGGATGGCTCATCGTTGTGGGCCGACGAGCGCACCATGGGCGTAGGTGGAAGCGCGTCGAGTTCGTCATCGCTGAGCTGACTGAGCACGTGTGTGAGCTCAGCGCGCAGCGCCACAGCATCCTCAGGGCGATATTCGGGCTCGGTTGCCGTCGCTCGAGCGATCAGCACGTCGAGTTCGCCCGGAGTGCCCGCGACGGTCTCGGCCACCGCCGGGACCGTGTCGTGGACGTGCTGGAAGGCCACGTGAATGGGACTGTCGCCGCCGAACGCCTTGGTCCCGGTCAGCAGTTCATACAGGACTAGCCCCACGGCATACACGTCGGTGCGGGCATCGGCTCGGCCGTGCTGGACCTGCTCAGGGGAGAGGTATGCAGCCGTGCCCCACATGACGTCGCTGGTGCGGCTCATCGTGCCAGCAGTGATCGCCCGGGCCAGGCCGAAGTCGGCGACCTTGACCGCCCCGTCGCCGTCGGTGAGCACGTTCTCCGGCTTGATGTCGCGGTGGATCAGGCTGGCGCGGTGCGCGGCAGACAGAGCCTGCAGGACCTGGTCGATGATTGAGGTAGCAGCGCGAATCGTCAGGGGGGCTTCGTCGTGGATGATGTCGCGAAGGTTGCGTCCCGGGACCAATTCCATCACCAGATAGACCAGACCGTCGTCATCCCCCTGGTCATAGACCGAGACGACGTGCGGGTGGGACAACTTGGCAGCGCTGCGGGCCTCACGCTGGAAGCGACGCACGAAATCGAGGTCACGAGCCAAGTCGGGGCGCATGATCTTCAGCGCGATCGGACGATCCAACCGCAGATCATGGCCGCGATAGACCGAGGCCATCCCACCCTCGGCCATATGCCCATCGACCCGATATCGACCGTGCAGGACCCGATCGATGAGGGGAGTCGGGTCAGTGCTCACCGCACGATTCTACGGACGCGGTCGAGCAAACCCTGGGATGCCGGGCCTGGTCACATCCGTGCGCGCAGGGCTGTGATCGAGGAGACGTAGGACTTGGAGTCGGAGAACAAGCCGTACTTATTGACGCTGCCCAGGCCCTGGTAGTACCCGCCGATGGCCTCGTTTTCGTTGTCCGCCGAGCGTTGGAGTGCGCGCATGATGACGGTCCCGGCGGTGATGTTGTCCTGTGGGTCCAGCAGGTTGAGTTTGCGGCCGACCAGGGATGAGGCCCAGTCACCAGAGGTAGGAATGACCTGCATGGTGCCGATGGCGTTTGCGGGTGAGACGGCCCGCTGGTTCCACCCCGATTCCTGGTAGGACAGGGCCAGCATGAGTTTGGGGTCCACGCCGTGACGGCGAGCCGTGGCCACGATCATGTCCTTCGTCGCGGCAGTGGAGGGCACCGGCACGGATGCGAGGTATTGCCTGTTTGCCGCCGCAGAGCGAGCCACCGCCGAGCTGTAGGTGTAGTGCAGGAACGTGTCGTCGACGTCGGTGTCGGTGAGCTGGTCACCGATGTTGTCCGGGGTGTACGGGCTGGTGCGGGCTGAGGTGCTCCTGGAGGAGGTCTTCGTGGTCTTTCGGGCGCTCGCTGCGCTGGCGGTTCCGGTTCCGGGTAGGCGCACCGAGGTCCCGACCCAGAGTCGCCGAGGCTCCACGTCGGCGTTGGCGGCCTGCAGAGCTGCCAACGACACGCCATACTTCGCCGCGATGCCCGACAAGGTGTCACCGGAGCGCACGGTGACGCTGGTAGGACTCTTGGCCGAGGTCTTCGACGACGAGGACGTCGATGTGCTGGCCTTTGCGGAGGTCGACTTCGCGGAGGTCGACCCCGAAGAGCTGGCGCTCGCGTCGATGACCAGGCGCTGGCCGGGGTAGATCAACCGAGTGTTGGTGATGCTGTTGGCACGGGCCAACGACGCGACCGAGACCTTGTATTTGGCGGCAATGCCCGAGAGCGTGTCGCCAGGCCGCACGGTCACTGTGCTGGGGCTGGAGGCTTTAGCACCAGCCTTGGTCCTGCTGCTCTTCGTTGAGGTGGCTGAGGACGAGGACCCAGCCTTCGCTCCTGCGGAAAGGTGCAGTCGCTGTCCCGGCATGATCCAACGCCCCCCATCGCGGAGTGAGTTCGCCGAGACCAGAGCGCTCACGCTGGTGCGGTGGGTCGCCGCGATGTCGTAGACGGTGTCTCCCGGCTTGACCACGTAGTCGCCGGATCTGAGGGTTGCGAGCAGGTGGGCGGGACCGGCGCTGATCGGACCATGGGCGGCGACGTCGGTCGAGATCGACACGGGCGGCATATCCGCGGGCATGGGGGACATCGACACTCTTCTCTTCGGTGGGGTCGTGATGCACGACGTAGGCTTGCGGTTGTGATCAAAGCGACTCGTGATGTGCATGTGACGCACGTGACGCGAGTGACGGTACTAAAGAGTTCAGGCGTCGTCCATAGGTGCGGCGTGTCGTTGCTAATGAAAGAATGATTATTGTGATAAGCGACAACAATGTAATTCATGAGGGTGACTGGCTTGCGGTGCCCGACATCATGGAGCGAACGGGGCGCTCGCTGCCAACGGTGCGGACCTGGTTGCAAGAGCGAGATCTCATCGGTATGCGGCGCGGTCCCAATAATGCGCTGATGGTGCCTTCGGCTTTTGTCACTGATGAAGGTCCACTAAAAGCGTTGCGGGGCACGCTATCTGTGCTGGGCGATAGTGGACTCAGCGACGAAGAGATTCTTACCTGGCTCGGAGAAAGAGACGAGACCCTGCTCGGCGGAAGTCCTATCGGTGCACTGGAAGGCGGACACAAGACGGAGATCCGCAGGCGGGCCCAAGAGCTGGCTTTCTAGTCTCAGCCGACGCTGTTTCAGCCGCGGGTGCTTCAAGAACTACGCGCTGTGCTGATGTCGATCAGGGTGCCCAGCGCCGCGCGGCCTTCTTCGCTCATCTGCGGGACCGAGTCCAGTGCTCGGTGGGCCGCGGTGATGCCTTCGGTGATCATGGCTTCGACGCGGGCAACCGCCCCGCTGCTGATCAGCGCCTCGCGGATGTGGTCGACCTCGGCCAGGCTGAGGTCGGGATCTCCGAGGGCGCGGCTGATCCGGGTTCGATCATGCTCGGTGCCGTGGTGCAAGCCCATCGCTACGAGCACCGTCCGCTTGCCTTCGCGCAGGTCATCGCCAGCGGGTTTCCCGGTCGCGTCGGGATTGCCGTAGACGCCCAGTAGATCATCGCGGAGTTGAAAGGCTTCGCCGAGGGCCAGTCCGTACGCTGATAAGGCGCGTTGTGCCGGCGCGGTGGCACCGATGGCGCTGGCCCCGATTAAGAGTGGATGCTCGATCGAGTATTTGGCACTTTTGAACCGAATGACCCGGCGGCATTGATCGATGCGCTGGTCGTGACTGAGGTGATCCCAGTTCTGCGCAGAGGTCAACACGTCGAGATATTGGCCACCCATGAGTTGTGTGCGCATCAGGTCGAAGGTCCCCCGAGCCCGATGCAGATGTTGCTCGGGCAAGCCAGAGCCAGCGAAGAGCTCATCGCACCAATTCAGGCATAAGTCCCCAGCCAGGGTGGCCGCTGCCTGACCGAAATTGCTGGAGGATCCAGACCAAGCGGCGTCGGCGTGATAGGCCTCGAAAGCGCGATGAGCAGTGGGGCGTCCACGACGCAAATCGCTGTTATCCATGACGTCGTCATGCAAGAGAGCGGCGGCCTGGAAGAGCTCCATCGCGCTGGCGGCACGGATCAAGGCCAGGCTGTCAGGGCCATCGAAGGCGCGATATCCCCAATACAGGAAGGCCGCCCGCAGGCGCTTTCCCCCGGCTAGCAGGTCGCCGATGGCGTCCAGGAGCGGCAGCACCTGCTCGCCGACGTCGGACAAGGCGGTGCGTTGGCGATCCAGATGATCGTGCAAGACGTCGGCGATGCGTGCGTGCAGGTTGATGTCGTCAAAAGGGTGCACGTCGCTGGGGTGCGCGTCGCGTGAACCCGACGGCATGGCCGAAGGGTCATGAGATGGCAGTGAGGACACGGGGCTCGCTCTCAGGACGGTCTACACACGGTGGTGCGTGTGCACAGCGAGCCTACGGCCTCGCACCGGGCCATCCCCTCTGTGGCCCGGTACGCCGCCATCGATACTGCCGGGCCTGTGATGAGTCTGTGAGGCAAAAGGTTCCACCCGAAGTCGTTTTCGGGGGTTGACAGACCACCCTATCAATGTCGTACATTTGTTCTATATCGAACACGCGTTCTATCCACGTACCAATAGTCGAGGGGTCTGATGAGTCGTCAATATCACGAGTGCATCGAGGTCCAGTTCGACGAGGTGCTGCTCGGGCGACTGCACGACACGGCCGCGTTGTATGCCGAGCAGGACGTGGCCGTCCCGACCGCATTTCGGTGGCGAGGTCGTCATCACGTCGTGCGAGCCGTGGTGGCGCAATGGACTCAGCGGCTCCCGTGGTGGCGGATCGGGACGCAAGAGCAGACAGATGTCGAGTGTGCCGTCTCCGAGCGTGTGAGTTCCGAGCACATTTGCGAGCGCGCGGCCTTGGAGCAGCAGGTGTGGCGCGTCGAGGCCAGCGTTGGATCGACCTGGGGGACAGGCATTTACGACCTGGCCCAAGGCGAGCGCTGGCGGCTCGTGCGAGTGGCCGACTAACTCATGACCCCATCAAAGGAGAACGACGATGAGTAATGCCTGGACCGTCCTGGACCTGCTGGACAAGGCGCGTGATGGGTTAGTGCAGGCGTGCCACAGCGACACCAGCGCCGATCGCTATATCCAGTCCCATTTGTCGGCGTTGCGCACGGCAGCCGCGTTGATCGCGGCGCGGACCAATCCCTCCAGACGATCCAGTCCTCGCAGCGTGTGGGAGGTGTTGCCTGTGGTGGCACCCGAGCTCACCGAGTGGGCCGTGTTCTATGCCGCCTCGGCTCGCCGGCGAGGCGCGATCGAGCGTGGTGATGGCGGGGTGAGTTGCCGTGAAGCCGATGATCTGGTCCGACAGAGCGAGTGCTTCCTGGAAGTGGTGCGCGGCCTGCTGCATCTACCGATCGCGGAGCCGCTGTCCAGCGATCTCGCTGCGATCAGCGTTCGATAATCCAGATGAGCGAAGACTTCGCTCATCTCCATGTCGCCTCCAGTTATTCGATGCGATATGGGGTGAGCAGTCCTGAAGCGCTGGTGCAGCGAGCCAGTGAGCTGGGGCAGTCGACGTTGGCGCTGACGGATCGTGATGGTGCCTACGGCGTGGTTCGTTTCGTCACTGCGGCCACTGCTGCCGGGATTCAGCCTGTGCTCGGAGTGGATCTGGCGTTGGGTGGTGGCCAGGCCAAGCCAGGTGAGGTGGCGATTGCTGCGCGCAGGGGCACCCGCGTCCACCCGGTCAAGGGAGGAGTGCTTCGCGATGACCGTCGTCCTCGCATCACCGTGTTGGCTCGAGGCCAACACGTCGGTCTGGCCCCGGGCGCCGGGTGGTCTCGGTTATGCCGGCTGATCACCCACACTCATCTGGCTGGTGAGCGAGGAAGCCCGCTCACCAGCCTCGATCTCATCGCCAGAGCGGCGGTGCCCACCGGTGGGGTCAGCCCAGTGGTGGTGCTGCTCGGGCCGGACTCCGACGTCGGCCGGGCCGTGTTGGCTCGTCAGCATGCGCGCGCGGTGCAGGCCTTGCGTGCTTGGCAACGGGCATTACCCCCCGAAGCGCTGCGGATGGAGATCGTCGTCCACGGCGGGCCACCGCATACCAGTGGAAGCGTGTCGCACGCGGCGCGGATGTGGGCACTTGCGCTGGAGCATGACGTGCTGGCGGTGTTGAGCGCCGCCGTTCGTCACGTCGGGATCCAGCAGGCTCGCGTCGCCGACGTGTTGGACGCTGCGCGCAGGATGGTGCCGTTGCAGGAGCGGCACCTGGATCGGGTGAGCGCCGCGGGGTATCTCGCGGATTCGGCGTCGATGATCGCGCGTGCAGATCAGGTCGCGATGGCCGTGGGCCCCTATCGCGTCAGTGGCACCGATCTGGTGGGGGCCACGGCGGTGCTGGCCAAGGAGTGCGCTCAGGTTGCTCGCTCTGACCTTGGGATCGGGGCTGTGCACCTGCCCGAGCCCGAGGTGCTCGGAGTCAGCGGGGTGGGGCAGGCCCAGCACGTCCTGACGACGCGGTGCCGCGATGCCATCCACCGCCGTTACCCCACCAGTTCGGCCAGGGCGCTGCGAGAGGTGCACGAGCGGCTGGATGACGAGCTCGCAGTGATCTCCGGGTTGGGCTACCCCACATACTTTTTGACCGTGGCCCAGGTGTGCGACCTGATCCGCGAGCAAGGGGTGCGTGTTGCTGCGCGCGGGTCAGGGGCCGGGAGCCTGGTGACTTATCTCCTGGGCATCAGCGGAGTGGACCCGGTCCGGCACGACCTGTTGATGGAGCGCTTCTGCTCACCCCTGCGAGCCCAATTGCCGGACATCGACATCGACGTGGAGTCAGCGCGACGGACCGAGATCTATGAGCGCATCTTGGAGCGGTTCGGCTCCGAGCGAGTGACCTGCGTGTCGATGATGGAGACCTATCGGGTGCGGCACGCCATTCGTGATGTGGCGGCGACCTTGGGGATGCCGCCAGGGGAGATCGACGTCATCGCCAAGGCCTTTCCGCATGTGCGGGCCAAAGACGCCCGGGCTGCGATCAAGGATCTGCCTGAGTTGCAGCAATTGGGCTTCGACGGGCCGCGGATGCAGATGATGTTCGAGTTGGTGGAGAGCCTGGACGGGCTGCCGCGACACGTGGCAATGCACCCCTGCGGGGTGATCTTGTCCAACACGGGTTTGCTGGATCGCACGCCGGTCGAAGCGAGTTGGTTGGGTTTCCCGATGAGCCAGTTCGACAAGGACGACGTCGAGGAGTTGGGGCTGCTCAAGCTCGACGTGCTGGGCATCCGTATGCAGTCGGCGATGGCCCACGCGATATCCGAGGTCCGCCGGGTCGATGGTGATCAGGTCGATTTGGATGATCAGCAGCAGGTCCCCCTCGATGACCCCTCGACGTTCACACTGATCCAGTCCACCCGGACTCTCGGATGCTTTCAGATCGAGTCGCCAGGCCAGCGAGAGCTCGTCGGCAAGTTCGCCCCCGAGACGTTCGAAGACCTCATCATCGACATCTCACTGTTTCGCCCAGGGCCAGTGAAGTCCGACATGATCCGACCTTTCCTGGAGGCTCGGCAGGGGTGGGCTGAGCCGGACTATCTGCACCGCAGGCTGATTCCGGCGCTGGCCAGCACCTACGGTGTCGTCGTCTTCCACGAGCAGGTGCTCAAGATCGTGGCCGAGACCACTGGCGTCAGTTTGGCTCAAGCAGACGAAGTGCGTCGGGCTATGGGCTCACCGATGGGTCAACAGCAGATCGAGCAGTGGTGGCGGCCGGCAGCGCTGGCTCGTGGATACACCGCGCAGGAGACCGAGCGGATCTGGAAGGTGCTCGCGGCTTTTGCCTCGTTCGGGTTCTGCAAGGCACACGCTGCGGCGTTCGCTCTGCCGACGTATCACTCCGCGTGGCTCAAGACGCACCATACGGCGGCTTTTCTTGCTGGTGTGCTGACCCACGATCCCGGGATGTATCCCAAGCGGCTGATCCTGGATGAGGCCCGCAACATGGGCGTGCGAGTGCTGGGCATCGACGTCAACGCTTGCGGGTCGACATACCGAGTGCAGCGTCTGGAGCCAGAGGTGCCCGGGTCTGAAGTGATTGAGTCCGAAGTCATTGGGTCCGAAGTGATTGGGTCCGAAGTAATCGAGCCTGAGGTGATCACGCGCGACCTACCTAGCCACAGTTCATTTGAGCCCGGTCGGGCCGGAGACCGTGTCGATCAAGAGATGGCGCGGATCGAGCAACGCGCCAGTGGTTACGGCATTCGACTGTCGCTGGCCGAGATCAAGGGCATCAACGACGGTGAGGTGCAGCGGATTGTGGCGGGCCAGCCGTATGCCTCACTGGCTGACTTCTGGCAACGGGCCTGCGTGTCCCGCCCAGTGGTCGAGCGATTGGTCAGCATCGGCGGGTTCGACGCGGTGCATCAGGTGGGCCAACAGTTGACCCGTCGCGATCTCTTGCTCACCGTGCGTGAGCTGGATCGCTGGTCCAGAGCCCATCGTTCGACCGCCTCGTCTTCTGCCAAGGCGCGCCGAGTCATCCATGAGAGCAAGGCGGGAGAGATTGCGGCCCGCACCAGCGCCCAGGCCCGAGGTGTTCGGTCATGGCACGTCAGCGCCCCGGTCAGCACTCAACTGACGTTGGACCTGGGTGATGAGCCACAGGTGCTCGGGGGCAGTGGGTTGCCGGCGATGAGTCCGCAGGACCAGACCATGGCCGAGTTGGACGTGCTGGGGATGGATGTGAGCGGCCATGTGACCAGCACCTACCAACCGATGCTGGCGGCCCTGGGGGTGACTCCAGCCAATCGTCTGCTGAGGTGCCGCAATCAGTCCGAAGTGATGATTGCCGGTGCCAAGGTGGCCACTCAGACTCCACCTATCCGCTCGGGACGGCGAGTGGTCTTCCTGACCTTGGATGACGGGACGGGCCCCAGTGACGCCACCTTCTTCGAGGACGTCCAAGGTCCGTATGCCGCCACGGTCTTCCACTCGTGGTTGCTGGTCGTGCGCGGAGTGCTGCGGCGCACCGGTCCCCGCGGTCGATCGGTGCGAGCGACCGCAGCCTGGGAGATGACCCACCTCGATCACGTCTATCGCAGCGAAGGCATCGATGCCGTCATTGCGCTGATGGAACGCACCGAGCAGGATGCTGCGGCACAGGCAGCTGAGCGCGGGGGCCGCGAGCCAGCTGAGCGTCGGGTGTTGCTGCACGCCTCGGGTTTCAAGCAATCGCCGTATGCCGACGTGGGGCCCCCAGGCAGCGACCGCAAGTTGTGGCATTCCAGTCCTGGCAGTTCTGGGCGATGAGCGATGCCGAGTGCACCGTGCTGCACGTCGACATGGACGCCTTCTACGCCTCGGTGTCCCTGATCGATCGGCCCGAGCTGGCGGATCAGCCGGTCATTATCGGTGGGGGCTGGCGCAGCGTGGTGCTCTCAGCCACCTATCCGGCACGCGCCTTCGGTGTGCGATCAGGTATGCCGATGTCCCGGGCTCAACGACTCTGCCCCCAGGCCGCAGTGTTGCTTCCGGACTATGACGCATACACGAGAGTCTCCGAAGCGGTGATGTCGATCTTCTCCGAGGTCACCCCGGTGATGGAGCCGGTTTCCATGGAAGAAGCCTTCTTGGATGTCTCGCAGTCGGGGCGCAGATTGGGCTCGCCCGCTCAGATTGCTGCGTGGATCAAGGACACCGTGGCCGACGAGCAGCGGATCACGTGCTCAGTGGGTGGTGCGGCGACCAAAGCCGTAGCCAAGATGGCCTCGCGAGCCGCCAAGCCGGACGGGGTGCGGATGGTGCCCCCCGCAGACGTGGTGTCGTTCCTGCATCCATTGCCCGTCGGTGCCTTATGGGGTGTGGGCGAGGCTACCGAAACGGAGCTCAACCGATTCGGTCTGCATACGGTGGCTGATATCGCCCACCTTCCGGAGCGGACATTGCAACGAGCCGTGGGCCATTCAAGTGCGCAACACCTGCTGAGTCTGGCGTGGGGGAGCGGCATCGCCGACGTGGTGACCCCAATGCGTCGAGAACAAAGTGTGGGGTCCTCGCAGACCTTCAGCCACGACATCGATGACCCGACCGAGTTGCATCGTCAGTTGTTGAACCTCAGCGATCGCAGCACCACCCGATTGCGGCACGCCCAGATGATGGCGCGCACTGTGGTGTTAACGGTGCGATTCTCTGACTTCACCACCATCACCCGTTCCCGCACGATGGCTCGACCTACTGACGTCACCCGAGACGTCTACGCCACGGCGTCGATGCTGTTCGAAGCGTTGGGTCTGCAACGTGCTCGTATCCGCCTTTTGGGGGTGCGTGTGGAAGGCCTCAGCGAGGGTGCCAGCACTCCTGTGCAAGCTCGTCTGGATGAGCCGATCAGCGGCTGGCGTGAGGCGGAGAGGGCCGTCGACCAAGCGGTTTCCCGCTTCGGTCAAGGGGCTGTGCGACCGGCCACTTTGATCACTGCAGATGCTGTGCAGCGATCTGCCGTCGAAACCAGCCGACCAAGGGCGTAAAGTGTTCTATTAGATCGGGAACCTGGGGTAGTGCTTCCTTCGTTCACGATTTATCCTGATACACAGGATGCTGGCACCAACCCTGTGCTCGCATACATCAGTCCGGGAGGTTCCCAGTGCCGCTCTCCGAGCATGAGCAACGCGTCCTTGAGCAGATGGAGCATGCGCTCTACGCCGAGGACCCGCGGTTCGCTTCCAACCTCAAAAAGCCAGCCGCACAAGGCCGTTCACGTCGTCGTGCTGTGCTCGGGGTTGTCGTTGCGGTAATCGGGTTGGCTCTGGTGTTGACCGGCGTTTTCCTCAGCCAAATATGGGTCGGCGGCATCGGTTTCGGTGCGATGGTGCTCGGGGGAGTCTGGGCGTTCACGCCTGGGGGCAAGACACCTCATTTGTCTGTCGTCAACTCTGGCGGCGACACATCCGGCGGTGCGGCCGGCGGCAAGACAGGCCCGAGCCACAAGAAACCCCCTGCACCACGACGCAGCGGTTCGTTTATGCAGCGCATGGAGCAGCGCTGGGACAAGCGTCGCGATGGAGACCGCGACTAGATTTTCCCCGCCGCGTCGTCATCCGCTGCATTGTCATCCACCCAATACGAGGGCAGCGATCCAGACGGTGATGATCACGAGCGCAGTCGAGAGCTCGATCAAGATGTTCACGCCGATCGCTTTCAACGCGTGAACCGTTGACTCCCGTGCGAGCTGGTGATCATGATGCCGCATCCGCTGCAAGACATAGATACCCAGGGGAAACCCGATGAGCGCTCCCACGACCGGGATCACGATGCCGAGAAGGACCGCGACGATCACCGCGAAAACCAACGTTGACGTGCGCACCCCAGCTCGCCGCATACGCTGCCCGGGGATGAGGAATTGCAACAAAACTCCCAACGCACCAAGCACCGTCGCGGCGGCTAAGACACTCCAGCCCAGGGATGAGGCGTCGTTGATCGCCCACAACAGCACAGCCACCCAGACGAGCAGCAGCCCCGGAAGGACGGGAACAACAATTCCCAACAACCCCACGATCATGATGAACGCGCAGAGCGCCTCCACGGGGGTCACTCCGGATCAGCCAGCGGGCTGGGACTCCTCATGCAAACGCTCCGACTCGTCGGTGATGGTGATGCCATCGAGATCGCGCAGTTTATCCATGTTGGCGCGCCCGTGGTGAGCGCAGAAGTGCAATTCCAGCCCGTCAGCCAGGCGAGCGCGGACGTAGGCCTGCGCGCCGCATTGATCGCAACGGTGGGCAGTGGTCATTTCAGGGGCCAAGGTGGCATTCACGTCTGTGCTCCTTTCGCTGGGATCCGATCCAGATCCGATGTCTGTTTCGAAGTGACGCCTAGTCAAGCACGGCGTCGTCTAGGGATAACGCGGCACACGCTTGCTGTGTGTCCTGTTCTGCCCAGGGCGTAACGGTGAGTCATGATGGGGCCGTGGACGAATCGGCCGAGCCCAGTCTGGAAGACCTGTTGCGGATGACCGCGTCCGGGGACCAGATCGCTTTCGCCTCGCTATACGACCAGGTTTCCCCCCGGATTCACGGTCTGGTGGTCCGCATCCTGCGAGACCACGCCCAGTCTGAAGAGGTCACCCAAGAGGTATTCCTTCAGATCTGGAACAACGCGCCCAATTTCGACGCCACTCGCGGCAGCGCCTTGTCGTGGCTGATGACGTTGGCCCATCGCAGAGCAGTCGATCGAGTGAGATCCGCCCAAGCGCAATCCGTTCGGGATGAGGACTACGAATCACGTCGCGATAGGCCCACGTTGGATCCCACGAGCCAGGAGGTTGAGGACCGTTGGCAGGCAACTGCAGTGCGAACGGCCGTGATCGACCTAGGGCCGCCGCACCAAGAAGCACTTGAGATGGCGTATTTCCAAGGCATGACACACCGTGAGGTGTCAGAAGCCCTCGGAGTGCCGTTGGGCACCGCCAAAACGCGTATCCGTGACGGTTTGCGCAAACTACGAGAGAGCATGGGAGGCCCGCTATGACGTCGGCCACACCTCATGTCGACGACCTCATGGGCGCCTACGCACTGGACGCCGTCGACCCTAAAGAACGCGCCCAAGTCCAGGCACACATTGAGCAGTGCGAGCGTTGCCGTCGTGAGCTCGAAGAGTTCACCGAGGCCGCAGTGCTGTTGAGCAACGGCCACGAGGTGGCCCCTCCTGCGGCCCTTCGCGCCAGCATTCTGGACGCGATCGCCGCACAGCCTCAACAAGCGCGGCCACCCCAGCAGGTGTCCGCGAACGAGATGTCCCTCGATGAGGTGCCATCGTTGCCGCCGGCTCAATCGCGATCAGGTGCCTCGGGAAGCCGGGCCGTCTGGGGATTGGCTGCCGCCGGGCTGTTGGCCGTGGGTGGCTGGGGCATCTGGCAGGGTGTCAGCGATGACCTCAGCCCGATCGATCAGGTCATTCAGGCTGATGACGCACGCACTGTGGATGTGGAATATGAGGGCGACACGATCACTGTCGTGTCGTCCGCGTCGTTGGACGCAGCCGTGTTGATTACCGAGGATCTGCCCGAACTGGCCGATGACGAGGTATATCAGGCGTGGTGGGTCAACGCCGATGACCAGATCGTCTCTGCCGGCGTCCTCGACGATGGTGCTGGCAGCGATCGGGGCGAAGTGAGTCTTGAGGGTGATCCCGCCGGTGTCGTTGCCTTTGCCTTAAGTGTGGAGCCGGTCGGCGGATCGCCGCAGCCGACCACCGATCCAGTTGTGGTGGTCCCGCTTCAGAGTTGAGTAGAGGTCAGTAAGGCCCCTGGGCAGTCAGTCTGACGGCTGGCACCCCAGGGGTCTTTCTCTTGCTCAGACGGCAGTGGCCGCAGTGGACTGGGTGGCTGGGAGGTGGGGGTACGGCGAAGTCAAAGGCCGCAGGGCCTCACCCGTGACAGTGAGGAGCCTGCGGCCTCGCCGCGCATCGTCAACTTCTAGGCAGCGTGTTCGCTCGCCGCTAGGGGATGCGGTTGCTTGACCGTTCGAAGGGTCACGCGGCGTCGACCAGACGCGCAAAAACAACCACATTGTCGACGTGGCGACGTTGCTCGGCGCTGTAGTTACCACCACAGGTGATGACTCGCAGCTCGGCATTGTTGGTGCGGCCGTATACGGCCAGGCTGGGGAAGTCGTCCTTGGGGAAGGAGCCGGTGTCGTAGACCTCGAAGATGGCCGTGGTGCCGTCTTCACGGTCGACTTCGATCCGGTCGCCGGTGGTGACTGCCCCCAAATCGAAAAAGACGGAAGGGATGGAGCCCTTGCTGGTGACGTGGCCTTCGATCACCGCAGGACCGATCTCGCCCGGGGTGGGAGACCCCTCATACCAGGCGGCCTGACTATACCGATCGCCCGAGGGCACATCGAGGGCACCGTCGTCGGTCAGTCCAAGGCTGTGAAGATCCGAGGACACATCGATGCTGCTGATGCGCACCGCGATGGGGTCCGATCGGTCCATCGAGAGCGGCTCGGGCTCAGGCTCGGCCGACGGTGCGGCAGAGTCCTCACGGCTGGATGCCGACTGTGATCTCGTGGCCACTGCATCGTCCCTCGCCGAGCCCGGAGCCTCGTTGACCATGGCCAGTCTGCTCTCCTGGCGCCCGTCGATGGAGGCTGCGCTCGTTGTGGGCTCCGGGGCGGGTGGGTCTCCCTGTTGGTTGATCAGAGCCCACGCCACGGCCGCGACGCCAAGCAACACCAAGAGGGCAGACACCGCGGAGACCGCAGGCACGATGTAGTGCCCACGGCCTCCTCGAGTGGGTGTCATGTCGCTCAGCGCGTAACGCTAGATCCGCGACGACGGCTGACCACCAAGCCGGCGGCTCCGGCACCGAAGGCCAGGGTGCCCAGGGCAAGCAACCCGGCATACTCCGTGCCTTGCGTGGAGCCACCACCGGTTTCGACGCCACCTTCGGGCATCGCCATCTGCGCGGCATTCAGTTCACCGCACGCAGCTGGGTCGGTGGCTTCGGCTGGCAACGACGGGTCGAGGTCGGATTCCATGTCTCCGTCATACTCACCGTTGCCGTTGTGATCCACACCGTGGACAACAACCACTCCATCGCCGGCCGAGATCTGGTCGGCGAGGTCTTGGGACACCTCGAAGGTGCGTTCGTAAGAAGCATTCCCGACCGGGAAGTTGGCCACATCGAGAGCAGCCTCCGGGCCGGTCTCGCCAGGCTCCTGAGTCAGTGAAACCTGCACGCCCCCATACGAGCTCGCGGCGTCGGTCGTGCGGATTGCACCCTCGAAGCCCGTGCCTTCCATGTTCGGGTCAGGGCAGGAGTTGGTGCCGCCGATGTGGATGTGCTGGGCGTGGGGAGCGTCGGCAAGAGCGCCACTGGTTTCGAGTTTCACGGTGATGCTGGTGCCCTCGACCATGGCCCAGACCGTGCCGGTCGTGCCGCTGTCGTTCAGGGTGTCCAACGTGCCGGACAATTCAGTGCCATCCTGGGCCGCTGCGGGACCGGCCAAGGCAAGGGGCAACCCGACGATCGCGGCGGCCACCAAGGGGGTCAGGCGGGAGGTGCGCATGATATTCCTTTCTTCGGCTGTAAGAGAAGCAATCTCCCGTGTACTCACAGGGAAATTCGGAGCGAGAGTGTGACCGGATGGGCCCAACTATGTGATCTAGATCACACCGACGTCGGTATGTCGGGTCTTGGGCCGAGAACACCGGACCTGGCGTCGCGTCGTCAGCGCCTGCATCCCACGCCTGGGTTAGCCTGCGATAACAGCCCGGCCGATGGCCCCAGTGCCTGGCCCCGACGTGAAGGACGCTCTCATCGCTACCGACTACTCAGCCCGCCACCTCCAGGTGTTGGAGGGGCTGGAGGCCGTTCGCAAGCGACCCGGGATGTACGTCGGATCGACCGATTCGCGTGGGCTCATGCACTGCCTGTGGGAGATCATCGACAACGCAGTCGACGAGGCCTTGGGCGGCCATGCGAAGGCCATCCAGATCGATCTGCTGGCCGATGGCTCTGTCTGTGTCAGTGACGATGGCCGCGGGATCCCGGTCGACGCCGAGCCGAGGACGGGGCTATCCGGAGTTGAGGTCGTCTTCACGAAGTTGCACGCAGGTGGCAAGTTTGGCGGCGGCTCGTATACCGCTTCTGGCGGATTGCACGGCGTCGGCGCTTCGGTGGTGAACGCCTTGTCGTCACGGCTGGACGTCGAGGTCGATCGGGCCGGCAAGACCTACGCGATGAGTTTCCGGCGTGGCGAGCCGGGCACGTTTGCCGATGTGGGGGAGAAGTCGCCCGACGCGCCGTTCACCCCGTTCGAGACCACGTCCCGGCTGTTGGTCGTCGGGAAAGCCAAGCGTGGGGTGACCGGCACCCGAGTGCGCTACTGGGCCGACCCCCAGATCTTCATCAAGAACGCGACGTTCGTGGACGAAGAACTGATGGACCGGGCGCGTCAGACATCGTTCTTGGTGCCTGGGCTGAGCTTGAGGGTGGCGGACCAGCGCGCTGATGCCGCAGCCACGCATACCTTCATGCACCAGGGTGGGATCGGTGAGTTCGTCGACTACCTGGCCAGCGACACGCCGGTCACCGATTGCTGGCGGCTGCAAGGTTCGTCCACGTTCACCGAGACGGTCCCGGTCCTCGATAGCGCTGGACACATGACCTCTACGGCGGTCGAGCGTGAGTGCAACGTCGACATCGCCCTGCGGTGGGGGACCGGATACGACACCACGATGCGCAGCTTCGTCAACATCATCGCCACACCCAAGGGCGGCACCCACGTCCAAGGCTTCGAGCAGGCGTTGCTCAAGGTGTTCCGCAAGCAGATCGACAACAACTCGCGTCGCCTCAAGGTCGGCAACGACAAGATCGATAAAGACGACGTGTTGGCTGGCCTGACTGCGGTGGCCACGGTGCGGTTGGCCGAGCCGCAGTTCGAAGGACAAACCAAAGAAGTCCTCGGGACCTCCGCCGTGCGTCAGATCGTGGCTAAGGTCGTGGAGTCGGAGTTGACGGCTCGGCTGACTTCGTCGGCGCGCGGGGACAGGGCGCAAGCCGCTCTGTTGTTGGACAAGGTCGTCGCCGAGATGAAGTCCAGGATCTCGGCGCGGGTGCATAAGGAAACACAACGCCGCAAGAACGCACTCGAATCTTCCACGTTGCCAGCCAAACTGGCCGACTGTCGCACCAGTGAAACGGCGCGCTCGGAGCTGTTCATCGTCGAGGGCGACAGCGCCTTGGGCACCGCCAAGCTGGCTCGGTCTAGCGATTTCCAGGCCCTTCTGCCGATCCGCGGCAAGATCCTGAACGTCCAAAAGGCCTCGGTCTCCGACATGCTCCACAACACCGAGTGCGCCGCGATCATCCAGGTCATCGGCGCGGGATCGGGTCGATCCTTCGACGTCGACCTGGTCCGCTACGGCAAGGTCATCATCATGACCGACGCCGATGTCGACGGTGCACACATCCGGACATTGCTGCTGACGCTGTTCTTCCGATATATGCGGCCTATGGTCGAAGCCGGACTGGTGTATGCCGCGATGCCCCCGCTGCATCGCCTAGAGGTCAGCGCCTCGGGGCGGGCCAAGCGCGAACTCGTCTACACCTACACCGAAGCGGAGATGCGGACCACGCTGGCGTCATACCAGCGGCGCGGCCGGACGGTGAAGCAGCCCATGCAGCGGTATAAGGGCTTGGGTGAGATGGATGCTGACCAACTCGCCGAAACCACGATGGATCCGCGGCGTCGGACGCTGCGCCGAGTCACGCTGGCCGACGGTGAGCAGGCCGAGCGCGAGGCGGAGCACGTTTTCGAGTTACTCATGGGCTCTCTGGTGGCCCCCCGCAAGGACTTCATCGTGGACTCCGCTCACGCGCTGGATCGTGAGCGGATCGACGCCTGACCTCTGCTATCGTTAGAGGCTGCCCGCCGGAGTCTGTCGGGCACACCCACCGCCGCCAGACGAACCGTTCTTGGCGGCACGCGTGCCCGCAGTTATGGGCACTTTAGGGGTAGGTCTTCATCCGCTGACGCAGCGTCGAGTCGCACCCACCTCGATGACACGAAGCGAGAAAGCCACGATGGCACCCAAAGCCTCGCGCTCCGGCGCGCCCTCGAACGACAAGAAGGCCCGGCACAGCAGTGCCCAAAAGAAGGCCGCCCGTATTGCGCGTGAGCAGTCCGAGCGGTCCGCACGCCGCGCCGCAGAAGGCAAAAAAGACGACTACAGCTCGGCATCCCAACGCCGCTCAGGGGGTGCAGACTCCGGGGCAGCGCGTTGGTCCGCATCGAAGTCCTCCGGGCCCCGCCGATCGGGCGGCACGTCCAATGGGGAACGTGCCTCGAGTTCGTACGGCGAACGAGGGTCCCGCCCATCATCTGGGAGTCGTCGCGACAGTGGCGACAGTCGAGATCGAGGCGGTCGGGCACGGGAAGAGCGCGGATCTGAGCGCCGCTCCCAAGGGCGTCCTGCCAGTCAGAACTGGGAAGAGGTCCACGAGCGCGCTCAGCGCGAGACTCCCAAGACCCGGCGCCCGGACCACCGTGAGCACGGTATGCGCCAGCACCGCGAAGAGTCGACCGGCCGCCCAGATCGTCAGGATCGCGGTGCCAGTCAGCGCCGACCATCGGAGCGCGACCGCGCGAGGAGCGAAATGAACCGGGCCGAGCGTGGCAGCTTCGATCGCCGCCCCCAAGACCGTGACCGCGCTCCACACCGGGACGCCGCATACCAGCGCAACACCGCCCACCGCAGCGAAAACTCATCAGGAAACATGACCTCAGCGACGCTTTCTGCCCCGACCACCTATGCCACCAAGGCCCCGAGCGCACCAGCGGAGGTCACTGCCGACAACGGTTTCGCCGCCCTCGGCTTGCACGCCGACCTGGTGGCTGCGTTGGCGCGGATGGGCATCGTAACGCCCTTCCCTATCCAGACGGCGACGATCCCAGACGCCCTGGCCGGGCGCGATCTCCTTGGCCGTGGCCAGACTGGCTCCGGCAAGACCATGGCCTTTGGGCTGCCGATGCTGCATCGTCTGGCCCAGGGTGAGCGCGCGGTGCCACACCGTCCGCATGCGGTCATCCTCACGCCGACCCGCGAGTTGGCGATGCAAATCGTTGAAGCGCTGCGCCCCCTGATGTCGTCCTTGCGCCTGCGTCACCAGTTGATCGCCGGAGGTATGTCGTACACGCCACAGTTGCGGTCCCTGGACGAGGGGGTCGACGTGCTCGTCGCCACCCCCGGCCGGCTCTCTGACCTCATCGAGCGCGGCGCTGCCAACCTGAGCAACGTCAAGATCACCGTGTTGGACGAGGCGGATCACATGGCTGAGATGGGCTTCGTGGAAGCCATCAGCGAGATCTTGGACCTGACCCCGGCTGGCGGCCAGCGCCTCCTGTTCTCGGCAACCCTGGACCACGGCGTGGACAAGGTGGCGAAGAACTACCTGATCGACCCGGTCACTCACTCGACGAACGATGCCACCGCGAGCGTCTCCACGATGGCTCACCATCTCTTCCTTGTGCACCCGCACGACAAGAAGGACATGACGGCAGCGATTGCGAACCGCTCGGGTCGCACCATCGTTTTCGTGCGCACCAAGTTGGGTGCGGACCGAATTGCTCAGCAGTTGCGTGAATCTGGCGTTTTCGCTGCCGCTCTGCACGGCGGACTGAACCAGGCGCAGCGCACCCGCGTGCTCGAGGGCTTCAAGTCCGGCGAACTGCCTGTGTTGGTGGCCACCGATGTCGCGGCTCGTGGCATCCACGTTGATGACGTGTCGTTGGTGTTGCAGGCTGACCCGCCTGCTGATCACAAGGACTACTTGCACCGCTCCGGACGCACTGCCCGTGCCGGCGAGGATGGCGTGGTCGTCACTCTGGCGCTGCCGCATCAGCGCAAGCAGGTCACCCGGTTACTCGATTCTGCTGGCGTGCAGACCACGGCCAAGATGGTCAGTCCCAGCGATGAAGCCGTCATCTCTACCGCAGGTGGACGCACGCCATCGGGCGAGGCCATCCCGCAGGCGCGACTCGATGCCGTGCTTCGGCCGCCTCGCCGAGGTGGCAGGCCGCCGCAGCGTGGTGGCGGTGGTCAGCGTCGTGACGGGGGCCCCCGTCGTGATGGTGGTCCGCGTCGTGATGGTGGACCTCGCAGTGGTGGTCCGCGCCGCGAAGGTGGCGAACGCCGGCAGGCTGGTCCACGCAGGTAGGACCTGCGTCATACTCCGAGGTGAAGTTCCCGCCGAGCGCTGCTCGACTGTTGCCGGATGGAGCACACTGTTGCACCGGGCGCGCACGGTAAGAGTGACCCGAAACCCGCAATAGTGGGGCGTCAGCGGGGTGCGCAGTAAGCGGTCAGCCGGGGGTGCTGAGCAGCGGCGGCACTTGGCCCACTGTTGATCGCAGCGGGCTCGTTGTTCGACGTCGGACCAGGCGAGTGGGCAGGGTCAGCACGTCACCCACCATGCCATTCGGACGTGGTGGCGCGGCCTCTTCGGTGGGCCCCAACAGGATGTGCAACAGCGTGTCGGCCGCCGCTCGTCCTTGGGCCACGACATCCTGCTTCACGGTGGTCAACTTCAAGACATCGGAAAGCGTGTAGTCGTCAACTCCAATGATGGACAAGTCCTGCGGGATGCGTCGATCGGACTGCACAGCGACGGCCATGAGACCGATGGCGATCTCGTCGCTGGCGGCGATCACGGCGGTGGGTGCCGGGTCGCGCATGAACAGCGACGTCGACTGGCGGGCGGCATCCTGCGCGGACCAGTCGCACGTGACGATCCAGTCGCTGTTGAGGACGAGGCCGTGCTCGCGCATACCTTCACGGAATCCGGTCAGTCGCCCCCACGGCACCAATCGGTGCTCAGCATTGGCGGGCACTGCACCGGCATATCCGATGTGGGTGTGGCCGAGGTCGACCAAATGGTCGAGGGCGATGCGGACCGCTTGAGCATCGTCGATGTGGATGAGCGGATGGCCAGGGACGGCGTTGCCGATGGCAACGACAGGAAGGGCAAGTTTTTCGATCAGTGCGAGCTCGTCGTCGCGTAGGGGGACGTTGAGCGCGATCAGACCGTCAACGCGCTTGCTCAGCATCTGAGACGTCAGGGCCCGGCGCTCAAGGGCCGAGTCTGCTTCGAGGTCGATCAAGAGCACGTGATAGCCGTACTCCCGGAGGGTCTTCTCGATGGCGCTCACCGCAGTAGCGAAGAACCAGCGGGTCAAGAAGGGGGTCACGATGCCGACGACGCGGGTGCGGCCCGAGGCCAGAGAAGCGGCGGTGGGGGAGGCGACGTAGTCCAACGCCTCAGCGGCCTGCAGCACCCGGTCGCGGGTGGCTGCATTGACCGTGCTGACGCCCCGAAGAGCGCGGGAGACTGTGGCCACAGAGACCCCAGCCGCCCGCGCTACATCGGAGATTGTGCTCATGCTGTGTTGTGTTCCCGTCAGCCCTTGACGCCGCCGGCCAATAGGCCGCGGACGAAGAAGCGCTGAAGGCCCAAGAACACTGCCAGCGGAATGACCATGGCAATGAACGCACCCGCGGAGAGCAATTGCCATTCGGCACCACGGCTACCCGCGAGGTTGCCAATGGCTAGCGTCAACGGTTGGAGGTCCGGACTCGCGAAGACCAACGCCACGAGCAAATCGTTCCACACCCAGAGGAACTGGAAGATGGAGAACGAGGCGATGGCAGGCACGAGCAAGGGCAGCAAGACCTGGAAGAAGATCTTGACGTGACCAGCACCATCAACCCGAGCGGCTTCGATGAGCGACCGTGGGATGTCCATCATGAAGTTGTGCAGCAGGAAAATGGCCAACGGCAACGCGAAGATCGAGTGGGATAGCCACAGGACCCACAGCGAGCCGTCGATCCCGAAGCGGACGTACTGCGTCAGCAGGGGGATGAGGGCGATCTGGATCGGAACGACTTGCAGGGAGAACACGGCGACGAACAAGAAGCCACGACCCTTAAAATCAATCCACGCGAAGGCGTACGCCGCCAACAGTGCCAGGCTGATCGGGATAAACACCGCCGGCAACGTGATGACCACGGTATTCAGGAAAACGCTCGCGAAGTCCGTTGAGGGACCAAAGAGCACCGTGTCGTAGTTTTCCAGCGTGACGTCGGGCTGAGTAAAGAATGTCCACCAGCCGGTCGTCTTGATGTCGTTCTCCGGCCTGAACGAGCTCACGAAGAGACCGAAGGTCGGTACCGACCACAGGATTGCCAAAAGAACGGCAAATCCAGAGGCCCATGGAGACGTCAGGCGCGTCTTGGCGTCTACCGCCCGCTGCTCCTTCTTGGTGAGCTTGCGCGGTTCCTTGCGCTGTTTCACCTCGGGTCCGTCAAGGGCCGAAGGCGTCGCCTTGGCCTCAGGCGACCCGTGGTGCTCGCCACCCGGGGTGTCCGGTGTGGTGGGTGCTTGGCTCATCGCTGCTCCTCCGAGAGTCGCATCTGGCGGATGTTGTACAAGATGATTGGAACGACCAGGATGAACAGCAAGACGGCGAGCGCCGCCCCAATGTCAGCCCGCCCGAAGACGAAACTCTGGCTGTAGAACTCGTTGGCCACGATCGAGGTGCCAAACTGGCCGGCGGTCATGGTCCGAACGATGTCGAAGACCTTCAGCGTCGCCATCGCAATAGTCGTCACGACAACGACCACCGCGGGGCGAACCGTGGGCAACGTGACGTACCGGAACATGGGGAATCCCTGCACCCCATCCATCTTGGCTGCCTCGATGATCTCGTCCGGGATGGACTTGATGGCCGCTGAGAGGACCGTCATGGCAAAACCAGTCTGGATCCACACCATGACGGCGATCAGGAACAGGTTGTTGATCGGGGGGTCGAGCAACCACTGTTGCGGACTTCCACCGACCAGAACAAGCAGTTGGTTGAGCAAACCGATCTGCTCGACTCCTGGCTGGTCAGGACGGAACTCGTAGACGAACTTCCAGATGATCGAGGCACCGACCATGGAGATGGCCATCGGCAGGAAGACCAGGGTCTTGGCGAACTTCTCACCGAAGGCACGGTCAACCAGGGTGGCGTACATCAGCCCGAAGCCTGTGGCTAGGAGCGGGACCAAGACCACCCACAACGCGGTGTTGAAGAGCACGGTGCGGAAGTTGGGCGTGCCGAAGATCGTGGCGTAGTTTTCCAGGAAGACGAAGGTGCCGGTGGTGTCCTGAAAGGAATCGATGATGGTGAGTACCGCCGGAT
The DNA here is from genome assembly GCA_963803695.1 of uncultured Actinomycetota bacterium. Taxonomy (GTDB): domain Bacteria; phylum Actinomycetota; class Actinomycetes; order Actinomycetales; family Dermatophilaceae; genus Ornithinicoccus. The sequence continues at coordinate 730,451 of CAWDNY010000015.1, forward strand.
AGATTAGGCCCGCCGAGATCAGCAGCACCGCGGGTCCGAGAAATCCGGTGACCAGCACCCATTTGGGGACCCGAGGTCGGTCAGCGACGAACAACACGATGCCCATGACCGCGGCAAAGGCCAGGATCGCGATGACCATCACGAGTAGTTTTGAACCGGTCGTCGTAGTTTCGAGCAGAAAGTCCATTCTTGCCTCCTTAAGGAAAGGTAGTTGCCTTGGCTCGATCGGGTATAAACAACGGGTGGTGACTGCACCACGGCACAGTCACCACCCGTTGCAGAGTCGATCAGGAGAAGTGACTACTGGCTGGGCCAGCTAGCTTCGACCTTGTCCAGGACCGCCTGACTTTCTTCGCCGAGGGCGATCCAGTCCACCATCGCGGTCCAGAACGTGCCGGCACCGACCGCAGCCGGCATCAGGTCCGAGGCGTCGAAGCGGAACACCGTCTCGTCGTCGGTCAGCAACTCGTCGGCCAACTGGTCGATCGGTGATTCGAGATTGTTCACGTCCATGCCATTGTTCGCGGACAACCAGCCGGGGCCGGAAACCTGAGCCTTGACGTTGGACCACTCGGGGCTGGTGAGGTAACCCTGCAGCGCAGCCACCTCCGGACGATCGTCGAAGGCAACGGTGAACTCGCCACCACCAAGGACAGGCTTGTCATCTGCACTCATACTTGGCAGGTAGAACGCGAAGACGTCACCGTCTTCGGCAACGGTCGTCCCTTCCGGCCAGTTGGCCTGGTAGAAGGAGGCTTGCCGCATCATTTGGCAGTTGCCATCGAGGATGGGCAGACCCGCGTCACCGAAGGCCGTGGTGGCGATCGACTCCACGCCGCCCAGTCCGCCGTTCACGTAGTCAGGGTTACGCAGGATCTCCCCGACCTGATCCAGGGCTTCAGCGACCTGGGGGTCATTGAAGGGGATCTCGTGAGCGGCCCACTGGTCGTAAACGTCCGGACCCGCCGTGCGCAGCATGTAGTCCTCGAGCCAGTCTGTGGCGGTCCAACCGGTGGCCGTGCCCGACTCGATGCCTGCGCACCAGGGCTTGCCCTCTGGGTTGTCCGCGACCATCTGTTCCGTGAGGGACATCATTTCATCGAGCGTGGTCGGCACCTCGTAGCCACCCTCTTCGAAGGCGGTGGGTGAGTACCAGACGAAGGACTTGGCGTTCGCACCCAGCGGAGCGCCGTAGTACGTGCCATCAACGGTGCCGTATTCACGCCACTGCGGGTTGTAATATTCGTCAGCGTTCGAGACCGCAACGTCCGAAACTTCCACGATCTTGTCTGGAAAGTTTGTAGCGATGGTCTCGACCAGACCCGGCTGGGGAACGAAGGCGATGTCCGGGGGGTTGCCGGCCTGCAGGCGGACCTGGAGCTGAGCCTCGAAGTCACGGGAGCCTTCGTATTCGACCGAGGCCCCGGTGCAGTCTTCGAACGGCTTGAACGAGTCGATGTACGGCTTGTCCTCGGGAGAAATGATCGAGGTGTAGATGCTGACCTCTGTGCCGTCGAGGTCGCCGTACTCCTCGAATGCGGCGCAGTCGACGTTGCTGGTCACGTCAGCCAACGCGTCTTCTTCTTCTGCGTCGCCTCCGCAAGCTGCAAGAGTGATTGTCGCCATGCCAGCCGTAAGGGCCAACCAGCGACGGGATGTGGTGCGTGAGGGCATATGCCCGCCTCCGTTTCGCGTAGACGTCGAGGCGGTACGTGCCTCGACGGTGAGGGATACCTGGCTAATGTAAGCGATTGCGGCGGCCCATTGGGGGCCCTCGGGTAACAGCCCGGTAACGATTGGCTCCGCGCGGGAACGCGGCGCAAACGTGCCTGCGCGGAGCCAATCGTCATTCAGCGGCCGTCGGTGGAGTCTTGCAACCGCAAGAACTCCAGGTGCCGGAGGTAGGCGTCCAGGCAGTCGTGGATGACCTGGCTTTGTGTGTAGCCCATCACGTCATACCCCTGCCCTCCATCGGCAGAGTGGACCTCCAGGCGGGCATACGTCTCGTCGCCGCGAACCATCCGACCGCCGTATGCCGGCACCGGAGCCTGCAGAAGTTCCACCCGGTAGATGAAGGGATGCGGGGTCGGAGCGGTCGTCCGCAGTTGCACGTTGCGGCTACTCGTGGAGACATCGGCGTCGATGGCAGCCACGATGTCGACCTCGACAGCGGCATCGACGCCCTTGGCCTGCAACTCCTCGGCAACATCGTGCAGGGCAGGGGCCACCACGTCGTCCAAGAACGCACTGCCCTTGGCCGGCTCGGGGAAGGTCAACGCGTGCGAGAGCCGGGTGCTCCAGGACCGCCCCGGTGCGCGCTCGGTCGGCGCATCACGCGCCGAGAGCATCATCGGCAGCACGTGCTGCCCGCTATCGGCTCGGTTGCCCTCGACCTGCAGGGCGCGCCATAGCCCCCACACCACCAAGATCATCACGAAAGCAAACGGCAAACCCATGATGACCGTGGCGTACTGCAAGGCGACGATCCCGCCTGCGCTCAGCAGGGCTGCGGTCAAGACTCCCGTAGCCACGGCCCAGACGATGCGCAGCCATGCATCTGCATCATCGTGCGAGGTCCGCAGGTAGGAGCACAGATTGGCCATCACGAGTGCTCCGGAGTCGGCGGAGGTCACGTAGAACAGCAAACCCACGACGGTGGCCACGCCGATGATGAACAGGGCTCCGGGGTAGTCCTGCAGCAGGGTGTAGAAGCCCCGCTCGGGTGCTGCCATCGTGGCCTCACCGAAGGCGGCGTCACCCCCGCGGACGCGGTCGATTGCGGTGTTGCCGAAGATCGACACCCACATCACGACGTAGCTGAACGGGATGATCATCGTGCCGGCGACGAACTGTCGAATGGTGCGACCGCGCGAGATGCGAGCCAGGAAGAGTCCGACGAACGATGCCCAGGCGATCCACCAGGCCCAAAAGAACAGCGTCCAGAAGCTCATCCACTCGGCGGTGTCGTCAAAGGCGAAGGTTTGCATGGTCAGCGAGGGGAACGTGGTGACGAAGTCGCCGACGTTCATCACGATGGCTTCGAGCAGGAACGCAGTCTTGCCCAGCACCAACACCCACGCCGCCAGCCCGATGGCCATCAGCACGTTGATTTGGGAGAGCAGTCGGATGCCCTTGTCGACGCCGGTGGTCGCGGAGATGGTGGCGATGATCACCGCGAGGGCGATCAGGCCGATCTGCGCGGCTTTCCCCTCGGGTATGCCGAACAGCAGGTTGAGCCCGAAGTTCAGTTGCACGACACCGATGCCCAGGCTGGTGGCCACTCCGAAGATCGTGCCCAACACGGCTGCGGTGTCCACCGTGTGTCCCAGCGCGCCGTCGATGCGCTTGCCGAAAATCGGATACAACGCCGAGCGCACCGCCAGCGGAAGGTTGCGGCGGTAGGCGAAGTAGGCCAGCGCCATACCCATCAAGGCGTACATCGCCCAGCCGGTGATGCCGTAGTGGAACAACGTCCACACGGTGGCCTCGCGAGCGGCCTCCACGGTGCCGCCCTCGCCGACCGGAGGAGCGAGATATTGGGTGACCGGCTCGGCCACGGAGAAGAACATCAGGTCCGTGCCGATCCCAGCCGCAAAGAGCATCGCCGCCCAGGAGAAGGTGGAGAACTCGGGCTTGGAGTGGTCCGGCCCCAGTTTGACGTGTCCGTAGCGCGAGATGCCGAGGAACAGCACGAACACGAGCACGACCGTGGCCAACGCGATGTAGAACCAGCCGAACCAGGTGCCGGTGTATCCCACCAGCGAGCCGATCCGGGCTTCGGCGGCCTCAGGCCAAATCATGAGCCACAGCGCGACGAGCACCGTGCCGCCAAGGGATGCGCCGAAGACAATGGGATTGACCCGCGCCGCTGGGGTGGGTCCCGGTTCCTTGGCCGGCGGCGAGGCCGCAGGTTTGGCGCTCTGATCGATGCTCATGGCGTTCCTCCTGAGAGTGAGGTATGCCGCGGGGTCGGCATACCGGGCCGGGCGCCAGCCGCGCTCGGGGGCTCGGTGTGTGCATCCCACGCGTCGTTGCGCGGGTCCCCCTGCGGAAACAGCGGCATACCCTCACCGTGTCGGTAGAACGGAACCTCGGTCGGCGGGAGCATCGTGTTGCCGGCGATCAGGTCGGCCGCCCGCTCGGCCACCATCATCACCGGGGCATAAATATTGCCGTTGGTGATGAAGGGAAAGACGGAGGCGTCGACGACCCGCAGCCCCTGGACGCCGTGCACCGCCATCGTGTCGGGATCGACGACAGAAGTCGGGTCCTCACTGCTTCCCATCTTGGCCGTGCATGAGGGGTGCAGCGCGGTCTCGGCGTCTTGGGCGACCCAATCGAGGATCTCTTGGTCGGTGGAGACGCTCGGGCCCGGTGAGATCTCGCCGTTGCTGAAGGCGGCGAAGGCGGGCTGCTCCAAGATGGTCCGGGCCGCGCGGACCATTTCGATCCACTCCCGCCGGTCAGCCTCGGTGGACAGGTAGTTGAACTGAATCGCGGGGTGCTGCAACGGGTCGCGGGAGCGGATGGCCACGGTGCCGCGGCAGTCGGAGTACATCGGCCCGATGTGGACCTGATAGCCGTGCTCGCTGGCTGGCCTCGACCCGTCGTAACGAATAGCGATCGGCAGGAAGTGGAACATCTCGTTGGGGTAAGCCACCTCGTCGTTGCTGCGGATGAAGCCACCGGCCTCGAAGTGATTGGAGGCCCCGACGCCGCTGCGCAAAAACAGCCACTCCGCGCCGATCCGAGGCTTGTGGTGGTGCTTCAGCCACGGTGCGATTGAGACCGGCTGGCTGCTCTCGTGCTGGATGTAGACCTCGAGATGGTCCTGCAGGTTCGCGCCGACCCCCGGCAGGTCGACCAGCGGATCGATCCCCAGCCCGGCCAGATGGGCGGGGTCGCCGATGCCCGCGAGCTGCAGCAGTTGCGGGGAGTTGAATGCTCCACCGCACAAGATGACCTCCCCGGCGCTCGCGCTGCGCTTGGCTTTGCCGGCCAGCAGATAGTCCACGCCGGTGACGCGAGGGCCTTGGGTATGCAGACCGCTCACCGTGGCCAGGGTCCGCACGGTCAGGTTCGGTCGCTTCATCACCGGGTGCAGATAGGCCCGGGCAGCGGAGAGCCGCCGGCCGCGATAGACGTTGCGGTCGAACTTGGCGAAGCCCTCCTGCCGATAGCCGTTCACGTCGTCGGTCAGCGGATAGCCCGCCTGCTGGACGGCCTCGAAGAACGCGCCGAACAGTGGCGAAGTGGCCGGGCCGCGCTCCAACTTCAACGGACCTGAGCCCCCGCGCCAGGTGTCTGCGCCGGCCAGCGTGGTCTCCATACGTTTGAAGTAGGGCAAGCAGTGCGCATAGTCCCAGCCCGACATCCCCGGCTCGGCAGCCCACCGCACATAGTCCAACGCGTTGCCGCGCTGGAAGATCATCCCGTTGATGCTGGATGACCCGCCCAAGACTTTGCCTCGAGCGTGCTCTACCCGGCGGCCCCCCATAAAAGGCTCGGGCTCGGTTTCGTATTTCCAGTCGTAGAACCGGCTGCCGATCGGATAGGGCAGGGCGGCCGGCATATGGATGAACGGGTCGATCCGTGCGTCGTTTCGCCCAGCCTCTAGCACCAGGACGGAGGTGGAGGAGTCGGCGCTGAGACGATTGGCCAGGGCCGAGCCCGCTGAGCCGCCACCCACGATGATGTAGTCGAAGTGCGACGAAGACGGCATGCAGGCTCCTAGGGATTCAGGGGGTCGAGGTCACCCTCGGTCCGCAAACCACGAGGCGCGGCCGGGGCGAGTGTTGTGCCAGATGTGCTTGTGCTCTTGGTATTCGGTCAAACCGGCTCGGCCCAACTCACGGCCGATGCCTGATTGTTTGAACCCGCCCCATTCGGCCTGTGGCACGTAGGGGTGGTAGTCGTTGATCCAGATCGTGCCGTGCCGCAGCTTGGACGCCACTCGCTCGGCCCGGCCGGCATGCTGAGTCCAGACAGCCCCGGCAAGGCCGTAGATCGTGTCGTTGGCGATCTCGACGGCGGCATCCTCGAGGGCGTCGGCGTCCGCACCGGAAAAGGTCTCGACCGTCAGCACCGGACCGAAGGACTCATCGTGCACGCACGCCATCTCGCGAGTGCATCCGTCCAAGATCGTTGGCAAGTAGTAGCACCCGGTGGCCAAGTCTTCCTGCTCCGGAGCAGACCCGCCAATAAGGACCTCGGCCCCGTCGGCCACGGCCTGCTCGACGTAGGCATGCACCTTCGATCGGTGTGCTTCGCTGATCAGCGGCCCGCTCTCGGCGTCGTCGTCAAAGGGGCCACCCAGACGTATGCCGTCCGCACGCCGGACCAGCTCGGTCACCACCTGGTCGTGGATCTCCTCTTGAACGATCAGCCGCGAGCCGGCCGAGCAGACCTGACCGGAATCGAGGAAGATCGCCGTCAGTGCGTTGTCGATCGCGGCGTCGAGATCGGCATCGGCGAAGATCACGTTGGGATTCTTGCCACCGAGCTCCAAGGCCACGCGCTTCACGGTGGGGGCCGCCGCCGCCATGATCGCCCGGCCCGTCTCGACGCCACCAGTGAAGGACACCAGGTCTACCAACGGCGACTCGGTCAAGGTCGGGCCGACCTGGGCCCCGGCCCCCAAGATCAGATTGCCCACCCCGTCCGGCATCCCTGCGGTCGCGAGGGCGTGCATCAGCCACATGGCGGTTGAGGGCGTCAACTCGCTCGGCTTGAGGACGAAGGTATTGCCGGCAGCGAGTGCGGGGGCGACCTTCCACGAGGTCTGCAGCAGCGGGTAGTTCCACGGGGTGATGAGCACACAGACACCCACCGGCTCATGCACGATGCGGCTGGCGACGTCCGGCATACCGGTGTCAACGACTCTGCCGGCATCCGCCCCGGCCAGATCGGCGAAGTGTCGGAACACCGCGACAATGTCGTCCACATCCAATTGCGACTCGACAAATCGCTTGCCGGTGTCCAGCGACTCCAGTCGGGCCACCTCATCGCGCTGCGCCACCAAGGCGTCGGCCACGGCGCGCAACATTGCCGCGCGTTCGGTTGAAGAAGACGACCGCCAAGGACCGTGGTCGAACGCCTCCCGCGCAGCCAACACGGCCCGCTCGGCGTCGGCTGCCGTACCCTCGGCCACCGTGGTCACGTGGCTGCCGTCGGCTGGGCACGTGATGGTCCGCGTGCCGCCTTCTTGGGCCGCGCGCCACTGGCCCGCAATGAACAGATCCGCCATGCTGGTCACACTAGCGAGAATCCTGACTTCCCAGTGGCTGGAGTGCCTATGACCTCGATTCAGTTTCCGCCCGAATTCTTGTGGGGGTCAGCGACCGCGGCCTATCAGATCGAAGGTGCCGCTGCCCAGGAGGGCCGGACTGACTCGATTTGGGACACGTTTGCCCGTCAGCCGGGGGCGGTGCGCAACGGCGAGGACGGTTCGGTGGCCTGCGATCACTACCACCGGTATGCCGAAGATGTCGCCCTGATGTCGGCGATGAACTTGGACTCCTACCGGTTCTCGGCGTCGTGGGCGCGGGTGTGTCCGGACGGGGGGCCGGTCAATCCGCAGGGGCTCGACTTCTACTCCCGGTTGGTCGACAGTCTGTTGGAGCATGACGTCGTGCCGTGGCTGACCCTCTACCACTGGGACCTGCCGCAAACACTGGAAGATACAGGCGGATGGGCGAATCGGGACACGGCATACCGATTTGTGGAGTATGCGGCCGCGATGCACGACGCGCTGGGGGATCGGGTGGACTTCTGGACCACGTTGAACGAGCCGTGGTGCACCGCCTTCCTGGGCTACGGCAGCGGCCATCATGCGCCAGGCCGGACCGACGGTAGTGACGCATTGCGAGCCGGTCACCACCTCATGCTGGGCCACGGGCTGGTGGTGCAGGAACTGCGCAGCCGCGATGAGTCTCTCGAGCTCGGCTTGACCTTGAACTTCACTGATATCGCGCCCGCCACCCACGCACCGGGAGATATCGACGCAGCTCGCCGGATCGATGGTTTGTCGAACCGGTTCTTTATCGAGCCCATCCTGAAGGGGTCCTACCCGGCCGACGTCATGATGGATGTGGCCGACCTGTGGCCCGACGACCTCGTCCGCGACGGCGATTTGGAGATCATCTCCACGCCTATCGACGTCTTGGGGGTCAACTACTACTTTGGCACGGCGGTCAGCGGAGGCGACCTCACGAACACCGACGCCGCTCGGGCCAGGGACCAGGCGGCCGGTGCCGCGTCCAGGGCCCGCAGAGTGCAGCCATCGCCGAACCCCGGCTCCGAGCACGTCGAGGTCATCTCGCGTGGGCTGCCAGTGACGGATATGGGGTGGGAGGTGATCCCGGACGCGCTCCGCGCACTCCTGGTCAGGTTGCACTCGGACTACACCGGCCCCGCGGGGGTCGGGCTGTACGTGACCGAGAACGGCGCGGCGTATGCCGATGAGCCCGATGAGAGCGGATTCGTCAATGACCAAGATCGGATCGCCTATGTGCGTGCGCATCTGGAGGCGGTCCATGATGCGATGAACGAAGGGGTCGACGTGCGCGGCTATTTCCTGTGGTCATTGATGGATAACTTCGAGTGGGCCTTTGGCTATGGCAAACGCTTCGGTATTGTGCGCGTCGAGTACGACACCGGAGAACGTATTCCCAAAGCCAGCGCTCAGTGGTATTCCGAAGTGGCGGCACACGGGGAAATCCAGATGTAAAGCTCACACCAATCAGGCAAAACATATTGAGGACCGGCGCAGATGATGACGATTGCCCCGCACGATCGTGGGACCGCATGATCGTAGGACCCGCATGATCATTGACCCCGAAAGCAGCACGCCGGTCTTTCAACAGATCTGCGATTCGATCATTGCCGATATCCGCGACGGAAGGATCGTGCCTGGCACCCACTTGCCGCCGGTGCGGCATCTGGCGGCCGATCTCGCAGTGGCGGCCAACACCGTGGCCAAGGCATACAAGCAGTTGGGCGAGGAGGGGCACGTGCGTAGTCAAGGCCGTAACGGCACCTTGGTGCTGGCACCTCAGGGTCCAGCCGATGTGAGCTCGGCCGCGGTCGCGAATTTCGTGCAGACCGCGCGGCAGCAGGGCCTGACGTTGAACGAGGCGATCGGACTGGTCCGGCGCAGTTGGTGAGGGCTCAAGAGACCGAGGCCGCCGACGATCCCGGTCACGAGCCCGGAGCCGACGTGGCATCGAGCATGACCTGCAGTTTGCTCATCGCGACAGCCCCGGCAATCGGCCCCAGCGCTAGCATCGTCGTCGCCGCCGGCCAGCCCGCGAACTCCACGAGCAAGGGCACGGCCTGAATCGTGAGCACCGTCAGGGCGAATCCCACCGCCGTCTGCGTAGTGAGCGCGGTCCCGGTGTATCGCGGGTCGACGACGTCGGCCACGCAACTGGAGAACAGCCCTGAGTCGGCAATCACCGAGGCTCCCCACACGAGCAGGATGGACACGACCAGGTACGGCGAACTGCCGAAGGCGAGTGCCGCCAAGAGGGCGCACGTGGCGCTGATCCGCATCGCCCAACCGGCCACCCTGGCCCGACCCAGGCGATCTCCGAGCGCTCCAGCGATTAAGCACCCTGCCACGCCCGCGACCCCGATGCAGGCAAAGGCGGTGAGTCCGATGACAGTCCGTGAGGGATCGGGGGTCCCACTGCGCAGCAGACTCGCTGTCAGGTACGCCGGCAACCACGTCCACATGGCGTACAGCTCCCACATATGGCCGAAGTAGCCGAGGTTGGCGAGCAGCGGACCACGCTGAGTGAACAGCGTGAGCACGTATCGAGGATTCAAAGGCGGTGCCGGTCGAGTCAGAGGCCCTGGACGGACGAAGCGCCACGCCAGCGCGGCTCCGAGAAGGGCCAGGGCGCTGGACACCCCGAGCACCCCACGCCATGGCAGAGAGGCGAAGCTGTTGATCAGTTGTGGCAGCGAGCTGCCCAGGGTGAGCGCAGCCACCAGAACTCCCAAGGCAAAGCCCCGTCCGGAGTCGAACCACGAGGTCATCAACTTCAAGCCGGTCGGATAGACCCCGGCGAGCGCGATCCCGGTGAGGAATCGCAGCGCGACGGCCGGCCAGAGCGAGTCCACGGCCACCGCGATGGTCGCCGTGCTCGCAGCGGCTACGGCGGCCGCGAGCGCCACCACGCGGTGCGCGGGGAAGACGTCGGAGACGTTGAACGCGGCTGAACTGACTGCGCCCACCACGAAGCCGAGCTGCACGGCAATCGTCAACAGCGTCGACTGACCGGCGCTGATGTCCCAGTCTTGGCGCAGGGCTGGGACGACCGCCGAGGCGGAGAACCAGCTGGCCATGACCAGCACCTGGACGGCCGCGATCAACGCCAGTTGAGCCCACTGCTGCCGATCGAAGGCTCGCCTGGTCACGCAGTCACTGTAGAGACAGCGATGTGGTGAAGCCGCGCCTCAGGCCTGAGCCCTTCAGTGTCGCAGCGGCGTGACGTAGGCCGCGCTGATGCCACCGTCGATGACGAATTCGTTGGCCGTCATGAAGCTCGAGTCGTCGCTGGCCAGGAACGCCACTGCCGCGGCAATCTCCGAGGGCTCAGCAAACCGGCCCATCGGGACGTGGATGAGGCGTCGCTCGGCCTGCGCCGGGTCAGCGGCGAACAACTCCTGCAGCAGCGCGGTGTTGACCGGTCCCGGGCACAGTGCGTTGACCCGGACGCCGGTGCGGGCGAACTGCACCCCGAGCTCACGAGACATCGACAAGACGCCGCCCTTGGACGCGCTATACGAAATCTGTGACGTGGCGGCTCCCATGATCGCCACGAACGACGCCGTGTTGACGATCGACCCTTTGCCCTGCTCGATCATGTATGGCAAGGCGGCTTGGCAGCACAGATAGACGCTGGTCAGGTTCACCTCTTGAACTTTGCGCCAGGTCGCCAGGTCGGTGTCCAAGATGGATTGATCGGCCGGAGGGTTGATGCCCGCGTTGTTGAAGGCGATGTCGACCGACCCATAGGCCTCGTAGGCGGCGGAAAACATGGCCACGACCTGTTCTTTGTCTGCCACATCGGTCTGCACGAAGAGGCCACCGAGGTCCTTGGCCACTTGCTCACCGATCTCGGGAGCGCAGACGTCACCGATGACCACCCTGGCCCCTTCTGCTGCCATCCGCGTGGCGCTCGCGAGACCGATGCCGCTGGCACCACCGGTGACGACGGCGACGCGATCGGTCAGGCGAGGGAACGGAGCGTAGTCGGACACGGTGAGGGGCCTTTCGGTGGGGTGGTCTCTATGACGAAGCGAAAAATACGGTTTTGACCTCGCTGAACGCATCGAGCGCGTCGGGTCCTAACTCACGGCCCAAACCGGACTGTTTGAATCCGCCGAAGGGCGTGTTGTAGCGCACTGAGGAGTGTGAGTTGACTGAGATGTTGCCGGCCTCGAGCGCGCGACTGACCCGCAACGCTCGGCCCAGGTCGCGAGTCCAAATCGAGCCCGCGAGCCCGTATGCCGTGTCGTTGGCGATGCGCAACCCGTCGGCTTCGTCGGTGAAGGGCAGCATGGTGATTACCGGGCCGAAGATCTCGTCGGTGAACGTGCGGTCGTGCTCGCTGCTGGCCAGCAGCACGGTCGGGGCCGACCAGAAACCTGCTCCGCTGGGGGCCGATGCCGAAGCGAGGACGTCGCCGCCGGTGACGTAGGAAGCGACCGAGTCACGGTGCGCTGCCGAGATGAGTGGGCCCATCAGCACGTCGTCACGGCGCGGGTCATCGACCACCACTGCTCTGACGGCCTGGCCTAACTCGGCGGTGAATTCTTCCAGCACGTCGGCTTGCACCAACAGGCGGGATCGGGCGCAACAGTCTTGCCCAGCATTGTCGAACGCGCCGTCGGGCGCGGCGGCAGCAGCGGCCGCCAGATCGGCGTCGGCGAAGACGATGTTGGCGTTCTTGCCGCCCAGCTCCAGCGTGACCCGCTTCACCTGAGCAGCGCAGCCGGCCATGATCGAACGACCGACTTCGGTGGACCCGGTGAACACCACTTTGCGCACATCCGGGTGGGTGACGAAGCGGGCACCGACGACCGATCCTTTGCCGGGAAGCACCTGCAGGACTCCCTCGGGAATCCCGGCGGCCAGCGCCAGCTCGGCCAGACGCATCGCGGTCAGCGGGGTCAGCTCAGCAGGTTTGAGCACGACGCTGTTGCCCGCGGCCAGGGCCGGCCCGATGGCCCAACCCGCAATGGGCATCGGGAAGTTCCACGGCACGATGACTCCGACCACGCCGATCGGCTCGTGGAAGGTGGCGACCATCCCACCGGCCACCGGGATCTGCTGGCCACAATGCCGCTCGGGGGCCCCTGCGTAATAATGCAGCACGTCACGAACGTTGCCGGCTTCCCACCGCGCGTTGCCGATGGTGTGTCCGGCGTTGCTGACCTCGAGTCGGGCCAACTCTTCGATGTGCCCGTCGACCTCCTCGGCGAATCGGCGTAGGAGCCGGGCCCGGTCGGCAGGGGAGACCGCGCGCCACTGCCGCTGGGCGGCCACCGAGCGAGCAATGGCCTGGTCGGTTGAGGCCTCGTCGTGCAAACCAACGGTGGCGATGACCTCTTCGGTCGCTGGGTTCAGGACCTGTACGGAACCGGCAGATGACGGGCTCACAGACGCTCGAATCCGCGACGCAGCTCCCAGTCGGTGACCGCTGCGTCGAACGCCATCAACTCGACGTCGGCATAGTGCACGTAGTGCTTGACGACCTCTTCGCCGAAGACCTCCCGGGCGATGCTCGACTGCTCCAGCAGGTCACGGGCTTCGCGAAGGGTGTGCGGCACCTGAGGCTTATCGGCGTCGTAGGCGTTGCCGACCGTCATTTCCTCGAGCTCCACCTCGTGCTCGATGCCGTACAGTCCGGCGGCCATCATGGCCGACAGCGCGAGGTAGGGGTTCGCGTCGCCGCCCGGGACACGGTTCTCCATCCGGGCGCTGGCACCCTCGCCGACGATCCGGACCGAGCACGTCCGGTTGTCCATGCCCCAGGCGACTGCGGTCGGCGCAAACGAGCCGTGCGCGAAGCGCTTGTAGGAGTTGATGTTCGGAGCGTAGAAGAGGGTGAACTCGCGCAGCGTGGTCAGCACCCCAGCGATGAAGTGGTCGTAGATCTTGGTCCTTTGACCCGACTCCTTGTCCCAGAAGATGGTCGAGTCGTCCTGGCCACGCAGGGACAGGTGTATGTGGCAGGAGTTGCCTTCGCGATCGTTCGGCTTGGCCATGAAGGTCAAGGACTTTCCGAGGTTGGCAGCGATCATCTTGGCACCGCTCTTGTAGACGCTGTGGTTGTCTGCGGTGGCCATCACCCCATCGAAGAGGAACCCGATCTCGTGCTGGCCGAAGTTGCACTCGCCCTTGGCCGACTCGACCACCATGCCCGCGGCATACATGTCATTGCGGATCCGGCGGACGAGCGGCTCGACCCGCGCCGAACCGACCACCGAGTAGTCGATGTTGTATTGGTTGGCCGGGTGCAGATCGCGATATCCACTCGCCCAGGCCTCCTCGTAGGTGTCGTTGTAAACCACGAACTCCAACTCGGTGCCAGCCACGGCCTTCCAGCCCTGCTCGGCCGCCCGGTCGATCTGCCTCGCCAACATCGAGCGGGGCGACATCGGGACGGGGGAGCCATCCGTCTGCGTCAGGTCACACTGGATCATCACCGTCGACTCCAACCACGGAACCGGCCGGATGGTGTCGAAGTCCAGGGCAAAGACCATGTCGCCGTAGCCGGCCTCCCAGGAGGAGATGTCATAGCCCTCGACGGTGTTGAGCTCGACATCAACCGCGAGCAGGTAGTTGCACCCCTCGATGCCGTGGCCCAGCGCTTGCTCCAGGAAGTAGTTGGCGTGCAGATACTTCCCGGCGAGCCGCCCCTGCATGTCGGTGAACGCCACGATCACAGTGTCGACCTCGCCGGCTTCGATCGACGCGCGAAGTTGGTCGACCGACAGCATGCGGGGGTTGCGGGGGTGGGTGCCTGGCTCGGACATCGTCGCGCTCCTGAAGTGGGTGCTACCTGGGTATGCGGAGTGTCGTGGTGGAAAGGGGGTGCGAGTCCGAGCTATCTCAGCTCGGACTCGGCGTCGCTGATGCTCGAGAACTCCTCTTCGGGAGCGTTGCCCACCACATGGTGGCGGCTGTAGAACTGGAAGTACGCCAGGAACGCGAGGAAGACTGCGGCAGTGATCCCGGCCGCCTTCTCATCGACGAAGAACGTGGCGATGACCGCGATCACGCTGAGCACGAGGGCCACGCCGGTGGTGGCGATCCCGCCAGGGGTGCGGTATCCGCGCTCCAGATCGGGCTCGTTGCGGCGCAGCAAGATGTGCGAGAGGTTCAGCAGCACGTAGGACACCGTGGCACCGAAGACTGCGATGTTGATCAAAATGGCACCGTCTTGCAGGATCGCGGCCAGCAGGAAGCCGATCGTTCCCGGCACGATCAACGCGACGTAGGGGGTCTTGCGCCCACCCGTCAGCGACAGGATGCGGGGCAGATAACCGGCCCGGGACAGCGCGAACAACTGGCGCGAGTACGCGTAGATGATCGAGAAGAAACTGGCGATCAGTCCGGCCAGGCCGGCGTAGTTGACGAAGCTCGCCAACGCGGAATTTTCTCCGTATGCCGTCCGCAGAGCTTCGGGCAGGGGATTGGTCGACTCGCCCATCGCCGCTGCGCCGCCCGCGCCGGGCACGAGCACCAGCATGAAGGCGGCGAAGATCAGCAGCAGGACCATGGCCACGATGATGCCTCGCGGCATGTCCTTCTTGGGGTTGCCTGTTTCTTCGGCGGCCAGCGGAACGCCCTCGACCGCGAGGAAGAACCAAATGCCGTAGACCAAGGCGGCCAACACTCCGCTGATGCCAAACGGCAGGAGCGAGCTGGACATCAGTGAACCGTCGGCGTCGATGTTGGTCAGGTTGGACGCCTCGAACTTCGGGATTAGTCCAAAGATCGTGGCCACCAGGGCGGCGACGGCAATGGCGGTGATCCCGAACATCAGCTTCAACGCCTCGCCGACCCCGTACAGGTGAACGCCGACAAAAATGGCATACATAGCCAGATAGATCCACCATCCGTCGGTAATGCCGAAGAGCCCTAAAGCCTCGATGTAGCCGCCGATGAAGACGGCGATCGCGGCCGGAGCAACCGCATACTCGATCAAGACTGCCACCCCGGTCGCGTAGCCACCCAGCGGGCCGAGTGCGCGCCGCGCAAAGCCGTAGCCTGCGCCCGAGGTCGGCAAGGTCGAAGCCATTTCGGCGAGGCCGAAGACCATGCACGTGTACATGATCCCCATCAGGACGGTGGCGATCAGCAGGCCGCCCCATCCGCCCTCGGCGATCCCGTTGTTCCATCCGGCGAAGTCTCCGGAGATGACATAACTGACACCGAGTCCGGCGAGGAGCACCCACCCCGCCGTGCCCGCTTTGAGTTGCCGATGCTGCATGTATTCGTCGCTGGAAGTGGACTGTTCGCTGGCTTTGCTCATGGGTCCGCCGTTTCATTGGATCAGATGTAGACCATTAGCGTTCAGTCGCAGTGTGGCCTGAGTCACAGTCCCCGTCAACTGGTGATCTACGGTGAAGGGATGAACGCCGTCACTGTGCCGCGCCTGGTCCCGGTGCGAGCGGGCAACGTCTTCGAGGAAACGATGGAGGCGCTGCTGCAGGAAATTCGCCTGGGGCAGCTGGCGCCGGGGGAGAAGTTGCTGCCCGAGCGGGAGTTGGCCGAGGCGCTCGGCGTGTCCAGAACCACGCTGCGAGAGGTGCTGGGGCATCTGAGCAAGACCGGCTACGTCACCGTGCGACGTGGCCGGTATGGCGGCACCTACGTGGCCGAACCGGTGCCACCGGCCTCCCGGTCAGCGGGCAGGACTATGGACTGGACCCAGGTGAGTGATCTGCTGACGTTGCGTCGCATCGTGGAGCCGGCCGCTGCCGAGCTGGCCGCGGGGCGTGGCGTGACGAAGGCGCAAGCCGAGCACCTATGGCTCGCTCATCAGGAGTGTTGCCAGAGCGAGGCGCAGCGATACCGGCCGCTGGACTCTCGGCTTCACCTGCTCATCGCTGATCTCTCCGGAAGCCCACGTCTGCGCGGGGTGATCGCCGACGCGCGCGCCGGGGTCAATGCGCTACTCGACTGCATACCCCTTTTGCCGCCCAACCTGACGCACTCGGCCGATCAGCACGAAGCCATTGTGCGAGCCATCGTTGACGGCAGCCCCGGTGAGGCCAGGGAAGCCATGCTCGATCATGTCGACGGCACGGCTGCCCTGCTGCACGGCTTCCTCGGGTAGGTGCGCTTGGTGCATATTTGCATTGAGTGCATAAATTAGTAGCATGCAGTCATGGTCTCCACGACAGTGCTCTCGCGTCGAGAGCTGAACAAGGAGCGGACCCGCGAGTCAGTCCGGGCAGCCGTCCTGGAATTGGCCGCCCACCGGCCCCTGGCCGAGATCACGGTCGAGGAGATTGCCGACCACGCCGGTGTCTCTCGGCGCACGTTCTTCAACTACTACGCCAGCATCGATGCTGTCCTCGTGGAGGCCACTCGCATGCCGATGGCACACGTGGCGGAAGCCTTCCTGGCCCGGCCCTCCTCCGAAGACCCACTCTCTGCGATCATCACCTCGCTCGACGGTGGCCTTCCTCGGGATCTGCTGCAGTGGTGCGCCGTCCTCGGCGTACCAGAAGCACAGAAAAGCGAGATCCACCGACAGGTGTGGCATCTGCATACCGAGTGGTTGGCGGGAGTCCTTGAACAGCGCATGGGGTCCAATGCCGACGGACTCTTCATTTCGGCACTGGCGGGCACCATCATGTCGATCTTCGACGCCACGACCCAGTCGTGGCTCCAACGGTTCGAGGGCCGCTTGGACCAAGAGTCCTTGGAGGCTTGCGGGGCCTTGTTAGCGGCAACGTTGGGCTATGCCCGCGCTGGCTGGCGGGACTTTGGCACGGCTTCGGCCGAGTAACACAGCACTTCCGGCCGCAACGAAGCGCCGCAATCTCACCTACCCCTTTGTCCTTGAAAGGACCATCTCGTGGCTTCTTTACTGCACCGCCTCGGCCGCTGGGCCGCCGATCACCACTGGCTGACGATCGGCGGCTGGCTCGCCATCTTCGTCATCGTCGCCGCCTCCGCGGTGTCCTTCCGTCAGCCGTTGACCTCGGAGTTCTCCATTCCCGGCAGCCGGTTCGAGACCGTCCTGGAAGACCTCAAGGCCGAGATCCCCGAAGCGGCCGGCGCCTCCGGCGCGGTGGTTTTCAGTAGTGAAGACGGCTTCGATGATGGCCAACGGGCGGCGGTCGAGGCCACCATGGAGGACTGGCGGGCGCTAGACGGGGTCAGTGACGTCATCGGTCCGTTCGCCACGCAAGAGCAACTGGACACTTCCGGTGATGAGTTGGACGCGAGCGAGTCGGAGTTGGCCGAGGGCGTGGCCCAGGCGCAGGCGGGTCGGGTGCAACTGGAGCAGGGCCAGGGCGATCTGGCCGCCAACCGTGACCAACTGAGCGCGGAGGAGATCGAGGCCACCGAGGCTGAGTTGGCTGCTACGCAGGAGCAACTGGATGCCACCGACGCCGAACTGGCGCAGGGCCGCCAACAACTCGAGGACGGCCGCACGCTGGCCGGTCTGAGTGAGGGACTGCGGTTCGTCTCCGAAGACGGCACCGTGGCCCTGGCCCGGGTGACGTTCGAGGACCCGGCCGGCAGCCTCGACCCTGAACTCACCGCGCAGATCCCCGAGTTGGGGGAACAGCTGGCCGGGACGGGCGTCGACGTCGACTACAGCACCGAGATCGTGCAGGACTTCAGCAGCATCATCGGGCCCGGCGAGATCGTGGGTCTGGCGATTGCCGCCGTCGTGTTGCTGGTGATGCTCGGCTCGCTGGTCGCCGCAGGTTTGCCCGTAGTGATGGCCCTGGTCGGGGTGGGTGTGGGACTCACGGCTGCGCTAGCCACGACCACCTGGGTCGAGATGAACAGCACGGCACCGGTCCTGGCCTTGATGCTGGGCCTCGCGGTTGGGATCGACTACTCGCTGTTCTTGATCAACCGGCACCGCACCCAACTGCGCCAAGGTATGCCGATGCGCCAGTCGATCGCTTTGGCCACGGGGACCTCGGGCAACGCCGTGACGTTCGCGGGGGCGACGGTGATCATCGCTTTGGCGGCCTTGTCCGTCACCGGCATCCCCTTCCTGACGGTAATGGGTCTGGTGGCCGCGGGCACCGTGCTGGTCGCCGTCCTGGTGGCCCTGACGTTGACCCCGGCGGTGCTGTCGCTGGTGGGGATGCGTGTGTTGCCGCGCTCGGCCCGAGCCATCACCTCTGGCGAGCCGCACCCGAAGCACCGTGTCGAGGGGAAGGGTTGGGCCGCGATGGTGATGAAGCGGCCGTGGTTGGCCATCACCGGCATCGTGGTCCTGATCGGTGTGTTGGCCTCACCGGTGGCCGACCTGCGCCTCGGACTGCCCGACGGCAGCTCCGAGCCAGGCGATTCCACGGCATACCAGACGTATGACCAGATCCGCGATGCGTTCGGCGCGGGGGTCAACGGGCCGCTCATCGTGGTGGCCGAGCTCGACGAACCGTTGGGCGAAAACGACGTCACCGGCGCTCAGGCCAGCATCGGCGCCGACCTCGGCGACCTGGACGGCGTGACGTATGTCGTGCCGGCCGGAGTGAGCCCGGAACGAGCGACGCTGGCCTTCCAGGTCGTGCCGGATGGTGGCCCCTCGGAGGAGTCCACGGTCGAGTTGGTCAACCGGCTCGATGCTGTCTCGACGCAGATCGGCGAGGACAACGACGCGACCATTGGGCTCACGGGTCAGACTGTCGCCAACATCGACATCTCAGCCCAACTGGCCGATGCCCTGCCGGTCTATCTGGCCGTCGTGATTGGCTTGTCGCTGGTGTTGCTGCTGTTGGTGTTCCGCTCCATCGTCGTCCCGTTGTTGGCCACCGCTGGCTTTTTGCTCTCACTCGGCGCTGCGTTCGGGACGGTCGTGGCGGTCTATCAGTGGGGCTATCTGGGCGGCATCTTCGGCGTCGATGAAGCCGGACCTATCCTCAGCTTCTTGCCGATCCTGCTGATCGGCGTGCTCTTCGGCTTGGCCATGGACTATCAGGTGTTCTTGGTCTCGGCGATGCGCGAGGCCCACGTGCACGGGGAGTCGGCGCGCGAGGCCGTGGTCTCCGGCTTCAACCACAGCGCCCGTGTGGTCGTCGCGGCGGCCATCATCATGATCTCGGTCTTCAGCGGCTTCATCTTCGCCGAGCTGACCCTCATGCGCCCGGTCGGTCTGGGGCTGGCCGTCGGCGTGCTGATCGACGCCTTCGTCGTCCGGATGACCCTGACGCCAGCCGTGATGGGGTTGCTCGGCGAACGCGCTTGGTATATCCCCGCCTGGTTGGACCGCATCCTGCCTGATGTCGATGTCGAAGGGGCGTCACTGGAGCGGAGCCTGGGTCAGGTCGAGGCGAGTTCGCCGACGGCCCACTCAAATGCCCAGGGGAGCCTGGCCGAGGCGGGCACCACGGCCGCCCGCAGCCGCGCTGACTTCGTGGCGTAGAGCAGTCCCGAGGTCAGCGCGGTGCTGCGCCAACTGACCCCCCGGGCCAGGCGTGGATAGCGCTCGGGGGCGTCGTCGCGCAGAGCCTCCACCGCCACCCGGGCTTGGGCCAGTCCCACCGCGAGACCCTCTCCGGTGAGCGCGTCGACATACCCTCCGGCGTCGCCGACCAGGAGCACTCGGCCCACCGCGCGAGACCTGACCTGCTGGCGTAGTGGTCCAGATCCCCGGATGTCCGAGGCCGGGTCGGCACCGGTAAGTGTGGCCACCAGATCCGGAAAGTGGCTCAAGTGCTCAGCGAACGACCCCTTGGCGCTCGTCAGGACGGCGACCCCGATCGTGTCGTCGGCCACAGGCGTGACGTAGACCTCGGCGTGCTTGCCCCAATGGACCTCGACTCGATCCGTCCACGGCGCGAGCGCGAAGTGTTGGCGGTACCCAAATCGGCGAGACCTCGTAGCTGCCCGTTCGAGACCAGCCAAGCGGCGGGTGCGCGAATGCAGGCCGTCGGCACCCACGACATACCGGGCGCGCAGTGGCGGGTTGCCCGATCCCAGGGCCACGGTGACGCCGTGCTCATCTTGGGTCAGTGTTCGCATCGATCCGGTGACGAAGTCGATGCCGACGGTTTCGGCTCGGTTTTGTAGGCATCGGTGCAACTCGGTGCGTCGCACGCCTCGGCCCAGACCCTCGGAGAAGTCCGCTGAGACGTATCGCCGGCCGTCGGTGTAGGAGATGCCGCGCATGTCCGCGCCGGCTGGGTCCACGCCGATTCGGTGCAGCGCCGCCAATGCCCCCGGCATGAGCCCTTCGCCGCAGGCCTTGTCGATCGTGCCGTGTTTGGGCTCGATGATCTGCACGGTCAGGCCGGCTAGCGCGGCATGGATTGCTGTCGCCAGGCCGATCGGCCCGCCGCCGACGACAATGACGTCGGCGGGGCTATCGGGCCTGGGGGAGGAGTCGTTCATCTGACGGTGTCCAGCGCGGCGTTCTCAGCGGCGATACGCACGCTCAGCAGCCATGCGTTCAGCCCGGTGAACACGCTGGCGGTGATCCACGCCGTGTGGACCAGCGGCAGGGCAATGCCTTCCAGCACGACGGCGACGTAGTTGGGGTGCGAGATCCAGCGATAGGGTCCGCGATCAACCAGGGGTATGCCGTGGGTGACGATGACCCTCGTGTTCCACGCCTTGCCCAGCGTCAGGATGCACCACCACCTCAGCGCCTGAGCGGCCACGACGAGCCCGAACATCGGCCAGCCCAACCACCCAATGAACTCGCGTCCGCTCAGCCATGCCTCCGTGAGGCAGCCGAGCAGCAGGGCGGTGTGCAGCACCACCATCGGCGGGTAGTGGCCGCGCCCATGCTCGACACCGCCTCGTGCCATCGCCCACGCAGCATGACGCTTGGAGACGACCAGTTCGGCGACTCTTTCGGCGGCCACGAGGGCCAACAGGACGGCATACCAATTCAGGGAATCCATCAGGTCAGGCTTCCGGTGCCCGGAGCAGCACCGTCTCCAGGCAGAAGCCCGGGCCCATCGCCATCATGACGCCCCACAAGCCTGGCTCAGGTGGGTGATGGGCCAAGGTGTCGGACAAGACATGGAGCACCGATGAGGACGACAGGTTGCCGATCGCGGCCAGGGAACGCCACGTGACTCCCAGCGCGCTCGGCGGCACTTCCAGCGCTTCGGCCAACGCATCGAGCACTTTGGGACCGCCCGGGTGGGCGACCCACCAGCCGATGTCACGACGCGTCAGGTCGTGTAGGGCCAGGTGTGCGTCGACGTCTGCCCGCACATGGTCGCGCACGAGATCGGGCACTTCGGCACCCAGCACGATCCGCAGCCCGCTGGCCCCGATGTCCCATCCCATTGCGCGCTCGGTCCCGGCATACATCCGGCTCCGGCTGCTGATGACGATTGGGGCCGGAGCGGTGCTGGTTCGGTGATGTCTGGCGGCGGCTCGCTCACCGAACATGATGACCGCAGCTCCACCGTCTCCGAACAGCCCGCTGGCGATCAGGTTGGCCATCGACGTGTCGTCGCGCTGCAACGTCAGCGAGCACAACTCGACTGACAGGACGACAGCGACGTCGTCCGGATGCCCCTTCAAGTAATCGTGCGCCCTTGCGATCCCGGCCGCGCCGCCCACGCAGCCGAGCCCCACGATGGGGATGCGTTTGAGGTCGGTGCGCAGCGGCATGCGGGCGCAAAGCCGGGCGTCGAGCGAGGGAACTGCAAGGCCGGTGACGGTCATCGAGATGATGACGTCGACATCGTGGGGTTCGACCCCAGCGGCTGCCAGGGCAGCAGTCACGGCGCGC
Source organism: uncultured Actinomycetota bacterium (assembly GCA_963803695.1). Lineage (GTDB taxonomy): Bacteria > Actinomycetota > Actinomycetes > Actinomycetales > Dermatophilaceae > Ornithinicoccus. The sequence goes on from CAWDNY010000015.1 coordinate 752,419, forward strand.
TCACCGAGATCAGCCGCGACCCGAATGAAGGCGTCGTTCGCGCGATCGAACGAGCTAGTCGCGGCCGGATAGTCCTCGATCGCCAGGGCCAAATGGCGATGATCGACCCCCGCGTTGCTGTGGATCCGCGCCAGCGTGGCGACCTTGTCGGCTGGCAGTCCGGCGAGATCGGCAAGCGTCTGCGTCAACTCCGCTTGCGCGTATCGATGTTCCGGCAAAACCCCGGCGACCGCAGCGATGGTTGACACTCCGGCAGCCTACGAGGCTCGATGATCGGGCGCCCCCTGGGGCTGCTATTGGGCGTCAGCGTGGTACTTCTCGGCACGCAGAACGAGTATTTGCGTAGCTACGTTGAGCAAAATCAGGATCGTCAACAGTGCCAGGGCCAATCCTGAGGATGCATCGCTCCCGAAGAGGCTTATGCCGAACCACACCCACGCGAGGACGAGAGGACCTTCAACGCACGGTTCGCTGCCACGGGCATCGCGTTCTCCTGCTGTCCGCCACGCTAGGACCTTGAGCATTCGGCCCGTTCCAAGCGAGGCTGCCAATAAGTCTGATCAGTGGAGGCGGCGCTCGGAGAATCGATGACCTTCCCTCAAATCATGGAGGCTCGATACGTCCCGACCGGACCCTGATGACGTCTAAAGCACGATGCACCTGCTCTGAGTGGCGGTGCCTGTGTCAGGGGTCGCCTGTGACTGGACTGTTCGACACAGCCCGCCAGGCCATGCTTATGGCGGCCTCTCAACAGACCCGATCGATTTCTCCCGTAAGACCTCCCCGTCCCGGGACGACGAACCGGGCGGGGCAAACGGGACGACACGACCGGGCGACCGCCTGATTGCTCCCTGACCTTCGCCTTGGCCGTGCGTGGTTCGGCTTCTGGGACGTACGGCCCGCAATTCGGGCAAACCCACACGGCACCGTCCCTTGGGTCGGGCGGACCCCTTTACGTCAGGATCTCGGCGAGACCGAGGCGCAAAGCCGAGACGTCGGTGTCGACGGCGACCAGGTCGGCTTCGGGTGCTACTGCGCGGAGTTCGGGTCTTCCGGCCATGAATCCTGCGATCTTTCCGGCGGACCGGGCCAGGGTGATGACGCGCCGCAGGGCCTCGACGGTCTGGGAGGAGTCCGGGGCGGGGTAGCCGGCTGAGATCGAGAGGTCGTAGGGGCCGAAGAAGACTCCGTCGACCCCTGGCACGCCGAGGATGTCGTTGGCGTGGTCGAGACCCGGTGCCGTTTCCACCATCGGCAGCAGTAGCGGTAGGTCGGGCGCGTGGGACACACCGAGTGTCGATCGACAACCACCTGTGCTGCGGTCGCCGTGCGGGGGTATGCGACACGCTGCGACGAGGGCTCGGGCCTGCTCAGCCGACTCCACCATCGGGATGATGACCCCACTGACTCCAGTGTCCAGGAGCCTGCTGATCACGGCGGGATCGTGCGACGGGGCGCGAGCAAGGACAGGTAGGCCAGCGGGCTCCGCCACGCGCAGCAGCCCTGGCAGGTCGCGCAACTCGAGGTTGCCGTGCTGCAGGTCGACACCGAGCCAGTCGGCTCCACCACCAATGACGACCTCCAGACCGTAGGGGCCGAGGAAACTCAACCACAGTCCGTGCCGCAGGCCACCGCCTTCTCCGCTCGCGGCGGCCTGCAACGTCCCTCGCAGGTCTCGGGTGAGGGGTTCGCCTGGTCCGGCCATGTCTGCATCTCCTTGTTGAGGTTGTTGGGATGAGGGTCGGGCCGCCGCGTTCTGGCGTTCCAGCCCATCACCGGTCCAACATCACCGTAAGTGTCATCTCTTTAGCCGCGTCCAGTCGAGGATCGCGAACGGAACACCTCAAGCTCCAACGACCATTGGGTTTGGCTGTCGGCGCCCAATGACGGTGTTCTGTCGGCGATAGATGGCGTGTCCCAGTCGCCAGAGACCCGTGCTCATGCCGTGCGTGCGAAGTCCATACCGGGTAAGTTCAGGGGGTAAAGAACCGGGAATCCACCTCAAGGGCTACCCCCGTGGGGTCCCGCCCCATCGCGGCACCCGAAGTGAAACGCTCCGGTCAGGAACCACTCCCGAGAGCGTCCAACACCGCCATGTCGCTGGCTGACAGCTCGAAGTCTCCGACATTTGCGTTGGCGCGGATCCGTTCGGCTTTGCGCGACCTCGGAATGACGACTACCTCATGCTGGATGTGCCAGCGGATGATCACCTGAGCCGGCGTACGCGCGGCGCGTTCAGCGATCTCGCGAACCGTCGGGTCATCCAAGATTCCTCCCCGCAGGGCGCTGTAGCCCTCCAGAGCGACACCACGTGCACGATGCTCCTGCAGGACCGCAGCGTCGAACAGCAGCGGGCTCCACCTGATCTGGTTGACCACGGGGGTGATGCCGGTGGCCGAGGTGAGTTCGTCGATCATGTCAACTCCAAAGTTGCTCACCCCGATGTTTTTCGCGAGCCCCTCCGCGTGCGCTTCGAGGAACGCCCGCCACATGCCCAGCCGGATGTCGGCGTCTTTCGCGGGCGCATGGATCAGCCATAGGTCGACCGAGTCGGTGTCGAGCAGTTCCAGGCTCCGCCGCAGCGTGTCTAGCTCCTTGCCGGCCAGCTCCGGCAGACACTTGGTGGTCACGAAAACGTCCTCGCGAGCCACATCGCTCTCGCGCAGGGCCGTGCCGACCTCACGCTCGTTGGCGTAGACGGTGGCGGTATCAATGTGGCGGTACCCCGCCTTCAGCGCTGCTGCGGTCGCGGTCGCGGCGTCGTCTCCCTTGAGTTCCCAAGTCCCGAACCCCAGCAGCGGCATCACGTCCTTGCCGTTCAACGTCACGACATCCGCGGGCAAGGAGGGCAGGGCACGGGTCTCTGGCATCCCACGATGCTAGCGGTTATCGCCTGACATTCGTCGGCTCAGGCGATCACCTAAAGGGCCGGTTACCGGGCCTGGTCGCGGAGCACGTGAGCGTGCCGGGTTCACAGGCGTCAAAGCCGAGTTGGAGGTCGCCACTTTGGTGACGGGAATGGTCGGTGGTGCGGACTGCATCGAAGAACCAAAGCTTGCTCTCCACGTCCACGGTCACCTGGCGCATTCCCGAAGTTGCCGCACGACTGCGGTGGCACACAATGGTGACCGTGCCCTCAAGCGGAGTGCGGCTACCCGAAGAGCAGGCACTAAGGAATGTGATATTCGGGACGAGTGCCGTATTACAGCCCACTCTCGACGGTGTCTTCTCATAAACCCACGACTCATCGTTCCGCACGCCAACAGGAGTCGGCTGCATCAGACGCCAGAAGACGTGTCATTAGTGTCCCGCACGGGGAACGGCCCGCGATGACCACTTCGTGCCCGCTGACGGCGGGCGGCAAGCACGTACTCGGCACCGGATGGCGCCGCCGACAGGGCTTCACCCTTGGCGAGGTAGTCGGGCCCAGCCCTGTGGATCATCTTCCCGGTACTGGTCTACCACCGAGAGCGCGGCCGCCTCCCAGTGTTCATCCAGCAACCGCTGAGTTGCCTCGTCGCCCCTCAAACTCCTCACCTTTGCGGCTCGGGCGTTGACATCTCGACCGGTCCAGTTGTCTCATCAACGGCGTAGCGCCGAAGTCGTTGGTCGTAAGTCAGCATGCGCCCGCTGAATTGCTGGGCAGTGGCGAGCGCCATCGCATCCGGCAGTCGTAGGCGGTTGTGACGGGCTCGAAGAGCCGCAGCCTGCTCGGCCGTTGCGGCATCGAGTGGGGCCACTTCGATGCCCATAGAAACGAGCGCTTGTCGAGCATCATCGACACGAGACTTGCGAGCGCAGGCGACCAACGCCTCGCTGTAGGCACTGGCTGGGGCTACGAGATCGTCGCCATTCAGATCGGCTGCCTCCACCTCGTCGACGGCACGCGCGTGGTGGACGTCAGCGCGGTCGAGAAGGGCGATCACAACGCTGGCGTCCAGGATCAGTGATCCCATTCATCCCGCAATTCGTCAAGCTCTCGGGGACGGTAGATGCCTTCAGCGATGCCGGCGTGGCGACGCACGCGAGAAGCACGAGCAGCGATCACGATTTCGCCGTGACCGACTGTCCGAACGGTGACCTCGTCGCCAGGTTTCAGCCCGGCGACGCGCAGTGCGTCGACCGGGAGGGTGATCTGATTCTTGGTGGACAGTTTCGGCATACCTTTACTTTATCACCACGTCAGTAAAGGGTATGACCGGCATGGTCTCAACGTGAGGCGCGGTCCAACAGTTGGAGCAGTTCATGCGCTGCTAGTCGACTTCGTGCCGCCACTGGGTGGCCCGATAAACGCAGCAAAGCGGGACGGCGCGGTGTAGGCGGCGCAAGTCGCCGTACACGAAGGCGTTTCGGGCTTTCTGTGCCTGGGTATCGGGCTGCTCGTCGCCCCATCCGCTCTCAAGGACGTACTTCCTGGACCGAATCCGCTCTCGGCGATTCCTCGTCCGAAGTCCTGACGCGTGCGGCGCGATCAGGTTGGCCATATTTCGGTCCGAGGTGTTGAGAGACTTCGACATGCTCTCCACGGCCAGAGGCCTGGCCCGATCGTGTCACCCCGGCCCCACGGTGGCCGTGACCGCGTTGGCTGCGCTGTTGGCTCTCGCGTTCAGTGCGCCCTGGCTCGTCGCCTTCACCGTCGTGGCTGCTGTTTTCACCGGGCAGTTGGTCATCGGCTGGTCCAACGATCTCATCGACGCGGACCGGGATCGCGCCGACGCTCGTGCGGACAAGCCGTTGGCCGGGGCACAGATCAGCGATCGCGTCGTCGTCGTCGCGCTCGTGGTCGCAGGATTGGTCTGCATCATCACCTCGCTGTCCCTCGGGTGGTTGGCCGGCGCCACCCACCTGGTCCTGCTGGTCGGCTCTGGCTTGGCGTACAACCTCGGCCTGAAAGCCACCGTGTGGTCGTTCGTGCCGTATGCCGTGGCGTTCGGCTCGTTGCCGGCCGTGGTGTGGTTCGCCGTGGCCAATGGAGCGCCACCGGCCTGGATGTTGCTCGTGGGTGCGCTGCTGGGCGTGGGTGCTCATCTGCTGAATGTCCTGCCGGACCTCGCCGAGGACGAGCGACACGGCATACGAGGACTGCCGCACCGCCTGGGCCAACGCCGCACGCAACTGCTGGCTCCGGCCCTGCTGGCCACCGGAACGGTCGTCGTGGTCCTGTCCTCAGGTGAGCCGCTGGGCTTCGGTGGTGGCCTTGTCCTGATATCCGCCCTAGCGTTGGCCGTCGTGGCGGCGCGAGGCACCGACAAGACTCCCTTTCGGGCTGCGGTCGCTCTGGCGTTGCTGAGTGCCGCGACCCTGGTGGTGAACTCATGGTCATGACGACACGCCGGTCCTAAGCGGCCACAGCGAGCATATGATCCCTAGGGCCGTTAACGACCAGCGTGTCGGTGGGCTTTTAGCGCTGGGGGCCCGGAAGTGGATAGGCGTCGTGCAGTGAGGGGTAGTAGTCATCCCAGACCTGATCGGCGGAGTCACCAGCAATCGTGGACAGGGGCCAACTCCCATCGGGGGTGGGGATGTCGATGTCCAGCAGGTGCGGCGGCTCGCACGCCACGATCGTGACTTCAGATGGGTCACCGTCGACATCCTCGGACATGAGGAACTGGACTATCCCGGTAGTGGGGTCGCCAGTGACCTCGCCGATCCAGCGGGCAATGCGCTCAGGCTCGCTCATCGCAGACCAGACGTCCTCGATGGGGGCGTCATACGTCCTGATGAACTCCAGGCGCATACCGTCGTCGTCGCGCAGGACTTGTCCTCGTGGTGTGCTCACGCTCATGTGGTGCTCCTGTCTCGGCGACCTCGCCGAATCTCGGTGTCCAAGGCGTCCAGGCGTTGTGCCCAGAAGTGTCGGTATGGCTCCAGCCACTCGTCGAGCTCGGCCAGTGGGCGCGCATCGAGTGAATAGATGCGCCGCTGCCCCTCGATGCGCGAGATGACCAGGCCCGCCTCGCGCAGCACCCGAAGGTGTCGGCTCACGGCGGGGCGGCTGATCGGGAAATGATCACCGAGCTCCCCAGCGCCACGCTCGCCCCCACGCAGGTATTCGAGAATCTGGCGTCGAGTGGGGTCAGCCACGACTGCGAGCGCTTCCATTGCATATATGTAACAGATAAGTTAATTAACGTGCAAGTTACAAAAGAGGGGTCAGGTCGTGGTCGGGCCTGCTGGACCGAAGCAGGTAGATTCAGCGCCAATGGTCCTCATCCTGCTCTTGTGTCTCGTGGTCGCGCTGATCATGCTCGTCACCATTCGTTTTTGGGGACGCCCGCCGGTCATGAACCGCGTCCTGGTGGTGACCGCGCTCGGAGCAGCCATCTGCGTCATGCTGATTCGCACGACGGCGGTCATCACAGGGCCGAACGGGGCTCTCTTTTGGGTCGGCATGGCAGTGCTGCTGATGAGTCTGTGGCTGGTCAAGACCGGCTGGGACTACACCAAGCCCTCGAAAAAGCGCTAACCCTGAGCGATCGCGGCGATTGGTGCGGCGGCAGGAACTCCCGAGCCGTCCCGCTTGCCAACGACGTCCGGCAGGTCTACCGGCACACCGTTGGCTGAGGCTGCGCGGGCCGGAGAGTTACCGGCCCACCCCAAGACCAATGCATCCTCGCCGCGGACGAAGCGGTGACATCTCACGCCAGAAGTCCCCCGACCTTTGGTGGGGTATTCGGCGAAGTCAGTCACTTTGACCGAGCCGGTTTCGGTGCCCGGCAACGCGCCCGAGGCTCCGGCCACGGTGACTGCGACGCTCCTGCTGCTCATGTCGACGGCGACAAAACCGACGACGGTGGCTCGAGGGCCAAGGTTCATCCCCGCCATCCCGCCCCCGGCGCGACCTTGCGGTCGGACCAGCGAGGCGGCATACGTCAAGAGATTGCCGTCGCTGGAGAAGAAGGTGAGTTGCTCGGCCCCGGTGTGCAACTCGACGGCTCCCACGACGGCGTCTCCGCCTTTCAGGCTGATGACGTCGAAGACATCCTTGTTGCTGGGGTATTCCGGGTTGACCCGCTTGACCACGCCCTGGCGAGTTCCCAGAGCGAGGCCGTGCTGCATATCCGGGCCGCTGAGCGAGCACAACGCCAAGGGTTGCTCACCCACGGCAAGATCCAGGAAGGCCGCCAATGGAGTCCCTCCGGACAGGCTGGGGGAGCCGTTGGTGGGCGGCAGGCTCGGCAACTCCAGCACGGACAGGGTGTGGATGCGGCCCGCAGAGGTCACTAGGCCGACCGATCCGCGGCCGGTGGTCAGGACCGCCGAAATCAGCACGTCGTGCTTGCTGCGCTCTCCTCCGCTGCCCAACGGCTCATCGGTGCTGGTGCGAGCCAGCAGTCCTGTGCTGGAGAGCAAGACGCGGCACGGATCGTCAGGCACTTCCATTGGGGTGGCACCGGCGTTCGCGGTCGCAGCAGAGACGCTCGTGCCGCTCGACTCGAGCAGCACAGTCCGTCGCGGCGTGCCGTGCTCGCGCGCCACGGTGGCCAACTCGTTCGACACGGTCTGCAGCAGCAAAGTCTCGTCGTCCAGTAGCGCGCGCAAGGCTGCGATGTCTCTTTCGAGGTCCTCCCGTTCGGTCTCCAGCTCGATCCGGGAGAACTTGGTCAAGCGCCGCAACTGAAGATCCAAGATGTAGGTCGCCTGCACTTCGGAAAGATCGAAGATCGAGATCAACCGTGCCCTGGCCGCCGCCGCATCGTCGCTGGTGCGGATCACCTGAATGACCTCATCGATATCGGCAATCGCGATCAAGAGGCCCTGCACCAAGTGCAGCCGATCCTCTTTGCGACCCAAGCGGTATGCGGTCCGGCGGCGCACTACGTCGACCCGGAAGTCGACATACACCTTCAAAAGCTCACGCAAGCCCAGGGTGCGCGGCTGCCCTTCCACCAGGGCCACGTTGTTGATACCGAACGAGTCTTGCATCGGCGTCAACGCATAGAGCCGCTCCAGCACGGCCTCGGGGTTGAATCCGTTCTTGACCTCGATCACCAACTGCATGCCGGTGGTGCGGTCGGTGAGGTCGTTGATGTTGGAGATGCCCTGCAGCTTCTTGGACTGCACCAACTGCTTGACCTTCTCGATCACCTTCTCCGGGCCGACGAGGTAGGGCAGCTCGGTCACCACGATGCCTTTGCGTCGGGGGGTGACGTTCTCGATTCGCGCCGTGGCGCGCGTTTTGAACGAACCCCGACCGCCCTCATACGCCTCGCGGATGCCGTCCAGCCCGACAATGGTGCCGCCGGAGGGCAAATCGGGGCCGGGGACGAAACGCATGAGGTCATCGAGGGTTGCCCTCGGGTTGGCGATCAGGTGGCGCGCGGCACCGATAACCTCGACCAGGTTGTGTGGGGCCATGTTGGTGGCCATGCCGACAGCGATGCCCGCCGCACCGTTGACGAGCAGGTTGGGATATGCCGCAGGAAGGACGTCGGGCTGCATGAGCTGGTCGTCGTAGTTCGGGACGAAGTCGACGGTCTCCTCGTCCAGTGTCGCGGTCATCAGCAGAGCGGCCAGCGCCATCCGTGCCTCGGTGTAGCGCGAAGCGGCCGGCCCGTCGTCCAGCGAGCCGAAGTTGCCGTGTCCGTCCACCAGGGGAAGGCGCATCGAGAACGATTGGGCCATCCGGACCATCGCTTCGTAGATCGCCAGGTCCCCGTGCGGGTGGTACTTACCCATGACCTCACCGACGACCCGGGAGCATTTCACGTGGGCACGGTCTGGGCGCAGGCCCAACTCGGACATGCCGAACAGAATTCGTCGCTGCACGGGCTTGAGACCATCGCGGGCATCCGGCAGAGCCCGCGAGTAGATCACCGAGTAGGCGTACTCCAGGAAGGCCCCTTGCATCTCGTCCTCGACGTCGATGTCGATGATCTTCTCGGTGAAGTCACCAAGATCCTGCGGAGTCGAGCCGGACCTGCGGGCCATGCGTTCACCTTCGTGTGTAGAGGACGTGGCGTGTCTATGGAGCGCATCGTGGAGCGGCTGTGTGAGGAGCCGTGATGCGTCCTGATCGTATGCCGACCGCTAGCCCGCAGAGGTGGGAACACGCGGCGTCGAAACGCTGATAGCCCGCGCGTCGCCGGCCCCGGGGGAGCCGCCGAGGAGTGCTCGCAGGCCTTCGCTGTAGGTGTCGGGGTCCACATCTTGAAGCACCAAACGTTGAAGCATGAAGCCGGGCATCATGCCGAATAGGGCCTGCGCCGCAGCGGTGGTGTCGACCTCGGGATCAAGGTGGCCGGCCGCTTGAACAGCATCCAACACGTCGACGAACCGCGCTCGCACTCCGCGGAACTCGTCCCTGACGATGTCGCGCACTTCGGGGCTACGCACCGCCTCGCCCCAGGTGGTGACGATGACACGGCTCAGGTCCACTGGGCTGCTTTCGACGGCGTCGACGAACGTCTGGGTGAGCCGGCGCAGCACCTCGGGTGGGTCCGGCATGGGATCCAGCGTGAGGATGTCCTCGACGACTGACCGAGCCAGGCCGCTGACCTGGAGCGCCACCGCGGCGATCAGCTCATCCTTGCTCCGGAAATATCCGTACACCGCGCCCGCCGAAAGGTCGGACTCGGCAATCACGTCGGCCATCGTCATCTTGTGATAGCCGTCGATGGCCACCCGGCGCATCGCGGCTTCGAGGATGTGCTGCCGGCGGGCGGCGCGATGCTCGGGGGTGACTTTCGGCATACCCCACCCTAAAACGAACATTCGTTCTTGACGAGCAGGTGTACGCGGATCAGAGTGGTATAAACCGAACGCTCGTTCTTTTAAGGGTCATTGGTCACGATTGCCGGTGCTCTAGCGCTGTCGATCTGTGCGATCAGCATCTTCACCATCGGACTATCTCAACTGATTGGGCCAGCGGGAATCGGGGTGGCCGCCCTGCTGACCATGCTGCTTGGCAACCCGTTCTCAGGGGCGACTTCGGCGGCCGAGTTGTTGCCGGCGGGGTGGGGAGCCCTTGGTCAGTTCCTACCTCCTGGGGCTTCGGTGTCGCTCCTGCGGTCGGTCAGCTACTTCGACGGGGCGGGCGCAATGATGCCGCTTCTCGTGCTGTCCGCCTGGACGGGTGTGGGTGTCGTGCTGGCACTCGCCGGTCGCTCCCAAGGGACACCGAACCGACCCGAGTGAGCGACGTCCGTGAGTGGCCGCCGGCTTCGTTTGGGGCTGTGCGAGCGGACATCCGGAAGCGGATACCCCAACCCCACGACCCCTACTAGGCGACGGTCCTGCGGTATGCCTAGCGCCGCAGCCACCTCCTGGTGGCGGGCGTCGGGGACACCGAAGAACAAGCCACCCAGTCCAGCGTCCACGCCGGTCAACAGCATCAACAGGGCAGCCATCCCGGTGTCGACGTCCCAGTACGGAATGGGCCAGGGATGCACGTTCGGTGCCACTGCGCTTTTGTCGGCACCAGCTTTGTCCGGCTCGGCATACCGGTGGCGGTAGCGGTCCGGATCGGAGCAGCAGACGATCAGGCAGGGGGCGGCGCTGACGCCGCGCAACCAGCGATCGGGTGTCTCACGGGCCTCAGGCGGGGTGGCGCTGTCCCAGAAGGCATCCCGATCCGGCGTCGCGGTCAGGACGACGAAGTCCCACCCTTGGCTGAAGCCCGCCGAAGGTGCCCGGGTCGCGGCCTCGAGGGCTTGGTCGATGACAGCGACGGGCACCGCTCGGTCGGGGTCAAACGTGCGCACCATCCGTCGGGTCCGCACGACCTCATCGAGTTCCATCGCCCCATCGTGGCAGCAGGGGTGCGCCGACCGACCCATGCGCCGTGGAATGCTAAGGCGCATGGATGCGTCGAAGGACCTCCCGCCGGGCTACCGACGCGCTTGGGAAGCTGACGTCGTGCTCAGCGATGGGTCGATTGCGCTGGTGCGTCCGATCATCCCTGCGGACACCGACGGGGTGCACCGCTTCCACGCGGGTCAGTCAGCAGAATCGGTCTATCTGAGGTTCTTCGCGCCGTTGCCTCGGCTCAGCGACCGCGACGTCCACCGATTCACCCACGTGGACTACGACTCCCGGGTGGCTTTGGTGGTCTTGATCCACGATGAGATTGCCGGGATCGGACGGTTCGACCGGCTCGGGCACGGGGAGGAGCACACGGCCGAGGTCGCCTTCAATGTCGCGGACGCCCACAGTGGGCGTGGTATCGGGTCGGTGCTGTTGGAGCACTTGGCGGACATCGGCTCTCAGGTGGGTATTCGACGCTTCCTGGCCGAGGTGCTGCCGCAGAATCGGCGCATGCTCGGGGTGTTCCGCGACGCGGGATACGAGGTGAGTCACGAGTTCGACGACGGATTGATCGCCGTCTCCTTCGACATCGAGCCCACGGATCGGTCGAGGGCGGTGCGAATGTCCCGGGAGCACCGAGCCGAGGGGCGCAGCATGCGCCGGGTGCTGACCCCGTCCTGCGTCGCCGTGGTGGGGGTCTCGACTGAGCCCGCCAGTATGGGGACCAGGGCCTTGGGTCACATTCTCGAGGGTGGCTTCGCTGGGCGGGTGCACGCGATCGGTCGGACCGCAGCATCACAAGGTGCCCGCGTCGGCGGCCTGCCGGTGCTCAGTTCATTGGCAGCAGTGCCCGATCCCGTCGACCTTGTGGTCATCGCCGTCCCAGCCGCATCGGTGCTGGAGGTCGTCGAAGACAGCGGCCGGGCGCAAGCCAAAGCAGTTCTCGTCGTATCGGCGGGCTTTGCGGACGACGGCACCGATGAAGGGCAAGCACGCCAGGCTGCGGTCTTGGCCGCAACCCGCGCACAGGGAATGAGGCTGTTGGGTCCCAACAGTTTCGGCCTGATCAACACCGCCGCATCGGCCTCGTTGAATGCCTCGCTCTCGCCGCGTATGCCCCCAGCCGGGGGCTTCGGCGTGTTCACTCAGTCCGGAGCACTCGGCATAGCCCTGCTTGCCTCCACCGAACGCCGAAACCTCGGGATCTCAACCTTCGTCTCGGCTGGGAACCGGTCGGACATCTCCGGCAACGACTGCATGCAGTACTGGCTCGACGATGAGGCGACCATAGCGGTTGGACTGTATCTGGAATCGATGGGCAACCCTCGCAAGTTCACCCGGATCGCCCGCAAACTGGCCAAAGTCAAGCCGGTAATCGTCGTGAAGTCAGGGGTCTCCTCGCGACAGGCCACCCCAGGGCACAGCGTGCGCGAAACGCAAGAACGCCCCGGAGCCTTCGCGGCGATGTTGCGCCAGTCCGGAGTGATCCGGGTCGAAAACACGCATCAACTCTTTGACGTTGCTCAATTGATGGTCCACGCGCCGTTGCCGGCAGGCCCGCGTGTGGCCATCGTGACCAATGCCCCGGCGCTGGGGGCCCTGGCGGCTGACGCCTGCGCGTCCTGGCACCTGGACGTGATGGGCGAAACCGTCGCCACTGCCCCCCTCGATGAGCCAGCTCAGTTCGGTGCCGCCGTTGCTGCGGCCCTGGACCGAAGCGACGTGGACTCGGTGGTGGCGTGCTTCGTCCCGCCGTTCGCCGAGGCCGATCCGCAGATCGCCCATGAAGTGGCCCAGGCCGTAGCGGCGCGCGACAAGCCCTGCGTGGCCACCTTCCTCGGCGTACGTGGATCAGCTGGCGGCCTGCCGGCATACCCGATGCCCGAGGACGCGGTGCGAGCGCTCGCTGCCGCCACTCGATATGCCCAGTGGCGTGCTCGGGATCGCGGCTCCAGGGTCGCCCCGAGTGGTGTCAACCGGCGCACCGCTCACGATGTGGTCGAGAGTTTCCTTGCGCAGAACCCCGGTGGTGGCCTCCTGCGACAAGATCAGGCACACAGCCTCTTGCAGGCGTACGGCATCGATCTGTGGCCCATCACACCAGTAACCACTGCGAAGCAGGCCAAGCGCGTGGCCGCCTCCCTGGACGGGCCGGTGGTGATCAAAACCATCTCTGAGGAATTGCAGCACGAGCCAGGGCGGCGATGGGTGCGGTTGAACCTGGGCTCGCCCGCCGCCGCTGCGGCGGCCTTCGATGAACTGACACAGTCGCTGGCTGCGACCGGGGGCGGCCGACCCCACGAGGTTGCCGTGCAGGCCTCTGCTCCCAGCGGCACCGCGGTGGACATCAGCACCGCTGAAGATCCGCTGTTTGGTCCGGTGGTCACGTTCGGAGTGGCAGGGGTGCCCGCCGACCTGCTCGGCGACGTCGCTCATCGCTTCCCGCCGCTGCGAACCGGGGACATCGACGACATGATTACCGGGATCGGTGCAGCCCCGTTGCTCCAGGGTTATCGCGGAGCCGAACCGGTCGACCGGGCGGCCCTGCATGACCTGATCGCACGGGTGTCGGTGTTGGCCGATGACCACCAAGAGGTGTCCGTGATGAACCTCAATCCCGTCATCGCGCACGCCGGCGGGGTGGCCGTGCTGGGTGCCCGCATCCACGTGGCCCGGGCCCAAGAGCGCGCCGACACCGGTCGGCGCGCACTGAACCGCTGACGGCGCCGACCGCCCGATCGCGACTGGGCGGCGCCAGCCTCATCGACACGGGAGGGCGAGCGAAGATGCAAAGATGAAGCACATGGCCCGATCCCGTTCGCGTTCCGTGCTCCCCGATGCGCTGCGCATCGACATCGAAAATGCTGGCTACCTGCCCGTGCTCGTCGACGATGTCGTGGCCGCTGCCGTGGGCCACGACCCCGTTGTGGCACACCTGGTGCACCAAGAGATGACCTTCGACGCCGAAGCAGTGCGCCGACACATGACCGTCTTGGTGTTGACCGAGCAACGGCTGATCATCGGCCACGCCGACGACCACGAGTCCGAACAGCCAGATCACCAGCACATGGCCACCGTGACCACTGAAGTCGTGCCGCTGAGCGCGGTGCGCGGGGTGATGGTCACGCACGTCATCCCCGAGCCGGAGAAATACACCGGGGGACTCGGCGGTCGGGCGGCGACCATGACCTTGGGCTGGGGTGCCGTGTCGCGACTGGACCTGGTGCCGGCGGCCTGCGCTGATCCGCAGTGCGAAGGGGATCACGGATACGAGGGCACCGTGGCTGGCGACGATATCTCGTTGCGCGTTGCGGCCGACTCTGAGGGTGAGCATGCACTGGCCAGCGCTCTGGACTTTGCCGGAGCGCTGTCTTCGCGGCTGGGGCGGTGAGCCGGGCCGGGACGTCGAGCGCCCCTTCGGGGTGGACACCGCCGCCGTATGCCGTCTCGCTGATTGACGTCATACCGGCAGTCTTGTCGTCGATGGCCGTGCCGGTGCCGGTCGGCGGTAGCGCTTGGCGCACACCTGTGGTCACCCTGGCACCTGCCCGCAAATCGGTTGTGGCCTTGGTTGATGGACTGGGTGCTCGGCAACTCCGTCGACGTAGTGGCCACGCTCCGTTCTTGCGTACGCTCGATCAGCCGGTCGAAGAGGTGCGCAGTGAATTCCCCTCCACGACGGCGACGAGTTTGGCGAGTCTTGGCACGGGTTTGCGCTGCGGTGAGCACGGACTGATCGGCACACTGGCCCCGGTCCCTGGAGCACGGCGGCTCTTCAGTCACCTGACCTGGGACGGTGGCCCGGATCCGCTGGACTACCAGCCTGCCCCGACCTTGTTCACCCAAGCAGCCGAGGCGGGTGTTGCTGTGACCACGGTCTCCCGGCCCTCGTTCGTCGGCTCGGCTCTGACCCAAGCGGCCCTGCATGGCGGTGAGTTCGTGGGGGCAGGGACGGCTCAGGAGCGCGTCGACGCCACGATCTCAGCCCTCAACGCCCACCCGGGTCCTGCGTTGGTTTATCTCTACCTCGACGAGGTGGACAAGGCCGGTCACGTGCACGGTCCGCAATCGTGGCAGTGGGGCGAAGCCGTGGAGAATGCCGATCGCACGCTGCGCGACGTGGCCGACCGGATGCCAGCTGGAACCTCGCTGACCATCACCGGTGATCACGGTATGATCGAAGCACCGCATAGCCACCGGCGTGACCTCGCCGACGAGCCGGATCTCGACGAAGGGGTGGTGATGCTGGGCGGCGAACCGCGCGCCGGCCACATTTTCTGTGAGCCGGGTGCTCAGGCCGACGTGCTGGCTCGCTGGAGCGAGATCTTGGGCGACGAAGCGGTGCTGCTCTCCCGCGATGAAGCCGTGGAGGCCGGGTGGTTCGGGGCGGTGCGACCAGGGGTGCTTCCGCGCATCGGCGACCTCGTCACCGCGATGACCGGTCAGTTCACCGTGTTGGATTCGCGTGTTTCACGGGCAGGGTTTCTGGCCTTGATCGGGCACCACGGCTCGATGAGCGACGATGAAACGCTCGTTCCGCTGCTGCACCGACCCGCCTAACCGCGCAATGGTGCGCAGGTCCGTAGACTTCCGGCGTGGCCGAGCTCATCTTCTTCACCGGGACGATGGATTGCGGCAAGTCCACCCTGGCATTGCAGATGAACCACAACCATGCTGCGCGCGGTCGGCAGGGACTCATCTTTTCCCGCTACGACCGAGCCGGCGATTCGGTCTTGTCTTCGAGGTTGGGGCTCAGCCATCAAGCGCTCGAAGTCACCGAGGTGACGCATTTCTGGGATGACGTGGTCCAGCAGGCCAGCCATGGTCGCCGGGTGGATTACCTGATTTGTGATGAGGCGCAGTTCTACAGTCCCGAGCAGGTCGAGCAGTTGGCCAGGCTCGTCGACGAGATGGGGATCGACGTCTACGCCTTCGGCATCACCGCCGACTTCCGGGCCCGGCTCTTTCCAGGGTCGCAGCGGTTGATCGAGCTGAGCGATCGCACCGAAATCCTCCAGGTGCGGGCGCTGTGCTGGTGTGGCCGCACCGCGACACACAATGCGCGCACCGTGGATGACGTCATGGTCGTTCAGGGAGAGCAAGTGGTGGTTGGCGACGTAGGCGAGCGCCCAGGACAAGGTGTGGAGTCCGCAGCCGCCCCCGGCCGGGTGGAGTACGAAGTGCTGTGTCGGCGGCACTACATGCGCCGGATGACGGCTCGCGCCGCACGCGCTCAGTCGCTATCGCCAGATCTGCTCCCGTTCGATCTCGACCTGTGCCCGCTTCCGAAGGTGGCCTCCCCAGCCCCGTCCATGGGGACCAGATGAGCGAGGAGAGGCCTCCATCTGGCAGCCGTCGACCCACTGATGACGGACCTTCGCACGACGGCGCCCCCCTCGACGAAGATGACTATTCGATGCCGATCAGTGGGGCGGCCGCTCGCCGTCACCCATCCAAGGCCGCGCGCATCGGCAGCACCGTCGGCATCGGTTTGGGTCGGGGCGCTCGGGCGGTGGGGCACGGGACCAGTGCCGCCAGCAAGGCCACCTATGTGGCCACCCGCAAGGCCACGCACGCCAAGGGTGCCGGAGCGACCGGGCTGTCCCGGCTGATCGAGATCCATGGGCTGCACAACGCCGGAGACACGGTGGTGGCGGTGGCGCTCGCGGGCTCGTTGTTCTTCCAGGTGCCCAGCGGCGAAGCTCGCGGTCAGGTTGCGTTGTTCTTGTTGCTCACGCTGTTGCCGTTCAGCGTGTTGGCCCCCTTTGTCGGGCCCTTCCTCGACCGGTTCCGACACGGGCGACGGTGGGCGATCGGCTCGATGATGGCTGTCCGGGCCTTCTTGTGTTGGGCTTTGGCGTCATCGTTGGATGGTTCGTTGTGGTGGCAGTTCCCGGCTGCTCTGGGCATCCTGATCGCCTCGAAGGCCTACAACGTCACCCGTGCGGCGGCGACCCCGCGACTCCTTCCAGAGTCCATGACGCTAGTCTCGGCGAACGGGCGTATGTCCATGGCCGGGGTCGTTGGTGCCGCTGTGGCTGCTCCCATTGCGATCGTGGTGGCCTCGATGGGTGCCTCCTGGGCGCTCCGCCTCGCCTTCGTCATCTTCGCCGTGGGGACTGTGCTGGCCATCCTGTTGCCAGTTGAGGTCGACTCGACCAAGGGTGAGCGCGAGGTACCGATCAGCGATTTCGCCAGCCCGAAGAACGGCCGGGGGGTTCCGCTGGCCGTCGTCACCGCGCTGCGGGCCAACGTCGGTTTGCGCCTGCTCTCCGGGTTCCTGACGATCTTCTTGGCGTTCCTGTTCCGCAACAACCCGCCGCAGGGGTGGGATCAGAACTACACCTTGTTGCTCGGGGTCGTGGTCGCCTCCGCAGGAGTAGGCAGTGCGGTGGGCACGGTGATTGGGTCAAGGGTGCGAAATTTGCACCCCGTTTCGCTGGTGAAGTGGCTGCTGGTCATCGATGTCCTGGCGGCAGCTTTGACGGCAGTGAACTTTGGGTTGACCAGCGTGCTCATCTTGAGTTTCGTGGTCGGGCTGTGTCAGCAACTCGGCAAGTTGGCCTTGGACGCGACCATTCAGGAGCACATCAGCGATGATCGGCGGACGAGTGTGTTCGGTCGATCCGAGACCCTCATTCAACTATCGTGGGCTTTGGGTGGGGGGCTAGCCGTGGCGTTGCCTGCGGTGGCTGCCCTGGGAATGTCGGTGATCGCCGCCGTGCTGTTCTTGTGGCTGGTCTGGGTGCTGCGCAGCTCCCGGTCCAGACGCTTCCGGGCTAAAGGCCCAAGTGGACCCGTAGCCGAGGAACGCTAGTCAGCAGGCTTTGTCTTGATTTGGCCCCCGTTCGGGATCCCCGCAAGCGGAGGCGCTGATGTGCTGACGACACGCCCACCCGCACCGGCTCAGCCGTGCATATGCACGGCTGAGCCGGTCGAGCACGGGCGTGTCGCGGGACAGGTGCGCTTCTAGGTGAGGGCTAACCCAGGAACGCTAGTCAGCGGTCCTTGTCAGCGGTCCTTGTCTCGCGCACCAAACATGATGTCGTCCCAACTGGGGACGCTGGGGCGGCCCTTGCGGCCACGAGGTGGATGGGGTTCAGGCGTCTCATCGTCACTTGACTCGTCCGTGCCGTCCGAAATGCCTTCGGTTTCCTCCTGCGCGGCATCCTCAGCAGCGTCCTCGTCGAAATCGTCGTCACTGCCGAAGAAGTCAGCCAGCGTCGCTTCTCGCGAGTCCTCCGCGGTGTCCCCATCGACCGGATCCTCTTCGAGCAGATTCTCATCCTCGACCGCTCCATCGCCCGCGAAGCCGACCCCTCCGTCGTCCGCGAACTCGCCCCCTCCCTCGTCCGCTCCCTGGATTGCTGCGTCATCGTCCTTGTCGGAGGCACGGCCGGCGGCAGGTGGCGGCCCCATGGTGTCCGGATCGTAGGGAAGGTCCTCCAGCGGGAGCGCCTGGTTGGTCATGCCACCGGGCAAGGCGGCCGGGTCCGAGGTCGCCTTCTCCTCGTTGCCCAGCTCGGTATCCAGGGCGGCGTCGCCTTCGTCATCTGGCTGTTCGACGGTCTTCGCGCTCTTGCGGGCACGACCCTGGCCCTGCCCTCGACGCCTGCTGCGCTCGCGCATCGTGGACATCAGGTCATCAGGGCCGTCCATGCCAGCACCGAACAATGCCGAGGAGACGGCACCGGCTGGCAGGCTCTGCTCGTCTTCGCTCAGCCAGCGGGCCTCGTCGTCGATCGCGTCGACCGACCGAGCAGCGGGGTCAAAGGTCCAGGCCGCCTGACGGATGCGCTGACCGGCCATGAAGCGGACGTGAACGGACCACTGGCCACCGTCGGGACGCATGGAGTCCCACTGGATCTGATCCAGGTCCACACCGCGCACGTGGAGCCGGTCACGCACTCGCGACTCCAACGAGGGTGGTGGGGCACTGCGATCGTGGGTGCGCACTAGGGCCCGCCGGGCCAATCCAGCGATGTGCTCACGCTCAGCCAGGATCGGTCCTTCGTAGCGCTGCACCCGCTCGACCGTCCACCCCGTCGAAGATGCAACATCCTCGCTGCTCAGGCCGGCTCGGATCTGGGTCTGCACCTCGCGCGGAGTGGCCGCGCTCGTGCGGGCGGTCGTCATACTCGCCGATTGCCGCAGCGATGCGCGCAACCGGTCGTCGATGGGCACGGCGAAATCGGAGCCGTCGGCGGCGGTGACCACCAAGTGGGTGCCGTCTTCGTGCAGCCCGGTGAACCGGAGCTGATCCATGCCGAAATCTCCTCGCGATGTCCTGGAAAGAATCAAAGGCGTTCCATGGGGACTCTGCCACCTCGAAGTGTGCCTCACCCACCTGCCACGCCGGAGAACCACCAGTGGAGCGGACGGTACCTTTGGGCCATCATGGTCGCTTCCAACATTGAGCTGCAGCTTGCGCTCGATCTCATCGGTATTTTCGTGTTCGCCCTCTCCGGTGCGTTGCTCGGCGTTCGCAAGCAGTTGGACCTGCTAGGCGTCGCCGTCTTGGCTGTGGTCGCAGGTCTGGGCGGCGGGATGATCCGCGACGTCTTCTTGGGAGACCTGCCACCGGTCGGGATCAGCGACTGGCGGCTGCTCTCGGCGGCCGTGTGTGCGGGGCTGCTCGTCTTCGCCTTCAGCCCCCGCCTGATGGAAGCCCGCACCCAGGGGACGCGGTCTCGCGTGCGAATGGCCCTGATCACCCGGATGGTCCGAGTCCTCGACGCCGCAGGGCTGGCCGTCTTCTCCGTCGGGGGAGCGCTAAAGGCCATTTCGTTCGGCAGCCCCGCGCTGGCAGCCGTGGTGATCGGGGTGATCACTGCGACGGGCGGAGGGGTGATCCGAGACGTGCTAGTCCGCGAAGTCCCCGAGGTGCTGCGCCGAGAGTTGTATGCCGTTCCAGCCCTGATCGGGGCCAGCAGCGTGGTCATCGCGTTCAACGCTGGCTACCTGGCTACGTGGGTGGTCTGGTCATCCGTCATCCTGGTCTTCGTCATTCGTATGGTGGCGGTCATTCTGGACCTCAATGCCCCAACCGCACTGCGCACAGGAGATCACTGATGAGTCAGCCACTGGCCGAGCCCGCCGACGAAGAGTCGGTCGATCCGCTCAGTGCCATCGACCCCCTCGAGGACGCTGCTCCCAACGCTGAGTTGCTGCCCTACGACGCCATCGTGTTGCTGTCCTTCGGCGGTCCCGAGGCTCCGGAGGAGGTCATGCCGTTCTTGCGCCGAGTCACTGGGGGCCGGGGGATACCGGATGAGCGCCTGGCCGAGGTCGCCGAGCACTACCATCACTTCGGTGGCAAGAGCCCGATCAACGATCAGAACAGAGCGCTGCTGGAACAGTTGCGAGCCGAATTGGCTCGTCGCGATCTGAGCACTCCGCTGTTATGGGGCAACCGTAACTCCGAGCCCTTCATCACCGACACCCTGCGCGAGGCGCACCGAAGTGGCATACGCAACGTCGTCGTCCTCACCACCAGCGCGTATTCGTGCTACTCCTCCTGCCGCCAGTATCGGGAGGATCTGGCTGGCGCTCTGGGCACCCTCAGTGAGGAGGGCATCGCGCTGGCGGTCGACAAGATCCGGCCGTACTGGAATCACCCAGGTTTCGCCGCAACAAACGTGCGGCTGATCACCGATGCGGTGCGCGAGATGCACGAAGCAGACCCAACTCAGCCGCTGCCCCGCATCGTCTGCGTCACCCACTCCATACCCGATCCGATGGATGACACGTCCGGTCCTGGGGATGAAGAGGGCAACCTGTACAGCGCTCAACACCAGCAACTCACCAATGCCATCGCCGACGAGGTGTCGGCCACCCTCGGCAGCGAGGTCCGGGCCGATCTGGCCTACTGTTCGCGATCGGGATCGCCGTCGCAGCCGTGGCTGGAGCCCGATGTCAACGATCACCTTCGCGCCCTGCGCGCCGACGGCATCTCCCGAGTGGTGCTGGCACCGATCGGATTCGTCTCCGACCACATGGAGGTGGTCTTCGACCTGGACACCGAGGCTCGGGAGACCGTCGATGAGCTCGGTATGCAGATGACCCGGGTGCCCACAGTCGGGGTCGACGGGCAATTCGTCAGCGGCCTGGTCGATCTCGTCCTCGAACGGGCCGCACTGGCCCGGCAGGAGTCTGCCGAGCAACCAGCCTGGCCCGACCCGACACCTCGGCCTGTCGTCTGTCGACCCGGGTGCTGCCCCAACCTTCGGATGGACAAACCCGCGTGCTGTGGACAGGACTGACGTGATGGACGTCGAAATGTCACTGGGCCGCCTACCCGATGCGGTCATGTGCGAGCAGTTACGTGAGTTGGCCATTGAGTTGGCGATCGAGGCCGGGCGGTTCGTGCGCGACGAGCGTCCCGAGTTGGTCGATGTCCGCAGGACCAAGGCCAGCGAACTCGATGTGGTGACCATCATGGATACCCGGTGCGAGGAAATGCTGCGGGCCTCGATCGCGGCGGAGCGCCCGGATGATGCAGTCCTGGGGGAGGAAGACGGGCTCAGTGAGGGCAGCACCGGGTTGACCTGGGTGCTCGACCCGATCGACGGGACCGTGAACTACCTCTACGACATCCCCGCGTATGCGGTCTCGGTGGCAGTCGTGGTGGGTGACCCCGCCGTCGCGGGAGCTTGGACCCCGGTGGCCGGCGCGGTGTTCAACCCAGGAGTGGACGAGATCTTCTCAGCCCACCTCGGTGGCGGGGCCACCCTGGCCGCAGCCGGGGCATCGACCTTCCCCCGTCCTCGGACGCTGTCGGTGCAGGAGCCGGAATCCTTGTCGCGGGCGTTGATCGGCACAGGTTTCAGCTACGACGTCAGCCAAAGGGATGTGCAGGGCCAGGTCGTCACCTCGCTGCTGCCACAGATTCGAGACCTGCGCCGAATGGGTGCCGCGTCCCTGGACCTGTGTGCGGTCGCTGCGGGTCGGCTCAACGGCTACTACGAGCGCGGCCTGCAGCCCTGGGACATGGCCGCTGGGATGCTGATCGCCACCGAGGCGGGTGCTCTGATGAGCGGAGTGGACGGACCGCCGTCCAGCGAGATGGTCGTAGCAGGGGCACCCACAATGCACGCCGACCTCGCGGCGGCGTTGCGGGAGGCCCTGGGTCAGGCGATGGCCCACGAGCGGAGTTAGACTCCGCTCGCGCAAACCCCCGGCTCGCCAAACCGGGTGTGTATGCGGCACAATCCCCGCGCACCCTGAATCGCAACGAACGGCCGGGCACAAAATCGGCTCGTTCAGCGTTCACAGGCACATGCCCCGCATTCGGCTAACCAGGCCGAGCGATTGAAACAACTCAGGGAGGATCGGACGCTGTCATGGCAACCGACTACGACGCACCACGCAAGTCTGAAGACGACATCAATGAGGACTCCCTCGAGGAGTTGAAGGCGCGTCGTGCCAACAAGTCCGCCAGCGCAGTCGACGTCGATGAGACAGAGCACGCTGAGGGCTTCGAGCTGCCCGGGGCTGACCTGTCCGGCGAAGAGCTCTCGGTGCGCGTGCTGCCCCGTCAGTTCGATGAATTCACCTGCTCCAAGTGCTTCTTGGTGCATCACCGCAGCCAATTGGCCACCGAATCCAACGGACTGCTGATCTGCAGCGAATGCGCGGCCTGAGCGCGGTCTCGCGATGAGCACACCTGCCGTGCCGGTGCTGATTACCGTGAGCAGCTCCATGACGCAGAGGCCGCTCCCAGCGCCGGCCCACCCCGGAGACGCCGGCATCGACCTTCGGGCGGCTGCACCGCATACGATTGCGCCCGGCCACCGGGTCACCATCGGCACCGGAGTGGCCATGGCGCTACCGCATGGCTACGCGGCCTATGTGCTGCCTCGCTCGGGGCTCGCGGCCCGGCACGGCATCACGGTGTTGAATGCGCCCGGCACGATCGATGCCGGCTACCGGGGTGAAATCAGCGTCACCCTGCTCAACACGGACAGCATGGAGCCGTTCAGCGTGGCCGTCGGAGATCGAATCGCTCAGTTGGTGCTCCAACCGGTGCACCCGATCGCCTTCACCCAGGTGCAGCACCTGCCGGGCAGCGCTCGAGGCGCGCAGGGTTTCGGGTCCAGTGGTGGATTCGGACCCGCAGAGCCGATGAATGAAGAGCCAAAGAATGAAAAGCCTGTGAACGATGCTTCATCCGATGTGACGACCAACCAGATCAAGGACTGAGACACACCTGTGGGACTGTTCAGCAAGCGCTCGAGCCGACGCGAAGAGGCGGACGTCTCCGCCGACGAGGGGCCGGTTGTCCCCGACGGCGAACCCGGAGTCGATCGCGATTGGGATCGGACGCTCGATGGTCCCTTTGATATCTGGCAACGCCCCGACGCGGAGAATCGCCTCGATTGCGGTCCGCTATCGCTACCGGCAGTCACGATGGAATTACGGTTCGATGTCGAGCAAGACACCCGTCGAGTCGTCGGCGTGACGTGCGGCTTCGGTGACAGCAAAGTCCAGATCCAGGTCTTTGCCGCACCCCGCTCGACCGGCATTTGGGGCGACATCCGGGGCGAAATTCTGGGGGCTATCGAGCAAGCGGGCGGCAGCGTCACCGAGCACCAAGGGGTGATGGGCACCGAGCTGCACACTCGTCTGCCCAGCCGCACCCCCGGTGGGGAGACCGTCTATCAACCGGCGCGCTTCGTGGGCGTCGACGGACCCAAGTGGTTCCTACGCGCGGTGGTCCACGGACCGGCCGCCGTCGACGAAGAGCAGTCCCGCCAGGTGCTGGCCTTCGTGCGCGGGATCATCGTGGACCGCGGAGACGAGCCCCGGCCACCGCGAGAGCTCCTCGCGCTCACCCCGCCCAAGGCAGCCCCAGCCCCTAGCGGCGAGACTGCAGCGCAGGCCGGAGCCACCGAGGAAGAGCCTGATCAGGCCGCGGCAGCACGTGACTCGGCGTCGTCGTGAGCAGTTTCACGGCCCGGATGAGCGGTCTGCTGCGTAGCCAAGGTGACGTGGAAGCCGAGGAAATCGCGGCTGAATGCGCCCGCCCCGGCTGCGTCACCATCGGCACGATCAGCCGGCGCGATCAGGCCACGGTCACCGGAACGGTCCACAGCGTGGCGGTGCCGCCGAAGTCCCAACCGCCTGAAGTGCGCGTGGAGTTGTATGACGGCAGCGGCATCCTGGAACTCATCTGGCTCGGTCGGCGCTCTATCGTCGGCATCGATCCTGGGGCCTACCTCACCGTCCACGGTCGGGTGGCCTGCACCGGCGAAAACGACCGGCTCGTGATGTACAACCCCTCTTACGATCTGTTGCCGCACCGTGGCTGACGTGCCCGAAGCGCCGGCAGACGTCGAAGCGGAGAAGACGGTCGAGACCGTGATCAAGGCACGGCTCGCCGAGTTGTTGGGCGGCTGGTACGGATCGATCGAAACAGCGCTGCCCACGGTGGCCTTCGTGGTGATGTATGTCGTCCGCGACGACGTGCGGCTCGCGGTGCTGAGCGCGGTCGGCGTGACGTTCATCTTGTTGGGCGTGCGGATGTATATCGGCGGCTCAGTGCGTTACGTGCTGTCGTCGCTGGCCGGGATCGGGATCGCGGCATTCTTTGCGCTGCGTAGCGGACAAGCCGAGGACGCCTTCCTACCCGGCATCATGTTCAGCGGGGGGTATGGAGTCCTGGCCCTGGTCTCCATCCTTGGCCGATGGCCCATCATCGGATTTCTCGTGGCCGCAGCCGACCCGAATTACGCCAGGGACCCCACTGGTTGGCGCAAGGATCGACCCCTGGTGCGGGTATGCAGCCGGCTCACCTGGGTCTTGGTCGGGCTCTTCGTGATCCGTGTCGCCTTGATGCTGCCGCTCTATCTGGCGGGCGAAGTCGTCTGGCTGGGCGTGGCCAAGATCGCTCTCGGCTGGCCGGCATACCTCCTCGCGGTGCTCATCATGGGGGTCATGTTGAACACGGGATCAACCCCGCTGCAAGAACTTCCGGAACCACCAGACCCCGAATAGCGAATCTCAGCCGTTGTCGTCGGCGTCGTCGCTGGTCCGTCGCTGAGCATCCGGGTTGAGCGTGAAGGCCAACTCCTCCTCGGCCTCGGGTGGGCACATGAAGATGGCCTCGTCGTTGACTTCCAACTGCTCGTCCGGCAGCGGCATCAGCGCCCGGCCGTCACGCAAGATGGCAATCATCGAGGTGTCCGAGGGCATCGGGATATCGCCCACGCGCCGGCCCACATACGGGCTGGAGTCCGGCATCGTCAACTCGACCATTTGCACGCTGCCTTGCTGGAACTCGAAGAGTCGGACCAGGTCGCCGACGGCCACCGCTTCCTCGACCAGCGCTGTCATCAGCCGTGGCGTGGAGACCGCCACGTCGACACCCCAGGCATCGGTGAACAGCCACTCGTTGCGTGGATTGTTGACCCTGGCCACGGTCCGGGACACCGCGAACTCGGTCTTGGCCAGGAACGACACGACGAGATTGACCTTGTCGTCACCGCTGGCGCACACCACGTGGTCATAACTCTCCAGGTCCGCTTCGGCCAGCGTGCTGAGCTCGCAGGCATCTCCGACGATCCAGTCGGCCGCCGCCACGCGAGCGGTGTCTTCGGGGGTGGCGCTCTGGTCGATAAGCAGCACCTCGTGGTTGTTGTGGATGAGTTCGCGGGCGATGGAGCGGC
Organism: uncultured Actinomycetota bacterium; assembly: GCA_963803695.1. Classification (GTDB taxonomy): domain Bacteria; phylum Actinomycetota; class Actinomycetes; order Actinomycetales; family Dermatophilaceae; genus Ornithinicoccus. The sequence continues at coordinate 777,831 of CAWDNY010000015.1, forward strand.
CAACACTCCCGGCACCGATCACGGCTACGCGCATCGTCAGTCCTGCGGCGGGGGGCTGTCGAGGCGCTGCTCGATCTCGGGCAGGCTCGAGCGCTCGGTGATCAGGTGCACGTCGTCTCCCTCTTGATAGACGGTCTGCGCGTTCGGCAGTTGAGCATCTCCCAGGCGGGTGACGAAGGCGACCCGGGAGGAGGAGAACTCCTCGATCTCGTTCAGGCGTCGCCCGATCCAGTCCTGATGCACGTGCACCTGCGCCAACACCAACTTGCCGGTCGGGTCGAAATAGTCCGGGGTCGAGCCCTGCGGCAGCACATGGTGCAGTGTCTGGTCCGCAGCCCAGCGCACAGTCGCCACCGTGGGTATGCCGAGACGCTCGAAAATCTCCGCGCGACCGGGGTCGTAAATGCGCGCGACCACGCGCTTCACGCCGAACGTCTCCCGGGCCACCCTGGCCGCGATGATGTTGGAGTTGTCCCCGCTGCTGACGGCGGCAAAGGCATAGGCACCCGGCACCCCCGCTCTGCGCATCACGTCTCTGTCGAAGCCCACGCCCTTGATTCGGTGGCCGGAAAAGTTCTTGGCCAGTCGCCGAAAGGCCGTCTCGTTGCTATCGATAATGGCCACGTCATGGCCGCGCGCCTCCAGGCTGCTGGCCAGCGTCGAACCCACCCGACCGCAACCCATGATGACGAAGTGCACCCCCAGACGCTAGCGTGCCGGGGGGCCGATGGGGGAGTCGACTCCTAGAATCGGTCACCATGGGTCTGTCGCGGCGGTTACTGTCGCGTGTCTTCGTCGGACGCGCGCTGCGCACCGACCGCCTGAACGAGACTTTGCTTCCCAAAAGACTGGGTATGCCGGTCTTCGCCAGCGACGCGTTGTCATCGGTGGCCTATGCCCCGGACGAGATCGTGTTGACCTTGGCGTTGGCCGGTGGGGCGGCGGTGTTCTTCAACGCGTGGGAGGTCACCCTGGCGGTGACCTTCGTGATGATGATCATCGTGATGTCGTACCGGCAAAACGTTCACGCCTACCCCAGTGGCGGCGGCGACTACGAGGTGGCCTCGGTCAACCTGGGATCTACTGCGGGGTTGGGGGTCGGCGCGGCCCTGATGGTCGACTACGTCCTGACGGTAGCCGTGTCGGTCTCGGCGGGGGTGCAGAACGCGGCCAGTGCGTTGGAGTTCCTGCGCGGCTACGAGCCTGCGGCCGCGACCGGCCTGATCGTGCTGCTGACCCTGATCAACCTGCGGGGGGTGCGCGAGTCGGGCCGGGCGCTGGCCGTGCCCGTGTACGCCTTCTTGGTGGCGATGGCCATGCTGATCGCGGTCGGGCTGTTCCAGTGGTTGACCGGGTCGCTGGGCCGCGCGGCCAGTTCGCAGTTGGAGTTGCGACCCGCTGAAGGTTTCGAGGCGCTGACCGCGTTGGGTCTTGGCGTGTTGCTCCTGCGCTCATTTGCCTCCGGCACGGTGGCCCTGACCGGCGTGCAGGGTGTGGCCAACGGCGTCCCGGCCTTTCAGCGTCCCAAGAGCCAGAACGCCGCCACCGTGCTGCTCGTCATGGCCAGCCTGTCGATCACGATCTTGCTGAGCGTCATCTTCCTGACGCGCGAAACCGGCATTCAGATGGCTATCGACCCTCAGGAGCAAATGAGTTTCGAGGGCAATCCGGTCGGTGAGGACTTCGTGCAGGACCCGGTGTTGGGTCAACTGTCGAAGGTGATTTTTGGTGCCGACAGCCTAGGGGTGCTTCTCGTCTCTATCGCCACCGGCATCATGCTCATCGTGGCGGCCAACACCGCCTTCAACGGCTTCCCGGTGTTGGCCTCTCGGCTGGCCCGCGACGGGTTCCTGCCCAGCCTCTTGGTGAGTCGCGGGGTTCGACTGGCCTATTCCAACGGCATACTCCTGCTCGCCGCAGGCGCAGCCGCCTTGGTGCTGGTCTATCAAGCCACCGTCACCGAGTTGATCCAGATGTATCTGGTCGGGGTGTTCATCTCGTTCACGCTGAGCCAACTCGGGATGATCCGACACTGGAATGGTCAGATGCGCCTGGAGCTCAGCATGCCGCAGCGTCGAGCCAAGTTGCGCAGTCGCGCGATCAACATCGTCGGAGCCGCAGTCTCAGCGACCGTGCTGGTCGTGGTGATCCTGACCCGCTTTACTAATGGAGCCGGACTCTCCCTGCTCTTTATTGCCCTGCTCTGGATGGTGATGACCATGGTTGACCGTTACCACGCTCAGGTGCGCGAGGAGACGGCGCTGCCTACCGACGAGAAACACCGGCAACCGGTGCCGGCCCGCGTGCATGCCTTGGTCTACGTCGAGAAGTTGGACCGGCCCACGCTGCAGGCGGTGGCCTTCGCCCGCGCGGCCCGGCCTCAAGTGCTCGAAGCGGTCACCGTCGACATCGTGCCGGAGCGCACTCATGCGCTGCGCGAGGAGTGGGATCGGCGCGACATGCCGGTCACCCTTCGGGTGCTAGAGGCCCCCTACCGTGAGCAGGTCCGGCCCCTCATGGACTACGTTGGGCGGCTGCACCGCGACCGGCCGCGTGACGTCATCGTGGTCTACATGCCCGAATACATCAGCAACAGTCGCTTTCGGCTCTTGGTGCGGGACCGGGTCCTCGATCGCCTGCGGACAGAGCTCTTGCGGACCCAAGGGGTGATGGTGGCCACTGTGCCCTGGCAGGGCAAGGGTGTGCGGCCAGAGGACAGCAACCCGCACGATCATCCCGTCGCCAATCCCTCATCTGTGCGATCAGGGCGCGACGGCGACCACCCGGTGCGTCGTGGCTGAGCCGGGAGACTGGGACCCGGGCGATTCCTTCGAGGTCACCGTCGGTGCGATCGCCCACGGTGGGCACTGCGTTGCTCGGCACGAGGGACGCGTCATGTTCGTGCGGCACGCTCTGCCCGGGGAGCACGTCCTCGCCCGGATCACTGCCATCGGCAAAGGGGGTCGCTTTGTTCAGGCCGATGCCGAGACCATCCTTGAGCCATCCGCCCACCGCGTAGAACCGCCTTGTCCGTATGCCGGCCCCGGCCTGTGCGGAGGGTGCGACTTCCAACACGTCGCCCTGACCGCGCAGCGAGACCTCAAGACCTCCGTGGTGCATGAGCAATTCGAGCGACTTGCGGGGATGGATCTCGCCGCGCATCTGGGGCGGGAGGTCGCGTGTGAGCCGATGCCGAGCGAGGTCGACGGGTTGGGCTGGCGGACCCGCGTCGAGTTCGCCATCGATCCGCATGGACATGCTGGCCTGCGCCACCATCACTCCCGCGACGTGATCGCGGTCGATGACTGCCTGATTGCGCATCCGAGCCTGAACGCCCCGTCTGTGCTTGCGCGCCGCTACCCCCGCACCGAGGCCGTTGATGTGGTCAGCGCCAGCAGTGGAGTCGTGCGGGTCACCATCCCTAGCGGCGAGCGGACTCACCACGATGGCGCTGAGGCGCCTATGGTGACCGAAGAGGTCACTCTGCCCGGTGGTGAGGCATCGTTCGAGTTGAGTGCCCGCGGATTCTGGCAAGTGCACCCCGACTCCGCTACGACGTTTGCGCAGACGGTGATCGGCTTCCTCGACCCGCAACCGGGGGAGCGCGGGCTCGATCTGTATGCCGGGGTGGGGCTCTTCACCGTGGCGCTGGCTCAGGCGGTGGGCCGCCAAGGTCGAGTGATCGCCGTCGAAGCCGATCATCGGGCCGTGCAGGACGCGCGCACCAACCTGGCCAGTTGGCCACACGCCAGAGTGCGCTCCGGGCGAGTCGACCGCGCAGTCCGGGATATGGCGCGCAGTCACACCAAGGCCGATGTCGTCGTCCTCGACCCGCCTCGCGTTGGTGCCGGAAAGGCCGTGCTGCGCGACGTTGCGCTGCTCGGGCCCCGGGGCGTGGTCTATGTGGCGTGCGACCCGGCGGCGCTCGCTCGCGACACGGCATACCTGAAGGATCTCGGATGGGAATTGGTCAATCTTCGCGTCTTCGATGCCTTTCCGATGACCCACCACGTCGAATGTCTGGCCCACTTCGAGCCGGTGAGAGACACTAGAAATGTCGAGTGAAGTCAGTTATCTTGACGTCAAGATAAATACGAAACCACTGAAGGAGTCGGCGTGAGCAACAACGACACCACCCAAAGCAACAGTTTTGACGCCCGAGGCACCCTTGAGGTGGGCGATGCAAGTTATGAGATCTATCGAATCGGCAGCATCGACGGGGCGCAATCACTGCCCTACAGCCTGAAGGTGCTGCTGGAGAACCTCGTCCGCACCGAAGACGGTGCCAACATCACCGCAGACCACATCAACGCGCTCGCGCAGTGGGATGAGAATGCGCAGCCGGACACCGAGATCCAGTTCACCCCAGCGCGCGTGATCATGCAGGACTTCACCGGTGTGCCCTGCATTGTCGACCTGGCCACCATGCGCGAGGCGATGGCCGACCTGGGCGGCGACCCGAGCAAGATCAACCCGTTGGCCCCCGCCGAGCTGGTCATCGACCACTCGGTGATCGTGGATGTGTTCGGTCGCCCGGATGCCTTCGAGCGCAACGTCGAGATCGAATACGAGCGCAACGGGGAGCGCTACCAGTTCTTGCGGTGGGGTCAAAAAGCGTTCGAGGACTTCTTGGTTGTCCCTCCCGGCACCGGCATCGTGCACCAGGTCAACATCGAGCATTTGGCCCGAACCGTGATGACCCGGCCCAGCACGTCGGACCCGGACACGACAGTGGCCTATCCGGACACCTGTGTCGGCACCGACAGCCACACCACGATGGTCAACGGCCTCGGGGTCCTGGGCTGGGGCGTCGGCGGTATCGAGGCCGAGGCGGCCATGCTCGGACAGCCCGTGTCGATGCTCATCCCGCGGGTCGTGGGCTTCAAACTGTCCGGCGCGATCCCGGCCGGCGCGACGGCCACGGATGTGGTGTTGACCATCACCGAGAAGTTGCGCGAGCACGGCGTAGTGGGCAAATTCGTCGAGTTCTACGGTGCTGGCGTCTCGGCGGTGCCGCTGGCCAATCGCGCCACGATCGGCAACATGAGCCCGGAGTTCGGGTCGACCTGTGCGATCTTCCCGATCGATGAGGTCACGCTGGACTACTTGCGCCTGACTGGCCGTGCCGACGAGCAGGTTGCCCTCGTCGAGGCCTACGCCAAAGAGCAAGGTATGTGGCTGGCCGAGGGCGATGACACCGCGGCTCGCTATAGCGAGTATCTCGAGTTGGATCTGTCCACCGTGGTGCCCTCGATTGCTGGACCGAAGCGTCCGCAGGATCGGATCGAGGTGTCTCGGTCCAAGGAGCAGTTCCGGTCCGACCTGCGCAACTACGTCGATCACGACGAGGTTTCGGGCACGAATGGGGCTTTGGCCAATGGTGGCTCACCCTTGGACAACGAGCTCGATTCGACGTTCCCTGCCTCGGATTCGCCGTCAAATGACGCCAGCGACACAGCCAGCGAAGCCTCGAAGCCGCATCGGTCTGCGGTGCCTGCCGGTGGCACGGGTGACCGGGCCAGTGAGCCGGTCACGGTCACCGTGGACGGCGAGAGCTTTGAAATCGATCACGGCATCGTGGCGGTTGCTGCGGTGACGAGTTGCACCAACACGTCCAACCCCTCTGTCATGATGGCCGCGGCTTTGCTGGCCAAGAACGCGGTGGATCGCGGGCTGACCGTGGCACCCTGGGTGAAGACCTCGATGGCACCGGGGTCCAAGGTCGTCACCGGCTACTTCGAGAAGGCCGGTATGTGGCCCTACCTGGAGAAACTGGGCTTCCACCTCGTCGGCTACGGCTGCACGACGTGCATCGGCAATTCGGGACCGCTAGCCCCGGAGATCTCCCAGGCCATCAACGACAACGATCTTGCGGTGACGGCGGTGTTGTCCGGTAACCGGAACTTCGAGGGCCGCATCCAGCCCGACGTTCAGATGAACTACTTGGCTTCACCGCCGCTGGTCATCGCCTACGCGTTGGCGGGTTCGATGGACTTCGACTTCGACAGCCAACCGCTGGGCACCGACACCGACGGGGCCGAGGTGTTCCTCAAGGACATCTGGCCCGACGCTGCGACGGTCGAGCAGACCATCGCCTCGTCCATTTCGCGGGAGATGTTCACCGAGGACTACGCGGACGTGTTTGCCGGCGACGAGCGGTGGACCTCACTGCCCACACCGGAGGGCGACACGTTCGACTGGGCGGATGAGTCGACATACGTGCGCAAACCTCCGTACTTCGACGGCATGGGCGCCGAGCCCGAGCCGCTGGATGACATCGAGGGTGCTCGCGTGTTGGCGCTGCTGGGTGACTCGGTCACGACCGACCACATCAGCCCTGCCGGGGCCATCAAGAGCGACAGCCCGGCGGGGAAGTACCTGTCCGATCACGGCATCGAGCGCAAGGACTTCAACTCCTATGGCTCGCGGCGTGGCAACCACGAAGTGATGATCCGCGGCACGTTCGCAAACATCCGCCTTCGCAACGAGCTGCTGGACGACGTCCAAGGCGGGTTCACCCGCAACTTCTTGGCCGATGGTGAGCAGACCACGATCTATGACGCGGCCCAGGCGTATGCCGAGGCTGACGTGCCGTTGGTCGTGCTCGCCGGCAAGGAATACGGATCGGGCTCTTCGCGCGACTGGGCGGCCAAGGGCACCCGGCTGCTGGGCGTTAAGGCCGTCATCGCCGTGTCGTACGAGCGGATCCACCGCTCCAACCTGATCGGCATGGGCGTGCTGCCCCTGCAGTTCCCCGAGGGTGAGAGCGCCGAGTCGTTGGGCCTGGATGGCACCGAGACCTTCGCGATCTCTGGCATCACCGCCATGAACGACGGGGGAGCGGTGCCGGACACGGTGTCGGTGACAGCGTCGCGTGACGGTGGCGACGACGTGCAGTTCGACGCGGTGGTGCGCATCGACACCCCCGGCGAAGCGGCATACTTCCGCAACGACGGGATCTTGCAGTACGTCCTTCGTTCGCTCGTCTAAGTGTGTGCACCCAGACATGCAAAAGTTTGGCTGACCAGGGACTCTGCGGCCATCCAGGCAGTTTTGCATGTTTGGGTGCTCGCGGAGCCGGGTGAGTCCGGGAGCGGTCAACGCTCACCGCGCTGAGTCGTACACTTGTTCGTATGTCGTCAGGACCGCCCGGGTGGCCGGAACGTGTGCCACCGGCGGGAGTCTCTGGCTGGGAGCAAGCCGCCGTCTCGTGGCTGCTGGACCAATGCCCGGCCGACTACCGGGGGTATGCCGCGTGGCGCCGCCACCCAGTAGCCCTGGCCTGGGTCACGGTGCGGCATCTGCAGGCTGAGCTGGCCGCCATGCGCGGAGCCTGGCGCGATGTGCGCCCCGAACTCGGGCCCGTCCTGCCCACCGGCACCCTCGGTGACGTGCTCGAGGCCCTCACATCAGAGGGGCTGCGGCTTCGATCGGCCTTGCGCAGTGCCGAATTGATGCTGGAGGCGTTGTCGGTGCGAGCGCCCATCAGCAAACGTTGAGTCACACCTGAAATGCTGTGCGCGCACGACCCGTAGACTCAGGGTCTTTCCTTCACTGCCGAAAGGGTGCAGGCTTCGTGGGTTTGCTTAGCACGATCAATGGCCCCGCTGACCTCAAGTTGCTCCAGCGAGAGCAACTCGGCGATCTGGCCGATGAGATCCGGGACTACCTTGTCGACTCGGTCTCGCGCACCGGGGGACACCTGGGGCCCAACCTGGGCGTCGTCGAGGTCACGATGGCGATCCACCGCGTCTTCAATTCACCGCGTGACACCGTGGTCTTCGACACCGGCCACCAGTCCTACGTCCACAAACTGCTGACCGGGCGCCAGGACTTTTCGACTCTGCGCAAAGAGGGCGGCCTGTCCGGCTACCCCAGCAGAGCCGAGTCCGAGCACGACGTGGTTGAGAATTCCCACGCCTCGACCTCGCTCTCCTGGGCAATCGGCATCGCCACGGGCCGCCGACTTCGCGGCGAGAGCGATCGGCATACCGTCGCGGTCATCGGAGACGGGGCGCTCACCGGCGGCATGGCCTGGGAGGCGCTGAACAATATCGCGGCCAACCCGGACCTACCACTGGTCATCGTGATCAACGACAACGAACGCTCTTACGCCCCGACTCTGGGTGGGATGGCGGACTACCTGGCCTCGCTGCGCGCGACCCGCAGCTACGAAAACATGCTGGGCTGGGGCAAACGCAACATCAGTCGCGCCCCCGTGGTGGGCCAGCGGGTGTATGACGCGCTGCACGGGGTGAAGAAAGGCCTGAAGGACATCGTCAGCCCGCAAGGCATGTTTGAAGACCTCGGCCTGAAGTATCTCGGACCGGTCAACGGGCACGACTTGGACGCCATGGAAACCGCACTAAAGCGGGCCCGCGACTTCAACGGCGTCGTGCTCGTCCACGCCCTGACCGAGAAGGGCCACGGATATCGGCCTGCAACCGTGCACGAGGCCGACCGGTTCCACGCCGTCGGCGTCATCAACCCCGAGACTGGGCTGCCGCTCGAGGTGTCCGGCCGTGGTTGGACCGATGAGTTCAGCGACGAATTGGTGTCGTTGGGGCAGCAGCGCGACGACATCGTGGCCATCACCGCCTCTATGCTCATCCCCGTCGGTTTGGCCGCATTTGCCGATCGCTTCCCTGATCGTGTCTTCGATGTCGGGATCGCCGAGCAACACGCGGTCACGATGGCCTCCGGTTTGTCCTTTGCGGGCCTGCATCCTGTCGTCGCGGTCTACGCCACGTTCTTGAACCGAGCCTTCGACCAGTTGCTCCTGGATTGTGCGTTGCACAAGCAAGGCGTCACCTTTGTGCTGGACCGGGCCGGGGTCACGGGCACCGACGGGGCCAGCCATAACGGTATGTGGGACATGTCGGTGGCCGCGATCGTGCCGGGCCTTCGGTTGGCCGCACCGCGCGACGGTGACCAGGTGGCCGCAGCGCTGCGGGAGTCGGTGAACATCGACGACGGGCCGAGCCTGATCCGGTTCCCCAAGGGCAGCGTCCCCGAGGCGATTCCGGCCCTTCGCGTCGAGGGCGACGTCGACATCCTCTCTGAGGACGGCCGCCCCGATGCGGTCTGTGACCTCTTGGTCGTCGGGATCGGCTCCATGGTGGCAACCGCCCAAGAGGTGGCCGACAAGCTGCGCGCCGACGGAGTGAGCGTGCGCGTCGTCGATCCGCGCTGGGTCCTTCCCGTGTCGTCTCACCTGGTGTCTTTAGGCGCTCACGCCACCGCCGTGGCAGTGATCGAGGACAACGTCGTCGGCAGCGGTGTGGGCGCGGCCATCAGCCACGCGATGTCGGCCAGCCAGAGTCCGCATCACCCGGTCTGGTGCTTCGGTGTCCGTCAGGAATTCCTCGATCACGGCTCGCGAGCCCAAATCCTGGAGCGAGTGGGTCTGACGCCTGACAGCATCGCCACCACGCTGATCTCTCGCTTGGGCAATCAGACACGGTCTTTATGAGATCAGTCGGGATGATGCTGCCGCGTCATGTCCCGCCGGCCGACATCGTCGCCGTTGCTCGCGCCTGCGAGGACGCCGGTTTCGATGAGGTGTGGGTGGTCGAGGATTGCTTCTTTTCCGGCGGCTTGGCGAGCGCCGCGATCGCCCTCAGCGCGACGTCGACGATCACGGTCGGGATCGGCATCCTGCCTGCGGTCGTCCGCAACCCCGCGTTCGCGGCCATGGAGGCGGCCACCCTGGCTGGAGCCTTCCCGGATCGACTGCACCTGGGGATGGGCCATGGGGTGGGGGATTGGATGCAGCAGGTCGGGGCCAAACCAGCCTCGTGGCTCACGTCGCTGGAGGAGACGACCGTGGCGGTGCGCGATCTCCTGCATGGTCGATCGGTCACCACGGCAGGCGACTACGTGCAGTTGGACGCGGTCCAGCTGGAGTTTCCTCCCGAGCAACCTCCGCTGATCAGTCTCGGCGTCCGGGGGCCCAAGTCGGTGTCGCTGGCCGGCCGGGTCGCAGATGGTCTGATCCTCGCCGAGCCGACGTCCACGGCATACATAGCTGCGGCGCGGGCCAATCTCGAAGAGCAGCACCACAGGACCGGATCGACCACCCCGGCCCGGTTGACGGCATACAGCTGGGCTGGTCTGGGCACGGGCAGCGACGACGCCTTGCGCGGCCTCGTGGCGGGTGCGATTCGGGCGGGCACCTCAGATGCGCATGCAGCCGGCTTGGGTGAGGTGGCGCGGCAGCATTGGGATGCGGTGAAGCGCGGCCAGGACGTGCGCAATGACCTGCTGGACCGTGTGGTGCTCCATGGTGACGATCACGCCCTGCGTGCCGGAGTGGTCGCTCGCCATGAGGCCGGAGCGGACTGCGTCGTCCTGGTGTCCACCCAAAGCGAGCCGGATCACCTCATGGGGGAGATTCGACAGTTCGGCGCGGCAGTCGCTGCGTGAGCGCTCAGGCCGACAGGGCTGACCAGGCCTGATCGAAGACGACCCGTGGATCGACGGCGAGCCCACAAGAGGTGAACCACGAGCACATGTTGCGACAGCCACGCATCAAGAACTCCGACCCGCGGGGGTTGCCCGCCAGGTCGATGACCTGGGGCAGGTCGATGATCACGATGTCGTCGCCGTCAGCCAGCACGTTGTATGCCGACAGGTCGCCGTGGGCCGCTCCGCTGGCCGCCATCATCGTCACGGCGCGGGCGAACTGGTCGTAGTAGCGCCTAAGCACGTCGTTGTCGGGCCGGACCTCGACCAGGCGCGGAGCGGCAACGCCGTCGGTGTCGCCGATGAACTCCATCAGAATCTCGGTGCCGTCGAGCTGGACGGGATACGGCACCGGCAGTCCAGCGCACCAGTAGCGATTCAGCGTCTCCCACTCGGCATACGCCCATTGCCCAGCGGCCAGCTCGCGGCCGTAGCGCGAGCCGCGCTCCAGCGCCCGGGTGTCACGGCTCTTCTTCATCCGGCGGCCATCGGTGTATGCCGTGCTGCGGTGGAAGGCGCGGTGCTCGGCAGTGCGGTATCGCTTGGCCGCCATCAGGCCTCTCGGCCCAGCGGTGTGTGTGGCCGTTGCGGGCACGGCACGCTCCAGCAGGTAGACGTCGGCCTCTTTACCTGTCTTCAGAATGCCGAGATCGGTGTCGACCGCCCCCGCGTCGGTGACCACCCAGTCGGGCAACGGCTGCGGCCCACGGTTGCTCTTGACCACATCCCAGTAGTTGCTCAACCGGGTTGATGGCGCATCGGAGGTCAGGGGGCCGCCGCCATCGACGCCTTGATAGTCGAAGACAAAGAACGGGTCGATGTCGCGAGTCGGGATCGGGGAAGCCATCAGGCACTCAGGGTGCAGCGAGCCAACCAGCGCGCGCAATCCATTTATGGTCTGCCAGCGAATCCCTGCTGAGTTGCTGAGCCATGCGGCCGCGCCACAGTCCTGCTACAGCCAGGCGACATACTCTGCTCACACCGACCCAGGAGGGCATTGTGATCGACGGATTACCTCTTCACCCGCTCCTCGTTCACGCTACCGTTGTCCTGCTCGCACTGAACGGGGGAGCCCTCATCGGCTGCGTTGCGGTGCCCCGATTTCGAAAGTGGTTGGGGTGGGGATTGCCCGTTCTCGGGGTGGTGACCGCGGTGACGACTTTGCTCACCGAGGAGGCAGGAGAGAACATGCTCGGAGAACGCGCACAACTGAGCGAAGCCCTGGCCGATCACGCGTACTGGGGCGGCTGGGCCGGCAACTTCGCCGTGGTGTTGGGGTGACAACGCTGATTTACTGGTCGATGTATGCCGCACCAGTGGTTGCCCGCGCTCCGTGGCTGGGCCACCGCGCAGTGCGGATCAGTGTGGCGACCATCAGTGTCGGGGTGGGGATTGCGGCGCTCGTGCTGGACTTCTTGGCCGGACACAGCGGCGCTACCTCAGTATGGGGGCTGCGGTAGCGCCGGTTTAGCTATCGGTTATTCGATGCTGAACGGCATCTGGATGGGCTCGAGATCGCCGGACTGATGGGTGAGCATGTAATCACCGGGTGCGTCCAGAGGGACATTGAACGCGAGAGATACCTCGCCGGTGGATTGTCCAGCCTCGACAACTTCGTTGATACCGGGATAGCTGCCGCCGGCGATGGTCGCTGTGGTGCCATCCGGCAGAGTCAGCGCGAAATCGCCGCTGCTCAGATTGAGCGATCGAGTGTCCTTTTCGGTCAGCGTGCCGACCATGTCGATGACCAAGAAGGCCTCACCCTGCTCAACTGGATAGCCGTTCCATACGTCCTGCGGATACAGGGTTGCGGCTGAGGGAGTGATCTCCCACATCTCGTTGGAGGCGGCTTCCGGCGGAGAAACCTGCACGCTCTCCTGCGTCGTGACCGGGTCGCCGTTCAGCGGGACGGTGGAGTAGTTGTTGGTCAACTCGCCGAAGTGCAGCACGGCGCTTTCCATATCGAAGTCGTTATCGACGAACCACTCGAGATCGCCGGCGACCTTGGCTTTGGGCGGGGTTGAGTCCAGGTTGTCGGCGGAGTAGCCGCCGGCCAGTCCGTCCCGGGACAGCCAGACGTCACCTCCGTACGGGTCGAAGGTTTCTTCGCTGAGGTTCTGTGCCACGACGTCGACTCGCAGGTAGCCGCCCCCATCGGCCGGTTCCAGCGTGGCGATGCCGAGGTCGAAGCGGTGCGGACCCCAAAACACCGAGGATTCGAGGGCCACCTCTTGGGCCACCAGCGCGGAGTCCGCCTCGGTAGGCGTGGCCGTGGCAGCCTCAGGCTCAGTGACCGACGGCTCGTCGGCGGTCTCCGAGGTGGTGGGTGCGGCGGCGGTGACCTCTGGGTCATCTGAGCCACAACCAGCCAGGAGGGCCACGGCAACCGCAAGGGGGATGGCTCGAGAGGTGGGAGCGAGGATCGACATGATGTCTCCTGAAGGGGGTGAGGTGGTCACTGTTCAGAGTCTTCAATGGCTCAGGTGATACCTCGACGGCCGATATTGCTGCAGGCCAGAGCCCGTGACCCCTCGCCTGGAGCCACGGACGACCCGCAGAGCAATCCCTCCGTAGGCTGGGCACGTGGACACCGACGCTGTGCTGACGTTGCTCCAAGATGTTGCTGACGAATTCATCAATCCTCGATTTCGATCCCTGACTGATGAGCAGGTCGTCGAGAAGGGCCCGGGGGACCTGGTGACCGTGGCCGATCGTGAAGCCGAGGTGGCCATCACGCATGCGTTGCGCTCGGCATACCCCGAGGCCGTGATCTTGGGGGAGGAAGCTAGCGCCGCGGACACCTCGATCATGGACCGGTACCGGGCAGCGGAGCATGCCTTCACCATCGACCCGATCGACGGCACGAAGAACTTCGTCCACGGCTCTCCGGACCATGCGGTGATGGTGGCCGAGTTGTGGGGTGGGCAGTGTGTCCGTTCGTGGATCTGGCAGCCGCAGCACCGCCGGGCGTACGTCGCCGAAAAGGGTGCGGGGACGAGGCGCGATGGAGGGCCTGTGTATCGTCCCGGTGTCGCGGCCAATCCTGAGGCACTGCGTGCGGTGACTTCGATGCGCCCCTGGCTGGGAGCAAGCCTGGGGGACATCCCACCCCTCGAACTCACGTGGGTGTGCTGTGGCGTCGACTATCCGAGGCTGATCGAGGGGGCCGCCGACATCATTCTGTATGGCGGAACCTTCCCGTGGGACCACGCGCCCGGCACGCTCATGGTCAGCGAAGCGGGCGGATACGTCGGAACCTTCGAGGGCACTGCCTACGACCCGCGCGAGCAACCCAGCGGCATCCTGGTGTGTGGTGACCGATCGGCATACGACCTGGTCATGCCCCTGGTGGCCAACCTGCCCGCCCGCTGACCGAGCACATGACCGATGTGCGCGCCGATGCACGTGGCCAAGCGCGGGAGCGAGCGCTTATCGGTCATCTGCCGGCTAGGCGGCGGGGTCGTCCGGGGGATGGGTGCGCCGGTCCCGCAGAGCCTCGCGTAGCGCCGTTTCGCGGGCCAGTGTCGTCACTTGCATCTCCATCTGGCGCAGACGTCGATAACTGGCCGCGACATAGCCCAAGAATGTGACGGTCAGTCCGTAGAGCAGCAGGTCCGCGCCGCGACCCACTCCGACGGTCTGCGCGACTTGTGTGAGAAACGGCGGGAACAGCACCGCCACGACGGCCAGCAGGACGAAGGCGATCAGCATCAGCCGCCGCACCGCCTGGTGCCGGGCTCCCGCTGTCGACCGCGTCAACATGACGGTGACGATGACGATGGCAGCGATCAGGATCGTCTTGATCAGCGGTTGGTCCAACATCAGCGGCACCTCCCGTCAGTTGATGTCACTTCAGGATCGAATCGATCAGGACGTTGACCGAGTTGATCAGCGACTGGCCCTTGGCCCGAGAATAATCGGTGTAGAGCACGTGGACGGGGTATTCGCCCCACTGCAGTTTGGTCCGACCGAGTTGCAGGACGATCTCGGTGGCGTGGGCCATCCGGTTCTGCCGCAGATCCAGACCGGCCGCCGCGTCGCGCCGGATCACCCGTAGGCCGTTGTGCGCATCGGAGAGTCGCATCCCGGTCTGCTGGTTGGTAATCCACACGGCAGTCTTCAGCACGATCTTGCGCAGCACCCCGGGTTTGGTGCGTTTGTCCATAAATCGTGAGCCGAAAACGATCGCCAGATCTTTTGCGCGGGCGTGCTCCACCATCGCGTAGGCATCGACGACTTGGTGTTGGCCATCGGCGTCGAACGTGACGAGGTATGCCGCGTCACCAGCTCGCAGCGCGAACTCGACGCCCGTTTGCAGGGCGGCACCTTGCCCGAGGTTGAAGGGATGCCGCACCACCACGGCACCGGCGGCTTCAGCACGTTCGGCGGAGCCGTCCGTGGAGGCATCGTCGACGCAGATGATGGTCGGGAAGACCTGCAGCGCCTCGGTCAACACCTCGTCGATGATCGAGGCTTCGTTGAACAGCGGTATCACCAGCACGGCGTCCTCGGCCTGGGGCGATACAGTCATGCGTGCATTCTCACCCACCGCACAGTCTCTAGCATCTATCGACCATGACCAGTGAGGAGCGTCAGCCTGTGTCGACGGCACGCATCATCGACAGTGCCGATGTCGCGGCCAGCGCGACCATCGGCGACGGCAGCTCGGTCTGGCATTTGGCCCAGGTGCGCGAGGACGCCGTGTTGGGCCAAGGGTGCGTCGTCGGGCGCGGGGCCTACATCGGCACGGGGGTGCACATGGGGGCCAACTGCAAGGTCCAGAACTACGCCCTAGTCTACGAGCCGGCGCAGTTGGCTGATGGTGTGTTCATCGGCCCGGCGGCCGTGCTGACCAACGACGAGTTCCCGCGAGCGATCAACGCCGATGGCAGCGCCAAGAGCGCGACTGACTGGTCGGCGGTGGGGGTCACCATCGAGCGTGGGGCATCGATCGGAGCGCGAGCGGTCTGCGTCGCCCCGGTGACGATCGGGGCGTGGGCCACGGTGGGGGCCGGTGCCGTCGTGACCAAAGACGTGCCGGCATACGCGCTGGTCGTGGGAGTTCCGGCTCGCCAGATCGGGTGGGTTGGCCAAGCCGGTGCTCCGCTGCACCAAAGCGGAGAGAACGAATGGACATGCCCGACCAGCGGCACGGCATACCAGGAAGACAAAGGCACGCTGCGCATCGCGGACCCCGCGAGCGACAACGACAACACGCAATCATCAACACCATCGTCCACACGACAGGGAGTCGAGCGCAGTGAGTGAACGAGCCATGATCCCGCCCGCCAAGCCGTTGATCGGCGACGACGAACGGGCAGCCGTCGACGCGGTCCTGCGCTCCGGGATGATTGCCCAAGGGCCAGAGGTCGCCGCGTTCGAAATCGAGTTCGCCGAGCACCTGGTGGGCGGCCGGACGTGTGTGGCCGTCAACTCGGGGACCTCGGGGCTTCATCTGGGCTTGATCGCTGCGGGGATCGGTCACGGCGACGAAGTGATCGTGCCATCGTTTACCTTCGCCGCCACGGCCAACTCGGTCGCGCTGACGGGCGCCACGCCGGTCTTCGCCGACATCGAGCCGGACACCTTCACCCTCGATCCGGCCTCAGTCGCGCAGGTCATGACCGACCGCACCGCCGCGATCATGCCGGTGCACCTGTACGGCCACCCGGCCGACCTGGACGGCCTGGCTGCCGTCGCGCAGAACGCAGGCGTGCAGATCTTCGAAGACGCTGCTCAGGCCCACGGCGCGACCTATCACGGGGGACCGGTGGGTTCGTTCGGCACCTTTGGCATGTTCAGCCTCTACCCCACCAAGAACATGACCTCGGGTGAGGGTGGGATGGTCTCCTGCGCCGACGCCGAGATCGCCCGAGGCGTCCGGCTGCTGCGCAACCAGGGCATGGAGAAGCAATACGCCAACGAAATCGTCGGTCTGAACAACCGCATGACGGACCTGCACGCCGCCATCGGACGGGTGCAACTCACCAAGATCGGCGGCTGGACGGCCAAGCGCCAGTCCAACGCGGCGTTCCTGACCGAGCACCTGCGGGGGGTGACGACGCCCACCGTGCGCGAGGACTGCACCCACGTCTACCACCAATACACGATCCGCATCCCCGGTGCCTCCGGTCCAGAGCGCGACCAGGTGATGGTGGTGCTGCGCGAAGAGCATCAGGTCGGATCGGGCGTCTACTACCCGATCCCCAACCACGAGTTGGTGTCGCTGGCGCGGTTCGCCCCCGAGCGCGAGCTGGTGCAGACCCGCCGGGCCGCCGACGAAGTCATCTCGCTGCCCGTGCACCCCTCGCTCAGCAATGAGGATCTGGAGCGCATCGTCAACGCCGTCAACACTGTCGTGGCAGCGGGCGCGGAGACCTCGGCATGAGCGCTGCGCTGAGTGCTGCGAGCCCCATCAGAATGGGTTTGATCGGTCTCGGATCGATGGGCCGGCACCACGCCCGTGTCATCCGCGAGGTCGAGGGCATGGACCTGGTGGCCGTGGCCGACCCGTATGGAGACAAGCACGCCGTTGCGCAGGGTCTGCACGTCTTGCCGGATGTGGCTTCGCTGATCGACGCTGGGATCGACGCAGCGATGGTGGCTGTCCCGACCTACCTGCACGAAGAGGTGGGGCTGGCGCTCGCTGCTGCCGGAGTGCACACCATGGTGGAGAAGCCGATCGCGGCCACCGCAGAGTCCGGGCGACGGGTGGCCACAGCCTTCTCCGAGGCCGGGCTTATCGGGTGTGTCGGCTACGTCGAGCGTTGCAACCCGGCCCTGCTGGAGATGCGTCGGCGGATCGAGCTCGGCGAACTGGGGGAGGTCTATCAGATCTCGACGTCGCGGCAGGGACCGTTCCCGGCCAGGATCGCCGACGTCGGAGTGGTCAAGGATCTGGCGACGCACGACATCGACCTCGCGGCCTGGATCGCGCAGAGTCCGTATGCCGTGGTGTCCGGTCAGGTGGCTCACCGCTCGGGCCGCGAGCACGAAGACATGGTGGTGGCCTCGGGTCGGCTGACCAACGGCATCATCGTGACCCACACGGTGAACTGGTTGTCGCCGATGAAGGTCCGCACCACGATTGCTACGGGGGAGAAGGGCGCGTTGGTTGCCGACACGTTGACCTCGGATCTGACCTTCTTTGCCAACGGCGACGTGTCTTCGGATTGGGATCAGGCAGCGGCCTTCCGTGGCGTCTCCGAGGGCGACTCGATCCGTTACGCGATCGCCAAGCGCGAGCCGCTGCGGGTGGAGCAAGAGAACTTCCGCGACGTGCTCCGGGGCGAGCCGACCGCTTCGTCGCTGGTGGTCTCGATGGATGAGGGCGTGCATACCCTCACCGTGGTCGAAGCAGTGCTGGAATCGGCGGCAACCGACGCCACCATCACGGTCTGAGCGTGGCAACTGCAGCACGCGCGAAGCCTCTGCGTGTGGTGGTGGCGACCCGCATCTTCACGCCCGATCGGGCGGCCGCGGCGTTTCGCCTGCAGGCACTCGTGAGTGCGCTGGCTGACCGTGGCTCCTGGGTCGAGGTGCTGACTGCGCGGGCCGCACCTGATTCAGCCGATGAATCTGTCTTGGTCAGCGATGACCTGCGGATCCGACGCTGGCCGGTGTTGCGCGACTCGTCGGGATACGTCCGGGGCTATCTGCCGTATGCAAGTTTCGACGTGCCCTTGGCCCTCCGGCTGTTGCTCGCCCGGCGCCCCGACCTCGTGGTGGTCGAGCCGCCGCCGACCACGGGTGCCGTGGTCCGAGCAGTCACGACCGTGATCTCAGCAATGCCTGGTCGGCCCACGCCGTACGTGTATTACGCGGCCGACGTGTGGTCCGATGCCAGCGAGTCGACCGGTGCCCCTGAGGCCGTCGTGCAGATCGTCCGGAGGCTTGAGCAGTTTGCCCTGAAGGGGGCTGCCGAGGTGATTGCCGTATCCGACGGGGTGGCCGAACGCGTGCGTGAGCTCGGCGCGCGGTCAGTCCATGTCGTGCCGAACGGCATTGACACCGACATCTTCTGCGTCGATGATCCAACACCCCACGAAGCCCGCAGCGCTGGCGAGGGCCTCGGCATACCGGAAGGGCCGTTCCTGCTGTATGCCGGCACAGCCTCGGAATGGCAAGGCGCCGAGATCTTCGCGCGGGCCATGTGGGCGGTCATCGAGCAGATGCCTTCGGCGAGGCTGGTGTTCCTAGGGCAGGGCAGTTCCTGGCCCGCTCTACAGCAGATCGCCGATGAGCTGCCAACGGGTGTTATCGAGTTGCGTCCTCTGGTGGGGCCACACGAGGCGGCAGCGTGGCATCGGGCTGCGGCCGGGGCTGTCGTGAGCGTGAAGCCCGGACTAGGCTACGACTTCGCCTACCCCACGAAGGTGCTGGCTGCGCTGGCGTGCGGCACCCCGGTGGTCTACGCCGGGCCGGGGCCTGCGGCTGCTGACATCACCGATAACAATCTTGGGGCGGCCGTGACTTACAACGTGGAGAGCGTGGCTTCAGCGATGGCCGCCGCCCTCGTAGCCGACGTCGATCCGCCCGGTCGGTACCGCAGGGCCCAGTGGGTGCACGATCACCGCTCGATCGAGGCCACTGGGAGGGCTGCTGCTGCCGTGGTCCTCAGCGTGATCGGACGCTAGCAACCGGGTCCGTCGCTGAAGCGAGCATCAGTCGTTGCTGACCATCTCGTCAAAGAGGCTCTCTAGCTGAGCCTGCACGAACGCCGATGAGTCGGTCATCATCCAGTCCAGGTGCCCGGCCACCTCGACGCTGACCATGCCAAGCAGGCGGTGCCAGCCCACGGCGAATTGGTACGCCGCCTCGGCCGGCAGTTGATGATCTCCGGGCGTGGGATTGGACTCCAGCGTGCTGATCAGCTGTGGCGTCATCGTTGCTCGCTCGACTAATCGAAGGCGACCCGTCGACAGTAGGCCAAGGTAGATCCCGGCGAACACGGCTCCGAAGCGCTGCGAACTCTGGGTGGTCGGTCCCTCCGCTGGGGCTTCGTAGCCCACGATCGGCGTGCCGTAGATGAGCCCAAACTCGGCGCGATTCGCGAGAGCCCAGTCTCTGAACGCTTGCGTGGCGGCGCGCAGTTGGCCCGGGTAGTCATCAGATTCGAGCGAATAACGGGCGGTGGCGCAGGCATCCGCCACCTCGTTTCCACACGCCGCGATGAGCAGCGTCAACAACTCGTCCCGTCCGTCGACGTGCTTGTAGAGCGCCGGCGCGGTGACGCCCATCCGCCGTGCAACTTCACGCACGACGACGGCATCGGGCCCTCCCTCGTTGAGCAACTCACGGCATACGCCGACAAGGGATTCAGTGGTCAACGGCGCCCGAGTTGTGTGCATAGTGAACGATGTTAACCTATCGTGGTGGAGGTAAACATCGTTCACCATATCGGGAGGTTCATCATGGTCATCGCGTACGCAGTTTTGGCTCTGCTCGGCGGAGCGGGCACCTGGTACTTCAACATTCAGTCGGTCCGAGCGGGCGAGGACTACCTGACCGGATGGTTCGCCAGCTCGGCGTCCTCATCCGCCGCCGTTGACGTGATCGTGGTGGCGGTCGCGGCCTGCATCTTCATCGTGCTGGAGGCTCGGTGTCAGCGCATGAACCCTTGGATCGCCGCGGCGCTCGTCCCGCTCTCGTTCTTCGTGGCCATCGCCTTCACCTTCCCTGCCTTCCTCGCTTGGCGGACCTGGCACCTCGACCGTATGCACCCGCTCGGCGGAACTCCAGCAGATGCGGTGGTGGCCTCATGAAGAGCTTGATCAGAGCAGGCTGGGCGGTCAGTCCGGCGATCACAATCCTCTTCTTCCTCAACGCAACCATCCTGATGTTGGCCCTCGTAATGGGGCTCATCGATGACACCGTCGTCAACGGTGCCCCCGTGTGGAACAAGCCGTTGAAGTTCGCGCTGTCTTTCCTGGCGTTCGCCCCGGCGCTCTTGTGGATCTACCACCACATCGAGCGCGGCCGCTTGCTGCGGTTGATGCTCGAGGTCGTCGGTGCCTCGATGATCGTCGAGGTGCTGGTGATCTCGCTTCAGGCGAGTCGAAGAGTGGCTTCCCATTTCAACTTCGCGACGGCTCTGGACGCCACCCTCTTCTCGATCATGGGGGTTGGGGTGGGCATCAGCGCGGTTGCCGCTGTAGCTGGGATCATCTTGGCTCGTCAGCGCCTTGCTGGGCCACTGGGGCTGGCGATGACGCTGGCTGTGCCGATGATGGAGTTGGGTGCCGTCAGCGCCTTCGCGATGACCCGTCCCACACCAGGCCAGATCGAAGCCGGGGCCACCACGGTGGGGGCCCACAGCGTTGGTGCCGCCGACGGCGGACCCGGCCTTCCGTTGCTGGGCTGGTCCACCGAGGTCGGTGATCTGAGGGTCGCGCACTTTATCGGCCTGCACGCCTTGCAAGCCCTGCCGGCGGTTGCCTTGCTGCTGGTCTGGCTGATAGCGACCCATCGGCTGGCGATGACGCAGACCATGCAGCGGCGGTTTATCTGGGTGTCGGCTGTGGGCTACCTCGGCTTGATGATCACCGCATTCGTTCAAGCCCAACGAGGTCAATCGGTGGTTGCCCCCGACCTGCTGACGCTATCCATGCTGATCGTGCTGGTCGGCATACCCGCGCTGTATGCCGGGTGGCTCGTAATGGCCGCGCGCAACTCGCCGGATCGAAACCAGGCCCGCGAATTAGTCAGTGCCGCAGACTGATCGAGGCCCTCACCTGCCGTAAGACTGGGAGTTCGCTGTGAGTTTCGTCGCCGCTATTGTTACCGAATCTTTACGGTTCTACGATCAAAAGACCTAACAGAGGCTGCAACGCTGCGGACTTCCCGGTCAGTGTCGGCGGCCTAGATTGCGAGATGCATGATGCCAAGCAACAGCGGTGTCGCCTATATGGGACCTGGCAAGACCGAGGTCCAAGACCTCGCCTATCCGACATTCGAACTGCAGGACGGTCCCGGCGTTAACCCGGACAACGTCGGTCGTAGCCTCCCGCACGCCGCCATCC
Source organism: uncultured Actinomycetota bacterium (assembly GCA_963803695.1). GTDB lineage: Bacteria > Actinomycetota > Actinomycetes > Actinomycetales > Dermatophilaceae > Ornithinicoccus. The sequence continues at coordinate 799,316 of CAWDNY010000015.1, forward strand.
TCAAGGTCGTCACCACAAACATCTGCGGCTCCGACCAGCACATGGTCCGCGGCCGGACGACCGCTCCAGAGGGCCTGATCTTAGGCCACGAGATCACCGGCCAGGTGGTGGAGGTCGGTCCGGGCGTGGAGTTCATCAAGGAAGGCGACATCTGCTCCGTGCCGTTCAACATCGCCTGCGGTCGCTGTCGCAATTGCAAGGAGGGCAAAACCGGAATCTGCCTCAACGTCAATCCAGACCGCCCTGGGAGCGCCTACGGCTACGTCGACATGGGCGGCTGGGTCGGTGGGCAGGCCGAATACGTCCTGGTGCCGTATGCCGACTGGAACCTGCTGAAGTTCCCCGACAACGACCAGGCGATGGAGAAGATTCTGGACCTGACGATGCTCTCGGACATCTTCCCAACTGGATTCCACGGCGCGGTGACCTCGGGCGTCACGGTCGGGTCGACGGTCTACATCGCCGGGGCCGGCCCCGTCGGTCTTGCGGCGGCTGCCTCGGCGCAACTGCTGGGCGCTGCGGCCGTCATCGTCGGTGACCTGGTCGAGGAGCGACTGGCCCAAGCCCGCAGCTTCGGATGCGAGACGGTCGACGTGTCGAAGGGTGACCCGGGAGACCAGATCGAGCAGATCCTTGGGGTGCCTGAGGTCGACTGCGGTGTGGACGCCGTCGGGTTCGAGGCGCGCGGTCACGGCGAGGCGTCCTCGGGGGAAGCCCCGGCGACGGTGCTGAACTCGCTGATGACGATCACCCGCGCGGGCGGTGGACTCGGCATACCCGGTTTGTACGTCACTGGCGACCCCGGTGCCGTCGACGACGAAGCCAAGGTCGGCTCGCTGTCGGTGCGGCTGGGGCTCGGTTGGGCGAAGTCGCACTCGTTTATGACGGGTCAATGCCCGGTCATGAAGTATCACCGGGGCTTGATGATGGCGATCCTGCACGATCGGGTGCAGATCGCCAAGGCCGTCAATGCGACCACGGTCTCGCTGGCTGGAGCGCCCGAGGCTTACCAGGAGTTCGACTCCGGCGTGGCCAAGAAGTACGTCATCGACCCACACGGCATGGTCGCCTAAGGGTTTGACAGGCTGGGGCGTGCCGAGGAACTCTCGGCGCGCCCCACTGTCACGTTGGAGAAACCATGTATGGCCGTGATCAAGATTGGCAGACCAAACGCGAACCTCGCGACGCGGCTACCCCGGAGCAGATCGACAACTGGGTTGAACACAGCATCAAGGCAGCTCAACGTCGAGGCGACTTCGACAACCTGCCGGGCGCCGGTAAACCGCTGGATCTCGACGCGGACCAGAACGACCCGGACTGGTGGCTGCGACGCAAGATACAGCGCGAAAAAATCGACATCAGCGCTGCGCTGCCGGGGCCGATGGCTCTGCGACTGGAGCGCTCGACCTTCCCCGACTCGCTGCTGCACCTCGCCGATGAGGGGGCCGTGCGTGAGGTGCTGCTGGACTTCAACGAGCGCGTGTTGGCTGATCGCCGACGACCGGTAGCGGCCCTGCAGTCACCGGCAGTCGTCGGGAGGGTCAACGTTGAGGCCATGCTGAGCCACTGGCGGGAGCTGAAGGCAGAACGCCTGCGCGAAAATGCTTGTGAAATCCGCGTGTCAGGTCATGAGGACTTGAGGGCCCATAGACGGCGGTGGTGGCGTTGGGGCGTTGAGTAGTGCGTGACAAACGAAGGATCGGTCCTGGGACCGAGGTGTCCTTTGTGGCAGAGGGTGAGACCCTGGTCGTGCCAAGACCCGCGTTGGGCAGACTGGCCTGCTTCGGCCTTGGCGGAGGCCGCAGACGACTAAGCAGTCGACAATGGCCACCCGGGCCGTGTCGGGGGTGCGGGAGCTCACGCGGCGCGCCTCGAGTGCCAAGTGCAATCCGCCGGGCGTGCACGGGCATGGCGCTACCCTGCGAACCATGCGAGTGCTGGTGGTGTCGACGTGGCTGCCCACGGTCTCACACCCCTCAATGGGTTCATTCGTCGTCAAAGATGCCCGTGCGATCGCCGACCTCGGGCACGAAGTCGCGCTGATCCACCTGGTGCCGCCAAGTCAGCTCAGTGGACACGGGGCATGGGCTCTGGCGGGCGAGTCGCCCACGATTGCCGGGCTGCCGGTGACCCGAATCGTGATGTCCACGACCAGTCCTCGTCAGATCGCGGCTGCAACTGCCCGGCTTGCGCGGTGGAGCCGGGGAGCCGACATGGTGCACACCATGGCCTTCTCCACGCTGTTACCGTTTGCGGCCTGGCGTCCGTCCGCCCCCTGGGTGCACACCGAGCACTGGTCGGGTTTGACCGCGCCGCACCTGCTTCCGCCGCCGTGGCGCGCAGCCCTCCCGACGCTCAAACCGTTGCTCACTCGACCGGACGTGGCAACGACCGTGTGTGACTACTTGGCTGCTCCCATCAAGAAGGTCCGTGGCAAGGACCCCACCGTCGTGGTGCCGTGCATCGTCCCATCGCCTGGCAATCTATCGCCCCGACGGACCAGCCCAGACTCGATCGCTCTCGTCAGCGTGGGTGGATTGGTTGCAGGCAAAGACCCACTCATGGCGGTGAAGACGGTCGCAGAGCTCGCGCGTCGTGGCGTCGATAGCACGCTGACGTGGGTGGGTGAAGGGCCACTGCGAAACGAGGTGCGGGCCCTAGCGGATGAACTGGGCGTTGGCGCGCAAGTGAGGCTGACCGGGACCTTGGACCGGCCGGCAGTGCTGGCCGAGTTGGCGCGCTCGGATGTTTTCATCGGGCCCACCCTCAGCGACAATTTCTTCGTTTCCTGTGCCGAAGCGCTGCGCTCGGGGCGGCCCGTGGTGGTGGGGGCCACGGGCGGTCACACCGAATACATCAGCGATCGCGTCGGCATCTGTGTTGTAACCCGCACCCCCGAGGCGTATGCCGACGCGGTCCTAGCCGTCGCAGAGCTCACGCAAGGGCTCAGCGCGCGAGAAATTAGCGACACCATCGGCGACCAGTTCGAAGTGAGCACGGTCGCGAACGCCTATGACGATGCCTACGCCTTGGCGGCGCAGCAGCCCAGACGAGGCGCGCGTCTGCGGGCGTATCGTCGCGCTCAGCGCAGCGAGGCCTAGGCCAGCCATTGGTCTAGCACGGCTGCGGCAGCCCGGTCGGTATGCCGTTCGCGCACCCAGGCGGGGCCGTGAGCGGCTAGCAGGCGGTGCGGCTCAGGCTCGCTGCATACCTCTCGGATCACCGACTCGAGGCTGTCGGGGTTCGCTTCGAGCACCGGCAAGCCAGGAGTTCTGGCCCGCACGCTGTCGCCGACGTGAGCCACGACGAGTCGCCCGGCCGCCATCGTTTCGGCAGCCAAAACACCGACGTTGCCCATCACAACCTGATCGACCACAACGTCCGCGGCTGCGATATACGCAGGCATCTGCGCGTTCGGAACAGTGGTGACTCGCCGGTACTCCAGCAGATCTTCACGGTGCAACTGAGTCAAGACCCGATCGATCACCGCAGTGCCTTTGAGTCGCGGATTCGACGGGGCATGCAACACGACGGGTTTGACCCTTCGCAGAGGCGCGGAAGCGCAGGCGAACCGGTCCACATCGATCACCAGCGGCAACAGCGTCGCTCCTGGGACGAAATCCAGCATGTCTGGCGTGGTGACGAAGACATCAAGGCCGCTGCCGTTGAGCGCAGATCGGGTGCGCTCAACGGTGCCCTGCAGGCGGTGCCAGCGCTCGTCCCACTCACCACGGAACGGTGAGTGAACATCGAGGGCAGCGTGCTCACGAAGATCGCGCATCTCCGAGCCGTGAATGACCACCCCGACAGTGACGCCGGCTGCGTGCAGCGCAGGGACATCCTCGGTGATCCATCGTTCAAAAACGTCGTCGAGCATCGCCCAGGCCGATTCGGACAACACGTGGGTGACGCGGAGCACTCGGGCTTGGTAGGCCTGCATAGCGCGAAGTTGAACCGCCCGGCTCAGGTGCCAATCGGCCGGATAATCGAAACCTGTCGCAATGCTGACGCGGCGCTGCGCAAAGACGTTGCGCGCTGTCGTGCCCGGCAACGTCTCGGCAGCTTTAGCCCAACGGTGTGCTTGACCGGCAGTGTTCAAGGGGCCGATGAGCAGCGTGCGCTCGGCAGCGGGTAGGGGCTGGTTCGTGGCGAAGTCTCGCTCCGCGCGCATGGTGAGGACCTTCTCGCCCAGGGCCCCAACGGGGGAGGGCAACGCTCGGTATCCCCGATAGGCCCACCCACGGACGGTTCGAAGTCCCAGCACGGGTCTGAGGGTAACGCGGTTAGGCTGAGCCGCGATGCTCGCTCTCCTGCGCACCGTCCGCGATCTCTTGACGGTCCTGCCCGCTGGCACGCGCCGGTTCATCATCGTGTTTGCCGCGTTGCAGAGCCTGCTGGCGACCCTAGATGTGGGAGCGATTGGCCTGCTCGCCATCGTGCTCGCCCCGATGCTGACCGAAAGTGCGATCACGATCCCGGTGGTGGGCATACGTCTGGACGAGCCGCGCGAGTTCGGCATAGTGCTGCTGATTGTGGGTGCACTGATCGTCACCAAGTCCGTGTTGGCCATCGTGTTGCAATATTGGGCGACGCGACGGTTCGCTCGATTCGAACAAGTTCTGGGTGCACGGCTGCTAGAAACGACGTTCAAAGCCCCCTGGGCCGAACGCCTCTCACGCAACTCCACCGACATCGTGCGCTCCACCGACGTCGGTGTCGGGGCCACCGTTGCGGGCGTGCTCATTCCGTTCTGCCAGTTGTCCGGGGAGATATTCACCTTTGTCGCCGTGCTCGGGGTGCTGCTCGTAGCCCAGCCCGTGCTGGCGACGGCAACCATCGTGTACTTCGGGATCGTGGCCTTCGGCCTCTACCGAGTGGTCCTACGACGCGCCATCCAAGCCGGCAGAGACAACCGGACCTACTCCGCTCGCGCCGTGCGCCTGGTCACCGAGATGGTGCACTCGCTTAAAGAGGTCACGCTGCGCGAAAAATCGGCGGAGGTAGCCGACATCGTGCTGACGGTCCGCAGCCGCGCTTCGATGGCCCGAGCGAATCAGATTTTTTTGGGGGCTATCCCGCGCTACGTCCTGGAAGCCGGACTCATTGGAGGGCTGGTGCTCGGCGGGCTCATCGGATACTTCCAAGGAGGGGTCAGCGGTGCCTTCACCTCGATCGCGCTCTTCGGGGTGGCCGGATTTCGGCTCGTTCCCTCTTTGACCCGATTCCAGACGATCATGGGCCAGACTGGTGCCAACTTGCCGTTCGCTCAGCAAGTCATGGACGAGATCGAGCGGGGCCGCGCCTACGTCGAGGCCGAGCGCACTACCGGTGGTGGCGCACTCCCGAGCCAGGCCAGCACGCTACGCCTGGAGGATGTGAGTTTTACCTATGCCGGCGGCGACAGCCCCGCCGTGAGCGAGGTCTCCCTCGAACTTCCCTTCGGGAGCACGCTCGCGCTCGTCGGAGCCTCGGGGTCAGGCAAGTCGACATTGGTCGATATCATTTTGGGCCTGCTCCAACCGGACACAGGGCAGGTCGTGGTCGATGACCTGCCGTTGCCCGATGTGCTCAAAGCCTGGCGAGCCCGTGTCGGCTACGTCCCACAAGATGTGTCGCTGTTCGACGCCTCGATCGCCCGTAACGTTGCTTTGGCTTGGAACGACGACGAGGTCGATGAGGACCGGGTGCGACGCGCCTTGGCTCGGGCCCAACTCCTGGACGTGGTCGAATCCCGGCCGGACGGCATCCACGGCAAGGTCGGGGAGCGCGGCCTGAACCTCTCCGGGGGCCAACGGCAACGGCTCGGAGTGGCCCGTGCGCTGTATACCGACCCGTTGGTTTTGGTCATGGACGAAGCCACCTCCGCGTTGGACACCTCGACAGAAGCGGCAGTCACGGCGGCCATCCGTGAATTGCGCGGCGAAGTGTCGGTCATCGTCGTGGCTCACCGACTGGCGACAATCCGCCACAGCGAGCAAGTGTGCTTCATGAGCGAAGGTCGGTTGCTGGCCAGCGGCACCTTCGACGAGGTGGTCGCCGCACAACCCGACTTCGCTCAACAAGCCGCATTAGCCGGGCTCGGGTCACCTGCGCAATGAGTCATGACGTGGCACCGACGAGGCGTATGCCGGCGCTCGACGGGCGGGCCCCGCGAATAGTGCTGCTGGTCTTTCGCGACGCCGACACCGATTCGCGCGTGTTGAAAAGCGCCGCCAGCCTGCGCGAGGCGGGGGCCGAGGTGCTCATCATCGGTGTGGCGCCGTACCGGTCGGCGCTGAGCCCGGGGGAGGCCGTGACGCCCGATGGGCTGGCGCTGCACCGCACGGTGGACCTCGATCTCGTCGTGACCTTCGCAGGGCCGGTGCGCGTTTGGCGGCGCCTGAAAGCTTGGAAACCCGTGGCGGGGTCTAGCCCATCGCCATCACCCACACCGCCAGCGCCGCAGGCACCGCCAAGCCCGCAGCGCCACCCCGGCGGGCCAAAAGCCAGACTCACCGATGCCTACATGCGCGGCTACCGCACGGTCCGTTTGGTCAAGTACTGCGCAGGTGCCGTTGCTGCCGCTCGCCGGTTCGAGCCCGACGTTGTCCACGCCAACGACGGCAACACGCTAGCCCCAGCGTTGATCCTGCGAGCGCTCACCCGCAGCCGGATCGTGTACGACAGCCACGAACTGTGGCTGCGACGCAACGTGCGCGCCGACCGCTGGCTTGCCCCGCTGGTCGAGGCAGTCATTGAGCGCTGGGGAGTGCGAGCCGCCGACGCCGTCATCACCGTCTCACCGTCCATCGCAGCGTGGCTCACCGATAGGTATCAGCTCACCGAACCGCCGATTTTGGTGCGCAACGTGCCGGTCTGGCACGGCGTGCCCTCGCCCGAGCAGGGACGCCTTCGCACGTTGGCGGGGCTGGGCGCCAACGATCGAGTGGTGTCCTACTGCGGCGGCATCACCACGGGGCGCGGGCTGGAAGAAACCGTGGACGCGCTCGCAGTGCTCCCGGACGACGTGCACCTCGTGGTGTTGGGCTTCGGCGCCCCTGCCTACTGCACCGAGCTCGTGGGCCGGGCCCGCGATCGCGGGGTCGCCGAGCGAGTGCACCTGGTGGGCCACGTGCCGGTACCCGACGTCGCGAAGGCACTGGCCGATGCAGACCTGGCTGTGGTCTACGTCCGCCCGATCGTGCTGTCCTACCTCTACTGCCTTCCCAACAAACTTTTCGAGTCGGTGCACGCTGGCCTGCCGATCGTGGCAGCGGATCTGCCCGACTGCGCCAGCTTTGTCCGCCAGCACGGAATCGGTGAGGTGTTTGCCGACGGGACTCCCGAAGATCTAGCGGCAGCGATCGCTGCGGTGCTGGCCCGAGCGCCCGAGTATCGCGCCGCCGCCCTCGCTTTGGCGCCGTCTCTGAACTGGCGGCTAGAAGCAGATGGACTCATCGAGGCGCATAACCGCGCTGTGCAAAGATTGCGGCCGTGACCGACCAGCGCCCCACCCTGCTCATCATTTCCTACTCGCGTCTCTACCGCGATGCCCGGTTGCTCCGCCAGATCCGACTTTTCAGCGAGAACTATGCCGTGACGACCTGTGGGTACGGGCCGTCGCCGCAGGGTGTGGTCGCACACCACCAGATCCCGGACGAGATCGTCTATTGGCGCACCGACCGGAAGTTGGTCGTGGCCAGGCTCTATCAGCGGGCCTATGACCGGGCTCCGATCACCACCTATCTGCGCGGTGTGCTGAGCCCTGGGGAGTTTGACGTCATCCTGGCCAACGACGTGATGTCGGTGCCCTTTGCCATCACGCTCAAGCCGCGCGGGGGAGTGCACGCCGACCTGCACGAATACGCGACCCGCCAACAGGAGGAGGTCTGGCGGTGGCGTCAGTTCATCTCGCCGTACTACGCGTTCCTGCTGCGCAAGTGGGTCACCCAAGCTGGCTCGGCCACCACGGTGGGGGATGCGCTGGCGCGTGAGTATGGCCGTGAGTTCGGAATCGACTGCGGCGTTGTCTTCAACGCGCCGGCGCGCGCTGACCTGCCAGAGGGTGCCGTCGGCGACCCGATCCGACTGGTTCACGCGGGCGGGGCGACCCCGCTGCGCCTCGAAATTCTGCTTGACGCCATGGACCACGTCACCTCTGGGGCCACCCTGGATCTGTATCTCGTCGACTCGGGCAGTGGCTACGCCAACACTGTGCGTCAACGCTATGCCGAGCACCCTCGGGTTCACGTGCACGAAGCGGTGCCCACCGACGAATTGGTCTCGACGCTGAACGGCTACGACGTGGGTGTGCACATCTTGGCGCCGGTCTCCTTCAACCATCGTTACGCGATGCCGAACAAGATCTTCGACTACATCCAGGCTCGCCTCGGGGCGCTGGTTGGGCCTAGCCCGGAGATGGCTCTGCTGGTGAACGACAACCAGCTCGGATGGGTCAGTGATGACTTCAGCCCCGAAGCGGTGGCTCGCTGTATCGACGCGCTTACCCCGGAGGGAGTTCGCGAGGCGAAGACGGCCAGCGGTCGCGCCGCTCAAGTCCTCTGCGCCGACGAACAGGTGCAAGGTTGGGCCGACCCTATCGCTGCCCTCGCGGCCAAAGCGCAGGACCGCTCAAGCCGTTAGCGCATCCAACACTGCGCTGGCGGCATTCCCGTCGCCGTAGGGGGTGGCCTGGGTGGTGCGAGGACTCGGGCGTGATGCGGCTGCGATCAGGGCCGGGCTATCGCCTGGAGCGACGAGGACATTCCAACCCAACTCGACCGTTTCGACCCACTCCGTTTCGGTGCGCACCGTGGTGCACGGGGTGCGCAGGGCGAATGCTTCCTTCTGCAGGCCACCTGAGTCGGTGACGACCCCACGGGCCGCCGATACGGCACCGATCAGCGCGGGGTAAGGCAGCGGGTCGATAACCTTCAGGCCGCTCCCCGTGGCGTTGAGATCCAGGCCCTGGGCTGCGGCTTTGGCCCTGAGGCGGGGGTGTGCGAGCAACACCACGGGGTGATCCAGTGAGCGCAGTCCCGTGATGATTGCCGCCAGGCGGTCGGGGTCATCGGTGTTCTCGGCGCGGTGCAGCGTTGCCACCGTAAACTCGCCATCCTGCATACCCAACTGGTGTAGTACGGCGGCGGTGTCGACCATCTCGTCGCGCACTTTGAGCAACACATCGACCATCACGTCACCCACCAATCGAGAACGATCCGCGAGGCCTTCGTGTGACAAATGGTCCATCGCCACTTGAGTGGGGGCCAGCAAAAGGTCGGCGGCGTGGTCGGTCAACACACGGTTGTGTTCTTCGGGCATCGCTCTGTTAAAACTGCGCAGTCCCGCTTCGAGGTGAGCCACCGGCAGGTGCATCTTCACCGCTGACAAGGCGCCCGCCACCGTGGAATTGGTGTCGCCGTAAACCAGCACCCAGTCAGGACGGTGCTGACCCAGCACATCGTCCATACCAGCGAGGATGGCACCGGTCTGTTTACCGTGGCTGGCCGAGCCCACGTCCAGGTGGACGTCGGGGTCCGGGATGCCAAGGTCGCGGAAGAAGACGTCCGAAAGCATGGGGTCGTAGTGCTGGCCCGTGTGCACGATCACGTGTGTGACGTTGCGTTTGGCGCACTCGTGGGCGATTGGGGCGAGTTTGACGAATTGCGGTCGTGCACCGACCACGCTCAGAACCACCATGGCGCAACCCTCTTTCTCGACGTGCCCGGACCCTCGGTGGGTCAGGTCACACCGTAACCGGGGGATTCGCGGCTCGGAGCCACCTGCGCCCTGGTGTCCGATAGCGTGAGATATATGCCCACGTGCAGCCCAGCCATGGTTTTCCATGCCCCCTACCCCGTTGGGCGTAATGCCCTGACGGCCTCGGCGGTCAGGCCCGCACGGATGCGCCAGGCCTTTGCCGACGAGGGGTATGAGGTCATCGAGATCACCGGGTCGGCCCGAGATCGAGTGCGGGCACTGCGCACGCTATCGCGCAGGCTTGAAGGCGGGCTTCGGGTCGAGTTCGGCTACGGCGAGAACTCGACCATGCCCACTGTTCTGACGGAACCTCACCACGTCCCTACCCACCCCCTCGTCGACCTCAATGTCCTGCGTCTGTTGCGCCGATACGGCATTCCCACCGGAATGTTCTATCGCGACATCTACTGGCGGTTCCATGAATACACCGACCGGGTTAACCCGGTCATTGCCGCTGGCACCCGCACGCTCTATCACGCTGAACTGGTGGCCTATCGGCGGCTTTTGGACCGTGTTTACCTTCCGTCACTGCGGATAGCGGCCTACGTCCCACACCTGCGTAGCGAACAGGGCAAAGCCTTGCCTCCCGGTGGGCGCATCGTGGACGCCTCGGAGGGGGACGGACGCCCCCCCAACCGTGCCAACGTGCTGAATGTGTTGTACGTCGGCAATATCAGTCCCTACTACCGGATGCACGAGCTGTTGCGAGCAATCGGTGAGAGCGAGGGCCTCACGCTGACGCTCTGCGTGCCCGAAGACGCCTGGACCAACAATCGATCCGACTATGCCAGCGTCATGAGCGACCGGGTGCAGGTCGTGCACCACCGCGGCGAGGAGTTGAACGCGCTCTTCGCGCGCGCGGACGTGTGCTCATTGATGGTTGAGCCCTCGGAATACCGCGACTTCGCCGCCCCGATCAAACTCTACGAATACCTCGGTCACGGCAAGCCCGTGCTGGCAAGTGTCGGGACCCTAGCCGCACACAGCGCGCAGGACGGCGACTTCGGCTGGGCTGTCCCCTACGATTCCGCCGCCATCGCGGGGCGGCTCAGTCAGTTGCGCGACGACCCGGACGCACTCGCGCTGGCCACCGGCTCGGCCAGGGCGACTCGACACCACCACACTTGGAATGCCCGTGCTCGCACAGTGGCTACAGATCTTGCTGACTTTGATCGGCGCCCGCATCGGTAAAGGTCGTGTTTAGGTGCCTCTCAGGGGGTAGTCAGGGTTAAGCCTGATATGGAAGCGCAGAATTGCGTGACAGGCTCTGCTCATGATCACCGTGCAATCACTGACTAAAACTTATGGCAGCTTCACCGCTGTCGATGATGTTTCCTTTACTGCTGAATCAGGCCGGGTGACCGGCTTCCTGGGCCCGAACGGCGCCGGTAAATCCACCACGATGCGCGTGATGGTCGGGCTGACCCTGGCCGACTCCGGGTCGGTGTCAGTCAACGGCGGCTCGTTTGCCGAGATGCCCAACCCCGGCCGCAGCGTGGGGGTCCTGCTGGATGCCTCCGCTCAGCACGCCGGCCGCACCGGCCGCGAAATCCTCACCCTTGCCCAACGCACCATGGGATTGCCCCGCAGCACTGTGGACGCGATGCTCGAGCGCGTGAGCCTCTCCGAGGAGGAAGCGGGCCGCCGGGTCAGCAACTACTCCCTAGGTATGCGCCAGCGGCTCGGGATAGCCACGGCGCTGATCGGCGACCCGACCACGCTGATCTTGGACGAGCCCGCCAACGGGTTGGACCCGGCCGGCATCCGATGGATGCGCGACCTGCTGCGCGGGTATGCCAACGCCGGCGGCACCGTGCTGCTCTCCTCACACCTGCTCCACGAGATCGAAGTGATTGCTGATGACCTCGTCGTCATCGGCCGGGGCAAGATCGTGGCCCAAGGCACGAAGGCGGAGTTGCTCGCCGGCGCCGGCACGGTCGTCCGCGCCCCAGACCCCGATGCTCTCGGCGCGGCACTCACCGAATCCGGCATCACCTTCACCGCAATGGGTGAAAACCGGCTTCGAGTGGACGCCACCACCGAAGAAGTGGGCCAAGTGTCGCTGGACGCGCGCATTCTTATCACCGAGCTTGGGGCCGCCGACGGCGCTGGGCTCGAAGACATGTTCCTCGAGCTCACTGCCGAGACCGCCCGCGAAGGAGTCGCAGCATGAGCACCGCCATTGACACCACCGCCGCACCAGTGGCGCGCCCGGACACGCAGACCCCACGATCGGCGATGCACCGCATCCCGCTGACCCGCCTGGTCGGTGTCGAACTGAGCAAAATGTTCGACACGCGCTCCGGCTTTTGGTTGATGTGCTCCATCGGCATTCTCGCCTTCTTGGCCACCGCCGCAGTCATCGCCTTCGCCCCCGATGAGGCCATCGCCTACGGCACCTTCGCCCCGGCCATCGGTATTCCGATGGCGGTGATCCTGCCGGTCATCGCGATCCTGTCGGTCGCCAGCGAATACGGCCAGCGCACCGCATTGACGACCTACACGTTGGTGCCGCGCCGAGGGCGGGTTATCGGGGCCAAGGCCATCGCGGCATTAATCATCGGTGTCGTCGGGATGGTGATCGCGACGGCGGTCGGCGCGCTCGGAAACGTGGTCGGCGCCGCGATCAAGGGAGTCGACCAGGTGTGGGAGTTCTCATGGATCGGCTTGAGTTACGTCATTCTGGGCAACCTGCTGGGCATGGCCGTCGGTTTCATGCTGGGGGTCATCATTCGCAACTCACCCGGAGCCATCGTGGCCTACTTCGTGTACGCCTTCGTGCTTCCGGGCATCTTCGGCACTCTGGCGCAGTTCCAGGATTGGTTCTTCGATATCCGTCCCTGGGTTGACGTGAACTTCAACATCAACTTCCTGTTCATGGACATGATGGACTCCGATGTGTGGGCCAACCTCGGCGTGACGTCCCTCATCTGGATCTTCATTCCCATGGCGTTCGGGGTGCGAAAGGTCTTGACGTCTGAAGTGAAATGAGCATCCGCGCCGCGGCGGTGCATGACCTGCCGCGGATCAAACAGATCGCCGCCGCGGCGCAGATGTTCACCGCTGAAGAAGTCGAGTTCTTCGACGAGATGTTTGCTGGGGCCTTGGACGGAAGTCTGGAAGATCATCAGTGGCTTGTCATGACCTATGACGCCATGGACACCGTGGTCGCGGGGGCCAACTACGCGCCGGAGCCGTTCTCTGATCGCGTGTGGAATCTGTACTTCATTGCCGTGGACCCGGCATACCAAAGCCACGGAGTGGGGCGCTCACTGGTCTCCTTCATCGAAGAGGACCTACGCGCCAAGGGCGAAGAGACGGCTCGGGTGCTGCTGGTTGACACCTCATCTACCGATCAGTACGCCCGCACCCGGGCGTTCTATGCCGCTCGTGGCTTCGTTGAGGAGGCCCGGACCCCCCGCCAGTTCTACGGCCCGGGCGATGACAAAGTGACGTTTTGGAAGTTGCTCCCCGCGGACTGAGGCTGGTATTCGGCTGACCCGCGTATCCTCGCGCTCGTCCGGGTGCAGTCACCAGCCACGCAAGGAGCAGTATGCAGATCGCGGTCGTCGCGTTGGGCAAGATCGGGTTGCCGCTGGCGGTGCAGTTCGCCGATGCCGGTCATCAGGTCATCGGGGTGGATGTCAACGCCACCGTGGTGGACCTTGTCAATCGCGGACTCGAGCCCTTCCCGGGGGAGGACCACCTCGCTGACAAACTGGCCGAGTTGGTGCCTGCGGGCCGCCTCAAAGCCACCACCGAGTATGTCAAGGCGATCCCCAGCGCCGATGCCGTGGTCCTGGTGGTGCCGCTGTTCGTCGACGAGGAGAGCGGCCAGCCGGACTTCGGCTGGATGGACGCCGCGACGCAGAGCCTGGCCGAACATCTCAGTCCCGGCACGCTCGTGTCCTACGAAACGACCCTGCCCGTGGGCACCACGCGCAACCGCTGGAAGCCGATGATCGAGCAGGTCAGCGGCCTGCGTGAGGGCTTGGACGGCGATGCGAATGGCTTTCACCTGATCTTTTCTCCCGAACGGGTCTTGACCGGTCGAGTCTTTGCCGACCTGAAGCGATACCCCAAACTGGTGGGCGGACTCACCGAGGCGGGCACCCAGCGTGCCGTCGACTTCTACAACGCCGTGTTGACCTTCGACGAGCGCAGCGACCTGCCCCGACCCAACGGCGTCTGGGACATGGGCAGCGCCGAGGCCGCCGAGATGGCCAAACTAGCGGAGACGACATACCGCGACGTGAACATCGGCCTGGCCAACCAGTTCGCCCGCTTTGCCGACCAGGCCGGGATCGACGTTCAGCGGGTCATCGAGGCCTGCAACTCCCAGCCCTACAGCCACATCCACAATCCTGGGATCGCCGTCGGCGGACACTGCATCCCGGTCTATCCGCGGCTTTACCTGTCGACTGATCCTGACGCCACCGTGGTCGCCGCCGCGCGCGAGGCCAACTCTTCCATGCCCGAATACGCCGTGACGCGGGCAGAACATCTGCTCGGCCCCCTGGCCGGATTGCGCATCGCGGTGCTCGGTGCCTCCTATCGCGGCGGCGTCAAGGAGACAGCCTTCTCGGGCATCTTCGGCACGATGCAGGCGCTGGCCGCACGGGACGCGCAGGTGATGGTGCACGACCCGATGTATACCGACGCCGAGCTCAGCGACTTCGGGTGGGAGCCCTACCACCTCGGCGGCGAGGTCGACGTGGTCATCGTCCAGGCCGATCACCGGGAGTACGCGGACCTCACGCCGGCCGCCCTGCCTGGTCTGCGGTTGCTACTCGACGGCCGCCGGATCACCGACCCGAGTGCCTTTGCCGGCGTGCCCCGGATCACGATCGGCGGCGGAACGTCCATCCTATGACCGGGCCGCAAGCACCCGTTGGGGCCTGACATGAGCAGGCACACCTCGTGAGTTGGGGCGACGCTATCCCCGGCATCGTGGCGATGGCGGCGATGTTCACCATCCCTGGGTACGGTGTCCTGCGTCTGTTAGGCGTCCGCGGCTTAGTCGCCTGGGGAGCGGGACCGGCGATGACCTCCGGAATGGCAGGCATCGGTGCGGTGGTCGCCGACCGACTAGGCGTGTCGTGGTCGCTGACGACCTATGTGATCGGCGCGGCCACTGGCTGGGCTATCGCGGCCGGCGTCGGCCTGGCGCTAGGAACGCTGAGAAGACCGCCGGTGCGGGTCGCCGGCGAGCGCGTCCTGCGCCGCCGCGAAGTCGGCTGGTTGGCCGCAACCTGGGCACTCGGCGGTGGAGTGCTCGCGGCGGCCATGATGGTCGGGATGCGAGCGGCTGATCAGCCTCCGCAAGCCTGGGACGCCGTCTATCACCTGAACGCCATGTGGTTCATTCGCGACACCGGCAACGCCTCCAGCCTCGGCGGGGTGGCTTCCATGTACGGGGACACAATCGCTCCCTATTACCCCACCGTGTGGCATTCAATCGTCGCGATCAGCCCCGGATTCGAGCGGGTCACCGAGGCCGGCAACTCATCCTCGATCGTGATTGGCTCGGTCATCTGGATTGGCGGCCTGGTGGCGTTGGCTCGGGTGGTGTGGCCCAAGGAAGCCCTGCCGATGGTGTTGACGCCCGTGCTGGCCGCCACCTACGTCACCTTCCCTGCCATCGCGGTCTCGATGCTCGGGGTGTGGCCGTTCGCGTTGAGCGTGGCCTGCATTCCTGGAACCTTGGCCCTGCTGATCTCCGCGCTGCGCCACGAACTGGGGCCCCGGTTGCACACGGCATACGGCATCGGTGTGCTCGGCGCGAGCAGTGGTGTCGTGCTCTCGCACGGGTCCGGCCTGTTCTCGCTGGCTCTGTTGGCGATCCCGCTGGTCACCGTCCTGGTCGCTCGGCAAGCGGCGCGGTATTGGCGGCGCCGCCATCGGCTGGCCGTCACGACCACGGTGAGCGCCGTGATAGTGGTCAGCGCGGCGCTGAGTTGGCTGATCCTGACATCTGCGCCGGTGGCCTCAATCGTGGGTTACGAACGTGGCGGTCAGAGCAGCTATCTGCCCGGGCTCGGGTCGCTGCTGATTGATCATCCGCTGATCTACGTCTACGACATCACCTCGGTCAACGTCGCAACCACGCTGCTCGTAATGGCCGGGATCGTGCTGAGCTTGCGGAGCAAGCACGCCCGATGGCTGATCGTCGCGCTCGTGGCCGCGGCTGCCTTGACGCTGCTGGCCGCCGGGCCCCCGGAGAATCCGCTGAGGATCCTGGCTGGCTTCTGGTACACCCAGGCCTCCCGGATCAACCAGATCGTGTTGATCCCAGCCATCATGCTCGCAGCCGGGGGAGGTGCGTGGCTCGTGCGCTGGGTCTCGGCGAAGCGTGCAGTGCCATTGACGGCGACTGCGATTGCCCTCGTCGTCGCGCTCGGGGCGTTGAGCTCCGGCTTCCGCTGGTCAACGCAGACCCAGGTCATGGCCTCGACGTATTCGACCTGGCCGATCGCGTGGGGCACTCAGCTCACCGAGGACGAGATCGCCTTCGTGGATCGTGCTCGGACCACCCTGCCCGACGACGCGGTCGTACTGGGGGAGGCGAGCGCGGGGTCGCCTTACCTGTTGATGCGCAGCGACGTCGAGGTCATCTATCCGCAACTGACCCCCATCGCCGACTCCCCAGAGCGCCTGCTGCTGGCGGAGAAGTTCGACAGTTGGCAGATCGATCCGCAGGTCTGCGAGGCGGTCCGGGCCTTGGGCGTGACCCACGTGTATGCCGACGATCTCACCTTCGCCGAGGGCGGCAAATGGCAGGAGGAGACCCCAGGGCTGCGGCATATCACCACCAATCGGCCTGGCTTCGAGTTCGTTGACTCCGGCGGTCAGGCCTCGCTGTGGCGCTTCACCGGCTGCGACCAGCTGTAGGGGCGCGACCAGGTCTAGCCAACACCAACCGGCTCGTAGCTCGGCAGAAGGGGGAGTGAGCGTGCCTTAGCGGCGCGTGCGAGTCGCACGTCAAACGTGGCGATGGTCGCTCCGGTGGCCTCAGCGGAGAGGAGCACGCAGCAATCGGGCATGCGCAGCCCCGTCGATGCGCGCAACTCAGAGAGCCTGAGGGCCTTTTGTTCGGGGAAGGTCAACTCTTCAATGGCGAGTGCCTCAAAGATGCCCAGTGCGCGATCCAGATTGCCGGTATGCCTCGGGCCGACGAGAACCTCAGCCAGGGTGAGCGAATCGATCGCGAACGTGTCGTCGAGGTGGTCGACGAAGATGCTCTGAGCGGTGTCGTGGTGGGCATCAGTGGTGTCCAAGAATCCGATGAGCACGCTAGCGTCAAGAACGATCATTCTGGCCATTCGTTACGGAGGTCGCTCAGGTATGTCGGCCCGTAAGTACCTGTGAGCGCGCCACTGTGTTTTAGCACCGCTTGAAGTCGTTCTCGACGCTGTTCTTCCTCCGCTATCCCCGTGGCGTCGTGTCCTTTGAGCGCCAGACGCACGATGAGTTGAGATCTACTGAGTTTTGGCCAGCGGCGTGCGGCATCGTCGAGGGCCCGAGAAAGATCATCCGTCTCAGTGACGAAGTGACGCGGGCGGGTGGTGGGCATTCTGTAAGTGTATCACCGCATAGATCGGTGCAACACCCAGTTAGACGGCCCACCCGCCTCGTTCGATGAGGACGTCTTTGAGGAGGTCGGCGCGGTCGGTGATCAGCCCGTCGACCCCCATGTCGAGCAGTGCGTTCAACTCAGCAATGTCGTTGACTGTCCAGACGTGGACAACCATTCCGGCTCGGTGGGCAGCAGCCACACTCGAGGGAGTCACGACAGGCAGGCCGTAGCGTTGGGCTGGCACCTGCAGCGCATCGATGCTGCGAAGCGACCGCTCCACCAGGCGTTGACCCAAGCCTGCTGGGACGGCGCTACCGATGCGGAATCCCACTCCCGCGAGTTGGCTGGCCGAGCGCGCCACGGGTTTGCTGAGGCGTCGCAACACTTCGCGGCGGCGGTGGTCAGAGAACGACCCGATGCAGACCCGATCGTGGGCCGCGGCCCGTTCGATCGCGGCCACGGTGGGCTCGATCGCGCCGACGCTCTTGATGTCGATATTGAGCCGCAAACTGGGCCACGCATGCAACAACTCATCGAGTCGGGGGATGGGCTCACGGCCGCCGATCCGTGCTTGCGTCACCGTCCGCCACGGCAACTCTGCGATTCGTCCGCTCGAGTCGGTGACGCGCTCCAACGTGGGGTCGTGCAGGGCGACAGCCACTCCATCGCTGGTCGCATGGGTGTCGGTTTCCACGTAGCGATATCCCAGATTGACGGCTGCCTCGAAGGCCGCCATCGAGTTTTCAAGCCCCTCGAGGGAGAAGCCTCGGTGGGCCATCGCGATGGTGCCCTGGTGGTCCAGATATGGAATCGAACTCCGTTGCACACTAGCCACCTGGCCGAAACGCCGACCCCATGGAATCCAACGCACCCTCGGCCACCGGGATGCGACCGTCCCGAGCGGCCTTGACCAACCGAGCGTGATCGCGCTCGGTCTGGTCGGCATAGGCCCTCGCGAAGTCGCCCATCGCGCGATCGAGGTTCGTGTTCTTGCCGACATACCCAGCGATCATCGAGGCACCACTGGTCCGGGCGTGCCCCTTGGCCAACAGGTGTCCGACGATGCCGGCGTAGTCGGCCAGCGCGCGGGAATCCATCGAATCCAACGGCACTGTGCCCTTCATGTTGCGGAACTGGCGCACGTAGTACTGCCGGTTGTCGACCGTCGTCCACCCCAGCAGTGGATCGCTCACGGTCTGCAATGCTTGCTGGTATTCCACGACGCGCTGGCCCTGGTGGTTGTGCCAGGCCGAGGTGCCGTGGACGAACTTCGCCAACACCGAACGCCTGGCCTGCTTCATCTGCAGGAACACGACATCGTCGTCTGAGGAGCCTTCCAGGAGGACGACATAGGCGCGCAGCCCGACACTGCCAACCCCGACAACTTTGTGCGCGATGTCCTGGATTGTGTACCCGCCCAGCGCGCGAGCCCAGTGCGGGGCCAGCGTCTCGAGATAGCGGTCCAGACCCGAGCCGATCAACTCGGCCTTGCGATCTGCCACCCGCCGGATCAACGGTGGCTCCTCCACGATCTGCCGTTGCCCGCTCTGCTGGTGGGTGAACTTCGGCAGCGCGCGGTCACTGGTGCGCTTCTTGGCCCGCTTCACCGAGCGCTTGATCTCTTTGCGCAGGCCCTTCTCGGTGGCCGTTTCGTGCAGCCGTCCGACATCCAGGCGGTTGTAGGAGCGCATCAGTAACGGTTCTTCGGCGAGGAAACGAACTTCGTCGCGGTATGCCGACCCGCACGACTCCACGGCGGCTCGGCATTCCTCTTCGCTCAGCCCGTTCTCCCGGCCGGCCACCCAGATGCTGGCCACTAAGCGGCGCAGGTCCCACTCCCACCCGCCAGGGTGGGCCTCGTCGAAGTCGTTGAGGTCAAGTACCAGTTCGCCCTCAGGGGAGCCGTAGAAGCCGAAATTGCCGAGGTGGGCATCCCCGCAGATCACCGGCTGGATGCCGGTCGAGGGCATGCCGGCCACGTCTTGAGCCATCACGACGGCTGTCCCACGCAGGAAGCCGTAGGGCGAGGAGATCATCCGGCCGACCCGGACCGGGATCAGCTCATCGACCCGACCGCGGTGAGACTCGTTCAGCAACGTGATCGGATCGGGGCGATCCGAGGGTGCCTCCCACCAGGCCATCGAGGACCGCGGCACGTCCTTGCGCAGCGCTTTGCCCATCGCGGTGCGCTCGGCGCGCGAGGTGGGGCGTTGCCGCAGAGAGGCGAAGGAGGCGCTATCAGCGCCGGCCAGAACCCGATGTCCTGGAGCGGTTGCGGTCACGTGCGACTCCTTGACGCCGAGGTGCCGACGCCAAGTGGCGGGGGGCCCGCCTAACCTACCGGGCCATCGGGTGAGCCTGCTTTAGCGCCCAACGTCAAGAGCGGCCGCCACTAGCCTGTGCGGTTCGTGTCGCTATAGCGACATAACTGCGCCGGGCTAAGTGAGAACCGGCGAGCGGCCAGAGTCCGGAGCGTCAGCGACGCCGCCAGGCTCCTGGATCAGGGGGTGCCGGGCTCGGCTCGCCGATGGTGCCGAAGGGTTGCGCTCCGGCGATGCGGCGCGCGGTCACCGTGGTCGATTGCCATGCCGTCGGGAACGGGGCCGAGGCGGCCCGTCGGGTGAACTCCTGCTCGGGCAGCGGGCGGTCACTGGCCAGCAGCACTACGTTGCCGAAGCGCTTGCCCTTGAAGACCTCGTTGAGCGCCAACAGTCCGACGTTGGGCAGCGCCGTGGACACGGTCGCCGCCACGCGGTGGGTATGCCGCAAGCCGGGTTCGTCAGCCAGGTTCATCGCCAGCAGGCCGCCAGGCCGCAACACTCGAGCGGCCTCGGTGACCCAGCCCAGTCCGGTCAACTTGGCAGGGACCTGCCCGTCGGCATACGCGTCGACGAGGATCAGGTCGGCGCTGCCGGTGCGCAGGGCCGTCATGCCCTCGGCCCCGCCAACACCTCGAACGCGGATCCGATGCCGCTTGGGGAGCGGAATCTCACGGCGGACGGCTTCGGTCAGGGCGACATCGGGCTCCAACACGATCTGCGGGGATCCCGGTCGGGTGTGCTCGACATACCGAGGGAGCGTGAGCCCGGCACCTCCGACGTGCGTCACGGCGACCACACCAGCCGGCAGCACGTCGACCACGATGGCCAGATGTTGGACGTATTCGAAGGCCAGCAAACCGGGATCGCCGGGATGGACGTAGGACTGCGGGTGGCCGTCGAGCAACACGGTCACGCCACCGCTGTCGTCGCGCTCGAAGGCGAACGCCACGTGCTATTCCTCAGATGTCGCGGAAAGTCTGGATGCCGGCACCCAGAGCGTTCAGCCGGGCCGCGAGGTCCTCGTAGCCGCGGTTGATGACGTAGACGTTGCGCAGCACGGAGGTGCCGGGGGCGGCGAGCATCGCCAGCAGGATCACGACACCAGGACGCAGGGCGGGGGGACACATGATCTCTCCGGCTCGCCACTTGGTCGGGCCCTCGATCATCACCCGGTGTGGGTCCATCAGGTGGACCTTGGCCCCGAGCGTGGTGAGCTCCGTCAAATAGATCGCCCGGTTTTCGTAGACCCAGTCGTGGATCATCGAGGAGCCTTGAGCGCAGGCCGCGATGATGGCGAAGAAGGGCAGGTTGTCGATGTTCAGACCTGGGAACGGCAGCGGGTGGATCTTGTCCAACGGGGCCTTCAGCGGGCCGGCGATCGTCGTGAGGTCCACGAGCCGGGTGTGTCCGTTGGCGGAGGTGTATTCCGCACTGAGCTCGTAGTGCAGCCCCATCGTGTCCAGCACCGCCAACTCGATCTCCATAAACTCGATCGGCACCCGGTTGATCGTGATCTCACTCCCGGTGACGACGGCGGCGGCGAGCAGGCTCATCGCCTCGATCGGGTCTTCGGAGGGGTTGTATTCGATGTCCTGATTGATTTCCTCGACGCCGCGCACGGTCAGGGTCGTGGTGCCCAATCCCTCGATCTGCACGCCGAGGGCCTTCAGGAAGACGCAAAGGTCTTGGACCATGTAGTTCGAGGAGGCGTTGCGGATGACTGTGGTGCCCGTATAGCGAGAGGCCGCCAGGAGGACGTTTTCGGTCACGGTGTCGCCGCGTTCGGTCAGCACGATCGCCTTTTGCGGCCAGCGGTCCTTATCGATGGTGGCCTGGTAGGCCCCCTCGGTCGCGATGACGTCAATTCCGAAGTGGCGCAGTGCGATCAAGTGCGGCTCCACGGTGCGGGTCCCGAGGTCGCAACCCCCGGCATACGGCAACTCGAAGTGGTCCAGCTCGTGCATCAGCGGGCCGAGGAACATGATGATCGTCCGGGTTCGGCGGGCCGCGGCCTCGTCCATTTTTGACAGGTCGATGCTGGGCGGCGGGACGATCTCCAGGTCCGAGCTGTCCGGCAGCCAGCGGATCTTGAAGCCGATGCTGGTCAGCACCTCGGTGATCCGGTTGACCTCTTCGATCCGAGCCAGATTCCGTAGCGTGGTGCGGCCCTTGTTCAGCAGCGATGCGCACAGCAGGGCGACCGCGGCATTCTTGGAGGTCCGGACGTCGATTGTGCCGGACAGCTTGACGCCCCCTTCGATGCGCAAGTTCTGCGGGACGGCACTCCCCACCGAGACGATCTCGGAGTCCAGGCTCTCCCCGATCCGGGCCAACATCTCCAGCGACAGATTCTGCTTGCCCTGCTCGATCCGGGCCACGGCGCTCTGGCTGGTGCCGAGCAGCGCGGCCAACTCCGATTGCGTCAACGACTTGTGACGCCGAGCGTCGCGGATCAGTGTCCCGATGCGGGAGAGGTAGGGCTCAGTCATGACGAGAACCCTAGATCACATGTGAGATATGAACCATTCCGGGCGTGTCATGGCCCGTCGGTGGGCGCTGCTGGTGCGCTCGGGTCCTCCACGGACGGTTCGAGGACCGGAGTCAGGGCCTGCGTCACGGCCTCCTGCACCACCGGCGCTACGACTTCGCACTGCCATGCTCGAGCACCGTGACGAGCCAGCGCTTCCTCGATGGCATCAATGTCAGGCGGGTCCGGGGGCTCCCACAGCACATGTCGCAACACGTCGGGAGTGACCAGATTCTCCACGGGTATGTCGTGGCGCTGGGACAACTCCTGCATCAACGGCTTGGCGGCGACCAGGCGTGCGGCGGCCTCGGGGTTTCGGTCGGCCCATGCTCGCGGCGGCGGCAATCCCTCAGCGGCCAGCCGCAACGCAGGTAACTCCTCCTCGGGGGTGTGCGAAGCCTCCGAGATGGCTTGCAGCCACGCGCTTTGGTGCCGACGCAGCCCCTGCTGTGCCCGGCGCTGCCGCGAAGGACTCTTCTCGGGCCGAGGGTTCGACATCCCCGAGGCATCTCGGGGAGCTCGAATGGCCAAATCCAGCAACGTCGAGTCCGGCACGATTCGCCCCGGTGAGACATCTCGCGCCTTGGCGATGTCTTCCCGGACGGTCCACAGGGCTTCCAGGGTGGCGACAGCACGCCGATTTCGCAGTTTGCTGGAGCCGCTCACACGTCGCCAAGGGTCGATCTTGGCCTTAGGCCCGGTGAAGGCAGTCAGGGCAGCGAACTCCTGCTGAGCCCACTCCATTTTGCCCTGCTCTTCCAGGTCTTGAGCCATCCGATCTCTGAGCGGCACGAGCAACTCGACGTCGAGCGCGGCATACAGCAGCCAGGGTGTGGGCAATGGCCGCGTCGACCAGTCCACCGCCGAGTGCTCCTTGGCCAGCGAAACGCCGAGGTAATACTCCAAGACCGAGGACAAGCCGGCCCGGGGGAGTCCGGCCAGTCTGGCCCCCAACTCAGTATCGAAGAGCAGCCGGGGTCGCATCCCGAGGTCGGCCAGACACGGGATGTCCTGGGTTGCAGCGTGCAACACCCACTCGACATCGACCAGGGCTTCACCCAACTCCGAAAGGTCCGGGCAGCCAACAGGGTCGATCAAGTGCGTGCCACTGCCCTCGCGACGCAATTGCACGAGGTAGGCGTCTTGGCCGTATCGATACCCAGACGCGCGCTCGGCATCGATGGCGACCGGTCCTGTGCCGCCCGCGACCGACTCGATGACCGAAGCAAGACCCGCAGCGTCGCTGACCACGTCAGGTATGCCGTCGTAGGGAGCATCCAGAGCGTCGAAGACCTCGGGCTCCAATTCGCCGTCTGGTGACTGCAGGCCGGGCTCGTCGGTCACGATCTAACGGCGTATTCCGGGCAGCGCGACGACGCCCTCGGGCAACGGGGGAAGGCCCGCAATGGTGCACAGCAGGTCGCCCCAGGCCTGCACATGCCCCCGCAGATCAGCGACGTCCTCGACGTGTGGGGTCCACGAGGCGCGGATCTCCAACTCCACCGTGGCATCCCTGTCAGCCAGGGCCCCAAAACTCATGGACGTGACGCTAGTGACCGTGCCCGCCTCCGCCCCCCAGGACAGATTGCGGGACTCAAGGGCCTCGGTGAGCCAGGACCAGCCGACCTCCCCGGCCATGGGATCCCCGCCGACCTCAGGCTCCATGGCGGTCTTGGCGTAGGTCACCGCGCGCCAGGTGCCTTCCCAGGGCTCAGGGCCCGAGGGGTCGAAGAGCAACACGAATCGCCCCAACCCAATGGGCTCGTCATCCGGGTCGTGGCTGGGCACGACTTCGCCGGCCAATGCCACTGCGTGCGGGGCCAATCTCGTCGGAGCAGGCACCTCGTCTATCAACAACTCAGGGCGCATCACCGCGTTCCGCAAGGCGTCCAGAGCCACCGCGAACGCAGCGGCGTCTCGTGAGGCGTCGACGTCGGGGGTTGAGGGACGCCCGACTGGTATGCGGCTGACCACCTGGTCAGACTAGGCGCACCGGCGCGCGAGTCGGCGGATCGAAACGCCGGAACGTCCCAGCCTCGCGTGGGATCATCCTTCCGTGACGCTCCCTACCACTGCGCCCTCCCCTTCTTCCGAACCGACCAGCGCGCTGGTCCGCGCCGCTCGCGGGCTGCCCACGTCGCATACCCCCGTGTGGTTCATGCGCCAAGCAGGCCGTTCGCTGCCGGAGTATCGCGCGCTGCGTCAGGGCGTGGCGATGCTGGAGGCATGCCGGACGCCGGACCTGGTCACCGAGATCACCTTGCAGCCGGTGCGCCGGCACGGGGTGGACGCCGCCATCCTGTTCAGCGACATCGTGGTGCCGCTCCAGGCCGTCGGGGTGGACGTCGACATCGTGCCCGGAGTGGGCCCGGTGATTGCTCAGCCGATCGCCACGTCCCGCGACCTGGAGCGCCTGCCCGAGCTGGATCCGGGCATGATCGAAGACATCGACACCTCGGTGCGGCAGTTGGTGGCGGCTTTGGGTGACACCCCTTTGATCGGGTTCGCGGGGGCACCCTTCACGTTGGCGTCGTATCTCATCGAGGGAGGACCGTCGAAGAATCACGAGCGCACCAAGGCGCTGATGCACGGTGACCCCGAGTTGTGGCACGCGCTGTGCCGGCGATTGGCCCAGATCTCGGCGCAGTTCTTGTCGGTCCAAGTCGCGGCGGGAGCCAGTGCGGTGCAACTCTTCGACTCGTGGGCGGGCTTCTTGTCCCGGCGCGACTACATGGAGTTCGTGGAGCCGCACAGCCGCGCTGTTCTGAGTGCGCTTGCCGACGCAGGGGTTCCGCGCATTCACTTCGGCGTCGGAACCTCGGAGTTGCTGGTCGACATGGCCGCAGCCGGTGCCGACGTCATCGGGGTGGACTACCGGATGGACCTGCCTGGCGCAATCGAGGCGACCGGTGGTCGGTATGCCGTGCAGGGCAACCTTGACCCCGCGCTGCTCTTCGCGCCCTGGGACGCGCTCGAGCGCGAGGTGCGCCGCATCGTGGTCGAAGGTGCGCCAGCGCCCGGGCACATCTTCAACCTTGGACACGGCGTGCTTCCGGAGACTGACCCCGACGTCCTAACGCGCGTCGTTGACCTGGTGCACGCGGCTTCCTGATGTGAGGTAGAGCACATTTACGCCGTATTCGCTATGGTGATGAACTGACGGCACCCGGCCGGTAGTGGTCCGACATCAACGTAGGTGAGGTCAACCATGCCCGATGAGCAACCAACCGACGATGGCTTGGCGGGCGAGGACACTGCCAGATCCAAACGTGACAAGGTCGCGGCAGCCGGTCGCAAGACCAAAGAGCTGGTCCGTGAAACCAACTATCCGCACGGCATCCACCCTGCGTTGGTGCCCGGTGTCTCCATTGAAGACCAACGGGTCCGCTACAGCACCGACAAGGTGGTCTTCGGCGTTACCGCTGGCGTTATCGTTGCGTTCATCCTCTGGGGCACGACAAACACCGAGGGTCTGCAGTCGGCGTCCGACACGGCATTGACCTGGGTCGTCAGTAACGTCGGCTGGCTATTCAACATCTTCGCGATCGTCGCTGTCATCTTCATGCTGATCGTCGGGTTCTCGAGATTCGGCAAGATCAAGTTGGGCCTGGACGACGAGAAGCCCGAATACACCCGGGCGTCATGGCTGGCCATGTTGTTCAGCGCCGGGATGGGCATCGGGCTGCTGTTCTTCGGCTCGTACGAGCCGATGACGTACTACCTCACCCCCCCTCCGGGCACGGTGGAGCCCGAGACCATCGAAGCGATGCACACCGCGCTCGCTCAAACCATCTTCCATTGGGGTTTGAACGCGTGGGCGATGTATGCACTGGTCGGTGGCGCCGTGGCCTACGGTGCGTATCGGCGCGGACGGGTCCCGTTGATGTCCAGCATCCTGGAGCCGCTATTCGGGGCCAAGGCTGCCCGTGGCGCCCCCGGCAAGATCATCGACATCTTCGCCATCATCGCCACGCTCTTCGGCACCGCGGTAAGTCTGGGAATCGGATCGCTGCAGATCGGTCGCGGCATCGAGATCGTCGGCGGCACCGGCGAATTGCCCAAGTTGGCGATCATCGCGATCATCGCCGTCCTCACCGTCGCGTTCATCGCCTCCGCGGTCAGTGGCATCGGCAAGGGCATCCAGTGGCTGTCGAACACCAACATGATTCTTGCGGCGCTTCTCGGATTGTTCATTTTCATCGGCGGGCCGACCCTGTTCCTGCTGAACTTCATACCCTCGGCCATGATCGAGTACTTCAAGGATCTGCCGCAGATGCTCGGCCGCTCGGCCTCTCGCGGCGACGAGGCCGCTGACTTCGTCAACGCCTGGACCGTCTTCTACTGGGCGTGGTGGATTTCCTGGACGCCTTTCGTCGGCATCTTCATCGCCCGGATCAGCCGTGGTCGCACACTGCGGGAGTTCGTGACCGTGGTGTTGTTGGCTCCCACGTTGGTCTGCTTCCTGGCCTTCGCGATCTCCGGTGGCACGGCCATGAAGTTGCAGTTCGATGGGACCGCCGATATCGGTGGCGCGGACTCTCCGCAGGACATGCTCTTCCTGATGTTGGACTCTCTGCCGGCTAGTGGAATCACCTCCATAGTGGTGATGATCATGTTGGCTGTCTTCTTCATCACCAGCGCAGACTCCGGCTCTCTGGTGATGGGCATGCTCTCCCAACGCGGCAAGGCCGTGCCCGACACCCCGGTGATCATCTTCTGGGGTGTGTGCCTGGCCGGTATCGCCATCGTGATGTTGCTGATCGGCGGGGACCAAGCCCTCGACGGATTGCAGAACCTCGTGATCGTCTCGGCTCTGCCCTTCTCGATCGTGCTGTTCATGATGCTCTTTGCGTTCGCGAAGGACCTGAGAACGGATCCGATGATGATCCGACATCGCTATAGCGAGCACGCTTTGGACGAAGCTGTGCAGAGCGGGGTTCGCGAGCACGGCGACGACTTCGGGATCTCTGTCGGCAAGGCAGAGGAGGGTCGCGGTGCCGGATACGACTTCGACTCCGGTTCGGAGGAATACACCTCGTGGTATCAGCGACACGACGAAGACGGCAACCCGATCGACTACGACTACAAGAAGGGGGCCTTCTCCACCCCAGCTTCCGAAGCCGTGCACGACGATGAGAGTGTGCGGACCATGGTCGACGCCGAGAGTGAGTCCGAACACGAACCCATTAAGAGGATCCAGTAGTTGGGCCACGCCTATCTGGTGATCGGCGGAGGGATCAGCGGGCTGAGTGCGGCGTGGGCTCTGCGTCAGGCTGATCCCGACGCCACCATCACTCTTCTGGAAGGCAGCCCGGTGCTGGGTGGCAAGATCGCCTCGGCACAGATCGCGGGGGTCATTCTCGACACCGGTGCCGAGTCGTTGCTCGCGCGTCGCCCCGAGGCGCTGCAGTTGATCGAGGAGATGGGCTTACGCCGCGATGTCGTCCACCCGGCGACTGCGCAGGCCTCCATCTGGAGTCGCGGCGCGCTGCACCCCATGCCCGTGGGCACCGTGATGGGCATCCCGGGTGACCTCGCAACCCTGAGTCCGCTCTTGACGACTGCCGAGATCGCCCGGGTCGGTCACGAGACCGTGGGGCAGCCAGGTCGAGGTCAGGACATCTCGGTCGGCGACTTCGTCAGTGCCCGACTGGGTGATGCGGTCGTTGACCGGCTCATCGAGCCGTTGCTCGGTGGTGTGTATGCCGGGCACGCCCGCGAGATCTCCCTGGCGGCGGCCCTCCCGACGATGCTGTCGGCATACCGAGAAGGCACGTCACTGCTCGAGGCCGCGCGTGCCGCACTGCCAGCACCACTGGCCGGCGGTGCAGTCAAATCGCCTGTTTTCGCGGGTCTGCGGGGCGGGGTCCATCGACTCATCGGGGCCTTGGCAGAGGCGCTCGGCGACAGCGGTGTCGTCATCCACACGGGTGTGGCGGCCCGAGAGGTGACTCGGCATCCTGCAGGATCTGGGGACGGATTCGACGTTGTGACTGGTCCTCGACCAGAGCCGACGGTCTGGCACGCCGATCGGCTCATCCTGGCCACCCCGCCTGCCCCCACCGCACGACTACTGCGCGGCCTTGCCCCCATCGCGGCCGACGTCCTTGGCCGCATCGAGACCGCCTCGATGGCGATCGTGACTCTCGCACTGCCGGCCACAACGGCCCCGAGGCTGACTGGCTCCGGGCTCCTGGTGCCTCCGGTCGAGGGCCTGCGCGTGAAGGCATCGACGTTCAGCGGAAATAAGTGGGACTGGGTGCGCACCAGCGGCGACGACACCGCGAGAGGCACGGTCTTCGTGCGCGCATCGATGGGCCGTCATCGCGAAGAGTCCGACCTCCAGTGTCCCGACCACGAGCTGATCCAGAGTGTCCGCGACGACCTCGCCACGATGCTGGGACAGAGCGTGCCTCAGCCGATCGACGCACATGTGCAGCGGTGGGGTGGAGCCCTGCCGCAGTATGCCGTGGGCCACCGTGACCGGGTCGCCACCATCACGGCGTCGGTGTCGGCAGTCCCCGGCTTGGCGGTCTGTGGGGCCACGTACGACGGTGTCGGCATCCCCGCGTGCATCGCCTCGGGCCGGGCAGCGGCGGCCCAGGTCGGTCCCGCACAATAGGGCCATGGCTTCCCCTGACACCCCAGCTGAGATCGACGCCCACGCCAAGCCGACAGGTGAGCAGGTCGAGGCGATCAACAGCGGCATTCAGTACGCGATGTACTCGGTGTTTCGGGTTGCGCGGCCGCTGGGACACTCGAAGTCAGACGGCTCGTCCCGCGAGTCCATGGCGCGTGAGGTCTCCCACGTGGTGGGTTCTTTGGCGCGGATGAACGTCCAGACTCGCGGCTTTTATGACGTGTCTGGATTCCGCGCGGACGCCGACCTGATGGTCTGGTGGCACGCCGAGACGGTTGAGGGCCTGCAGAGGGCCTATCAATTGCTCCGCCGCACGTCGCTCGGCGAGCATCTGGACCCGGTGTGGTCACAGGTTGCGATGCACCGGCCAGCAGAGTTCAACAAAGGCCACGTGCCAGCGTTCCTGGCTGGCGAGGAGGCCCGGGGCTACCTCTGCGTCTATCCGTTCGTCCGCTCGTACGAGTGGTATCTCATGGAGGAGGGCGAACGACGCGACATGCTGCGCGAGCACGGCCTGGCCGCTCGGGACTATGGCGATGTCCGGGCCAACACGCTCTCGTCATTTGCCCTGGGGGACTACGAGTGGATCCTCGCGTTCGAGGCCGACGAATTGCACCGCATCGTCGACCTCATGCGCGACCTGCGCAACACTCGGGCCCGGCTGCACGTCCGCGAAGAGGTGCCGTTCTACACCGGGCCCAAGGTCAGCGCGGACTACTTCATCCTGAACGCGCCTTAACGCTCATTCCTACTCAACAGGAGTGAGGGTCATGCTGATCGAGTTGATGCAATACCGCTGGTCGGTCGGGGTGTCGTAGCCCTCGCCCTCGAAGACGTGCCCCAGATGCGAGCCACAGTTGGCGCAGCGCACCTCGGTGCGGGTGCGCCCAAATGAGCGGTCCTTGACGTATTCGACGCGGTCCTCGGCTAGCGGGCCGTAGAAAGACGGCCACCCGCAGTGGCTCTCGAACTTCGTCTCGCTGCGGAACAGTTCGTAGCCGCAAGCCCGGCAGTTGTAGACCCCGTTGGTCTTGGTGTCGGTGTATTCGCCGACAAACGGACGTTCGGTGCCGGCCTTGCGAAGCACGTCGTACTCCGAAGCGCTCAGTTGTTCACGCCATTCCTGGTCGGACTTGGTGACGGCATAGTCATCGCGATTCTTATCCCTCATACGCCTGCTAACACCCACCTGTGGGCACATCTTCCCGGTAGCGTGCGATGTATGGCTAAGCCGATCATGCTGACCGTCCCCGGGCCTGGCGATGTCGAGCGCACCGTGCGGCTCAGCAGCCCAGACCGCGTGATCTGGCCTGCCACCGAGGACGGCGAGCCGGTGACCAAGGCCGACCTCGCGGCATACATCCAGGCAGTCGGTCCGGCGTTCCTGCGATCGGTGCAGGATAGGCCGGTCACCTTGCAGCGCTTCCCGACGGGCATCACGGGTGAGGAGTTCTACTCCAAGAACCCCCCGAAGGGGGTGCCGGCCTGGGTACGCACGACGACCTGCACTTATCCCTCGGGCCGCCAGCACGAGCAACTGGTCATCGACGAGGTCGCGACTGCGCTGTGGGCGGTCCAGATGAACACGATCACCTTCCACCCCTGGCCCGTGCGGACCGCCGACAACGACAATCCTGACGAGGTCCGCATCGACCTCGATCCACAGCCTGGTCGCACCTTCGGCGACATCGTTGAGGTGGCGCTGGCGCTGCATGAGGTCATGCAGGCTGCCGGGCTGACGCCCTTCGTCAAGGCCACCGGCAACCGCGGGGTCCACGTGCACGCCGCGATCCGGCCGCAGTGGGAGTTCCTCACGGTGCGGCATTCCGTGATTGGGATCGCGCGTGAGTTGGAGCGGGGTATGCCGGACCTGGTCACCACCGCCTGGTGGAAGGAGGAGCGCGGAGATAAGATCTTCGTCGACTTCAATCAGGCCTGCCGTGATCGGACCCTCGCTGCGGCATACAGTCCTCGACCACTACCGGGGGCTCCGGTCTCCACCCCGGTGACGTGGGGGGAGATGCCGGGGCTAGACCCCACCGGATTCACGGTGCACACGGTGCCGGACCGCCTGGCCGACGGCGGTGACCCGTGGGCAGATCTCCACGCCGAACCGGCTGACCTCAGCCCTGCCCTGGCGCTGTGGGAGGCAGATGTCGAGCGCGGACTGGGGGAGATGCCGTTTCCGCCGGACTACCCGAAGATGCCCGGTGAGCCGCGACGTGTGCAGCCGAGCCGAGCGAAGCACTAACTTATGGCTGCGCGGTGTCACCGAGGCGCCCATAAACCGAGCGTGTCGTGTTGTCCTGTCGGTGGCCAGCGCTACAGTCACGTGTTGGGATAAACCGTATTCAGGGCGACTTCGAGGCGGAAGAAGGTGTACGAACGTGGACGTGCGACACGACGTGCCCTTCTACACCCTCGCGGAAATGGCGCGCCTTGTAGGCATCCCTCCGTCAACTCTTCGGTACTGGGTGGATCAGAAGGGCATCGTTCGAAGGCTTGCGTCAACTGGTCGCGGCGATGCGTACCTGCCATTCGTGGCCCTAGCCGAAGCTCAAGTCACAAACCAAATGCGAGCAGCAGGATTGTCGCTTCGGAACGTGGTGGACGGAGTCTCCGCTCTACGCAAGGAACTCGGGAGAGATTGGCTCAGCGCCGAGTTGGCGCACGACGGGATGGACATCTTGGTTAACCTCGCCCAACAGGGTGACTCAGCGTGGATTCGAGCCAGAGATAGTCAACCAGGCATTGGCGGAGTGATCGAAACCGGGCTGAACCATGTCCAGTTTGACTCAGACGGTCGCCCCGGCCGAGTCACCCTCGAGACCTTCGGTGGTGCGGACGTCATTGTGGATCCGCGGCTAGCTTTCGGGCAGCCAATCATTGAAGCGCAAGGCGTCAGGGTGGAAGACGTTGCAGACCTTTTTTTCGCCGGAGAGTCGATCGGCTTCGTCTGTGACGAGTTCGGCGTTCCGCATGCGACTGTAGAAGCCATCGTTCGTGCCTATGGTCAACGAGCCGCCTGACCTGCTGGTAGACCGAAGTCTGGGTCTCAAGAGTGTCCCAGCTTTTCTCACGAAAATCTGGCCCAGTCGCGTCCATACCCTGAACGAGATTTATGGAACCGGCCCCGTGGCCGACGTGGAGTGGATGGCGTTTGCGGAAGCGAGGGAGTGGATCGTCGTGTGCAAGGACGGCAGGATTCGACGCAGGGTCGGGGAGCGGCGGATCATGTCGAGCGGAACGTTACGTGTCTTCTGTCTAGTCAATGGTCAGTTGACCAGCGACGTTCAGGTCCACCGCTTTGCCACTGCCTCTGCAGGCATGATCAGAGTTTCTGCCCTTCCTGGACCATGGATGTACGGCGTGTACGCACACGGGTTGAAAGAGCTCACCCTCTACTCGTGACAATGAGCCCAGCCAGCACTCAACATTCGGTGACGTTGACCGCCAGGCCTCCGGTCGAGGTTTCCTTGTATTTGGCCGACATGTCGGCCCCGGTGGTGCGCAGGGTGGTCACTGCCTGATCGAGGCTGACTCGGTGGGTGCCGTCGCCGCGCATCGCCAGTCGAGCCGCGGTCACGGCCTTCACGGCACCCACCGCGTTGCGCTCGATGCAGGGAATCTGCACGAGTCCGCCGATAGGGTCGCAGGTTAGGCCGAGGTTGTGTTCCAAGCCGATCTCCGCCGCGTTCTCGACTTGCTCCGGGGTGCCCCCCAGGACTTCGCAGAGTCCCGCCGCAGCCATGGCGCACGCCGAGCCGACCTCCCCCTGGCAGCCAACCTCCGCTCCCGAGATGGAGGCGTTCTCCTTGATAATGATGCCGATGGCGGCCGCGGCCAGCAGGAAGCGAACCACGCCTGCTTCGTTGGCCCCCGGCACGTAGTGCCAATAGTGGTGCAACACCGCCGGGATGATGCCGGCCGCTCCGTTGGTCGGCGCGGTGACCACTCTGCCGCCCGCGGCGTTTTCCTCGTTGACGGCGATCGCGTGCAAGGAGAGCCAGTCCATCGCCGACAGCGTGTCTGCTCCCACGGGGCTGGTGCGGTAGGTCTCCATCAGGTCTCGATAGAGCCGAGGTGCTCGACGAGCGACCATGAGCGAGCCCGGCAAGATCCCTTCACCAGCACAGCCTGCGGCCACGCATTGTTGCATCGCCTGCCAGATCAGCAACAGGGCCGCGGTCGTCTCGGCGCGTGGGCGCATGGAGTCCTCGTTGAGGGCCACCAACTCGGCCACGCTGACCTGCTCGGCGCGGCAGCGTTGGAGCAACGCAGCTCCGGTGGCGAAGTGGTGCGGGGGTGGCTCGTGGGTGGTCAGCCGGTCGGCGTCGACATCGCGCTCATTGACCACGAAGCCGCCGCCGACGCTATACCGGATGCATCTCAACACCTCGGCACCTTCCTGGTCGTATGCCGTGAACCGCATCCCGTTGGGATGGCCAGGCAGCACCTCTCGGGGTTTGAGGATCAGGTCCTGGGCCTCGTCGAAGGGGACATCGTGACGGTCAGCCACTCGCACGACGCCTTCCCGTCGGATCTGCGCGGTGCGGGCCGCGATCCAGCTTGGCTCCACCGTCTGCGGCTCGGCCCCTTCCAGCCCGAGCAGGATGGCGCTATCACTGCCGTGACCCATTCCCGTTGCGCCCAAGGAACCGAAGAGCTCCACCTGCATTCGCTCGACCTGGGGGAGTAGGTCCTGGTCGGAAAGTTCGAAGGCGAAGAGGCGAGCCGCCCGCATCGGGCCAACCGTGTGTGAGGACGACGGGCCGACGCCGATGGTGAAGAGGTCAAGCACGCTCAGCGTCATGAGAGAAGTGTGCCGTGTGGCCCAGGGATCTCACCGGAACCGCGCCGGATGAGCTCAACGGGTAGCACCACCCGCCGTGGGGCGGCAATTTCACCGTCCAGTTGAGCCCACAGCAAAGACACGACGCGCTGGCCGATTGCGTCGATGTCTTGACGGATCACCGTCAACGGTGGATCGATGAGGTCGGCCATCGGGAAATCGTCGAAACCGACGATAGCAACCTCCCGCTCCCGACGCAGAGTGCGTAGTGCTCTGATGGCCCCTACCGAGATCACGTTCGAGCCGGCGAAGAGTGCGGTGGGCGGCTCCGGTGTGGCCATCAATTCCAACACCGTCGTCTCTGCGGCCTCGCGGCGGCGATTACCCATCTGGATGAGATTGGGCGTGGGCGGAAGGCCAGCCTCGGTCATCGTCATTTCGTAGCCCTGTCGTCGCAAATTGGCCGTCTCGATGTCGGGTGAGTCACCGACGAAAGCGATGCGGCGGTGGCCGTGGGAGAGGAGGTGTTGCACGGCCATACGGGCACCATGAAGGTTATCGACGGTCACGGAGTCCACGTCGATGCCGTGGGGGACGCGGTCCACGAACACCATCGGCAGCCCGGCCCGGCGCTCAGCCATCAAGTAGTCCTGCGTTTGCGTGGCCGGCATCAGGACCAACGCATCGACGCGGTGGCCGATCAGCGACATCACCTGGCTGCGTTCGCGCTCGGGATCCTCGTCCAGGAAGGCAGTGATGAGCGAGGCCCCGTGGTCGTGGGCCCGGTCCTCAAGGGCTCGCAACAATGTGGAGGAGAAGCGGTTGTCCACGTCCTGGATGAGCGCGCCTATCATTCCTGTGCGTCCGCTGCTCCGTCGTAGGTTGCTCGCCGCGAGGTTGTGTCGATAGTTGAGCTGGTCCACGCCTCGTGTCACGCGCTGGCGGGTTGCCTCCGAGACACCGGCCTCGTTATTGACGACCCGAGAGACGGTCTTGAGCCCAACCCCAGCCAACTTGGCCACATCGAGCATCGTGGCGCGTGGCGCGGAGGGCGGACGTTGCTCCATGGCGACATCGTTGTCTTTTTGGCCGAGGAGCGCAAGGGGCTGTGAGTCCCGACACAATATTGGCCATGAAATCGTTGTCCTCGCGCATAAGAGGAACTTCTCCGAATCTCTTGACGCAGGACAAATCCGCTGTCACGGTAGTCGATGACAAGGTTGTCTATCCGAGACAGCGAAGTCTTCATAGGAGGTCCTGATGACCACGTCCCACAAGAACCGGCCCGCTACCTACCGTGGTGTGGGCGCCGCACTCGCCATCACCGTTTCCCTCGCCGCCTGCGGTGACAGCGGTGACACCGCCGACGGCGGCTCCAGCGGCGGCGGTGACACTGGCGAGAGCATCGGCGTCTCGCTCATCACCAAAAACTCGACCAACCCCTTCTTCGTCGCCATGCAAAACGGAGCCAAGGAGGAGGCCGAGGCCAACAACATCGAGCTGACTCTCGCTTCGGGCAAGGAAGACGGCGATGAGACCACCCAGATTCAAGCGATCGAAGACGCCGTCGTGCGTGGAGATGCTGGCATCCTGATCACACCGAACGGGCCCGGCGTCAACCCGGCCATCACCAAGGCCCGTGACGCAGGGCTTTATGTCATCGCCCTCGACACGCCGCCGGACCCGCCCGAAACGGTCGACATCACCTTCGCCACGGACAACTTCAAGGCCGGTGAACTGATCGGTCAGTGGACCGCGGAAACGCTCGACGGAGAGCCTGCAACGATCGCCATGCTCGACCTCTTCGACGACAAGATCATCAGCGTCGACTACAACCGCGATCAGGGATTCCTGACCGGCATGGGCATCGACACGGTCGACATTGAGAAGAATGGCGACGAAGCGGCCACTGGCACCTACAGCGCGGGCGCTGGCGGCGACTACGAAATCGTCTGCAACGAGCCGACCCAAGGTGCTGAGGATGGTGGCCGCACGGCGATGGAGAACTGCCTCACCAGGAACAGCAACATCAACGTCGTCTACGCCATCAACGAGCCAGCCGCAGTCGGCGCGAACAACGCCCTGCAAGCCGCTGGTCTCAGCGACGCCATCGTCGTTGCTATCGACGGCGGATGCGCGGGAGTGAAGTCGGTGGCCGATGGAGTCATCGGTGCGACCTCGCAGCAGTACCCGTTGGACATGGCCAGCAAAGGCGTCAACGCCATCGCTGCCTTCGCCCGTGATGGTGTTGCCCCTGAGACCACCGAAGGCCTGGACTTCTTCGACACCGGAGTCGCCCTGGTGACCGATGCGCCGGTGGACGGCGTGGAAAGCATCGACACCGATAAAGGCACCGAGCTCTGCTGGGGCTGAGACCTCAGCGCTAAGAATCCTAGGAAGAGGATCACATGAGCACGTCTGCCCCAACCGCCCCATCCACCGCTGCGAGCCTGGGGGGACGACGACAGTCACCCCTCCAGCGAGTGCAGCACCTCCTGCACGCCCATCCCGCCCTCAGCCCGGCGCTCATCCTGGTGTTGACCTTCCTGGTCTTCAGCCTGATGAACGGCCGTTTCGCCAGCGCTGCCTCTCTCTCGCTGATGATTCAACAAACCGCGGTGATTGCGTGTCTGGCCGTCGGCCAGACCTTGATCATCCTGACAGCGGGCATTGACCTGTCGGTGGGAGCAATCGCCATCTTGTCGACGATGTTCTCGGCGACGATCGCGTTCGAGAACGGCGTCCCCGGTCTGCTTGCGGTGATGATCGGCATTGCGGTAGGCACGCTCTGCGGAGCACTGAACGGCTTCTTGGTGACTCGAGTCAACCTGCCGCCATTCATCGTCACGCTGGGCACATTGAGTATTTTTACCGCGATAGCCCTGCTGTATTCCGGAGGGCAATCGATCCAAGGCGGTGACCTTCCGGCGTTTCTTAACTTCACCGGAAACACCATCTCGATAGGTGGCTTCACGGTGACCTATGGCGTCATCATCGTCGCCCTGGTCTATCTGGCGGTCGGGTTCGCCCTCAGTCAGACCGCTTGGGGTCGTCACGTGTATGCCGTGGGTGACGACGCCGAGGCAGCTCGGCTGTCCGGAATCGCGGCTAAGCGGGTGCTGCTGAGTGTGTATGCGGCCGCTGGCTTCATCTACGGCATCGGTGCCTGGGTGCTCATCGGTCGGGCCGGCGCGGCGACGCCGAACGCGATCACCGACGCCAACCTGGAGAGCATTACGGCTGTCGTGATCGGTGGAACCAGCCTGTTCGGTGGCCGCGGTGGCGTCCTCGGCACGTTGCTCGGTGCGCTCATCGTGCAGTCGTTTACGACCGGCTTGTCCCTGGCCGGTGTCGATCAGCAATACCGGCTGCTCGCAGTCGGTGTCCTCGTCATCGTCGCCGTCTCCGTCGACCAGTGGATCAGGAAGGTCAAAGCATGAGCACTACAACCGAGAAGCCCGAGCCCATCCTGCGGGCGCGCGGTCTGAGCAAGTCGTTTGGCCGCGTCGTCGGCCTGGACAATGTCGACCTGGATCTCTATCCCGGCGAAGTTCTCGCGGTCATCGGCGACAACGGAGCGGGCAAGTCGACGCTGATCAAGTGTCTGTCCGGTGCCTACACCATCGATTCCGGCGAGTTGACGCTCGACGGGAAGAAGGTCAACTTCAAGAAGCCTCAGGACGCCCGGGACTCCGGCATCGAGACCGTCTATCAGCAGTTGGCGGTCATCCCGGCGCTGGATATCGCGAGCAACCTGTATTTGGCCCGCGAGCAGCGCCGGCCCGGTCCTTTGGGTTCGGTGTTGCGAATGCTGGATAAGAAGGGCATGACCGAGCGGGCACAGAAGTCGGTGCAGGACCTCGGCATCCAGACGATCCAGAACATGGGTCAGGCCGTTGAGACGCTGTCCGGTGGACAGCGTCAGGCTGTAGCGGTGGCTCGTGCGGCCGCCTTCGGCAGCAAGGTGGTCATCCTCGACGAGCCGACCGCCGCGCTGGGCGTCAAGGAAGGCAATGCGGTCCTGGAGATGATCAAGCAACTGCGCGACAAGGGCTTGCCGGTCATCTTGATCTCGCACAACATGCCGCACGTCTGGGCGGTTGCCGATCGGATTCACATCCAGCGACTTGCCGCTCGTGCCGCGGTCATCACACCCTCGAGTCATTCGATGAACGACGGGGTGGCCATCATGACGGGCGCCATGGTCGTCGATGACGACGGCAACGAAGTGAAGCAGGCTTCGTGAGCGTCGTCGCGGGATACCTGCCGACGGCCGGCGGCTCGGCGGCGGTCGATGCCGCCATCGAGGAGGCGCGCCGACGCCAGACCAGCCTGGTGGTGGTCAACACCGGGGACCGTGAGGACTACAGCGGCCCCGAGTTCGCCACCGCCAAGGACCTGGACGCACTGGATACCGAGCTGCAGCAGGCCGGTCTGGAGCACGTCGTGATCCAGCCGACTCGCGGTCTCAGCGCAGCTGAGGAGATCCTGCAGGCCGCAGATGATCACGGCGCTGAGGTGGTCGTCATCGGCATCCGTCGGCGTTCGCCCATCGGGAAGTTGATCCTCGGGTCAACCGCTCAAGAAGTACTGCTAGCCGCGAACTGTCCTGTGTTGGCAGTCAAGCCGGACTAGCCCCATACCGCTTGACCGGCGGCATACGGCAGGATGAGGGACGTGGACCTGCCAGTGATGCCGCCGGTCAAGCCAATGTTGGCTAAACCGGCCACAGGGATTCCGAGCGGCCGGATGTATGAACCCAAGTGGGACGGGTTTCGCGCCATCATCTTTCGCGATGGCGACGAGGTGGTGATCGGCAGCCGCAACGAGAAGCCGATGACCCGCTACTTCCCCGAGGTCGTGGCCGCGGTTCTTGACCACTTCCCGGACCGTGCCGTGGTCGACGGCGAGATCGTGGTCGCCAACCTGGCCGCCAATCATCTCGACTTCGAAGCGCTGCAGCAGCGCATCCACCCGGCGGACTCCCGAGTCCAGATGCTCGCGGAGAAGACCCCCGCAGCATTCGTGGCTTTCGACCTGCTCGCCCTGGGTGAGGAGGACCTGCGCGAACGCCCGATGCAGGAGCGACGTTCGCTGCTCGAGGGGGCCTTCGAGAAGGCGACCCCACCGATCCACCTCACCCCGCTCACCCACGATGCGGACGAAGCCGCCCAGTGGTTTGAGCGGTTCGAAGGTGCTGGGCTCGATGGCCTGATCGCGAAGGCACCCGACCTGACCTATCAGAGCGACAAGCGCGTGATGACCAAGATCAAACACATCCGGACAGCCGACTGCGTGGTCGCGGGATATCGGGTGCACAAATCCGGTCCGGACGCGATCGGATCGCTCTTGCTCGGCTTGTATGACGATCAGGGCACCCTGGCCAGCGTCGGAGTGGTCGGTGCCCTGCCGATGGCCAGACGCAAAGAGATCTTCACCGAGTTGCAGCCGCTGATCGCCCAGTGGGATGACCACCCGTGGAACTGGGGAGCCCATGACGCGGGGGAGCGGACGCCCCGCAAGAACGAGGGCTCACGGTGGAACGCCGGCAAAGACCTGAGCTTTGTGCCGCTGCGGCCCGAGCGGGTGCTCGAGGTCAAGTACGACTACATGGAGGGCGCGCGCTTTCGGCATACCGCCCAGTTCGTGCGCTGGAGGCCGGACCGGGAGCCGAGCAGCTGCACGTACAGCCAGTTGGAGCACCCCGTCGATTTCAACCTGGCCAACGTTCTGGGCGCGCGGACATGAGTGGCTTCAATCCGAAAGCAGCGACCGCCACTGCCATCACCGGTATCAGCCTCGGGGTTATCTCTGCAGTGACATCGCTGAGCATCGCGACCTACTTCGCGCGGCGAATCATCACTCCTGAACACGAGAAGAAGGACAACGTCGAGATTCTCGAGGTTGTTGACGACACGGTCACGCTGCGCGCCGAGCCGCATACCGTGGCCGACGGTCACTACGGGTTGTGGCTCGACCGAGGTGCCGGCCATGTCCGTCTCGGCGACGTGCTCTCGCGCGACGATGCACGCGGCAAGAACGGTCATCGCACGGTCACGCGCACCATTTTGGGCATCGACTTCGGCGACCTCAAGCCTGGCCCGGCACGCTGGAACGCGTACTTCTACGCGGGCAACCCGTTCACGGCGCTGAGATTGGCGTACGAGGACGTGCTGGTCCGCAGCGACATCGGCGACCTGCCTGCGTGGCGCGTGCGACCAGAGCAGGACGACGGACGCTGGGCCATCCTGATTCACGGTCGAAGCGCCCGCCGCGAGGAGACCATGCGGGCCATCCCGGTCCTGCGGCGACTGGGCTACACCTCTTTGGTGCCGATGTATCGCAACGACGATGGCGCACCGGCCAGCATCGACGGCCGATACAACTTGGGCCTGTCGGAATGGCGCGACGTCGAGGCGGCGATCAGGTATGCCGTCTCGCACGGTGCCCGCGACATCGCCCTGGTCGGCTGGTCCATGGGGGCAGGCATCGTGCTGCAGACCCTCGACTGCTCGCCGATGGCCGGTTGGGTCGACAAAGTCGTGCTCGACGGACCCGTCATCGACTGGGGCGACGTCATCACCCATCAAGCCCAGGTGAACAAGCTGCCTCCGCTGATCGACGGCTTGGCCAAGTCGCTGCTGGGTCAGAAGGTGACCAGACGTCTGGTCGGGATCGCCGAGCCCATCGATATCGCCGTGACCAACTGGGTCTCCCGAGCCGATGAGCTCACCCACCCGATCTTGCTGATCCACTCCGTTGCCGACGATGTGGTGCCCTACGGCCCCTCGAAGGCACTCGCTGCGGCCCGACCTGACCTGGTCCAGTTGGCCCTGTGGCAGGACGCATTGCACTGCCGCGAGTGGAACATCGACCCCCAGCGTTGGGAGGCCCTGGTGGAGGACTTTCTCGGGCCGCAGGGCCCTCCGGAGCTCAGCGGTCCTGGCGCAGGCGCTCGTCGTGACCCTGTGCCACGATGACCGGATGGGTAAGAAGAAGAAGTCAGCCAAGAAATCCACGTCGAGCACACCGTTCAGTGATGCGCTGAGGGTCGGCACCGACTTCGCGCTGGCGGAGCGTCATCCCAGAGACACGCCAGGCTTCTCCGGCAAGAAGAAGGACGGCGAGAAGCTGCTGGCCAAGACGGACGATGCGGTCGACTCGTTACAGGAGCGGTTGTATGCCTCGGGTCGCAGCGGCGGGACACGGCGCATCCTGCTGGTCATCCAGGGCCTGGACACGGCCGGCAAGGGCGGCATCATGCGACACGTCGTCGGGATGGTCGACCCGCAGGGGGTGGAGATCACGTCGTTCAAGGCACCTACGCCCACAGGAACTCAGCCACTCGTTCCTGTGGCGTATCCGCAAGGCCCTGCCGGGGCCGGGGATGATCGGGGTTTTCGACCGTTCGCACTACGAAGACGTCTTGATCGCCCGAGTCCACGATCTGGTTCCCGAATCGCAGTGGCAGCGGCGCTACGCCACCATCAATGCGTTCGAGAAGAAGTTGGCGCAGGACGGCACGACGATCATCAAGGTGATGATGCACATCTCCAAGGACGAGCAGAAGGAGCGCCTCGCCGAGCGTCTCGACCGTCCCGACAAGCACTGGAAGTACAACCCCGGCGACATCACCGAGCGAGGCCACTGGTCGGCATACCAGGAGGCGTATCAGGTTGCGCTGGAGCGGTGCTCGACACCGGAGGCGCCGTGGTTCGTTGTCCCGGCCGACCGCAAATGGTATGCCCGGCTCGCGGTGCAACAACTCCTCTCGGAGCACCTCGAGCAGATGGATCTGCAGTGGCCGGTCGGTGACTTCAACGTCGCCGTCGAGCGGGCACGGCTAGCCAAGAGTTAGCCCGACGGCTCCATCGGTGTCGGCGTGCCTTTCAGCACCACGGCGGAGCGTGCCTGCAAGGTGTTGGTCGATCCGGTCTCCCACAGCGGTTCGTCCTCGTTCAAGGCACGGCTGGTATCGAAGACGATCGTCCATTCCTGTGCGTCGATGCCGCCAGGGATGGTGAAATCGACCGGCTCGTGCCAGGCGTTGAACAGCAGGAGGAAGTGGTCATCGACAACCGGTCGTCCGCGAGCATCCATCGTCGGGATCGCCTGCCCGTTGAGGAAGACCATCAGCGAACTCTTGCGCGAGTTGTGCCACGCTTCCTGGTCCATCTCGACACCACCGGGGCCGTACCAGACGATGTCGCCTAGCTCGCTCTGCCCGCCGTGATCGGCATCGCCGGCGAAGAACCGGCGGCGGCGGAAGACCGGGTGCTCTCGGCGCAGCGCGATCAGGGCGCTAGTGAAGTCGAGCAAATCCTGCTGCGACTCCTCTAAGTCCCAATCGACCCAGGCCAGCTCGTTGTCCTGGCAGTAGACGTTGTTGTTGCCCTGCTGGGTGCGGCCCAACTCATCGCCGTGCAGGATCATCGGCACGCCCTGGCTCAACAGCAGGGTGGCCAGATAGTTCTTTTGCTGGCGCAGACGCAACGCGCTGATGTCGGGGTCATCGGTGGGGCCTTCGACGCCGGAGTTCCACGAGCGGTTGTGACTCTCGCCGTCGTTGCCGCCCTCGCCGTTGGCGTCGTTGTGCTTGTCGTTGTAGGAGACCAAGTCGCGGATCGTGAATCCGTCGTGGGCCGTGACGAAGTTGATGGAGGCGTAGGGGCGGCGACCGGAGTGCTCGTACAGGTCTGAGGAGCCGGTCAGGCGGGAGGCGAACTCGCCCAAGGTCGAGGGCTCACCACGCCAGAAGTCGCGCACGGTGTCGCGATATTTTCCGTTCCACTCGGTCCACAGCGGCGGGAAGTTGCCGACCTGATAGCCACCGTCGCCCAGGTCCCAGGGCTCAGCGATCAACTTCACCTGAGAGATGATCGGGTCCTGTTGGATGATGTCGAAGAACGCCGACAACTTGTCGACTTCGTGGAACTGGCGGGCCAAGGTCGCTGCGAGGTCGAACCGGAAGCCGTCGATGTGCATCTCGGTCACCCAGTAGCGCAGCGAGTCCATGATCAGCTGCAACACGTGGGGGCTGCGCATCAGCAGGCTGTTGCCGGTGCCCGTGGTGTCGTAGTAGTGCGACTTCGCGCTCTCGACGAGGCGGTAGTACGAGGCGTTGTCGATGCCGCGGTAGGCCAACGTCGGGCCCATGTGGTTGCCCTCGGCGGTGTGGTTGTAGACCACGTCGAGGATGACTTCGATGTCTGCGTCGTGCAGCGCCTTGACCATCGCCTTGAACTCGGTGACCTGCTGGCCCCGCTCGCCGTATGCCGCATACCCGTTGTGCGGGGCGAGGAAGCCGATGGTGTTGTAGCCCCAGTAGTTCGACAGCCCCTGGTCGACCAAGTGGGTGTCCTGCACGAACTGGTGGACCGGGAGCAGCTCGACGGCTGTGACCCCGAGGTTGGTGAGGTGCTCGATGATCGCTGGGTGCGCCAGGCCCGCATACGTCCCGCGGATGTCGTCCGGCACGTCCGGGTGAGTCATGCTCAGACCCTTGACGTGCATTTCGTAGATCACCGTGTCGTGATACTCGTGGCGGGGCGGCCGGTCGTGACCCCAGTCGAAGAACGGGTTCACCACCACTGAGTGCATGGTGTGCTTGGCGGAGTCCTGCTCGTTGTATGAGGTGGGGTCGCCGAAGTTGTAGCCAAAGGTGGACTGGTGACCATCGGTCTGGCCCTCGATGGCCTTGGCATAGGGGTCCAGCAAGAGTTTGTTCGGGTTGCAGCGGTGACCCGCGGCAGGATCGAACGGTCCGTGCATCCGGTAGCCGTAGCGCTGCCCGGGCTGCTGGTTGGGAAGGTAGGCGTGCCAGACGTGCGCGTCGACCTCGGTCAGCTCGATGCGGGTCTCGCGGCCGCGCTCGCCGAGCAAACACAGCTCGACGCTGTCGGCGATCTCAGAGAAGATCGCGAAGTTCACTCCGCTGCCGTCGTACGTGGCGCCTAGGGGGTAGGGCTTACCGGGCCAAATATCCATTGTCACTTTCGGTTTGGGTACTCATTACCTCCGACGACGGTGTCGGCGACGTTCATTGTGACTCATCATCAAAGTGCGCCTGCCGTGCCCCGGATCTGGCGTCGTCGCCGGTTACGGTTGCCCGGTGACTCTTCGTCGGCGTGTGCGGACGGTGCTCACGCCGATCCCGGGCGCGATGCCGTTGGCTCGTGTGGTGGTGGAGACGGTTTCGATTTGCTTGCGCTACCGGGTGACCGGCTTGGCGTCGGAGGCCGCTTTTTTCACTCTACTGTCTCTGCCGCCGTTGTTCTTGGCGGTGATCGCCGGCGTTGGATTCCTGGGTCAGCAATTGGGACCGGACACGGTGCAGACTGTGACCGAGGCCATCGTGACCTTTGCTCGGCGCTTCCTGACCGAAGACACCGTGGTCGACGTCATCGAGCCCACGATCATGGACACGTTGGACGGTGGGCGGGGTGACCTGCTCTCGATTGGCTTCTTATTATCCCTCTGGTCGGGGTCCCGGGCGCTGCACGTCTTCATGGACACCATCGGCATCATGTACGGCCAAAATGGTGAGCGAGGCATTGTTCGCGCTCGGGCGATGAGCCTCATGTTGTATCTGGCTTCCATCCTGGCGATGGGCATCACGCTGCCGCTGGTCCTGATCGGTCCTGATCTCATGCGCGACTTGATCCCAGCACCGTTCGACTTGGTGGTCGAGTTGTATTGGCCGGTCGTCTCGGTGCTCAGCCTGCTTTCGCTGACTTTTCTCTTCCACTTCGCGACACCAACGCGGTCGCCGGTGTATCGGGATCTGCCAGGTGCCGTGATCGC
This sequence comes from uncultured Actinomycetota bacterium, assembly GCA_963803695.1. Taxonomy (GTDB): domain Bacteria; phylum Actinomycetota; class Actinomycetes; order Actinomycetales; family Dermatophilaceae; genus Ornithinicoccus. The sequence continues at coordinate 843,713 of CAWDNY010000015.1, forward strand.
GATCGTCATTTGGGTGCTGGCCTCGCAGGTCATCCGGGAGTGGGCGAGCCGGGCCATTGGCGGCGCATCGGTATACGGGCCGCTCTCAGCGCCGATCGTGTTGATGATCTGGCTCTACTTCATGGCGATCGCGGTGCTGATTGGGGCCGCATTGAATGCTGCATTGCGCAGACTGTGGCCCCCCAACGACTACCGAGGTCCGGTCTCCCGGGCCAGCGAGTGGTGGGACCAGCGGCGGACCGACACCGACGAGCACAGGCCGCTCAGTCCGGTGGCCCACCCGCACGAGGAGCGCACTCCTGGACCTCCTGCCTAAGTGGCGTGTCCGATTTGGTGAGCGCTGCGGGACTGGGCTAATCTTCCGTGACGCCACAGCGGGGACGCTGGGGGTTAGTGCGGACATAGCTCAGTTGGTAGAGCGCAACCTTGCCAAGGTTGAGGTCGCCGGTTCGAGCCCGGTTGTCCGCTCTGAGGCTCAAGACCACATGCCTCATACGGTGGAGTGGCCGAGAGGCGAGGCAACGGCCTGCAAAGCCGTCTACACGGGTTCAAATCCCGTCTCCACCTCGTAGCAGCAGCAATGACACCTGGGCGATTGGCGCAGCGGTAGCGCGCTTCCCTGACACGGAAGAGGTCACTGGTTCGATCCCAGTATCGCCCACCAGCACTAAACGTCGTTTGACCAGGCAAAACGGCGAGAATCCATCTACAAAAACTGGGTCCCGTGCCAGATACGTGCCAGATTCGCTCAACGTCTTAAGTGCTTGTCGCCACCCTTAGTCCCGGGCTCGCTTTCCACTTGTCCGGAGTTCCAGATTGTGCGGTGGTACACGGTGGCTCGTGACCGATATCCCTAGACGGCGAAGTCGCGCCCTCCGATCCGCAAGCTTGCTCGGCAGAGTTGGTCACGTCCCGTAGCGCAGCTACTCGCCAGCGGGTTCGGAGCGAACGACCAAGGCACAGGCAGCGTCCGGGTTGACCTGCTCAAACCGTGGACGACATCGTTACCTGTCCGTCGTCGTGTCGGCCATGTGTCACGCACGCCGGAGCCTCGTGGGGGAGTGCATCGTCGTCAGCGACACCATCGAGGGCGCCGTCTGCCAGCGCGCCACCCGCGGGCACTTCTGAAGGCCCTGCTGTGCAGCATCGATCCCGTGGCCAGCATCTACCGCGGTGACCACCCAGGTCATCTGATAGTCGAAGCACTCAGTTGTGTGGGATCGACCCCTGCGATGGTCACGGCTGGATCAACCACCCCGGCAGTGTCAGCAATGCCCCCACTGCCCGCCCGGGGTCCGCGCCACCCGCCCGGACTTCACGACCGGCCTCGAGGACAGTGACCTGTGGGAGCCCCCGTTCTGACTCACCGCGCCTTGCCAATGACCCGTTCTGGGCAGGAAAGTAGGCCCAAGTCCGCCAGTCCTGACGACGGCCCCGCCGGGCCCGACACCGAGCCGGGCTCCACGTTGCGGTACGGAGACGTCGATGGCCACGGGTACTGCGGCATCCTCACCGAAACCGATGACGGGCTTCGCTGCTACGAATGTGCGTGGATCGGGGCCCACCTCGGATTGCACGTCGCCAAGGCACACGACATTCCGGCCCGGCACCACCGGGTCAAGCACGGCTACGCCGTTCCAAAGGGCTCGTGGCCGCGGCGACGAGCAACAAACTGCAAGAGGGCGCAGGCTTGCGGTACGCCGACAACGGCCCGCTCGCGAGCCTTCGTGACCTGGCCAAAGCCAACGCGGCCCGGCTAATAGCTGCTCGAGCCGCTTCCGCCGAGGAAGCAGCGGTGCGTGATGCCCGTATGGCTGCGCTGCCGCACGCGCCCGGGGAGAATCAATCCAAATACGGACCACGGGCAAGGGGAGGAAGAGATGGGAACACCACACGCAGACGCCTCCGTCCAGGAGATGCAGGCCTGGGAGGAGGAGGCTTCGAGCATGACTGAGGAACAGGCGGTGCACCTTCAAGCGGTCGCTGAACATTGCTACACGGCCAACAGCCTGCATAACCTGAGCTCGCGCGGCCAGCAAGGTGACATGGACGAACGTGCACGCATGATCCGCAAAGACAGGTCTGTCGCGGCGGCCACGCTCTGGCTCGCCGTCACCACACGACTCGACACCCTTCACTACGGGCGCCGGTAAGTCTTGCTCAGATGACGGTGTAGATCCGGGGTTTGTCATACCAGCCGGAGAGCATGAGCCTAGAGCACGCGACCGGCACGAGGATAGGAAGTGCGATGGACACCTACGAAGCGGACGGACACGGCTACCTCACCCCAGAGGCGGCCGCGCAATGGCGATCGGACCGGCTCGATCGCACCGCGCGTATCTTGCCGGTGGCCAGCCTCGCGGTGCTGTTCCTCGTGGTCGTGGCCGTGTACCGGTTCGTTTTCGAGTGGGACGCTAACCCCGTCACCGGGTGGTGGTGGGCGGTCTGGGCCGGAATCTTCGTGCTCATTGGATGGTGCCTGGTCATGTTGACCCGGCAGTGGAGGACACCGCAGATCCGGGACCGAGTCTTCACCCGGAGTGCATGGACACCGTGAGTCCAACGCCCGGTATTGCTGCTCTGATGGCCGCTGCGTTGGTCGCGGGGATTGCGATCTACTTCGCCTTCGATGACGGAGCCGAGCCCAAGCAGACAGTCACGGTGCAGCGAGTCATCGACGGGGACACGTTCACCGCGCGCGATGATTCGGGCAAGGATCTCGGCCGAGTCCGGGTGTTGGGCATCGACACCCCAGAACTGGCCCACGACGGGCAACCAGGGGAGTGTTACGCGCAAACGGCCACCACGGCGGCCAAGCAGCTGCTCGATGGCCAGAGCGTGCAGATCAGTTACGACCCGACCCAAGAGCGCGAGGACGTCTACGGCCGGCTGTTGGTCTACGTCGATGTCGACGGCACTGACTACGCGCAGACCATGATCGCTGAGGGCCAGGCCCGCATCTATGACAGCAGGAGTCAACCGCTTGCTCGTGCCGGTTCCTACGACGAAGCCGCCGCCGGCGCGAAGGACAGCGGAGTAGGGCTCTGGGGGAGTGCCCATGATGCGCTCGACGCAGGTCGGTTGCTCCCACTGGACCATGCACCTTCCTAGCGAAACTGGCCCGTCACACGACCCTGGCCACCGCCCCGGCGTCGAGGACAACCCAGCCCGACCATCTACTCACCTACCCCCACTGTCTAAAGCCCGCAGTTTCGGGACCGTCCGCCCGGGAGGCGGATCGGTGTCAAGACGACGGGTCGTGCTGTGGGGGCTCCGTATGTTGACTCCCGGTGAGCCCCCACAGCACGGGCTAGTCCGGTGGGGCACCCTGGACCCTAGCGCGAGCGTTCTAAGACGCCCCGCGCTTCCGTGGCCGGACCAACTTAGGCCACCGTACCTTCCCTTATTAGCCGCGCGGGTATCGATCAGAAGATGACTCAGTGATGATCGTTTTCGGACCCCCGCAATCCAGGCTAGGTGACCAGCACGGTAACGACAACGCCCAGAAGGAACCACAGCGCTCCCAAACCGACCTGCCAAAGAGGGACTTCTTGCCCTCGCTCTGCAACTCCCCCCGAACTAGTCCTTGTACGGCTTTTCGCTGTTCGTCGGAAAGGGCCGCTAACTGATGCGCATTCGATGCGTCCTGTTGCAACCTGTTGGCGAGGGCCTTGCGACCATCGAGTTCAACCTCGATCAGCTTCAGAGACTCAGACACGAGGGTGAGCGCGGTCGTAATCGACGCGAATCGGGACTCAAGTGTGCCGCTAGACAAAAGGTCACTCTGCCGGTGATAGCGGCGCGTGCTGATTCCAAAGTAGAGCAGAGACGAGAACGCCGACATCAGCAAGGCACCCGTCAGCAGTTGGTTAGCGTCGATCGACAGACTGTCCACGAAGGCAGCCTAAAGCCGCTTCCAACAGCACATCAGTCCAGCACGACACGCCCGCTCAGTGACGATCCCCACTGAGCCTTATCTCACGTTGTGCACGATCCATAGCCCCGAAGAGCTCGCGCAACGCTGCGGTGAGCTCATCCCGCCCGCTGCTTAACTCTCTCTGCGCGGCTTGTCTCTTGTCGTTCGGCCACTCCGAAGGCACATAGAGCCAGTCGGGATCGGTGGCACCACCGGGTTCTCTGGAACTAAACATGTTCTCTCCGATGGCCAGTAGGTAGCCATCGACCGCCGTTTTGACCCGGCTCATCGGCTCTGCTAGAGCAGGGTCGACTATGACGCGGGGGTCCATGTCGGTGGCCCAGAGCCTCGCTCGGTGGTGAGGTTCGCTGCTGAACCTCACCGGTATTGTCTTGTCCACGGGGTGCCCTACCAGGAGGCGGTAAAAGTCACTCTTTATGCTCCAACCTTCGAGCCACTCAGCGATCAGTTCCAGATCCGCCGCAAGTACAGCTAGGTGCGGGTTGGCCCGGTCGCGTTCTCGATTGCGGCTGAGTACCCACACGGCCGGCAGCGCTGCTAAGAGGATCACTACCGAGGTCAGCGCGATCCGTAAGAGGACGCCCTGAGGTGCCACCGCCCAGATCGTGACAACAGAAGCAGCCAATGCTGCCGCTCCAACGAATCCAACCCACCAGGCACGGAGGAAATCTCGAATCGCAAGCATGATGACGAGTGTGCCGCCATTCAGCAACCAACGAGTACGCCACCATCCCTAGCGCTGGCGCTCAGTGACGATCGTTTGCGGCCGTAGCAGTCGGTGAGGCAAGCAGGAGACATCGTGGGGGGACGCGCCTATATGAAGTGCCACCTGTGGCTCTTAAAGTCAGTCCTCGGTTTCGAGCCGCTTCTTTACCCTTCCTGCGAAGTACGCTCGGAGGTTGTTGGCCGTTGGCTCTGCGAAATAGCCGATCACGCCAGTGGACCCAAACAGGATGGCCATCACGGGTCGGTCCCCCCAGGCCGCGAAGCCGGCAGCTATGACATAGGGGGAGGGAGCACCCTTCCCTACAATCTCGGCCACCGATTTCCAAGCCTCGGGAGGTGAGCCGAGCACTGGTACTTGCAGTTGAAAGACGGCTGCTGCGGTCTTTTGCTGATTCGGCACCCTGACCGACTCCAGGAAGACGCTTAACTGTTGAGCATCGAAAGGCGGCATCCCAGGAACGGCAGGGAACCATTCGGGAATGCCTCCAAAAGCAACTGAAGCGACCGTGAGCCGAACACCCAACCTCTCTTCAATGTGGGCTCCGACCGCTACAGCCCTGCGCTGCGTGTTCCTGCGATACGTTGCTGCGCGCCTGGATTGGGGCGCTGCAACGGGGGGAAGGAATCGGAACACGTCATCTTCGGTGAAAAGGTCGTGAACCCCAACGGTCGAAGAATGAATCACTAAAGCGAAACCTTGTTCGTCCGAGACTTGAGCACTTGACTCGATGACCCATTGTGAAGTCATCATCCCCACATCAACGCGGCCCAACTCAGTCGTGGTCGTCATAGAGCGAGACTAGTGGCCAGCGGGTGGTCGACCAGTCTGCTCAGGTTTCGGGACAATCGCGGTTTCACTGCGATCCTGAGCTAGGTAGTTCTCTCGTGAGGAAGGTCTGTGGGTGATGAAGTCCGCCGGGCCCGTGGGGGATGTCATCCAGGCTGCAGCCGGTCCAACAGCCTTCACGACGCCTGTAGTGACAATTGGGTCCGGCCACCCAGAGTAGGTGGCCCCGCTAACTGAGTCGGGGTTTCGGACGCGGTTTCAGTCCTGTGAACGCCACTCAGTGACGAATCTGTTGCGGACGGCGCAGCACCCCGCCTAGCAAGTCGGCGGGTCCAGGTTCAGTATCCTGCTCGAAAGTTCGGCTGTCGAGGTTGTGGATGACTTTCGAAGGGGGTTTTGAGCAGCCCCGCCCATCGCCAGTAGGAGATCCCTATCTGTCAAGCTCAACGGCCCTGGTAGGGGCCCACTCGACGGGGTCAACCTCAGTCGCTGGCAGCGCAAACCATCTCAATGTGCGAACGTCGTATGCATGACAGACCAGGCATATCGGGTGTGGGGGTATGTTTGCGGAGACCCGCTCCCTCCCGACATGGTGTTCAACTTGGGAGATGGTCCTTGGCTGCGGCTGACCCGGGACGTCCCTGACGTGCTGCACCGTTGCGGACCCGTCTCTTCGCTGCAAGCCAGACCTGCGGCACCAACCACCTGGATCGGGGGGACCTCCAGGTTGACGATGGGGGGCTCCGAGTTGGCGTTCGAGACAGCCGTGCTCAGTGTTGACGAACGACGGGCGATGCGGCATGTGCAAGATGAAGTGCTTCCTCTCTACCTTGCCACGCTGTCGGCCCTAACCGAGGTCCCCGTCTACGGCGTTGTGATAGCCGCGCATCCCGAGGCTGGCCCCGGAGAGAGCGTCGGCTGGATGTCAGGCAGCCCGACTGTGCGCTTCTTCGATTGGTCCTCACCTGGTCCAGCCAGGAGGCCCGTCGCAGCGCTAGAGAAGAGCCCAATCCACTTACGGACGGTGATGGATGATGCGGCAGCAAGGCAGGCTGCGTACTACCTGCATTCCGCGAATCTGAACCTCTACTCACGAACCGACGACGCAGCCGATCTGCAGTCCATCTTGATGACCTACTACTTCGTAGTGGAGGGGATCAGCAGACAAGTTGGACGTTAACATCCCCAGCCGCCCCCGCCAGTTACCGCCACTCACCGCGCGGTGGTCAAACTTGAGACAGCACTAGAGCGCAGCCACGCAGTCGACCAGAAGGTCAAAGCGGTCCGTGCTGCCGCTCGAACACTTCAGGCGCTGCACTCCAGGTCCATGCGTACGCAGGTGGAAGACGCCGGGCAGGCAATCGGGGCTGACGCAGACGTGGTTCACCTTGCGGGTGAGTTCACTGACTTGCGGCATCGGCGACTGGGACATGTTTACGGGCTCGGGCACGAGTCCGACGAACTGAACGCTTGGCTGGATGACGCCCAACGGTGCGCTGTGAGTTACTTCAGCAAGTATCTCCGGTGGGCCAGCAAGCGAAGCGATTCATTGCCTGACTAGAAGCCGGACTTCGGCTGCAGACTCTCAGCACGCTCGACGCATGAACGCCTCAGACAACCGAACCCCGGCTCCCACAAGTCGAACGCCGGCCGGAACACCGCAGGCGGCGTGCCGCCGCGTGCCCCGCCGTTCCCCAGGACTCGTCCGGTCAGGATTCCCGCAGAGGTGCACCAACCCGGGCTAAATCAACCTCCGACACCGGAGGCCGATCTATAACTTCCTGTTCCGATAGAACGAGAGGCCGATAACGCCCACTCGGTGATGATCGTCACTGGACAGCCGCTGCAGGCGCGTTCATGGCACCGCGTTCTTGAACCCGCTGTAATGGTGCAGTGAACACCCCCCGCCCGCTCCGGCTGCGACGTATGCGACGTATGCGACAGCCGAGCGACAACATCGTGTCACTGGCCGATAAGAATTTTTCTGGGCTTGGAGCTGCCCCGGCATCAAAGTTTGGGATACCAGAACCCGCTACTCGATCCAACCCGTGGATCTTCTTCGGCCTTGAAGTGATGGTCGGTATCCTCCTAGTCCTAGTGGGCTACTGGCTCACCTC
>CAWDNY010000016.1:0-32337 GCA_963803695.1 uncultured Actinomycetota bacterium
TGGCGTGAGACGTCTTTGGGCCTGAGGTGAGGTGGACGGGCGGACGCGTCGGCAAGTGGCCAGCGCGTCCGCCCGCGTGCCTCCCGAGCGGGAGAGCCGCTCTTTGTCCCGGCGTTGTTCGCTCAGTGGACACCACACGTGTTGGAAGCGGCCGACGTTCAGGCTGGCCACGATGTCCTCGACGTTGGCTGCGGTACTGGAGTGCTCGCCGCTGCTTCTGTGGAGTGGGTCGGCCATGCAGGCTCGGTCACCGGGGTTGATGTCAACGAGGACATGCTCGATGTCGCTCGCGCGGCGCAGGGAGACGTGTCGTGGGTGTCGGGGGCTGCCGAATCGCTGCCTTTCGACGATGCGTCCTTTGATCGTGTGGTCAGTCAGTTTGCGCTGATGTTCTTCGTTGATCCGCGCGCCGCTATTGGTGAAATGGCGCGCGTCCTGAGGCCCGAGGGGAAGGTCGCCGTAGCCACCTGGGCAGCACTGGAACGCACCCCGGGGTATGCAGCCATCATCGAGCTCATCAGAGCCAGCGGTGTCGCTCGATTCAACTCTCTTGAGGACTGGATTCACACCGACGTGCGCGGCTGGACGCTATCGGACATGATTGACGATCAGCAGTATCAGCAACTTTTGCGACATGCCAGCACCGAACTGTCGGATTTCGTCACCGACGATGGGCGCGTTGAGTTCGCTGCACCTGCGTTGATTGCGGTGGCCAGGAGGTAGCCCTGATGGCGGATGATTCTCACCAGAGGTCTCGCCGAGCCGACGGCGACACATCGATAACGCCAGAGCAGATTGACAGTTGGGTCGAGCATTCGATCAAGGCCGCCCAACGGCGCGGAGAATTCGACAATCTGCCGGGGGCCGGGAAGCCATTGCCTTCCCTCGAGGGCCCGGCTGAGCCCGACTGGTGGCTGCGCGGGCTGATCCAACGGGAGAAGCTCGACCTGAGTGCTGCACTGCCGGGGTCGATGGCGCTGAGACGTGAGCGGTCGGCATACCCGGAGTCGTTGATGGACATCGCTGACGAAGCCCGAGTTCGTGAAGTCCTGCTGGACTTCAACGAACGAGTTTTGGCCGATCGGCGGCGTCCAGTCGCAACGGTCCACTCACCGGTGGTGGTCGGACGTGTCGATGTCGAGGAGATGGTCAATCGCTGGCGAGACCTGCGAGCCCAACTCTCGGCCGATGAAGCCCAGGACCCGATGGAAGGGCCCCCGCCGCAGGCCCCGCGGGAGGGCCGACGTGGCTGGTGGAAACGGTGAAGGTCACGAAGCAAGGTCGGGTCCGGGGCGAGGTCGGGCGATCGCCGAACGACTCCGCGGTCGCGGAGACGTCGCCGTAATCACCGATGAGCTGATGGCTCTGACTCGTGGGGCTGAGGAAGGCCGAGCCCGCCGCTCTTAGGCTGTCGCGGTCTTGGCCGCGAAGGCGCTCTTCCCGTAGCGAAAGCGCGGAGAGCGCCCGCGCGGTTCGCCATTAGGCTTGCCGAGCATTCATTGCCCAGATGGCTCGATGAGGATGGAGGATCGCGATGCGGCTGCTGGTCAGCACGGTCCGCGCGCTTCTGACCGTCTTGCCCGACGGGAGTCGACGCTTCATCCTGATCTTTGCGGTGTTGCAGAGCTCACTGGCCGCCCTGGACGTGCTCGCGTTGGGGCTGCTGGCCGTGATCCTGACGCCCATGCTGACGGGCACCGCGATCAACCTCCCGGTCCTGGGCACCCTGAGCGAGGCGGCCGACTTCCGCAACATCCTGATCGCGGTGGGGCTGCTCATCATCAGCAAGAGCGCCCTAGCCATTGCCCTGCAGTATTGGGCGACGCGTCGGTTCGCTCGCTTCGAGCAGGCGCTGGGTGCTCAACTGCTGGCCACGACCTTCAAAGCGCCGTGGACGGAGCGGCTGCAGCGCAACTCCACCGACATCGTCCGCTCGACTGACGTCGGAGTCGGAGCCACGGTGGCTGGGGTCCTGATCCCGTTTGCCCAGCTCTCTGGCGAGATCTTCACCTTTATCGCCGTCATGGTGGTGCTCGTGGTTGCTGAGCCGCTGTTGGCCACCGCCACGTTGCTCTACTTCGGCCTTGTTGGTGCCGTGCTCTATCGGTGGGTGCTGCAAAAGGCAGTGCAGGCTGGTCGCGACAACCGCACGTATTCGACCAAGGCTGTGCGATTGATCAGCGAAATGATCCATTCGCTGAAAGAGATCACCCTGCGCAACAAGTCGGCCGAGGTGGCCGAGGTGGTGCTGGGCGTACGGGTTAAGGCATCGCAGGCCCGGGCCAATCAGTCGTTCTTGGGGGCAATTCCGCGGTACGTGCTTGAGGCTGGACTGATCGGTGGGCTGGGACTGGGGGCCTCGATCGGCTACTGGCAGGACGGCCCGACGGGTGCGTTGGCCGCGGTGGCTCTCTTTGGTGTGGCGGGCTTCCGCATCATTCCGTCGTTGACCCGTTTCCAAACGATCATGGCCCAGACCGGCGCCAACCTCCCTTTCGCCCAGCAAGTCCTGTACGAGATCCACCGCGGGGCGGCCTACGTCGAGGCCGAGCGGGTCGCCGGCTCGACCGAGCTGCCCACTGACGCGGTGTCACTGCGGCTCGACGGGGTGACCTTCAGCTATCCAGGTGCAGCGATCCCGGCCGTGCGCGACGTCTCCTTCGAGTTGCCGTTCGGTCAGACACTGGCCTTGGTCGGTGCGTCCGGGTCGGGTAAGTCGACCCTCGTTGACATCGTGTTGGGGCTGCTGGAGCCGCAGTCCGGGCAAGTGCTGATCGGGGAACGGCCCTTGGCCGAAGGGCTGCAGGGCTGGCGGCGTCGGGTCGGCTACGTGCCGCAGGATGTCTCGCTGTTCGACGCGTCGGTGGCTCGCAACGTGGCGCTGACCTGGAAGGACGACGGCGTCGACCAAGCTCGGGTCCGCGAAGCCCTGCGCCGCGCGCAACTCCTCGACGTGATCGAGGCTCGGCCCGACGGCATCCACGGCAAGGTCGGCGAGCGCGGGCTCAATCTGTCGGGCGGCCAGCGGCAGCGACTCGGGGTGGCACGCGCGTTGTATAACGACCCTCTCGTCTTGGTCATGGACGAGGCGACCTCGGCGTTGGACACGAGCACGGAGGCCGCAGTGACCGCCGCGATCCGCGAGTTGCGGGGCCAGGTGTCCGTGATTGTGGTCGCACACCGGTTGGCCACCATTCGACACAGCGAGCAAGTCTGCTTTATGCGGGAGGGCCAGATGATCGCGACCGGCACGTTCGACGAGGTGGTGGCCGCGCAGCCGGACTTCGCCGCGCAGGCAGCATTGGCCGGTCTCGGGGGATCGGAAGCGGCGGGGGAGTTGCGTGGCTGAGGGGCCCCGGCTGGTGCGCAATGGACGGGCAGCTCGGGTGGCTTTGCTCGTCTACAACGACGCCCACAACGACTCTCGTGTGCTCAAGACCGCAGCAAGTCTGCGCTCGGCGGGCGCGCAGGTGCACATCTTCGCGGTGGCACGCGGCCGTGCGGGGTATGCCGAGGGCCGGGACCTTGTCGGCGAAGGGATCGAGGTGGATCGCGCGCCGGAGTTCGAACTGGCCCGCTACGCGCCCTGGGCGCTGAATATCGCTCGCCGGGTGACCGGTCGTCCCATCCCGCCCGCGGCCAATTCGGCGGATGCTCAACCGATCGCTCCAGGGGCACCGAAGCCCGCCGAGCCTGTTCCTTCACCTGTGCCCGCGTTAGTTCCGGCGGCCGCCAGTGCCGTGCATTGGCTGGTGAACGACGTGTGGCTCCGGACCTACCGTGTGGTCAGCCTCTCGCTCTATTGGGTCGAGGCCGCGCGGGCTGCCGCGACGTGGAAACCCGACATCGTGCACGCCAACGACGGCAACACGTTGGCCCCAGCCGTCTGGATTTCGCGAGTTTGCGGTGCTGAGATCGTCTACGACGCGCATGAACTCTGGCGGCACCGCAACGTCCGCACCGATCGCCCAGTCGCGCCGCTGGTCGAGGGTGCTATCGAGTCCTGGGCGATCCGCCGAGCCGCAGGGGTGATCACGGTCAGCCCCTCGATTGCCACCTGGTTGCACGAGACCTATGAGCTCCCCGAGGTGCCGACCTTGGTGCGGAACATCCCGCGCCGACCTGAGGGGACCGGAGCCTGGAGCGGCGGACAGTTGCGGGCCATGGCGGGATTGGCGGCAGACACGCTGGTCATCGCATACGGCGGTCGCATTACGACCTCGCGAGGGATCGAGGAGACGCTGGATGCTCTGGCGCTGCTGCCTGACTCGACTCACTTCGTGCTGCTCGGATACGGCGAGGCCGACTATCTGGCCACGCTGCACACCCGGATCGCAGCGCTCGGCATTGCCACACGGGTGCACTTCGTTGGGGCCGTGGGTTCGGACGAGGTGTCGGCGGTGCTCGCGGACGCCGACCTGTCGGTGGTGTTCGTGCGACCGATCTGCCTGAGCTACGAGTTCAGCCTGCCCAACAAATTGTTCGAATCGATCCACGCCGGCCTGCCGATCGCGGCTGCCGACCTGCCCGACACCGCCGCGATCGTTCGGGAGTATGGCGTCGGCGAGATTTTTGAGGCACATGACCCCGACCAGATCGCCAGCTCGATGGCCGCAACCATGGCCGCAGTTCTCGCCGACCCGCAGCACTATCGCGATGCTGCCCGTGCTGCGGCGACCGACCTGACCTGGCAGGGCGAAGAGCAGGCACTGCTCGCGCTGTACGCCCGGGTGCTGGCCCGGTGAGCCGCCCTTCGCTGCTCATCCTGGCGTTCAGCCCGCTGCTCAGCGATGCCCGAGTGTTGCGCCAGATTCGGTTGCTGAGTGCGGATTACGCCATCACCACGGTCGGTTACGGGGAGGCTCCGCCTGGCGTCGTGGACCACATACGCATCCCGGACGACATCGTGGCGTGGCACAAGGATCGGCGCATGCTCATCGCCCGGCGCTACCAGCGGGTCTACGACACGATGCCGGTCATCCGATATCTGCGGTCAGTGTTGCAGCCTGGCCGATGGGATGTGGTGCTGGCCGATGATGTCGAGACCGTGCCGTTGGCCCTCACCTTAGGGGCCCGAGGAGTGCACGCTGACCTGCACGAATACGCCTCCCGGCAAAATGAGGAGTCGTGGCGGTGGCGATGGTTCGTCGCGCCGTATCAGCGTTGGACCGTTCGCCGGTGGGTCAGCCAAGCCGATTCGGTCACGACGGTTGGGGCAGAGCTCGCTGCCGAATATCGCCGCGAGTTCGGGATCGCTGCGGGGGTCGTCGTCAACGCTGCGCCGTATGCCGACCGCTCGCCGACACCCGTCGGGTCGCCGCTGCGACTGGTGCACTCGGGACTGGCGCGTCGGAACCGGTCGCTCGAGGTGATGATCGACGCCGTCCGTTCCACCCAACGAGACGTCACGCTGGACCTGTATCTGATGCCGAACGATCCGGCATACCTCGCGGAGCTGGTCCAGATGGCCGCAGATCTGCCGCAGGTGAGGTTCCACGAGCCGGTGTCGCCGGGAGAGTTGGGGAAGCAGCTGGCCCGGTGCGACCTAGGGGTCTTCGTGCTGCCGCCGCTGACCTTCAACTACCGGTACACGCTGCCCAATAAGTTCTTCGACTTCGTGCAGGCTCGGCTCGGCATCATCGTCGGGCCGAGCCCAGAGATGGCCGGGTTGATCGAGCGGCATGGTCTGGGCATCGTGCTCGACGACTTCACGGCCGAAGCTTTGGCATCGGCTCTCGACTCGCTCAGAGAGGAACAGGTCAGAGCGTTCAAAACGGCCAGTCATCACGTGGCTGGCGAGCTCAGCGCTGAGCGCCAGATCCGGGGTTGGGCGGACGCGATCGCGGCCATAGCTACCTCGACCCGCTGACATCCATTGGCAGGAAATTCACCGGATCGGGCAAAATCTCGTGATCTTGCTGCGAGTCGATGAAGGGTCACAGCGAGCAAGCATGGCGGCCCAACGAAAATGCGTTGCGGGAAGCCACTGGGCCAGGCGACATTTGAGGATGCCGACGGCCAACAGGACATCTGAATCGACCTGGGAAGTCAGCGATGACACTGGCGAGGAACACGATCTGGATGCTAGAAGCGCTGGCTGATGCAGGCTTCGAAGCCGGTCGACGGGAGCAACTATGGACGCTGACTGTCCCCAGAAAGCCGGACCGTCCCGCCATTCCGACCGGCCATCATGGACTGATCAGCGTCCTCGACGCGGACGTGGATCGGCCTACCGACGACTATGACGGGATCATCCGGGTCTGGATGTTCACTCCGACGCCCAAGATCGGGTTTCATCGGCGTGATCGAGTCGCAGCGCCGCACTCGCCTTGCCGCGATGATGATCGAGACCGTCGCCGCACGGCTGCGCGAGCGTGGGGCTAAGCACGTCAGGACTGCGGTACTTTTTTGAGCATAGCTATCGCTAGGTTCCCCAGCGTCGTCCTCGACTGTCCGGATCCGGGTGTCCTGGCCACGTTCTACGGCGCGATGTTGGACTGGAGTGTCGACATTTCACCCGATTGGGCTGAGATCCGCTCGGACTACGGTCAGTGTTTGTGCTTCCAGCAGGTGGAGGAATTCACGCCGCCGCAATGGCCAGGTCAGGGTGCCCCGCAGCAGATGCACCTCGATGTCGTGGTCGATGATCTCGACGCCGCCGAGGCCGAGGTCCTCAAACTCGGGGCTACCAAACATGATCACCAGCCCGGCACGTCCTTCCGAGTCTTCCTCGACCCGGCCGGACACCCGTTTTGTCTGTGTGTGGACTAAATCAACCCCGAAGGCGAGCATCGCGGGAGCAGGACTGAAACACTGCCCGGTATGCCGAGCCGAATTCACGTGATCGCGATCGACGCCGTGCATCCACAAGCGATAGCCGACTTCTGGTGCGCTGTGCTCGACTGGCAGTCCTCGAGGAAGACGACGGGAACATCGGTATAGGACCCGGCGATAGCGGCTGGCCCACGATCGACGTGCTGATGGCGTCTCCACGGCCCAGGAGTTGGAACGTCTGCGTGGCCTTGGGGCACGCCCGGTCGACATCGGCCAAGGACCGGACGTGAGCTGGGTGGTGCTGGCGGATCCCGAAGGCAACGAGTTCTGCCTGTTGTCGCGGACCGTTCAGGACTTGTCGGTCAACGACTGAGAGCGTCGAGCACGTCGGACGCAGCGTGGCCGGTGCCGTAGGGAGCTGCGTCAGTCCCTGGTGGCCGCGGGCGGGATGCGGCTCGCGCCACGTCGGGTCCTGGCTCGACCAGCACGTTCCAACCCAACTCAACAGTTTCCACCCACTCGGTTTCGGTCCGCACGGTCGTGCACGGAACGCGCAGCACGAACGCTTCCTTCTGAAGACCTCCGGAGTCGGTAATCACCCCTCGCGAGGCCGAGACCGCCGCCACCAAGTCGGGGTAGGCGAGTGGGTCCCGGCTCGTGAGTGACCCACCATCCAGAGGCATGCAGTGTTGCGCGGCCCGAGCGCGGACCCGGGGGTGGGCCAGCAGCACTACCGGATGGTCCACCTCCGCCAAGGCCTCGACAATGGCCGCCAACCGCTTCGGGTCGTCGGTGTTTTCCGCGCGGTGGATCGTGGCGATGGAGAAGCCTCCACGCGACATACCGAGGCGGGCGAGCACCTTATCGGAGTTGGCCAACTCGGACTGAACCTTCATCAGGACATCGACCATGACGTCGCCGACATGGACCGCCCGTGCCGCCAGGCCCTCCCTACGCAGGTGGTCCATCGCGACACGGGTCGGGGCTAAGAGCAGGTCGGCGGCGTGGTCGGTCAGGACGCGATTGTGCTCCTCAGGCATCGCCCGGTTGAAGGAGCGCAATCCGGCTTCGAGGTGGGCCACCCGCCGGTGGAGTTTGACGGCGGACAGGGTTCCAGCGAAGGTCGAGTTGGTGTCGCCGTAGACCAAGACCCAATCAGGTTGTTGCTGCGTCAAGACATCGTCCATCCGTGCCAAGATTGCGCCCGTCTGCTGCCCGTGGGTGCCGCTGCCGACTCCCAAGTGCACGTCCGGGTCCGGTATGCCGAGATCCGCAAAGAAGACGTCGGAGAGCATCGGGTCGTAATGCTGCCCGGTGTGCACGATGACGTGCTCGACGCCTCGGCGCGCGCACTCTGCGGCAATAGGAGCAAGCTTCACGAACTGCGGCCGAGCACCGACCACGCTGAGAAGCCTCAACGCTCTTTAACCCATCGAGCCACCTCGCGGATGAAGTCTGCGAAGGTCTGGGGAGCGAGCGGCACGACGTCAGCGACCTTAGCCAGGTCTATGTCCACGTATTCGTGCACGAGGGCATTGCGCATACCCGCAGCCGATTCAAGCGTGGTGGCCAAGGTCGGTGACAGAATTCCAGTCGTAGCCGCAGCGGTGAACGCCTCCCGGTAGGTTCGGGTCGCCTGACCGTTACTGACCACCAGCAGATGATTCAGGACATCCACCGACAATTCGACCAGTTGGGTCAAAGCCCGTTCGATTCCGAGTCTCAACAGGGTGTCAGCGCTGAGACGCTCGGCATCGACCGCACCTACGTCGCGCAGCACGGTGATGAGATCATCGATGTGGCGCAACCGGGTCGTGATGACGTCCCGGTCCAGGTCGCGAGGGCTCATTGCGCGTACACCTCTAGTTGCATGTCTCGAAATCGCTGCGTGTCCATGAAGTCGCGCATGGCGCGCATCTGCCAGGTGGCATAAGAACCTGGAACCACCTGAACCAGCAACTCGCCACGTGTGAGTGCGCGCTGGGCGGCAACCGGACCGGCACGGTGCAGATCCATGATGTCGACCGAATCGCCCACAACGTCCATCAAACTGCCGATCAACGCGACCAGGTCGTGGTCGGTCGGCTCTGCCCAGGCCACCGCGAGGTCGATATCCCCAGGCTCGACCTCGATGAGCGCGGAGCCGTGCAGGACGCACAATGCCACGCCATGCTGACGGCATACCTGTTCGAGCTGGCCATCGGACAGCGCCTCGCGCAAACGTGCCAGATCCTCACCCGCCGAGCTCATGGCAGTACCCTACGGCTCATGCGCGTGCTGGCGGTGACGACGTGGCTGCCCACCGCTTCGCATCCTTCGACCGGCTCGTTTGTGGTGAGGGACGCCCGGGCGATCGCCGATCTTGGCCACGAAGTCGCCATCATCCACCTTGTTCCGCCGGGCCAACTCGCCGGCGGCTCCGCAGCGGGTATCGCCGAAGAGGCCGCCACGATCGAGGGCCTCCCGGTCACGCGAATCGTGATGTCGACGACGAATCCCCGTCAGATCATGGCGGCCGGGCACCGGCTCTCTCGGCTGAGCAAGGGTGCAGATGTCGTGCACTCGATGGCCTTCTCGTCTCTGCTGCCAATGGCCTGGTGGAGGCCGGTCGCGCCGTGGGTGCACACCGAGCATTGGTCGGGCCTGACCGCCCCACACCTGTTGCCGCGGACGTGGCAGATCGCTCTGCCGCGACTTAAGGGGCTCTTGGGGAGGCCGGACGTGTCGACTGCCGTGTGTGACTACCTCGCTGCTCCGATCCGTGACGTTCGCGAGACATCACCGACGGTTGTCGTGCCGTGTATCGTCCCGCGACCCGCAGTCCTCACCCCCCGCCGGGAGGGCATCCACGAGATCAGGATGGTCAGCATCGGCGGGTTGATTGAGCGCAAAGACCCACTGATGGCGGTCCAAACCGTGGCCGAGTTGGCCCGCCGCGGACATCGGGTCACGCTGCGGTTGGTTGGCGACGGTCCGCTCGGCCCGCAGATCACCGGCCTGGCCGAGCAACTCGGCGTCGGAAACCAGGTCACGCTCGTCGGGACGCTCGATCGCGGCGATGTGCTTCACGAACTCGCCGAGGCAGACCTCTTCCTCGGCCCGACGCTCGGCGACAACTTCTTCGTCTCCTGCGCCGAAGCAGTGCTCTCCGGGCGACCAGTGGTGGTCGGTGCAACCGGCGGCCAGGGCGAATACCTGGACGAGCGGGTGGGAATCTGTGTCGACGACCAGACCCCGCAGGGGTATGCCGATGCGATCGAGCACGCTGTGGCCCAAGCCGAGGGCATGAGCGCAGAGCAGATCAGCGACACGATCGGCGACCGCTTCGTGGCAAGTGAGGTGGCGATGGGATATCAGCGGGCCTACGACCTGGCTGCGACCCAATTTCGGGTCCGTGACGTCCGGTGAGCGCCGTTGTCGACGTCATCATTGCCGTGCACTCACCGACGCGGCCCATCGCCCGCGCCGTAGCGAGCGTGTTGCACGGCAACGAATCTCAGACCCGATTGACGCTCGTCTGCCACAACGTCTCGCCCGAGGTGATCGCCACCGAACTCCCCGCCACCCAGCGTGACCAGATCAGCTGGCTGGAGCATCACGACGACGTCCCCAGCGCTTCGGGGCCCTTCAACGCTGGAATGCGCGCGGCCACCGGGGATTTCGTCTCGATCATGGGATCGGACGACACGCTCGCGCCCGGTGCCGTGGCCTCGTGGCTGCTGCTGGCGAAGCAGTCCGGCGCCGAATGCGTGATGACCACACTCGCCCTCGGAGCGCCGGCTCGCCGGGTGCCCACACCTCCCGTCCGCCCCCTGCGCTCGAGCCGTCGCCATGCCGATCCGGTGCGCGACCGGTTGAGCTACCGCAGTGCACCACTGGGCTTGGTGTCGACTCAGACTCGTGATCGCCTGGGTGCCGAGTTGGTCGAGGGTATGCCGGTCGGGGGCGATGTTCCGTACGTGACCCGGCTGTGGTGCGAGACGAAGGTCGCAGTGGATACCCACGGGCCGGCATACGTCATCGGAGAGGACGCCCGCGACCGGGTGACCTACGCCCCACGGCCCATCGAGGCCGAGCTGGGCTTCGTCCGCCACCTGATCGAGCAACCCTGGTTCGCCGCATACCGCGATGAAGTCCGCACCGCGGTGGCCACAAAACTGCTGCGGATCCACCTGTTCGGGGTCATCCCGAATCGACCCGATCCGACGTGGTGGACAACCACCGAGCGCGCGGCCTTGGGCGCGATCCTGACGGACCTCCTCGCCGTTGCTCCACAAGCCGCTGACCCATTGTCGCGAGCTGATCACCTCCTACTGGACGCGATGCAGGACGCCTCGGTCGACCCCGACACACTGATCCAGCGGGCCCAGGACCGCCGCCGCCACGGACGTCCGGCGACCGTGATCCCGCAGCACCTGAGTCAGCTGGTCCATCGCGAAGCGCCGCCGCGGTTTATGTCTGCCTCATGGTGGGCCACCCGCTGAACCTTTAGCAGCCCACGGCTCAGGGTCCGCTCAGGGTTGATCCTGATTGGTCCGGGGGCGCAGACATGTCAGGCTCAGGGACATGATCACCGTTCAGTCTTTGACCAAGACGTATGGCAGCTTCACAGCCGTCGACGACGTCTCCTTCACGGCCCAATCCGGACGAGTCACCGGATTCCTCGGCCCCAACGGCGCCGGCAAATCCACCACGATGCGGGTCATGGTCGGCCTGACCCCGGCCACATCGGGCACGGTCGAAATCAACGGGGGCACGTTCACCGACATGGCCAACCCAGGCCGCAGCGTGGGGGTGCTGCTGGACGCCTCAGCTCAGCACGCAGGTCGCACCGGCCGCGAGATCCTCACCATCGCCCAGCGCACCATGGGACTGCCTCGCGCAAGCGTCGATGCGATGCTCGATCGTGTGAGTCTGTCCGCGCAAGAGGCTGGTCGGCGCGTGTCCAACTACTCCCTAGGTATGCGCCAGCGCCTCGGCATTGCGACCGCGCTGATCGGCGAACCGACCACGCTCATTCTTGACGAGCCTGCCAACGGCTTGGACCCGGCTGGTATTCGGTGGATGCGCGATCTCCTGCGCGGGTATGCCAACGAAGGCGGCACCGTGTTGCTGTCCTCTCACCTGCTGCATGAGATCGAAGTCATCGCCGATGACCTCGTTGTGATCGGCCAGGGCAAGATCGTGGCGCAGGGCACGAAAGCCGAGTTGCTGGCCGGTGCCGGGACGGTCGTTCGGACCCCGAGATGCGATGTCCTTGCGGGGGCTTTGAGCGAGGCCAACATTACGTTCACCACGATGTCCGAGAACGGGCTTCGGGTGGAGGCTACGGCCGCCGAGGTCGGCCAAATTTCGTTGAACGCCGGAGTGTCATTGACTGAGCTCGGAGCCGCCGACGGGGCCGGGCTGGAAGAGATGTTCCTCGAGCTCACCGCCGAGACCGCCCGCGAAGGAGTCGCAGCATGAGCACCACCGTAGAGTCCGCACCCCGTCCAGATCTCGCCTCCGAGCAGCAGTCGCCTCGTTCGGCCTCCCATCGGATTCCGTTGACCCGATTGGTGGGCGTTGAACTCACCAAGATGTTCGACACCCGCTCGGGCTTCTGGCTGATCTCCTCGATCGGGATCCTCGCGTTTCTGGCCACCGCCGCGGTCATTGCGTTCGCGCCCGATGAGGCCATCGCCTACAACACCTTCGCCCCCGCGATCGGCATCCCCATGGCGGTGATCTTGCCGGTCATCGCGATCTTGTCGGTCACCAGCGAGTACGGCCAGCGAACCGCGCTGACGACCTACACGTTGGTGCCACGGCGAGGCAGGGTCATCGGTGCCAAGGCCATAGCCGCGCTCGTCGTCGGCGTCGTGGGCATGCTCATCGCCACCGCGGTCGGTGCCTTGGGCAACGTCGTGGGCGCGGCCATTGTCGGTGTCGACCAGGTCTGGGGCTTTTCCTGGCTCGCGTTCGCCTACGTCATCTTGGGTAACCTGCTGGGAATGGCGGTTGGCTTCATGCTGGGCGTGCTGATCCGCAATTCGCCGGGCGCCATCGTCGGCTACTTCGTCTATTCGTTGGTGTTGCCAGGGATCTTCGGCACCTTGGCCGCGTTCCAGGAGTGGTTCCGGGATGTGCAGCCCTGGGTTGACGTGAACTTCGCGACCGCGGCCCTGTTTGAAGATCGGATGACTCAAGAAGCGTGGTCGCAGCTCGGCGTGACCTCACTCATCTGGATCTTCATCCCGATGGCTATCGGCCTTCGGTTGGTCTTGCGATCCGAGGTGAAATAACGCAGCGACTCGGTGGCGGCGATCTGCCAGTGTGGGCCCATGATCCCCACCCGCATCCGTCCCGCGGTCCTCGAAGACCTCGCCGACATCAAGGACATCGCGGTCCGAGCGCAGATGTTCACCGCCGACAACCACCTGGTGGCCTCGGCCACCTATGCCCCGAAGCCTTTCGCCGATCGTTTGTGGAACCTCTCCTTCATCGCTGTTGACCCGGCATACCAGGGTCAGGGCATCG
Organism: uncultured Actinomycetota bacterium; assembly: GCA_963803695.1. Classification (GTDB taxonomy): domain Bacteria; phylum Actinomycetota; class Actinomycetes; order Actinomycetales; family Dermatophilaceae; genus Ornithinicoccus. The sequence goes on from CAWDNY010000016.1 coordinate 13,294, forward strand.
GCGGCGATCTGGTGGCAGAGGTCGAGCGCACGCTGCGGGTCGCGGCGTAGAAACGGCCAGGGTCCTGCTCGGTGGGCGAGGTGACGTTCTTGAAGTCACTCGCAGCGAGCTGATTGAAACGTTGTGCGCACCGCGCTCGTTCATGATCTTGGCAGCCGCGCGACGTATCCTCACAGCGGCGGTCTCGTGTGCCGCCGGGGTAGGAACCGCACCGGAGCAAGGCTAGGAGCAGTATGCAGATCGCGGTCGTCGCGTTGGGCAAGATCGGGTTGCCGCTGGCGGTGCAGTTCGCCGATGCCGGTCACCAGGTCATCGGGGTGGATGTCAACGCCACCGTGGTGGACCTTGTCAATCGCGGACTCGAGCCCTTCCCGGGGGAGGACCACCTCGCTGACAAACTGGCCGAGTTGGTGCCTGCGGGCCGCCTCAAAGCCACCACCGAGTATGTCAAGGCGATCCCCAGCGCCGATGCCGTGGTCCTGGTGGTGCCGCTGTTCGTCGACGAGGAGAGCGGCCAGCCGGACTTCGGCTGGATGGACGCCGCGACGCAGAGCCTGGCCGAACATCTCAGTCCCGGCACGCTCGTGTCCTACGAAACGACCCTGCCCGTGGGCACCACGCGCAACCGCTGGAAGCCCATGATCGAGCAGGTCAGCGGCCTGCGTGAGGGCTTGGACGGCGATGCGAATGGCTTTCACCTGATCTTTTCTCCCGAACGGGTCTTGACCGGTCGAGTCTTTGCCGACCTGAAGCGATACCCCAAACTGGTGGGCGGACTCACCGAGGCGGGCACCCAGCGTGCCGTCGACTTCTACAACGCCGTGTTGACCTTCGACGAGCGCAGCGACCTGCCCCGACCCAACGGCGTCTGGGACATGGGCAGCGCCGAGGCCGCCGAGATGGCCAAACTAGCGGAGACGACATACCGCGACGTGAACATCGGCCTGGCCAACCAGTTCGCCCGCTTTGCCGACCAGGCCGGGATCGACGTTCAGCGGGTCATCGAGGCCTGCAACTCCCAGCCCTACAGCCACATCCACAATCCTGGGATCGCCGTCGGCGGACACTGCATCCCGGTCTATCCGCGGCTTTACCTGTCGACTGATCCTGACGCCACCGTGGTCGCCGCCGCGCGCGAGGCCAACTCTTCCATGCCCGAATACGCCGTGACGCGGGCAGAACATCTGCTCGGCCCCCTGGCCGGATTGCGCATCGCGGTGCTCGGTGCCTCCTATCGCGGCGGCGTCAAGGAGACAGCCTTCTCGGGCATCTTCGGCACGGTGCAGGCGCTGGCCGCACGGGACGCGCAGGTGATGGTGCACGACCCGATGTATACCGACGCCGAGCTCAGCGACTTCGGGTGGGAGCCCTACCACCTCGGCGGCGAGGTCGACGTGGTCATCGTCCAGGCCGATCACCGGGAGTACGCGGACCTCACGCCGGCCGCCCTGCCTGGTCTGCGGTTGCTACTCGACGGCCGCCGGATCACCGACCCGAGTGCCTTTGCCGGCGTGCCCCGGATCACGATCGGCGGCGGAACGTCCATCCTATGACCGGGCCGCAAGCACCCGTTGGGGCCTGACATGAGCAGGCACACCTCGTGAGTTGGGGCGACGCTATCCCCGGCATCGTGGCGATGGCGGCGATGTTCACCATCCCTGGGTACGGTGTCCTGCGTCTGTTAGGCGTCCGCGGCTTAGTCGCCTGGGGAGCGGGACCGGCGATGACCTCCGGAATGGCAGGCATCGGTGCGGTGGTCGCCGACCGACTAGGCGTGTCGTGGTCGCTGACGACCTATGTGATCGGCGCGGCCACTGGCTGGGCTATCGCGGCCGGCGTCGGCCTGGCGCTAGGAACGCTGAGAAGACCGCCGGTGCGGGTCGCCGGCGAGCGCGTCCTGCGCCGCCGCGAAGTCGGCTGGTTGGCCGCAACCTGGGCACTCGGCGGTGGAGTGCTCGCGGCGGCCATGATGGTCGGGATGCGAGCGGCTGATCAGCCTCCGCAAGCCTGGGACGCCGTCTATCACCTGAACGCCATGTGGTTCATTCGCGACACCGGCAACGCCTCCAGCCTCGGCGGGGTGGCTTCCATGTACGGGGACACAATCGCTCCCTATTACCCCACCGTGTGGCATTCAATCGTCGCGATCAGCCCCGGATTCGAGCGGGTCACCGAGGCCGGCAACTCATCCTCGATCGTGATTGGCTCGGTCATCTGGATTGGCGGCCTGGTGGCGTTGGCTCGGGTGGTGTGGCCCAAGGAAGCCCTGCCGATGGTGTTGACGCCCGTGCTGGCCGCCACCTACGTCACCTTCCCTGCCATCGCGGTCTCGATGCTCGGGGTGTGGCCGTTCGCGTTGAGCGTGGCCTGCATTCCTGGAACCTTGGCCCTGCTGATCTCCGCGCTGCGCCACGAACTGGGGCCCCGGTTGCACACGGCATACGGCATCGGTGTGCTCGGCGCGAGCAGTGGTGTCGTGCTCTCGCACGGGTCCGGCCTGTTCTCGCTGGCTCTGTTGGCGATCCCGCTGGTCACCGTCCTGGTCGCTCGGCAAGCGGCGCGGTATTGGCGGCGCCGCCATCGGCTGGCCGTCACGACCACGGTGAGCGCCGTGATAGTGGTCAGCGCGGCGCTGAGTTGGCTGATCCTGACATCTGCGCCGGTGGCCTCAATCGTGGGTTACGAACGTGGCGGTCAGAGCAGCTATCTGCCCGGGCTCGGGTCGCTGCTGATTGATCATCCGCTGATCTACGTCTACGACATCACCTCGGTCAACGTCGCAACCACGCTGCTCGTAATGGCCGGGATCGTGCTGAGCTTGCGGAGCAAGCACGCCCGATGGCTGATCGTCGCGCTCGTGGCCGCGGCTGCCTTGACGCTGCTGGCCGCCGGGCCCCCGGAGAATCCGCTGAGGATCCTGGCTGGCTTCTGGTACACCCAGGCCTCCCGGATCAACCAGATCGTGTTGATCCCAGCCATCATGCTCGCAGCCGGGGGAGGTGCGTGGCTCGTGCGCTGGGTCTCGGCGAAGCGTGCAGTGCCATTGACGGCGACTGCGATTGCCCTCGTCGTCGCGCTCGGGGCGTTGAGCTCCGGCTTCCGCTGGTCAACGCAGACCCAGGTCATGGCCTCGACGTATTCGACCTGGCCGATCGCGTGGGGCACTCAGCTCACCGAGGACGAGATCGCCTTCGTGGATCGTGCTCGGACCACCCTGCCCGACGACGCGGTCGTACTGGGGGAGGCGAGCGCGGGGTCGCCTTACCTGTTGATGCGCAGCGACGTCGAGGTCATCTATCCGCAACTGACCCCCATCGCCGACTCCCCAGAGCGCCTGCTGCTGGCGGAGAAGTTCGACAGTTGGCAGATCGATCCGCAGGTCTGCGAGGCGGTCCGGGCCTTGGGCGTGACCCACGTGTATGCCGACGATCTCACCTTCGCCGAGGGCGGCAAATGGCAGGAGGAGACCCCAGGGCTGCGGCATATCACCACCAATCGGCCTGGCTTCGAGTTCGTTGACTCCGGCGGTCAGGCCTCGCTGTGGCGCTTCACCGGCTGCGACCAGCTGTAGGGGCGCGACCAGGTCTAGCCAACACCAACCGGCTCGTAGCTCGGCAGAAGGGGGAGTGAGCGTGCCTTAGCGGCGCGTGCGAGTCGCACGTCAAACGTGGCGATGGTCGCTCCGGTGGCCTCAGCGGAGAGGAGCACGCAGCAATCGGGCATGCGCAGCCCCGTCGATGCGCGCAACTCAGAGAGCCTGAGGGCCTTTTGTTCGGGGAAGGTCAACTCTTCAATGGCGAGTGCCTCAAAGATGCCCAGTGCGCGATCCAGATTGCCGGTATGCCTCGGGCCGACGAGAACCTCAGCCAGGGTGAGCGAATCGATCGCGAACGTGTCGTCGAGGTGGTCGACGAAGATGCTCTGAGCGGTGTCGTGGTGGGCATCAGTGGTGTCCAAGAATCCGATGAGCACGCTAGCGTCAAGAACGATCATTCTGGCCATTCGTTACGGAGGTCGCTCAGGTATGTCGGCCCGTAAGTACCTGTGAGCGCGCCACTGTGTTTTAGCACCGCTTGAAGTCGTTCTCGACGCTGTTCTTCCTCCGCTATCCCCGTGGCGTCGTGTCCTTTGAGCGCCAGACGCACGATGAGTTGAGATCTACTGAGTTTTGGCCAGCGGCGTGCGGCATCGTCGAGGGCCCGAGAAAGATCATCCGTCTCAGTGACGAAGTGACGCGGGCGGGTGGTGGGCATTCTGTAAGTGTATCACCGCATAGATCGGTGCAACACCCAGTTAGACGGCCCACCCGCCTCGTTCGATGAGGACGTCTTTGAGGAGGTCGGCGCGGTCGGTGATCAGCCCGTCGACCCCCATGTCGAGCAGTGCGTTCATCTCAGCAATGTCGTTGACTGTCCAGACGTGGACAACCATTCCGGCTCGGTGGGCAGCAGCCACACTCGAGGGAGTCACGACAGGCAGGCCGTAGCGTTGGGCTGGCACCTGCAGCGCATCGATGCTGCGAAGCGACCGCTCCACCAGGCGTTGACCCAAGCCTGCTGGGACGGCGCTACCGATGCGGAATCCCACTCCCGCGAGTTGGCTGGCCGAGCGCGCCACGGGTTTGCTGAGGCGTCGCAACACTTCGCGGCGGCGGTGGTCAGAGAACGACCCGATGCAGACCCGATCGTGGGCTGCGGCCCGTTCGATCGCGGCCACGGTGGGCTCGATCGCGCCGACGCTCTTGATGTCGATATTGAGCCGCAAACTGGGCCACGCATGCAACAACTCATCGAGTCGGGGGATGGGCTCACGGCCGCCGATCCGTGCTTGCGTCACCGTCCGCCACGGCAACTCTGCGATTCGTCCGCTCGAGTCGGTGACGCGCTCCAACGTGGGGTCGTGCAGGGCGACAGCCACTCCATCGCTGGTCGCATGGGTGTCGGTTTCCACGTAGCGATATCCCAGATTGACGGCTGCCTCGAAGGCCGCCATCGAGTTTTCAAGCCCCTCGAGGGAGAAGCCTCGGTGGGCCATCGCGATGGTGCCCTGGTGGTCCAGATATGGAATCGAACTCCGTTGCACACTAGCCACCTGGCCGAAACGCCGACCCCATGGAATCCAACGCACCCTCGGCCACCGGGATGCGACCGTCCCGAGCGGCCTTGACCAACCGAGCGTGATCGCGCTCGGTCTGGTCGGCATAGGCCCTCGCGAAGTCGCCCATCGCGCGATCGAGGTTCGTGTTCTTGCCGACATACCCAGCGATCATCGAGGCACCACTGGTCCGGGCGTGCCCCTTGGCCAACAGGTGTCCGACGATGCCGGCGTAGTCGGCCAGCGCGCGGGAATCCATCGAATCCAACGGCACTGTGCCCTTCATGTTGCGGAACTGGCGCACGTAGTACTGCCGGTTGTCGACCGTCGTCCACCCCAGCAGTGGATCGCTCACGGTCTGCAATGCTTGCTGGTATTCCACGACGCGCTGGCCCTGGTGGTTGTGCCAGGCCGAGGTGCCGTGGACGAACTTCGCCAACACCGAACGCCTGGCCTGCTTCATCTGCAGGAACACGACATCGTCGTCTGAGGAGCCTTCCAGGAGGACGACATAGGCGCGCAGCCCGACACTGCCAACCCCGACAACTTTGTGCGCGATGTCCTGGATTGTGTACCCGCCCAGCGCGCGAGCCCAGTGCGGGGCCAGCGTCTCGAGATAGCGGTCCAGACCCGAGCCGATCAACTCGGCCTTGCGATCTGCCACCCGCCGGATCAACGGTGGCTCCTCCACGATCTGCCGTTGCCCGCTCTGCTGGTGGGTGAACTTCGGCAGCGCGCGGTCACTGGTGCGCTTCTTGGCCCGCTTCACCGAGCGCTTGATCTCTTTGCGCAGGCCCTTCTCGGTGGCCGTTTCGTGCAGCCGTCCGACATCCAGGCGGTTGTAGGAGCGCATCAGTAACGGTTCTTCGGCGAGGAAACGAACTTCGTCGCGGTATGCCGACCCGCACGACTCCACGGCGGCTCGGCATTCCTCTTCGCTCAGCCCGTTCTCCCGGCCGGCCACCCAGATGCTGGCCACTAAGCGGCGCAGGTCCCACTCCCACCCGCCAGGGTGGGCCTCGTCGAAGTCGTTGAGGTCGAGTACCAGTTCGCCCTCAGGGGAGCCGTAGAAGCCGAAATTGCCGAGGTGGGCATCCCCGCAGATCACCGGCTGGATGCCGGTCGAGGGCATGCCGGCCACGTCTTGAGCCATCACGACGGCTGTCCCACGCAGGAAGCCGTAGGGCGAGGAGATCATCCGGCCGACCCGGACCGGGATCAGCTCATCGACCCGACCGCGGTGAGACTCGTTCAGCAACGTGATCGGATCGGGGCGATCCGAGGGTGCCTCCCACCAGGCCATCGAGGAGCGCGGCACGTCCTTGCGCAGCGCTTTGCCCATCGCGGTGCGCTCGGCGCGCGAGGTGGGGCGTTGCCGCAGAGAGGCGAAGGAGGCGCTATCAGCGCCGGCCAGAACCCGATGTCCTGGAGCGGTTGCGGTCACGTGCGACTCCTTGACGCCGAGGTGCCGACGCCAAGTGGCGGGGGGCCCGCCTAACCTACCGGGCCATCGGGTGAGCCTGCTTTAGCGCCCAACGTCAAGAGCGGCCGCCACTAGCCTGTGCGGTTCGTGTCGCTATAGCGACATAACTGCGCCGGGCTAAGTGAGAACCGGCGAGCGGCCAGAGTCCGGAGCGTCAGCGACGCCGCCAGGCTCCTGGATCAGGGGGTGCCGGGCTCGGCTCGCCGATGGTGCCGAAGGGTTGCGCTCCGGCGATGCGGCGCGCGGTCACCGTGGCCGATTGCCATGCCGTCGGGAACGGGGCCGAGGCGGCCCGTCGGGTGAACTCCTGCTCGGGCAGCGGGCGGTCACTGGCCAGCAGCACTACGTTGCCGAAGCGCTTGCCCTTGAAGACCTCGTTGAGCGCCAACAGTCCGACGTTGGGCAGCGCCGTGGACACGGTCGCCGCCACGCGGTGGGTATGCCGCAAGCCGGGTTCGTCAGCCAGGTTCATCGCCAGCAGGCCGCCTGGCCGCAACACTCGAGCGGCCTCGGTGACCCAGCCCAGTCCGGTCAACTCGGCAGGGACCTGCCCGTCGGCATACGCGTCGACGAGGATCAGGTCGGCGCTGCCGGTGCGCAGGGCCGTCATGCCCTCGGCCCCGCCAACACCTCGAACGCGGATCCGATGCCGACTTGGGGCAGCGGAATCTCACGGCGGACGGCTTCGGTCAGGGCGACATCGGGCTCCAACACGATCTGCGGGGATCCCGGTCGGGTGTGCTCGACATACCGAGGGAGCGTGAGCCCGGCACCTCCGACGTGCGTCACGGCGACCACACCAGCCGGCAGCACGTCGACCACGATGGCCAGATGTTGGACGTATTCGAAGGCCAGCAAACCGGGATCGCCGGGATGGACGTAGGACTGCGGGTGGCCGTCGAGCAACACGGTCACGCCACCGCTGTCGTCGCGCTCGAAGGCGAACGCCACGTGCTATTCCTCAGATGTCGCGGAAAGTCTGGATGCCGGCACCCAGAGCGTTCAACCGGGCCGCGAGGTCCTCGTAGCCGCGGTTGATGACGTAGACGTTGCGCAGCACGGAGGTGCCGGGGGCGGCGAGCATCGCCAGCAGGATCACGACACCAGGACGCAGGGCGGGGGGACACATGATCTCTCCGGCTCGCCACTTGGTCGGGCCCTCGATCATCACCCGGTGCGGGTCCATCAGGTGGACCTTGGCCCCGAGCGTGGTGAGCTCCGTCAAATAGATCGCCCGGTTCTCGTAGACCCAGTCGTGGATCATCGAGGAGCCTTGAGCGCAGGCCGCGATGATGGCGAAGAAGGGCAGGTTGTCGATGTTCAGACCTGGGAACGGCAGCGGGTGGATCTTGTCCAACGGGGCCTTCAGCGGGCCGGCGATCGTCGTGAGGTCCACGAGCCGGGTGTGTCCGTTGGCGGAGGTGTATTCCGCACTGAGCTCGTAGTGCAGCCCCATCGTGTCCAGCACCGCCAACTCGATCTCCATAAACTCGATCGGCACCCGGTTGATCGTGATCTCACTGCCGGTGACGACGGCGGCGGCGAGCAGGCTCATCGCCTCGATCGGGTCTTCGGAGGGGTTGTATTCGATGTCCTGATTGATTTCCTCGACGCCGCGCACGGTCAGGGTCGTGGTGCCCAATCCCTCGATCTGCACGCCGAGGGCCTTCAGGAAGACGCACAGGTCTTGGACCATGTAGTTCGAGGAGGCGTTGCGGATGACTGTGGTGCCCGTATAGCGAGAGGCCGCCAGGAGGACGTTTTCGGTCACGGTGTCGCCGCGCTCGGTCAGCACGATCGCCTTTTGCGGCCAGCGGTCCTTATCGATGGTGGCCTGGTAGGCCCCCTCGGTCGCGATGACGTCAATTCCGAAGTGGCGCAGTGCGATCAAGTGCGGCTCCACGGTGCGGGTCCCCAGGTCGCAACCCCCGGCATACGGCAACTCGAAGTGGTCCAGCTCGTGCATCAGCGGGCCGAGGAACATGATGATCGTCCGGGTGCGGCGGGCCGCGGCCTCGTCCATTTTTGACAGGTCGATGCTGGGCGGCGGGACGATCTCCAGGTCCGAGCTGTCCGGCAGCCAGCGGATCTTGAAGCCGATGCTGGTCAGCACCTCGGTGATCCGGTTGACCTCTTCGATCCGAGCCAGATTCCGTAGCGTGGTGCGGCCCTTGTTCAGCAGCGATGCGCACAGCAGCGCGACCGCGGCGTTCTTGGACGTGCGCACATCGATGGTGCCGGACAGCTTGACCCCGCCCTCGATCCGCAAGTTCTGCGGGACAGCGCTGCCCACCGAGACGATCTCGGAGTCCAGACTCTCCCCGATCCGGGCCAACATCTCCAGCGACAGGTTCTGCTTGCCCTGCTCAATGCGAGCTACGGCGCTCTGGCTGGTGCCGAGCAGCGCGGCCAACTCCGATTGCGTCAACGACTTGTGCCGCCGAGCGTCGCGGATCAGCGTGCCGATACGGGAGAGGTAGGGCTCAGTCATGACGAGAACCCTAGATCACATGTGAGATATGAACCATTCCGGGCGTGTCATGGCGCGTCGGTGGATGCTGCTGGCGAACTCGGGTCCTCGACGGACTGTTCTAGGGCTGGCGTCAGGGCCTGCGTCACGGCCTCCTGGACCACTGGCGCAACGAGTTCGCACTGCCATGCTCGAGCACCATGACGAGCCAGCGCTGCCTTGACGGCATCGGTGTCGGGCGGGTCCGGGGGCTCCCACAGCACGTGTCGCAGCACGTCCGGAGTGACCAGATTCTCCACGGGTATGTCGTGGCGCCGGGACAACTCCAGCATCAACGGCTTGGCAGCGCCCAGGCGTGCGGCAGCCTCGGGGTTTCGGTCGGCCCATGCTCGCGGTGGCGGCAGTCCTTCAGCGGCCAGCCGCAACGCGGGCAACTCCTCCTCGGGGGCGTGCGAAGCCTCCGAGATGGCTTGCAGCCACGCGCTTTGGTGCCGGCGCAGACCCTGCTGTGCCCGGCGCTGCCGCGAAGGACTCTTCTCTGGCCGAGGGTTCGACATCCCGGAGGCGTCTCGGGGAGCCCGAATAGCCAGGTCCAGCAGCGTCGAGTCCGGCACGATCCGCCCCGGTGAGACATCCCGTGCCTTGGCAATGTCTTCCCGGACGGTCCACAGTGCCTCCAGGGTGGCGACAGCGCGCCGATTTCGCAGTTTGCTGGAGCCACTGACACGTCGCCAGGGGTCAATCTTGGCTTTTGGCCCGGTGAAGGCAGTCAGGGCAGCGAATTCCTGCTGAGCCCACTCCATTTTGCCCTGCTCTTCCAGGTCCCGAGCCATCCGATGTCTCAGCGGCACGAGCAACTCGACGTCGAGCGCGGCATACAGCAGCCAGGGTGTGGGCAATGGCCGCGTCGACCAGTCCACCGCCGAGTGTTCCTTAGCCAGCGAAACGCCGAGGTAATACTCCAAGACCGAGGACAAGCCGGCCCGGGGGAGTCCGGCAAGTCTGGCCCCCAGCTCAGTGTCGAAGAGCAGCCGAGGTCGCATCCCGAGGTCGGCCAGACACGGGATGTCCTGGGTTGCGGCGTGCAGCACCCACTCGACATCGACCAGCGCGTCACCCAACTCCGACAAATCAGGGCAGCCGACAGGGTCGATGAGGTGCGTCCCGCTGCCCTCGCGGCGCAGTTGCACCAGGTAGGCGTCCTGGCCGTATCGATACCCAGAGGCGCGCTCGGCATCGATGGCGACCGGTCCTGCGCCGGCTGCGACCGCCTCGATGACCGAAGCCAGACCGGCCGCGTCGTTGACCACGTCAGGTATGCCGTCGCGGGGCGCATCCAGAGCGTCGAAGACCTCGGGCTCCAATTCGCCGTCTGGTGACTGCTGGCCCGGCTCGTCAGTCACGATCTAACGGCGTATTCCGGGCAGCGCGACGACGCCCTCGGGCAACGGCGGTAGCCCGGCGATAGTGCACAACAGGTCGCCCCAGGCTTGCACGTGCCCCCGCAGATCAGCGACGTCGTCGACGTGCGGGGTCCACGACGCGCGGATCTCCAACTCCACCGTGGCGTCCCGATCAGCCAGCGCTCCAAAACTCATCGACGTGACGCTGGTGACCGTGCCCGCCTCCGCCCCCCAGGCCAGATTGCGGGACTGCAGGGCTTCGGTGAGCCAGGACCAGCCGACCTCCCCGGCCATCGGATCCCCGCCGACCTCAGGCTCCATGGCGGTCTTGGCGTAGGTCACCGCGCGCCAGGTGCCTTCCCAGGGCTCAGGGCCCGAGGGGTCGAAGAGCAACACGAATCGCCCCAACCCGATGGGCTCGTCGTCCGGGTCGTGGCTGGGCACGACTTCGCCGGCCAATGCCACTGCGTGCGGGGCCAATCTCGTCGGAGCAGGCACCTCATCGATCAACAACTCAGGGCGCATCACCGCGTTCCGCAAGGCGTCCAGAGCCACCGCGAACGCAGCGGCGTCTCGTGAGGCGTCGACGTCGGGGGTTGAGGGACGCCCGACTGGTATGCGGCTGACCACCTGGTCAGACTAGGCGCACCGGCGCGCGAGTCGGCGGATCGAAACGCCGGAACGTCCCAGCCTCGCGTGGGACCATCCTTCCGTGACGCTCCCTACCACTGCGCCCTCCCCTTCTTCCGAACCGACCAGCGCGCTGGTCCGCGCCGCTCGCGGGCTGCCGACGTCGCATACCCCCGTGTGGTTCATGCGCCAAGCCGGCCGCTCGCTGCCGGAGTATCGCGCGCTGCGTCAGGGCGTGGCGATGCTGGAGGCCTGTCGGACGCCGGACCTGGTCACCGAGATCACCTTGCAGCCGGTGCGTCGGCACGGCGTGGACGCGGCCATCCTGTTCAGCGACATCGTGGTGCCGATCCAGGCCGTCGGGGTGGACGTCGACATCGTGCCCGGAGTGGGCCCGGTGATTGCTCAGCCGATCGCCACGTCCCGCGACCTGGAGCGCCTGCCCGAGCTGGATCCGGGCATGATCGAAGACATCGACACCTCGGTGCGGCAGTTGGTGGCGGCTTTGGGTGACACCCCTTTGATCGGGTTCGCGGGGGCACCCTTCACGTTGGCGTCGTATCTCATCGAGGGAGGACCGTCGAAGAATCACGAGCGCACCAAGGCGCTGATGCACGGTGACCCCGAGTTGTGGCACGCGCTGTGCCGGCGATTGGCCCAGATCTCGGCGCAGTTCTTGTCGGTCCAAGTCGCGGCGGGAGCCAGTGCGGTGCAACTCTTCGACTCGTGGGCGGGCTTCTTGTCCCGGCGCGACTACATGGAGTTCGTGGAGCCGCACAGCCGCGCTGTTCTGAGTGCGCTTGCCGACGCAGGGGTTCCGCGCATTCACTTCGGCGTCGGAACCTCGGAGTTGCTGGTCGACATGGCCGCAGCCGGTGCCGACGTCATCGGGGTGGACTACCGGATGGACCTGCCTGGCGCAATCGAGGCGACCGGTGGTCGGTATGCCGTGCAGGGCAACCTTGACCCCGCGCTGCTCTTCGCGCCCTGGGACGCGCTCGAGCGCGAGGTGCGCCGCATCGTGGCCGAAGGTGCGCCAGCGCCCGGGCACATCTTCAACCTTGGACACGGCGTGCTTCCGGAGACTGACCCCGACGTCCTAACGCGCGTCGTTGACCTGGTGCACGCGGCTTCCTGATGTGAGGTAGAGCACATTTACGCCGTATTCGCTATGGTGATGAACTGACGGCACCCGGCCGGTAGTGGTCCGACATCAACGTAGGTGAGGTCAACCATGCCCGATGAGCAACCAACCGACGATGGCTTGGCGGGCGAGGACACTGCCAGATCCAAACGTGACAAGGTCGCGGCAGCCGGTCGCAAGACCAAAGAGCTGGTCCGTGAAACCAACTATCCGCACGGCATCCACCCTGCGTTGGTGCCCGGTGTCTCCATTGAAGACCAACGGGTCCGCTACAGCACCGACAAGGTGGTCTTCGGCGTTACCGCTGGCGTTATCGTTGCGTTCATCCTCTGGGGCACGACAAACACCGAGGGTCTGCAGTCGGCGTCCGACACGGCATTGACCTGGGTCGTCAGTAACGTCGGCTGGCTGTTCAACATCTTCGCGATCGTCGCTGTCATCTTCATGCTGATCGTCGGGTTCTCGAGATTCGGCAAGATCAAGTTGGGCCTGGACGACGAGAAGCCCGAATACACCCGGGCGTCATGGCTGGCCATGTTGTTCAGCGCCGGGATGGGCATCGGGCTGCTGTTCTTCGGCTCGTACGAGCCGATGACGTACTACCTCACCCCCCCTCCGGGCACGGTGGAGCCCGAGACCATCGAAGCGATGCACACCGCGCTCGCTCAAACCATCTTCCATTGGGGTTTGAACGCGTGGGCGATGTATGCACTGGTCGGTGGCGCCGTGGCCTACGGTGCGTATCGGCGCGGACGGGTCCCGTTGATGTCCAGCATCCTGGAGCCGCTATTCGGGGCCAAGGCTGCCCGTGGCACCCCCGGCAAGATCATCGACATCTTCGCCATCATCGCCACGCTCTTCGGCACCGCGGTGAGTCTGGGAATCGGATCGCTGCAGATCGGTCGCGGCATCGAGATCGTCGGCGGCACCGGCGAATTGCCCAAGTTGGCGATCATCGCGATCATCGCCGTCCTCACCGTCGCGTTCATCGCCTCCGCGGTCAGTGGCATCGGCAAGGGCATCCAGTGGCTGTCGAACACCAACATGATTCTTGCGGCGCTTCTCGGATTGTTCATTTTCATCGGCGGGCCGACCCTGTTCCTGCTGAACTTCATACCCTCGGCCATGATCGAGTACTTCAAGGATCTGCCGCAGATGCTCGGCCGCTCGGCCTCTCGCGGCGACGAGGCCGCTGACTTCGTCAACGCCTGGACCGTCTTCTACTGGGCGTGGTGGATTTCCTGGACGCCGTTCGTCGGCATCTTCATCGCCCGGATCAGCCGTGGTCGCACATTGCGAGAGTTCGTGACCGTGGTGTTGTTGGCTCCCACGTTGGTCTGCTTCCTGGCCTTCGCGATCTCCGGTGGCACGGCCATGAAGTTGCAGTTCGATGGGACCGCCGATATCGGTGGCGCGGACTCTCCGCAGGACATGCTCTTCCTGATGTTGGACTCTCTGCCGGCTAGTGGAATCACCTCCATAGTGGTGATGGTCATGTTGGCTGTCTTCTTCATCACCAGCGCAGACTCCGGCTCTCTGGTGATGGGCATGCTCTCCCAACGCGGCAAGGCCGTGCCCGACACCCCGGTGATCATCTTCTGGGGTGTGTGCCTGGCCGGTATCGCCATCGTGATGTTGCTGATCGGCGGGGACCAAGCCCTCGACGGATTGCAGAACCTCGTGATCGTCTCGGCTCTGCCCTTCTCGATCGTGCTGTTCATGATGCTCTTTGCGTTCGCGAAGGACCTGAGAACGGATCCGATGATGATCCGACATCGCTATAGCGAGCACGCTTTGGACGAAGCTGTGCAGAGCGGGGTTCGCGAGCACGGCGACGACTTCGGGATCTCTGTCGGCAAGGCAGAGGAGGGTCGCGGTGCCGGATACGACTTCGACTCCGGTTCGGAGGAATACACCTCGTGGTATCAGCGACACGACGAAGACGGCAACCCGATCGACTACGACTACAAGAAGGGGGCCTTCTCCACCCCAGCCTCCGAAGCCGTGCACGACGATGAGAGTGTGCGGACCATGGTCGACGCCGAGAGTGAGTCCGAACACGAACCCATCAAGAGGATCCAGTAGTTGGGCCACGCCTATCTGGTGATCGGCGGAGGGATCAGCGGGCTGAGTGCGGCGTGGGCTCTGCGTCAGGCTGATCCCGACGCCACCATCACTCTTCTGGAAGGCAGCCCGGTGCTGGGTGGCAAGATCGCCTCGGCACAGATCGCGGGGGTCATTCTCGACACCGGTGCCGAGTCGTTGCTCGCGCGTCGCCCCGAGGCGCTGCAGTTGATCGAGGAGATGGGCTTACGCCGCGATGTCGTCCACCCGGCGACTGCGCAGGCCTCCATCTGGAGTCGCGGCGCGCTGCACCCCATGCCCGTGGGCACCGTGATGGGCATCCCGGGTGACCTCGCAACCCTGAGTCCGCTCTTGACGACTGCCGAGATCGCCCGGGTCGGTCACGAGACCGTGGGGCAGCCAGGTCGAGGTCAGGACATCTCGGTCGGCGACTTCGTCAGTGCTCGACTGGGTGATGCGGTCGTTGACCGGCTCATCGAGCCGTTGCTCGGTGGTGTGTATGCCGGGCACGCCCGCGAGATCTCCCTGGCGGCGGCCCTCCCGACGATGCTGTCGGCATACCGAGAAGGCACGTCACTGCTCGAGGCCGCGCGTGCCGCACTGCCAGCACCACTGGCCGGCGGTGCAGTCAAATCGCCTGTTTTCGCGGGTCTGCGGGGCGGGGTCCATCGACTCATCGGGGCCTTGGCAGAGGCGCTCGTCGACAGCGGTGTCGTCATCCACACGGGTGTGGCGGCCCGAGAGGTGACCCGGCATCCTGCAGGATCTGGGGACGGATTCGACGTTGTGACTGGTCCTCGACCAGAGCCGACGGTCTGGCACGCCGATCGGCTCATCCTGGCCACCCCGCCTGCCCCCACCGCACGACTACTGCGCGGCCTTGCCCCCATCGCGGCCGACGTCCTTGGCCGCATCGAGACCGCCTCGATGGCGATCGTGACTCTCGCACTGCCGGCCACAACGGCCCCGAGGCTGACTGGCTCCGGGCTCCTGGTGCCTCCGGTCGAGGGCCTGCGCGTGAAGGCATCGACGTTCAGCGGAAATAAGTGGGACTGGGTGCGCACCAGCGGCGACGACACCGCGAGAGGCACGGTCTTCGTGCGCGCATCGATGGGCCGTCATCGCGAAGAGTCCGACCTCCAGTGTCCCGACCACGAGCTGATCCAGAGTGTCCGCGACGACCTCGCCACGATGCTGGGACAGAGCGTGCCTCAGCCGATCGACGCACATGTGCAGCGGTGGGGTGGAGCCCTGCCGCAGTATGCCGTGGGCCACCGTGACCGGGTCGCCACCATCACGGCGTCGGTGTCGGCAGTCCCCGGCTTGGCGGTCTGTGGGGCCACGTACGACGGTGTCGGCATCCCCGCGTGCATCGCCTCGGGCCGGGCAGCGGCGGCCCAGGTCGGTCCCGCACAATAGGGCCATGGCTTCCCCTGACACCCCAGCTGAGATCGACGCCCACGCCAAGCCGACAGGTGAGCAGGTCGAGGCGATCAACAGCGGCATTCAGTACGCGATGTACTCGGTGTTTCGGGTTGCGCGGCCGCTGGGACACTCGAAGTCAGACGGCTCGTCCCGCGAGTCCATGGCGCGTGAGGTCTCCCACGTGGTGGGTTCTTTGGCGCGGATGAACGTCCAGACTCGCGGCTTTTATGACGTGTCTGGATTCCGCGCGGACGCCGACCTGATGGTCTGGTGGCACGCCGAGACGGTTGAGGGCCTGCAGAGGGCCTATCAATTGCTCCGCCGCACGTCGCTCGGCGAGCATCTGGACCCGGTGTGGTCACAGGTTGCGATGCACCGGCCAGCAGAGTTCAACAAAGGCCACGTGCCAGCGTTCCTGGCCGGCGAGGAGGCCCGGGGCTACCTCTGCGTCTATCCGTTCGTCCGCTCGTACGAGTGGTATCTCATGGAGGAGGGCGAACGACGCGACATGCTGCGCGAGCACGGCCTGGCCGCTCGGGACTATGGCGATGTCCGGGCCAACACGCTCTCGTCATTTGCCCTGGGGGACTACGAGTGGATCCTCGCGTTCGAGGCCGACGAATTGCACCGCATCGTCGACCTCATGCGCGACCTGCGCAACACTCGGGCCCGGCTGCACGTCCGCGAAGAGGTGCCGTTCTACACCGGGCCCAAGGTCAGCGCGGACTACTTCATCCTGAACGCGCCTTAACGCTCATTCCTACTCAACAGGAGTGAGGGTCATGCTGATCGAGTTGATGCAATACCGCTGGTCGGTCGGGGTGTCGTAGCCCTCGCCCTCGAAGACGTGCCCCAGATGCGAGCCACAGTTGGCGCAGCGCACCTCGGTGCGGGTGCGCCCAAATGAGCGGTCCTTGACGTATTCGACGCGGTCCTCGGCTAGCGGGCCGTAGAAAGACGGCCACCCGCAGTGGCTCTCGAACTTCGTCTCGCTGCGGAACAGTTCGTAGCCGCAAGCCCGGCAGTTGTAGACCCCGTTGGTCTTGGTGTCGGTGTATTCGCCGACAAACGGACGTTCGGTGCCGGCCTTGCGAAGCACGTCGTACTCCGAAGCGCTCAGTTGTTCACGCCATTCCTGGTCGGACTTGGTGACGGCATAGTCATCGCGATTCTTATCCCTCATACGCCTGCTAACACCCACCTGTGGGCACATCTTCCCGGTAGCGTGCGATGTATGGCTAAGCCGATCATGCTGACCGTCCCCGGGCCTGGCGATGTCGAGCGCACCGTGCGGCTCAGCAGCCCAGACCGCGTGATCTGGCCTGCCACCGAGGACGGCGAGCCGGTGACCAAGGCCGACCTCGCGGCATACATCCAGGCAGTCGGTCCGGCGTTCCTGCGATCGGTGCAGGATAGGCCGGTCACCTTGCAGCGCTTCCCGACGGGCATCACGGGTGAGGAGTTCTACTCCAAGAACCCCCCGAAGGGGGTGCCGGCCTGGGTACGCACGACGACCTGCACTTATCCCTCGGGCCGCCAGCACGAGCAACTGGTCATCGACGAGGTCGCGACTGCGCTGTGGGCGGTCCAGATGAACACGATCACCTTCCACCCCTGGCCCGTGCGGACCGCCGACAACGACAATCCTGACGAGGTCCGCATCGACCTCGATCCACAGCCTGGTCGCACCTTCGGCGACATCGTTGAGGTGGCGCTGGCGCTGCATGAGGTCATGCAGGCTGCCGGGCTGACGCCCTTCGTCAAGGCCACCGGCAACCGCGGGGTCCACGTGCACGCCGCGATCCGGCCGCAGTGGGAGTTCCTCACGGTGCGGCATTCCGTGATTGGGATCGCGCGTGAGTTGGAGCGGGGTATGCCGGACCTGGTCACCACCGCCTGGTGGAAGGAGGAGCGCGGAGATAAGATCTTCGTCGACTTCAATCAGGCCTGCCGTGATCGGACCCTCGCTGCGGCATACAGTCCTCGACCACTACCGGGGGCTCCGGTCTCCACCCCGGTGACGTGGGGGGAGATGCCGGGGCTAGACCCCACCGGATTCACGGTGCACACGGTGCCGGACCGCCTGGCCGACGGCGGTGACCCGTGGGCAGATCTCCACGCCGAACCGGCTGACCTCAGCCCTGCCCTGGCGCTGTGGGAGGCAGATGTCGAGCGCGGACTGGGGGAGATGCCGTTTCCGCCGGACTACCCGAAGATGCCCGGTGAGCCGCGACGTGTGCAGCCGAGCCGAGCGAAGCACTAACTTATGGCTGCGCGGTGTCACCGAGGCGCCCATAAACCGAGCGTGTCGTGTTGTCCTGTCGGTGGCCAGCGCTACAGTCACGTGTTGGGATAAACCGTATTCAGGGCGACTTCGAGGCGGAAGAAGGTGTACGAACGTGGACGTGCGACACGACGTGCCCTTCTACACCCTCGCGGAAATGGCGCGCCTTGTAGGCATCCCTCCGTCAACTCTTCGGTACTGGGTGGATCAGAAGGGCATCGTTCGAAGGCTTGCGTCAACTGGTCGCGGCGATGCGTACCTGCCATTCGTGGCCCTAGCCGAAGCTCAAGTCACAAACCAAATGCGAGCAGCAGGATTGTCGCTTCGGAACGTGGTGGACGGAGTCTCCGCTCTACGCAAGGAACTCGGGAGAGATTGGCTCAGCGCCGAGTTGGCGCACGACGGGATGGACATCTTGGTTAACCTCGCCCAACAGGGTGACTCAGCGTGGATTCGAGCCAGAGATAGTCAACCAGGCATTGGCGGAGTGATCGAAACCGGGCTGAACCATGTCCAGTTTGACTCAGACGGTCGCCCCGGCCGAGTCACCCTCGAGACCTTCGGTGGTGCGGACGTCATTGTGGATCCGCGGCTAGCTTTCGGGCAGCCAATCATTGAAGCGCAAGGCGTCAGGGTGGAAGACGTTGCAGACCTTTTTTTCGCCGGAGAGTCGATCGGCTTCGTCTGTGACGAGTTCGGCGTTCCGCATGCGACTGTAGAAGCCATCGTTCGTGCCTATGGTCAACGAGCCGCCTGACCTGCTGGTAGACCGAAGTCTGGGTCTCAAGAGTGTCCCAGCTTTTCTCACGAAAATCTGGCCCAGTCGCGTCCATACCCTGAACGAGATTTATGGAACCGGCCCCGTGGCCGACGTGGAGTGGATGGCGTTTGCGGAAGCGAGGGAGTGGATCGTCGTGTGCAAGGACGGCAGGATTCGACGCAGGGTCGGGGAGCGGCGGATCATGTCGAGCGGAACGTTACGTGTCTTCTGTCTAGTCAATGGTCAGTTGACCAGCGACGTTCAGG